>JBFARE010000026.1:0-116519 GCA_040674215.1 Nocardia sp. NPDC050193 | reverse complement strand
GGCCAGCGGGGGCAGCTGTTACCACCTAACTTGGTGTGGGGGTGGCACCGCTACGCGGTGCCACCCCATCAAAGACTTCGAGACGCTGCCTAGCTCTCGCCGCCGACGGAAGTTCAGGTCCCGCTGAACATGCGACAATCTGTGTCACCCACCGTCGTCACCCCACCGTCGAGGTCGTCTGGATCGTCCACCCGAGCCCGTGTTCGGACAAGGTCGCGAGGAAATCGGCGGGGTCGAATGCCTGTGCTGGGCTGAGCACTCCGGCGGCAGCATTGCCTGTTGCGAGTCGCCGGGCTGCTTCGACCGCGACGACAGCGGTGGTGCCATAGGTGTCTGTCCCGCGGATCGCGCCTCGGGTCTGGAGGCCGTTGTGGTCGGTCGCGTCGAGAAGATAGGTGAAATGCTGGCCGGCGCGGTCGCGGTCAGTCGGGCCTTCGGGAAGACTCTCGATCAGCTCTGCGGTGACCGGTGTCGCGAGCCGGGCCTTCAGAGTGGCCTCGACCAGGCTTTCGACATGGTCGACCCGAACATGGCGGGGAATGGTGACGACCTCGCACAGCGGCAGCGCTGCCATCGCCACGGACGCCCCGTCGGGCAGCACGATCGCCTCGTGCCGTGCCGCGACCCCGGTGCGCCACAACCCGTCGTGATAGGTCAGCCCGCCTGCGGTCATCGCGTCGATGGTCGCCAACGCCGAACGCAACGATCCCCGCGAGGGACCACCACCGCCGGTGATGAGGTGGCTGACCGTGATCTCGGCCAGCGGCCCGGTCTGCTCGGCGACAAGGTGGGCGAGCAGATCCCCCGGCAAGCAGCCGTCATTGGTCGCCGGCACCACCGTCACGCCCGCACGCTCGGCGTCTCCGGCGAAGGTGTCGAAGATGCTTTTCACATACGACTGCTCGCCTGCGGTGTCGACATAATGGACGCGGGCATCGATCGCTGCGGCGACCACCGCCGCCCCGGACACGGTAAACGGCCCCGCGCAATTGATGACTGCATTGCTACCGGTCAAGGCCGCGACCAACGCGGCGTGGTCGTCGGCACCGGCCACCCGGCGGTCGGCATCGGGGATGCCGACCTGAACCGCCGCGTCGTCGAGCCGCCGCTGGTCGCGGCCGATGAGCCGGACCTCCGCTTCATATCGGGACAACTCGGCGAGGATGAGCTTGGCCTGATAGCCGTTGGCGCCATAGACAGCGATGACCATATCGACTCCTGATTCGTGCCAGACTGCGCGACTACGCAGCACATCGAACCTAAAACCGATCACATAAGACGTTCAATGCGTCAAGATCTTCCATCTATACGAATTCGTCTCGATCACATGAGAAGTTGATAGTCTTGCTGGATGGATCCCCTGTCGGACGTGGTCACGGCGATGCGTGTCGGCGAGCCACATTCGGCACGAGTCACTCATCGCGCACCGTTCGGTTGGCAGTTGCCCGCGGTCGACGCCGCCGGATTCCATGTCGTGCTGGCCGGGACGTGCTGGTTTCTATCACCCACCGGCGACCCGATCATGCTGCGACCAGGTGACATCGTCTTCCTCCCCGGCGGTCGCACCCACGCCCTCGCCGACGACCCGGCCACACCACTCCGCGCAGCCACGACGACGCTGCGCGGAGTGAACCCCGGACAGGCTGAGTCGGTGGCCCCCGCACCCGAACCCCGGCCGGAAACCGTTCTGCTGTGTGGCGCCTACCTGCTCGATCGAAGCCGGTCACACCCGATGCTCGCCGATCTTCCCGAGGTCATTCACCTCCCCGCCCCGACAACGCGCCACACCCCAGCGGGAACAATCGTGGATCTCCTTGACGATGAACTCATTGGCAATCGCCCCGGGCGTGATGCCATGCTGCGCACGCTGCTGGACGCCCTGCTGCTACATATCCTGCGCAGCTGGCTCGACCAGTACGCCGACAGCGGCGCTGACGCCGGGTGGTCCGCCGCGCTCCGCGACCCAGCCGTCGCGACCGCGCTCTCGGTGATCCACGGCTCGCCCGGACACGGCTGGACCATCGCTGAACTCGCCGATCACGCCGGACTGTCGCGAGCCAGCTTCGCCCGCCGATTCACCACATTGATCGGCCGACCGCCCATCGCCTACCTCACCTGGTGGCGCATGACCCTCGCCGCTCGGGCTCTGCGCGACACCGACACCCCGATCTCGATCATCGCCCGACACGCCGGCTATGCATCCGAATTCGCGTTCGCCCACGCGTTCAAGAGCGAATTCGGCTGTCCACCAGGGCGATTCCGAAAACTAACCCCTCCAGTCCAACCACCGGATCGGAATCCAGCACCCACGACCGACCTGCACCCTCCTGCCCATGCAGCAGCCGCCCGTGCCACCAAATCCGAAAAATAGACCCGAACACGCCGGACCCTGGAAAACCCGCATCAAACTTTCGGACGCGCCACGACCCCACATCAAATCACACTGGCACCTCGACCACACCGGCTTTGAGGACCCTCTCTAGGGACAAGAGCGCGCGGCGGTCCGGAATCGGGCTGTCGGCTCGGCAACGGGCCACGCGCGATCCCGGGACCCGGGCCGCTGCATGATCGGGAGGCTCCGTCAACGGGGCGATGTGTGTGTTCGATCTCGGGTGCGAACCAGCAGGTGCCGGGGGCCACGGATAACGCGGGACGGGCAGTACACGGGCCGGTCCACGGCATGGACGCCGGGGAAGCGGCGGAACAGACCGCGCAACGCGATCTCCCCTTCCATCCGGGCCAGACCCGCCCCCAGGCAGTAGTGGGCACCGGCCGCGAACGACAGATGCTCGCGGGCGTTCGGCCGAGTGATATCGAACCGGCTCGGCTCGGTGAACACCGCCGGGTCCCGGTTGGCGGCGGCCAGCAGTGCGACCACCGGAGTGCCCTTGGTCAACTCCCGGCCGGCCAGGTCGAGTGGTTCGCCCACCACCCGGACGCTGTATTGGGCGGGCGCCTCCCACCGAAGTGTCTCCTCGACCACGGCACCGGCCAGACCGGGGTCGGCGGCAAACATCTCGTGCTGATCGGGATTCTCCGAGAGCGCGACCATCGCATTACCGATGATATTGGCGGTGGTGACGAAACCGCCGATGAGCAGTGCCTGGCAGGTGGAGACCAGGCCCGCTTCGGTCATGGCGCCCTCGTCGACCGCAGCGGTGAGCGCGGTGATCAGGTCTGGGCCGGGGTCGGCTCGGCGGGCCGCGACGGCCGCCGCGAAATAGTCGGTGAGTTCGGCCAGCAGGACCCGGGTGCGCTGCCGTTCGCGGATACCGCGCGCTCCGTCGACCGTCGCACCGAATTCGATTCCCCAGCGGGCGAAATGGTCGTGATCGGCGGCCGGGAGACCCAGTAGTTCGGCGATCACCAGACTCGGGATCCGCAGTGCGAAGGCGTCGATCAGGTCTACCGGTTCGGTGCTGTCGAGGGTATCCAGTTGCCGCTCGACGAGCTCCTCGACGAAGTCGCGGCGGGCGCGCATCTGCGCCGCGCCGAAGAGCGGGGCGACGAGCCTCCGGAGCCGGGTGTGCTCGGGTGGATTGGCCGAGGCCAGCGAATCGTCGAGCGGGTGTACCAGGAAATCGGTCCGCTGGCCGGGGAGCGGACGCAGGCCCAGCCGGACCGCCGACGTGGGCGCCACCCGGAACCGGTTGTCCCGCAGCACTTCGTTGCAGACGGCGTACGAGGCCGACATGCACAATCCGCTGCGCCCGCGGACCAGCTCGCCCCGGTCCCGGATCCGCTCGTAGTGGGTATGGCCGTCCGCGCCCCGGGGCAAGCCGAGAATCGCGGCGACCGGGTCACCGAGGGCGGTGGAAGTGCGCAGGCGCAACGAGTTCCGGTACAGGCGGGTGATGGTGCGCAGATCGCCGCTCATCGGGCGTCCTGCGGTGCGTGTAGTTTCGGGGCGCGATCGATCCCGCGTTCCCGCAGTTCCTCGCGGATACGTTCCCGCAGCACATATTTCTTGATCTTGGTGCCCGACATCGGCCATTCGTCGACGAAACGGACGTAGCGCGGTGTGCGATAGGTCGCGATGGCGCCGAGGCAGTGATCGATGATCTCCTGTTCGGTCACGTCCGCGCCCGGTACGAGCTCGATGAAGGCCGCCGGGACCTCGACATAGTAGGCGTCCGGAGCCGCGACCACCTGCACGATGTGGACCGCGGGATGGCGGAGCAGGAAATCCTCCACTTCGACCGCGGAAACGTTCTCGCCGCCCACCTTCAGCATGTCCTTGAGCCGGCTCACGAACGTGACCCGGCCGTCGTCGTCCATGACCGCGACGTCGCCGGTGTGGAACCAGCCCTGCTCGTCGAAGCATCGCGCGGTGAGCTCCGGGTCATGCAAATAGCCGTCGAAACAATTGGTCCCGCGGAAGAGCAGTTCACCTTCGGCGCCGGGAGTCAGATCCAGTCCGGTCTCGGGATCGACCACGCGGCATTCCATCCCGGGCAGCGGCCGGCCGCCGGTGGTGATCCGCTGCTCTTGGGTATCGGTCTGCTCGCTCAGCGAGAGGAACGATGACGCCTCGGTCATCCCGAAACAGGAGACCTGGACCGCGTGCGGCAGGCGGTTCGCCATATCGCGGACGCGTTCGGGGACGCCGACTGTCATCACCAGGCGCAGCGCGGACAGATCCCGAGTCGCGAAATCGGGATGGTTCAGCACCGGCAGCCAGACGGTCTCGAATCCGGGTAGGGCGACGGTGGCGCGTTGGGCCTCGAGCTGTTCCAGCGAGGTGTCGGGCCGGAAGAAGCCGACATGACAGTAGGTGCAGCCTGCGTAGATGCTCGCGATGGCGAAGGCGACCGCCCCGATGTGGAATAGGGGCAGCGGGGTCCAGACGCGGTCGTCCGCGCCGAGTTCGAGGCGGGAGTGCGCGGCACCTGTGGCGAACCGGATCAACGCCTCGTGGCTGATCATGGCGCCTTTCGGGCTGGCCGAGGTGCCGGAGGTGTACATGACCATCGCGGTATCGCGGACGCGGACGTAGCGGCTGCGCTCACGCACAGCGTCGGGATCGACCGCCGTCGCTGCTCGGAGGAACTCGTGTTCGGCGCGTACCTCCGGCAGTGGCGCACCCGAGCCCAGTTGGACCACCCCGCGCAGCCGCCCGGCCTGTTGCCGGACGGTTTCGGGCACCGGTGTCTCGGAGTGGACGAACAGCAGACGCATACGCGAGTGGTTCACCACCTGAGCCAGTTCGTGTTCCTTGAACCGGCTGTTGACCGGGACCGGCAGGGCGCCGATGCGGGTCACCGCGAACAGCGCGGCGATGGAGTCGGGGCAGTTGGGCAGGAGGATGCCGACCGTATCGCCCTGCGCGATGCCGAGGGCGAGCAATCCGCGTGCGAGCAGGTCGGCGCGGGCCGACAACTGGGCGTAGCTCACTTCGATGTCCGGGAAGACGAGAGCGGAGCGTTCGGGGTGTTCGTGGGCCCGTTTGTCGAGTAGATCGCCCAGTGTTGTGACATCGACCCAGCGAAGCGGCGTGAGATTTCCACGATTCATTTCGTGACTCCAAATCCACCGGAACAGCACCCTCCGGCAGGCGGGAAAGTACCGCATCGATTGCGGCGCCGCAAACGGTAGCTCGAAAGCCGCGGAGCCCGACCACAATGCAGGTCGAAGGAGGAACGCCCGGTGTGCATAAGAGCTATCCTGGGCCGGTCTCCGCGTGTTTGCGCAAGTTCCGTACTTCCCATTTGTGGTGATAGCGCGAAAAATTGCGTTGTGTTAGCTTCGCCGGGTGTCGGCGCCCGTTCGCCGGTCGAAGGTCCCCAGTGGTACGCGGAGTGAAATGTGAACAATCGGAATGCTTCTGGCTGCTGTAATTTACCGAAGAACACTCCGGGATAATCGGCCGTGCTTTCCGATCATTTCGAGAAACGTTCGCTGTCCGTCGATCGTGTGGTGATCGATGCCTGCGAGTACTTCCGCAGGGCCCAGCAGCCGGACGGGTCGATCGCCGAAGACCCCTCCGTCCCGGTCTTCCAGGAGTGGGATTCGGTCAACGCACTGAAGGCGATGGCGCTGTGGCAGAGCAAATTACCTGCCGACTTCGACGCCGTGACCAACCGGGTGCTCGCGTTCCTCGCGAGTCGGGAGAAGCCGACCGGCATGCTCAGCTGGGGCGCTGCCGAGATCGGGGCCGCCGAGTACTGTACCGAGACCAGCAGTGAGTACATCGCGTCGCTCGCGCTTCTCGGATTCGCCGGGGAAGCGGAGCGGAAAGCCGAATTCCTGCGGAGCAGACAGCTTACCGGAGGACCGTGGGCAGAAGTGCACAGTCATATCCCCAGAGCATTTCAATTGGAGCCGTCGGTCACCGGATTTGCCCTGTGCGCGCTGGACGAAGCGGGGGTCGATCCGAACCATCTCGACGAAGCCCTCGACTTCCTCGCCGGCAAGCAGGATGACGCGGGACATTTCGGGATAAACTGGTATTACTACTGCACGCACTACTACCTCATGCGCCCCGCGGTTGCCGCCCTCGTGCAATTCGGCAACTATGCTGCTGCGGCCCGCGCGCGCGATTTCGCGCTGGAACAGCAGCGACCGGACGGGAGCTGGTTCTCCGAGGTCGCCGGATTCCGGGGTGAGCCCTCTGCTCCCGAACTACAGACCGCACTCGCGCTGATGACACTCGCCCACACCGGGATGGATATCGGTGAACCGCCCGTACGCCGCGCGGTGGACTGGCTGCTGGACCGGCGCCGCGACGACGGGTCCTGGTTCGGCGGCCGCTACCCGTACCCGGAGACCGAGAGCTACAGCTCGTTCCGGGCGACCCAGGATGTGTACACCACGGCGCAGATCCTCGCCGCCTTCAAATATTTGGAGCAGCAATGAACTACAGCGACAGCGAGCCGGTCGCCGTCATCGGTATCGGATGCCGGTTCCCCGGCGGCGTCACCGGCCCCGGAGACCTGTGGGAACTGCTCGACCGGGGCATCGACGCGATCACTCCCACTCCGGAGAGCCGCTGGGACGTCGATCGGTTCTATTCACCGAAACCACAGCAGCCGGGCCGGATCAGCGCGCGCCGGGGCGGCTACCTCGACGAGGTCGACACCTTCGACGCGGCATTCTTCGGTATCTCGGGGCGTATCGCCGAACAGATGGATCCGCAGCAACGGCAGTTGCTGGAGGTCGCCTGGGAGACCTTCGAAGACGCCGGAGTGGTGCCCGGGTCATGCGCGGGCACCCGGACCGGTGTGTTCGTCGGCGCGTGCAGTCAGGACTATGGTGCGTTGCAAGCGGCACCGGGTGAGGTGGAGGGCCTCGGGCCGCATTCGGCGACCGGCACCTTCATGAGCATCGTCTCCAATCGTCTCTCCTACACCTTCGACCTGCGCGGACCGAGTATGACCATCGATACGGCGTGCTCGTCGTCGCTGGTGGCGGTGCATCTGGCGGTGGAGAGCCTGCGCCGCGGCGAAAGCGAACTGGCCCTGGCCGGGGGAGTGAACCTCATGCTGACGCCCCAGTTCGGCATCGCGCTGAGCCAGGCCGCGATGCTCTCGCCGGACGGCCGCTCCCGGGCGTTCGACGCGTCGGCCAATGGCTATGTGCGCGGTGAGGGAGCCGGGCTCGTTTTGCTGAAGCCGCTGCGCGCCGCCCGCGCCGACGGGGACCGGATCTACGCGCTGATTCACGGCAGCGCGGTCAATCAGGACGGCCGCACCCAGGGCATAACGGTGCCCAGTGGCGAATCCCAGGAAGCCAACTTCCGGGCCGCGCTGGCGGCGGCGGGTGTCGCGCCGGCAGAAATCGGTTACATCGAGGCGCACGGCACCGGGACACCGGTCGGTGACCCCATCGAGGCAAACGCGCTCGGCCGGGTCCTGGGCGACGGCCGGGAGCGGGGCCGTGCCGCCCTGATCGGCTCCATCAAAACGAATATCGGTCACCTGGAGGCGGCCGCGGGTATCGCCGGACTGATCAAGGCCGTGCTGTGCGTGCGGAATCGGCGCGTGCCCGCGAGTCTGCACTATCGCGAGGGCAACCCGGATATCGATTTCGAGACGCTGCCGATCGCGGTGGCCGATACGGGACAGGCGTGGCCCATCGGACATTCCGTGGCCTACGCCAGCGTGAACTCCTTCGGCTTCGGCGGTACGAACGCCAATGTCGTACTGGGCGAGATGATCACGGAGATCGAAGCGCCGGTCGACACCGAACCCGAACTCGAACCCGGACCACCACCGGCTGTGCTCGCCTTCAGCGCTCGCAGCGCGGCGGCGCTCGATCTGCTGAGTGAGCGGCACGCCGCTGCCCTCGACCGACCGGGCGCGGATCTGCGCTCCTACAGCGCGGCCACCGCGCTGCGGCGTGGCCACCACGAGTTCCGCCGCGCGGTCGTCGCCGTCGACGCGGCGGAAGCGGCGGCGCGGCTGCGCGCGGACGAGGTGGTCACCGGCCAGGTCCGCCGCGGCGGCGGGAAGGTCGCGTTCGTCTTCAACGGGCAGGGCCCGCAGTGGTATGCGATGGGGCGGACGCTGCTGCGTACCTCGCCGGTCTACCGGGACAAGATTCTCGAATGCGACCGGGTCGCCCGGCAGTACATCGACTGGTCCATCCACGAGGCGCTCACCGCCGACGAGGAATCGTCGCGGATCGGGGAGACCCGCTACCTGCAACCGACCATGTTTGCGCTCCAGGTGGCCCTGGCCGGACTCTGGCGGTCCTGGGGGATCGAGCCGGACGCGGTGGTAGGGCACAGTATGGGGGAGATCGCCGCCGCGCACGTATCGGGCGCGCTGAGCCTGTCCGAGGCGCTGAAGGTGATCTGTCACCGGGCCCGAATCCAGGAGGAAGCCGATCCGACCGGCGCCATGATGTTCGTCGCAGTCTCCGAGGCGCAGGCCGGCGAACTCGCCGCACGGTATCCCGACGAGGTCTGGGTATCCGCGCTGAACAGCCCGAAAGCCAGCACGCTGTCCGGACGGCGCCCGGTGCTCGAGGCGCTGGCCGCCGAACTCGCCGACCGCGGTGTCTTCGCCCGGCTGCTGCGGGTGAACTGTGCCTGCCACAGCCGGGATATGGATCCGCTGCGCGACGAACTGCTCGAGGCGCTGGGTGAGATCGAGCATTCGGCCACCGGTATCCCGCTGTACTCGACCCTCACCGGCGCCCGGATCGACGGTTCCGAACTCGGAACCGAATACTGGTGGCGCAACTTCCGCCGACCTGTCCTCTTCGAACCGGCGATCCGGGCGATGCTGTCCGACGGCTACGACACCTTCATCGAACTGAGTCCGCACCCGGTCCTGGCCAACTCGGTCACCGAGATATCCGCCGAGGCCACCATCATGCCGTCACTCATGCGTACGAGGGACGACTGGGCGGTCTTCCCCGACACGTTCGCCCGGCTCTACACCGGCGGCTGCGCGGTGGACTGGCGGCGGCACCATCCCGCGGGGGCCCCGGTGCTCGAGGTGCCGAAGAATCCGTGGATCCGGCAATCGTTCTGGAACGAGAGCGAGGCGTCCCGGCGTCACCGGGCCGGCGGCCAGCATCACCCCATGCTGAAGCCGGTCGACGGCGCCCGGCCCACCTGGGAGATCAGCTGGGACGATCATCGGCTGTCCTGGGTGCGGGAACACGATGTGTTCGGTTCGGTCATCGTTCCCGGCGCGGCTTATATCGAGGCGGCCCTCGCCGCGGCGGCCGAGGCGACAGGGCAGACCTGCGCACTGGAGTTCGTCGAATTCGAGCGCGCCTGCGTACTGTCGGACGAAGCCCAGGTCAGCCGACTCGAACTGGATCTCGACGATGGCACCTTCGAATTCCATCAGCGTTCGGTGCGCGGCGACACCTGGTTGCGCAACGCCCGTGGACGTTTCCATGTGCTGGATGCCGGTGCTCGGAGCACCGAGGTATTCGACCTCACCGCGATCCGGGATCGGTGTACCACCACCGTGAAGGCCATCGATGTATACGGGCGTTTCGCGCAGAGCGGCTACGCCTACGGGCCCGCGTTCTGCGGGATCGATCGGCTCGATCTCGGCGCAGGTGAGGCGCTCGCCCGGATCCAGGTGCCGCGGGTGCTGCGCCGACGCCGCGACGGCTACCTGTTGCATCCCGCGGTCCTCGACGCCTGCTTCCAGAGCGCTATCCTGCATCCGGTGCCGCAGCGTCCGGGCCTGTTGCTGCCGATCAGCTATCTGCCCACCGGGATCGAGCGGGTCCGCGTGTACGACCGGGTCGACCTGCCGGTCTGGTGCTATACCCGGCCGCGGAAGAACGACGACAGCCTGCTGGTCGATATCTACCTGCTCGACGACGCGGGTGCGGTGATCGCGGAATACACCTCGCTGACCGGTAAAGCGGTGCGCACCCGCACCGAATCCGGACCGGCCGACCCGGACCAGCATCTCTATACCCTCGAATGGGAGCCCACAGGCCCGGTGACCGCACCTGGGCACAGCGCGTTCACCGCGCGACCCGGTGCGCTCACCGCGGAGATCGACCCGCTGACGCGACTGCTGTCCCGGCGATTGGACAGCACCACCTACGCGAACGGATATCAGCGCGATGTCGCCCGGTTGTGCGCGATCTATGTGGCCCGCTGCCTGGACGCGTTCGGACCGGCGGACGGGTTCACCGTGGCCGATGTTCCCGGCTTGCTCCCGAAGTATCGCCGGGCCCTCGCCGGATTGCTGAGGTTGCTCGTCGAGCACGGCATGCTGCGGGAAAGCGGTGAGATGTTCCACCGCGTCGGTGAGGTGGCCGACGACGCGGATACCCGGTGGGCGGCACTGTTTGCCGAGTATCCCTCCTGCGCTTGGGAATTGCTGCTGCTGCGCCGGACCGGCCCGCGCCTGCACGATGTGATGACCGGTGCCGTGGATCCCGTCGAATTGCTCTTCGCCGACGGAACTCTGGTGGACCTCGAGGCGATCTACCAGAACTCACCGATCGCGCGGTTCTACAACGTGCTGGGCGGCGAGGTGCTGCGCCGATTGGCCGACTCGGCCGACCCGCGGCGCACGATCCGGGTGCTCGAGGTCGGTGGCGGCACCGGCGGACTCACCGCGAGTCTGCTGCCCGCCCTGCCCGCCGATCGATCCGAATACGTCTTCACCGATCTCTCCCCGGCGTTCCTCGCCTCGGCCCGCGACCGTTTCACCGAGTACGAATTCGTCGACTACCGGGTCCTGGACATCGAACACGATCCCGCCGCCCAGGGAATCGAGCCCGCGACCTTCGATCTCGTGGTCGCCTCCGATGTGGTGCACGCGACCGCCGACGCCAAGAAGACGCTGCTCTACCTTCAGGACATGCTCACCCCCGGCGGCATGCTCATGCTGCTGGAGGCGACTCCGGGGAATCCGTGGCTGGACCTGACCTTCGGGCTCACCGAAGGCTGGTGGTCGTTCCGGGATCAGCGGTTGCGCCCGCAGACGCCGCTGTTGCCCGCCTCGGGATGGGAGGAGCTGCTCCGGTCACTGGAATTCGACGAGGTGATCGCAGTGGGTGATCCGGCCCACCCCGGCGCCGGATCGCAGTCGATGATCGTGGCCCGCACCGCTGCGGAGCGCCTCGTCCCGGCCCGCCCGACGCTCGCGCTGCCGCCGGAGACCTGGCTCGTCCTCTCCGACGGTGATCCGCTGGGGGAACGACTTGCCGCCGAATTGCCCCGGCACGGGGGCCGTGCCGTGGTCGTGCGCGAACCGGGCGATATCGATATCGACGAAGTCGCTCCCGCGGCGATCATCGATCTGCGCGGGGCCGGGGCGGGTACGTTCGAGGACGAACTCACCGACCGCACTCTCGCCGTTATCGAGCTGCTGCGCCGGGTGTGCCGTGACGATCGGGATACCTGGCCGCGCGTGGTCGGCGTGACCCGGGGAGCGCATGCCTTCCGGAGCCCGGATACCGGCACCGCCGGTGCCGCAGTATGGGGTCTGGCGGCGGTGATCACGGTCGAACTGTCGAGACTGAGTTTCACCGCGCTGGATCTGGACGTCGAACCCGGACCCGACGATCTCGACGCGGTCCTGGCCGAGCTCGCGGCCGACGGCCGGGAACGGGAAGTGCTGATCCGCGGTGGTGAACGGTTCGTCCGTCGTCTGGTATCGCATTCTCCGCGTGCCGATCTCGCCCACGGTGCGACCGTGCCGGCGGACTGCGGCTACGTGCTGACCGCGGGGGCGCCCGGGGCGCTGGACTCGCTGCGTTACCACCAGTTCGACCGCATCGCGCCCGCGGCCGGCGAGGTCGAGATCGAGGTCGTGGCAGCGGGTCTCAACTTCCTCGATGTGATGAACGCGCTCGGCCGGATCCCGCCGCTGGAATCCGCCGCCGGAACGCGCTTCGGCGCCGAATGCGCGGGCGTGGTCACCCGGGTCGGCAGCGGAGTGGACGGAGTGCGGGTCGGCGACGCGGTGGTCGCGGTCAGCCCGGCGCAGGGGGCGCTCGGTTCCCATCTGACCGTATCCGCCGCGCATACCGTCCCGAAACCGGAGGCTCTCGGTTTCGACGCGGCCGGATCGGTTCCCATCGTGTTCCTCACCGCCTGGTACGCCCTGCACGAACTGGCCCGGGTGCGCGCGGGGGAGCGGGTCCTCGTCCACGCGGGCACCGGCGGCACCGGCCTGGCCGCGGTACAGATCGCCCGGGCCGCGGGTGCGGAGGTATACGCGACCGCGGGCAGTCCCGCCAAACGTGATCTGTTGCGCGCGCTCGGCGTGGAGGAGGTATTCGATTCGCGGTCCCTGGATTTCGCCGACCGGATCCGGGCCGTTACCGCCGGTGCGGGCGTCGATGTGGTTCTGAACTCCCTCGCCGGTGAGGGCGCGGCGCGCAGCCTGGCCTGCCTGGCCCCCTACGGCCGCTTCGTCGAACTCGGCAAACGCGACCTGTTGGAGGACCGCAGGATGGGATTGCGTCCGTTCCTGCGCAATCTCACCTACTTCGCCTTCGATCTGCGGCAACTGTTGATCGACCGGCCGCAGGCGACCCACAGGGTTTTCCGGGAACTGATGCGGCGTTTCGAGGTCGGTGAACTGAAGCCGCTGCCCTACCGGGTCTTCCATCCCGCGCAGACCGAGGCGGCGTTCCGGCATCTGGCCGCCGCCCGGCATGTGGGCAAGGTGGTCCTCGCGATGGACGAACGACAGGTCGCGGTGGTCCGGCCACCACGGACACCCGCTTTCGAGGGGACCTGGCTGGTGACCGGTGGTCTCGGCGGGTTCGGTCTGGCGATGGCGGAGGCGCTGGCGGAGTCCGGAGTGCGCAGCCTGGTCCTGCTCGGCCGCTCCGGAATCACCGGCGACGACCAGGCGGCCCGGGTGGAAAGGCTGCGCGAACAGGGCGTCCGGGTCACCGTCGAAGCGGCGGATATCTCCTCGCGTACCGCTGTGGCCGCGGTGCTGGACCGGATCGCGGCCGGATCGCCACCGCTGCGCGGCGTGCTGCACTGCGCCATGGTGCTCGACGACGCGCTACTGGCCGATCTCGATGCCGGACGCGTGCGTACCGTGCTGGCAGCCAAAGCCTTCGGCGCCCGGCATCTCGACGAACTCACCGCGGATCTGCCTTTGGAGGCCTTCGTCCTGTTCTCGTCGGCGACGTCGATGGTGGGCAACCGGGGCCAGGGTAACTACGCGGTCGCCAATGCCTACCTGGACCAGCTCGCCCACACCCGGCGGGCGCGCGGGCAGGTCGCACTCTCGGTGAACTGGGGAGCGATCTCCGACACCGGATATGTGGCGCGACACGAGGACATCGGCCGTTTCGTGGCGGCGACCGGGATGCGCGGATTCACCGCCGCCGCCGCGTATCGAGCGCTGACCACCCTGTGGGCCGGTACCGCTGCCCAGGTCGGGGTACTGCCGATGGATTGGCCGCAGTTCTTCGGTCATCACGGCATCACGCCGGAGAGTCATCCTCGCTACCGGCACCTGGCCGCACGGGCCACCGGATCGGCCTCGGTGGCGACCAGTGGCTCGCTGCGACAGCAACTCGACGGCTGCGATGTGGGAGAGCGCGCCGAACTGCTCAGCGCCGCACTCAAAACCCGGCTCGCGGCGGTTCTCGGCATCCCGCTCGACACCCTCGACGAGAACATGCCGCTGATGGACTACCTGGACTCGCTGCTCGCGGTCGAGATCAGCGCCTGGCTGGAACGGGAGCTCGCGACCAAGGTCACGATCATGGAACTGATGAAAGGACCGAGTGTGCTGCAATTGTCGGACCTGGTGCTGGAACGGCTCGAGCACCGGTGAGCACCATGGACGAGGTCGCCTTCCCGCTGCCGAAGGCCGGTATCACCGTACGCGGACGGCGCCGCCGGGACGGCACCGGGCTACCTGTGCTGTGCGTGCACGGCATCCTCGACAACTGCGCCGGTTTCGATCCACTGGCCGAACACCTGCCCGATGCCGACCTGATCGCCGTCGACCTCCCCGGGCACGGGCTGTCCGACCCGCTCCCGTCGATCGTCTGCGACTACCTCGACTACGCGGCCTGTATCCTGGAATTGGCACACACCCAGGGCTGGGACCGATTCTGCCTGATCGGGCATTCGCTCGGCGGCGCCGTATCCTCACTCGTCGCCGGCCTGCACCCGGACAAAATCGATCGACTGGTGCTCATCGACTCCATCGGACCGCTGTCCGCTGAACCGGACCGCGCGGTCGCCGGGATCGCTCGATACCTCGACACCTATCTGCGCGGCGACCGGCATCCGGTGTACAGCAGTCGGATGCACGCGGTGAAAACCCGGGTCCAACTGGCCGATATCCTGCTCGACACCGCAGAATTGCTGGTGGAGCGTGATCTGGTCCCGGTGCCGGGTGGGTTTTCCTGGCGCCACGATATCCGGCTCAACCGCGGTATCACCCCTACCCTCACCGAGGAGCAGGTGCTCGCCTACCTCCGGGAGATCACCGCACCGGCGCTGCTGGTGGCAGCCGAACGAACCGCGCTGGTGGAGCCCTACTATCCGGCGCGGATCGATACCGTCCCGAAACTGCGCCGGGTCACCCTACCGGGTGGTCACCATCTGCATATCGAGAACGCCGAGGCCGTAGCGCACGAGATCGCCGCGTTCCTGGTCTCCGGGTGACGGTGAGCCGCTCATTCGGTATACAGGACACCGATCAGTACGGATCTGTCCCCGCGATCGGGCACGGTGGTGCGGTAGTGGTATTCGCCGTCGCCCGCCCAGATCCGGGTGCGCAGTGAGTCCCCGGGGAACACGACTCCGGTGAACCGACCGGTGAAACCCCGCACCCGCGCGGTATCGGCGTCCAGTAAGGTCTCGACCAGGCCCGCACAAACGATCCCGTAGGTGCAGACTCCCTGCATGATCGGCCCTTCCAGACCCGCCGCACGCGCGAAATCCGCATCCGTGTGCACATTGTCGTGCAGCGAGTTGTTCTTCCCACACCGCTGATACCACACGGCCTGCTCACGGTCGGTGCGCACGACGATTTCCGCGTCCGCCGACCGGGCCGGGGCCCCTGGGACCGCCGACCGGGCCGCGGGCGCGGCGGCCGTGCCCGCGCCGCGCGCGTAGATCCGGGAGATCCCGGACACCAGCGCCGCCCCGTCGCCGCGCACAAGTTCGGTGCGCTGCACCAGCACGGCCGCGGTACCGCGATCCTCGATATCCAGCACGCGGCTCCGGCACCGCGCGCTGCCGGACTCCGGTATCGGGGCGTGCACCCACAATTCCTGTGCCTGCTGCAACAGGGTGGATACGTCGAGCCGAATTCCGGGGAATCGGATCTCCGGCGGCTCGCGATGATAGAAATCCGGGGATGCGACGCCGAAGGCGCCGGGCGCGGTCATGGCGAAGGTGGGCAACAGCCCGGTGTGCCGGTCGGACTGACCGACCGCGTGCCGGTAGCGCCGCGCATCGGTTTCGTTCCAGCGGAATTCCTGCTCCGAAATTACCAGTCCGGTCGCCACGCTTACATCTATCGGCACCGGTGACTGCCCCGCTGCGCGCTGTCGCATATTCCGGCCACGGAGGCAATCTACTCCGGTGGGTTCGCGGTACGTTGCCCTGGCCGGAGAAGAACAGCCCGGTAAGCTGCCGGCGGGATCATATCCCGGCGGAGGTCATGCGATGCGGCGACCGGTGTGGTGTCTCGGCTGGCGGTCGAGCCTTACGTGCAGCGTAGGGCAGGCTTTGCTGCCGGCTCCGGGTAGAGCCTCCTCGTCGGGCCACCCCTCGTCGCGAACCGATCCCTCGGCGCGGTGGCAAGGTAGAGCAACGCGGCGATCGCAGGCGTCTGGTGCGCGGTGCGGCAGTTGACGTTCTGTGCCCAGTTCGTGAGGGCAGTCTCGAGGTCTGCACTGCTCGACCAGTGCTCACGGGCGTGTGCCCCAGGAGTCGACCGGCAACCTCGGCGTCACGCCATTTTCCGATGACCCTCGAAATCTAGAAGGACCGGCATACGCCTTCGCGCGGGTGGATGCTGCTCTGGTGTTCGAGGCGCCGGAACTTCACGGATCGCCGATCTGATGCTTGACCTGCGGGCCGCCGCGGCCCGGATACACGTGGCGGAGGAGACCCCTTGTACTTCCCGCCGGCCGACCGTTCGGGATGACATCGGCTGTTATCAGCCGACACCTTCCAGGCCAGGAGCCGACCCTCCGCCGTCGGTGGTCTCCTGGTTTCTTGCGGGACCTCTCGGTTCGGGTGGGTTGCTGCCGATGCCGATCGATCCGGTCCCGGAGTTCCTATCCGGGGCTTGGTATCCGTTTTCGCGCCAATGTTCGGCGAGATCATTCCCGTATCGCGCCCAGCCTCCGGGGTGACGGAAGAGGTCATCGGCCACACGGTCGACGGCCGCTGCCCTGGAGATCTTGCCGGCTGCAAGTTCGTTGTATGCGGACGCAGTGATGTCGTTGACGTCGTGGATATCAGGTCCGCCGGTAGCGCGAATTTCCTGCCTTATCTGCGCATTCGTCAGTTCCGCATCGGCTTCGCGTTCAAAGCGCACTTCGAGGTTCTTCGTGAGCCAATCCGAGTACGACTCGCCGGGTTCGGGGACAGAGGGCACGAAAGCTCCGACCGGGTTGAGCGCGTGTGCTGATTCGTGCGCGAATACCGCCGTTACCGTTATCGGGGCCTTGGCGAGTCTTCGGTCGATGGCGATCAGTTTGCGGGCATGGTATGTGCGTCCTCGGGCATCGATCTCGTGGTAGGTGATCGTCCAACCCTCGGCTTGCAGGCGTTCGAGATTCATTGCGAGCGTGGGAGACATCGCGACCAGCGCGTCGACCTCGGGTCCCAATCCGGAGACCGCTGCCGTGTCTTCCTCGTCGGAGTCGTGACCGGTGTATATCCCAACCGCGAGGCCTGTCCCTACCACCGCTGGTATGCCCAATTTCCACTTCAGGCTCTTGTCGGTCCCGTCGAGCCGATTCGCTGAAGACCTGAGCGAGGAAGCGAATTTACCATCGGTAGCCGAACGCGCGCGCGCCCAGCGGCCGAGGTTCTTGCCGATACGCGCTGCCGCCTCCAGCATCGTATTGCCGACACGGTTCCTCATACCACCTCTGCGCTCCGAAAACCGTAATGGTCGTCGCCGCCACAGCTTCGGCTGGCGTCGGCACTCGGCCTACCGGCCGGCTTCCCACCACATTACAACTGCAATGGGGCTTGATATCGACGTGGGCGAGCTGCCCTGGCCGGGTCTTCTCGTAGCGGACCGGCCGCGGTCGGTGCACCGGCGGACTCGCCAACCGGCCCAGCGCCGCAGGGCGACGTTCGCTCAGGTGCCTAGGGGTCCGAATGAAGTGTGGTAGTTGGACTTCAGTGAGTTCGAGACCACTTCGGGTGGGACGGCGAGTGCGATGGGTGCCGAGCCGGCGACGTGTACCCGTGCTCCCCGCGCGGCGGAGTCGTGGGCGACGTCTTCCGGCTGTGAGCGGTAGCTCGCGAGCCACAGCGGGGTCGTCCACGATGAACGGTTCCCGGGCCGGAGATCAATGGGTGTGGTGCTGGGTGGAGTGATCAGCAGCAGTGGGTCGCTCCCGAGTCCGGTGACCTCCGCCGCGGCGGGCGCCCAGATCGTATGCGGTGCGATGACGACGGCCGCATCGAGCTCTCCGTCGTCGATCATGCGCAGGAGCCGGCGTCCGTTGTCGATTCGCTGCTCGACTGCCGTATCCGGTGGAAGGAGCCGGTGGAGTGCGGTGAAGACCGGTACGGAGAGGCCGGTGAAGGTGCCCACTCGATATCGGCGGATACCGGCGGCCCGTAGCGCGCTGTCGGAAACCGCCGCGACAGACGTCAGGGCTTGGCGTGCGAGGCGTACATACTCCAGCCCGGCCGTGGTCGGCCGGGTTCCGCGGGTGTCCCGATCGAACAGGGCAACTCCGAGTCGGGCCTCGATGCGGCCGATCACTCGCCCGTCGGTGGGCGGGTGGTCGTAGAGATCGAGGATGCGGTTCATCTTGCTGGTGGCCAGTATGTCTCGGAGTTTCGTCAGGCTCCAGGTCGAGAACGGACGGCCCAGGTCGCGGGGGCAGCACCGGGCGATGCAGGCGATGCGTTCACGCGTCGCCCGATCCACCTTGCTCGGCCTGCCCCGGCTCCATTTTGGGTCCAGTGCGTCGAACCCCCGTTCGTTGAAGTCGTGGATCACTTGCCGCACATACGCTTCCGATACCTACATCAATCGGGTTATCGCCGGAACCGGTTGATGCTGGGCCGACGCCATCACCACGAGCGCGCGACGTGTCCTGATCGGTTGCTTGCTCGTCTTGGTGATCTTCTGCAACCGGCGCCCCTCGTCCGGGTCACCTCCCGCACGAATACTTCCGGTTTCCGGGCCATCGACACCACCTCCACCGGCAGCATCGCCGTCGGCGAGCGCACGATCAAACCGACACTCGGATTACCAGCGCAACCTATCTGGACGGGGCTCTGGATGTACTGCCCAGGCAGTACATCCAGACCGTGGCCGCCGTGCGGGCGTCCTCGCTGGCGAAGTCCCGGGCCTATTGCAGCTCTTCGCCGAGGATTCGCTGGCAGCGCTCCACCTTTCCGTCGTGGCGTGGGGTGTAGGGCTTGGTCTTCTGGTGTCGGGTCTGGTTGCCGACGATTCGGGCGAAGTCGCCGAGGGATAACACGCGCGTATCGCTGTGATGGACGGCCTGTGGGTTTACGGCGCGGAAGAACAGCAACAAGCGCGCGTCGGACAGGACCGCAGCGGTGTAGACCACGGCTACCGATCCCGGCGCGAGGTGCATGCGGCGGTTACTACCGGGGCCCCGGAGACTCGAGGTCAAGGCTCGGTGCCGCTCCGGCCTCGACATGGCCTTTGATGCCCGCGAGCCATGAGGCGATGCCCGCGCGGAGGACGGCGTCGTCGATGTGTGGGGCCGCCACCGACGCATCCATCGACTCCTCGCACCGGATGCGGGTCCCGCCGGCGGGCGTAGCGCTGAATTGGTAGACGCAAGAGGCGACCATCCCGGGCGCGCCGTTGGACCAACTGAGGCGGGTGGGCCGTTCGACCAGTGCGAAACGGGAGTTGACGGGCGTCCCGTTGGCGCGCCAGGTGAAGGCTTGCCCGGGCGCGGCCGGCCCCTCTGACGCGGCGTCGGTGACGTCGCCGCGGAAGCTCGGCCAGTTCGTGACGTCGGCCAGCGCGTCGAACACGTGCTCCGGCGGTGCGTCGATATCAATGGTGCCCTGGGCACGCGCGGGCGCGGTCTCATCGGTGAGCCCGCGCATGGCCAACTGGTGCGAGTCATGGGCAGATGCAGTCACGGAATTACTCCTCAATCGTCGATATAACGTATCGATACAGCGTATCGGTACGGCATAGAGTATGTGAGAGCATTGGACCGGTCAAGATTCGGAGCAGATCGGCGGTGGAGATGCGTTTCGGACACACTGTGGCGCTGCTGTGGGAGGACGACTCTCGCGCGGTAGGCCGGTCGGGCCTGACTGTTGCGGACTACCTGACTGCTGCGGTTGAGGCCCTCGACGCCGGCGGAGTTGGCGGGTTCTCGATGCGGGGCGTGGCAGAGCGCCTCGGCGTCCGGACGATGGCGGCGTACAGCTTCGGCAACAAGGAAGACCTCTTGGCCCTGGTGGTCGACCGGACGTACCGCGAGACCTACTCTGCGCGTCCGGAGCCTGCGACTGCGCATTGGCGCACCGGCCTGGCCGAGATCGCGCACGCCAATCGTGAGCTCCAGCTCGCCCATCCCTGGTTGCCCGAGCTCGCGTCTCCGCGGTCACTGATGGGTCCCTGCGAGATGCTCAAGCGAGACCTCGAGCTGCGACCGCTGGAAGCCACCACTTTGAGCGATATCGACAAGGATCGCGTCCTGACGCAGCTGTTGATGCACGTCTCGGCGGCGACTCGGATCGACAATGCCCTCAGACGGGAGCGGACGACGAGCGGGCTGGGCGATGAGCAGTGGATGCGGGTCGTGATGTCGATCGCCGAGAGCGTCGCCGATCCGACGAGGTTCCCGATCGCCGCTCGCGTCGGCGTCGCCGCACAGGCCGCGCGTGGGGGATTGCAGGGCGGGCAGGAGGCGTTCGAGTTCGGCCTGGAACGTCTCCTCGACGGATTCGCCGTACTCGTGGAGGGCAGGTGAGCACGGGAGGCGAAATACCGCTCGTGAGCTGCGCACTATCTCTGAAAGATAGTCTTCCTGTTCATCGCTCCGGTCGACCGCGGGCTCCAGCGATGGCCGAGAGATACCGTCTTCTGTGACGATGAGTGGAACGCTGAGGCTCCCCGCTTTGTTGGAGGGCGTGAAGTTCCCCCACTTTCGGTGGTGGCTGGGAGGTGACGGCGGCACGATGGCCGGGTGGATGAGGCCAGTGAGCGACGAGTTCCGCCAAGCCGTCGACGTGCCCGTCATCAGCATCCATCACTCGTTCCATCCCACCTCTACAGTGTTCTGTCGAGGAGCTGACGGGTCCGGTGCAGGCAACGAAGCCGCGCCGACAGGGTGTTGTGGGTACAGGGTCAGGTCCACGCCATCCAGAAGTCGAGTTCCAAGTTATGACCTCCCGGGACGGCCTGGTAGCCGGAGACGTCGCAGACTCCCTCGCGAGCCAGCACCTCGTCATCGATCAGGCACTGCCCGGTCGCCGACCCCGCCGGCTTGGTGATGATGCTCATCGCCGCGTCCGCCACGATCTCCGGAGTCCGGCTGCGCGAGATCAGTTTCTCGCTCAGGATATTGCGTACTGCCGCCGTGGCGATGGTCGTGCGCGGCCAGAGGGAGTTGACCGCGATACCGTCGGCGCGTAGTTCAGCGGCGAGTCCGATGGTCACCAGCGACATCGAGAACTTGGAGATTGTGTATGCGACCCCGATGCCGGAGAACCATTTCGGGTCGAGATCGATCGGCGGACTCATGGTCAACACGTGCGCGTTGGGCGACCGGCGGAGGTGCGGGATGGCGGTCTTCGTCAAGAGGAAGGCGCCCCGAGCGTTGATGTCCTGCATCAGGTCGTACTTCTTCATGCTGATGTGTTCGGTCGGGGTGAGGTCGAGGGCACTGGCGTTGTTGACGTCGATGCCGCCGAACTGCTCGACAGTCCGCGCGACGGCAGCGCCCACCGTGTCGTCGTCCCGGATGTCGCCGACGATCGGCAACGCCTGACCGCCGCCGTCCTCGATGGCCGCCGCGGCCGTGAAGATCGTTCCCGGCAATTTCGGATGGGACTCGGTGGTCTTCGCGATGAGTGCGATGTTGGCGCCCTGACGTGCGGCGCGGACGGCGATCGCCGCACCGATCCCTCGACTGCCGCCGGAGATGATCAGCGTACGACCTTCGAGAGCGCGTTCTTCCGACGAGGTTGTCATGGAGGATTCCTTTCGGCTGTGCTGCAGATGTCCCGCGCCACATCGCTATGGTGGGCGCGCGGTGTTCATGACGCCGGAATCGGCGAGTAGGCGACGACCGTCAGCCCACTCGGCCCGACCAGCGGCACCCGTTGTTCGTGGCCGCCGATCACTTGATCGCCGACCTGCCAGCCGAGTGCACGTGCCCGCGTGACGACGGCGGTCATATCAGCCGTCCGGGCGAGCAGGCACCATGCGGGCCCTGCGGTCTCATCGGAGACGCTGAGAGATTCCCATGTCGCCCAACCTGTTTCGTCGGACCTGCGAGGTTCACCGCAGACGGCAGCGATATCCGCCGCTGTCGCCGACCATTGGTCACTCGCGTGCATGACCGACACGCGATCGAACAGCGTCCCGAAGCCCTCCACCTCGCGGGTCTCCTGCGCTGTCATAACGCCGCCACCGCTGCTGATGCGGAGATGTTGTGCCCCAGTCGATCCCGCTTGCTGGCAAGATACGCGAGGTTGTCGGCGTTCGGGGCGATCTCGAGCCCGAGCACCTCGTCGATCTCGATCCCGGCCTCCGTCAGGCCCGCGCGCTTGGCCGGGTTGTTGGTCAGCAGCCGGATCCGCGGTAGGCCGAGATCCAGCAGAATGGCGGCGGCCCCGCTGTACGTCCGGCGATCGACCGGTTGCCCGAGCCGGAGGTTGGCCTCGACGGTGTCGAGGCCGTCCAGGTCCTGGAGTCGGTAGGCCGCGAGCGCGACATCGCAGGCTGCGGACTGCCCGAGGGAACAGAGTTCATCGGACTGTTCCGCTGAAATACAGCAAAAGCGAGCCGGTACGGCCAGGCCGCCCGGCTCGACGATCCACACCCACCCCACGTATCACCGAATGTTAGAGGCAATCCAATGACCACGATTCCCCGCTTCGAGTTGGCCCACATGGCTCACTCCGAGCTCTACACCCCTGACCTCGAGGGCAGCCTCTGGTTCTTCACCCAGCTGCTCGGCATGCGCGAAACCGCCCGCCACCAGGGCTCGGTCTACTTGCGCTGCTACGAGGATCCCTACCACCACAGCCTCAAGTTGACCGAGCGCGACGAACCCGGCCTCGGCACCGTCGGATGGCGCACCACCTCGCACGAGGCTCTCGAACGCCGCGCGGCGGCACTCGACGCCGCCGGACTCGGCTGTGGCTGGACGAAGGGCGACCTGGGAGTGGGCCGAACCTTCGCGTTCCAGAGCCCGGACGGACACCCGATGGAGCTGGTCTGGGACGTCGAAAAGTACCACGCCCCGGGCGAACTGCGCAGCCGGATCCTCACTCGGCGCTCCAAGCGACCGCTGCAGGGCCTCCCGCCGCGGCGCCTCGATCACGTCAACCTCATGGCCTCCGATGTCACCGCACAGAAGGAGTTGTTCGAGCAGACCCTCGGTTTCAGCACCCGAGAACGCGTCGTAGACGGGGCGAACGGTGGTACCGAAATCGGCGCCTGGATGAGCGTCAACGCGCTCGGCCACGAGATGGCGATCATGCGCGATCAGACCGGCGCCAAAGGCAGGCTTCACCATCTCGCGTTCTGGTACGGCGTCCCGCAGCACAACGCCGACGCCGCCGAACTCTGCCGTGAGTACGGCATCCAGATCGAGGCAGGTCCCGATGTCCACGGAATCACCCAGGGCGCTTTTCTCTACGTCTTCGAGCCAGGGGGAAACCGCATCGAGCTCTTCGGAAACTCCGGCATCCTCCAGTTCGAGCCGGACCACGAGACCGTGACCTGGGACCTCTCGGATTTCGATACCGGTCTTGCCATCGGCGGCGCCACTCTGCCCGCGGAGACGTACTTCGTGTACGGCACCCCAGCGCCGGAAAACCAGGCCGACCTCCTCGACGGCTGGAAGGACCGCGACCTCGTTCAGCTCGAGGGCTGACCTTTCGATGGCCCGGGCAACCGCACGATAATGGAATCGCCTGCACCCCAATATCGCTCACCGTACTTCGCGTGTACTCTCAGTTGGGAACCTGTCGGTTGGTCGGAACGTTCCACGCGAACGACTCCGGTTCCGTGGACATGATCGTCCAGGCGCTGGTGGTGCCGGCCGGTCGGGGACTGGGGTCCGCGCCAGGTTTACATTCTGCTGGTTCGTGGATAAACGAAGATCGTGAGTGTCGGTACGAGTACGCCGATGAGCATGCCGACACCAGCACTGGCCTCGTCCACCCGGCCATCGTGCCGCCGTCACTCGCAGCCATCACCGAAAGTGGGCCAGAGCCGTTACCGAGATACTCCCGTATTCGGCAGCGACGTCGACGTTGTCGTGCCCGGATGGCGGGGTGGCGACGTATCCAAAAGGTTCGTGCCTTGGTCCCGGACAGTTGGGTGCAGTCGACCCGGGATTGCTGCCCGGCGCCGACACCGACAGTCATTCCGCCGTGGTCGGAGGTCGGAGTGGTGTTGAGAAAACCGGCCCCACTTCGGCCCTGTCCTCGTACGCGGCCGGGCACCGGCCTGGGTCATGGCCGAATCACTGCTCGGTCCGGGAGGCGAGTACGCGCTCGAGCAGGTCACCTGCCTCGCGGATCTCGGCGTCGGTGGACCCGAGAAAGAAACTCGCCGCGACCGCCGCGAAGATCGGTGTGAGCGCCGGAGCGAGTCGGCGTCCGGGCTCGGTCGGTTCCAAAACCACCGCGCGTCGATCCTCGGCCCCACGCCGGCGCTGCAGTAGCCCCTTGGCCTCGAGTCGATCCACCAGCCGGGTCGTGCCGGCGGTATCGATCCCCAGCGCAGCAGCCAGACGCTTCGGGCTGTTCTCCCCGCCGGCGAGATGAATCAGAAGCGCGGCCTGCTGAGCGGTCACCCCTTGGGCGGACAGCTCCCGGTCCAGCAACCGCGACAACTCGCGCGCGGACTCGTGCAGCAGCGACGCGGTCCGCATGGCATTAGCGTTTTCCACCCGGTCAGTCTACTGTCTAGACAGTAAATGTCTAGACATTTGATAACTCTAGATATTTGATAACCCAAGCCACCCGCCGTCGCGGCCGCACCATAGGTGTCGGCGAGTGGATAGTCCGGCGCCAAGTGGGCGGAGTTGATGCCGGGCGGCGTGCTGCGACATATCGATCGTCAGCACGCAGGCCATGATGATCAGCAGCAGGAGAGTTGAGGTGCTCGCTGCTCGATCAGCCGGCCATCAGGGCGCGCTCGACGGCTTCGCGCAGCAGGGCCCGGCGGCGGTCGTGTAATTCGGAGGGTTCGAAGCTGGTCGCGGCATAGACATTGCTGACCGGGGACCAAGCCATAGACATCGCGATAACCAGGGCCATCACGTCGAAGGGGTCGCCGGGGCGGACGATGCCCTCGGTCTGGGCTTCGGCGATGGCGTGCAGCTTGTGATCGTCGAGCCGGTCGGCGGCGTCGACGAGGTGGCCGGTGGGCCGGCGTTCCAGGCGAGCCCAGGTGGCCAACCGGATGAGGTCCGGTCGGCGGAGGTACTCGTCGTACAGCCGCACGGCCCACCCGGCCAGGTCGGTCGCATCGATGGGGACCACATTCACGATCCGCTCCAGCGAACCGGCGAAGATGGAGTCGAAAAGGCCTTCCTTACTGCCGAAGTAGCCGTAGAGCTGCGCCTTGTTCGTACGAGCCTCCGCCACGATCCGTTCGATGCGCGCGCCGGCGATCCCGTGCTCGGCAAACTCGCGTGTCGCTGCCTCGAGGATGCGCTCGCGTGTCGCGGCGCCGCGGGCGGTGAGAGGGCGATCGATCATGACCGCCACTCTAGCAACAGAACAGTCTGTTTACTTTGCGTCCGGCCGCGCGTACCGTTCAAATAGACAGAACAGTTTGTTTAAGGAGTCGATGTGGGAACTACGACGGGTTGGCGAGTCGACGGCACCACGAAAACGTTGCACCGGGCGCCTGTGCCGCGGCGAGCCCCGCGTCCCGACGATATCGCCGTGCGAGTGGACTACTGCGGTGTCTGCCACAGCGACCTCCACGCCGTCCACGAATACCGGGGCGAACCGGGCCCGCCGCTGGTGCCGGGACACGAGTTCACCGGTGTGGTGACGGCGGTCGGGGGCCAAGTCACCGAATTCGGCGTCGGCGATCCGGTGGCGGTCGGCAATATCGTCGACTCCTGTGGCGTCTGCGCCATGTGCGCGGCCGGTCAGGAGAACTTCTGTCATGAATTCCCGATCCTGACCTATGGTGGCACCGACCGCCACGACGGATCGGCGACGCTGGGTGCCTACTCCCGCGACTACATCGTCCGCGACCGATTTGCCTACCACCTGCCCGCCGGTCTCGATCCCGCCGGCGCGGCCCCGCTGCTCTGTGCCGGAATCACCGTCTGGGAACCGTTGCGCGCTTTAGGAGTAGGGCCGGGCACCCAGGTCGCGGTAGCCGGACTGGGCGGGCTGGGTCATCTCGCCGTGAAACTCTCCGTAGCGCTCGGTGCCGACACCGTGGTGATCAGCAGATCCCCGGACAAAGCCGCCGATGCCCGCAGGCTCGGCGCCCGGGAACTCCTCGTCTCTACCGACGCCACCCGAATGAGCGCCGCCCGGGACCGGTTCGACGTCGTCATCGACACCATCTCCGCGCCGCACGATCTCGGGCCCTATCTGCGACTGGTCGCCCTCGACGGAACCCTCAGCGTCCTCGGTCACCTCGGACCGATCACCGTGCAGATGACCGATCTGCTCGTCGGACGTAAGAAACTCGGATCGGGCGGTAGTGGCGGCCGGGCCGCCACCGCCGCCATGCTGGATTTCTGCGCCCACCACCACATCACTTCCGACATCGAGATTCTTCCCTCCGCCCGCGTGGACGAAGCCCTCGACCGACTGGCACGCAACGACGTCCGCTATCGCTTCGTGCTCGACATGTCCGACCTGTCCTGAACGGCACAACCGAAATCGCCACCTCATCCACAAGAACCGCCCGCGCTTCCGGCTCCTTCATCAGGTCGAGTCCGCTCCGACCTGTGTCCATCAATCAATGCATTATTGGACGCTGATGCGATAGATCATCGCTGGTCATAGAGGTTTCCGGGGTGGTAACTGTCCATGAAACGCCGCGTTGTGGACATCCCTGCGGTCACAGGCACCGCGCCAAGGGGGCGTCGAGTTCACGACGCACTGATGTGGGTGTTTCACACGCGTAGTGGATGGGGTTGAGGCGCAGCCGGGAGAAAAGCCACGCTAAGTGGTTCTGCGGTCCAGTCTCCGTAATCGGTGTCCACCACCCGATATCCTCGTTCTTCCAGCGCACGCAGTGGCGCCGACTTCCCTGTACCGGACATGCCGGTCACCGAGATCACCGTCATCGAACAGAGCGTAGGCGCGCTCGCCTGGAGAGCCCGGTCAACTATTCGGTGGGTGCGCCACTGAAATCAGAGCGTTTCGACGAGTTGGCCGGGGGTGTGGCCGCTTGCGGGGTTTTGCCGGTTCGGCACCGGTTTGTGGGTCCCGGAATCAAGGAGTGAGACCTCGTCGGGGTCTGCTCCGAGGCCGGCCTGCCGGGACCACTCGCCCTCGGGGGAGGGCCGGGCTGGGAGGACATCAGGGTGGAGTGAACCCATCAGGCCATCGGGTTCAAGAGTCGGAGACCACGCCGGCGAGGTCGGTGCCGTCGAGATCTGCGCCAGTGAGATCGGCGCCGGTCAGGTTCGCGTCCGTGAGGACTGTGCCGGAGAGCTGCGCGTCAGCGAGCTGCGCGCCGATGAGGTTTGCGCCGGTCAGGTTCGCGCCGAGGCGGCCCATCCCGCCGAAACGCAAACATCAGTTCCGCCGGAACGAGCCCACCTTCCAGCACTGATTCCCACGTGCTCAGTGGAGGCGGAAGCCCTTGCGCACAGGATGCGCCGATGAATCGGCGATTTTCGCCGTCGGCTTCCTGTAGCGTCCACCGAATTCGGGCGGGATGGGTAGCAGCTGCTCAGCGGCGGCCGGCCCCGGGCCGATGAGGTTGGCGCGGGCCATACGTAGGAGGGGTGCGCGGCCCAGCCCGGTCGAGCATTTCGCCAGCTCAAAGCCCGATCAGTTCAGTCCGCCGCGCGCTTCGTGGAGACCGCGGGTGTGGCAGTACTGGTCCTCGACGTCGAGACCGTCGACGGTTCGCTTCCGGGTCTCGCAGGCCAGCGCACCGGGTCGAGAACCTCTACCGGATCCAGTTTCCCGAGCTGGCCGGCAAGGCCTTCGGGGTCGTTCATGTCGATCATGAGCCTGCTCATCGGGTCGGGGGCGGCGGGCGGCCACATCAGTGTGCGCCAACGGCGGTCGGCCCGGTAGCCGGAGAAAGCATCCATCGACCTCCGTACCACCCGTGAGCACTTGCAGCGCATGACCGCACCCGTTTCCGCTCTCGCTCCAAGGTGGTGGCAATCTCGGCGAATCACGCGGCCCGCGGATCGTCCATGACCTGCAGCTCCGACCATCAGCCTTTCAACGTCAGCTCGGGCAGATATTCGTACAGCGTGGTCCCTGAGACTTTCAGGGGGAAGGAGGATACTCCCGCTGGACTGGTGTTCACCGCCCCTGTACGGGACTAGGATCGGTGCAGGCGAGGTTGCCCGAATGGTGGTTTCGACGTGCAACTCCACGCTCGGTCGAGTCAGCCAGTAGGACTGCTCGGCGAGGGACGGACGCTCGGAAAGCTCAGTCATGGCTCGATACGCAGCGCCATCGATACCGCTACCGGTCCGATCCGGCTCGTTACGGGCCGTGGTCTCCCACTTGCGCAGCCGAAATTCCTGGCCTCCGAGCACCGACCGGGGCACTCTGATCCTGGCTGCCGTCACCGTGGTGCTGATGGGCAGTGCCGTCGCGGGCCTGTCACACTCAGCGGTAGCGGCGATCAGGTCCATCGCCCTGCTTACCGCTGGTATAGCCGTGGTGCTGGTCATCCTGCGGCCAACCTGCTGCTGAGCGTCGCCCTCGCAGGCGGCGGAGCCCGCCACATCCCCGTGGTTCGATGCGGTCACTTCGCGGTGAGCTCCGGGAGGTACTTGTAGAGCGTGGTGCGCGAAATTCCGAGCAGTCGCGCGATCGAGGACACCGACTCGTCCGGCCGGGTGAGCAGGGCGCGGGTCTGGCGGACCTGCTCTTCGGTCATCGCCGGTGGTCGGCCGAGCCGTTGTCCGCGAGCCCGAGCCGCGGCCCGGCGCGGCCCGGCGCGGCCGGCGCCACGCATCACCCGCTCCACTCTTTTGCGGCCCACCGAGATGCCGCGGCGGACCAGCATCGCGTGCACCCGGGGAGAGCCATAGGTGCCGCCGGAGCTGGTATGGATATCGACGATCTCGGCCGGCAACGCTTCGTCGGCGATCTGCCACGCCGACGGCTCGTCGAGGCGTGTGCACCACCGGTAATAGATCGGGCAGGCGATACCGAGTACCCGCCATACGAGCTCGACCGGGTGCCGGCTGTTCGTGACGAACCGCACGATCACCTCCGGGTCTGGCCGAGCTCCGCGGCGAAATACGGACTCGCAGAACGAAGGATGTCATTGACCCGCTCCAGTTCGGCGACCTGTTTACGCAGCCGCTTGTTCTCCTCGGCCGGATCCGTCGCCGGCGGTTCGGGCCTGTGACCGGTGTCGGCTTGGCGGATCCAGTTCCGCAAGGCCTCATGATGCACACCCAGCTGCTCGGCGAGCTTGCGGATCGTCGGTTTCGGGTCCGACTCCAGATACAGACGGACTGCTCGGGCCTTCAACTCGTCCGGGTATTTCTTCGGTGCTGCGACGCGGGACTCCTTCCCGGTCCTATCGGACCATGCTCAGAGCCCGCCAAGGAAGCGGGGGGACCTCATAGAAGGGGGTCTCCGACTGCCTGGACGAGATCGCGCAGGTCGTCGTCGGCTGAGCTGAAGTCGAGTGGCGGGCGCACGGTGAAGACGACCCACTGGCCTGATGGCCGGAACGACTCGAACGATCGCTCCTCGGCAGGCGTGCCGACAGACCCGAGGACTGTGGCCGCGGCCGGAATCCGCTGTCCGAGCCTTTCCAGCGGTGGGGAGCTGCCGTGTTGACGGATACCCTTCGGCTACTCCGCAACTCGTTCGAAAGGCGAGCAATGATCTCGAACAATGTCGTCAAAACCGTCGTCGCCTCGACGCTGCCGCTGATCGCCGCCACGGTTGTCGCCGGAGGCGCTTCCGCCGACGCCGGGCCGATGGCCGATGCGCAGGCCACGCCGATCGCCGGTATTCCGCTGGAGGAGCCTCAGGACGTCAAAACCAACCCGGGCGCCCAGTACCCCGATCCCGTGTTGAACGGTGCTGCTCTGGGTGCCGGTATCGGCTCGGCGGTCGGTTCGGCCACGGGTTCGGGTGGGCCGATCCTCGGTGGGCTGATCGGCGCCTTGGTCGGTGCGGTGAATCCCGACGTGGTCCCGCAGGTTCTGCCCTGAACTGACTAGTGATCTGAGTCGTTGTTCAGCGCTGTAAGTTTGTTGCAGTAGTGGGCGAGACTGTCGAGGATCTGGTCGGCAAAGGCCGCAGGGTCAAGTCCAGTGGCGTGGTGTAACTGGGGAGGTCACCGCTGATCCGGGTGTTGGTCAGGCGGTGAGTTCTGCGGGGGTGTCCTCCTGTTCATCGGGGTCGGTGGTGGTGATGGCTCGTGTGCGGGCGAGGACGTCGAGTCCGAGGTAGCGGCGTCCTTCGATCCATTCGTCATGTTGCTCGGCCAGGACGGCGCCGACGAAGCGGATGATCCAACCGTGGTCGGGGAAGATCCCGACCACATCGATGCGGTGCCGGATCTCCTTGTTCAACCGTTCTTGGGGATTGTTCGACCAGATCCGGCGCCAGATCTGTTTCGGGAATCTCACTGACCGTTGTCAAGCCGCTACCGCGGCTTCGATGGGCTCGGAGGCTCAGTGGTGAAGTGCCGGCCGTCGCGTAGCAATGCCCACAACACGTCGACCAGGCGCCGGGCCGGCGCCGGCAAAGCCTGAGTGTGCCTCAGGCATTCGGATCTCTTGCGCTGGTAGAACGCTCGGGACGATCCATCGCTCTTGCTCGACGACAGTGCAGCGATGAAGAACACCCGCCGCAGCCGCCGGTTATAGCGCTTGGGGCCGGTGCAGGTTGCCGCTGACCCGCCCAGAATCACGGGGAACGGGGCACCAGGCCGGCATGGGAGGCCAACCGCCCCGCGGTGACAAACGCCGCCGGATCGCCGCTGGTGGTGACTAAGAGCGTGTCTTACGTGGACAGTTTCTTGTAGCAGGTGAGAGCTGCGGCGAGTTGTAGAGATGCTGCGAAAAGGCGGCCGTGGCGTTCGTAACGGATCGTCAACCGCCGATAGCCGTTCAACCACGCGATCGTGCGCTCGATCTTCCATCGATACCTCGATCGCGGGGTCGTGGGCCTTCACCCATCCCGGCCGTTTCACTGCCGCCGACCGGCGCCGAAACCGGCGCGCACCCACCGCGACCCTGCGAGACATCACGACCCGGGCAAGCGCGGAATGATTAGCCCAGGGCCGATGGAAAGGAACTCGGCCGGCGCGGCGAAAGCGGGGGAACGCCCGCCCGCGCCTCTGGCACTGACCAGCCCCCGGACACCGCGGCGCGGCCGGGCGGGCTGCCATGAGGCGGCGCCCGGCAAGAATGTGCCAGCAGTCCCACATCCGGCCGGTCACCGACCAGGGCAGTTCCCAGGATTTGCGCCTCGAGGGACTGTCGGCGATCACGGCCGGCCCGGTGGCCGGCGGCTCGGTGGCCGGAGCGAGAGGGTGCGTGTCCCTCGGTCAGCTATCCCGCAGTTCGCTCCCGAATCGGGACCAGGCGGGTGCTCATGCCGAGCGGGCTCCGGCCTCAGGGGTTGTCGGACCAGAACAGCGGTGGAATCGCCCGGCGCTCGCTATCGCAGACCGGATCGTGGAACTCGGGCTCCGCCAAAGCGCTTGTGGGCACCAGAAGCAGACCTACGAATTCCGCACTTTACACAGGCAATCCAGCAGGGATACCATCTGGTCTGATTCGGGCGAGCCGCCGGTTAACCATCGGGTATGCCACGAACTGGATTGTTGCTGGAGGTAGCTTCACCCGTGTTGTCCTGGTCTATGGAAACTGTCCGGGACTGGCTCATCGCTAGAACCGCCGCCCTGAGCGGACTGGATCCCCTTGCGATCGATGGACGTGAGCCGTTTACCAGCTACGGGCTGGATTCACTGATGTTGACGGCGCTCGCCGACGAATTGAGTGAGGCAGTGGGGCACCCCGTGTCCCCGGTCCTGTTGTGGGCGCATCCGTCGCCGATCACGCTGGCGCGCAGGCTGACCGGAGCCGGGGCGACGCCACCAGTGCAGCGCGAAACATCAGGCCAGGAGCGTCCGATCGCGATCGTCGGTCTTTCTTGCCGGTTCCCCGGTGCTCCTGACGCGACGGCATTCTGGCGATTACTCAGCTCGGGTGCCGACGCGCTCACCGAACCGCCGGACGGCCGATGGGCCCGCGACGGTCCGCCGCGCGGCGGGTTCCTCGACCGGATCGACGAGTTCGACCCGGAGTTCTTCGGTATATCTCCCCGCGAGGCTCCGCACGTCGACCCGCAGCAACGGATCATGCTCGAACTGATGCAGGAAGCTCTCGATGACGCGGGCATTCCGCCCAGCGGTCTCGAAGGCAGCCGGACCGGAGTTTTCGTCGGTGCGATGTGGAGTGAGTACGGAGCGGGGATTCGCGCGGACCCCGACCTGGTCACCCAGCACACCCTGGCCGGAGGCGATCCGAGCATTATTCCCGCTCGATTGTCCTACACGCTCGGTGCGCGCGGGCCGAGCCTTCAGGTGAACACTGCATGCTCGTCGTCACTGGTCGCGGTCCACCTCGCGGCGCAGAGCCTGCGTGCAGGCGAATGCGATCTCGCGCTGGTCGGTGGCGTGAGCCTGATGCTCGCGCAGGACACGGTGCACGCACTGTCCCGGCTCGGCGCGCTGGCACCGGACGGACGATCCAAGACGTTCGACGCGCGTGCGGATGGATACGGCCGCGGTGAAGGTGGCGGGATGATCGTGCTCAAGCCGCTCGATCGGGCACTCGCCGATGGTAATCCGATTCACGGCGTCCTCAAGGGCAGCGCGGTGAACCACGACGGATTCAGTAACGGTCTGACGGCGCCGAGCCCGCTGGCCCAGGAATCCTTGCTGCGCAGTGCTTACAGCCGAGCGGGGGTTGCGCCTGCCACGGTCGGGTACGTCGAGGCGCACGGGACGGGAACGGCGCTCGGTGACCCGATCGAGGCAAGCGCGCTGGGCGCGGTGCTCGGCGCGGACCGGTCTCGCGACCAGCTGCTGCCGGTCGGTTCGGTCAAGAGCGTGATCGGCCATCTCGAACCTGCGGCCGGGATCGCCGGGCTGATCAAGGTGCTGCTGGCGATGCGGCATCGCACCGTGCCGCCATGCGGCCAGTTCGAGGAAGCCAACCCGAATATCCCGTTCGATGAATGGGGTCTACGGGTGCCTACGCGGGCGGAGCAGTGGCACGGTGACGCAGAGGGGCGTCTCGTCGCCGGGGTGAGCGCGTTCGGCTTCGGCGGTACGAACTGCCATGTGATTCTCGAGAGCGGCGATGACGCTCCGGTCTACCTGCTGCCGCTCGCCGCGGGCACCGAAGACGGCCTTCGTGCCGCAGCGCGGGAGCTGGCGGCCGCTCGGGACCTGCCGCCGATCGCCCGATTGTGCGCCGCCGCATCGGTCGAGGCGGACGGCTCGCACCGGCTCGCGCTGTCCGTTCGTGACCGCGACGACATCGCCATGGGTGCGGAGAAATTCCTCAGCGGCCGTGCCGGAGCCGGAATCAGTACCGGAGTTATCGACCGCGACCGGCCGAGGGTGACGTTTCTGTTCGGCGGCCAAGGTGCGCAGTGGACCGGGATGGGTGCGCCGTTGTTGCGTGAGCCCGCGTTCCGGTCGGCGATCATGCGGTGCGAGACGGCGTTGCGCCCACACGTCGACTGGTCCCTCACCCAGCTGCTGACCTCGGCCGACGAGAGCTGGATCGAGCGTACTGAGCTGGCCCAGCCGGCGATCTTCGCGATGCAGCTCGCGTTGACCGACCTGTGGCGATCGCAGGGGGTCGAGCCGGATGCCGTCGCCGGGATGAGCATGGGCGAGGTCGCCGCCGCGCACGTCGCCGGAGCGATCACTCTCGATGATGCCGCGCTGATCATGTGCAGGCGCAGCGCGATCGCCGGCAGACTGTCCGGCCACGGCGGAATGGCCGTGCTCGACCTGTCCGCTGCGGATACGAACGACCTGCTGTCCCGGCACGGCGGTGACGTATGGGTTGCCGGCAGCGCGAGCCCGGGATCCACGATCATCTCCGGTGATCGAGCGGCAATCGAGGTGATACGGCACGAACTCGCCGCGCGCTCGGTCGCGTCGGCGTGGATCAGGGTCGACTACGCCTCGCACAGTCCCTACGTCGACTCGGTGCTGCCCGACCTGCGGGCCGCGCTCGCTGATCTGCGGCCCGGCGATACCCGGATACCGTTCTATTCTTCGGCCACCGGGGCGCAGATGAAGGGCACGCTGCTCGATGCCGAGCACTGGGTGCGCACCGAACGCGAACCCTGGCGATTCGACACCGTGATGGGAGACCTGTTCGCCGGGGGCCGCCGGATATTCGTCGACGTCGACCCGCATCCGATTCTCACATCGGTGGTCGAGCGGCAGGGCGGTACGGCGCTGCCGACATTGCGCCGTGCGGACCGCGACCGCTCGACGGTGATCGACTCATTGGGCGCGCTGTACACCCTGGGCGCCGCCCAGCCGCCGCCGGACCAGAACCGGACGGAGTTGCTGGTGCTCTCCGCCCGCTCTCGCGATTCCCTGCTGGCATCGGCGGCCATGATGGCGCGCGAGCTCACCGGTGACAATGACATCGCCCTGCGCGATCTGTGTTACACGGCCGCGGTGCGGCGGGACCACTACGAACACCGGCTCGCGGTGACGGGTTCGTCTTCGAAGGAGCTGGCCGACTCATTGCGTGCCGCGGCTGTGGGGACCATGCCCGGCAACACGTGGATGGGCAGCGTGGCGCGTGGCGAGCGGCGAGCGATCGTGTTCGTGTGCTCCGGCCAAGGCTCGCAATGGGCCGGTATGGGCCGGAACCTGTTGCGTGCCGAGCCGGTGTTTCGCGCGGCTGTCGAAGAATGCGAGAAGTGGTTACGGCCGCTGACCACCTGGTCGCTTACGGCCGAGCTGACCGCGCCGGCGGAACGGAGCCGCCTCGATGAGACCGCGGTCGCGCAGCCGGCTCTGTTCGCTGTCCAGGTGGGGATCGCGCGCCTGTGGCAGGCATGGGGGCTCGTGCCGGACGCGGTGATCGGCCACAGCGTAGGCGAAGTCACCGCCGCGTACCTGGCCGGGTCGCTGTCCCTCCCCGAAGCGGTCGAGGTGGTGTATCACCGGAGCCGGTTGATGCAGGCCGCGGCCGGAGAAGGTGGGATGGCTTCGGTGGAACTGCCCGCCGAGCGGGTGCGTGACCTGCTGAGCGCGTACCAGGGTGAGCTCACGATCGGCGCGGTCAACGATCCCTATTCGACCGTCGTTTCCGGTGACGCCGCCGCACTGGCCGACTTGCTCGGGCGGCTGCGCGGCGAGGGGATCGCATGCCGTGAACTCCGGGTCGGTTACGCGTTCCACAGTGCGCGGATGACCCCGGCCGGGCTCGAATTGGCTCGGGCGCTCGGCACGCTTACTCCGGGGCCGAACCGGTTGCCCGTCTACAGCACAGTCTCCGGGGAGCTCGTCGATGATCAGCGATTCGACGCGGACTACTGGGTACGAAACGTGCGGGAGCCCGTGCGGTTCGCGGACGCCATGAACGGCGCGATCTCCGACGGATACCGGGTTTTCCTGGAGATCGGCCCGCATCCGGTTCTGCTGGAAAACATCCAGCGATGCCTCGCTGCCCGCCGGGTCGACGGTCATGCCGTTGGTTCGCTGCGCAAGGGCGAGGACGAACGATCCGCGCTGCGCCGCGCGGCCGGCGCACTGTACGCCGGTGGCTGCTCGCCGGATTTCGATCGGCTACTCGAAACCGGCAGGGTCGTTTCGCTGCCCGCTTACCAGTGGCAACGGAAGCGATACTGGCTCGCGGCCGACCGGCGCACCGCGCTCACCGTCGGCGACGACGGGGGCCATCCGCTGCTCGGCACAGGCCTGATCTCGGCGGCAGAGCAGGGAACCCGCTACTGGCAACACACGCTGGACTCGGTAAGGCTGCCGTATCTCGCGGACCTCACGGTGCGCGGGAACACCGTGATCTCGGCGGCCACATTCGCCGAAATGGCCTTGGCATCGGGCGCCGAGGCGTACGGAACCAAGGACATCGCCGTTACCGACCTGGTGTTCGAGCGCATGCTGGAAGTGACCGCGGCCGCGGTGCCCACGACCCAGACCGTGATCAGTACGCGGGAGGGACTCTTCCAGGTATTCGGCCGCCACGGTCTCGATTGGGTACGGCACGCACTGGCCACCGTCGGGCCGGACACCGAAAAGCCGGATGTGCGTGAGATGCCCGCCCCGATTCGGCACCGCTGTACTGCGTACCGGGACCGGACAGAGCACTACCGCGCGCTGGACGGGGCGGGGCTGGGCATCGGAGAGCACCTTCGGGGGGTATCTGAGCTGTGGTTCGGCCACGAGGAAGTACTTGCCCGGCTCGTGCCGCCGGAGCAGCCACATGGTCGAGACACCGATTACCGCGTCCCTCCCTCGATACTCGACGCCGGCCTGCAGGCGCTGATCGCCCTGTGCAACGGGTCGTCCGGAAGCAACGTGGTGACCGGGATCGGCCGGTTGCGAGTGCATCGGACCCCGGCGGGCCCGGTATGGGCACACGGCCGATCAGCGGGGCTGGGCGGCGACCTCTACCTGCTCGACGACGACGGCCGGGTAATGGTGGAAGCCGAGGGCGTGCGCCTACAGCCGCTCAGAGATCCCGATCCGGTCGAAGATTGCCTGTACACGGTGGAATGGCGCGCAAGAGCGGACCGACAACCGGTGCGAGCTCGAGCCGGGTCGTGGATCGTGTTGGCGGGCGAGGATCGTCTCGGCGCCGAGCTCGCGAAAGAGCTGCGGGCTCGTGGCGAGCAGTGTGATCTGGTGACCGCGCAGGGAGTGGATCCGACCGGAACAGAGTCCCTGCGGGCAGTGTTGACCGGGCCGGCGCCGGCCGGGGTGGTACATATCGGAGCTCGCGGCAGCGCGAGCGTGCGTGGAGTGGCCGACGCGCTGGCCGGAATGGGCTGGCGCGATCAGCCACGGCTGTGGCTGGTGACCCGGGCCGCCCAGGCGGTCGGCGAGCATGTCTCCGCAGTGGATGTCGACCAGGCGGCGTTGTGGGGACTCGGCAGGGCGATCGGGCTCGACCATCCCCAGCTGTCGGTCACGCGGGTGGATCTTGCCGCGCAGACGACACTCGATGAGGCAGCCACGCTGGCAACGGTCTTGCTCAGCGATGATCGGGAGACCGATGTCGCCCTGCGTCCCGGTGGCCGGTTTGTGGCCAGGCTGGTCCGAGCGCCGGACGTCCGTGAGCGATTGGCGACGTTGCGGGCGGACGGCGCATACCTGATCGTCGGCGCGGATGCCGCACTCGCGGAGTCGTGTGCCAGCTGGATGACCGACCGTGGTGCGCGCAACATCGTGCTCCTGGACCGAGACGGTGCCCTCGGGCCGATCAGCTTCCCGCGAGCACAGGTGTCGACCATCGACACGTGCGCGACCGACGACCGCGAGATGACCGGGCTGATCACCGAGATCGAGACTGCGTCGGGCCCATTGCGCGGGATCATCCACGCCGCGGGCGAGGACAGCGCGTGGCGGTGGCATCAACACACGCTCGATCGCGAGCTGGATCTCTTCGTGCTCTGCTCATCGGTCGCCTCGTTGTTCGGGTCCCAGGGCGACTCGATGGCAAGCGCACGGTGCAACGCGATCGCACACCATCGCCGTGCCCGTGGCCTGCGTGCAATGAGCCTGCATCTCGCGCAGATCGGCATGGCGACCCACGGCATCGCCGATGTGTCCTCGGCAGAGCTCGCGCGAGCATTGGACCACGGGATATGTGCGGACCCCGGTCAACTCGCGGTGATGAAGCTGAACCTCCGGCACTGGTTCGAATCGTTTCCCGGCGCGGCGGGGACACCGCTGTTCGATGAGATCGAATCCCGTGCCTCGGGGAGCGCCACCGCGCTCGCCGACAGGCTGGCGGCGACCAACGCGCCGGAACGGGCCGAATTGGTCGAAGAGCACCTGATCGAGCAGGTTTCCCTGACGCTGCAACGAGATCCCCCCAGCCTGAGCCGGCAGTCGACGTTCCAGGACTTGGGCATGGACTCGTTGATGGCGGTGGAGCTACGCAACCGGCTGGAATCGACGCTCGGCGTCCGGTTGTCCGTCGCGCTGGTGTTCACCTACTCGACCATCGCTGCGCTCGCCGAGTTCATCGCGGACGAGCTCGCGGTGACCGGGATTCCGGCCGGAGAACCGGAACCGGACGATCGGCCTTCCATGGCAGCGGACATTGATCTGCTCTCCGACGAGGAAGCCGAGGCCATGCTGCTGGAGAGCATCCGGCTCGTCGAACAGGAACAGTATGACGACTGAGCAGATATCGCCGGTGAAGAAGGCCTTGTCGGCTATGCGGACCCTGCAGGCCCGGCTGGACCGGGAGCTGACGGCGAAGACCGAGCCGATCGCCGTCATCGGCATGGGCTGCCGCGTGCCGGGCGGCGGCGGCCCCGACGAATTCTGGCAACTGCTCGACGACGGCGTCGATGCGATCACCGAAGTGCCTCCGGACCGGTGGGTGGGTGAGGTCGGCAGTCCGACGCGCTGGGGTGGCTTTCTGTCCGAGGTGGACACCTTCGACGCCGCCTTCTTCGGCATCGCGCCCCGGGAGGCCGAGGCGATGGACCCCCAGCAGCGTCTGTTGCTGGAAGTCGCCTGGGAGGCACTGGAACAGGCCGGGCACGCTCGGCCCGACCGGCTGGCCGGCTCGAGAACCGGTGTCTTCACCGGTGTTGTCGTCACCGACTACGACCGGCTCAGCCTCGGAAACCGGGACATCTACACGGTGACCGGGAATGGGCACTCCTTCCCCGCAGGCCGGCTGTCCTACGTGCTCGGGCTGCAGGGACCCAGCATGGTCGTGGACACAGCGTGCTCGTCGTCGCTGGTCGCCGTACATCTGGCAGTCCAGAGCCTCCGTTCCGGAGAGAGTGAGATGGCGCTGGCCGGTGGAGTCAACCTGATGCTGGCCAGCGACATGACCGACATGCTGGCCAGCTCGCGCGCGCTGTCCGAGGACGGGCGATGTAAAACCTTCGATGCGCTGGCCAACGGCTATGTCCGGGGTGAGGGCTGCGGGATACTGGTCCTGCGACGGCTTTCCGACGCGATGGCCGACGGCGATCCGGTGCTCGCGGTGATCCGTGGTTCCGCGGTGAACTCCGATGGCCGTTCCGCCGGGCTGACCGCGCCGAACGTCTCGGCGCAGAAGGCTTTGCTCCGTCAGGCGTTGCGTAGCGCGCGCGCCGACGCGGCGGATATCAGTTATGTCGAGACGCACGGCACCGGAACGCCGCTCGGGGATCCGATCGAAGTGGACGCGCTCGCCGACGTGCTCGGCGGGTTGCGCGACGATGGTTCGCGATGCGTGCTCGGCGCGGTGAAAACCAACATAGGGCATCTCGAGGCGGCCGCCGGCGTGATCGGGCTGATCAAGGTCGTGCTCGCGCTGCAGCGGGAGCGTATCCCGGCGAACCTGCACTTGCGCACCGTCAATCCCAGGATCGACCTCACCGGGACCGCCCTGGTTCTGCCGAGTGATCCGGTCTCATGGCCCAAACACGATGGTGCGATGCGGATGGCGGGTGTCAGCTCGTTCGGTATCAGCGGCACCAATGCGCACGTCATCGTCGCCGATCCACCGGAGCCCCCCGAGCCTCCCGCGACCGAACCAGGACCGGCACTGGTGCCGATCTCCGCGCGCGATGCGGGCGCACTGACCGATCTGGTCGCTGCGTTCCGCGCCGGCCTCGACGAGCGGCCGACCGAGGTCCCGGATATCGCCTACACCGCGGCTGTCCGCAGGCATCATCATCAGTACCGGGCCGCCCTGGTGCTGCCCGGTGGCGGGCCGCCGCGGCTGGTACCCGGCACCGAGCCGGACGAACGGCCGCGAGTGGTGTTCGTGTTCTCCGGCCAGGGCTCGCAGTGGCTCGGCATGGGGCGTGCACTGCTCGCCGGCGAGCCCGCGTTCCGAGCGGCTGTCGAGATATGCGACGACGCGATCCGAAGCGAGACCGGGTGGTCTGTTCTCGATGAATTGACCGCAGAGCCAACCACATCGCGGCTCGATCGGGTGGACGTCGTGCAGCCGGTTCTGTTCGCGATGGAGGTCGCGTTGGCGGCACTGTGGCGATCGAAGGGCATCGAGCCGGACGCCGTCATCGGGCACAGCATGGGCGAGGTGGCCGCCGCGCATGTGGCCGGCGCGCTCACGCTGACCGATGCGGCGCGCATCATCTGCCGCCGCAGCCGATTGCTGCGCGGACTGGCCGGGCGCGGCGCGATGGCGCTGGTCGAACTGCCGATCGAGCGAGCGAGCGCGGTGCTGTCCGGATTCGCCGATCGGGTGTCGATCGCGGCGAGCAACAGCGCCCGCTCGACCGTGCTCTCCGGTGACCCGGACACGCTGGACGAGATCCTGGCCGAGCTGACCGGTGCGGGGGTGTTCTGTCGTCGGATCAAGGTCGAGGTCGCCGCGCACAGCCCACAAGTCGATGCCATCACCGATGAGCTGAGTCGCCGACTCGGCGCGCTGACGCCGGAGGCCACCACGGTGCCGATGTGGTCCACCGTGCTCGGAAAGGTCTGTGACGGGGCCGAGCTGGATACCGCCTACTGGATACGCAACCTTCGTGAACCCGTGTTGTTCGGGCAGGCGGTCCGCGACTGCATGGCGCCGGGGCGCACGGTATTCGTCGAACTGACCCCGCACCCCATCCTGCTGCCCTCGATCGAAGAGGACGGAGGCCTGGTCGTTCCATCCGGGCGACGCGAACATGATGAGCGCGCGGTTTTCCTCGAATCGCTTGCCGCACTGTATGTCCGGGGCTGTGAGGTGGACTGGCCCGCCCTCCACCCGAGTGGCGGACGCTGCGTGCCGCTGCCCGCTTACCCGTGGCAGCGCCAGCGGTATTGGGTGGATCGAGCTCCGGCTGCGCGCGCCGGCCACGGGCATCCATTGCTCGGTGAGCCGGTCAGCCCGGCAACCGCACCGGGTACCCGCATCCGGGAGCGCGAGCTGAATCTGCCGTACCTGGCCGACCACCTGGTGGACGGCGCGGTGGTGTTCCCGGCGTCGGGCTATGTGGAGATGGCGCTTGGTGCGTGCGGACAATCGATGGTGCTGGAGGACCTCGCATTCGACCGGATGGCGATTCTGGCGAAGGACGGCTCCGGACACGTCCAGTTCATCGAGGACTCCGACCGATTCCAGGTGTACTGCCGAGCGGCAAGGGATGAACCGTGGGTTCTGTGCGCGCACGGAACCGTCCGCCATGGGGACGGAGGGCCGCCGATGGCCGAGCCGCCATCGTCGGTGCGGGACCGGTGCGGCACCGAGGTAGCCGTAGCGGAGCACTACGCGCGGTACGCCGGGCGAGCTATCGACTACGGCCCGGCTTTCCGTGGTGTGCAACGAATCCGGACCGGTGACGGGGAGGCCGTGGCCTTGGTCGAGTCGACCGGATCGTCCTCGGGGTATGTCTGCCACCCAGCACTGCTGGACGCTTGCTTCCAGGTGCTCGGCAGCGTGCTACTCGACCAGCGGGCGAGCGGCGGGGTCATTCCGGTTCGGATCGATCGGCTCCGAGTGCACCGGCCACCTGGTGGCCGGGTGTGGGTACACGCACGCGCCCGATCCACCGAGGACAGTGGGGATCTGCTGGTGCTCGACGAAGACGGCACCGTGCTGATCGAGGTCGAGGGGTTGACAGTGGCAAGGCCCGCCGGACCGGGACCGTACCGGGACTTGCTCTACCGGGTGGCATGGCGCGCCGCCGAGCGGCTCGCTGCCCCGGATCCTGGCGAGAGGCATTCGGGGACGTGGCTGGTGCTCACCGACTCCACCGGTGTCGGTACAGCTCTGGCCACGCTGCTCGAACAGCATGGCCAGACCTGCGTACTGGTCGACAAACGGGAGATCGACGTCGCCGATGACGACGCGTGGAACGCGTTGCTCGACAACGTCACCGCCGGTGGCGAAAGAGCCTGCGTCGGGGTAGTGCACCTGTGGAGCCTGGACACCACAGCTACCGAACACGTCACCGCCGACACGCTGACCGCTGATCAGCACCTCACCGGACTCAGTACAGTGCGCCTCGTCCGCGCGCTCGCGCGCCTCCGTCTGCGGGACCATCCCCGGCTGTGGCTGGTCACCAGAGGCGCACAGCAGGTGGGCCCCGAACCGGTCGAGGTGTCCCAAGCGCCGTTGTGGGGATTGGCAAGGACATTGAGCGTCGAGCATCCCGAACTGGAGTGCGTGCGGGTCGATCTCCGATCGGGTTGGGCGCCGACCCGTTGCGCCGACGAGCTTCTTCCCGAACTGGTCGGGCCGGACGGCGAGGACGAGATCGCTTTACGGGAGGAAGGACGGAATCTGGCGAGGTTGGTACGGGCCTCGGTCGAGCCAGGGGACGTCGATCTGTCCTTCGCCCGGGGCACGTACCTGATCAGCGGCGGGCTCGGTGGGCTCGGCATCGGTTTGGCGCGCTGGCTGGCCGCGCACGGTGCGCGGCACCTCGTGCTGGCCGGAAGGCATGATCCGGTTCCGGACGTGCAGGCCAGAATCGACGAGCTCAGGAGGGAAGGCGTCGAGGTCGTGGTCGCGCGGGCGGACGTGGGCCGGCGCCAGGACGTCGCCACGCTGCTCGCGGACATCGACGACCGGCTGCCGCCATTGCGCGGAGTGCTGCACGCGGCCATGGTGCTCGACGATCGGACCATTCTGGAACTGGATGCCGAACGGTACGACCGCGTGCTGGCACCCAAGATGCGGGGGGCTTGGAATCTGCACGAGCTCACCGAGGACCGGGAGCTGGAGTTCTTCGTGATGTACTCGTCGGCCTCTGCCCTGCTCGGCTCGCCGGGTCAGGCCAACTACGCGGCCGCCAACGCATTTCTCGGCGCGCTCGCCCGGCATCGGGAACACAGTGGCCGCAAGGCCCTGTGCGTGGACTGGGGGTTGTACTCCCAGGAAGGAATCATGGCAGAACGCAACACCGAAGGGCAGCGACTCGCGCATCGAGGGGTCGGCACCCTGACCCCCGAACAAGGCACGGACATCCTCGGTCTGCTGCTGGGTGGCAGCACCAGCCAGATCGCTGCCGCCGATCTCGATCTGCGACAGTGGCTGGCGTTCTACCCGGTTCTGGCCGGTGCGTCGCTGTTCACCGAACTCGGTGCCGATGACCAGGAGAGTGCGAGCAGGCCAACGGATCCCTGGTTCGCGGACCGGCTGCGCGCGGCGACCCCTGCCGAACGCCCGCGCTTGATCGACGACGTCGTCACTGAGCAACTCGGCCGGATCCTGCACCTCGACGCCGCGTCGATCGACCGGAAGGCGCCGCTGACGACCATGGGAGTCGACTCGCTGATGGCACTCGAACTCCGGAACCGGCTGGAGGCGGCGCTCGGCGCCCGGCTGTCCGCGACGCTGCTGTATACCGCACCGACGGTGCGGGCATTGACCGAACAGCTCCTCGACGTGCTCGGCATGGGCGAGCCCCAGGAGACCATCGACGAGTTCGATGACCTCGGCGACCTGCTGGCGCAGATCGACGGTTCGATCGACCGGCTCGAACGCAGGCAGCTGCCGTGACCGTCATCGACGAGGAAGGTTACCGCTCGCGTCTGGTGAAAGCGGCTGCCGCGCTGCGGAGCCTGGAGGCCGAGGTCGCGCGGCTGACACGGCAGCAATCCGAACCTGTCGCCGTGATCGGCATGGGCTGCCGCTTCCCCGGCGGCGTCGACGACCCGGAATCTTTCTGGACGTTGCTTTCCGACGGCGTCGACGCGGTGTCCGAGCAACCGGCTCGCGCCACGGACGATGCTGCGCGAACAGGTGCCTTTCTTTCCGCTGTCGACGGTTTCGACGCGGCGTTCTTCGGGATCTCCCCGCGGGAGGCCGCGGCGCTGGATCCGCAACATCGGCTGCTGCTCGAAGTCGCGTGGGAAGCGCTGGAAGATGCCGGCGTGGTGACCGAGCGGCTGGCCGGTAGCAGAACCGGTGTGTTCGTCGGCATGAGCAGCAACGACTATCTGCTGCTCAGCGCCAGATCCGGCGCGATGGGCGCGTACGCGGGCACCGGAACGGCCCACTGTTTCGGTGCGGGCCGGTTGTCGTACTTGCTCGGACTGCGTGGGCCGAGTCTCGCGGTGGACACCGCGTGCTCATCGTCGCTGGTTGCGGTACACCTGGCGATCCGCAGTCTGCGGACAGGAGAGAGTTCGCTCGCGCTGGCCGGGGGAGTGAACCTCGTTCTCGACGAGTCGGTGACCCAGATGGTCGCGGATCTGCAGGCGCTGTCGCCGGACGGCCGGTGCCGCGCATTCGACGCGCGTGCGAATGGGTTCGTCAGGGGCGAGGGCTGCGCAATCGTGGTGCTGAAGAGACTGTCCGATGCGCTGGCCGACGGTGATCGGGTGCTTGCTGTGCTGCGAGGTTCCTCGATGAACTCGGACGGTCGCTCGGCCGGACTGACCGCGCCGAACCCACTGGCGCAAAAGGACATGCTGCGTGAGGCATTCGCCGATGCGCGGGTGCGGCCCGACGAGATCGGATACGTGGAGACCCATGGCACCGGAACCGCGCTCGGGGACCCGATCGAGATCGAAGCCTTGACCGAAGTTTTCGGCGAACCGGAGCCGGACAGCGGCGGTTGTGTACTCGGCGCCGTCAAGACCAACATCGGGCATCTCGAAGCTGCCGCCGGGATCGCCGGATTGATCAAGGCGGTATTGGCATTGCGGAACGCGGAGATTCCCCGCAACCTGCACTTCAGCACCCTGAACCCGAGGATTTCCCTGACCGGAACACCTTTCGTGATCCCGAAGACGGCCGTGGCATGGCCGCGGGGCGATCGGCCACGGATCGCCGGCGTCAGTTCGTTCGGCATGAGCGGCACCAACGCGCATGTCGTCGTCACCGAAGCACCTACGCCCGAGCAGGTGCCACCGCGGGCCGGGCTCGTTGTGCTCCCGCTGTCGGCCCGGAGCCCGGCGGCACTGACCGAGCTGGCTTCGGCATACGCGAGTGTCCTCGAGCGGGGTGACGATCCGCACGATATCGCCTACACAGCGGGGGCACGGCGCGATCATCACGAGTGGCGGACCGCGGTGGTCGGCGAGTCCGGGTCCGAATTGGCCGAGAAGCTGCGCGCCTTCGCGCGGGACGGTACCACCGGGGCACGAGCCGACGCACCGCCTGCGCTCACCTACGTCTTCTCCGGACAGGGCTCGCAGTGGATCGGCATGGGACGGCAATTGCAATCCAGCGAGCCGGTCTTCGCCGCTGCGCTCGGTCGATGCGATGAGCTCATCGCGAAGAACGCATCGTTTTCGCTGCTCGCGGAGCTGGCCGCACCACCGGATCGGTCCAGGTTGCAGCGCACCGAGATCGCCCAGCCCGCGCTGTTCGCCTTCCAGATCGCGCTGACCGCTCTGCTGTCCTCATGGGGCGTCCGGCCGGACGCGGTCATCGGGCACAGTGTCGGAGAAATCGCCGCAGCGCACGTCGCGGGTGCGGTGAGTCTCGCGGAAGCCATCAGGATCGTGGTGTCGAGGGGCCGCATCATGGCGCGGGCAGCCGGTTCGGGGGCGATGGTCGCGGTCGATCTCGGCCAGGATGAGGTCGTGGCCTTGTTGTCTACGATCGACACCGCGGTCGTGGTGGCCGCGATCAACGACGACAGATCCGTCGTGCTGTCCGGCACGGTGGACGAGCTGCACACCGCGCTCGGCCCACTGCAGCGACAAGGGGTTCGCTGCCGCCGGCTGCCGGTCGACTACGCGTTCCACTCGCCGTCGATGGCTCCGCTGGCCGTGGAACTCGCGCAGGAACTCGGCACGGTCGAGGTCGGCCGGACCGTGTGTCCTCTGTACAGCACGGCCCGCGGCGACCGGATCGCCGGAAATGAATTGACCGGGAATTACTGGGCGGACAATGTCCGGCATCCGGTCCGGTTCGCCGAAGCCGTGCACGCTGCGGGCAGAGACGGGCACCGGCTCTTCCTCGAGATAGCGCCGCACTCTGTGCTCTCCGGCCATGTCGCGAATTGTCTCGGCGCGCCGGCGGCGATACCGACGCTGCGCCGGGAGCGTCCGGAAATGCGCAGCCTGCTGAACTCGGTCGCCGACCTCTATACCGCGGGGTATCCGGTGGATTTCGCCGGCCTTTACCCGGATCGCCGCCCGGTGGTGTCGTTGCCACACTATCCGTGGCAGCGCAGGCGTCACTGGCTCGACACCCCGGAACCCCCACGCGAACAGGTCGCCGTCGAGCCGGTGCCTTGGCTCGAGGAGCTGATCGGGCTGCCGGACGGCGAGCAGGAGGCCGCTATCGAGTCAGCGGTACGCGCGGATGCGGCTGCCGTGCTCCAGTTGTCTTCGCCATCCGATGTCCCGGTCGACGGCAAGTTCATGGAACTGGGCATGGATTCGCTGATGACCGTGCAACTGCGGCACGAACTGGCCGCACGAACAGGCCTCGCGCTGCCATCCACCCTCGCCTTCGAACACCCGACCCCACGGGCGATCACTCGGTACTTGCTGAAGATGCTGGCGGAGCGCGAAGAGGATGGATCATGATCAAGGTTTACGGAACGGCCACCAGCGCGTGCACGCACAAAGTGCTGATGGGGCTGGCGGAAAAGGATCAGCAAGCCGAGCTGGTCGAGGTGAGTGTTCTCAAAGGACACGACAAGTCGCCGGAACACCGGCAACGCCAGCCCTTCGGCGAGATTCCGGTACTCGAAGACGACGGGTTCCTGCTGTATGAATCACGGGCGATCATCCGCTATCTCGATCAGCGGCTGCCGGGCCCCACGCTGACGCCGGATGACCTCCGGCTGCACGGGCTGATGGAACAGTGGATCAGCATCGAGCAAAGCTATGTCAGCGGCCCGGTGTGGGAGCTGGTCCGTGGCGGCCCGGTCTACGAGATAATCCGGAGCAGCCCCGCTGCTCCGCTGTTGCCACCGCCGCCGGATCAGGACGCTGTCGCCGCTGCTCGCGCTGCACTGGCGACACCTTTCGATGTCGCGGACGCCACGCTGTCCAGGCAGGAGTTCCTCGCCGGCCCCGAGTTCTCACTCGCCGAGGTCACCTGGCTGCCCTACCTGCAATATCTGGTCGCCTCCAACGGCGCCGACCTGATCGAGGCGCGGCCGAACCTGGCGCGGTGGTGGCGGGAGATCAGTGGAAGGCCGACCTGGCTTCGAGTCGGCAAGGTGCTGGAGCGACCCGAATGAACCAGTTCGACCTGTGGGGTGAGCAGATGCGGGTGGATCCGTTGCCGACGCTGGCGCAGATGCGCGCCGAGGCACCGATCGTCCGGCTGTTCAATCCGCACCAGGAAGCGCCCGAGTGGCGCGTGACCCGCTACGCCGACGTGGTCGAATTGCTCCGTGATCGGCGTTTCAGCAAGGACAAGCGGAAACTTTCCGATCAGGCGCGTTCCCGGTACTTCCGGGTCACCGAATTCGACCGGCTGGACAAGCACATGCTCTACGCCGACCCGCCCGAGCACAGCAGGATGCGCGCACTGGTGGCCAAAGCTTTCACTCCCCGGCGAATCTCGCAGCTGCGCCCACTCATCGCCGAGGCGACGGACAGGCTGCTGGACCTCGCCGAGCAGCAGGACTCGGTGGACCTGCTCGACACACTGGCATTCCGGCTGCCGATCACTGTGCTGGTCGAGCTGATCGGGGTACCGATCGAAGACCGGGAGCGCTTCCGGGAGTGGACCAGAATTCTGATCGCTCCGCCGTCGGAAGGAAACTTCGACGCCCTGCGCCGGATGGCGATCGAGTTCCAGCAGTACCTCGAGGAATTCCTCGCGCTGCGCCGCCGGCACCCCCGCGACGACCTCACCAGTGCGTTGATCGAAGCGCAGACGCATGGCGACCGGCTCTCATCGGTGGAACTGATGAGCATGGTCTTCCTGCTCCTCGCGGCGGGGTTCGAGACGACGGGCAACCTCATCGGCAATGGGGTGTGGGCGCTGCTTCGTCATCCAGCGCAGCTGCGGCGGCTGCACGACACGCCTGAACTCATCGAACCGGCCATCGAGGAGGTGTTGCGATACTGCCCGCCGGTGGCAAACAGCACCGGGGCCTTTCCGCTGACCGATGTCGAGTTCCGAGGCACGGTCATTCCGGCCGAGGAACTGGTCGTCGCTTCGTTGCTGTCTGCACATCATGATGACGAACGGTTTCCCGAACCGGACCGGTTCGACATCACCAGGACACCGAACCAGCATCTGGGGTTCGGCCACGGCCTGCACTTCTGTCTCGGATCGTCGCTGGCAAGACTCGAGGCGCAGGTGGCCATCGGCACCCTGGTGCAGCGCTTTCCCCGACTGGGGTTCGCGGCCGATCCGGACACATTGCGATGGAAGATCGGCGTATTCGTCCACGGCCTGGAATGCCTCCCGGTGACCTGGGAGGCACGATGACGATCCGGGTGCGCCAAGCGACGCTGGACGACCTTGATGAGATCATGACCGTCGAGCAGGACTGGGAGGAATCCCAGCGGGCGAGCCGGGACCAGATGACAGCTCGCCTGCGTGCGTTCCCTGAGGGGTTCTGGCTTTTCGAGCAGGACGATGAGGTCGTCGGAACCTTGATGGGTTTCCCCATGCACTACACGCCGGACAAGATCACCGATCTCAGCGATTGGGATACGGTGACCGGCCACGGCTACTACCCGACGATAGACCTGGACACCGCGAACGCCCTCTACCTCGCCTCCGGCTCACTGAAACGGACCGCGCGCGGCGGTACGGCATACACGGTGATGATGGAGACCCCGGTCGAGCTGGCCGAGCGGTTCGCGCTGGATTATGTTCTCACCGGAGCCAAGATCCCCGGCTACGACGCCTACTGTCGCCGATTCGGTGAGATCGACGCAGGCGACTACGCGTTTCGTCGGCTGGGCGGCTGCCTCGTGGATCCCTTCCTGGAGATGTACCGGGGGCACGGCTACCTGGTGCCCGATCGGCGGCACATCATCCCCGACTACTATCCAGACCCGCCGAGCAGGGACTACGGTGCGATCGTCGTGCGGAACACATCCGGTCGATGATCGTCACCGGGCGGGTCGGTGGTGCCGCCCGTAGTGAGCACCACCTCGGCCCGCACTCGCGTGTGTAGTCGAAGACGGTTGGCGAGGCTGTGGCCGGGCGTGGTCTGTGGTGCTCACGTCGATCGTCCGGGACCGGCACCCGTTCGACCGGAAAGGACATAAGGTGGCGTCCGTGGAGCTGCTTGTCGGTATTGATATGGGGACAGGGAGTAGTAAGGGGGTGCTTGTGCGGCCGGATGGAGTGGTGGTTGCCGAGCATCAGGTCGGGCATGAGATGTCGTTGCCGCGGCCGGGGTGGGCCGAGGTCGACGCGGTGGGCTTGTGGTGGGCGGAGGTGTGCGCGATCAGCCGCACACTGATGGCCGCCGTACCATCGGGGGCGCGGATCGCCGGGATGTGTGTCAGCGGTGTCGGTCCGTGCCTGGTGTTGTGCGACGAGGATCTCGAGCCGGTGCGGCCCGCCATTCTGTACGGCATCGACACCCGGGCGTCGGTGGAGATCGCCGAACTGACCGAGTTGTTCGGCGCGGAGACGATTTTGTTGCGGGCGGGCAAGTCGCTGTCGAGTCAGGCGGTCGGCCCGAAGATCGAATGGGTGCGCAAGAACGAGCCGGAGGCGTTCGCCCGTGCCCGCCGCTGGTACGGGTCGAACTCTTTCGTCGTGGCGAAGCTGACCGGTGAGTATGTTCAGGACCATCACACGGCCAGCCAATGCGATCCACTGTATTCGATTCGCGACTTCGACTGGAACGCCGAATGGGCCGGGCGAATTCTGGACGAGCTGCCGCTGCCCCGGCTTGTGTGGCCGTCGGATGTGGTCGGCGTGGTGACCGCGGGGGCGGCCGCGGAGACCGGAATTCCGGCGGGCACGCCGGTCGTCGCGGGCACCGTGGATGCCTATGCCGAGGCATTCAGCGTGGGTGTGCGCGATCCGGGTGATCTCATGCTGATGTACGGATCGACGATGTTCTTGGTGCAGGTGCTGGAGACGTTCCATACGAACCCGGCGCTGTGGACGACGACGGGTGTCCAGGAGGGCACTTTTGCGCTCGCGGCGGGGACATCGACTGCGGGTAGGCTGGCCAACTGGTTGCAGAAGGTGACCGGCGGAGCGTCATTCGATGTACTGATGGCCGAGGCTGCGGCCGTGCCGCCGGGCTCGGAGGGTTTGCTGATGCTGCCCTACTTGGCCGGTGAGCGCACGCCGGTGTTCGATCCGGACGCGCGTGGTGTCGTGGCCGGACTGACGCTGCGGCACGGGCGTGGACATCTGTTCCGCGCGGCTTACGAGGGAATCTCCTTCGGGATCCGCCAGATTCTGGAGATGTTCGACAATGCCGATTCGCCGGTGTTGCGGGCGGTCGGAGTCGGTGGGGGGCTGCGCAGTCCGGTGTGGGCGCAGGCGCTCAGCGATATCACCGGGTTGACCCAGCTGCAGCCGGAACAGACCATCGGCGCGAGTTACGGTGACGGGCTGCTGGCCGCTATCGGTGTGGGACTGGTCGCACCGGAGACGGATTGGACGCGGATAGCCCGCGAGATTCCGCCGAACCCGGAATACCGCGAACGATACGACGCCCTGTACGAGACATGGCTGCAACTGTATCCGGCTACCCGGGATCAGGTGCATACCCTGGCTCGGTTCAGCTGACCGCGTAACCGCCGTCGATCGGGACGTCGACGCCGTTGATCATCGATGCGAGGTCGGAGGCGAGGAACAGCGCTGTCGCGGACACTTCCGCGGGTGCGGCGAAGCGGCCCAGCGGGATGCGGGCCAGCATCGGCGCCGCCTTCGCTTCCTCGCCCCAGACTTTGCGGCCCATATCGGTGAGCACGATGGTGGGGCACAGGGAGTTCGCGCGCACGCCATCGGGTCCGAGCTCGAGTGCCAGTACCTTGGTCGCCATCACCAGACCTGCCTTCGACGTGCAGTACGCGTAGTGCTCGGGCAGTGCGCGCAGGGCGGCCGCGGATGCGACGGTCACGATCGATCCGCCGCCGTCACGGGCCATCGCCGCACCGACGGTGGCGGCGAGCAGTGCGGGGGCGCGCAGATTGACGGCGAGGACCTCGTCGAACGATGCCGCCGTCAGATCGGTGACCATCTCCGGATGTGAGATGCCCGCGTTGTTGACGAGCACGTCGAGCCCGCCGAAGACCGCGGCGGCCTCCGCGGCCAACCTGGTGGGAGCGCCCGGATCGGCGAGGTCGGCGGCCACTGCCGCAACGCGAACCCCGTACTGCTGCTCCAGGTGCCGGGCCGCAACGTCCAGTGTGCCCTGGTCGCGACCGGACAGCACCAGCGAAGCCCCCGCATCCGCGAAAGTCTCAGCGATATCGGCCCCGATGCCTTTCGACGCACCGGTGATCAATACGCGCTTACCATCGAGACGAATCGAGTTCACAGACTCTCCAAAAGCTGGTGTGCGGTCGATGGATCGGTGACGAGTTGGTTGAAGTACCCGGCGCGCGCGCCGGCGAGAATCGGGGCCACCTTGTCCGCGCCGACGGCCACGGCGATCCCCACCGGGATTTTCTGCAGCACGGCCAATTCGACGGCGATCAGCCGTTCGCGGCCGGGAAAGTCGACGGGTTCCCCTTCCCGGTTGTAGAACCGCGAACACACATCGCCCACCGCCTCGCGTAGGGATGCGGAGGTAGTGGGAACGAACTGGGGTATGTCATCACGCAGCAGCGGCGGTGCGCCGACGCCCATGAGTGCGCACCGCGCCCGCGGCCACAGATTCAGTACGCGCTGAATGGACGGATCGGCATGCAGGGTGTCGTAGAGATCGGGCCCGGGGAGGGCGGGGGCGAACAGGTAGTTCGGCCGGCCGCCGAGTTTGTTGGAGATGAGTCGGGTGATCTCGTTGGTCTGATACCACTCCTCGGGCTGGTCGTTGCCACCGACGGTGGGGGTGACGAGGACACCGGGGATGCGGTCGAGGTCGAACTGTGCCACTTGGTAGACGGTGCGTCCCGACGAGACCAGCAGCACGTCTCCGGGGAGCAGCCCGACTTCCGAGAGTGCGCGTGAGACCGCGGGTGCGAGGTAGCTGCCCATCACCTCCACGGTCGGCTTGACCGGGGTCGGCGCGGGTAGCGGTGCGGACAGATACACCCGTCGCAACCCGATCGCGTCGGCGAGGGTGCCTGCGAGATCGCCGCGGTCGTCGGCATGGGGTGCGCGGACTTCGATGTGGACGATGCCCTGGCGGCGGGCTTCGGACAGCAGCCTGCTCACGGTGGCCCGGCTGACGCCCAGCTTATGGGCGACTTCGGCCTGGGTGGCGTCCTCGTCGTAGTACATTTTCGCGGCCGCGTAGAGCTGCGACGGCGCGAAGCGGCCACCCTCGGCGCCCGTCAGCGCACGAGTTTCGGAGCTGCTGTGCATGGCAGAAGTATCGCATTGCACATCAGTTCACGCCAATAATTCCGTGAACATTCGTTCTGGACCAATGTGCCGACCTGGGTTAGTGTGATCGCGAACATAGGGATGAAGGGCAGTGGTGATGACGGAGATGATGCAAGCGGTGATCTGCCACGGTCCCGAGGACTACCGGCTGCAAGAGGTTCCCGTTCCGGTACCGGGACCCGGTGAAGCGCTGGTCCGGGTCGAGGCTGTGGGCATCTGTGCGAGCGATCTGAAGTGCTACCACGGGGCGGCGAAGTTCTGGGGCGATGAGAACCGCCCCGCGTGGGCCGAGACGGAGGTGATCCCCGGCCACGAATTCGTCGGCGAAATCGTGCAGATCGACGCTGCGGGCGCCGCCCGATGGGGCGTCGGGGTAGGGGACCGAGTGGTCTCCGAGCAGATCGTGCCGTGCTGGAAATGCCGGTATTGCCTGCGCGGGCAGTACCACATGTGCAAACCGCACGACCTCTACGGTTTCAAGCGCCGGACCCCGGGCGCTATGGCGGAGTTCATGGTCTATCCCGCGGAAGCGCTGGTGCACAAGGTATCCAAGGACCTCCCGGCCGCACACGCCGCATTCACCGAGCCGCTGTCGTGTTCGCTGCACGCCGTCGAGCGGGCGGGTATCACCTTCGATGATGTCGTGGTGGTGGCGGGTTGCGGTCCGATCGGTCTCGGCATGGTGGCCGGTGCGCGGGCGAAGAGCCCTGCCCATGTCATCGCGCTGGATATGGCGCCGGAGAAGTTGATGCTGGCTCGGGAATGCGGCGCCGATATCGTGATCAACATCCGCGACGAGGATGCCCAGGCGATCGTCATGGAACTCACCGACGGCTATGGCGCCGATGTCTACCTGGAAGGCACCGGCCATCCCTCTGCCGTGCCGCAGGGTTTGAACCTGCTGCGCAAGTTGGGGACCTACGTCGAGTACGGCGTGTTCGGCAGTGACGTCTCCGTCGACTGGAGCATCATCAGCGACGACAAGGAGCTCGATGTGCGCGGCGCGCATCTGGGCCCGCACTGCTGGCCGGCCGCCATCCGCATGCTCGAGTCGGGCATCTTGCCGATGGACAAGATCTGTACACACCAGCTGCCGCTCAGCGACTTTCAGCAGGGTCTCGATCTGGTGGCCAGCGGAACCGAGTCGGTGAAGGTTTCGCTGATTCCGTCCTGACCTGCCGAGGAAGTTCGATGAGGAACAGACATATGAGCAGAAATCAGTTCTCGCGCCGGGACATGCTACGGGCCGTGGGCCTGGCCGGTGCGGCCGCCGCGGCGCTGCCGGTGCTCTCGGCCTGCGGCGTGGGTGGCGGTTTCGAGGCCGTCAACGGTGCGGGCGAGGTGAGCGGGCCCTTCGATTGGCGCGCTGCGGAGGGGACGACGCTGCACCTGTTGCAGACGCCGCACCCGTACCAGCAGTCGCTGCAACCGCTGCTCGCCGAGTTCACCCGGCTGACCGGTATCACGGTCGACACCGACCTGGTGCCGGAGGCCGACTACTTCACCAAGTTGAACACCGAATTGGCCGGTGGCACCGGCAAACATGATGTCTTCATGCTGGGCGCCTACTTCATCTGGCAGTACGGTCCCCCCGGTTGGCTGGAGGATCTGGCCCCGTGGATCGCGAACTCCTCGGCCACCAGTGACACGTACGACTTCGAGGACATCTACGAGGGACTGCGCACCTCCACCCGATGGGACTTCGAACTCGGCAGTCCGCTCGGCACCGGCGGACAGTGGGCGATCCCGTGGGGCTTCGAGAACAACGTGGTGGCCTACAACAAGGCCTATTTCGACCAGCGCAAGATCAGGTTGCCGGATACTTTCGACAATTTCATCCAGCTGGCCGTCGATCTGACCGACCGTTCCCAGAACCGATACGGCATCGCCACCCGCGGATCCAAGTCGTGGGCCACCATCCATCCCGGCTTCATGACGCAATTCGTCAGGGAGGGCGCGAAGGATTACACACTCGTCGACGGCCGGCTCGAGGCCGCCATGGCCTCGGACGCCTCGGTCGCCTTCACCGAGAAGTGGATCGAAATGCAGCGTCTGGCCGGACCGACGTCGTGGACCACTTACGACTACCCCCAGGCCACCGGCGACCTCGGTGACGGCACCGCGATGATGGTCTACGACGCCGACAGTGCGACCTACCCGAAGAACAAGCCGGGTGCCAGTGCGCAAGCGGGCAATATCGGCTGGTATCCGGGCCCCGCCGGGCCGGGTGGTAACTACAACACCAACCTGTGGACCTGGTCGCTGGCGATGAACGCGCAGTCGACGAACAAGCATGCGGCCTGGTTGTTCATCCAGTGGGTCACAGGTAAGGAAGCCCTCTCGAAAGCCGTGCGGGGTGGGATCTTCGCCGATCCCGTGCGCAAGTCGGTTTTCGATGGCGTGTTCAAACAGCAGCTCGGCGGGATGCCCGGCTATTTGGAAGCTTTCGAGACGGTGATCGGCAGCTCGAAGATCCAGTTCACGCCGCAGAAGAAGTTCTTCGACACTACGGAGGACTGGTCCGTCGCGCTGCAGGACATCTACGGCGGTGCGAGCGCCCGGTCCCGGCTGGCCAGCCTGGCCAAGACCTGTACGTCGAAGGTCAATCTCTGACCCGGCGTGGGTCGAAGAAAGGGAGGTCGACATGACCACTCAATCGGTTCGTCCACCGTCACATGCCGACCCGGAAAAGCCGGGCGCAGCAAAGCGAGCCGACCCTCCGGAGGTTCCGCGCTGGCGGCGGTCGCTGCGACCGTACCTGCTGTCGATTCCGGCGGTGCTGATCGTAGTGGGGATTCTCTACCCGTTCGTGATCGGCGCATATTACTCGGTGCTCAACTACGCCGCGGTGAACCCTGATCCGATCTTCGTCGGAATCCGCAACTACGCCAGCGTGCTGGGTGACGTCGAATTCTGGACCAGTGTCCGGGTCACCGGCACCTTCGCGATCGCGGCCACCGCCCTCGAGACGGTCGTCGGCGTCGGCATTGCCCTCTTGCTCAACCGCTCGAGCATCATCGGGCGGATCTTCGAGAAGGTGCTGATCCTGCCGCTGATGATCGCGCCGGTGATCGCGGGCGTCATCTGGAAACTGATGTTCAACCCGCAGTTCGGCGTGCTCAACCACATCCTCGGTCTCGGATCCACCTTCGACTGGCTCAGCAGCGGCAATGCCCTGTGGTCGGTGATCCTGGTGGATCTGTGGATCTTCACTCCGTTCGTCGCGATCCTGGTGCTCGCCGGCATCCGTTCGCTGCCCAAGGAGCCGTTCGAGGCATCCGCGGTGGACGGCGCGAGCTGGTTCTACATGTTCCGCAAACTCATGCTGCCGATGCTGTGGCCCTACATCCTGGTCGCGGTCATCTTCCGCTTCATGGACAACCTCAAGGTTTTCGACGCGGTCTACGTCCTCACCTCGGGGGGACCCGGCGTAGCGACGCGGACCCTGCAGATCGGGGCCTTCGAGGACTCCATCATCAACCTCGATTACTCCCGCGGCAGCACCTACATGTTCCTGCTGTGGGTGATCGTGTTCATCACCGCACGCCTCCTGGTGAGCGTGCTCGGAAAGGCGCAGCGTCGCGCTGCCGGAGCGGAGTCGTAGATCATGGCCAAGGAACTCTTACCCGGGCAGCGCCGTTTCACCCCGGCCTCCGTGGGCGCGGATATCGTGCTGATCGGCTGGTTCGTCTTCTCGCTGTTCCCGATCGTGTGGATGGTACTGCTGGCGTTGAAGACGCCGGCGCAACAGACCACCACTTACTTCGCATTCAGCCCCACCCTGGAGAACTTCACTACGGTGCTGAGCGGGAAGGGCACCGAACTCACCAGCGTGGACTTCAAGGCGGCGCTCGTCACCAGCCTGATCAATTGCGGTGGCGCGGTGATCGTTTCCCTGATCATCGGCATTCCCGCAGCCTATGCGGCGGGCCGGTGGCAGTACAAAGGCTCCAACGACCTGATGTTCACTATGCTCTCGTTCCGGTTCGCTCCCGAACTGATGGTGATCGTTCCGCTGTTTGTCATCTACAACCAGATCGGCCTGTTCGACACCAAGGTCGGCATGGTGTGGGTGCTCCAGCTGGTGACGATGCCGCTGGTGGTGTGGATCCTGCGATCCTATTTCCAAGATCTGCCGGAAGATCTGGAACAGGCCGCACTGCTGGACGGATACACCCGCCGGCGGGCCTTCGTAATGGTCGCGCTGCCGCTCGTGCGGCCGGGTATCGCCGCCGCGGCACTGCTCGCGTTCATCTTCGCCTGGAACAACTACGTGTTCCCGCTGATCCTGGCCGACAGCAATGCCGCCACCGTGACCGTGGCGATTACGAAGTACCTCGGCGGTGGCGGGCAGGCGTATTACAACCTCACTGCTGCTGCCGCGGTGATCGCGGCGCTACCACCACTGATTCTGGCGCTCACCATCCAGCGATACCTGGTGCGCGGCCTCTCCTTCGGGGCGGTGAAGTCCTGATGGCGGATCTGACGGTCAACGGACTCACCAAGCACTACGGGAAGACGGTCGGCATCGACGATGTATCGCTCGATATCGCCGACGGTGAATTCTTCGTCATCCTCGGTCCCTCGGGTGCGGGTAAGACCACCACTCTGAAATCGATCGCCGGGCTGATCCAGGTGGATAGTGGTTCGGTACATATCGGCGGTGCCGATATGACGAACACCGAGCCCTACCACCGCAATGTGGCGATGGCGTTCGAAAGTTACGCCTTGTATCCACAGCAGACGGTGGCGCAGAACCTTTCCTCCCCGCTGCGCTCCGGGCGTAACGGGAAGTACTCCGCGGCTCAGCAGCAGGAGCGCGTCGATGCCGTCACTGTGACGCTCGGTATCGACCATTTGCAGCAGCGGTTTCCACGGGAACTGTCCAACGGGCAGCGCCAGCGCGTGGCCCTGGGCCGGGTACTGATCCGGCCCGCAGACGTCTATCTACTCGACGAACCCCTGTCTCATCTGGACGCGAAACTGCGTGCGGCCATGCGCGCGGAACTGCGCGAGCTCGGGCGGATGTCGAATACGACGACCGTCTACGTCACCCACGACTACCAGGAAGCTCTGGCGCTGGGCGACCGAATCGCCATCCTGCGCGACGGCAAGCTGGTGCAGGTGGATACGCCGGAGGCCATCTGGCGCAAGCCGATCGACACCTTCGTGGCCAAAGCGCTCGGCCAGCCGGAGATCAATATCGTCGATGCGATCGTCGATGATGGCGCGCTGCGGGTACCCGGAAGCAGTATCGAGATTCCGGTGCCTACCGAACTCGGCGTCGGCGCGGGCAGCGCTGTCCGTCTCGGCATCCGCCCCTGCGACATCACCCTCGCCGCCGTAGCGAGCACCGCACCCGGGGTGGCGAACCTGACCGGCGTGATCACCCTGACCGAACGACTCGGGCGCAGTATCGAAGTTTCCGTCGATATCGGCGAAACCTCGTTGATCGCGCTGTCCCCGGGCGGACCGCATATTCACGAGGGCGCCACCGTGGTGGTGACGGTACCGCTGGCCGATGTGCTCATCTTCGAAGCAGGCGAACGCGGCAGCGACAGTCTCCGTCTCGGTGCTGCCGCGTCCAAACCCCAGGAGCGGCGATGACAGTCGAAACCAGAACCGGGCCGGCGGCGCAGCGGTTGACCCTCGAGCGCCTCACCAAGACCTACGTCGCACGCGGCCGGGAAAGCTTCCAGGCGGTCAAGGGCATCGAGCTCGATATCGAACCCGGCGAACTCGTCGCATTGCTCGGTCCATCGGGCTGCGGCAAAACGACCACGCTGCGCATGATCGCCGGTCTCGAGACGGTGACCAGCGGCGACATCCGGATCGGCGACCGCACCATCACCAACCTGCCGCCCGGGAAGCGCGGTGTGGGCGTGGGATTCGAAAGCTATGCCCTGTATCCGCCGCTGTCGGTGCGGCAGAACCTCGGCTACGGGTTGAAGGCACGCAAGGTAGCGGACGCCGACCAGCTCGTCAGCGATATCGCGCAGCGGCTGGAACTGGAGGATGTGCTCGACCTGCGGCCCGCGAGCCTGTCCAGCGGGCAGAAGCAGCGAGTCGCGCTGGCACGGGCGCTGGTCCGGAATCCGCCGGTACTGCTGCTGGACGAGCCTCTCTCGCATCTGGACGCCTCGGCGCGGCAGCGGGTCCGGCGCGAATTGAAGGTGCTGCAACGGGAATTCGGCTACACCACTATCGTGGTCACCCACGATCAGGTGGAGGCGCTGAGCCTGGCCGACCGGCTCGCCGTCATGGACGGCGGTATCATCCAGCAATTCGGCACACCCGACGAGGTTTTCGATGATCCGGCGAATCGCTTCGTCGCCGGATTCGTGGGCGAGCCGCAGATCAACATTGTCGACGGTGTGGTCAGTCGAGACGGTGGGGGCACGGTCGTCCAGATCGGCAGCGGCACGGTTCCGGTCGCTGTCTCGGCGGTCGGTGACGGTCAGCGGGTCGAGGTCGGAATCCGGCCACAGGACGGCCGGCTTTCCGCCGGGCCGGCCGGTCCCGGCCGGCTGACGGCGTCGGTGCGCTATTTCGAACATTTGATGGAGTTCGGCCGCGCGGCACTGGATGTGCCCGGTGTCGAGGAGCCTGTACTGGTCGAGACACCAGCCCAGCAGAACTTCGCGGCGCACCAGCAGGTCGCGCTGTCGGTACCGCCGGAACGGGTGTACCTGTTCGATCCCGACTCTGGACAACGATTGCGATAGAGGTCATCTGATGACGCGGCTGTACAACGACCCGGCATCGTTCACCGACGATATGCTGGCCGGATTCCTCGACGCCAACGCGGGATACGTCACCGGTGTCCCCGGTGGGGTGGTCCGCGTGTCCCCGACCCGGCCCGGCAAAGTCGCCGTGGTCGTCGGTGGGGGAACGGGCCACTATCCCGCGTTCTGCGGGCTGGTGGGTCGCGGTTTCGCTGACGGCGCGGTGGTCGGCAATATTTTCACCTCCCCCTCGGCAGCCGCCGCGGTCTCGGTGGCCAGAGCGGCCGACGGGGGCGCCGGGGTCTTACTGACCACAGGCAACTATGCGGGCGACGTGATGAACTTCGGCTTGGCGGTCGAGCAGTTGGAAGCCGAGGGGATCCCGGCCCGTTACTTGGCCGTCACCGACGATATCGCCAGCGGACCAGCCGACGATATCGCCGCACGTCGTGGCATCGCGGGTGATTTCACGGTATTCAAATGCGCGAGCGCGGCGGCGGAGGCGGGCTATGACCTGGACGGTGTGTTCCAGGTCGCGGCCCAGGCCAACGACAACACGCGGACACTCGGCGTCGCCTTCGACGGTTGCACTCTGCCCGGTGCCCCGGCGCCGCTGTTCACCGTCGAGCAAGGGACTATGGGACTGGGTCTCGGGATCCACGGCGAACCGGGCGTCGCCACACACGAGCTGCCGAGCGCCGTCGAACTCGCCGAACTGCTGGTAGACGGTGTGCTGAAGGAAAAGCCGGCGGGCGCCGGTTCACGAATCGCGGTAATACTCAACGGGCTCGGACGCACCAAGTACGAGGAATTGTTCGTGGTGTGGGCCACTGCGGCCGAATTGCTGCGCACGGCGGGCTATACCGTGGTCCAGCCGGAGGTCGGCGAGTTGGTGACCAGCCTCGACATGGCAGGTTGCTCCTTGACCGTGATGTGGCTCGACGGGGAGTTGGAACGGTTCTGGACCGCGCCGGCAGACACCCCGGCGTATCGCCGGGGAAGCATCATCGAGGTTCCGCCGGCGACTCGCCGAAGCGCCGTCACCGATACCTACCATCATCCGGATATCGCGGCGACCGCAGACGATGCCGCTCGACAGGGCGGCGTCGCCATCGCCCAGGCGCTGCACGCCGTCGCGTCGGCAATGATCGAGGCGGAAGCGGAATTGGGTCGCATCGACGCGATCGCCGGTGACGGCGACCACGGGCGAGGCATGGTCCGGGGCACTGCCGCGGCCTGCGCGGCCGCCGATGAGGCCGTCAGGCGCGGGGCAGGTCAGGGCGGTGTCCTCAGGGCTGCCGGTGACGCGTGGGCCGCGCGGGCGGGCGGCACCTCGGGTGTGCTGTGGGGGGCGGCGCTGACGGCACTGGGGGATCGGCTCGGTGATGTCGGCCGCCCCACCGACGCCGATATCGTCGCCGGACTGCGCGCGGCCTACGACTCGCTTGCTCGCCTCGGCAAGGCCCGGCCGGGCGACAAGACCATGCTCGACGCCCTGCTGCCGCTCATCGAAGTGGCTGAAAGCGGTGCGTCCTGGCACAGTGCGGCCGCCGCCGCCGAGTCTGCGGCGCGCGCGACCGCCGAAATGCGCCCCAAGGTCGGCCGGGCGCGTCCGCTCGCGGAACGCAGTATCGGCAGTCCCGACGCGGGCGCGATCTCACTGGCGATGTGCGCGCGAGTCGTCGCCGATCTCTTCGGACCACTTGTCACAGAAGGAGCGCACCGATGACCGAATCGCTCAGAATCGTGGTTGGGTGCGATGACGCCGGGCTCGAGTACAAGAACTCCCTCAAAGCCGATCTCGAGGCAGACGACCGGGTCACCGAAGTGATCGATGTGGGCATCGGGAACGGTGAGCACACCGCCTATCCGCACGTTGCGGTCACCGCCGCGCGCACGATCGCCGCCGGCGAAGCCGATCGCGCACTGCTGGTCTGCGGCACTGGCCTCGGTGTTGCGATCAGCGCGAACAAGGTCCCGGGGATTCGTGCGGTCACCGCGCACGACAGTTTTTCGGTGGAGCGTTCGGTACTGAGCAACGATGCGCAGGTGCTGTGCTTCGGGCAGCGTGTCATCGGCCTCGAACTGGCTCGTCGGCTGGCCAGGGAATGGCTCGGATACCACTTCGACCCCGAGTCGGCATCGGCGGCGAAGGTCGCCGCCATCGGCAGCTACGAAAAATGCTGATCCGCGTGCGGACGGTCGGCTTCCCCGCCGCTGGCCGGTCTGTGGATCGGAGGATGCTCGTGACGCGACCGCCGACCGCCGAGGGCGAGTTCTCCTCCGGACAGTGGACGACCGGATCGACCGAAACGGATCCCTCCCGCCGGGCTGCCCGCAGCAGGCCGGCGAACGCGACACCGGCTTCGTGTGTATGCGACAGCGCGCATTCGGACGCCTGTCCAGCCGAGGGGATTCGATGACGCTGGTGGCCGGGGTGGATTCCTCGACACAGACATGCAAGGTCGTGGTGCGCGACGCCGACTCCGGCCGACTGGTCCGCCACGGTGCCGCGGAACACCCGCCGGGTACCGAGATCGACCCGGAGCACTGGTGGAATTCGTTACAGTTCGCCATCGAGCGAGCAGGCGGGCTCGACGACGTGGCTGCGGTGTCGATCGGCGGACAGCAGCACGGCATGGTGTGCCTCGACAAGGACGGCCGGGTCATCCGGCCCGCCTTGCTATGGAACGACACGCGGTCGGCCGACGCGGCTGAGGCGCTCATCCGGGAACTCGGTGAGGGTGACCATGCGCTCGGCGCTCACCGCTGGGTCGAGGCTGTCGGCACGGTGCCGGTGGCATCGCTGACCGTCACCAAACTGCGGTGGCTGGTGGACCACGAGCCCGGCAATGCCGCTCGAATCGCGGCGGTGGCGTTGCCGCACGACTGGCTCACCTGGCGCCTGCGCGGCGCCGGGTCCCTGGACGATCTGGTGACCGACCGCTCTGACGCATCGGGGACCGGCTACTTCGATGCGGTGTCGGGAACCTACCGACGTGACCTGCTCGCACTGGCTCTGCGGCGCCGCGAGGAAGATGTGCGCCCCATAGTGCTGCCCCGCGTCCACGGTCCCTATGAGCAGGCCGGCGCGGGATGTTCCCGACTCGGCCTTTCCCACACGGTTGTCGGGCCCGGGTGTGGTGACAATGCCGGGGCGGCGTTAGGGCTCGGATTGGATGTCGGCCGAGTTTTCCTTTCTCTGGGTACCTCCGGTGTGGTGGCCGCGGTTTCGGAGCATCGGTCGGTCGATTCCACCGGCTCGGTGGCCGGATTCGCCGATGCCACCGGCAGATTCCTGCCACTGGCCTGCACACTCAATGCCACCCGGATTATCGACAGTATGGCCTCGGTACTCGGTGTGAACCACGACGAATTCGATGCGCTGGCACTGGGCGCCGCCCCGGGCTCCGGCGGAATGGTCCATGTGCCTTACCTTCAAGGAGAGCGGACACCGAATCTTCCCCATGCCACCGGTGTGCTCGATGGCTTGACTTTGTCCTCCATGACAAGGGAGAACTTCGCGCGCGCATCAGTCGAGGGTCTGCTCTGCCTGATGGCTGACGCATTGGAAGCTATTCGTGGACAGAACGTTTCGATCGAGCGGATCACTCTCGTCGGTGGTGGCGCCCGGTCGGCCGCGGTACGTGAAATCGCCCCGTCCGTACTCGGGGTCTCCGTGCATGTTCCGCAGCCCGGCGAATACGTTGCCGACGGTGCCGCGCGGCAAGCGGCCTGGGTATTGTCCGGTGGACACCAGCCACCGCTCTGGCCGGTGTCCGACATCGGAACCTACACCGCACAGCGGAACTCGGGGGTGCTCGCCCGTTATCGGCGAGTTGCCGCCGAGGTCGCCGGTTCTAGTGTGTTGTCGAGCGATGCCGGGATTTGATGTTCTACGTCCGCCGGCGAGATCGCGATCTCGACCAGCGGCAACCGGCCGCTCGCGGTGACGTGCTCGAACACACGATCAGGACGGTCGGCGCGGTCAGCAGGGTATCGAGCAATACCGGTGTGGGTGGCGGATCGGTATGCGTGTGCCGTGCGGTACCGGATGGGAGGTGGAATCGTCGGCCGGGGGAGATTTCGTGGTCGGCCTGCCTTGGCAAGCGGCTGTTCGCTCGGTGGTTCCGGCCATGTGGCCCGGACTGTCGAATGGATCGATCGGCTCCCGAGTCACGAGCCATGCAAGCAGCACCATCTACAACCCGTTTTGGCGGTGGTCCCGCAACGGCACCCTGGAGACGTGTGCTCACCGGTCCTTGCCGATCTCGACCTCGACAACCACCCCATAGTGGTCACTCGGCCAAACTCCACTCGTGGGCTGGTCGAAGGCGAGGTACGCGGTCCGGATCTCGCAGCGCGCGCGGGGATGTGCGTGCCACGATCCGGTGAACACGTAGTCGATCCGGCGCCGGTGCCCGGGCTGGCGCACGATCTGATCGAGCAGGGCGGCGGCATTCGCGTTGTCGGCGCTCCAGGTGTGGCCGGGCCCATCGCCGCCCACATCCCAGGCATCGTGGTAGTGCACACTGCGCCCCGAGAGTGACTGGCGACCCGTCAGGTAGCGAATGCTGGCCGCATCGGGCTCGGCGTTGAAATCGCCAGCGATAATCGTCGGGAGGTCGGTGCGGTGCCGAGCGTCGAGATCGCCGAGTGCCACGGCCTGCTGCTCGCGGACGGCTTCGGCGTCGAGCCGCCACGATGCGGTGGCCGAGATGAAGAGCATCTCGCCTTCGTCCGGTAGCGGAACCCTGACTGCCAGTGTGCACCAGGGCACGTCCGCAGCACCTGCCACGCGCAGGTCGAGCACCTCCGCGACCCGGTGGGGCCAGCGGGAGGCCACCGCGTTACCGCCGTAGCGATCGGCGAACGGCGGTGTATAGGCCATGGCATCGGCCTGGTGGGTGCCGTGTAATTCGGTGCCGGCCAACAGCTCGTCGAGGTGTTGGCTGTTGACGACTTCCTGCAGCGCAATGAGGTCGGGGGAGAGGCGGCGCAGCTCTTGATTGAGTAAGCCGAGGCGCCGCGGGTCGCCCTCGGTGTTCTGGACGTTGATCGTGACTATTCGCATATGCAAGGTTCTTCAGCTTTCCTGTCGTGTGCTGGAGCGGCCGGGTGGTTCCGTGGGCGGCCGGCCCGGCCGCCGTCGAAAAGTACGCACCCTCTTCGACGGAACGGATCGGGGAAATGTGAGGTGCGAGCTGACCGAATCGGGTGGGCGCGGTAGCGACCCAAATCACTGACTGACCAAATGAACAAAGTGGTCAGTTAGTATTATGGCATGAGTGAGTTCGCTGAAAGACGGGTGCTTGTAGTCGGTATGGGTGTGAGCGGGCTCGCCACGGCCGCGCGGTTGAGCAGGGCCGGGTGGACACCGGTGATCGTGGAGCGCTCGCATGATCGGCGCTCCGGCGGCTACTTCGTGCTGTTGTTCGGCGCGGGCCGCGCCGCCGCGCGTCGACTGGGGATTCTCGACGCGATGCACGACCGCACCACGACGATACCGACGCTCGACCTGGACCGTGGCGGCCGCATCCGCCCGGGTGTGCCGATGGGTGAACTGCCCGGACAGCCGTGGATGATGTTGCGCGGTGACGCCGAAAAGGCCGCATACTCGGCACTTCCCGATGATGTGGAGGTCCGCTTCTCGACCGTGCCGACCGCGATCGAGCAAGACGATGACGGGGTGTCGGTGACCCTGCACGACACCGCGGCCGATACTTCGATCACCGAACGGTTCGACCTGGTCATCGGCGCGGACGGGTTGCGCTCGTCAGTGCGGGCGCTGGTGTTCGGTCCGCACTCCCGGCACCTGAAGCGGCTGAACTACATGATCGCCGCCGTCGAATTCCCCGGCACGCCCTCCGGTCTCGCGCCGCATCAGGGCGCCACCTTGTTCGAACCCGGCCGCTCGATGTGGGTATTCCCGTTCGCCGACCACGATCCGACCGTTCTGCTGACCTATCGCACCGATAACGTCGATGCCGAGTTCACCCAGCCCCCGGCCGATCGCGTCCGCGCCGCCTTCGGTCCGGAGCCGCTGGGCGGGGTTCTCGGTGAGGCCGTCGCCGCGCTGGAGTCCGCCCACACCGCGCTGTTCGATTCGGTGGAGCAGGTGCGTATGGACACCTGGCATCGCGGCCGAGTGGTCTTGGTCGGCGACGCCGCGTGGTGTGTGACCCTGTACGCCGGGATGGGCGTTTCCCTCGGTCTCGCGGGCGCGGACCTGCTCGGCACCATGCTGGAACGACACCCCGACGATATCGATGCCGCGCTCGGTGAATGGGAACGCGCGCTGCGTCCGTACCTTGGTCACTACCAGGACAAGGGGATCGATCAGCGTCGAATCTTCGTGATGGACAATCGGTTCCAGATCGGGCTCCGCCGCGCGTTGCCGTTGTTGTCGCGGGCCGAGCTCGGCAAACGGTTCGCCGACTGGGTGATGGACAGTGCCGACATCATCGAATACAAGAATGCCGATATTGTCGGCAAGGTACTGCGCGATCTCCCGCCGACCGGCCCGCACGAGAGGACCACCGTTGCCTGACCTGCCCGAGTACAGCTCGCCCAAGGCCGCGCGTATTCTTGCCGCCGCGGGCGATCTGCTGCTCGGGGGCGGCAGCAAGGGGGTGACGATCGCGGAGGTGGCCAGGAAAGCACACGTCGGCAAGGGTACTGTCTACCTGTATTGGGATTCCAAGGAAGACCTGCTGGTGGGCGTGGTCGGCCGGGACTTCGTCGCGATGGCCGACGAGATCACCGCCCAGGTCAGCGCCGACCCCGACCTGGCCCGTCCCTCCCGGCTGTGCCCGTTCATGCTGCGCGTCGCGGCCACGCACCCGTACGCGAGCGCGCTGATGGCCCGGGATGAGGAACTGCTCGGCGCGCTGGTGGCCGATCGTCAGGTCACCGAGCTTTTCGATATTCTCGGGCCCGACGCCATGGTGCACGATGTCCTGCCGCTGTGGCGGGCCGCCGGTATGGCGCGCACCGATTGGCCGTTGGCCGACCAGGCATTCGCCCTACAGGCACTCACCACCGGCTTTCTTGCGACCGCGGCCGACCGCTCACCTCGATCCCGTGCCGTCGACCCCGAGTCGGTGTTCGCCGCCGCCGTAACCGCCCTGCTGGGCCCCGAAAACGCCTCTTCCGCTCAGATCGAGTCCACCGCCACCAAGGGCTTACATTCGCTCGTCGGACGCCGTGCGGAAGTATGGAAACGTATCAGCCGGGAATCTTCCGGCGCCCGATGACCGCGCGGACGGGTTTCCCCGCCGAACCGAAGTCCGGTGCCCCTCGCGCCGTCGACGCGGGCTCGTTCGCGATGTGCCCACGGCACCATTCCGGCGGGAAGTCGGTCAGGTTCTCGTCCATGGACTACAGGGCACGAAGCCCACCAGCTGTCCGGCTGGAACGTTCATGACGTGTGACGGCGCATATTCTCAACGACCGGATCCGATGGCGCCTCCGCTTATACTACTCGGGCATCCGGGCAAGGTCGTCGACCCCTCCCGCTTCGAGGAGAACCTCAAACTCGGCACCGACTACAACCCGCCGCGGCCGCGGGTGGAGTTCGCCTACCCCGAGGATGACGGCGACTTCGCCCATGCGGCGCTGCGCTGTGTCGGGGTCGGGAAATGCCGGGTGCCCGAGGCCGGCACCACGATGTGCCCCAGCTATCAGGTGACGCGTGAGGAGAAGCATTCCACCCGTGGCCGGGCCCGGCCGCTGTTCGAGATGCTGCGGGGCGAAGTCATCACCGACGGCCGGCAGTCACAGGAGGTCGCCGACGCGCTGGACCTGTGTCTGGCCTGCAAAGGCTGCACCAACGACTGCCCGGTCGATTTCGATATGCCCACCTACAAGGCCGAGTTCCGGCACCGGCACTACCGGTCGCGGCGTCGATGGCGGCCCCGGCACGCCTACGCGTTCGGTTTCATCGACCAAGCCGCGCGGCCGGCCACCGCCCTACCCGAAATAACGAACTTCCTCACCCGGACACCGGGGTTGTCGCGCCTGGCGAAGGCCGCCGGTGGTATCGACCAGAAACGGCCGCTACCCACCTTCGCGCCGATGACACTGCAGCAATGGTTCCACCGTCGCGGCGGCACCACGAATCCGCACGGGCAGCGAGTGGTGCTGTTCCCCGACACCTTCAACAACCGGCTGCACAACGACGTCGGCGTCGCCTGTGTGGAGGCGATCGAGGCGGCCGGATGGCAGGTCGTGATGCCCACCGGTTTGCCTGAGTGTTGCGCCGGTGAGGAAACAGATGCCGATTCGATACCAGTGATGTGCAAAGCTGATACCCACGCCGGGCGCATGTTCACCCGACGGCGCGAAAACACGAAGGTAGCCTCGGGTTATGGGGATCGTCCGCGAACCCGGCCCACATCAGGGCCCGTCGGTCGGAGGCAGCGCCGAGAATGTGCCGGATCCGGGCTACCGAGCGCAATTGGAGCCCGGCGGGGAGGTCTTGGACCCCGAGACCTGGGCGGGTGGCCTCCCCGATACCGGTGCCATCGCACCCCGCCTGCGCGTGGGCCGCGACAAGTGGTTCAACGTGTTGTGGCTGCTTCCTCTCGGCTTCGTCGTCCTGATCACTTCGGTAGCGGTCGCCAAGGGGCTCCACGATATGCCGGCGGTGCAGGACTTCATGTCCAGATATCCAGGCATCCACGTATCGGATGCTCTACGAGCCGACCCCGGTATCCCGGCGTGGGTGGGATGGCAGCACTTCTTCAATCTCTTCTTGATGATGTTCATCATCCGGTCCGGTCTGCAGATCCTGGTCGACCACCCCCGCCTGTATTTCACCCGTGACTGCACCCCGGGAAGCGAATGGTTGCGGGTGCAGAAGCCGGTCCCGCCGGACCCGATGTGGACCGCCAAGGACGATTCGGCGGGCCTGCCCCGCCATATCGGTCTACCGGGTATCCGCCACTCCATCGGGCTGGCCCGGTGGTGGCATCTGGGCATGGACATGTTGTGGCTGCTCAACGGGATCGTTTTCTACATCCTGTTGTTCGCCACCGGCCAGTGGCGGCATCTGGTGCCCACGAGCTGGGATGTGTTCCCCAATACCGCGACTGTGCTCATCCAGTACCTATCACTGGACTGGCCGACCGGCGACAGCTGGACGGCCTACAGCAGTCTGCAATTACTGACCTATTTCACGGTGGTGTTCATCGCGGCACCGCTGGCTGTGCTGTCCGGTCTCGCGATGTCGCCCGCGCTGTCGAACCGGTTCACCTGGATCGCGCGGCCGGTGAACATCCAGTTGGCGCGGTCGGTGCATTTCCTGGTGATGGTGTTCTTCGTACTGTTCATCATCGTGCACGTCACCTTCGTGGTGACCACCGACGCGCTACGGAACTTCAACCACATGTTCGCAAGCCGGGACAACAACAGCTGGGTCGGTTTCGCGGTGTTCGCGGTCGCGATGACGGTGACGGTGCTGGCCTGGGTGGCCGCCACCCCACTGACCTTCAAGTATCCGCGGCTGGTCCAGCGTATCGGTTACGCGCTGGTCGGTCCGCTACAACGGTTGTTCGAATACACCGACGCGCGCCCGGGCGGCTACCGCGAGCAGGATATCTCGCCGTTCCTGTGGCACAACGGGACCTATCCCGACAGCGCCGAGTACACAGAATTGTCCGACAACGGCTTCGCCGACTACCGGCTGCGGGTCTACGGTCTGGTCGCCCATCCTGTGGAACTGTCCCTCGACGATCTGCGTGCGCTGCCACACCATGAGCAGATCACTCAGCATTTCTGTATCCAGGGCTGGTCGGGTGTGGCCAAGTGGGGTGGTGTCTCGATGCAGACGATCACCGACCTCGTCGCACCACTGCCCGAAGCGAAATGGGTGGCATTCTACTCCTTCGGTGCGGGAGCCAACGGTGGAACCTATTACGACGTCCACCCCATCGAGCAGATGAGCCACCACCTGACCGTGCTCGCCTATGACATGAACGACGAACCGCTGACCTATGGGCACGGTGCGCCGCTACGACTGCGCAATGAACTGCAGCACGGGTTCAAGCATGTCAAGTGGGTCAAAGGCATCGAATTCGTTGCGCATTTCAGCGAGCTCGGCAGCGGTTACGGCGGTTACAACGAAGATCACGAATACTACGGGTATCGCCAAACCATCTGATACTCCCGAGGACCGCGGCCGCCGTGGCCGTAGCGGCCGTGGCGAGCCCTCGGTGGTGGGACAGCCACAATTGTGTGCTGCGCGCTTGGGCGCGCTCGTCGAACACTCCGTGTGCGCCGAAGTCCTGTCCCGTCGAGTCGTCGAGCGGTCCCACAGGTTGTGGCGCGGCGAGCGTGTCTTCTCGCCGGTCTGCTGTGAGGAATACCCTGACCTCGCGAGGTACCGGTCCAGCAGGGCGGGAACGAATGTCTGACCGAGAACTGTCCCGGCCGTGCTCGCACCTACCCAATATTGTTTACGGCGGGGATGGTCGGCGGCGTAGAGCACCGCACGGGCGGCTACCTCGGGTTGATAGATCGGCGGTACCGGCTGCGGATGCTTCGGCAGTCGGGACAATACCCAAGAGAACTGCGGGGTGTTGACCGCCGGCTATGTCCGACTCCTGCGGTGGTCGACGGGGTGGTGGTCGCCGAGCGCTCGGGCGATTCTCGGTTCCGCGGTCCCACGATCGAGCCAGTGCAGTGTCGACTTCGTGGCCCGTTCGATCAGGTCGGCGGTTTGCGCGAAGTCGATCGGTAACACCTCGACCGGGCACAATGCCGGCAGGACATGCAGGTGCGCGCGGTGGCGGTTGTGTGCGATGGAGGCGTTCATCCGCTGCTCGTTGAGCAGGTTGTATCCGTGCAATGCCATCGCGATAGCAGTCGAGGGCGGCACCGGCAGGTGGCAGGAAAAGCCGGGAGCCAGCAGATACACCTCATCCGCGCCGTCGGCGACCGCGCAGTCGAGGGTGGTGCGGTCAGCGACGCCACCATCCATCAGCACACGATCATCGATGGTGACATTCGGGTAGATCGCAGGAATGGCGGTACTGGCCAGCAACGCCGGTAAGGCAGGCCCATGTGACAGCAGCGCTGCCTGCCCGCTATGGACATCGGTGGCCAGCACCGATAGCGGCAGCACAGTATCCTGCAGGTTCTCCACCGGCAGCACATGCTGCAGGAAGCGCGTCAGCGAGCGGTTGTCGAACAGGTAATTGCGGCGGCCCAGAAATCCGCCGGCGAAGGTCAACGGGTTGAACGCAAAGGTGTAGTTGAGCATCCCGACCGCCTGCAGCGCGCCCCGCACAGGATGCCGAGGCAGATTGGTGAGCAGGCTGCGTAGCGACTCCCCGGCACTCAGCGGGTATACATCGTGTCGACCCACGGCGAGCCACAGCCGGGCCAGAGCCTCGACACCATCGGTATCGGGGCGGGCCGCGTAGAACGACCCGTTGAGCGCACCCACCGACGCACCCACAACCATATCGGCACGTATCCCGTGCGCTGTCAACGCGCGCAGCATGCCTACCTGGGCCGCCCCGAGGCTACCCCCACCCCACAACACGAAGGCTGTCGTCATCGCACCTCCCCGGGTCGGTCGGGTCTGCGTTCGCGATCATCTTCGGGATGAGCGGGGCCGTGCACCGACCCGACTTGTGTCGAGCTGGTCGTAGAGGGTGTCGCGCTCGACTCCGAGGATATCGGCGATCTAATGCACGATGTGGCCTGCTGTCGTCGGTCTGCCGTGCTCGTCGTCCGATTTGATCACATGCAGACCATGAACCGAGGCCGCCGTCCGCCCCTGAGTTCTCGTCGACAGCGGCCTGCCGGTGCGACACGATGGGAATAGATGACGACGGTCGCTGCGGTGGCGAGTACGCAGGCGCAGGGTGTGGCTTGCGCACCACCTGCACCGACACCGGAGACGACGAATACGGCTGATCACCGAACAGCCGGCGGGCACAGCGGCATACGATTCCCCCATATCTCGATGTGGTGACACACGAGTACAGCCTGTCGGGACGACCAGCTTCACAGGAGTTGGTCGTATCGCAAGGGCCGATCGGTGTGCATGCCCATACACGACCGCGATCGCGGGATCGCGGTCGTGTATGGCCGGACACTAACTGCCGACCGGCCCACTGGAGTTGTCCGTTATCGATCCTGGAGGTCCCCTGTGTCCGACCGTGCTCGACTCTTCGCGATCTCGACGATCGCACTACTCACCACCGCGTCGTTGGCAGCGACCGCCGGGCCCGCTGATGCCGAGGGTCTCGATAACCTGACGGAGATCGACAACAGCGACTATCTCGTCCGGAGTCCCGACCACGCGGTGACGGTGTTCTTCCGCACCCCGGACGGACGCTCCTGCGCGATCCATCTCGACAAATTATCGGGATGTGACGCCGTGCCGGCCGATGCGCCCGCAGGAACGAATCAGGTACGCGTCTCCGGCAGCGAACCGGCCCGCTACATCACCTCCGATTCGCCCACGTTCACGTATTCGGGCGAAGCGAAAGTTCTTCCGGAGGGCCGCAAGATCTCTCTGGGCTACGCCACTTGCGGGGTCGGCTTCCAAGGCACAGTCACCTGTGAAATTCTCGAGCACGGGTTCACCATCGCCGCGAACTACGGAGTCCTGCACTGACGCGGCGAGCCCAGGCGGTACTGGGCCAGTCTCCGCCGCGGCGCCGATGTTTCCTCGAGATCGGGCATATCGGACGACCGGATGAGGCGACAGCCGCCCTCCGGCAGAAGCGGCCACCGGTCTGTCACCGGCGCTGAACCAGCACTGGTTCGGTGTGCTCGATGAATCCGATTCCTGCAGGGTCGCCACCCGGACACGCGCGCCGATCCGCCCGACCTTCCGATGTCAGGATGCGACTGGCGACAGGAAGGGCGTATGGATAGGCCACGAGAGGGCCTATACAAGAAGCGGTTGCCGAAATCGCTTCGTGGTCAGAGTTCGGTGCCGCTGTGACCGATGGCGCCGCCGTCGGTGTTCGAGGCGGTGCTGTCGGTGTCGCCTAGCGCGACCGCGAATCCCGCCAGGATCGCGATGATCGCTATCGTGCCGGTGATTCCGGAGAAAATCCAGGTCGCTGTGGTGCCGGTGGTGATCGGGTCTGCCACGAACCGTGAGCTGAAGACACCGATCGCGAGACCACCCGCCGCGAGGGAGACTGCGGCGCAATAGAGTTCGGGGTAGGTCCGGCCGGCGAGTGCCAGACCCGCTGGAATACAGGCGAGTATCGCAGCCAGCAGAGAGAAGAAGGCCGACCCGGTCCCCGGGGGACAGGGCGGGTAGTCGCCGCCGCAGTTTCCGGAGAAGCCGCGGGAGAACACGAACCCGGCCCAGGAGCATAGGCAACCGGCGAGCACGATCAGCGCGATACCGCAGGCGGTCCGCACGCGCTGGGTGGGAGTCAGGTCGTTCATTCGATCGGCGCTCCGCTCAGGTCGATGGTGCTGGTGCGGTCCCGCTGGGGAACCTCGGAGGTGAAGACGATCTTCCATACCCGGGGGTTGCCGTCCGCGGTGTCCAGGCGCACCATCGGTGGCTCGAGCCGCTCGAGCGGTGGCACGAGCTGCTCTCTCAGCAGGGTCCACCGCCGCGCTGCGGCGGCCAGGGCGGCGGTCACGTTGATGGCCGCCAATTGGTCGGGAGTGATTCCGCGATCGGACCGCACGAGTTGGGCGCGGTACGCCTCGACTTCCCCGGTGATCTCGGCGGTGGAGTTGAAGTACTGCCCGTTCCGATCGATCGTGGCGAGCCGGACATGGTCCTCATCGATCGTCAGCGAGATGATCCGGTCCCCGTCTGGCACGTGGGCGAGTGCCCGGTCGAGCCCTGCGCGTGCGTTGTCGGTGTTGAGCATCGAGCGGGTGCCGAACGGCTCCTGTGCGACGGCGAATGCGATAGTTTTCGGCAGGTCACGCGCCCAGTCGGCCGCGAAGGTCATCGTCGCGCAGATACCGACCGCGCCGGCGAGCAGCGTCACGGCCAGCGGCACGGTCGGTCTGGCACCAGGCAGACGATCTGGTGTGTGCGGTTCCGTCATGATTCGTCAGCCTACGACCGAGTCGGCGCCGGCTGGTGGGTACGTTCACTGCCGCCGGCCAGGAAGTGTGGTCCTCGAGTAACCGCGCATGTTCGGTCCGCCGAGGACAGCGACACGCCATGCGCGTGCGTCCGCGTTCTCTGTGGCATCACAGGCGACCACCGTTCGGTAATCCTGATCGGATCCCGATCAGGGCGGGGCCGTCGGGGCGTGGTGGGGCAAGCCGTTCGCGTTCCTCGTCACCGATGCTGTTGTCCGGCGTGGACGCAGCCGAGCGGTAGGAGCGGGAGCGGGGTCGAGTTCGCCAGCCCGGTGAGCTTCGATAACGCCGAGGTGGGTGGCGAAGTCGGTCGGGGTGGTGTGGTGGGCTGGCCCGCGCGGGGCCCCGACGAGCAGGGTGCCCAAGGCTTGCACGACGCTGACCGGTGGGTATAGCGGTGCCAGATCTCGGCCTGCCACGCCGCGCCGGAATCAGGGTGTGGACCCCAGATGCTCGGGCGGGTGTCATGTGGGGATCGCCGGAGGCGCCGGCTTCTCCTCTTTTCGTTCGCTCTGTTCATGGGCGTTCATGCTGGCAGCCCGAACACGCGGATCCGTCCGGGGGCACGGCCCCTGCTGGATTGGCTCGCACGACATAGATGCGTTAGTCCGACCGAATGGCCGCGGGGCTCCGGCGGTCCGAGACCTGGCGGGTCGGCTCCGGCGAGGTCGATCCTTTCGGTGTGTGCTGCAGTCGACTTGGTCAGTCGTGAGCTGCGGTGCCCAGATTCGCGACCAGTCCGTCGATGACGGCGCGAACCGCTTTCTCCGGGTCGTAACTCTTCACCAGCGCGCTCCATTCGGGCAGCAGGGGGACGATCGAGGGGAATTCGCCGGCCAGGTTCGGTTCGGCGGATTCGGTCCAGTGCGGCAGCGCTCGGCCGCGGCGGACGGCGGTAGACCGTTCCTCGGCCGCCTTCCGGGCCGCGAGTTCGCCCAGCGTGAAACGCCACATCGTGGCGTACATGGCGATCGCTTCCGCGTAAGTGGCATCCAGTGCCCGTGCAGCGCTGATGAATTCGTCCAGAATCCACATGGCCGCGCGGCCGTAGCTCTCCCCGGTACTGAGGATGTCGACCGCCCAGGGCAATTCGTGCAAGGTGTCTATGAGGTAGGTGACGATAGCGGCAAGCCGGTCCCGCGGATCGGTGGGTAGTTCGGGTCTCTGGAGCTGCTCGGCGCGGGCGTCGAGTACGGCGAAGAACAGTGCGCCCTTGGTGGGGAAGTGGTGGTAGATCGCGGCGGTGCTCACGTCGAGCCGGTCGGCGAGCCGCCGCATGCTGAACGCCGGGGTGCCGTTGGCGGCCAGCATGGCGTCGGTGGCGGCGACGATCGCGTCGCGGTCGAGGCGGACGGGTCGGCCCCGGCGGCGGGGGGTGGGATTCGGCACGGCGGTCCATTCTGCGGTCGGCGGTCTCGACAGCGGCGGGCGGGTGTGATCCCATAATAAAAACACGCGTTAGGAAACCCTCGGGGTGGTGTCATTTCCGGCCTGGCGGCGGTGTTGTGCTGTGTTAGAGTCCGAGTATTAAGTAATGATAATCGTTTTCATTGACCGGCTGCTGAGGTTGCCGGATTTTGTCGTGGGCGACGGACGGGAGCCGGGCAGATGAGTGGTACCGGAGCAGTGCTCCAGGTGGACGAGGTGCAGGAAGAACCACAGCCGACCGCATCGAAGGCGGAGGTCACACCGGGCAGCGCGCTGTTCAGGGTGACCGAGCCGGTGCGCGGGCGGCTCTTCGCGGCCCTGGCGATCGCGGCCCTCGGCGGTGTCGGCGGGGTACTCGGATTCGTGGGGCTGGCACTGGCCCTGCGCGAGATCTTCGCCGCCGGCACCGATACCGGCGCGGTCGTGGTCTTCCTGGCGCTCGCCGGCGCCGGGTTCCTGGCCCGATTCGCGCTGCGCGCGTGGTCTTTCCTGCTCTCGCACCTGGCCTCTTTCGATCTCGAGCAGCGGCTGCGCAGCGATCTCGCCGCCCATCTGGGCCGGATTCCGCTGGGCGAGGCGCAGCGGCTGGGGTCGGGGGCGGTCAAGAAGGTGGTGCAGGACGATGTGCGCGGCCTGCACATGGCGGTGGCCGACGCGGTGCCGCTGGCCGGTTTCACCGTGGCGCAGCCTATCGCCGCGCTGATCGCGCTCGGCTTCGTGGACTGGCGACTGCTGGTAGCGGTCGCGCTGTTCCTGCCGGTGGTGTTCATCGGAATGCAGTTGACGCTGCGCGACTATGTCGAGACCCGGCGCCGCTACGACGAGGCCAACGAGGCGATCAACGCGGCGACGGTCGAGTTCGTGCAGGGCATGCCGGTGGTGCGGACCTTCGACGACGGCACCGTCTCCTTCCGCCGCTTCGTGGACCGGGTCAAGCAGTTCAATGTCGCGACCACCAACTGGCAGAACAACAATCGCGGCGCGATGATCTTCGCCAACCTCACCGTGGCGCCGCTGCCCACGATCCTGATCGTCACCGCGGTCGGCATCTGGCTGACCTCGGGTGGCTCGATGTCGCCCGCCACGCTGATCGCCGCGATCCTGATCGGCACGCTGCCGGTGGAGTCGGTGGTTCCGCTGATGAACTTGTCCAACCTGATCAACGACTCCAAAGCCGGCGCCGCGCGGATCGTCGAACTGCTCGACATCGAGGCGCTGCCCGAGCCCGCCGATCCGCAGTCGCCGGCCGACGGCTCGATCGTCTTCGAGTCCGTACGCTTCGGTTACACCGGGGCCGGCCGGGTCGCACTGGACGGTGTTGATCTCGCCGTGGCGAGCGGCACCGTGTGCGCGCTGGTCGGGCCGTCGGGTTCGGGCAAATCGACGGTGGCGCGGCTCATTCCGCGGTTCTGGGACGTGGAATCCGGGCGGGTGCTGGTCGGCGGGGCGGATGTGCGGCAGATCCGCTCCGAGGAGCTGCTGCGGCACCTGGCGATGGTGTTCCAGGAGCCGTTCCTGCTGTCGGACACGGTCGCCGAGAACATCCGGCTGGCCCGTCCCTCGGCCACCGATGCCGAGGTCGAGGCGGCGGCGCGGGCCGCGCAGGCGCACGAGTTCATCGTTTCCGAGCTGCCGCAGGGCTACGCGACGCCGGTCGGTGAGCGCGGGGCCCGGCTCTCCGGTGGCCAGCGCCAGCGGATCACCATCGCCAGGGCACTGCTGTCGGACGCGCCGATCGTGATCCTGGACGAGGCGACCTCCTTCGCCGACCCGGAGAACGAAGCGGCCATCCAGGACGCCATCGCCGAGCTGACCCGCGGCCGCACGGTGCTGGTGGTGGCGCACCGGCTCTCCACGATCGTCGACGCCGACCAGATCGTGGTGCTGGAATCCGGGCGGGTCGCCGAAACCGGCACGCACACCGAACTGCTCGCCGCCGGTGGCCGCTACGCGCGGCTCTGGGAGCACCACCAGCGAGCCAGGGGCTGGGGCCTCGGCACGACCAAGGAGGCCACGAACCGATGAGCAGAATTCTGCGGCTCATGCTGCTCGCCGCCGGGGATTACCGGGAGGAGTTCCGCGGCACCTTGTGGTTCGCGCTGCTCGCCTCGGTCCTGCAGGCGGCGGCCTACGCCACGCTGATTCCGATCCTCTACGAGTTGAGCAGGCCGGAGGTGAACAGCGCCGCGGCCTGGCGTTGGTTCGCCGTGCTGATGGTCTGCTGGGTGCTCCAGGCGGCGTTTCACTACGGCCAGCTCCGTTTCGAGTTCGGCCGGTGGGCCGATGTACTCGCCGCCGCTCGGCTACGCCTCGGCGACAAGCTGCGGACCATACCGCAGGCCGACCTCGAGCGTAGGGCCGCGGGTGATCTCACCACCGTGATGGGCAGCAATGTCGCCAATGCGACCATGGGGTCGTCCGGGATGGCGCTGCTGTTCATCCAGATGGTGACGGTTCCGGTGATCATCGCCGTGATCATCCTCGCAGTGGACTGGCGGCTCGGGCTGGTGCTCGCGGTATCTCTGCCGTTCGCGGTGCTCTTTGTGCGCCGCATCCAGCAGATCACCGGCGCGGGCGCGCGCCGGACCGACGCGGCCGATGCCGCGGCCGCGAGCCGGGTGGTCGAGTACGTCCAGGGCCTTCCGGTGCTGCGCGCGACCGGCCAGACCGGCAGCTCCTCGCAGCGGCTGGTCGAGACGCTGAAAGAGCAGAACGAATCCATGTCGGCCATGCAGAAGCGACTGACCTGGCCCGGGCTGCTGGCCTCCAGCGTGGTCCAGCTGTGTCTGGTCGCAATGGTGGCCGTGGGCGCGGCGCTGGTGCTCGACCTGCAGCTCTCGGTGGCGCTGCTGATCGCCGTGGTGGCCGCGGCGGTGCGCTTCGCCGAGCCGCTGTCGACCATGGCGAACCTCTCGGCGATCTTCGAGGTGATCGACTCGGCGCTGGAGCGGGTCGGCGAAGTACTCGACGCCCCGGCGCTGCCGGTGCGCAACGCCGATACTCGGATCACCCGGCACGACCTCGAATTCGATGACGTGCACTTCGGCTACGGCGGCAGCGCGCCGGTGCTGCGCGGGGTCACCTTCACTGTGCCGGCGCGCTCGCTGACGGCGCTGGTCGGGCCGTCCGGGTCGGGCAAGACGACGGTGACCCGGATGCTGACCCGCTACGCCGACCCGGACTCGGGAACCGTCCGGATCGGCGGGCTCGACCTGCGCGAGCTCGACCCGGCCGAGATCTACCGCAATATCGCGGTGGTCTTCCAAGATGTGTATCTGTTCGACGACACCATCCGCGCGAACATCGCCATGGCCGCGCCGGACGCCACCCAGGAACAGATCGAGGCCGCGGCCAGGGCGGCGAACGTGCACACCTTCGTCGAACGGCTCCCGCACGGCTACGAGACCCGGGTCGGCGAGATCGGCGGTGCGCTCTCCGGCGGCGAGCGTCAGCGCATTTCGATCGCCCGTGCGATCCTGAAGGACGCCCCGATCGTGCTGCTGGACGAGCCGACCGCCGCGCTGGACACCGAGAGCGAAGTGTTCGTGCAGGAGGCGATCGACGCGCTGGTGGCGGAGAAGACCGTCATCGTGATCGCGCACCGGCTCTCCACCGTGGTGGCAGCCGATCAGATCCTGGTCCTGGAGGACGGTGTGGTGTCCGAGCGGGGTACCCACGAGGAGCTGCTGGTGCGGCAGGGGCGCTACCGCGCCATGTGGGAGGCGCAGACCAGGGCCAGGCACTGGAAGGTCGGCGCCGCGGTGTAGCCCGGTGCACTCGCGACGCTGCCCTCGGGCCCGGTCTCCGGTTCCGAGGGCAGCTGCCGTACCGGGCGGCTACTGCGCGTCGCCCGAACGAGCGGGGACGAGGTAGGGGGCGATGCAGGCGAGCTTCTCGCAGGTCTCCTCGTGCTCGCGTTCCGGAGTGGAGCCGGTGACGACCCCGGCGCCCGCGCGCAGCCAGCTGTGGCCGTCGCGCTGGTAGACGGCGCGCAATACCAGTGCGGCATCCAGCTTTCCGGTGCTGTCGGCGCGCAGCACGGTGCCGCTGTAGAGGCCGCGGGTGCCGGGCTCGAGGTCGTCGATCGCGGCGCAGGCCGCGGCCTTCGGGATGCCGGAGGCGGTGATGGCGGGGAAGACGGCGGCGAGGGCGTCCCAGCCGTCGCGCCCGGCGGGCAGCAGGGTCTCGACCCGGGACGCGAGGTGCTGCACGCTGCCGCGCTCCCGGATAGCGAGGAACTCGCTGACCCGGGTGGCACTGCCGACCGTTTCCAGCTCGCTGAAGGCCAGCCGCACTGAGGTGGCGTGCTCATAGACCTCCTTCGGATCGGCGAGCAGCTGCGCGCGCAGCACACGATCGCGGCTCGTGTCGCCGGTCCTGGCTCTGGTGCCCGCCAGCGGCTGGGTGGATGCCAAGCCGGCGCCGTCGGACTCCAGCACGGTCTCCGGGCTGACGCCCGCGGCCCGCCAGCCGCCGAGATCCAGCAGGAACGAGCGCGCGGGGGTGTTGTGCTGCCGGACCGCCGCGTAGGTGGCGGGCATATCCACCGCGAACGGCAGCTCCACCCGGCGGGAGAGGATCACCTTGTCGAACTCGCCGCTGCCGATCCGGTCCAGCGCCGCCTGCACCCGCCGCAGGTAGGCGGGGTCGACCGCGTCCACCGGCGCCGGGACGGACGCCGGTGCGGAGGCGAGGCCGGGCAGCTCGAGGTCGAAAGGGGTGCCGTAGCTGCGGATTCGCACCGTGCTCGCGGTGATCTCGAGTTCCACGCCCGGCACCATGATGTGGGCGAGCACATCGTCGGGCCGGGCCGACTCCGGTCGGTACAGCTCGAAGCAGGCCCAGCCGTAGGCCCGCCAGCCGGGCATCGGCGCCCGCGCCAGCGCGGCGCGGACCTGCGGCCACGGTGTGCCGGACCAGGATTCGGTGTGCGTGCCGCCCAGCGTGCTGTGCAGCCGGCGCGGGCCGACGGTGATCGCGCCGACCGGGTTGCCCGCTACGTACCAGCTGCCCTGCTGCTCGTAGACGACGTAGTCGGTGAGCTGCCCGGAGGCCGCGATCGCGGCCGCCAGGGCGAGCGGGTCGGAGCCGTGCGGGCGCACGGTGGCGACGTAGTCGTCGGCGCCGAGGGTGGTGGACTGGTTCATCCTGCTCACTGTTCGATTCGGGGATCGGATGGCCGTGGACGCGCCGGTGCCCGAACCGCGCCGGGCGCCGGTGGCCCGGTCAGGCGAAGGTCTCGCTGATCCAGCGCGGGGCGTCGGTGCGCGACCAGCGCATGAATTCCATTGCCTTGTCCTGGCTGATGTCGACGTATTTGAGCTCCGGGTTGCCGTGCGGCAGGTACTCGGGGAAGAAGCTCTCCCGGTTGATCCGGTCGATGATCGAGGTCGCCGCGGCCGCGGGGGTGATCTCGCCCCGGTCAACTGCCTCGCAGGTCTCGCGGGCGCTGGTCAGTAGGGTGCGCACGGCCTCGGCCAGCGGGGAGTCGCCGCGCTCCAGGGCGCGGAAGATCTGGTCGTCCTTGGTCACGAAGTACCGGGAGAGGGAGTGTTCGAGCGCGGCGTCGGAATAGAAACTGTAGGTGTGCCACACCCGCAGGATCGCGTCCCACAGAGCGTAGTCGCGGAAGCCGACGTAGGACGAGTAGGCGAGATCGTCGTGTATGTCGAACATGCGCTGCTGCAGTGCGTCCAGCCCGGCGAAGCGCTCGGTGGACCAGTCGTCCTCGCGCGCCGCGGCGATGAGCCGCCAGGCCAGCGCGTTCACGGTCTGGAAGGAGTTTGCCAGGCCGCGCGAGAACAGCGCGTCGATCGCGCCGGCGGACTGCGCGGTGAGGCAGAAGCGGTCGCCGACGGTCGCGGTCGCGGAGTACTGCAGCCGCCCGGTACTCACCCACGGCCGGACTGCCCGCGCGTTCGCGAACTGCTTGGCGACCGCGGGGAAGCGATCCAGGAAGGCGCGGAACTCCTGCTCCGGCGCAGGGCGTTCCACGGCGACCGCGTCCCCGGTGAGAGTGAGCCCGACGCTGCACAGCGGGTTCATCGAGGCGTCGTTGTTGTCGAACGGGATCACCCAGAGCCAGCCGCCGTCGAAGACGTGGTGCAGGGTGCCGTTGTGCCAGCGGCTCGGCGGGTCGTAGGGCACCGGCGCGACATCGTCGAACGGCTCCACCCCGATCATGTGGGTGAACAGTGACCGGGAGTGCGTGCGCGCCCGGGTGGGTTGTTCCCGCAGCCCGTAACGGTCGGCCAGCACGGAGCGGAACCCGGTGGCGTCCACCAGGTACTTCGCGGTGAAGGTTTCACCGGAGGCCGAGCGGAGTACCGCGCCGTGGTCCGGGGCGACGTTGATCTCGGCGATCCGGGTGTTCGTCCGGGCGGTGGTGCCGTAGCGGATGGCGAGGTGATAGACGTGCGCGTCGATGTCCTGGCGGAACCAGTGCGCTTCGGCGCGGCGGTAGCCGGAGGCCAGCACGACCTGGTTGGCCCGCTTCGGGTCCGAGGGTTTGCCCTCCTCGTGGTAGACGAAGCCGAAGTTCTGCTTCTGCCCGCAGGTCATGGTCACCTTGTCGGCGGTGTCCTGGAAGGTGGTCAGGGCGCCGAGTTCCGGGACACGGTAGCGCTCGGCGAGTACGCGCATCGTGGTGGTCGCGTGCGGAATGGTGGATTCGCCCACCGCGAAGCGGGGGTGCACGCCTGCGTCGATGAGCAGCACCCCCAGTCCGTGCCTGGCGAGGATGGTGGCGAGCGTGCTGCCGGCGATCCCGGCACCGAGAATGGCGACGTCGTACTGTGGCGCGGTCGGCGATGTCATGGTCGAACTCCTTGTGCTGATGATGCTTTCGGTTCCGGGCCGGTGCCCGGTAGTCGTGCGGTGCCCGGTCAGGGACGGACGGGCAGCCTTCGCAGGCCGCGCAGCCCCATACCGGGCCGCCAGCGCAGGTCGGCCGGATCGAGGGCCGGGCGCAGCTCCGGCCAGCGCGTGACCAGGGTGGTGAGCGCGATCGAGACCTCGGTGCGGGCCAGTGCCGCCCCCATGCAGTTGTGGATGCCGCCGCTGAACCCCAGGTGTGGCCGCGGCGCGCGGTGGATGTCGAAGCGGTGCGGGTCGGGGACGTGAGCGGGGTCGCGGTTGGCGGCGGCGGTGAACACCAGCACCCGGTCACCGCGTTCGACGCCCTGCTCGCCGAGCTCGAGCGGGGCGAGGGCGAGCCGCATCGTCGCGGACTCCACCGGCCCCCAGTAGCGCATGGTCTCCTCGACGGTGGGTGCGGCCAGCGCGGGATCGTCGCGCAGCGCGGCCCACTGTTGCGGGTGGGTGAGCAGCGACAGCGCGGCGCTGGCGATCAGGCTGGCGGAGGTTTCGAAGCCCGCCGCCACCAGCAGCCCGATCATGGCCTGTAGTTCGGCGTCGGAGAGCGCGTCCCGGCCGGAGGTGGGGTGGGCCAGCCTGCTGACCAGGTCGTCGCCGGGGTGCGCCCGCTTGCGGACCATGAGATCGCGGGTGTAGACATCGAGTTGCTCGCGCAGCACGGGGTCGGGGCCGGAGAGCGGCGTGGCGGCGGTGGCGGCCCGGACCGCGAGGTCGTGCAGGCCGGGATGCCACTCCTCGGGGAAGCCGAGGATCTCGCCCAGCACGGTCAGCGACAGCGGATAGGCGTAGGCGTGCAGCAGGTCGACGGTGCCGCCGCTGTTGCGCGCCGCCTTCTCCGCATCGTCCAGCAGCCGCTCGGCGTGGCGGAGCACGGCGGGGCGCAGCGCGGTGATCGAGCGCGGCGTGAACGCCTGCTGTGCGGCCCGCCGCAGCCGGGTGTGCTCGGGTGGGTCGGAGAGCAGCATGGTGTTCGGCGGCTCCGGAATGCCCGCACGCGCCCTGGCCGCGAGCTGTGCGGGGGAGAGCAGGGCGCGGGGGTTGTTGGCGAGTCGCCGGTCGCGCAGCGCGGCCTCGGCTGCCGCGTATCCGGTGACCATCCAGAAGCCGCGGCCGGGCTGCTCGGGGAGTTCGGCGAAGACGATCGGCGATCGCGCGCGCAGCTCGTCGTAGACGGTATGCGCGCGGGCGTGGAAATCGTCGGAGAGCAGGTCGACCACAATGGGCCGGGATTTGTCGGGCATCGCTGGTGTTTCGTTCAGACCGGGATGGCCTCGAGCAGCGAATACGAGGTCGGGAAGACCGTCGGGTGCACCGCGATGACAGCGAATCCGGCTCGGTTGCAGAGTGTTTCGTACTCGGCCCGGGTGCGCTCCTGGCCGCCCATGTTCACGAGCATGCTGATGTCGGTGAGGTAGGGCGCCGGGTCGGTGGTATCGACGGCCTCGGGTAGCACCGATTCCACGATCAGCAGCCTGCCCTCGGCCCGGATCGCCTTGCGGCAGCGTGCCAGGATGGTGTCGCAGCGGGCGTCGTCCCAGTCGTGCAGGATGTTCTTGAGCACGTACAGGTCTCCACCGTCGGGGACCGCGGAGAAGAAGTCGCCGGCCTCGATCCGGCATCGGTCCGTCACGCCGGCCGCGCCGAGCGTCGCCGCCGCCTCGGCCACCCCGCTCAGGGAGTCGAAGACGATGCCCCGCACCGAGCGCGCGCCCTTGAGGATCTGGGCGAGCAGGGTGCCGTCGCCGCCCCCGATATCGACCACGGTGTGGTGCCGGGTGAAGTCGTAGCTGACCGGAACCAGTTGCGCGATGGGCAGGCTCATCTGTCGCATGGTCGCGTTGAACCGCGCCGAGAGGTCGGGGCGGGTAGCGAGGAAGCGGAAGAAGTCGGTGCCGTAGAGCCCCTCGAACGTCGGCTCTCCGGTGCGCACCGCCTGCTCGGTGAGCTTCCAGGAGTCCAGCAGGGCCGGGTCGGTGAACAGCAGCACGGCCGCGGCCTGGGAATCCGGCCGATCGGTGCGCAGCGGCATCCCGGCCTCGCCCAGCCGGTAACTGCCGGGGCGGGTTTCCACCACGATCTCCAGCGCCGCCAGCGCCCGGAGCAGCCGGTTCAACGCACCCGGGTGGGTGCCGGTGCGGGTGGCCAGCTCTCCGTGATCGAGTTCGTCGTCGCCCAGCTCGTCGGCGAGCCCCAGCCGGGCCGCGGTGCCGACAACCTGTGAGCAAATCGTTCCGAACATCATGTTCATGAGCCGCTGATGCGCTGCCATGCCTGCTTCCCGTCCATTCCGAAGGTGTTCGCCACCTACGTGTTTCGCATCGCCGAACCGTAGAGCTCGCTTGACCGAACTGGTTGGCACGCCGTAAATTGTAGCATTACTGAAAATGGTTATCGTTTGCTATTGAGGATCGTGATGCAGAAGAAACGTCCTGTGCTGTCGACACACTCGATGGCAAACGGTGCGGAAATCGAGGAGTTGCGGCGGGCTGTCGGGGAGCTGATCGAGCTGCCGGCGGACGAGCTGACCGACGACGCCGACCTGCTCGCGCTCGGGCTGGACTCGGTGACGATCATGCGGATCTCCGGTCTGCTGCGGCGCGCGGGCAAGCGGGTGGAGTACCGGGACCTCGTGCGGGTGCCCACGCTGGGCGCATGGTCGAAACTGTTGCGGGCCGACGAATCCGGGGTGGCCGAGGTAGTCCCGGAAGCCGCGAGGGTCAGGCTCGCGGAGCCTTTCCCGCTGGCGGTGATGCAGCACGCCTTCTGGATCGGCCGCACGGGCGTCCAGCATCTGGGTGGTGTGGCCGCGCACTTCTACTGCGAGTTCGACCGTGCGGACGGTCTCGAACCGGACCGGCTGGAGCGCGCCGTGCGCGCGCTGATAGCGCGGCATTCGATGCTGCGGGTGGCTATCGATGCCGCCGGGATGCAGCGGGCCACTGAGCGCGGCTCCTGGCCCGGGCTGGTGCTACACGACCTGCGCGCGCTACCGGAACCCGAATGGCGGCAGCGGCTTTTCGACATCCGGACCCGCAGCTCGCACCGGATCATGGATGTCGCGGCGGGTGAGGTGCTCGATGTCCAGCTCTCGCTGCTGCCGGGCTGCGGCAGCCGGGTGCACGTCGACCTGGACATGATCGCCGGTGACGCACTGAGCCTGCGGAACCTGCTCGCCGACCTGATCACGTACTACGAGCACGGCCCCGACGCGCTACCGGCCCTGCGGTACCACTACGGCCAGTACCTCGCCGACCGTGCGGTGGCCAGGGCCGCCGCACGTGAGCAGGCACAGCAGTGGTGGCAGCAGCAAATACCGGAACTCCCCGCGGCGCCGCAATTGCCGCTGCTCGCCGCCGACGACGGCTGGGCCCGGGTCGATCGGCGGCACCACTGGCTGGCGCCGGAGCGGGCCGAACAACTGCGGGAACGGGCTCGCCGGGCCGGCCTGACCCCCGCGAGTGCGCTCGCGACGGCTTTCGCGGAGATCATCGGCGCCTGGTGCGCAGCCGACCGGTTCCTGCTCAATATGCCGGCCTTCGACCGGGAGCCGCTGCACGACGAGGTCGATCGGCTGGTCGGTGACTTCTCCAGCTCGGTTCTGCTGGATGTGGACCTGCGCACGCCGATGACGGTCGCCGAGCGTGGCCGGGTGATCGCCGAGCGGCTGCGCGAGGTGCTGAGCCATACCGCCTATACCGGGGTCGAGGTGCTGCGCGATCTGAGCCGCGGCGGTGAACGGGTGCTGGCACCGGTGGTGTACACCAGTGCGCTGAGCCTGGGCGAGCTGTACGCGCCGGAGGTGCGGGAATGCCTGGGCGAGCCGGTCTGGACGATCTCGCAGGGGCCGCAGGTCTGGCTCGACGCGCAGGTGACCGAGTTCGACGGTGGGATCCTGCTCAACTGGGACGCCAGGGTCTCGCTCTTCCCGACGGGGCTGCTGGACACCATGTTCGACGCCTACACCCGGTTCGTGGAATCGCTGCTCGACGATGCCGAGGCATGGCATCGGCCGGCACCGTGGCCGGGCACCCCGCACTGGACGCACCCGCTGCCGGTGGCGCGCACCGCGCCGCTGCACGAGCGGTTCTTCGCGCTGGCCGCCGCCGAACCGGCGCGAACGGCTCTGATCGCCGAGGGCGCCGTGATCTCCTACGGCGATCTCGCGGTCCGCGCCAGGAAGCTGGCGCGGGTGCTCCGGGACCGCGGGGTCGGGCGCGGTGACAGCGTGGGCATCACCCTGCCCAAGGGGGTCGATCAGATCGTGGCCGCACTCGGGGTGCTGGCGGCGGGCGCGACCTATGTGCCCTCGGGGATCGATCTGCCTCCGGCCCGGCGCGAGCGGGTCTACCGCACGGCCTGTGTCCGGCTGGTGGTCACCGATCGGGACACCGGGCTGGGCGAAGCGTGGCCCGCCGACCTGGAAGCAGTCTTCCCGGAGCAGGCGCATACGGCTGCGCCGATGGACCGGATCGTCGAGGTGGACCCCGAAGACGCGATGTATGTCATCTTCACCTCCGGCTCCACCGGGGCGCCGAAGGGCGTCGAGGTTCCGCACCGCGCCGTGGCGGCGACCGTCGACGCGGTCAACGGCATGTTCGGGATCGACGCGGCCGATCGCACCATCGCGCTGTCCGCACTGGACTTCGACCTCTCGGCCTACGACCTCTTCGGCTTCCTCGCCTTCGGCGGCTCGGTGGTCGTGGTGCCGGAGGCGCAGCGCCGCGATGCCGCCGCCTGGGCCGAGCTGATCCGGCGCTGGGAGGTCACCGTGATCAGCGCCGTTCCGGCGTTGCTGGATATGCTGCTGATCGCCGCCGCGGACTCCGGGCTCGGCACCGCGCCGCGGGTGGTGATGCTCGGCGGGGACCGGGTCACCGTCGACCTGCCCGACCGGCTGCGCCGGCTGGTGCCGGGCTGCCGCTTCGCCGGGCTCGGCGGCATGACCGAGGCCGCGATCCACGCCACCGTCTGTGAGGTCGGCGTTGTCGATCCCGGCTGGTCGAGTGTGCCGTACGGAGTGCCGCTGCCGCACGCGGGCTGCCGGGTGGTGGACGGCCGCGGCCGGGACTGCCCGGACTGGGCGCCCGGCGAGCTGTGGGTCACCGGAGCCGGGCTGGCGCACGGCTATCGGGGCGATCCGGAACGCACCGCGGAGAAGTTCGTCGAGCACGCGGGGTTGCGCTGGTATCGGACCGGCGATCTGGTGCGCTACCGGCCGGACGGCATGCTGGAGTTCCTCGGCCGCACCGATCATCAGGTCAAGATCCGCGGGCACCGCATCGAATTGGGTGAGGTCGAGGCCGTGCTGGCCGAGCACCCGCAGGTCACCGCCGCGGCCGCCGTCGTGCTGGAGCGGCCGGCGCGCTCGCTCGGCGCGCTGGTCGTCGCAGACGGGGAGCTCACCGACGACGAACTGCGGGGCTGGCTCGCCGCGCGGCTGCCCGGGTACATGGTGCCCCGGCGGTTCCGCCGCGGAACCGAACTCCCGGTCACCCGCAACGGCAAGATCGACCGGGAGGCGGTGTTCGCCGAACTCGCCGCCGACGAACTCCGCGACGACACGGAGCCGACGGCGCCACTGCCCGGGGTGGAGCAGGTGGTGGCCGAGGTCTGGGCGGCGGTCCTCGGTGTCGAGCGGGTCCGGCGCGACGACGACTTCTTCGCACTCGGCGGCGACAGCCTGCTCGCCACTCGCGTGATCCGGCGGCTGCTCGCCGTCGGTGTGGCTGGCGCCGCGCTGGCGCCCCTGTTCGGCACGCCCACCCTCGCCGCGTACGCGGCGACGCTCACTCCCGGCGCGGCCCCCGCACCGCCGGAGATCACCGCCGATCCGGGCCGCCGCCACGAGCCGTTCCCGCTCACCGACATTCAGGTGGCCTACTGGCTCGGCCGCTCCGGCGACTTCGACCTCGGTGGCATCGGTGCCCACCTCTACCTCGAATACGACTGGCCCGATATCGATCCCGAGCGGCTGATGGTGGCATGGAACCGGGTGGTCGAACGGCATCCCATGCTGCGCACGGTGATCGAGCCGGACGGCACCCAGCGGGTGCTGGAAACCGCTCCCGCCTACCGGATTCCGATGCTGGAAGCCGATATCGATGCCGTGCGGGAGGTGATCTCGGATTGCCTGCGCGACGCCGCGAGCTGGCCGCTGTTCGACATCCGAATCGTCCGGGCGGGCGGGCGAACCAGGGTTTGTGCCGCCTTCGACACCCTGATCGCCGATGGGCTGAGCGTCTTGGTGCTGCTGTCCGAGTGGACGCGGTTCTACGCGGAGCCCGATCTCGCGCTACCGGTACCGGAGCTGGAATTCCGCGATTACGTTCTCGGCTGCGCGCCCTCGGACACCGACGTCGCGGCGGGGCTGGCGTACTGGCGGGAGCGGTTGCCGGAGTTGCCGCCGGGGCCGCAACTGCCGCTGCGGGTGCTGCCCGCCGCGATTGAGCGTCCGCGCTTCACCCGCCGGGAGTTCCGGCTCGCCCCGGACGTCTGGGGTGGGATCGTCGCGCGAGCACGGCATCTGGGTGTGACGCCGAGTGTGGTGCTGCTGGCCTGTTACACCTGGGTGCTGGGGCAGTGGAGTGCGCAGCGGGAGCTGACGGTGACGCTGACCCGGTTCGACCGGCGCGATGTGCATCCCGACATCATGCGGGTGGTCGGCGATTTCAGTTCCCTGCTGCTGGTCGCCGACCGGCCGGAGGCAGGGGAGAGCTGGGCGGGCCGGGTCCGCCGGTTGCAGGGACAGCTCTGGAAAGACCTGGACCATCAGCAGGTCTCGGCGGTGCGAGTGCTACGCGAACTGGGCCGAGAGAGCGAACTGGCCGCCGAGCCGGTGCCGGTGGTTTTCACTTCGATGCTGGGGGTGGACGACGAGCTGGCCTCGTCGGTGCGGTGGCCGGATTTCACCCGGACCCAGACTCCGCAGGTGTGGCTGGATCATCAGGTGATCGAGCTGCCGGAGGGGTTGGTGCTGAGCTGGGATTCGGTGGACGAGTTGTTCCCCGAGGGGCTGGTCGGGGAGATGTTCGAAACCTACCAGCGGCTGCTCACCGGGCTCGGCACGCTGGACTGGGACCAGGCCGTCCGGGTGGAGCTGCCGCTCGGACAGCGCGCCGTCCGTGACCGGGTCAACGACACCGCGGGCCCGCTGTCCGAGCGAGATGGCGGCCGTCGGTTGCATACGGCGATGTTCGAGGTCGCCGCCGCCGACCCCGACCGGATCGCGCTCGTCGACCGTGAGATCACGGTCTCGTTCGGTCAACTCGCCGACGAGAGTCGCCGGATCGCCGCCCTGCTCGCCGAACGCGGTGTGCGGTCGGGTGACGCGGTCGCGGTGTGCGCGGCCAGGGGTGCCGCCCAGGTGGCGGCGCTGTACGGGGTTCTGGCGGCGGGCGCGGCGTATGTGCCGGTCGCGGTGGACCAGCCGGTGCAGCGGCGGGCGGCGATTCTGGCGCAGGCCGGGGTGGCGGCGGTGCTCACCGACGACGGCGGCCGTTTCGCCGCCGAGCGGGATGCCGAATCGTCCACCGCGCCTGTTCCGGTGGTGGAGATCGCTGATGCGGGGCAGTGCAATCCCGCGCCGCTGCATCCGGTCGGCGGCTCCGATCTGGCCTATGTGATTTTCACGTCCGGTTCGACCGGTACGCCGAAGGGGGTGGAGATCGAGCACCGGCAGGCGGTGAACACTCTCGACGACCTGCGCGAGCGGTACCGGATCGGTGCGCAGGATCGGGTGCTGGCCGTGGCGGCGGTGGATTTCGATCTGTCGGTGTTCGACCTGTTCGGGGTGCTGGGCGCCGGTGGCGGCGCGGTGATCGTGGCCGACGAGGACCGGCGCGACCCGGACCGCTGGCTGACGCTGGTGCGCGATCACGGAGTGACCGTGTGGAACACGGTGCCCGCCATGCTCGACATGCTGCTCACCGTCGCCGAGGGCGGAGCGGGACTGTCGCCGACGCTGCGGCTGGCCCTGGTCTCCGGCGACTGGGTGGGGCTGGATCTGCCCGCGCGGCTTGCGGCCGTGGCCGACGGGTGCTGCTTCGTCGCTCTCGGCGGTGCGACCGAGGCGGCGATCTGGTCGAACTACTTCGAGGTGGAGTCGGTGGATCCGGCGTGGACCTCGATCCCGTACGGGCGTCCGTTGCGTGGTCAGCGGTTCCGGGTGGTGGACCAGGACGGGCGGGACCGTCCGGACTGGGTGCCCGGTGAGCTGCTGATCGGCGGGGCGGGGGTGGCGCGCGGCTATCGAGGCCGGCCGGATCTGACGGCGGCGTCGTTCTTCGAGACCGACGGTGTGCGCTGGTATCGCACCGGGGATCTGGGCCGGTACCGCTCGGACGGGGTGCTGGAGTTCCTGGGCCGGGCGGATCGTCAGGTGAAGATCCGCGGGCATCGGGTCGAACTCGGTGAGGTAGAGCAGGCCGTATCGGCGCATCCGGAGGTGCGGCGGGCGTTCGCGCTGGCGGTCGGCACGCGGGCGAGCGCGCGGCTCGTCGCTTTCGTGGAACCGGCCGTGCCGGCGGACCTGGGGATCTTCCTGGCGGACCGGATCCCCTCGGGCTGGACCCCGGAGCTGATCCCGCTGCCGGAGCCGCCGCTGACCGGGAACGGCAAGATCGACCACGCCGCCCTGACCCGGATCGCCGAAACCGCGGCCACAACAGTGAAATCCGATGTCCACGAGCCGCTCCGGCCCGGACCGGAAACCCAGATCGGGCAGCTCTGGCGCGACATCCTGGGCGGCGACCTCCCGCACCGCGGCACCAATTTCTTCACCGCCGGCGGCGACTCGCTCTCGGCGACCCGCCTCGTCGGCCGCCTCGCCCGGGAAACCGGTAGCACCATCCGGCTCCGCGACTTCTTCCTCGACCCCACCATCGCCGGGCTTGCCCGCGCGGACACCGGCACCGCCGAAGCTGCCGGGCAACGGCGGCCGCTCACCGCCGACCCCGCGCACCGCTACGACCCCTTCGCGTTGACCGATATCCAGGTGGCGTACTGGCTGGGCCGCTCGGCCGACTTCGACCTCGGCGGCATCGGTGCGCAACTGTACTTCGAATACGACTGGCCGGAGCTGGATCCCGAGCGGCTGCAGCACGCCTGGAACCGCGTGCTGGAGCGGCACGCCATGCTGCGCGCGGTGATCGACCCCGACGGCAGGCAACGAGTGCTGCCCCGCGTCGGGGACTACCGGATCAGCGTGCTCGAGGCGGGCGGTGACTTCGACACGGCGGCCGCGGAACTGCGGGCCGATATGGCCTCCGGCGCGCTGGACACCGCGACCGGCCCGCTGTTCGACATCCGGGTGCTGCGCGACGGCGACCGGGCCAGGGTGTGCGTCGTCTTCGACAGCCTGGTCGTCGACGGCCTGAGCGCGCTGGTGCTGATCACCGACTGGACCCGCTGGTACGCCGACCCGTCGTTGGAGCCCGCGCCCCTGGCCATCGACTTCCGGGAATACGTTCTGGGCTGCGGGCCCTCGGACGCCGACGTCGCGGCGGGGCTGGCGTACTGGCGGGAGCGGTTGCCGGAGTTGCCGCCGGGGCCGCAGTTGCCGCTGCGGGTACTGCCCGCGATGATCGAGGGTCCGCGCTTCACCCGCAGAGAGTCCCGGCTCGCCCCGGACGTCTGGGGTGGGATCGTCGCGCGGGCGCGGAGCCTGGGTGTGACGCCGAGTGTGGTGCTGCTGGCCTGTTACACGTGGGTGCTGGGGCAGTGGAGTGCGCAGCGGGAGCTGACGGTGACGCTGACCCGGTTCGACCGGCGCGATGTGCATCCCGACATCATGCGGGTGGTCGGCGATTTCAGTTCCCTGCTCCTGGTCGCGGACCGGCCCGGAGCGCGGGAGAGCTGGTCGCAGCGGGCCAGGCGGCTGCAGGAGCAGCTGTGGAGCGATCTCGACCACCAACAGGTCTCGGCCATCCGCGTGTTGCGCGAACTCGCCCGCGGCAGCGCGGTCCCGGCCGAGCCGGTGCCGGTGGTGTTCACCTCGATGCTGGGGGTGGACGACGAGCTGGCCTCGTCGGTGCGGTGGCCGGATTTCACCTGCACCCAGACTCCGCAGGTGTGGCTGGATCATCAGGTGATCGAGCTGCCGGAGGGGTTGGTGCTGAGCTGGGATTCGGTGGACGAGTTGTTCCCCGAGGGGCTGGTCGGGGAGATGTTCGCGGCCTATCAGCGGCTACTCGCGGGGCTCGGCACGCTGGACTGGGACCGACCTCTCGACGCGGTGCTGCCGCCCGGCCAGCGGGCGATCCGGAATTCGGTCAACGACACCGCCCAGCCGGTCGTCGCCGATCCGGTGCGGCTGCTGCACACGGGGATGTTCGACCTCGCCGCCGACGACCCGCACCGGACCGCGATCATCGACGGCGAAACCGCCGTCTCGTTCGGTGAACTCGCCGACCGCGCCCGCCGGATCGCCGCCCTGCTGACCGCGCGCGGCATCCAGCCGGGGGATGCGGTGGCGGTGTGTGCGGCCAGGGGTGCCGCCCAGGTGGCGGCGCTGTACGGGGTCCTGGCCGCGGGCGCGGCGTATGTGCCGGTCGCGGTGGACCAGCCGGTGCAGCGGCGGGCGGCGATTCTGGCGCAGGCCGGGGTGGCGGCGGTGCTCACCGACGACGGCGGCCGTTTCGCCGCTGGGGGGGATGCCGAATCGTCCACCGCGCCTGTTCCGGTGGTGGAGATCGCTGATGCGGGGCAGTGCGACCCCGCGCCGCTGCATCCGGTGAGCGGCTCCGATCTGGCCTATGTGATTTTCACGTCCGGTTCGACCGGGACCCCGAAGGGGGTGGAGATCGAGCACCGGCAGGCGGTGAACACTCTCGACGACCTGCGCGAGCGGTACCGGATCGGTGCGCAGGATCGGGTGCTGGCCGTGGCGGCAGTGGATTTCGATCTGTCGGTGTTCGACCTGTTCGGGGTCCTCGGCGCCGGCGGCAGCGCGGTCATCGTCGCCGACGCGGACCGGCGCGATGCCTCCCGATGGGCGGCGCTGGTGCGCGACCACGGGGTGACCGTGTGGAACACGGTGCCGGCCATGCTGGACATGCTGCTCACCGTCGCCGAATCCGGCTCCGCCCCGCTCCCGTCGCTGCGCCTCGCGCTGCTGTCCGGCGACTGGGTGGGGCTGGATCTGCCCGCGCGGCTTGCGGCCGTGGCCGACGGGTGCTGCTTCGTCGCTCTCGGCGGTGCGACCGAGGCGGCGATCTGGTCGAACTACTTCGAGGTGGAGTCGGTGGATCCGGCGTGGACCTCGATTCCGTACGGGCGTCCGCTGGGTGGTCAGCGGTTCCGGGTGGTGGACCAGGACGGGCGGGACCGTCCGGACTGGGTGCCCGGTGAGCTGCTGATCGGCGGGGCGGGGGTGGCGCGCGGCTATCGAGGCCGGCCGGATCTGACGGCGGCGTCGTTCTTCGAGACCGACGGTGTGCGCTGGTATCGCACCGGGGATCTGGGCCGGTACCGCTCGGACGGGGTGCTGGAGTTCCTGGGCCGGGCGGATCGTCAGGTGAAGATCCGCGGGCATCGGGTCGAACTCGGCGAGATCGAGCAGGCCGTGTCGGCGCACCCGCAGGTGCGGCGGGCATTCGCGCTCGCGGTCGGCGAACGTGCCGGAGCACGACTCGTCGCATTCGTCGAACCAGCGCTGCCCGAGGACATTTCGCATTTCCTCGCGGACCGGATCCCCTCCGGCTGGACCCCGGAGCTGATCCCGCTGCCGGAGCCGCCGCTGACCGGGAACGGCAAGATCGACCACGCCGAGCTGATCCGCCGCGCCGAAACCAGCACCGGCACCGCCGCTCCGGCGCTCGGCGAACCGATCCGCCCCGGCCTGGAGACCCGGATCGCCGAACTCTGGGCCGACACCATCGGCACCCCCCCGCCCGACCGGCAGACGAGCTTCTTCGGCGCGGGCGGCGACTCGCTCTCGGCGACCCGCCTCGTCGGCCGCCTCGCCAGGGAGCTCGGCATCGCCGTGCCCCTGCGCGAATTCTTCCTCGACCCCACCATCGCCGGACTCGGCGGCAACCACCCGCACAACACGCTCGACCTCGAAGAAGGTGCTCTGTGAACGTTCCTGAACTGGTAACCGATCTGCGACAGCGCGGAGTCCACCTCTGGGCCGACGGCGGCCAGCTCCGGTTCCGCGCCCCGCAGGGGGTGCTCACCGCCGAGGACCGCGAGCAGTTGGTGGCGAACAAGCCGGCGGTGCTCGCGCACCTGGCCGAGGATCAGGCAGCGATCAGCGTCTCCGCCGACCCGGCCGCTGCGCACGAGCCTTTCCTGCTGACCCCGGTCCAGCAGGCGTACCTCATCGGCCGCGACCCCACCTACCCGTTCGGCGGCGTCGCCTGTGCGAGCTACCTCGAGGTCCGCTACGACGGCGTCGAACCGGAGAGCGTGGAGCGGGCGTGGAACGCGCTGGTACGCAGACACGACATGCTCCGCGCCACCGTGCACCCCGACGGCTACCAGCAGGTCGCCGCGGCCGTCCCGCACTACGCGATCCCGGTGACCGACCTGCGCGGCCGGGATGCCGCCGCCGTCGACGCCGAACTCGACCGGCAGCGCGAGGACCTGCTCGGCCCACCGGGCGCGCCGGACAGCTGGCCGCTGTTCGCCGTCCGGATCACCCGCGCCGATACCGCCTGCGTACTGCACTTGCTGGTGGAGCTGCTGGTGGTCGACGCCGCCAGCGTGCAGCTGCTGCTCGCCGAACTCGACACCCTGGTCCAGGCGGGCGGCGACGACACGACGCTGCCCGCCGCGCCCGCCATCGGCTTCCGCGATTACGTGCTCGGGGTCCAGCAGCTGCGCAACGGCCCGCGCTACCAGCGGGACCGCGAATACTGGCAGGCCAGGATCGATACCCTGCCCGCTGCCCCCGAGCTGCCCACCCGCGACGGCGCGGGCAGCGCTGCCGATCCCGGCTTCGACCGGCTGCACCACTGGTTACCCGCCGCGGCCCTGGCCGGGTTGACCCGCGCCGCCACCCCACACGGGCTCACCCCCTCGGGTGCAGTGCTGGCCGCCTACGCCGAGGTGGTCGGGCGGTGGAGCCGCAAGCGGCAGTTCACGCTGAATCTGCCGGTCTTCAACCGGCTGCCCGCGCACACCGATATCGGCGCGGTGCTCGGTGACTTCACCTCCGTCGAGTTGCTCGGCGTCGACCTCGACGGCGGGGACAGCTTCGTGGACCGCGCCCGCGCGATCACCGCCCAGCTCTTCGCCGACCTCGACCACCGCTGCTTCGACGGCGTCGAGGTGCTGAGCGAACTCACTCGCCGCGCGGGCAGCCCGGTGCTCATGCCGGTGGTCTTCACCAGCACCCTCGGCTCCGACGACGCCGGGGCTCGCGCGCTGCGCGGCCGCATCCTGCGCGGCATCACCCGCACCCCGCAGGTCTGGCTGGACTGCCAGGTCACCCCGTACGACGACGGCCTGATGATCGCCTGGGACGTCCGCCGCGGCGTGCTGGCGGGCGACACCGCCGCCGAAAAGTTCGCCGCCTTCGTCGACCTGCTCACCCGCCTGGCCGAAACTCCGGAGACCTGGACCGAGCAGTACCCGGTCGCGCTGCCGTCCGCGCAGCGGGAGCGCCGCGACCGCTACAACGACACCGCCACCGAGCCGACACCGCGGCTGCTGCACCAGCGCGTCCTCGACCGCGCCGATACCGACCCCGCGGCGCCCGCGGTGCTCCACGGCGATACCGTGCTCGGCTTCGGCGAGCTGCGGCGCCAGACCGCCGCCGCAGCGCAGGCCCTCCGGGACGCCGGGGTGCGGGCGGGCGATCGGGTGGCCGTGCTGATGGAAAAGGGGCCGGAACAGGTCGTCGCCGTGCTCGCGACCTCGCTGCTGGGCGCGGCCTATGTGCCGATCGCGCTCTCCCAACCGATGGCGCGCCGGGAACGGATCGTCGAACGAGCCGGGGCCGCGGTGGTGCTCACCCAGTCCTGGCTGGCCGAGTCCGGCGAGCTGCCCGCAGCCGCCCGCCCGATCCCGGTGGATCTGCTGGACGGTATTGATAGCGTGCCCGGTGCCGCGGGCGACCCGGACGCCACCGCCTACGTCATCTTCACCTCCGGCTCCACCGGCGAGCCGAAGGGCGTCGCCGTCACTCACCGGGCGGCTGCCAACACCCTCGACGATATCGAGCAGCGCTTCGCCCTGACCCCCGCCGACCGGGTGCTCGGCATCGCGAGCCTGGCCTTCGACCTCTCGGTCTGGGATATCTTCGGCGTGCTCGCCGCCGGCGGCGCCGTTGTCCTGCCCGAGCAGGAGCGGGTCGCCGACCCCTCGCACTGGCTGGAACTGGTGCGCCGGCACGGGGTGACGCTGTGGAACAGCGTGCCCGGCCAGTTGCAGATGCTGCTCGACGTGCTGGAGAGCACCCCGGACGCCCGCGCCGAATCGCTGCGGCTGGTACTGCTGTCCGGGGACTGGATCCCGCTGGGCCTGCCCGACCGGCTGCGTTCGACCCACCCGGGCACGCAGGTGATCGGGCTCGGCGGCGCCACCGAGGCCGCGATCTGGTCCATCCACCACCCGATCGGCGATATCGACCCGCGGTGGCGCAGCATCCCCTACGGCACCCCGCTGCGGAACCAGACCATGCACGTGCTCGACAGCGCGCTGCAGGACAGCCCCGAGTACGTGACCGGCGAGATCTACATCGGCGGCGCCGGATTGGCCGAGGGCTACCTCGGCGACGACGACCTGACCGCACAGCGGTTCCTCCGGCATCCGCACTCCGGCACCCGGCTCTACCGCACCGGCGACCTCGGCCGCTTCCACCCGGACGGCAGGCTGGAGTTCCTCGGCCGCGAGGACACCCAGGTCAAGATCCGCGGCTACCGGGTCGAACTGGGCGAGATCGAATCCGCCCTGCGCCGCCACCCCGCCGTCGCCGACGCCGCGGTGCTGGTGGACGGCCGCGGCCCGGCGGCCCGGCTGCTCGGCTTCGCCGAGATCGCCACCGAGGGCGAGCAGGGGATCGGCGAGCAGGCCGCCGCCCGCGTGCTCGCCACCGCGGAGCACGCGGCCGCCGCGGCGCAGGGCGAGGTGGACGGCGAGTCGTTCGTCGCGCTGATGAACGCCGTCGATGAGATGGCCATGCTCGCCATCGCGGCCGAGCTGCGCGCCAAAGAGCTCTTCACCGACCGGGAGCAGTCCCACGACATCGCCGAGATCGCCGCCGTCACCGGCGTCTCCGAGCGCCAGCACGGTCTGCTGAAACGGTGGCTGGCCGCGCTCGCGGACGGCGGCGCTGTGGAGCACGACCCGCACACCGATCGCTACCGCGACCTGATCGCCGCCGGGCCACGCGCGGTCGAGGCGGCGTGGCAGCGGATCGACGAACTGGAGGCAGTGGTCGGCTACGGCAGCGAGACCCTCGCCTACATCCGGGCCTGCAGCGGCCGGCTGGACGAGCTGCTGCGCGGCGCGCTCGACGTGCGCGAACTGCTCTTCCCGGCCGGGAAGCCGGGCGCCGCGCACGCGGTGTACCGGACCAACCTGGTGGCCCGCAGCTCGCACCGGATCGTGATCGACACCGTGCGCGAGATCGCCGGGCAGCTGCCGCACCGGCTGCGGCTGCTCGAGGTCGGCGCCGGAATCGCGGGCACCAGCACCGATCTCATCCCCGCGCTGGCCGAGCTCGAGCCGGACTACCTCTTCACCGATCTCTCCGAGTACTTCCTCGGCGAAGCCCGCGCGAAGTTCGCGGAGTACCCGTGGATGCGCTACGGCCGCTTCGACATCAACGCCGACGCGGCCGAGCAGGGAATGAAGCCCAACTCGGCCGATGTGATCCTCTGCGCGAATGTGCTGCACAACTCGGTGAACGCCGACGAGGTGCTGGCCCGGTTGCGAGACCTGCTCGCCCCGGGCGGCTGGCTGGTCTTCCTGGAGCCCACCCGGCAGCACAACTACGCGCTGCTCGTCTCGATGGAGTTCGAGTTCTTCAGCGAACTCACCGCCTTCACCGACCTCAGAGCGGGTACCGGCCAGGCGTTTTTCACTCGCGGGCAGTGGCTGCGCCAGCTCGGCACCGCGGGCGCCGACCAGGTCCGCGTGCTGCCCGCCGAGGACGCTCCACTCGCCGCCTCCGGCCAGGGTGTGTTCATCGCCCGGTTCAAGGGGCAGCGGCGCACCGTCACCGAACAGCAGCTCACCGAGCACGTCGCGGCCCTGGTGCCCGAGCACATGGTGCCCGCCGAGCTGAACCTGCTCGACGCACTGCCGCGCTCGGCGAACGGAAAACTGGACCGGGCCGCGCTGGCCGCGCGGGTGGCCGCCGCCCCGGCCGCCACCGCCGACGCCTCTTACACCCCGCCCGCCGACGAGATCGAGGAGCGGATCGCGCAGCTGTGGCAGGAGATGCTCGGCGTCCCGAAGGTCGGCCGCGAGCAGAACTTCTACACCCTCGGCGGCGATTCGCTGCTGCTCTCGCAGATGGTCGGCAAACTGCGCGACCGGGTGCCCGAGGTCGCCGATATCGAGTGGCAGGAACTGCTACGCGATGTGCTGCGTAACCCCACCGTCGCCGCGCTCGCCGCCCGCAGGCACCGGGGCGGGGTGCAGCCGGAGCCGACGGCCCCCGCGGCGGAGGGGGCGGCGGTGCGCCCGCTGGGCGGCAGCCCCGGGCACCCGAGCGGCAGCTGGGTGCTGGTGCACGGCGGTACCGGCACCCTCACGCCCTACGACGCGCTGCTGCCCTACCTGCGCGACGCGCATCCGGGGCAGCTGCTCGGGCTCGCGGTCGTCGACCCGGCGCAGTACCTGAACCTGCCCGCTGACACCGTGATCAGCAGGCAGGCAGCCGATTACGCGACCGAGCTGCTCGGCCACGACCGCCGGTTCCGGATCATCGGCTACTCGGTCGGCGGGCTGCTCGCCGCCGAACTGGCCCGCACCCTGACCGAAGCGGGCGCGACGGTGGACGAACTCACCGTGATCGGCTCCTACCAGCCGCCCGCCGTGCACGACGAGCTGCTGACCGAGTACGTTTTCGCCCAGTCCATCGGCATCGACCCGGCCGCGGTGGGCTTCCCCGCCGACGAGCAGGCAGTCGCGGCCGCGCTGCGGACGATCCTCGAGCGCACCCCGGACCGGGTGCCCGCAGGCGCGCTCGCCGGACTGACCGGCGACCCGGCGCTGCCCGCGTCCGAATTCCGCAAACTCGCGTCCGTGCCGCGCGCCGAGCGCCTCGCCGCGCTGCACACCGCCGCCACCACCGGCACCGGCCCATACGCCGCCGGCGCCGTCGAGGCGAGCGAGTTCCGCGCACAGTTCGACATTTTCGCGCACAACCTGCGGGCCATGGGCGTGCACCGGGCCGAGCCCTACTTCGGCCCGGTGCGGGTGCTGAGCAACGGCGGTTCGGCCACCCTGCTCGGCACCGGGGCGGAGGTGCGGCGATTCTGGTCGCGGATCGGGCTCGGCGCCCTGCACATCGAGGACATCCCCGGTGACCACCTCACCAGCATGTCCGCCACACACGCCGCCGACCTGGCGGTCCGGATCACCGCCCCGCTACCGGACGCGGGCACCGTCTCGTGACCGCCCCGACCGGACCGGTCGCGGTACTCGGCGCGACCGGCGTGGTCGGGCGGGCCGCGCTGCGCATGCTCACCCGGCTCGGCATCGACGACCTGCGGGCCGGCTCACGCCGGGTGGAATCTGCCGGTCCACACGACCTTTCGCCCGGAGCCGACCGGCGCCGGGTGGACGCGGACGACCCGGACTCGCTCGCGCGATTCTGCGCGGGCTCACGGCTCGTGCTCAATTGCGCGGGCCCGTCCTACCTGCTGGCCGACCGGGCGGCGAGGGCCGCGCTGGCGGCGGGCGCCGATTATATCGACGTCTCCGGCGACGGGCCGGCATACCGGCTGCTCGACGGCTCGCCGCTGCTCGACGGCGAGCGGGTCGCGGTGCTCTCGGCGGGCATGCTGCCCGGCCTGGCGAACACCGTGCCCCGCATGCTCGCCGACGACCTGGCCGGGGCCCGGCTGGTGGTGTACGCGGGCGGCATCGAACCATTCGCGCCCGCCTCGGCGGCGGATCTCGCGCTCTCGCTGGACAGTTCCGACGCCACGGACGGGCACTGGTACGGCGAGACCCTCGCCGCCTGGTCGGGCGGGCACCGGCAGCGCAACGCGCTGCCGGTGCGCGAGGACGTCGAGGTCGCCGGATTCCCCGGCCGGGTGACCACCATGCCGTTCCTCACCGCCGACGCCGAGCGGCTGGCCCGGGCCACCAGGCTCGTGGACCTGCAGTGGCACAACGTCTTCGTCGGCAGCGCGCTGCGGCTGACGCTGAGCAGGCTGCGCGGTCGGGTGCCCGCCGAACCGGCGGCGCTGGCCCCGATCACCGCTGAGATCGCCGCGGCCGCCGCGCTCGATCTGGCCGGGCTGGAGCCGTTCTACCTGATGGCATTCACGCTGTACCGGGACGGCCGGGCCGACACCGCGGTGCTGCGCACGCATAGCAGCTTCGAGCTGACCGCCGCGACAGCCGTGCACACCGTGTGCGCGGTGCTCGCCGGGGAGGTCGCCCCCGGCCTGCACTATGCCGACGACGTGCTCGACCCGCGCGGCCTTCTCGCGGCGGTCACCGGGCTCGGCGCGCTGCCGGTGTACCGGACCCACCCGTACGCCCATGACGAGCCGATGGAGGCAGGCAGCCTGTGAACGCAGCGAAACCGAAGGTCGTGGTCTGCGGCACCTCGTTCGGCCGGGTGTACCTGCGGGCGGTGCACACCGACCCGGAGGTCGAGCTGGCCGGCGTGGTCTCCCGCGGCAGCGCGGTCTCGGCCGAGTACGCGAAAAGCTATGGGGTGCCGCACTACATCGGTGTCGACGAGTTGCCCGACGATATCGACATCGCCTGCGTGGCGGTGCGGGCCGGCGCGGCGGGTGGTGACGGCGCGAAGTTGGCGCAGCAATTGCTGAGCCGCGGCATCCATGTGCTGCAGGAGCATTTGCTGCACCCCGACGAGCTCACCGACTGCCTGCGCGCCGCGCGCGAGAACGGAGTTCGCTACCGGCTCAACGCGTTCTATCCGCATCTGCGGCCGGTGCGGGTGTTCCTCACGGCGGCCGAGATCCTGCGCGAGCGGCAGCGGCCACTGCATGTGGACGCGGTGGCGGGCAGCCAGGTGGTCTACCCGCTGCTCGATCTCGTCGGCCGGGCCGTCGGGCGGCTGCGGCCCTGGACGATCGGCGAGCCCGCGCCGATCCCGCCGGAGGCGGCCGCGCTCGCCGCTCCGCCGATGCCCTACTCCCACCTGACCGCGGTCATCGGTGGCGTCCCGGTCTCGCTGCGGGTGCAGAACCAGATCCACCCGGCCGACCCGGACAATCACGCGCTGCTGCTGCACCGGCTGGCGATCGCGTTCGAGGGCGGCGTGCTCTCGCTGGCCGACACCCACGGCCCGGTGCTGTGGAGCCCGCGGCTGCACGCCGGCCGCGATGCGACCGGCCGGCTGGTGATGGGCGGGCCGGGCACCGAACGGCTGGCGGTGCCGAGCACCGAGGTGCTTGTGCCCGCCGCCCCGTCCTTCCGGGCGGTGTTCGATGAACTCTGGCCCGACGGTGTCCGGACCGCGCTGGCGGAGCTGCGTGCCGATATCGCCGAGCCGGGGCGGACCGCGAGTGCCGGCCAGTGGGCCATGACTGTCACCGCCCTGTGGCAGCGGCTGACCACCGTGCTCGGCCAGCCCGAGCTGATCCGGCCGGGTACCCCGGAGCCGGTGCCACTGCCGGAGCTGCTCGCGCAGCGGCGCATCCGCGAAGGGAGCGTCTCGTGACCGCGACCGAATCGGCGCGCGAACTGGCCGATCTGCAAGCCTTCTCGGCCGATCCGTTCACCACGATGGATCGGCTCTACCGGGAGAACGGCGCGATCTCCGAACTCGGCGCCGGGCCGATGCGCTTCCGGGTCGCGCTCGGGCCGGAGGCGAGCGCGTTCATCCTCGCCCACAGCGAGCTGTTCAGCTGGGAGGCGGCCTTCACCGGGCTGGTCCCGCTGACCGGGCGCTCGGCGCTGCTGGTCAACGACGGCGACCGGCATCGCAGGCTGCGCCGCCTGGTGACTCCGGCCTTCACTGTGCGCCGGGTGGAGCAATACCTCGGCACCGTCACCGGGCACCTCGAGGCGGCGATGGCGGAGTGGGCGCCCGGTGACGTCATCGACATCTACCCGCCGCTGCGCCGGGCGACCCGGGCTGCGACGCTGGAGAGCTTGTTCGGCGCCGCCGCGGTCGACCGGTCCGAGGGGCTGGACGACTGGCTGCACGACATCCACCGCGCCATCGACACCGATGTCGTCGGCGGCAGTATCGAGCGCGGGTCGGGGTCGCGGGTTTGGCGCCGCGCGCTGCTGGCCCGCTCCTCGGTGCACCGCTGGGTGGTCGCGGAGATCCAGCGGCGCGGGAAACAGGACGCACCCGGCGACGACGTGCTCGGCGTGCTGCTGCGCGGGGTGGAGGACGCCCGGCTCACCGATGACGAGATCACCGACCAGCTGGTCAGCCTGCTGGAGGCCGGTGCCGAGACCACGGCGGCGCAACTCACCTGGCTGCTCTACTGCGCATTGCGTGACCGGCAGCTGTGGACCGCTGCCACCGGCGGGCTCGATCCCGCCACGCTCGACCGATACGTCTCCGAGGCGATGCGGCTCTACCCGGCCACGGCCGTCATCTCCCGCATGGTCGCCGCCGGGTTCACCCTCGCCGGAACCGATTTCGTCGCCGGCGATCTGCTGCTCTTCAGTCCGTACCACACCCACCGGATCGCCGAGGTGTGGCCGGATCCGGAGCGCTTCGACCCCGGCCGGTGGGATCCCGCCACCGAGCGCTACCGCCGTCCGGCGCCGCACGAGTTCCTGCCCTTCGGCGTCGGCCCGCATCGCTGTATCGGCGCCAATTTCGCCACCATGGTGATCAAGGCCGGCTTCACCGCGGTCGCGGCCCGGATCGACGCGGAACCAGTGACTACCGACGCACGCCCGGAGGGGCTGATCGGCATGCACCCCGGTGAGGGGATCACGGTGCGCATCCGCGCGCGCCAGTGACGGAATGCTGCGTGCGGTGTTCGGGTTCGGCCGCCTGCGGCTGGGATCGGTTGGTACGGCGCGCGGCTGGGATCGGCTCGCGCCCCTGCGGGGTGACCGGATGCGGGGGTGCCGGGAACCAGCAGCACCCCCGACCGCTCACGCGCGTGCCCGCAGGACGCCGGCCTGCGCGGTGAGCTGCTCGCCGGCCAGCCCGGTCTCCGCGGCCAGGTCTTCGATGCCGAAGGTGTGCCACTCGCTGACATTGCGGACCGTGCGCGGCGGCGCCGCATCCCCGGTGATCTGCCAGGTCGAGGTCATCCGGATCAGGTCGCCGCCGATCGGCTCGGCTGCGATCGAGCCCTCGTAGGTCAGCTCGCCGATCTGCTCCCTGGCCAGCGGCATCGACGGCAGCACCGTCGGTTTCGTGACCGGCAACAGCTCGACCAGCACCGGTGCGCCGGGGGTCAGCCGGGGCAGTACCCGGTCCCACAGCGCGCGGCGGTCTGCGGTGCCGAGGTGGCCGAGCACCCCGAACAGGATCAGCGCCGAGATGGTCTCCGGCAACTGCACCGACTCCGCGGGCTCCGGCGCGATGGTGACGCGGCGCCGCAGGTCCTCGTCGGCGAGCACGTCGTGGGTCAGCACCGCCCGCATGGCCGGGGCCGGCTCGCTGGCCAGGATCTTCGCGGTGGGCAGCACTTCGGCCACCACCCGGCAGGTGCGTCCGGTGCCGGCCCCGATATCGACGACCGTCCCTGCGTCCGGATCGACCTCCGCCAGGATCTTGCGCAGCGCCGCTTCGCCTTCGGCGTGCGCGCGCGGAACGAGGTCGTAGAACTCGGCGACGGGTGAGTAGAAGTCATCCATGCACATCTCCTGATCGGGGGGCCGCAGACCTACGCTAATGAAAAAGATTATCATTATGTGAAATTCGTCGGAAGGGGCTGTCATGCCGTCATCGGTCGGAGTGTCTTCGGGAAGCTTCCGGAATGTGCTGGGCCACTTCGGCACCGGGGTCGTGGTGATCACGGCGTTCGCGCCGACGGGGGAGCCGGTCGGTTTCGCGTGCCAGTCGTTCGCCGCGCTCTCGCTCGACCCTCCGCTGGTGCTGTTCTGTCCGGTCAAGGGGTCGCGGAGCTGGGCGGCGATCGAGGCGGCCGGCACTTTCTGTGTCAATGTGCTGACTGCGGCGCAGCAACCCGTCTGTGCGCGCTTCGGCAACCGCTCGGTGCCGGACAAGTTCGCGGACACGGCCTGGCATCGGTCCGCGGGTGGGCTGCCGGTGCTGGACGACGCGCTGGCCACGATCGAGTGCTCGGTGTGCAGCGTGACCGACGGCGGCGACCACTGGATCGTCGTCGGCCGGGTTCAGGTGCTCGCCGCGAGCACGAGCGCGCAGCAGCGGCCGCTGCTGTTCTACCGCGGCGGCTATGCGAGCCTCGAACCGGCCGCACGGCCGGTCGTGCCGTGGCGGGCCGATCTCGAATACTTCCTGACCACCACGACTTTCGACTCCTGGTTGTGATCCTGGCCCGCGCTTCCGTTGCGAAGTAAGGCTATGCTGACCGATAAAAAATACACGTTACTAAATTCGGCCGGCGCTCTTGGAGAGATAGATGTCGCAAACGAATAAACCGACCGCGGTGCTGGCCACCGTGGTCATCGTGCAGTTCATGGTTTCCCTGGATCTGTCCGTGGTGAATGTCGCGCTCCCGGCCATTCAGGCCGAGTTCGCGCTCTCGCCCACCACCCTGCAGTGGGTGGTCAACGCCTATGCCGTGGTCTTCGGCGGCTTCCTGCTGCTGGGCGGGCGGCTCGGTGACGTGATCGGGCGCCGCCGCACCATGATCGCGGGGCTGCTGCTGTTCGGCGTCGCCAGCCTGGTCGGTGGCCTGGCCACGCACGAATCGGTGCTCATCGGCGCACGGTCGGTGCAGGGGTTGGGCGCCGCCGCGCTCTCGCCGCTCTCCCTGGCGCTGATCACCGTGACGTTCGAGGAGGGTCCGGCCCGGACCAAGGCTGTCGGGCTGTGGGCCGCGGCCACCATGCTCGGTGGCGCGCTCGGCGTGGTGGCCAGCGGTCTGCTCACCGACTTCGCCGACTGGCGGTGGGTCCTGCTGATCAATGTCCCGATCGTGCTCGCTGCGCTGGCCACCGCCGTGCGCGGCATCGGCGGGGCGGTCGAGCAGGAGCGGCCCCGGCTCGACGTCATCGGCGCCGTGCTGGTCACCGCGGCGATGCTGCTGCTGATCTTCGGCGTGGTGCGCACCGACGAGCACGGCTGGGCGTCCGCGATGACGATCGGGACGCTGGGCGCGGGCGTCGTGCTGCTGGCCGCGTTCGTCGCGGTGGAGCTGCGGGTCCGCGAACCGCTCATGCGCCTCGGGCTGCTTGCGCACGGCAGCGTGGCCGGCGCCAACGTCTTCGGTTTCATGATCACCGCGGGCCAGCTGACCGCCTTCTATTTTGTATCGCTGCACATGCAGTCGGTGCTGCAGTACTCGCCGGCCTTCGCGGGCATCTGCTTCGTCCCGTTCGCGCTCGGCGCGGTGGTCGGTATGCGCCTGGTCACGCCGATCGTCGACCGGTTCGGGCACCGCGCGGCCCTGGTGGCAGGCGGTATCCTCGGCGCCGCCGGGATCGCCTGGTTCGGCGTCGGCGCGCCGGGCGGCACCTTCCTCACCGATATCCTGGGCCCCTCGATCGTGGGCAGCGTCGGCATCGGCATCAGCTTCGTCGTCATGGGCACCGTCGCAATGCGCGGTGTCGCCGCCGAAGAGGCGGGCATGGCCTCGGGCCTGTTGAACAGCTCGCGTCAGCTCGGCGGTGCCCTCGGTCTCGCGGTGCTGACCACGGTGGCCGCGACGGTCACCGGCGACGACCGGACACCGGCCGGGCTCAGCGACGGCTACTCCGCCGCGTTCCTGCTCGCCGGGGCACTGATCGCGGTGGGGACGGTGATCGCGGGGCTGCTCATCCCGCGCATGATGGCCGACCCGCAGGCGGCCGAGGCGCACACGCGGGCGTGAGGCGAGGTGGCCGCGCTGACTGTCGCGCGGCCACCTCGTCGAACCACGAGGCGTCGGCTCGTGGACTGAACGGTTCGACAGCTGAGTCGTCGGAATCCCATCTCGACGTACTATTGAAAATGATATTCGTTAATGGTTGACTTCTGTCATGACATACCGGGGTGCGCGATGAGCGCCGACGTCCTTGATCCGACCTTTCGCACGTATCTCCTGGCCAATCGGGAATTCATGGCGCCTCTGGTTGCTGCGGCGGTCGCCGAGCTGGGAATTCCGGCGGGCGCCCGCGTACTCGATGTGGGAACCGGCGCCGGAGGTGCACTGCCCGCGCTGGCGTCGACGGGAGCCAGGGTCGAGGCGATCGACCTCGCGCCGGGTGTGGTCGCGCTCGCCCGCGAGTATGCCAACGAAAGCGCTGTGGCCGAAAATGTTTCAGTACGCCAAGTGGACCTGCACGATGTGCTGGCCACCGAGGGCGACGGCTACGACGCGATCTGGGCGGGCGAGGTGATCTGGCCCGGAAATTTCGACGATCCGGCGGCGGTCACCGCGGGGCTGGCGGGGCTGCTGAAACCCGGCGGGACACTGGGGTTGTTCTACTCCGGCTATTACCGCGCGACCTTCCTGCCCGGATACTCCCGCTGGGAGCGCCTGATCGGCGCCGCGTCGTTGCGGCGCTGGGGATTGCCCGAGGAAGGGCCGCACCACCACGACCGGCACGTCGGCTGGTTGCGCGCCACCGGGCTCGCCGATATCGACCTGATCGTGGTGCCCCGCACCGGTTTCGGCACCGATCCCGACGTGCGCGCCTACCTGGAATCGGTGGTCTGGCCGGAACACCTGATCTCGCTGCGGGAATGCGGCTCGCAGGTGGGTGCCACGGCCGAGGATCTGGCCGGCATCGAAGCCCTACTGGACCCCGCCGGTGGGCGCTACGTGCTGGACGAGCCCGGCTACCACCTGGTCCACCCCGGAATCCTGGTGACCGGTAGGCGTCCGGCATGACCGATTACATCGAGTACGCGCCGTCCGCGGAGTACCTGCACCTGCTCTCCGCGCCGATCTGGCCCGCGCGAGCCCGCCCGGAGATGCGAGCGGACCTGCGTGGTGCGCTCGCCGGCGGCTGATATCGGAGAAGGTGGGCCGGGGCGGAGCCGAAGCCGTTGGCGCTCGACGAAACCGCGGCGAGCCGCCCGCAGAGCCTGAAACGTCGGTGCCTCTACCTCGACGCGATCGAGACAGACGCCGGCGCGAGCTGGTGCGCCTGCACCTGCTGTCCGAGGCACCTCCTGAAGTAAAATGATAATCGTTGTCAATTAAGGTAGTGTGCGGATCGGCGGTCCGACGTGCCGGCTCCCCGGGGTGGCGTCACCGCCGATCGCGGATCGCCCCGATGCCGCGGTTCATCGCGTAATCCGGAGCCCGACATGCCCTCGCTCTTCGACCTGTCGATGCACTTCTTCCTGCAGATGGCGGTTGTCCTCGTCGTCTGCCGTCTGGTCTGGCCGGTGTTCCGCCGGCTCGGACAGATCCGGGTCGTCGCCGTTATGGGTGCGGGATTCCTGCTCGGCCCTTCGATTTTCGGTGTGCTCTGGCCGGCCGCCCAGCAGTGGCTGTTCCCCACCTCACTGGCGGTCGATGGCGGGAACATGCCCCATCCGTCGCTGGCCATCCTGTATGTCGCCGGCCAGCTGGGACTGGTCCTGTACATGTTCCTGGTGGGCGCGGCCTTCCGTACCGAGATCTTCGCCGCGCACTTCCGGGTGGCGGGAGTGACCGCGGCCGCCGGGCTGGTGGTACCGATGCTGCTCGGCGGCGTAGTCGGCTGGGTGCTGGCCGGGCAGGACGGCTGGTTCTCCGATGGCGTCGCCCGCTGGCAGGCCGTCCTGTTCGTCGCCGCTGCGGTCGCGATCACCGCCTTCCCGATGCTGGCCTGGATGATCACCGAATGCGGGCTCGGCCACACCCGGCTCGGGACCATGGCGCTGGCCTGCGCGGCGACCGATGATGTGGTGGCCTGGATCGCGCTCGCCATCGTGGTTGCCGGCAGTGCGGGCAGTATGGCCGGGGCGGCCGGGGCGGTTGCCGGCACCGTGGTTTTCGTCGGATTCATGCTGACCATCGGCCGCCGGCTGCTGACCCGGCTGGATCGGTGGGCCGTGTCCGATCAGGCGGCGGCGCTTCCGCATTCCGCGCTGCTCGCCGTGCTCGTGGTCGTGCTGGGCTGCGCCTGGCTCACCGACCTCATCGGTATACACGCGGTCTTCGGCGCCTTCGTCGCCGGAGTCGCCATGCCGCGTGGACAGCTCCTGACCATGATCCACACTCGCACCGAACCCTTGGTCTCGGGCCTGCTGCTTCCCGCCTTCTTCGTCTTCGCCGGCCTACAGACCGACCTCGGCCTGCTCCTGGTACCGACCGCGCTGCTGGTCGCAGCGGTGGTGCTGGTGCTCTCCTTCGGCGGAAAGTTCGGTGCGGTGACGCTCGCCGCGCGATACCAGGGCATGAGCTGGCACGAAGCAGGAGCGCTCGGCGCCTTCGCCAATGCCCGTGGCCTGACCGAGCTGGTCCTGCTCACCGCCGGGTTCACACACGGGATCATCACCGCCTCGCTCTACACGGTGCTGGCGGTGATGGCCTTCGCCACGACCCTCGCGACCACACCGCTGTTCCGGCTCTTCGAACGCCGGGCGCACGCCCGCGGGCTGGCGTTCGGTGCCGACGGAGAAGCCGAATCCGCTCCGCGGGACAGCGGGGAGCCCGGCCGGCCCGCCGAGCCCGACTGGACTTCGGCTTCGATAGAGAAGACGTCAACGGTCCGATAGGTACTCCGCTGAGAAACCCGGTCCGAATGCATCTAGAAGAACGTTGTGGCCCGGGTGGTGACCACGTCCTGCACCGACTCGGCGGCGACGCTGCTCGATCACGTGCGGGGGTCGGCCGGTTGGGGGCGAGGGCATCCTGGTTTACGGACCGGATGGTGCGACACTCGTCCGGCCCGATCAACTCGTCGCCTGGCGCTCGCCGATGGCTCGCGGCTCGGTCGTCGACACGCTTTCCGGGACGCGGACGGTATACCCGGGCGCGCGGATTCGCCCTAGCGTCGGAGAACCGGCCGGTCACCATCGGTTGTGCGCCGCCTACCTCTCGCGCGCAGGCGGAATAGATCGGGTTGTCCTGTGTCATGCCGAGCAGTCGTGACCCGCTGCCCGGCGGAGTCGTCTTGATCATCTCCTCGGTCGAGGAGATGCGTGGATTGGTGCCGCGCAGATACTTCTTGATCGAAGGTAGGTGGTCGGCGAGGGTGGGCAGCGCTGCCGATTCTTCCTCGGTGGCGCCCAGTGCTGTCGCCAGATGCTGGTTGATGTCGGCGTCGATCGCCAGAACCGGCTTTCCGAGCGCGGCGAGTTGACGGATGAACAGTGCGGACAGGGTGGTCTTGCCGCTGCCGCCCTTGCCGACGAAGGCGGTCTTCACCGCCGCTTCCTTTCCGTGGCTAACGAAATTCATATTCGATAAGGTCTCCGGTGATCTATCGGACCACCCGCCGGGAAGGTTGTCGGAGTGGGTGCCCTGGTCGTCGGAAGCCTGCTCGGCGAGGCGGTTTCACCGATTCTTCCGACCCCTTGTCCGGCGTGTCCGCGGCTGTGCGGGTCGGGCCGGGCGCGGCTGCCGGATCGCGGCCGCGATTGCAGCCGGAAAGGTGACGACGATGACCGTCGCGCCAAACGTCGACTGTCGACCCCTGCCCTGGTCCGGCTCGGGTGGCCCTTTTCGGGTAGGATCCGAGCAGCATCACCATTTCGTCTTCCAAAGCGCTGGGCCGGGCCGGAACGGGCGTCGACTATGGCCTCGGGTTCGGGGTTGGTACTCGAAGTCGCCCGGCTTTTTACCGACCGATTTCACTGGGCGGCGCCGGCTCCCGAGGTGCCTTCTACATCCGGTCCTGCTGCGGGGCTCCACCGCTGTAGTAGCCCGCCGTCGTGTCCGGCCAGTTCGGCGAAATTTCGGAGGTTGGACCAGTTCTTGTAGTCGCCGATCACTATAAGGCAGCGGCGGGCGCGGGTGATCGCTACGTTGAGGAGGTTCGGGGTGGCGGCGGCCCAGGAGCGGGCGCGGCGCTGGTCGGTGGCGGTGCCCAGGATCATGATGACGATGTCGGCTTCTTTGCCCTGGGTGGTGTGGATGGTGCCGCAGCGGGAGGGTGGGATGGTGAAGTTGTTTTTCCGGAGGTAGCGGGAGGTTTCTGTGACAACTTCGCGGAAGGGGCTGACTATGAATATCGAGTCGGCGAGACGGCGCCGGGCTTCGGCTTGCTGTTGCTGCGGGTCCTGTGCCCAGGCGGGTAGTGCGTCGTGGTCAGTCGATTCTTCTCGGATGCAGGCCAGGTCTTCGATCATCGATTCCCATATCCGGGTATGGAGCTTCTCCAACACTGATACCAGCTGTTTGCCCTCCTCTGGGTGCCATTTTCGACCGTCTGCGCGGGCCGGGATGTCGATCCAGAGGTTGTTGCGGGCGAGTGGGAACGTGGTGCGGCCGTTGACGCCGTTGACCATCATTCCGTCGTAGGCGATGGCGTTGCTGACTTCGAACATCAGTTGATCGCAGCGGCGATGCACCCGCAGAGGTGAACCGATCCAGATGTTTTCGAGTTCGTCGAGGCCGGGTAGCCAGGTGCCCAGTGGTGTAACCCGGTCGGCCAGGGACTGCACAGAAGTCGACTGCGGTGCCCAGCAGATATCGACGTCGAAGTGGTTTGCCAGGAGTTTCTGGCCGGCCATTGGGAGTGTCACCACCGGTTCCAGCTGTCGTGGATCTCCGACGATCACAGCCCGGCGGCTACGCCACAGGCCACCGACCGCGGCTTGTGGTGTGGCCTGGCCGGCTTCGTCGATAACCAGCCAGCCGATACTTTCCCGGCCGAGTCCGGTGAACATGGTCGGCAGGGAGGCGAAGGTTGTCGATACGGCCGGGACGACGAAGAACAGCATCTGCCAACCGGCCAGAAGTGTGTCTTCCGGGAGGTTCGCCGGGGCATCTCCGCGGACAATGTCGGTGACGGCGCGCATGTTCCGCCAGACCAGGTCGGGTTCGGCGAATAGGGTTGCCTGGTGTAGGTCGAGCGCGGAAAGTAGAACTTTCGAACGGGCTCGAGCGAACTCCGGGTCCATCCACGGTGCCGACTGTTCCCGTGTCTCCATTGCGGAACGGTCTTCCGGTTTGGCTGCCCACTCCGGGCCGGGGACGTGGCCCGGCCGGCGAATGCGTTCCTGTTCCAGTTCGGCTGCCGCGTGCTGCAGCTCCATGACGCGGGTTTGCACCATGTTCTCGGCTTCAGCGGTTTTCGCTTCGCGTCGCTGCAACTGTCGCTCGCAGTCCTGTACCTGCTGCCGAGCAATGGCCACCTGCTGCTCCGTCAGCGTCGCCAGCTCAACAGCAGTATTCAACGCGATCTCGCACTGTTGCTGCTCCGAACCGGTGGTCTGCATACACTCCTGCGCCTGCGTCACTGCTTCCTGATATGTCGTGTGATCGCGTTGCCACTGGTGTTCGGCGGCTCGCACGAAGAGCCGCTTCCACCAGGCGGGGCGTTCTTCGGCATGGTGGCGGCGGCGCTCCTGTGCCTGCGTGAGCTGTCGTCCGGCGCTGCGGACCGTCACCTCCACGGCGGACAGTGCAGCACGCTGGCCGGCGACTGCTGTCAGGTTTCGAGAATGTGCATCATTGCGCGTCGCCAGCGAGTTCAGCAGTTCCTCTCGTCGGGTTTCGAGCTGTCCGCACTCGCCCCGCCAGGCGGCCGCTCCCGCACGAAGATCGGTAAGAATCGCGTCCTCGCCGGAGCATATCTGGTAGAGGTCGGCGACTGCCGCACGTTCGGTTCTCAGTCGCTCCACTTCGGATACAGCATCCCGGAAACGCTGCTTGGCTTCGCGCCAGGAGCGTGTTCGTTCGGCGGCCGAGTCGGACCCGTCGATGTATTCCCGCAAGGTGGGGTGAAGTCCATGTTCCTTTCCCCACCAGAAGAGATCGACGAAATCCGAGCGGTTCGTTCGCTTGCCCAGTCGTGCCGCAACCGCGCCCCAGCACGGTTCGCCGGCGAGCAGGGTGGCTGCACCAGAGAGGTAATCGGCGTCCGGGAACGATTCGGTGTCGATCGATGCCTCGGTGGGCACTTCCAGCGTGATGTTCTCGACAGCACCGTTGTTCGAGGAGGCGATCACGATCTCGAAACCGGTGAGCTCCTCGATGAGCGGAACGATCCTGCGGTGATACTGGGGCTTGTCCGGATCTTGCCATTTCACCGCTTCCAAGTGGGGTCGGAAGGCCGATCGAGCGTCCGGGAGCCCGGCGAGTACTTCCGCGCGTTGGACGGCGATCGCCGCGATCAGGTCCCTGAGCAGTGTGGTCTTACCGGTTCCCGGCGGTCCGTTGACCGCGTACAGGCCGCGGGCATCCGACGCGGAGAGCTTGCGCATAATGTTGTTGATGGCGAACTGCTGGCTCGAGACCAGCGGCCGATCGGGTCGACCCGGCCAACGCCCGTCCGGCGTGACGGCCGGGTGCAGGTCCTGTAGCACCCGGGCTGGATCTTCTCGTACATCCAGCCGTTGAAAAGATTCTGCGGTTAGGTCGGAAGCCAAGTAGTCCAGTACGGCCTGCCCTGCGTTGCCGGACAGCAATTCGTCGGCCACCCGATTCAAGTCTTCGGCGTAGAAGCTGTTGATCAGTTCGTCGCTGGACACCTCGTCCGCATGACGTAGGGACACTTGATAGGGCTTGATCCAGATATCATCCGGCTCCAATGTCTCGTCCACACCGAGCTGTTCGGATACCCACCGGGTGAGGGCGACGAGGTCGACGAGTTCGAGAGACTTTCTGCCCAGCGCCTCCTGCGGCGATGCGCCGGTATCTTCTGAGGTCGAAGCTTCTTCGCTCTCGTCGGGGTGCTGACCGATGCGGTCCCGCCGGGCTTCCAGGGAGCTGACAGCATCAGCGGACACCGAACCCGCCATCGATTCCGCGATCGTGGCAGCGTTTTTACCGAGATGTGATTCCACAGCAGACCCGATCAGGCCCGGGATCGCGGTGATGCCGCCGGTTGCAGCATCGATCGCCACACGGGCACCCAGACCGGCGATCAAGCGAGCGGCTCGGCTACCTCGTGATTCGACGGAACCGGACGAGTCGATACGTACCCGCCCGTCGCCGATGTCGAATAGGACATGCAGGATTCGCGTTTTCTCCTCCTCGAAGCCGTCGAGCCAGTCATCAGCATCCGGTCCCGGCGTGCCGACGGTCCGGCCTACAGCCCAGGCGCACGACGACAGGGTCACGCTGTCCTTGAACAGCTTGCCGTTCTCGTCGAGGGTCAGACTCAACAATGCTCCATCGCCCCGGACACGCCCACCCAGATCGTGCTCCCGCTCCTGTGGAGCGAGGATCGTTCCGAGCGCCGTACGGACCCGCTCCACCTCGAATATCCCGGCGTAGACGGTGTAACGCCAGACCTTGTTACTCCCCGGCGACCGCTGCTGCCCGGCCCACGGTAGTTGCTGGCCCCGGGAGGCTTTTACTGTCTCCTTGCCATATCCGGGACGCTCGATCCCGGACGGTGGGCTGAAGTACTCCACGGACCGCCAGTACTGGAGGATCTGAGCTTGCCTACACGCTTCCTCGTTGCCGCGAACCATGACACCCACCCTGCCGTCGACGAAACCCACTCCAGCCTATTAGGCGAGAAGCATTGGGGGAGCGGCTTTTACAGAATCCGTCTATGGCCCCCGTCCGGTGCGCGAGGCGACCTGATCACCTTCGCCGACCGTTGGCCCGACCCTCGGACCTACTGGATTTCCCGGACGGAGGGCGACGAGTGCGGGTGACCGGAGTTATGCATGCTCGTCGCCCTCCGTCCACTGCACCACCGCTACCGGTTGCCTCCGCCGAGGCGCGAGAGGAGCGCGGGGATGCGGGAGGCCGCGAAGATCGACTTGAACTGCCAGCTGTCGTCGCGCGGCATGATGCCGCCACGCTGGAGAGCGTCGAAGGCGTCGTAGAGGGTTTCGCCTTCCTCCATGAGGTGGTCGGCGTTGAAGTGGTATCGGTCTACGGCGGGGCATTGGACGAAGCGGCCGTTGCCGTAGATCACCGGGGCCGAGTCGTCGTAGGGGTACAGGCGCAGCGGGCCGGACCAGTGGCCGCTGCCGATGTAGCGGATCATGGTGCGTACCCGGCCGTCCGGGGTGACGTCGATGTAGACCTGGTCGGGGATGGGGTCGTAGCGCCAGTCGGGGATGGCGTCGAAGAACGCGAAGTTGTACTTCTCGAATTCCTCGATTCCGACGATGGTCCGCCCGAAGGTGGTGACGTCGGTGTAGCGCACATCTTCGGTGTAGAGCTCGCGGTTTGCGCTCATATCCCGGGCCAGCCAGCTCCACCAGTACTTCTTGGCCCATTCCATCAGCCAGCCGACCTCGAAGCCGCGCTTGTCGTAATCGTCGAGCTTGGCCTGGAAGTCGACGAACCACTGCTGGGTGGTCTTCTGCAACTCGTCCTCCGGGATGGCCCGGATGGGGACCGACCGGTTGGCGGCGAGGTTGGTAGGGACCGGTCGCGCGAGGCGGGGTCGCCCGAGTGCGGCCTGGAATTCTTCCTCACTGAACACGAGGAACTCCTTCTTATCATCGGTGGTGCCGTAGGTCGGCACCGGACGAGCGGCGGTGCCGGTGGATGCGCTTACGCCACGGCGTCGCCTGCCGCGAGGGAGGTGGAGAACGCGGCGATGGTGTCGATGGCCTGCCGGCTCTCGGGCAGGCGAGGCGCGATGACGGGAAACGCATGGAGCTGGCGATGCCATAGATGCAGTTCGTATCGCACACCCGCGCGGCCGAGCCGTTCGGCCATCGCTTCGGCGTCCGGGCAGAGGAATTCGGAATCCGAGGCCGGCGGCAGGGTCGGCGGCAGACCGCCGAGGGGGTCCGGGTGACGCGCACCTCGGCGCGGACCGGCCATCGGCCGAGTATCGGCTCGATGAGTTGTACCGGCCGCACCGTGCGCGGAGTCACCGGTATCGCCCCGAGGATCGGGCGGATCAGACGCGACGTCGCGGCCCTGAGGACTGCCGAGCCGGTACTGGCCCGGCTTCGCACCGGGTCGCCGAAGCGTTCGAACCGGCGCACGTATCCAGACATCGTCGTCTGCGCTCCTGACTCCCGAATCGCGGCCGCGCCGGCGATCAGGCGAATGGTGCGCCGCCCACGCAGGCCGGGGTGCCCCGATCGCGTACCGTCGGATGTCTCGCCCGGTTGGCGCAGGGCGGTGTGCGTGGGCGTGAGGAAACGAAATCGAAGATGGCGCTCATGGCGCATGCGCTCAAACTGGGCTATCGCCATCTGGGGGAGGTGCTGGCCGAAACGGGACGGCTGCCCGACGCCGATCTCGTCTTCTTCTTCGACCGGGCGGAACTGCACCGCGTCGTCGGCGCGGAAGACATCGCCGATCTCGTCGGGCGCGCGCTGAAGCGCCGGGAAGCGCTGGCGTTCCAGGACGCTCTCGAGTTCGACGACGTGTCGGTGGGTCGGCCGTCCCCCCGCATCATCCGGCCGCAGCTCGCTATCGGCGAAGACCGGATCGTCGGCCGGCCCGCCGGGCGGGGGGACCGTCGAAGGCGTGGTGCGGGTCGCGAAGTCGATCGCCGAGGCACGGGACGTGCGGCGTGGTGAGATTCTGGTCGCCCCGGTCACCGATGTGGGGTGGACGCCGTACTTCACCGTGATCGCCGCGCTGGTCACCGATATCGGCAGCTCGGTATCCCATGGCGCTGTGGTGGCGCGCGAATACGGTCTGCCCTGTGTCGTCAACACCTTGGTGGCCACCCGGGTGCTGGAAACCGGTGACCGTGTGCGCGTGGACGGGGACCGAGGTGTGGTCACCCGACTCGGCAGGGCCGACTCTCACCTCTGAGCGAACCGGCCGAGGCTGATGACGCCAATTCCCGTCGATCCTCGCGGGGTACCGCCCTGATATGGGCGACGTACTCGAGGTGGTGGGTCTCCCTCGCAACAGGGCCCAGGCGGCCCCCGATGGCTTGTGGGAAGAGCCCGTAGAGTAGTGCGGCGATGGCGAGCACCGTGAGTACGGCTGGCGCGAACACCAGGTGGGATACCAGGCCGTCGATTACATATCCGCTGTCGCCGACCGAGAGAGGCTGCGGCCGCACACCCCCATGCCGCCGACCCTGCCACCGACATGCGGTTCAACACCACCGCCCGCCTGATCGCCGACCTCGAAGTGCTGCGCGAACACTTGGGCCTCGACCGCTGGCCTTTGCGCGGCGGTTCCTGGCCGGCGCCGGTGGCGGCGAGCGTGTCGTCGCCGCCTACGACCGGCTGCTCGGGTACCCACCCGGACCGAGATGTACGGGAACGGGCGACCGTGGCATGGGCTCGGTGGGAGGAAACGGTGCTGTCCATGGAGCCCGGCGCGAAACCGTCCGCGTTCAGCGGTCGGATCAGCGACGATCTGCTTGCCATGGTGCGGATCTGCGCACACTTCTACGCCAACTACGGCTGGCTGCAGGACGGCGAGCTGATCCGCAATGGCGGAGCGGTGCCGGATACACTCGCGGCGTAAGCTGACCGGCGACTTGCCACACTCGGACGACGCCCGATCAGGGAGTGCCATGTGTCGTTTGTTCGGATTATCGGCCGCGCCGCGG
>JBFARE010000025.1:0-120702 GCA_040674215.1 Nocardia sp. NPDC050193 | reverse complement strand
CCCGACCACCACGAAGCCATGGTCTACATCGCCATGATCGCCACGCTATCGAGACGACTCACCCGCAAGTGACCCGGAGTTCTCAGACGCGCTCTTACGAATCTCGGCGACGGCGGCGGTGATCGTGGCGGGGTCCTCGGTCGCCGCCATTTCGCCCACCAGCGTGTCGTTGTAGGAAGGGTCGCCGGGGAAACCGACACCGAGCAGTTTGCGCACCGTACTGCGACCACCATCGCAGCCCACCAGGTACCGTGCGCGCAAACGGGTCCTGTCGGTCAGCTCGACCTCCACCCCGTGCTCGTCCTGACCCAGCCCGGCCACCTCGCTGCCCCGCCGGAACTCCGCCCCGAGCTCGGCGGCGTGCTCGGCCAGCAAGGGCTCGGTGACGGTCTGCGGAATACCGAGTACGTAGGCATGCGCGCTGTCCAGCCCTTCCGGCGAGGGCTTGGCGATACCGGCGAAGAAACCCCCCAGCGGGTGCTTACGGCCGCGCGCGCGAAACCGCTCCAGCAGCCCGCGCTGATCCATCACCTCGATACTGCGCACATGCAGCCCCAGCGAGCGGACGAACGCGGGCGGCCGCACCTCCTTCTCCAGCACGAGCACACGCACATCGTGCAAGCGCAGTTCCCCGGCCAGCATCGAGCCGGTCGGGCCACCGCCGGCAATGATCACATCGAACACAAGTCACCCATCCACTGAGAGTTCGGAGTTTCGCCAGACCCTCGCGCGGTCCACGCACACCGCACGACCCCAGCTTTTCCGCAGGTCCTGGTCTTCGGCCGGTTATTCTGCGCCATGCCCCGGGTCTTGCCGCAAGTCCCGCTGTGCGATATATCTTGGACAGGGACGGAGAACCTCCCTGCCATACAGACCCGATATGGGTCGACACCTCGCCACCGCATCTCGAATCTCTTGTCCGAGTCGCGCTCGCCTGCGTCAACTAGTGCCTCGTCCAGATAGGTTGCGGCTGTAATCCGGGTGTCGGTTTGATCGTGTGCTCGCCGAGGGCGATGCTGCCGGTGGAGGTGGTTTCGTTGGCCCGGAAACCGGAAGTATTCGTGCGGGAGGTGACCCCGGACGAGGGGCGTCGCTTGCAGAAGATCACCAAGACGAGCAAGCAACCGATCAGGACCCGCCGCGCGATCGTGGTGATGGCCTCAGCGCAGCATCAACCGGTCCCGGCGATCGCCCGGTTGATGCAAGTCTCGGAAGCATGTGTGCGCCAAGTGATCCACGACTTCAACGAACGGGGGTTCGAAGCATTGGACCCAAAATGGAGCGGGGGCAGGCCGAACAAGGTGGATCGGGCGACGCGTGAACGCATCGCCTGCATCGCCCGGTGCTGCCCCCGCGACCTCGGCCGGCCGTTCTCGACGTGGAGCCTGTCGAAACTACGAGACATGCTGGTCACCAGCAAAATAGCTGACATCAGCCGCGAAACACTACGCACGATCCTGCGCGAGCAGCGCGTGTCGTGGCAGGCCACCAAAACCTGGAAGACCGGCACCGACCCCGAGTTCACCGCCAAGATGAACCGCATCCTCGATCTCTACGACCACCCGCCCGCAGACGGGCGCGTGATCTGTGTCGACGAGTTCGGACCGTTGAACCTGCAACCCCGCCCGGGACGCGGCTGGTTCCCCGCCCGCAAACCCAGGCGGTTGCGGGCGACCTACCATCGCGACCACGGAGTGCGGCACCTGCTCGGTGCGTTGGACCTGGCCACCGGCCGTATTCACTACCGGATCCGGGACCGGAAACGATGGATCGAGTTCCTGGCGTTCCTCAAGACCCTGCGGGCCCGCTGGCCCGGCGAGAAGCTCTACGTCATAGCCGACAACTTCTCCCCGCACAAACGGGCCGAGGTCCGGGACTGGGCCGCAGCCAACAACGTGGAGCTGGTGTTCTTGCCGACGTATTCGTCCTGGTTGAACTGGATCGAATCGGAGTTCGCCGCGTTGCGGTACTTCGCCCTCAACGGCACCGACCACCGCAGCCACACCGAACAAGACGCCGCGATCGGCGCCTACCTCCGCTGGCACAACCAGCACGCCCGACCCAAACGAGAGTTCGCAGTCAACTCCACAATCCGGCGCCCCGATTACCTACCCAACGTTGCTTGACGAGGCACTAGATCGACGATCCGCGCTGTGGCAACTCCAAGTGATCAGGTCGCATACGGGCCGAAGCGCAGGACCGCAACGGCGAGGGCCAGTGTTCCGAGCACGAGTGGGACACCGATGGCGCTCTTCTCACCCCGGCGCAGGTGGACAGTGACCGCGCCGATCATGAGCAGGAGCAGCCCGGTCGCGGCGAGCGGTGTCAGTACAGTGGCGATGCCGAGCCAGGGCGGCAGGATCAACCCGAGGGCGGCGAGCACCTCGAGCGCGCCAATGGCTTTGATCGCTTCTTCTGACCGGTCCCCAGCCCACGCCATCCCCGCACTGCTGCCGACGAGCTGTGTGCGGGTGCGTACGAGCTTGACAGTGCCCGCGGCGAGGAATGCCATCGCGAGGACGGCCTGCACAATCCAGAGGATGATGTTCATATTTCTCTCTTTTGTTCAAGGATATGGTCGTTGCCGGACCCCGATCGCCCGGCCCGGCCTGGAGACACTCGCGAGCGTCGGCGCGGCCCTGTCGCTCTCGGATGGGTCGCTCCTCGCTACCCGGCTATCGGTCCTTGGCCACACGCGGAGTAGAGACGATCCCCAGCGCGCGGTGGAACGGGGCGTCGTTGTCGTCGCCGGGGTCCTTGATGGCGGCCACGATGTGGTCGGGCCGGACCAGTGCGACGTACCGGTCGCGGTCGAAGAAGCGGGTTAGTTCGGCAACATCGCCATTGATGACCGGGACGTCGAGCTGCTCGCCGAGCGTCGCGGGTGCTTCGTGGTCTCCGCCGGCCCACAGCAGCGCTCCATCGTCGAACTGGTCGAAGAAGCGATTGCCGTAGGAATCCACGGCATCGGGCAGTCGCTGACCGATACGGGCATCGGACCTGCGCAGGATCGGTGACTCCAGGTAGGGAACGTCGAGCATCGCGAACCGATTGGTCATCGCCCCCGAGGCATGCGCGAAGTCGAAGAGCGTGTCGAGGGCTCGCACTATGGTGATCCGCCGGTGGGGCCGGGCAGCCTGGAACCGTTCCGCGGCATCGGTCGTCGGCAGGATCCTGCGCCGCACCAACGATCGGCGCTCCTCAGCGTAGGAGCCGAGCAGCGCGTCCCGATCCACCGCGGTATCGAAGGTGCAGCGGGCCAGCTTCCAGGCCAGGTTGTGTGCGTCCTGCACACCCGAGTTCATCCCCTGCCCGCCCGCCGGGCTGTTGAGATGTGCCGCGTCGCCGGCCAGCAGGACGTCGCCGATCCGGAACTGCGTAGCGCAGCGTTCGTGCTTGCGGTAGGTGCTTTCCCAGAGGATCTCCTCGGGAGGTCCGCCGAACAGCTCGGACGCCATCTCCACGACGTGGCTCTCCAGCGCCGAACCCGCCAGCTCGGGGTCCACGACCTGCTCGATGATCCGCCATACCTGGTTGCCGAACCGGATGCCTACGACAATCCCTCGACGACCGAGGATCGTCGGCCATTCATCGGTATGGTCGTGCTCGGACGAGACTCGGACGTCGACCAACCGTGCGTGGGTCGGATAGGTCTTGCCCTCCAGCGTGATCCCCAACTGCTCGCGGACTGTGCTGTGCGCACCATCGGCACCCACGAGGTACTTCGCGGTCCCGCTCGATTCGGCGCCGCGCCCGTCGCGCACCCGGAACTCGACCCCGCCCTCATCGAGCTGAGTGAAACCGACGAGCTCGGAGGAGAACCGGACATCGACGAGTCCAGTCGATCGGACTGCGTCGAGAAGGATCCGCTCGGTCTGGTCCTGTGGGAGGGCGAGGGCATAGGCCGCGGCACTGATGTCGTTGAGCTTGGTGAAGTTGACGTGGAGGATCTGGTGCTTCGTAGCGGGCTCTCGCAGCCGGACGTGCGGCACGACGTTCCCAGCGGCGACGAACCGGTCGAGAACACCCCACTGGTGGAAGATCTCCAAGGTCCGGGCCAGGATCAGGGTGGCGCGGGAGTGCGGGTCCAGCCACGCTTTCTTCTCGATGACCGTGCTGTGCACACCGGCGCGGGCCAGCCCCAGCGCGAGCGCGAGACCGACGGGTCCCGCACCGGCGATGACGACCGGTGTGTCGTATGTCTGATCGACCGTGTTGGCGTTCATGATTCGCTCACCTCGCGTCTTTGTTCATGCTCGTCAGCTGTCCGACAGCGAGCCACGCCCGGGATACCTCGTCCTGACGGCCCGAGACTTCCTCGGGAATCTCGCGGCCGTACCGCAGGGCCTCTTCTCTGAGGTCGCGGACCTCTGGCTCCCAGCCGTGCCGGGACAACCACGCGTCCAGCTGTGCCGGCCCTCCCTGCCAGAGCTCGAGCAGTTCCGGCGAGATCTCCTCACGCGCCGCCGCGAAAGCGGGCGAGTCGACGATGTGGTCAACGACGACTGAGCTGCCCGGCCACGAGAGCCGGGTGATCTCAGCGAGGAGTTCGTCCGCTGCACCGGCAGGCAGCGCATACAGCAGCCCTTCACCGACCCAGAGCGTCCGGACCGCCGGATCGAAACCAGCAGCCGCCAGGGCGCGTGGCCAGTCCTCCCGTAGGTCGGCAGCGACCGATGTGCGGTGGCTCGGGGCCTCCACAAGCCTCCCGAGAACATCGTCCCGGAACGCGAGCACCTCCGGCAGGTCCAGATCGAAGACATGCACACCCGCCGGCCAGCTCAGCCGATACGATCGGGTGTCCATCCCGCAGCCCAGGACGACGATCTGCGCGATCCCGTCCTGGACCGCGCGGGTGGTTGTCTCATCGATGAACCGGGTCCGGACCGCAACCTGATCGCACATCAGCTGGAAGAACCGCGGTTGCACCGACCCCGGTCTTGCGGTCCATACCGAGCCTGCCGATGTCGCGGCCTCCAAGATCCGCTCAGCGTAGGGATCGACCACCAGGGGTGATACCCGGTGACTTTCGATTGCCCGCAACCGCGTCACGCCGAGCGCCGTTGCTCCCACGCCCCCCGGAACGCGGGGCTCCGATCCGCCTGCCTCTTCTGACACCACGTTGCCTCCAAACAGAATGATTGTTCTCTATGGTCTTATCAGATAGATTGGGGAGCCGTAAAGAGAATCGTTGTTCTGGTTGGAGATGCGATGCCACCTGTGTCAGCGCGCTACCGGGAGGCGCGTCGCCAAGAAATCATTCGGGCCGCCCGGCGCTGTTTCGCGCGCGCCGGGTTCGCCGGCACGTCGATGTCGGACGTGTTCGCCGAGTCCGGGCTGTCCGCGGGAGCGGTGTACGGCTACTTCACCAGCAAGGACGAGCTCGTATCTGTGATCATCGACGAGATCCTGGACGAGGTGGGACGCACCTTGGCCCCGGCGCTGGACGACCATCCCCTCGAGCCACTCGGCCAGGTACTCACACGCTTCCTGCAGGTCCTGCAGTCCTCGCTTGCCAACGATCTTCCGGGACTAGCGGTGCAGGTCTGGGCCGAGGCACAACGCAACGACACGCTCCGCGCACGACTGGCCGATGATCACCGGCGCGTCCGCCATCACTTCACCTGCCTGCTCGACCACTACGTCACACAGGGTGCGATCCCTCACGACGCTCCGATTGCGGAGATGGCGGAGATCCTCACCGCGATCGGGCCCGCCTTCCTTGTCCAGAGCGCCTTACTCGGCGATCTCGACCCTGAGCGGCTCATGGCGGGCTTCGAAGGTCTCGTGGCAGTCCGTACCGGAATCGAGTGACGTAGAACGCCGGACCAGCCGGCGGGGGTGTCGAGCGCCTGTTATGGATGCCGGGTCTCGGGTAGTCAACCCTGACGATGGTCATATCGGATGGGTGGTCGTTCGGGCGATGTGGTGGGCGGCTGCCGCTCTTAACGTCATTCGCCATGCGAATCAGAGTGTGGGCCGAGATGGGCCGCTGGTTGTTTGTCGCGGTACTGGTGGTGTCGGCCGGTGGCGTGGTTGTGGTGTGGCTGTCCCCAGGAGGTTTGGGCCAGCCGGGGCCGGTCGAGATCACCGAGGGACCTTCGGTGGCGATGTATCGAGGGCTGGCCGGTGCCTTCGATTCCTCCCCGACGCTGGTGCGGTCGGTGGAGTTGTTCGGGGAGGCGTGCCTGCTGGCTCTGGGCGTGCTGTGGGCGCGGTCGGGGTGGTCGGGCTTCCGAAGCCGACAGTGGTCGCTGGTAGTGGCGGCCGGGGTGACGGCACTGGGCACGGTCGTGGCATATGTGATCAGCGAGGCTGCGAAGTTGGTGGTGGATGAGGAACGACCCTGCCGCGCGGTGAGTTCGGCGGTCGAGGTCGTCTCTTGCCCGCCGGCCGGCGATTGGTCTTTTCCCAGCAATCACGCAACTCTCGCAGCGGGCCTGGCTGTGGGACTGGTGGTCATGCGGCGCAGGTTGGCTGTTCCGGTGGCGGCGTTGATGGTCGTGGCGGTGGTATCGCGGGTGGCGGCGGGGGTCCACTACCCGCACGATGTGCTCGCGGGCTGTGTAGTCGGTGCCTGCACGGTCGGTGCGCTGCTGGCTGTGGTGAGATCAGCGGAGCCGGTTGCGCGAAGCGGTATCCGACTCGGCGATACCGGCCTCGTAGGCCACGACCGCAGCGGCCGCACGGTTATCGACGCCGAGCGTGGCCAGGATCGAACTCACATGAGCTTTGATCGTCCCCTCCACCACGGTCAACCGGCGCGCGATCTGCCCGTTGGTCAGACCGGCACCGAGCAGGGCCAAGACTTGTCGCTCCCGCACGGTGAGCGCTTCGACCCGGGTGCGGGCGCTCGCCCGGCTGTCGGCCACCGACTGCGGCCCGGAGTTCGCCAGGTGGGCAACGACTCGCGCGGCAACCTTCGGTGACAGATAGGCGGCGCCGGCGGCCACGGCGTGCACGCCGGCGATGAGTTCGCCCGGGTCGCCGGATTTGGTGAGGAATCCGGCGACCCCGCCGCTCAATGCCTGCAGTATGTAGTCGTCCTCACCGAAAGTGGTGAGAATGATCAAGCCGGTGGCCGGTGCGATCCGCCGGATCCGGCCTGCGGCGGTGATACCGTCCAGACCTGGCATCTGGATGTCGAGAACAGCGATATCGGGTCGGTGCCGCCGCACCGCGTCGACAGCCTCACGACCGTCGGCGGCTTCGGCCACGACGGTGATCTGCGGATCGGTACTCAATATGGCACGGACCCCGGCTCGGATCAGCGGTTCGTCGTCGGCGATCAGGACCTTCGTCACCGGGTCTGCTCCTCGGCGACCACGTCGATGCCGACCAAAGTGTCCTCGCCGGACCGAAAGCACAGGCGGTAGGCATCACCTGAGCGATCGTCGAACGGATTCGCTGTGATCGCGTAGTACTCGCAAGCAGTGCCCGGGACGGGCCGGCTGCCCAGAGGTGCGTCCAGTTGCCGTGGGGGAAGGAACTGCACCACTTCACCGCGGTGCGCTCCGACTTCGAGTTCGTCGAGATTTGTCCGGTCCAATACTGACGACCGCAAGGCCATCGCCTCCCATACTCGCAATCCCCCGGTGAGCAGCGCACCGGTGACCAAGGGAACCACGACCGCGGCTACCGCGACGCGCCGCAGGCGATTCCGGTCGCGGTGCTGCTGCTCGACGAGCTGAACGTCGAATTCGGCTTCCGGGGCCGACCCGCCGTTACCGAGGATACCGTCGGCGCGGTTCGCAAACCGCGCATGAACAACGAACTCGTCGCCGTAGCGGCGGTGAGCCAGTGTCCCGCCGGCCAGACGAGCCCGCTCCGCCAAGCCCGCAAGGCCGGAGCCGATTCCGGCCTGGGTCTGCGCAGAAGCCGAGATCGGCCCGTTGATCACCGACACCTCGGTTTCCGTATCGCGGTAACCGATCATCACACGCACCGATGAAGCCGAAGCATGCTTGGCCACGTTGGTCAGACCCTCTTGCACAATGCGGAACACAGCATGTTCGACCAGCGGAGAAACTCCTGCGGACGCTCCCGTGATGTCGCACTCGACCCGAAGACCCGCAGTACGGGCACGCTCGACCAGATCGGTGATGTCCTGCGGCGCGGACTCACCGGGACGAGCCCGCAAGACCCCGATCACCTCACCGAGATGATCCACCGCTTCCGCGGCGCGCTCCCTGATCCGTCGAGCAGAATCTCGATGCTCTGCAGCAAGACCATCCGCCATTTGCAGCCCGCCGGCAGACAGCGCTATCAAGCTCAGCTCGTGACCCAGCCCATCATGTATGTCCTGGGCGATCAGGATGCGTTCCCGCAACCGTGCCTGCTCGACAACCAAGGCCTTCTCTCGCTGCGCCTGCGCGACACGGTCCCAACCCGCTCTGGTCAGCGCGCGCGACAAAAACCAGAACCGACCGAAAAACCACGACACCATCCCGCCGGCCACGAACACAACCGAAAAGACACCGGCGGCAGACGTCGAGGACGGCCACACCGACGCCACGACCACAACCGACGCCGCCACGGCGACCAACACCAGTGCCGAAGGCCACATCGAACGCGCGTGTAAGCCGGCGAGAAAACCGCACACCACCACCACCGGAATCCACAACCAATGGGCCACACCCAAAATCGCCCCGGCGACCACCGAGCCCAACAACACCCCCTCAACCCACCGCGCAGCCACCCACAAACCTCCCGAAAGCATCCCCGATCAATCCACAGACCGACCTCAGGACTCAGTTGAACAACTCCTTGTACAGCCCGCTTTCGTCCTCGCTCTCGCTTCGCGAAGCCACCTGATGAGGAGGCGGCCGAGCGACGGCCGGTACGCTGCCGCGTTCACCGAGGTCCTCGGATGAACTCTGCTCGACGCCGGCGGCGTACCAGCGGCACAGCTATGACCAGCCGGGCAGAAACTGGCCTTTGGCGGGGGCCGGTCAGCTTGCGGCCTGCGCCTTTCCCCACATCACCAGCGCCCAGCTCAGGCAAGCGAACGCTGCCGTGCTCGTCACTGTGCGCACGATATTCCAGGCCACCCACCGCGACTCCGCGAACGCTTCCCGCACCGCTGCCGGATCGGCCAGGTCGCCGGGCGCGCCCGCGGCCTTCAATGCGTCGTTGAGCGGCAGATGGACGGCGAAGGTGATCACCACCGCCACCAGATAGAGCACTGCCGCGGCCGCCACCCAGGACAGCACCGACCGGCTGTCGCCGCCGAGATTCAGCAGCGCGGCCGCGATCGAGAGGATCAAAGCACCCAGGAAGGTGGCCAGGAACAGCGGATTGATGATCGCGCGGTCGATCGCCTGGTACGCGCCGATGAAGGTGCGGTCGTCGGTCGTCCGCAGGCCGGGCATGATCGCCACCGCGTAGATGCCGAACACTCCCGCCATCAGTCCGGTGGCCACGGTGGCCGCGATCAGTACGACGGCCCGGAGTCCGTTCATCTCTTCTCACCTCGTTCGAATAGTCCCCATTCCCGTTCGAGGCGCGCGAGGCAGCCCTGAACACGGCAACGATACCGGCGGCCACCTGCACCCACCAGCGCTGAAAACGAGGGCCCTCCCGCAATGACTTCGCCATCACTCCACTCCACAGCGGAAGGGTTTGGATCCCGGTAGACGAGCTGCCGAAGCGAAGTCCACACCCCGGCGGTACAGCAACTCGGACTTGTCGCCCGTGCGGGTAGGTGTGTTTGTCTGTCACCCGTGATGTCGAAGTCGGTCCGCACCGGTATCCATGCTCTCACCTGGGTCGCGACGCTGGCAGGAGCTGCCGGGGTCGGATTGCACTTCAGTCGCTCGTCGGCGCAACCGCTGGTCTTGAGCGCTTCGATTGCGCCGTACCTGATGGTTTCCGCACCGGTCGCCCTGGCTGTGTGGGTGGCCGTGCGGCAGTGGCGCGGCGCGGCGGTAGCGGCTCTCGTCGCCACCGCCGCGGCATGGACCCAGGTTCCGCTGTATCTCGGCCACTCGGGTGCCGGCGACGGCCCCGAGTTGACAGTGATGCAGGCCAATCTCCTGTTCGACGGAGCCGACCCCCGGGCCCTCATCCAGCAGGTGCGGGACCGGAAGGTCGGTGTGCTCACCGTCAACGAACTCACGCCGGCGGCGGTCGAGGACCTCGGCCGGGCCGGTCTCGACCAGTTGTTGCCGTACCGCTACCTCTCACCCGGCCGGACCGCGGCCGGCACGGGGATCTGGAGCGCCTACCCGCTGTCGGAAACCGTCGAATACGACGGCTTCGTCCTGAACCAGCTCGCGGCGACGGCGGGTATCCCCGGCGTCGGACCGGTCACGGTGTACGCGTTCCATCCGGTGCCGCCGGTTTACGGCACACAGGTCTGGGCCGACGAGTTGTCCCGGCTGTGCGACATTCTCGACCGATCGCCGACGGACCGGCCGGTGATCGCCGGTGGGGACTTCAACGCAACCCACGACCATTCGCAATTCCGCGCGCTGGCATCGGGGCGTTTCCACGACGCCGCCGAACAGGCGGCCGCCGGACATCTCGTAACCTATCCGACCGATAAATGGTGGCCCCCGGTGGTCGGTATCGACCACATCGTTCTCGCGGACGCTCGCGCGGTCGCGGTGGAAACCGTCGGACTACCCGGCGCCGACCATCGCGCCCTGGTCGCACAGATCCGCCTGCCGGGTGTCCCCTGACGAGCCCCCTACAGCGACCCGGTGTCGGCGCGCCGGTGCGACCTGGAACACGGCAATCCGTACCGACGGCCACGCCCACGCACCAGTGCTGGAAATGATGCCTGCCACACTCACCGGCGGCAGCCCGCAGACCATACAATTCGGCGCCGTGGCGGGACGCGCAGCCGAGACGGTGTAGCACCCGGCGGGGTCCGGCTACGCGGCCGTGCTGTCGCCGGCGGTGGTGTCGTGTTCGCCCAAGCCGGGTGGCGGGCGGTAGTCCGGGATCCACCCCGCCACGTGTATCGACGAGCCGACGAGCCGGTGTTTCCCGGCTCGCACGACCATATCCGGGGTCGCCTCCAGCGCCTCCGGTAGCGTACGCACCGCCGCGGCGGGGACGCCGAGCGGCCGCAACCGCGCCTCCCAGGACGCCGCGGTATCGGTGGCCAGGACGGCGGTCACCATGCCGAGAACGGATTCCCGGCTGCTCACCCGTTCGGCCATGGTCTCGAACCCGGCCAGCCCGGCCTCGTCCGCGAAGAGCTTCCAGAACCCGTCGTGGGTGATGAACAGCGCGAGATACCCCTGGGCGGTCGGGAAGAGCTGGGCGGGGACGTAATACGAGTGGGCGCCGAACGGGCGACGCTGGGGTTCCACACCGTTGTCCAGGTAGGCGGCCGCGTGATAGTTCAGCTGGGACAACATCACATCGCGCAACGAGACATCGATCTGCCCGCCCCGGCCTGAAACGATCTGGGCGAGCAACCCCAGCGCGGCGGTCAGGCCGGTGGAATTGTCGGCGGAGGAATACCCGGGCAGCGTGGGCGGTCCGGCGGGATCGCCGGTGAGCGCGGCGACGCCGGTGGCCGCCTGGACGACATAGTCGAAGGCGGGGTCGTCACCGTTGTCCAGACCGAAGCCGGTGAGCGCGACGCAGACGATTCGCTCGTTGTATCTGCGCAGCGCCTCGTAAGTGAGCCCGAGTTTGCGGATGGCCGAGGGTTTCAGGTTCACCAGCAGCGCGTGGGCGTCCGCGGCCAGTTCACCGAGGCGGAGCTGCCCGGCCTCGGCGGTCAGATCCAGGCAGATGCTGCGTTTGCCCCGGTTGAGGCTGGCGAAGTAGGAATCACCGACCTTGCGCGAGATATCGCCACCCGGCGGTTCCAGTTTCACCACGTCGGCGCCCAGATCGGCGAGCATCATGGTGGCGTAGGGGCCGGCCAGCATCGTCCCCACCTCGAGCACCCGGATACCGGCCAGCGGCCCGGTACTCACGGCAACTCCTTCGAAGCGGATTCATGCGGCCCGCGAAAAAGGCGAAGCCATCCCGTTGCCGCAAGCTCCCGAGGAACGGATTCATGCAGCCTGCGGAGGCCGCAGCGAAGGCGGAGGCATCGCATCATCGAAGCTCCCTCGGAGCGGGCTCATGCGCTCCGCGGAGGCCGCGGCGGAGGCGAAGGTATCGCATCATCGCAGGTCCTTCGCGATTTCCGCAATCATCTCCCGGGTGCGCCGTTTGGAGGCGATCAGTTCGTCGCGGGTGTCGCCGATGGGCAGCAGGCGGACGGATAGGTCGGTGGCGCCGGCCTCGGCGTAGCGGCGCAGGCCGGCGGCGATGGCGTCCTCGTCGCCGGCGATGCAGATATCGCCGATATCGCGGGCGTCGCCCTGTTCCAGCAGGCGCTGATAGTTCGGGGAGACCTCCGCTTCGCCGAGGATGCGGTTGGCGCGTTCACGGGCGGTGGCGATATCGCCGGAGGCACACAGGCAGAGGGGCAGTCCGGCAATGATTCTCGGGGCCCCGCGACCGGCGGCGGCGGCGGCTTTGGTGATGCGGGGGGCGATATGGTCGGCGATGGCGCGTTCGTCGGCCATCCACAGGATGGTGCCGTCGGCGTGCTCGCCGGCGATACGCAACATGACCGGGCCCAGCGCGGCGACCAGTACCGGAAGGGGGGCCACCGGACCGAGATCGAGTGGGTTGTGCACGGTGAAGCTGCCGTTGGACACCTCGATGGTGCCGGGGCCGTTCAGGGCGGGGTTCAGGACCTCGAGGTAGTCGCGGGTGTAGGCGGCCGGTTTCTCGTACGGCAGGCCGAGCATGTCCTGCACGATCCAGTGGTGCGACGGCCCCACTCCGAGGGCGAGCCGGCCGCCGGCGACCGCGTGCGCGGACAGGGCTTGGCGGGCCAGAGCGATGGGGTGCTGGGCCTGGAGCGGGACCACCGCGGTGCCGAGTTCGATCCGTCCGGTCACCGCACCGAGGAGTGCCACGGTGACCAGTGCGTCGAAATCCGTGGGAATCTGGGGAATCCAGGCGGTGTCCATACCGGCCGCCTCGGCCCATTCGATGTCGTCGATCATCCGGGCGGCCTTGCGCGCGGTGTCGCCGCGCTCGGGTCCGATCATCACGCCGATCCGCACGATTCCTCCACTCTCATGATTCGGGTGGAGCCGCCGCCCACCGTCACGGCGGCGGCCCGGGCCCGGACGACGCGGCGTCCGGGAGTCAGGGTGAGGGCGGCGCCGGAGTTCCGGTGAGCGCCCGCATCTCGGAGACGAGTACGTCCAGCGGAGTGCCGGTCGGGAACACCGCGGCGGCGCCGGCGGCCCGTAGTTTCTCGATATCGCCCTGCGGGATGGTGCCGCCGACCACGACCGCGATATCGGCGGCGTCGGCCGCGCGCAGCGCGTCGACCACGCGCTGGGTCAGGGCGACGTGCGCACCGGACAGGATGCTCAGGCCCACCACCGCCACGTCCTCCTGGACGGCGATGGACACGATGTCCTCGATCCGCTGCCGGATCCCGGTATAGACCACCTCGAATCCGGCGTCGCGCAGGGTGCGGGCGACGATCTTGGCACCGCGATCATGGCCGTCGAGACCGGGTTTGGCGACCAGTACCCGCGCGGTCATCAGAACACCACCGGCTGCTGGAATTCGCCCCAGACCGATTTCAGGGCGGTGGTCATCTCGCCCACCGTGCAGTAGGCGTTCGCGCAGTCGATCAAGCGGTGCATGAGGTTGCCGTCTCCTTCGGCGCCGCGTGACAGCGCCGCCAGGGCCTCGCGGACGGCGGCGGTGTCGCGTTCGGCCTTCACCTTGGCCAGCCGTTTCAACTGGGTTTCGCGGCCGTCGGAATCCAATTCGTAGGTGGAGATCTCGGGGGCCGGCTCATCGGAGACGAATTTGTTCACCCCGACCACCGGTTTCGCGCCGGATTCGATGTCCTGGTGCAGTTTGTAGGCCTCGTCGGCGATCAGACCCTGCAGGTATCCGTCCTCTATCGCCCGGACCATGCCGCCCCGGTTCTCCAGGTCGGTCATGATCTCCTGGATGGCCGCCTCGGTCTTGTCGGTGAGCGCTTCCACGAAATAGGAGCCGCCCAGTGGATCGGCCACCCGGGTGACCCCGGTTTCGTAGGCAAGGATCTGCTGGGTGCGCAACGCCATGGTCGCCGATTCCTCGCTGGGCAGGGCGAACGGTTCGTCCCAGGCGGCGGTGAACATCGACTGCACGCCGCCGAGAACCGCGGCCATCGCCTCGTAGGCGACGCGGACCAGATTGTTCTGTGCCTGCGGGGCGTAGAGGGAAGCGCCACCGGCCACACAGCCGAAGCGGAACATCGACGCTTTATCCGTTGTGGCGCCGTAGCGTTCGCGCACAATGGTCGCCCAGCGGCGGCGCCCCGCCCGATATTTGGCGATCTCCTCGAAGAAATCGCCGTGGGTGTAGAAGAAGAACGAGATCTGCGGGGCGAACTTCTCGATACTCATCCGGCCGCGTTCGACGACGGTATCGCAGTAGGTGACACCGTCGGCGAGGGTGAACGCCATCTCCTGCACCGCGGTCGCGCCGGCATCTCGGAAATGCGCGCCGGCCACCGAGATGGCATTGAATCGCGGGACCTCGGCGGCGCAGAACTCGATGGTGTCGGCGATGAGCCGCAGCGAGGGCTGCGGGGGCCAGATCCAGGTGCCGCGTGAGGCGTATTCCTTCAGGATGTCGTTCTGGATGGTGCCGGTGAGCTGCTCCCGGGGGACGCCCTTCTTCTCCGCCGCGGCGACGTAGAAGGCGAGCAGGATCGCGGCCGTGCCGTTGATGGTGAAGCTGGTGCTGATCTTGTCCAGGGGGATGCCGTCGAACAGGATCTCGGCGTCGGCCAAGGTGTCGACCGCGACGCCGACCCGGCCGACCTCCTCCCCCACGTCGGGATCGTCGGAGTCGTAACCGCATTGTGTGGGCAGGTCGAGGGCGACCGACAGGCCGGTGCCGCCCTGGCCGAGCAGATAGCGATAGCGCCGGTTGGACTCTTCGGCGGTGCCGAATCCCGAGTACTGCCGGAAGGTCCACAGCCGTCCCCGGTATCCGGTGGCGTAGTTGCCCCGGGTGAACGGAAACGCGCCGGGCGCAGGCGGTTCGGTACGCCGGTCGTCCGGTCCGTAGACCGGGTCGAGCGGGATACCCGAGGAGGTATGGACTGCGTCGTTCATCGTTGAATACGATACTTGCAGAAAATGAGAATGCCAATACCGCTTCGCGCGAACGCGTAATCGACCAGGAGTGACATGCCGACCGAACAGCAGATCTTCACCGACCGAACCCTGGTGATATCCGGAGCCAGCCGGGGCATCGGCCTGGCCATCGCACTCTCGGCCGCCCGCCGCGGCGCGAACGTGGTGCTGCTGGCCAAAACGGCCGAACCGCATCCGAAGCTGCCGGGTACCGTGCACACAGCCGTCACCGAGATCGAGGCGGCCAGTGGGAAAGCGGCCGCGGTGGCCGGTGATGTGCGGGTGGAGGAGGATGTCGCGCGGGTCGTCGAGACCGCGCTCGAACGGTTCGGTCGCATCGACTACTGCGTGAACAATGCCAGCGCCATCGCCACCGAACCCACCGAGCGCCTCGCGGCCAAGAAGTTCGACCTGATGCAGCAGATCAACCTGCGCGGCACCTTCCTGCTGACCCGCGCCTGCCTACCCCACCTGCGGCAGGCTCCGAACCCGCATATCCTGACCGTCGCGCCGCCGCTGAACACCAGCCCCCGCTGGCTCGGCGCCCACCCCTCCTACACGCTCTCGAAATACGGTATGACCCTGCTGACCCTCGGCTGGGCGGCGGAGTACGCCGACGCCGGGATCGCGGCGAACTGCCTGTGGCCGCAGACCTATATCGCGACCTCGGCGGTGGCGAACCTGCCCGACGGCACGGATCTGCTGGAACGGTCCCGTGATCCGCGGATCATGGGCGATGCCGCCGCCGAGATCCTCTCGCGAGAAGCCCGGTACAACACCGGCAACTGCTATATCGACGCGGCCGCCCTCATCGAATCGGGCCGGACCGATCTCGCGGAATACGGCGGCGGCACGAACCCGATCCCGGATATGTTCCTCGACTGAGCCGGGGACGGGCGAGAGCCGGCCGGAGCTCGTCCTTACGGCGTCGCGCCGGCGAACGGGGCCGGCGCCGCCGCTCAGGCTTCGACCGCGGTGCCGCAGATACCGCACACCTCGAGTGAGCGGCGCTTCCAGCGCGCGACCGGCACGAAGAACACCGTGAACTGCTTGAACTCCCGCACCCGCAACCACTGCGTCGTGTTGTGACAGCGTGGGCACGTCCGGGTGCCGCCGGGGCCGAGGTTCCGCCGCTTGGTGCCGAAACCGAAGATGAAAAACATCAGCCCAGCGTAGAGGGCCGGGCGCGCCGCGCTCACCCGGCTGCACGGCCTGCCCTTCGAGGCCGTCGCCGCACTGGCCCTCGTCCCCGGCGACGGAATCCGGCCCACGCACTCGCCGTTCGCCATTCAGGTGCTGAGTGTCGGCCCGTTGACCCACATACTCGCGCTCAACGCGGGCCATCGCTTCCACCACCTGAAGTGGGCGGGGCTCGGCGATGTCAACTTCGGGCTGTCCACCCTGCTTTGGGACCACCTGCTGGACACCTATAGCCACGATCCCGGCCGCAGGTTCAGCGGTGCCGATCTGGACATGGCCGCAAAGCCGGATCACCCCGTCGGCTATCTCGCCCAACTCACCGAACCGTTCACCCGGCGCGGGGGTTGCGAGGTCACTGCCGACGCCACGCCGGACAAGACCTCGGAGACGACGGCAACCGTCCGGGGCGCCGTCGCCGGGCCGCCGACCAGCTGACTTCGGGACCAGCACGCCTGGGTGGCCACTGTGCCGAGGACGCCCTGGTCGAAGAGCTACGCTGGCTCCCCTCCGAACATCGTCCCGAAGCGATCGAAGAACTCCTCGGCGATCTGCTCGCCGGTGCGGATACCGGGCATTACCTTCCGCTTCTCGGGGACCTGACGGCGTGGAAGCACACTGCCGAGATCTACAGGAACCCCACGCTGGTGGCGGAGCCGAGTGGTCCGCTGTATCGCTCCGAGTTCGTGGGGGTCGAACGGCCGGGCAACCGATGGCGAGTCGACGGCCGGGCGGAATAGTCCTTCTATCACGCCGCCCCGGCCGTCGGCCCCCTCAGAACGTGGCCGGCATACTCTCCCAGCCGCGCACCGTGGAGGTGGGTGAGAGTGTGGCGTTGGTCGCGTCGGCCTCCCACTCCGGGAACCGCTTCAGGATTTCCTCCAGCGCGATCCGGCCCTCCAGCCGGGCCAGTGCCGAACCCATGCAGAAATGAGTGCCCACGCTGAAGGCGAGGTGCGGTTTGGCCTCCCGGTGGATATCGAACACGTCGCCGTCGGGGGCGAATTGCCGGTGGTCGCGGTTGGCGGCGCCGATCAGCATCATCATGGCGCTGCCCGCGGGCACCGTCGTGCCGTGGAAGTCGATATCCCGGGTCACATAACGGGCCACATGCGGCGCGGGAGGTTCGTAGCGCAGCAGTTCCTCGATGGCGGCGGGGATGAGCGACGGGTTCTCGACGAGTTCGCGGCGCTGGTCGGGATGTTCGGAGAAGACCTTGCCCGCCCAGCCGATCAGCCGGGTGGTGGTCTCGTTACCGGCCCCGGACACGACATTGATGTAGGTGAGCACCTCGGCGCGGGTCAGATGGCGCAGCGTGCCGGTCTCGTCCTCGAATTCGACGTTGAGCAGTTCGGAGATGATGTCGTCGGACGGGTTCTCGGCCCGCCAGTCGACGTACTTCTCGAAGAGTTCACCGCTGGCCAGGCTCTCCGCCGAGACCTGCATCGGCTTGCCCTCTTCGGTACGCATCTGGTCATTGGCGAAATCCCGGACCGCTTCCTGGTCCTCCTCGGGAATACCGAGCAACATGCCGATGGTCCGCATGGGCATCTGGGCGCCCAGGTCGGCGATGAAATCGATACGGCCGGTGCCGACGAGCGGATCGAGGCTGCGCCGACAGAACTCGCGCACCTTCTCCTCCAGCGCGGAGATCTTGCGCGGGGTGAACATGCGCGAGAGCAGTTTGCGGTGCATGGTGTGCACGGGCGGATCCTCGAAGATCAGCACGCCCGGCGGGATCTCGATATTCGCTTTGATGAGCTCGATGATCGCGCCGCGTGCCGAACTGAAGGTGTCCTTGTCGATCAGCGCGGCATTCACATCGGCGAAACGGCTCAGCGCGAAGAAGTCGTGGGTTTCGTTGTAGTAGAGCGGTCTCTCTTCGCGGAGCCGCTTGAACATGGGATACGGGTCGGCGTTGAGCTCGACATCGTAGGGGTCGTAATAGACGTCGCTGGGCGCGCTGGTCGTCACCGGGCGTCTCCTCTCCGGAAGGTATTCGGCGTGGTCACCACGTCACGGGTAGGCGGTACACGCCGTAGGCGAGCTTGTCGTGTTTGAATTCGACGTCGTCGAGCGGAATGGCCAGGCGCATGGTCGGAATACGGCGCAGCAGCGTTTTGAAGACGATCTGCAGTTCCACCCGGGCCAGCTGCTGGCCCACGCACTGATGCGGTCCGAAGCCGAAACCGACGTGTAGCCGGGCGGGCCGGGTGAGATCGAGTTTGTCCGGCTCCGGGAACTGGTTCGGATCCCAGTTGGCGGGGGCGAGGTCGATGATCACGCCCTCACCCGCCTTGATCGTGTGCCCGCCGATCTCGATATCGTCGAGCGCGACCCGGCGCTGACCGTTCTGGATGATGCTCAGATAGCGCAGCAGCTCCTCGACCGCGTTCGCGACGACCTTCGGATCGTCGGTATCGCGCAGCAGGGCGAGCTGCTCGGGATGCTCGAGCAGGGCGAGGGTGCCCAGGGAGATCATGTTCGCGCTGGTCTCGTGCCCGGCGATGAGTACGCCGGTCCCGATCTGGGCGGCTTCCTTCATGGAGATCTCGCCCGCGGTGACGCGTTCGGCGAGCTCGGTGACCATATCCTCGGCCGGATTCTCCATCTTGGCCTTGATCAGGTCGATCAGGTACCGGGCCAGGCCGACCCGGCCCTTCGCCGACTCCTCCTTGGTGGCGTAGCGGGAGACTCCGGTCGTGGCGTGCTGCTGGAAGAATTCGTGGTCCTCGTAGGGCACGCCCAGCATTTCGCTGATCACCAGGGACGGCACCGGGAGCGCCAGCGCCTCCACCAGGTCGGCGGGTTGCGGACCGGCCAGAATGGTGTCGATATGGTCGTCGGTGATCTTCTGGATGGCCGGGCGCAGCGCGTCGACGCGTTTGACGGTGAACGGTTTGGTCATCATCCGGCGGAACCGGCTGTGCTCCTCGCCGTCGGTGTTGAAGACCGATTTGGCCCGGTGGTTGACCAGCTCCAGCATGCCTTCGTTCCAATGGGGGAAGTGCGGCCGGGAATCGTCGACGCTGATCCGAGGATCGGACATCAAGGTTTTGAGTTCGGCGTATCCGGTGACGAGCCACGGCGTACTGCCGTCCCAGATGCGGACCCGGCTCAGCGGGCGCTCGGTGATCAGCCCGAGCACCTCCGGCGGCGGCGCGAACGGGCAGCCGGGAGCGCGGTCCAGCGGATAGGACAGGACCTGCCCGGTATCGGAAGCGTGGGTCGGGGTCTGCGACCCGGATGAATTCGACACTGCTACTCCTCGTGGACGTGGATGGCCATGGCGGGGCACACGGCGGCGGCCTCGCGCACCTCGTCGGCGAGCTCGTCGGGCGGGTTCTCGTCCAGCAGCACGACGATGCCGTCGTCCTCGCGCTGATCGAACACCGCGTCGGCCGCCATCACGCAATGCCCGGCGGCAATGCATTTCCCTTGTTCGACAGTCACTTTCACGACGTTTTCTCCCTGGTGGTGAGGACCCGGCCGGCTCACGACGTTCCGGCGGGGGCGGCAGCGGTTCCGTTGGCCGCCGGATCGGATCTACGGGCGCGCAGCGGTTTGCCGGCGGTGGTACCACCGTCGACGGTCAGCACGGTGCCGGTGAGATAGCGGGAGCGGTCGCCGGCGAAATAGACGGCCGCTTCGGCGACGTCCTCGGGGGTGCCCTCGCGCGGCAGCGGGCGGTCCTGATTCATCATTTCCCGCATGGCCCGTGTCATCCGCTCGGCCTTCTCCGGCGACATGGTGGTGGACGCCTTGGCGAGCAGGTCGGTGGGGATATTGCCGGGGGCGATGCAGTTGACCCGGATGTCGTACTGCGCCAGCTCGATCGCCGCGGATTTCGTGAAATGGATGACCGCCGCCTTGGAGGCGCGGTAGGCCATCACCCCGCCACCGGCCTGCACCCCGCCCACCGAGGAGAGATTGATGATCGAGCCGCCGCCGTGCTCGGACATATGCCGCGCGGCCAGCCGAGTTCCCGCCATCACCCCGAGCACATTGACCGACATCACCCGGTGGAAATCGGCGAAATCATCGTCCAGGATGCTGCGGTGCATCTTCCCGGAGATACCGGCGTTGTTGCACATGATGTGCAGGCCGCCGAATCGCTGCACGGCGAGGTCGGCGAGATCGGCGATCTGCTCGGGGTCGGCGACATCGGTGGTCCGGAACACAGCGTCCGCGCCACAGCGCCGGGCCACGGCGGCGCCGCGGTCGGCATCGATATCACCCACCACCACGTGCGCGCCCTCGAACGCGAACCGCTCGGCCATGGCGCTGCCCAGTCCGGTCGCGGCACCGGTCACCACCGCGACCTTGCCCGCCAACTCGTTGCCCATTGCGCTGCATTCCTCTCGTAACGACTTTCCGTGGTCCCCCGGTGGGCCCGCGAAACCGCGGGTCATCCACTGCGCGCGTAATCGGGGGCCGGCGTGTATCCGGCGGAATGCCGGGCCAGGAAATCCAGCAGCAGCGCGTTCACCGCTTCCGGTTGTTCCAGTTGTGGGCAGTGCCCGGCCTCGTTGACGACCGCGGAGCGCGCGTCCGGGATACGGGCCGCCAATTCGGCGGCCCAGCCGGGCGGCAGGAGTTTGTCGGCGCCGCCCTCGATCACGAGGGCCGGCACCCGGACCCGCTCGAACTGCCGGTCGCCCGGGCCGGGCGGTGGGGGCGCGCCGGGCCGCCGGAACCGCGCGGCCGCGATCGCCTCCCAGGCGCCGGGCGCCGTCGCGGAATCGAACCGGCGGCCTATGTAGGCTTCGTCGGCCGGGTAGGCGGGCGAGGCGAACAGCGCGGTGACTATCCGGCGCATGGCGGGCACGGTGGCGTCGAAATCGTAGAGTGCCCGCATATGCTCGCCGGCCTGTATCTGCCCGCCGCCGCAGATGGTCACCATGGCACGCACCGGCAGGACCGGCCGCTCGGCGGTGGTATCGGCCAGCAGGTTCACCGCGCCCATGGAATTGCCCACGAAGAACGCGGATTCGATACCGAGCAGGGCACAGAGTCGCGCGATGTGCCGGATACGCATCCCCCGGCCGTCGGTGAAATCGACGACCTTGGCCGACTCCCCGAAGCCCAGCATGTCCGGGGCGTATACGTGGTAGCGCTGGGCGAGTGCGCCGATGGTGTTTTCCCAGCCTATTTCGGCACTCGCCCCGAATTCCCCGCCGTGCAACAGAACGACCGGCTCACCGGCACCCGCTTCCAGGAAATGCGTGCGCAACCCGTCCACGACGATCGTGCGATGCAGGTAATCGCTCGGGGTGTCGCGGCCGGGACCTACGGCGGGCCGGCGATGCTCGGACTCCGTCACCGCCGGACCCGAGCCTCTCGTCCTGCGCTCGTCGAACACGCCCGGAGACTCTTTGTGGGCTTGCTCGGCTGCCTTCGGGTCCATCCCGCTCATGCCGGCCCGCCGATCGCCCTGGCGCTGGTGAGCACCTGCGTGGCCAGCAGCTCGAGCTGTCCGCGCACCCCGGGGTCGGCCAAGGCCCCGGTGTCGTCCCAGACCTTGTCGGCCGAATTGATCGCGACCCCGATGGGAGTGGGCCAGGCACGCAGGGCGTGACCGATACCGCGCAGCTGGCCGAGTGTGCCGACCGCGGCCTGCCAGCCGTAAGCGCAGGTGATACAGCCCCAGGGTTTGTTGTCCAGGTAGACCGTGGGATCGGTGCGCATATCCTCGACGTAGTCCAGCGCGTTCTTCACCAGACCGGAGATCGCACCGTGGTACCCGGGAGAGCCGACGATCACCGCGTCCGCGGCACGTAATGCCTCCACCAGCGCGATCGCCTGCGGGGTGCGGGCCGGGTCGTGCGGGTTGTACATCGGCAGATCGATATCCGGGCCGCTGAACAAGGCGGTACGGCCGCCTCGCTTCTCGACCTCGTCCAGGCAGTGGCGTAACGCCCGTTCGGTCGAGGACTTCGCCCGCAACGTCCCGCCGAGGCCGACGACGAACGGCTGGGTATCCGCCCCGGATCCTGTGCGCTCCACCATTGTGCTTCCCAAGGTCATGACCGGTCTCCTATTTGATGGCGATCGGATTGATCGGTGAGCCCACCGCGCCCACCACCCGCAGCGGCGGCGCGATCAGCTGGAATTCGTAGATTCCGTCGGCCGCGCAGTCGGCGGCCAGGGCGGTGAAATCCCAGTATTCGCCGAGCATCAGGCCCATATCGCGGAGGCACAGCATATGCAGTGGCAGAAAGGTGCCGTCGACGCCGGACACCGGATTCTCCACCATGAGGTTGTCCGCGGCCACCGCGGCGATCTCGTGCTCGTGCAGCCATGTGGCGCAGGTCCAGTCCAGGCCGGCATAGGGCTCGGATCCGTCACCTGCCTCGAGGAAGCGATTCCACCAGCCCGTGCGAACCAGCACGATATCGCCGGATTCGATGGTCACGCCCTGCCGATTAGCGCATTCGTCGAGCTCGTCACCGGTGATCGGCTCGCCGACTTCGAGGAATACCTCCGCGCCTCGGTATTTCACCAGGTCCAGCAGCACGCCGCGGCCGGTGATGCCTTTGCTGTCGACTTTCTCGATACCGCAGTGGAAAGCGCCCATACTGGTCACCGAATTCGCCGGGAACCCGTTGTAGAGCTTGTCGTCGTAGTAGACGTGCGAGAAGGCGTCCCACTGGGTGGCGGCCTGCAACGGCATGATGAGCATATCGTCGTTGAACCGGAAGGGGTTGTCGGCGAAGAATCCGGCCAGCTCACCGGCCACCGAGTTCTGGAGCCATTTCGGGCCGTATTCGACCAGCGTCGCGGCATCGCCGCCGTCGACGGTCATCACGTGCGTGGGGTTGGCCCGGAACTTGAACGCGCCCTGCGGTCCGTTGGAGCCGAAATCGATTCCCAGCGGGAAAACCTTTCCGTGCCGGACCAGCCCGGCGGCGGCCGCGACCTTGGCCGGGGTGATGAAATTCAGCGTGCCGAGTTCGTCGGCGGCGCCCCAGCGACCCCAGTTGCGGACGGTGTCTCCGGTATTCCGGAAATCGGTCAGAGTAGCCACGCTGCTCCTCCTTCTGCTCGTATTCGATAGCCGCCGGTGTTCATTCCGTCTCCACGGGAACGGGTCCGGCCAATTCGTTCGCCAGGCGTCCGGCGAGGTTTCCGCCGTCGACCCACAGCACCTGGCCGGTGATATAGCCGGCGGCCCGGCTGTTGAGGAACAGCAGTGCTGCCGCCTGCTCCACCGGATCGGCCGACCGGCCCAGCGGTTTCGGGATCCCGTCGAGATAGTCCTGGCCGTACGCGCCGCGCAGCTGGTCCAGGATCGGGGTTTCGGTGACGCCGGGGCCGGTGCAGTTCATCCGGATACCCCGAACCGCCAGTTCCACCGACCGCCGCACCGTATAGAGGATGATCGCCTCTTTCGACAGCCGGTAGCCGCCGTCGGCGAGCGCGTCCGGATTGGCCGCGCACCAGTCGATCCCCTCGGCCATGGAACCGGTGTCGAGCAGTCCTTTCACCGACCACCGGTTGTCCAGATACCCGGCGGCGGCCAGTGAGGAGACACTGACCACCGTCGAACCCGGTGCCATATAAGGCACCAGGGATTCGGTGAAATGCCGCAGGCCCAGGAAGTTGATGGTGACCACGCGCAGCGGGTCACCGATCCCGGAGGACACGCCCGCGATATTGAACAGCGCGTCCACCGCCGTGCCGACCTTGCCGGCCGCGCGGTCGATGGAGGCCGGGTCGGCCTGATCCATTTCGTAGAACTCGTCGAGTTCGGTGCCGGGGCGCAGCAGGTCGAGCCCGACGATCTCGGCGCCCAGCTGCCGCAGCTGGGTGACCACACAGGCCCCGATACCGGAGGCACACCCGGTCACCACCACGCGTTTACCGTCGTAACGCCACCGCTGGTCGATCGTCTCCACCACCGGCACCTCGCTCTCGTCTCGTACCGCGGCCGGTCAGCCCTGCTGTTCCTCTTTGAGCCGCTGAGCGGCCTGCACCCGGCCCTCGTTGATCTCGGCCATCGCCTCGGGGATCTCGCTCGCGGTGAACTTGCCGCCGCGGCCGGTGGGCAGACCGCCGAACGAGTACTCCTCGTCGAAGTCCGGCGAGGCCAGCGGACGCCGGCGCTGCTCGACCTTCTCGATCACCGGCTCGAGCCGTTTGGCCTTGGCGGCCATGGCTTTCTCGTCGCGTTCGATGAATTCGGGCAGGATCTCCCTGCCCATGATCTCGATGGACTCCATGGTGCCCTCGTGACTGCGCGGATTGAGCAGCAGGATGATCTCGTCGACCCCGCTCTCCTCGTAGCCGCGCAGGAATTCGCGCACCGTCTCCGGACCACCGATGGCACCGCGGCCGGGACCGTAGGCGAGGGTCTCGTCCTGTTTCACCGCGTCGAGGTACTTCTCCCACACCCCGGTGCGGCCGGGGGTGTGCATACCGGTCATGTAGTAGTGCATGATCCCGAACGAGAAGAAGCCGCCGCCCACACCGAGCCGTTTCACGGCCTCCTCGTCGGTGCGCGCCACCATCATCGACAGGTCACCGCCGATGGCGAGGATATTCGGATTGATCTGCGGAACGGTGGGGGCCGCTTTCTCCTCGAACTCCTGGTAGTAGCCGCGCACCCGTTCCCCGAGCGGACCCGGGCCGGTGTAGGCGAAGCTCAGCGCACCGATCCCTTTCTGCGCCGCCATCTGTACCGACGACGGACGGGTACAGGCGACCCACAGCGGCGGATGCGGGGTCTGGCGCGGTTTCGGGATGACATTGCGCGGCGGCATCTCGATGTGCTGGCCCTTGAACCCGGTGAACGGGGTCTCGGTCATACACCGCAGGGTGACATCGAGCGCTTCTTCCCACTGGCCGCGCTTATCGGCGGGGTCGATATTGAATCCCCCGAGCTCGCCCACCGACGACGATTCACCGGTGCCGAATTCGACGCGCCCGCCGGACAGATGGTCGAGCGTGGCGACCCGTTCGGCGACCCGGGCCGGATGGTTGATCCCCGGCGGCAGGTGCATCACACCGAAGCCGAGCCGGATGTTCTTCGTCCGCTGGCTGGCGGCCGCGAGGAACATCTCCGGCGCGGTGGAGTGGCAGTACTCCTCGAGGAAATGGTGTTCGGTGAGCCATACGGTGGAGAAACCGGCTTTATCCGCAGCTTCTACCTCGGTCAGCCCATCGGAGAACATCTCGAATTCGTCGTCGTCGCTCCAGGGCCGCGGCAGGGCGAACTCGTAGAAGAGGGATATTTTCATCGGTTACCTCCAGTGGATTCGGTGGTCATGTCATTTCCTCCGGCCGGCCGGGCCGCCCCGTCGCCGGTATCCCCCGCTTCCCCGGACAGTGCTCGCCCCGCGCAGTGCTCGGCGGCGATGTATCCGAAGGTCATGGCCGGGCCGATGGTGGCGCCGGCACCGGCGTAGCTGCGGCCCATGACCGCGGCCGAGGTGTTGCCGACCGCGTACAGCCCGTCGATCACCGACCCGTCGGCGCGCAGCGCCCGGGCGTGCTCGTCGGTGCGCAGACCGCCCGAGGTGCCCAGATCACCGAGGACGATCCGGAACGCGTAATAGGGCGGCTTCCCGAGCGGGAACAGATTCGGGTTGGGCAGTGTGGGGTCGCCGTAGTAGTTGTCGTACACGCTGTCACCGCGCTGGAAATCGTCGTCGTGACCGCCGAGGGCGAGTTCGTTGAACCGGGCCGCGGTGGCCTCGAGTTCGGCGGCGGGAACGTCGATCTTCGCGGCGAGTTCGGCGAAACTGTCCGCGGCCTTCACCACCCCCGACTCCAGCCAGGCCGGGACCATCGCGAAACCGGTCGGCACCGGGGCGAACGGCACCTTGGGAATCGGCAGGTGCCCGCCGATCACATACTTGTGCCAGGACCGGTGATCGGTGATCAGCCAGCACGGAATATGGGTCACCCCGGTGCGCTGACCCGCGATCATGGCGTGCCCGAAATCCATATAGGGCGCGGCCTCGTTGATGAACCGCTTGCCCGCGCCGTTGACGATGAACTGCGCGGGCATCATCCGCTCGTTGAGCATGAACTGCATGCGGCCGTCCGGCCACTGGATGGCCGGAAACCACCAGGCCTCGTCCATCAGGTCGGTGGCCGCACCCGCCTGCTCCCCGGCCCGGATCCCGTCGCCCAGGGCCACCGGGTTACCGAAACTCCAGTCCTGTTCGACTTCCGGCAGTTCCGCTTTGCGCCAGGCCATATCGTGGTCGAAACCGCCGGTCGCCAGGATCACGCCGCGGCGCGCCCGGATGCGTACCGGCTTCCCGTCCCGGGTCACCACCGCGCCGGTCACCTGCCCGTCCGCCCCGGTGATCAGCGAAGTCATCGGCGAGCCGAGCCACAGCGCGATATCGCGTTCCTTCATCGCCAGGCGCAACCGGGCGATGAGGGACTGCCCGATGGCGGCGACCCGGTCGCCGAACACACGGGCCCGGAACATCCGCCAGATCAGCTTCAGCATCACCAGCTTCCCGCGCCAGTTCTGCCGGACCTGATAGAACAGCCGCAGATCCTTGGGACCCAGCCAGATGCCCTTCGGCGCGAGAGCGAGCGGTTTGAGCAGCTTCGCTTCCTCGTCCCCGAGCACGCGCAGATCGATCGGCGGCACATTGATGGTGCTGCCCTGCGGCGACCCGCCCTCGAGTTCGGGGTAGTAGTCGGCGTAACCGGGTTTCCACACGAACTCCAGCCACCGGCTGCGCTCTTCGAGGAAGGCCATCATCTCCGGCGATTTCTCGACGTAGGCACGCAACCGCTGGTCGGTGACCAGTCCACCGGTGATGGTCCGCAGATAGCCGACCACCGCGTCGGGATCGAGCGCGAAACCGTCCCGCTGCTGGGCCGGCGCGTTGGGCACCCAGATGCCGCCGCCGGACAGGGCGGTGGAACCGCCGTAGTGGTCGGCCTTCTCCACCACCAGGGTGTCCAGACCCAGCGCGTCGGCACGGAGCGCGGCGCTCATCCCGCCGCCGCCGGATCCGATCACCAGCAGATCGACGGTTTCGTCGAAATCCGTTTCGTCGGTGCTCACTCATCGCCTCCTGTCGTCGGCCGGCTCATCGGCGGGCCGGGCGGTACGCACGGCGAAACCGGCGATGAGCTCGGGCGCGGGCCGGTAGTAGCGCACCTCGGTCCGATACGACCCCTGCGCGGCCAGGGCCGCGAACGCCGCCACCCAGGTGCGGACCTCGTGCGCGGAATTGCCCGCGATGCGGGTGATCTCGCCGTTGTCCCAGTCGTCGACGGCCGCCAGGCGGCCGGTGTCCACCAGTTCGAGAAACGCGCGGTCCCATTCCGGGTTGAGTGCTTGCAGCGGGCTGTCGCCGGCGGCGAAATCACGGGCGGCCGCGATCACCGCGGTCTGCCGGGCGGCCCGCTGTTCGGTGCTCATCGGACGGCCGTGCACGATCCGTTCCAGTACCGGTTCTGGGGCGGTCGCCCGCTGCGGCACCGGCGGGTCGTGCGAGAGACCGCCCGAGCCGATGACCAGCACACGGGTGCCCAGGGTCGCGAGATGACGGCCGACCGCGGTACCCAGCGCCCGCACCCGGCGCAGCGGGCCGAGCGGGGTCGCCACGGAATTCACGAAGACGGGGATCACCGGCCGGGCGGTGGCGTCGCCGAACAATCGTTGCAGCGGCTGCACGGTGCCGTGATCGACCGACATCTGCGCCGACGTCGCGATATCGATCCCGGCGTCGAGCAGCGCTTCGGCCAGCCGTAGCGCACGGTCCTCGGGAACGTTCAGCGGTCCGGCGTAGGTCCCGTAGTCCCCCACCGCGGTCGCTGCCGTCCCGACGCAGAAGGGCGGCATGAGCTTGTAGAAGAATCCGTTGTAGTGGTCCGGGGCGAACAGCACCACCAGTTCGGGGTCGAAGGACCGCACGAAATCCCGGGCCCGGTCCAGCGCCGTCCCGACTTCCGCGCGGAGTTCGGGGCCGGGCCCCGGCAGCTCAAGGAGCGGGCTGTGCGAGACGCAGCACACGGCCAGCGGCATCGGTACCTCCCGGAGCGAGTTCGAGGGTTCTGCGCAGTGCCGCCCCGAGTTCGGGGGCGTGCTGGGCGATGGTGGCGCCCGCGATGCAGCGGTCCGGGCGCAGGAAGAGCACCGAATCGAGCTGGGCGTCGAACCATTTCTTCAGTGCGCCGGCGCTGTCCCCGACGACCACCACATCCGGGTCGTCGTGTCCGGTCCAGTGCAGCTGGGTGGCGGGCCGCGCCTCGACGAAACGCGCGCCGAGCGCCTTCCACAGCTCGAACTCTTCGTCACCCAGCACTTTTCGCGGATGATTGTTCCAGCACAGCACCGCGAACCAGGCGCCGAGCGTCTCGTCGAGCAGTACCCCGGTCCGGGTCCGGGTGGCGACCCGCGGTTGGATGAACAGGGTGCCGACGGCGGACTGCGGCGAGCGCGACCAGCCGTGCACCACCGCGCCGCGGTCGTAGCGCGGCATGGGTTTGAACCGCATGCCGAGCACGTACCGTTTCAGCGGCGGTACCAGCGCCAGCCCCCGCACCAGCACATCGCGCACCGCGGCGACCCGGTGGTTCGTCGGGGAGATGACCCGCCCGACCATGGTGGACAGATCGATCATGGCCCGGGCGTGTTTGCGCCGCTCCTGATCGTAGGTGTCGAGCAGGCCGTCGCCGGCGATTCCGGACACCACCGCCGCCAGCTTCCAGCCGAGGTTGGCCGCGTCCCGGATGCCGCTGTTGTAGCCCTGCCCCTGCCAGACCGGCATGAGATGCGCGGCATCGCCGGCCAGTAGCAGGCGGCCCTTCCGGAATTCACCGGCGATCCGGGAATGGTGGGTGTAGACCCGGCGCCGGATCACGTCGAGGCGCTCGGGATGCGGGACGAACGGCGCGAGCAGCCGGGCCAGGAACTCCGGTGTTTCGGCGGCGGTATCGGATTCATCGGCGTGCAGCAGAAATTCGAAACGCCGAATCCCGTGGGCCAGCGAGATCGAGACGTTCGGTCGCGCCGGATCCGCCCCCACCTCCACGTTCGGATGGCCGAGCGGATCGCCGTCGATATCGACCACCAGCCAGCGGGTCGGTGAGGTGGTGCCCTCGAAACTCACGCCCATCTCATGCCGGGTGGTGCTGCGCCCGCCGTCGCAGCCGACCATATAGCGGGCGCGCACCTGCTGCGTGCCTTCGGCGGTGTCGAGCTGCACCCGTACCTGCTCACCGGTGTCGTCGCATTCGCGCAACGCGGTGGACCAGCGGATCTGCACACAGTCGAAGCGGTCGAGCCCGGCCAGCAATTCGGCGTCGACCAGCGGCTGGATGAACCCGCTGCGCTTGGGCCAGCCGAATTGCTGGTCGGTGGGCGCGATCTCGGCCAGCAGCCGCCGCTGCCCGTCGACGAACCGCATGATCTGGTTCGGGTTGGTGTGCGGCAGGATCCGATCCACCAGTCCGGTGGCCTGCAGAGTGCGCAGCGATTCGTCGTCGATACCGACACCGCGCGGGTAATCGATGAGGGTGGGGCGTTCCTCCACCAGCAGGGTCTGCACACCGTAGCGGCCCAGGGTGTTGGCGATGGTCAGCCCGACCGGTCCCGCTCCGACGATCACCACATCGAAATGCTCTGGTCCGCTGCCATTTCCGGTACTCATATCAACCACCCAGCAGGAATTCGAGATGCAGTGCGTTGAACTCCGCCGGCGACTCGTACTGCGGCCAGTGCCCGCACTCGGAGAGCACTTCGAAGCGGGCGCCGGGGATCATGGACGCGATCCGCTTACCCTCGGCGGCGTCGGCGGTGGGGTCGTCGCTGGTCCATACCACCAGCGTCGGGGCGGTGATACCGCCGTACTCGTCGGGCCCCAGCAGATTGCGGGCGCGGATCCGCGGATCCTGCAGCGCCATGATGTCGCGCATGGCGTCGACGAAGCCGGGCTGCCGGTAGACCCGCTGCCTGCTGGCGACGATATCGGCGTAATCCTTGGATTTGTCCGCCATCAGCCATTTGATCCGGGCCTGCACCGTGTCCCAGGTGGGGTCGGCGGCCGCCGCCATGGACAGGGTGATGATCCGCTGCATGACCTCCGGATCGGCCTGCGAGCCGCCCGCGGTATTGAGCACCAGCTTGTCGATCCGGCCGGGATGGTCGTAGGCGGCCCGCGCGGCGACCCAGCCGCCGAGCGATTCGCCGCTGATATGGGCGCGCGGGGCACCGATGGTATCGAGGAACGAGATCAGATGCCGCACATAGTGTTCGATTTCCAGCGGATGACCGGGTTTATCGGTGTACCCGTGGCCGAGCATATCGATCGACCAGGTGGAGAAGTGCTCGGCATGTGCCGCCAGATTCCGGACGTAGGCCTCGGCGTGCCCACCCGACCCGTGCAGGAACACCAGCGCCGGTCCGGTCCGGTCGCCGGCGTGCAGGTAGCGCGTACGCACCCCTTCCACATCCAGGTATCCCTGGCTGAACGCGACACCCTGCAGGTCGCACCACACACTCTCGTATTCCGACACTGCTACCTTCCGCTCTGTCCGCCGGCCCCGGCACCGCGGCGATCACGCCGTCCGGTCGCCCGTATCCGCTCAGTACTTCACCGATTCGCCGGTGGCCGCGTGGTGTCCGGCGCGCAGGCCCCAGACCATCCCGGGCCCGATGGTTCCGCCGGCGCCGCCGTAGGCACGCCCGGTCACCCCGGCCATCGCATTGCCGGCCGCGTACAGCCCGGGGATCACCGCCCCGCTGATATGCCGGACCCGCGCGTCGCGATCGGTACGCGGCCCACCCTTGGTGCCCATGGCGCCCACGGTCACCGGCACCGCATAGTAGGGACCGGTATCGATCGGCCCGAGCGTGCGCCCGGCGACGGTTTCCGCGTCCGGGTCGCCCCAGTACCCGTCGTATTCACTGGCGCCGCGGCCGAAATCGGGATCGGACCCTGCCGCGACGGCCCGGTTCCAGGCGGTGACGGTGCGCCGCAAGCCGTCGGGATCGATACCGGTCCGGGCGCCGAGGTCGGCGAGATCGGCCGATTCGCAGAACCAGTCGGGCGCCGCACCACCGGGTTCGACCCCCAGGAAGCCGTAGCGGCGCAGATGTTCGGCGTCGAAGACCATCCATCCGGGGTTGTTCACATAGCCGCCGCGCGGGTCCAGATAGTGGAAGGCCCCCGCCATCGAGTTGTATTCGGCCGCTTCGTTGACGAACCGCCTACCGGCCCGGTTCACGATGATGCTGCGCGGACGGGTGCGTTCCAGCCGGACACTGCGGCTGCGCTGCCGGCCGTCGATGGTGTCGCCGGGCAGCTGTACCACCGGTACCCACCAGGCCTCGCCCATGTTCCCCAGTTCGGCGCCGTGCGCCATGGCCATCCGCAACCCGTCCCCGGTGTTGTTCGGTGGCGATACGGGACCGATCATCGGACCGCGCAGGAATGCCTTGACCAGGCCGGGATCCCATTCGAACCCGCCCGTGGCCAGCACAACGCCGCGGCGGGCCCGCACCCGCAGCTGCCCACCCGCGCTATCGAGCCGCACCCCGGCCACCGCGCCGTCCGCAGTCAGCAACTCCACGGCCCGGGCTCCGGTGCGCGGGGTGATCCCGGCGGCGAGAACGCCCTCCAGCAGACCGGCGACCAGCGCCTGCCCCGCCACGCAGACATCGGCGGTGGCGTCACCGAGTACGGCCCGCAGCCGGGCCCGCGTCTCGGCGTCGAACCCGACATTGCTCCAGTCGAGCGGGAATGTCGTGATCCGGTCCCGCCATGCGCCGAGACGGGCCAGATCGTAGGCCGCGGGGCCCAGCGACCGGCCGCCCGCAGGCTGACCGCCCGGCAGCTCCGGTTTGTAATCGGGGAACCCGTCGGCGACTTCGAATCTCACGGCGCTGTGTTCTTCGACGAAATCGAGCATGCGCGCACCGGTGCGGACGAACACCTCGACCAGTTCGTCGTCCATGGAGTCCAGCGACTGGGCGTTCAGATAGGCCAGCGCGTCGGTGACGGTGAGCTCCCGGTCCGCCCGGGTGTGGGCGGGGATCCAGGCCAGGCCCCCGGAGACCGCACTGGTCCCGCCGACGGTGGCCGCTTTCTCGAACAGTGCCACCGACGCGCCCTCGACGGCCGCGGCGAGGGCCGCGGTGAGCCCGGCGGCCCCGGTGCCCAGGACGACCACATCGGTCTCCTCGTCCCAGGTGTTCGACGGGTCGGGTTCGGCAGCCGAGGGCTGATGCGATGGCACTGCGCTGTCCTTTCGGCGAGCAGGCGGAGCGGCGCCGGTCCCGGCGGGCTGCCGTGCGGAGCACGGGCCGGGCCACCGGCGCGAGTAAAACGATAATCTCTCTTTTCGAGAATACTATTCTCGCTGGATGTCTGCCGCAATCCCCTTTCGGATCAAATGTTTCTGGATCTTGCCGCTGGGGGTCCGCGGGAACTCCGCGACCTCGAACAACCGCTCCGGCAACTTCTGCCGTGCCACCCCGGCGCGCTCGAAGAAGGCCCGCACCTCCGCCGGGGACGGGAGCCCGCACCCCGGCTGCAGGCGCAGCACCGCGCCCACCACCTCCCCGAACCGCTCGTCGGGCAGGGCGATCACCACCGACTCCGCGACCTGCGGCATGGCGTCGAGCACATCCTCCACCTCGCGAGCGCCCACGTTCTCACCGCCGCGGATCACCACATCGGCCTTGCGATCGGTGATGGTCAGGCAACCGTCGGCATCCAGGACGCCGATATCGCCGGTGTGGTACCAGCCGTCGGCGTCGAATGCCCGCGCGGTCAGCTCGGGATCGGTATAGCCCAGGCACAGATCCGGTCCGCGACTGAGGATCTCGCCGTCCGCGGCGATCTTTATCTCCACCCCCGGCATCGGACGGCCGTCGGTGGTGAGCCGCTCCCGCTCGGGGGCATCGAGCCCGGAGGCCGTGATGGAGGGATGCTCGGTACTGCCGTACGCGCGGAAGGCGATCACGCCCAGATCGCTCAACATCCGAGTGACGGCGGCCGGCACCGCCGAACCCCCCAGACCCACATAACGCATATGCGCGAGATGCTCCGGGGTGTAGTCGGGGTGCTCGACCATGCTCGTCACGAAATACGGTGGGCCGCCGCCCACCACGAGCCCGTCGGAGCGCATCAGCGCCAGCGCCCGGCCCGGATCCCATACATCCAGCAGATTCACCGGCCGGCCGTGCAGCACCGGCAGCAGGCACGCGCCCACCATTCCGATGAAATGCCCCACCGGGGTGGCGGTCAGCTGGTCGCCACGGTCCTCCCTGTTCCGTTCCGCGAGCTGCAGCGATTCACAGCCGAGTGTCTGATGACTGTGCACCACGCCCTTGGGCGCACTCGTCGTCCCCGAGGTGAAGGCGATGAGCGCGGGACCCGCCGGGTCGGCGGGCAGCACCCCGGGCATGGGCTCGTCGGCGAGCAGGTCGTCGAAGTCGCGCCCCACCACGCCCACGATGGGCACCTCGGCGCAGACCTCCGGATCGTGCACGGTCCGGCCGAACTCGGCCATGGTGATGAAAACCTTCGGCCGGGCGACGCGCAGGATATGACCGAGCTCGCGGCGTCCGTAGAAGTGCACGATCGGCACCACCGCGGCACCAAGGAACGACGCCGCCCAGAAGGTCGCCGCGGCTTCCATCCAGTTGGGCAATTGGAACGCCAGCACATCTGCGGGACCGACACCCCGGGCCCGCAGACCCGCCGCCAACCGCCGGGCCACCCGCTCGACCTCGGCGAAGGTCCCCCGCCAGGGCCGCACCGCGGAATGCACCCGGAACTCGGTGGCCGGCGCGGCGGCCAGGCCGCGACTCAGCAGATCTCCCATGGTGTCGCGCGTCCACCAGCCCTCGGCGATGTACCGGGCACGCAGGTCCGCGGCCACGACCCGGGTCACCGGACCCCACCTCGAATAGCTCGGTCGGACATATCGGCTCACCCCTTCCACGCCGGCGGGATGCTCGGCGCCCCGGACGAGGCACCCGCGCGAGCGCGTCGGAGTCGAATCCGCCGACTGGTGCAAATGAAATTCTCGGTCGGAGCGAACGGTGAATTCGCCCCAGGCCTCCGGCGGGATCCCGCCGCTATCGGCCACCAGCAGCCGAATGGCCACGTCGGCCGCTATCGGTCGATCGACCAGGCTTCTTCCGAAACCTTGCCGCCGAGCCCACGGGTAGAGTACCGTTCTCGTATGCGAAAACATAGTTCTTTTCGCATACGAGAACAGCCGTATGTCCGCAGCCGGTACCCGGCGGTGCCGGGTCGACACCGAATCGGGGCCACGGCCGGATCGACGCGCGGCGCTCGCCGCGCACCCTGCCCCTGGGCCTGCCGCCGCTCCCGGCGGTGCGGCACACCGGGCAGGTGACTCCCGGAAACAGATCGAAAGGGAATGCCGTGGGACGTGTCGATGGCAAAGTCGCATTCATCACGGGCGCCGCGCGCGGTCAGGGCCGTAGCCACGCCGTACGACTGGCCGAAGAAGGCGCCGACATCATCGCGGTCGACCTCTGCCAGAACATGTCGACCATCGGTTACCCGCTGGCCTCACCCGAGGACCTCGAGGAAACCGTGCGCCTGGTCGAGAAGACCGGCCGCCGCATCATCGCGTCCCAGACCGATGTCCGTGACGCCGTCGCCCTGAAAGCAGCGCTGGACGCGGGCGTCGCGGAATTCGGCAAGCTCGATATCGTGATCGCCCAGGCCGGCGTGGCGGGCATGAAGGGCACACCGGATATCCAGGCCTGGACCGACGTTATCAACACCAACCTGGTCGGCACCATCAATGCCATCCAGGTCGCGCTCCCCCACCTCGGCGAAGGCGCCTCCATCGTGGCCACCGGCTCGACCGCGGCGATGGTCGACACCAGCAAGGTCGACAACCCCGGCTCGGATCTCGGCGGTATGGCCTACGTGCATTCCAAACGCGCCCTGTCGTATTACGTTTTCGATATCGCCCGGCACCTGTCCACCCGCGGGATCCGCGCCAATGTCGTACACCCCACCAACTGCAACACCGACATGTTGCAGAGCGAGCCGATGTACCGCTCGTTCCGGCCGGATCTGGAGAACCCCACCCGCGCCGACGCGGAACCGGCCTTCTATGTCCAGCAGGCCATGAAGACACCATGGATCGAGCCGGTCGACATCTCCAACGCCATCCTGTTCCTGGTCTCCGACGAAGCCCGCTTCGTCACCGGGATGCAGCTGCGCGTCGACGCCGGTGGCTACCTGAAGTGGTACGACCACAAACTCTGACCCCGCCCGGCCACGCCGGTACCGGCGGCGCGCGTACAGAGGCGATCGATGCGCGCGCTGCCACCCGGTGGCGAGTCGGCACCCGACTCCCGGAGCGGCGCAGAGTTCCGGGCCCCGGCGAAGGTTCGCCGCACCCAGTGACCAGCAGAGGGACTACACATTGTGACGTCTACGGATAACGACCAGCGCAAACAGAACCGGTACCACTTCGATCGGCACACCCCCGAATACCGCGAGCAGTTCACCGAGATCACGCACGAGATGCACGCGAAATGCCCGGTGGCGTGGACCGACACCTACGACGGGCACTGGGTCGCCGCCAGCGGCAACGCCGTCTTCGAGCTGGCCCGCTGCCCGGAGGTCTCGGTCGATCACGACGTGCACAACGAGCGTCGCGGCTATCAGGGCATCTCCATTCCCAAACCGCGCCGGGCCGCCATGGTCCGCGGCGGCATGCTGGAGATGGACGAACCCGAACACCGCACCTACCGGTCCGTGCTCAACCCGTACCTGTCCCCGGCCGCGGTCAAACGGTGGCAGCCCTTCATCGACGAGATCGTGCGGGCCTGCCTGGACGAGAAGATCGAGACGGGCCGCATCGATTTCGTGGACGATCTCGCCAATATCGTGCCCGCGGTGCTGACCCTGGCCATGCTGGGCATCCCGCTGAAGAAATGGTCGGTGTACAGCGATCCGGTGCACGCCTCGGTGTACACCCCGGAGGATTCCCCCGACGCCGCGCGGGTCGCGGAAATGCACCGGACCATGGGTATCGATATCCTCACCAGCCTGCACGAGGCCAAGACCGACCCGCGTCCCGGCCTGATCAAAGCCCTCACCGAATTGCGCATCGACGGTGAACCGGCCCCCGATATGGAACTGCTCGGCATGATCGGCCTGCTCATCGGCGGTGGATTCGACACCACCACCGCGCTCACCGCGCATTCGCTGGAGTGGCTGTCGGATCACCCGGCGCAACGCGAGGAATTGAGCCGCGACCGCGACGAACTGCTCGATTCCGCCACCGAGGAATTCCTCCGCTATTTCACCCCCGCGCCGGGTGACGGCCGCACCATCGCCGACGACTGCACCTACCAGAACACCGAATTCCGCGAGGGCGACCGGCTCTGGCTGTCCTGGGCAATGGCGAACCGGGACGAGTCCATCTTCCCGGATCCCGACGAGGTAGTGCTCGACCGGAAAGGTAACCGGCACTTCAGTTTCGGGCTCGGCGTGCACCGGTGCATCGGCTCCAATGTGGCACGCACGGTGTTCAAGTCCATGCTGCTGGCAGTCCTGGACCGAATGCCCGACTACACCTGCGACCCGGCCGGCACGGTGCACTACGACACCATCGGCGTCATCCAGGGAATGCGGAACCTGCCCGCCACCTTCACCCCCGGCAGAAGGCTGGGCCCGAATCTGGAAGAAACCCTGGAGCACCTGCAGCGTATCTGCGACGAACAGGGCCTGGCCGCCCCGGTGACCGAGCGGCCCGACGCCGCAGTGATCGACTACTGACCGCACGGTACCGGCCGATGCCGCGGGGTTCGGCCGGTACCTCTTTCCGACGAGGTGATCGCGATGCAGGACCTGCCCGACGGCACCCGCACTCCGGTGATCGATACCAGCGTGCACATCTTCTTCCGCTCCAACGACGATATGCGCTCCTACCTGAACGAACCGTTCAAGAGCCGCGGTATCCCGGACGCGGAGATGGACTGGTACGGCGCGCCGGGCGGCGAGTACGTCAAGGGTGCCCGCGGGCCCCACAAGGGATATCCGGGGTCGGACCCGGAATTCGTCGGGCAGCACCTCTTCGAAGCGCGCGGGGTGGATGTGGCGGTGCTGCATCCGATGACCCGCGGCGTTCTGCCCGACCGCCATCTCACCACCGCGGTCCTGTCCGCCCACAACGACATGATGGTGTCACGCTGGTTCGACAGCGGCACCTACCGGGATCGGTTCCGCGGCACCCTGCGGGTCAATCCCGAGGACCTCCGCGGGGCGCTGCGCGAGATCGATCGACTCGGCGACCATCCGCAGATCGTGCAGCTCGGCATCCCGCTGCAATCGCGAGAAGTGTACGGAAAACCGCAGTTCTGGCCCCTGTGGGAAGCGGCCGCGGCGGCGAACCTGCCGGTCGCCGCGCATCTCGAGACCGGCGAGAGCATCGGTCTGCCGCCCACCCCGTCGGGGCACACCCGGACCTACGAGCAGTACTACGGGTTCGCGGGGCTGAGCTACCTCTACCACCTCATGAACATGATCGCGGAGGGCGTGTTCGAGCGGTATCCGGGCCTGAAATTCGTCTGGGCCGACGGCGGCGCCGATCTGCTGACCCCGTTCACCTGGCGGATGGACACCTTCGGCCGGCCCCACCTCGAGCAGACCCCCTGGGCACCGCGGATGCCCAGCGACTATCTGCCCGGCCACGTGTACTTCGTGCACGCCACGATCGACGGTCCCGCCGACGCCCCCTACGCCGCCGAATGGCTGGACTTCACCGGCAAGGACGACATGGTGATGTTCGGGTCCAGTTACCCGCACTGGCACAGCGGTGACACCGATACCCTGCCCGCCGCGCTGACCCCGCAGCAGCGCGAAAAACTGTACTGGCGCAATGCCGCCGCTCTGTACAGCATCGATGTAGACGCGGTCACCGCGGTCGGCTGATGCTGCTGCGGGCGGCCGAATCCGCGATAGTGCCCGAGGAGGCGTGATGACCACGGCACAGGACCTGACGCGGGTCCCCGCTACCGAACTGGTTCCGGTACGCGTCGTCGATTCCGATGTCCACCCGGTCCCCCGGCGGGGCGACCTGGTGGACCATATCCCGGAACCGTGGCGTACCTCTTTCTTCCTGAGTCACCGCGTCGGCGACACCATCATCTACGACGCACCGGACTACGCCCATTCCAAGGCCATGCGGGTGGACACCTTCCCCGCGAACGGCGAATTCCCCGGCAGCGACCCGGATATGGCGTTCCGCCAGCTCATCATTGACGCCGGCTCGGATATCGTCATTCTGGAACCGACGGTGAAGGCGACCCGGCTGCCCGAGGCGACCGCCGCCATGGCCACCGCCGTGAACCGGTGGCTGGACGCGCAATGGCTGGACGCGCACAACAACTGGCATCGCCGCTGGCGCGGCTCGATCTGTGTGGCCATCGACGATCCGCGGACCGCGGTCGCCGAGATCGAACACTGGGCCGGACACGAATACATGGCGCAGATCCTCATCAAAGCCGAACCGCGGCCGTCGTGGGGCGATGCCCGCTACGACCCGATCTGGGCGGCCACGGTGAAACACGATCTACCGGTGAGCTGCCATCTCAGCCGCGGTGCCTACGAGACCATGCCCATGCCGCCGGTCGGGTTCCCCAGTTACAACCACGATTTCATGGTCACCTACTCGCTACTGGCGGCGAACCAGATCATGAGCCTGATCTTCGACGGGGTCTTCGACCGGTTCCCGGCGCTGCGCATCGTCTTCGTGGAGCACGCGTTCACCTGGATCCTGCCGCTCATGTGGCGGATGGACGCGATCTACGCGGCTCGTGGTTCGTTCATGTCGATCGCTCGCAAGCCGTCGGAGTACGTGAAGGAACACATCAGGTTCACCACCCAGCCGCTGGACTACCCGGAGGACAAGACCGAACTCACCCGGGCGTTCGAATGGATGGAGGCGGACAAGATCCTGCTGTACTCCTCGGACTATCCGCACTGGACCTTCGACGACCCGCGCTGGCTGGTGAAACATCTGCCGCCCGCGGCCCGGGAGAACGTCATGTTCCGCAACGGTATAGAGACCTACCATCTGCCGGAGACCGTACCGGCCCTGCCCGGGCAGATGCGGGTCCACTGATGGCGGAGGGAATCGAGACGCCCGCTGTGGGCCCGGCCCCGGGCGAGCAGGCCGCGGTGGGCGGCGAAGCAGCACAGCCGGCGGGCACGGGCCGGACCGGGGCGGCCGCAGGCGCGCAACCGGCGAGCACCGGACAGCCCGTGGTGGCCGAACGCGCACAGCCGGCGAGCACCGCACATCCCGGGGCGACCGAAGACGCACCGATCCGGCTCGCCCAAGGGCGCGAACACGTGGTGGCCACCGTGGACGAGATCCCGCCCGGAACGTCCAAAGTGGTGCCCATCGGCCGGCACGGGGTCGGTGTCTACAACGTCAACGGCACCTTCTACGCCATCGCGAACTACTGTCCGCACGAGGGCGGCCCGCTGTGCGCGGGCCGGGCCCGGGGGCGCACGGTGGTCGACGACTCCGTCCCCGGCGATTCGGTGATGGTGCGCGACAACGAGTTCATCTACTGCCCCTGGCATCAGTGGGGTTTCGAACTGGCCACCGGCACCACCGCGGTGAAACCCGAATGGAGTATCCGCACCTATCCGGTGCGGGTGGTCGGCGACGACGTGCTGGTCACCGCCTGATCCGGCACCGCCGGAGAACCTTACGACGACCCGGCCGACCCGTTCGGCCGGCCGCGGGAGTGCCCGCCCGGGTCCACTCCCCGAACCCTTCCAGGAGTGTGCGATGCCCGCGGTAACGGTGAACGGCGGCAAGGTCGTCTACGAGATACTCGGCACAACCGGGGATCTCATCGTGCTCACCCCGGGCGGCCGCTTCAGCAAGGACATTCCCGGGCTCCGGCCGCTGGCCGAGGCACTGGTCGCCGGCGGGTACCGGGTGCTGCTGTGGGACCGGCCCAACTGCGGCGCCTCCGATATCCAGTTCTTCGGGCAGACCGAATCACATATGCGCGCCGAAACCCTGGCCGGGTTGCTCGCCGAACTCGATACCGGGCCGGTGATCCTGGCCGGCGGTTCCGGCGGTGCCCGCGATTCGATGCTCACCACCATGCTGTTTCCGGAGCTGGTCACCGATCTCCTGCTGTGGAATATCGTCGGCGGTGTCTACGGCACCTTCAATCTCGGTGCCTACTACGTGCTGCCGAGCCTGCAGGCGGTGCGGGGGCTCGGGGTCGAGGGACTGCTGCGGATGCGGGAGTGGCGGGAACGGATCGCGGAGAACCCGGACAACGAGCAGCGACTGCGGTCGCTGGACCCGGCCGAGTTCGTGAAACTGTCGCTGCGCTGGCTCAATGCCTATGTGCCGAAACCGGGACAGACGATCCCGGGCGTGGACGACGAGATGTTCGAACGGATCCGGCTGCCCACCCTGATCATCCGGGGCGGCGCGAACGATCTGGATCATCCCAAACGGACCTCACTCGAGGTGAGCTGCCTGATCGAGGGGTCCACCCTCATCGATCCGCCGTGGCCCGAAGACGCCTGGGAGCGCGCGATGGAGGACCGGGCCCAGGGCCGGGTACAGCAATACAACATGTTCGACACCTGGGTGCTGGCGGCGCCACCGATCCTGAAGTTCCTGGGCGAGCGGTGACCGGGCCGCCCGCTCCCTCAGACCGTCCGGATCCGGACCTCGCAGTTGGTGGAGGCCTCCAGCGCGGTGTGGATCCGGCTCTCCGGGACCCGCTCCAGATCGGCTTCGCGCAGCAGCACCTCGAGTATGTCGTAGCCCTCGGTGCCCGGCAGCCGGACGATCTCCCCGGTGAGCCCGAATCCCGCGAGAACCCCGTGGGCGTCGGCATCGGTACCGCGACTCACGTAGGTGATCACGCCCGGCAGCGCCGCCGTACCGAACACCCGCGCGCACTCCGCGACCACCCGCTCGGTATCGGCCGCGGCGTCGGCGGTGTCCAGCAGCACCTGCAATTCCCGGCGACCACGCGGCGCGGCAGTGAGGTCACGGTCCAGGAGCCGAGCGCCGGACTCGGCGAGACCCGCGGCCAGTTCGGTCATACCCCGGGCCAGCGAGTCGGCGGAGAGTTCACCGGCCGGGTCCACGTTCACCCGCAGCACCGCAGTTCGCATGCGTCCCAGGCTAACGGGCGCGGCCGGGTTCGGCCCCTCCGCAGCGAACGCGGAACCGCGCCCGATACCCCGCGGCCGGACGCCGCACCCACTCAGGAGGGACGATGCAGCACATCTTCTCGTCGGCCGGGGGCCTCACCGTGGTCCCCTACCCCGGCAGCGCCCCACGCCTGCTACTCAGCGGCGGCGGGACGGAAACCGCCTACGAATACCGGGACCGGGGCGGCTACCGGCCGGTCGGGTCGGTAGCGGCGCTGGCCGAAGAGGTCGAGCGCAGCGGATTGCGCGGCCGGGGTGGGGCGGGGTTCCCGTTCGCGGTGAAGGTCGCCGGGGTGCGCGGTGGCAGCCGGAGAGGCATGAGCGCCCCGGCCGGCTGGACCGAAACAGTGGTGGTGGCCAACGGCGAAGAGGGCGAACCCGCGTCCTTCAAAGACCGGTGGTTGCTGCGCCGACGCCCGCACCTGGTGCTCGACGGTGTCCGGCTGGCCGCGGCGCTGGTGGGTGCGCGGCGGGCCTACGTCTACGTATCGGACCCGGAATCGGTGCGCTCGGTGTCGGCGGCGTTGGCGGAACTCGGCGGCGCCGTCACCGACGGGCCCGATATCGCCGTGGTGCACGTGGCACCCGGTTATGTCACCGGTGAGGAAACCGCGGCTGTCCAGGCAATCAACGGCGGCCCGGCCAAACCCACCGACAAGCCCCCACGACCATTCGAAGCCGGTGTCGCGGGACTGCCGACGCTGGTCGGCAATGTGGAGACCCTGGCGAATCTGCCGTTCCTGAATCGTTGGGGAGCCGATACGTACCGAGCCGCCGGCACCGCGCTCTCCCCCGGAACCTTCCTCGCCACGGTCACCGCCGCGGGCCGCCCACCGGCGCTCTACGAACTGCCGCACGGCCTGCCATTCGCCGATCTGCTCGCCCTGCACGGGGTCGCGGAGAACGCGGTGCGCGGCGCGCTGATCGGCGGTTATTTCACCGGCCTGCTGGACCGCACGGTGCTGGATCTCACCCTGGATCACGAAAGCCTGCACCGGACCGGGGCCGGCCTGGGGTGCGGCGCGATCGCTCTGATCACCGATGAGTGCCCGGTGGCGGTGGCCGCCGGAGTCCTGAACTACTTCGACCGGGAGAACGCCGGTCAGTGCGGGTCCTGCTTCAACGGCACCGCGGCCATGGCGGCGGTCGCCACCGCACTGACCGAAGGACGGGCCGCGGCCGCCGATCTCGAACGACTGCGTCGCTGGTCGGCGGTACTACGCGGGCGCGGCGCCTGCGGCACGCTGGACGCCGCCTGCAATACGGCGGCGAGCCTGCTGGACCGGTTCCCGCAGGAGGTGGCCGCACATTTCGAGAACCGGTGCCCCGAGTGTGCGGCGGGGCCCGCCATCGGGCACATTCCCTACCGGGTGGAGACAGAGGCGCTGCTGTGAAGATCAAACTGGACCGGACGATCTGCGACGGATTCGGCATCTGCGCGAAACACGCGCCCGAACACTTCCCGCTCGACGACTGGGGTTACGCGTCGCTGGCCGGTGGCCCGGATATCGCCCCCGCCGACGAGGACGCCGTGACCCGCGCCCTGCTCGACTGCCCGGTCCACGCCATCACGCGATGGTCCGAAACCGACCGCGCCGGCGCGGTGCCCGGCTCCGTCGAGCATCGGCCCCCGGTGTGATCCGCGCAGTGTTCCACCGCAGCGGGCCGAGCCGGGCAGCTGTCCGGCGCGCGCGGATCATCCGGCTTCGCCCCGCTTGCCCGCCGGCATCGGCCCGAGCACGGCGGCGCGCAGGTGGTGGGCGCCCGAGGCGCTGCTGCCCGCGCTGACACCGCAGTCGGTGTCGTCGCCGCCGGCCGAGCCGGATGCCCGGGTTACCGAGATCCGGCGGGCGCCCGAATCCGTGCGGGTGCCGACCGAGCGTCTTCTCGATCCGGTAGCCGGCAGATCGCGGGACGCCTCGGTCGGTGCGGTGGCCTCAGCCCTGGCCGGTAAGCGGCCCATGTGCCGAGCCCGGCTGGACTCGGAGCACTTCGCTGGCGAGGAAATCGCTGCGGTGTGCCTCGTTGTCCAGCAGGCCGCGGCCGTCGTCCCGGGAAGCCTGCCGCCACAGCGGGCTGTCGACGAAATGGTTGTCGAACCGTTCCTGGGTTTCCAGGATCTCGACCGGGTTCGCCAGGCCCTTGCGGATCCGATCACCCAGCCGGAAATAATCGAAACGTTCGATACCGGGGGTGAAGACGACCAGGACGTCCGCCGATGAGGCCGCCGGGGCGGCCCACGCGTGCGTCATATTCGGCGGGATCAGCAAGAAGTCGCCGGCGCCGATCTCATGGATCTCGTCACCGGCCAGCACCCGCAACCGCCCGTCGAGCAGGTAGAACAGTTCGGCGGAGGTCGAGTGATAATGCGGCGGCGGGCCATCCGCACCGGCGGGCAGGAACGCCCGGTTCGCACTGAGTTTTCCGCCGGTCATATCGTGATCGGCGTAAAGCCACACACCCATGGTGTCCAGCGTCTCGGCGTCCACGTGCCGGACGAGCAGGGCCTTGTCACCGGCGTTCGATGCACCGCTATCGGAACTTGTCATCGTTTACTCCTGGCATTCATCCCGGAACCGCTCCGGGTAATGGCATAGAGAGCGCGAAGCATCCAGGTGTGACATCGCCGGGCTGCCGCACTCACCCGGATTTCCATTCGAATCGGTGTGTCCCGGAGCTCACGGGTTCGACCAGGCCGTCGCCGAGCCGGATATCACCGGTCGCGCCGGGCGGTATGGTCACCTCCAGGTGCACCCGTTCGCCGCTCGATCGCCAGCTGCTGCGGGCGATCCCGAATGGAGTGGTGACGGATGCCGACGCATGCGTGAGGCTGCCACCGACGCAGGGCTCGACCCGGACGACCCGATAACCGGGCTCGGCGGGGGTGATACCGGCCAGCCCCTCGATCAGCCATTGAGCGACAGTCCCGAACGCGTAATGGTTGTGAGATCCTCTACCGCGGCCGTCGCCGCGGTAGGCGTCCCAGGTCTCCCAGGTCGTGGTCGCGCCCCGTTCCACCTGGTACAACCACGAGGGCGCGCTCGTCTGCAACAGCAGGTCGAAGGCCAGGTCGGCGCGGTGGGCGGCGGCGAGCACCGGCAGGATCATGGGGGTGCTCAGGAAACCTGTACCGATATGGTGGTCCGCTCGCTCGATCAGCCGCGCCAATCGCGTGACCGCGGCCGGACGCTGCTGAGGGGTGAGCAGATCGAAGGCCAGGGCACGGACGTCGTCCTGCCTGTCCGCTCCGATGCGGCCGTCCGGCCGGACGAACGCGGACCGCCACGCGTCCGCGACACAGTCGGACAGCTCGGCGTAGTACTCGGCGTCCGCGGCCGATCCGATCACCTCGGCGATACGGGACAGCTGCCTCGTGGAGTGCGCGAAGTAGGCCGTCGCGACCACCGGCCGATGCCACAGCAGGTCACGGGCGAGAACCGCGAAAGGCTCACCGGGACGCAGCCACTCGCCCCAGTGGAAGCCGGTGTCGAGGATGTAGCGCTCCTTCGCGCCGACCCGCTTGCGCAACCACCGCGACGGTGAGCGTTTCGTCCGTGCGGTGCGCTCCAGATGACCGACCCACTGCCGCATGCTGTCGTATTGACGTCTCAATACCGTTGTGTCGCCGTAATACCGGTAGATAGTCCACGGCAGCATGACCGCGGCATCCCCCCAGCCGACCGCGGTCGCGGTGATCCGGGCGAGGCGGCCCGGACCACCGCTGAACGTGGACGCTTCGCTGGGGACGAACGGCGGGACGGTGCCGTCGGGGAACTGTTCGATCGCCAGATTGCGCAGATACCGGTTCAGGTAACCGTACGCGTCGACCAACAGGGCCGCGGTGGGCGCGAATACCTGGATGTCACCGGTCCAGCCGGATCGCTCCCGCGTGGGGCAATCGGTCGGAGTGTCGGTGAAGTTCGACCGCAGACTCCACAACACATTGCGTTGCAGGCGGTTCAGCCGTTCGTCGGAGCATTCGAAGGTGCCGGTCACCGGGAGGTCGGAGGACAACACCACCCCCTGCACATCACCCGGCTCCAGGTCCGGTCCGAGTCCGTCGACCTCGAGGTATCGGAACCCGTGAATGGTGAACCAGGGCTGGAACCACTCCTCGCGACCCGCGAGGATCACCTCGTCACGTTGCGGAGCGACCTTCATCGCGGGCGGTGCGTCGAGATAGGTCAGATCGAGCTCTCCGGCGGGCGTCAGCAGTTCACTGTGGGTGAGCCGTATCCGAGATCCGCGGCGGCCGGACAGCTTGATCCGGACCACCCCGGCGAAGTTCTGACCGAAGTCGACGAGCTGCGCACCCGATGCCGTCCGGGTGATCGTCCGCGGAGCCATCGTTTCGATGGCACATACCGGTGGAAGCTCTTCGGCCACCAGCGCACGAGCTGTCGGCGGTAGTACTTGGACCGGCGCCATCCGTGCGGGCGGATTGTCGTCGTGGAGCCAGTCGTCGTCGGGAATCCGCAGATCACTGCGCTCGCCGTGCATGGGGTCCGCGGCGCGGATACGCCCGGGGCCGCCGTACCAGCTCTGATCCGTCACGACGGTGACCGTGCGACCGTCGGCAAGATCCAGTTCGATCTGGGCGAATCCCGCGAGCCGATCCCCGTAGACCGCGCGCCGGGCACTCATCCCGATATGTCCCCGGTAGCGGCCGTCGCCGAGCGCCAGCGCGATGATATTGCGGCCGCGCCGGAAGTCGTGCGTGACGTCGTAGGTTCGATACTCGACGATCGCGTCGAACGGTGTCCACCGTGGAACGAGCGCCGGACCGGTCAGATCGCGGCCGTTGACGAAGAACCGATACCAGCCGAGCCCGCTGACATAGGCCCGTCCGCGCACCACTGCTTCGGGCAGTTCGACGGTCCCGCGTAGATATACGGCCGCATCCGGGTCGGGCAGTGTCGCGGGCGCCGCCGAAACCCATTGCGCCGACCACAGCCCCGGATCCAGCACCCCGGTTTCGAACCAGGCCGGCTCGCTCCACGCACCGCTCCGGCCGTGTGCGTCCGCCACGCGAACCCGCCAGTGATACCGGGATCGCGACCGCAGCGGTGGGCCCTGGTACCGCGCCCCGAACGGCAGCGCCGACTCGACTGGCCCGCTGCGCCACACCGTATCCGCGCCGAAAGCCGCGGAGGGAGACACCTCGATCAGGTAGGCGGCCTGCGCCGTCCGGCCGGAGTCGGCGGCGGCCGGAAGCCAGGAGAACTCGGGCATCGGGTTGTCGATGCCCATCGGAGCGGTCCGTCGGTCGGTGCGGAGTTCGGTGGCGCGCGCGAGCCCAACTTTCTTCTGCGACATCGATCATTCCCCGGTGACGAAATCGGCCATCATGGACATGTCCTCGTGTTCCAGGTTGTGGCAGTGCAGCATGTACGTACCGGGATGGTCGGTGAACCGGACGGCGATCTCGACGGCTTCGGCCGGATTCATATCGATGGTGTCCTTCCACCCGGAATCGAACGCCCCGGGTGCGCGATTGTTACGAGCCAGCACCACGAACGGATCCAGATGGATATGCACCGGGTGGCGGAAGTCGCTCACCAGGCGCCATATCTCGGTGGTGCCGAGGCGCGGCCGAGCCAAGACCCGGCCCGCTTCGTACGGCCGCCCGTTGATGGTCCAGCCGTGGTCGGGCCGGAGCTGGAAATGGAAGTCCCGGGTGGTCACCGCCCGGGCCGGGTCCAGAGCGGGGTCGCTGCTCAAACGGCCGGGCAGCGGTGGCGACTCACGAACCGGACCGGTGACCTCGAAACACATGATCTCGCCGGTCGGACCGCTGCCGAGCCGGTTCACCAGCCGCACCCGGGTGCCCGGACGATACCGGGCGAAGTCGACGACGATATCGAACCGTTCGGCCGGTGCGGCGTCGATCCGGTCGAGTGGAAGCGGGCGCGCGAGCAACCCGCCATCGCTGCCGATCTGTACCAGACCGGCGCCGCCGGGTGGCGGCGGGTCCAGCTCCAGGCGGTAGCGCCGGGCGTTCGAGGCGTTCAGCAGCCGGAACCGGTATCGGGTCGCGTCCACCGGTAGTACGGGCCAGGGTGCGCCGTTGACCAGGATGACGTCGCCCAGCACACCGTTCATGTAGGTTTCGGTCACACCGTGGGTGTGTAGCCGCGGATCGGCGAGTGGATAGCGGAACGATCCATCGGCGGCGAAGGCGCGGTCGGTGATCATGAGCGGGATATCGTGCTCACCACCGGGCAGGCCGAGCGCGTCTTCCTCCTCGTCGTGAATCAGATGGAAGCCCGCCAGCCCCTGCCACACCATGTAGCCGGTGACACCGTGACCGTGATCGTGATACCAGAGCGTCGCCGCCCGCTGGGCATTCGGATAGCTGTAGTCGCGGTGGCCGTGGGCGACCGTCCGGAGGCCGGTATGCCCGGAGTGCGTTGCGGATTGCTCGTGTCCTACCGGTACCGTCACATCCATCGGGTATCCATCGCTGTCGGCCGGGGTGTGCCCGCCGTGCAGATGCACCACCGTGGGCCGGGGTAGTTCGTTGCGATGGCGCACCACCGTACGACGGCCCGAACGGGAAACGATGGTCGGTCCGGGGAAACTTCCGTCGTATGTCCAGGCCGGGGTCCGGTAGCCGGGGACGATCTCGAGTTCTGCTGTGCGCTGGGTGATCTCGTAATGATCGGCGTCGGCCGCCCGCCGGACCGGGTCGAGTACCCGGGGTATCGGTAGCGGCGTCCGGAATCGGGGTGGTAGCGGTAGCTCACTGGGCAGGATCAGTTCCGGCCGCCCGGGTGCCAGCAGGTGGGCACCGCCGGCCCAGCCCGCGACGGCCACACCGGCGACCGTCGCTGCCGTACCGAAGAACCCCCGCCGTGTCATCCGCCGCGTCAGCGCCATGCCCCCGGTTCCGCCGGGGTCCGCCGCCAAGCGGCGTAGGTGGTCTGCAGCACGCCCACGGTGAGCAGTACCGCCAACGGCACGTGGGCGGCCAGTGCCCGCTGCTCACCCAGCGGAAACAGCACACCCACGATCACCAGCTGCACCACACTGGCCGCTACCGGTTGCCGGGTCGCCAGACCCTTCCGGGCGCAGATGATCGCCGCGATCGTCTGCACGACCAGCAGCAGCCCGGTGAGACCGCCGTTACGGGCGTGCGCGGCCAGCGCTTCGAAACCACCGGACAGGAAGCTGCCCGCCAACGCGGCCTGCATCAGGACCAGGACCGCGACGCCGGTTGCCGCGGCGCGCAACAGATAGACCGGCCATCTCGCAGGAGAACGTTTCGCGGAGGCCGGGGATGCGACAGCGGTCACCGGATGCCGCTCAGCTTGTCGGGGTTGGTGATCGAGTAGATACCGGTGATCCGGTCGCCGTCGGGCGCCAGATCCACCACGACCACCGCAAGCGGACTGTCCCCGGTGAACACCAGCGCACACGGATCGTCCCCGGCCCGGCGGTAGCGGATGTCCAGCCCCGCGGGCAGGGTCGCGGCGACCGAGACGAACAATGCGGCGACCGCGTCGCGCCCCTGGACCGGCCGCAGGCTGGTCGCCGGGCCCTTACCTCCGCCGTCGGTCCACAGGGTCACCTCCGGCACCAGTACCTCCAGCAACGCCGGTAGGTCACCGCCGAGAGCCGCGGCAGCGAACCGTTCGGTGACCTGGGTGTGTACCTCGGGCGCGGCCTTCCGGCGTGGCCGGCGGGCATGGACGTGGCGACGGGCGCGGCTGGCCAGCTGCCGGACGGAGGCCGGGGAGCGATCCAGGATCCGCGCGATCTCCGGATGCCCGAATCCGAATACGTCGTGCAGGACGAAGACGGCACGTTCCAGGGGCGAGAGCGTCTCCAATACCACCAGCAGCGCCATCGACAATGACTCCGTGCGCTCGAGACCCGTGCTCGCGTCGTCGTCGCCGGCCACCAACGGCTCCGGTAACCACTGACCGACATAGGTCTCGCGCCTGCGGTTCAGTTCCGCCCGCCGGGCCAACGCGGTGTTCGCCGCGACCCGGACGAGGTAGGCGCGGGGGTTCGCGACCGGCTCGGCATCGGGGCGGCGATGCCGAGCCGCCCACGCCAGCCACACCTCCTGCAGGACATCCTCGGTGTCGGCAACGCTGCCGAGCATGGTGTAGACCACCGAGAACAGCAGCTCGCGGTAGCCGAGAAAGCGATCCGTGAGCGCATCGCCGACGGCAGGTTGCGGCGCAGTTGCCATGCTGGACCTCCTCAGTCGTTTCATTGTGTTCGCGACCGAAGAGGTGCACTACCGGCACCGCGTGACAGCATGGACGTTTTTGTGACCTACACGACACCGCGCTCGAACCGCACACGCGGCGAGCGAACCGGCCCGGACGGCCGGCCCGGCTACGTCACCGCATCCCAACCGCAGGGCATACCGCAGGTGGTGAGGGTTTCGCTCACGCTCCCGCCGTCGGCGTCGGCCCGCACGGTCGTCGACGCCTCGGCGGGGGGCCGCACCGCGGACAGGCGGAGAAGAAGTCCAGGTCCGGGTGGACGGTGACGACTACCGGCGCTTCGTCACGGACGCCGACCGGGCCGGCGCTCGCGGACGCAGCGGTCAGACGGGATCGAACGACGAGATCAGCCACGAGTCCTCTACCTTCGACAGGGTCACGCGGACGCTGCTGGCCGCCAGCGCGGGATCGGGTTTCTCGGCGCTGGTGGTCGTCTGGTTGATGAACAGCAGCGCGACCGCGGAATCGGCATGCAGTTCGGCCACCGCCGATCGCACGATCGTCGCCGTCGTCTTCACCGACTTCTCCTTGGCGGCGGGCGCGATGACCTTTTCGGTGAACTGGTTGTAGTAGGTGAGGAAATCGCCGGTCATCCGGGATCTCGCCGCCGCGAAATCGGTGTCCAGCGACTCGGGGGAATACGAGAGCAGCGCGACGGTGCCCTCGGTCGCGGCGGTGAGGACCTCGTTGCGCGCCGCGTCGCCGTGGTTGTCCGGGCGGTACTGGAAGATCAGGAGGGACGCGGCCACGGCCACCGCGACCACGGCCACCAGGGTGAGCAGCAGCGGTTCCGGGGAGCGGCGGTCGGCCTGCGGGAGGCTGGGGATTCTCACGGCACGAACTCCACTTTCGACATCTTCAGGTCCGGGCCGTCCCGGGTCACGGTGACACTCAGCCGCCATACCCGCGGCTCCTGCTGCGCTCCCGCGGAATTGGTGATCCGGGACACCGCGGAGACGAGTACCACCGCCGACTCGTCGGTCATGGATTCGACCGCCGAAGCGGTGATCTCGCCCTGGGTCGCGACCTGTGACTGTTCGACGACCTTGGTGAAATCCGCCGAGCGGGTCTGGAAGTCGGTGCGGAAGGCGCCGGTGGATCGATCGAGCACCCGCCGCACGTCATCGGCGGCGCGCCCCGAATCCATGCTGGTGAGCGCTAGCACACCCTGTCGCGCTGCCTCGAGGTACGCGTCCTCCCGTGCCTGTTGCACACCGATCTGATGGTGATTCCAGACCGAGAACCCACTGACCGCCAGCGCGGCGACGACGACCACCCCGGCCACCACCCGGCCCAGGGCGCGACCCCCCGGACGGCGTACCCCCCGGCCGGGGAACCGCCGGACCGCCTGGGTGATCCGGGCCCGCTTCGTTTTCCCGGGCTGGTCGGGCATGAGGTCGGGGCCGGCGTCCGTATCGTCGGAGACCGCTGCGGCAGCGCCCGTCTCGGCCCGCTCCGGCTCGGTATCGGCCGCATCCGCCGACACGATGTCCTCGTCCGGATCGGCGGCGGGTGCAGTATCGTCCGCGATCGTCGAGGGGGTGCCGGCCACCGGTGCCGGTGCACCGGGTTCCGCCGCTGCGGCGGCGCCGGAGCCGGGAGGTTCGCCCGAACTTCCCGCCTCCCGGCGTAACCGGGCGGCCCGGGCGCGGGCCCGGGCCGCCGTGGCGGACGCCTGCGCGGCGACCGCCTCGGCCTCCGCGGCCGCCGCCTCGGCGTCGGCTTCCGCCGCTGCCAGCAGCAGCGGGTCGGTGGTGGCCTGGGTCATCTATCCCACCTCGATCACTCGTTCAGTCGCTTGCGGGCAGCGGCTTTGCTTCCTTGATGGTCAGCGGTGTGGTGCCGACGCTGAGCGTTCCCGCGCCGGCCTTGGTCACGAGCACTTCGGCGCCGCCGTCGTCGACATAGCGTTTGCCGATCAGGTTGCCGTCCGCGAAGCCCTCCTGCGGACTGCCACCGGAGTCCGTCGCGCCGCCGTCGAGGGGCACCATCGGCACCCCGCCGGCCCGCAGATCGTCGAGACTGTCGGCGGCCCGGACGATGATGACCTCGGTACTGCACACCTGGCTCCGGAGCCGGGTACCGGTTTTCACCATGAGCGTTGTTCCTTTCTCCGGCCGCGCTACGCGCCGGCGGTCTCGCGGGTCAGATCGGCCACGAGTTCGCGGCGCAGGATCTTCCCGGTGGGGGTGGCGGGGAGTTCGGACCGGAACACCACGCGGTCAGGGGTCCGGGAGCCGCGCAATCCGGACCGCGCGTAGGTGCGCAGTTCCTCCGGATCGGGGACGCTGCCGGGATCCGCGGGCACCACCACCGCGACGATGATCTGCCCCCATTCGGCGTCCTCGACACCGACCACCGCGACCTCGTGGACGGCCGGATGCTCGACCAGGAAGTCCTCGATCTCGGCCGGGGCGATGTTCTCCCCGCCACGGATGATGGTGTCGTCGCTTCGACCGTGCACGAACAGGTATCCGCCGTCGTCCAGCACCGCCAGATCCCGGGTGGCGAACCAGCCCTCGCCGTCGAGCACCGAACCGATCCCGGTGTACCGGCCCGAGACCTGCGGTCCGCGGACGAACAGCTCGCCGACCGTACCGGCGGGCACGACCGCGCCGCCCTCGTCCCGGATCTGCACTTCGATACCCGGTACCGGCTGCCCGACCGAGCCGAGCCGGGCGGCGACCGCCGGATCGGTGGCGGTCAGGGCGGCCCGGTGGTCGTCGGGGCCGAGGACCGCGATGGTGGAACTGGTCTCGGTGAGCCCGTAGGCGTTGACGAAGCCGACCTCGGGCAGCAGTTCGAGCGCGGTCCGCACCAGGGGCAGACCGACTTTGGACCCACCGTAGGCCAGGGTCCGCAGCGTGGGCAGACGTGCACCGCTCGCTTTCAGGCCACTGATGATCCGGTCCAGCATGGTCGGAACGACAGTCGCCGTGGTGACCCGCTCGGACTCCACCAGCCGGATCCACTCCTGCGGTTCGAAATTGCGCAGGTACACCATCTTCCGGCCCGCGTACAGATTCGACAGCGCCGCGCCGACCCCGGCCACATGGTAAGGCGGTACACAGATCAGCGAGACGTCGTCGGGCGCGGCGGAGGCGAATTCCACCGTGCCGGTGATGTAGCCGACCAGATTGTTGTGCGAGAGTTCGACAGCTTTCGGCTGCGAGGTGGTCCCGGAGGTGAACAGCACGACCGCCGCGGAGTCGGGGTCGGGGTCGGCGCGGGCCGGGTCCGCGGTCCGGGCGTATTCCAGAAATTCCGCCGAGGTCCACCGCAGGTCGGCCGTATCGGTGACCGCAGGGGCGTAGGCGTCGTCGTGGACGAGCACAGGCGCGTCGAGGCGCCGCACGAGTTCGGCGAGTTTGTCGCCGCTGAGCCGATAGTTCAACGGGGTGAACGGCATCCCGGCCCGGGCCGAGGCGAAGATCAGCAGCGGCAGCAGCGCACCCCCGGTGCCCACATACGCGACGCTGCGCGCGCCGGAGGCCGCGATCGCGCCCGCGCCGCCGTGCGCCAGTGCGTCCAGCTCGGCGCCGGTCCAGCGCGATTCACCGGAGACGACGGCCACTCGATCCGGGTCGGTCGAGGCCGCCATATCCAGCAGTAGCGAAATACTCATACGTCTACTTCCCGAACGCCGGGCGTCCCCGCGCCCGACCCGTGGTGATATCGTTATTCTCGAAATTCGAGAATAACATATCCGATGTACTACGCCGCGGATTCGCCGACCGCGCGGTCTGCCCGACCGCACTCACCGAGCGGTCCCCGCGGCACCGCCCGCCTTCCCGAGCACACCGAAGGCGCAGAGGTTCCACACCTCGGCCGCGGTGATCGCATTCGACCCGTCGTCGGTGCGAGCGCCCTGAGCCACGAACATCACCGTTTGCAGGGTCATCGCGGCCAGCCGTCGCGGCCGCGTATCGGGCCGGAGATGGCCCGCGGCGGCCGCGTCGCACATGAGATCGGCCAGCAACTCGAACAACGAGGCGTGCGCGACCTGGATCTCGATGGGGTCCGACATCAGCAGTTGCGGCGCGTACTCGGTGAACAGCGGACGGTGCGCGCCCGGGTCCGGTCGACAGAACTCGAACAGCAGTTCCACCGCGAGCCGCAGTTTGTCCAGAGGGTCGTCGTCGTTACCGGTGGCCTCCCGGATCTGACCGGCCACCTTCGCGATCGCCTCTTCGTAGAGCGCGAGCAGCAGTTCGTGTTTGCCATCGAACAGCAGGTAGAAACTGCGCAGCGACTGACCCGCGTTGTCCACCACCTCATGCATGGTGAAATCGGTACTGCCGCGTTCGGTGATCAGCGCCCGGGCGGCATCCAGAAAGCGCTGGACCGCGGCGCTGCCGAACAATTTGGTGGTTCGGACCGACCGCGCGTCGATCCGCTGCTGCAGGGTCAGCCGACTGCCGGCACTCCGCATGGCCGTACCTCCCGTCACCGCGGCGATACGCACCGGAGTGAACCCGTCGTCCCGGCCGGTCGCCCACCATTGAAAACTAGAGTATCCCTACAAGAGAATGATATTCTCATATTTCGCAAAAGGAGGTCCACCGTGCAGCTGTCTTTCGACGAGGACGTGGAACGGTTCCGCGCCGAGTTCATCGCGTTCCTCGACGAGTACCTGCCGCCCGAGGCCACCGCGGTCGAACGACCACGGTCGAGCTCGCATGTGCCGCCGTGGGCCCGCGAATGGCAGTCGGTCCAATTCGATCACGGCTGGCTGGTGCCGGGCTATCCACCCGAGTTCGGCGGTCGCAACGCCACCGTCCTGCAGCAGTACGTGCACCGTGCGGAACTGGCCGCGCGCAAGATCTACGAGAGCTGCAACCCGCAGGGCCAAGGCATCATCGCCGCCTCCCTCATCACCTTCGGCACCCCCGCACAGCAGCGGAAATGGGCCGTACCCATTCTGCGCGGCGAGATGCCGGCCGCGCTCGGGATGAGCGAGCCCGGAGCGGGTTCGGACCTGGCCGGGTTACGCACCCGGGCGGTGCGCGACGGTGACCATTTCGTCGTCAACGGCCAGAAGGTGTGGACCTCCGGCGCACACGACTCCGATGTGATCTTGACCTTTGTCCGCACCGATCCGGCGGCCCCCAAACATCGCGGCATCTCGGTACTGCTGATCCCCACCGATACCCCAGGGGTGCGGCGCCGGCCGTTCGCCTCGGCGTGCGCCGCCGACGATCTCGATTTCAACGAGGTCTTCTTCGAAGATGCCCGCGTTCCGGTGGAGAACCTGGTGGGTGAACTGAACAAGGGCTGGACCGTGGCAGGAGGCTCGCTCGGGCACGAACGCACCCTGCTGTGGATGAGTTTCGCCCAGCGATTGCGAATGCTGGTCGCGGATTTCACGCCGCGCACCGAACTGGACACCGACCGGTTCGCGACCTCGGTGATGGATCTTCAGGCGCTGGAACTGCTGGGCTCGGCGGCCCTGGCCCGGGAATCGCGCGGCGAAACCGATGTGGCGGCGCTGTCGGTACTGAAACTGCTGGGTTCGGAAGCCGTGCAGAACGGTCTGGAGGCCGCGCTCGACGCGGCCGGCGCCGACGGCCTGACCCATCCGTCGGTCACCTCCCGGCACAATCTGCTGAATCTCGAGGATCACGCGCCGAGCTGGTTCGAACGCTATCTGCGCAGCTTCTCCGGCACCATCGCGGGCGGCACCTCCGAGATCCAGCGCAATATCATCGCCCAGCGCGTACTCGGCCTCCCGCGGAGCTGACAGGACGGAAAGTCCGGGAACACCCGGGGGCGGGAGCAGAATCGCTGCCCCCGGGTGTTTCAGTGGGGAAGCATCTCCTCCCAGCTGCTGTGGCTGTCGGCCACCAGATCGGTCTGCCGGTAGAGCTGCCCGTCGGGTCCCAGGTATTCACCCGTTTTCGGGTCGTACCGAGCGAACGCTACGGCCGGCGCGGCGGCGCCCGGCGCGGTCGTATCCGCGGCCGGGGCGTCACCCGGCGCCGGGGAGAATCGTGAATCCGGCGGGATGCCCTGCTCTTCCAGCTCCGGATCGCGCGGGTACGGCCCCACCACCGGCTGGTCCGGGGCGACCGGGACGAAGTCCTGGTCGCTGTTGCAGATGGCCGCGGTCGGGGCCCGTTTGGCGGGGTTGCCGGCACACGGGATATTGCGGGCGCCGCGGACCGCGATCGGATGATCCTGCGGCAGTTTGCAGTAGAGGTTGTCGGGGGTGTCGATGGTGGTCGCGTCCTGGGGCGACCGCCACTCCGACGGCGGGAGGAACCCGACCGTACACGCCGGTGGATCGGAGACACCGCTGATCCGGAAATCGCCGATGCCGAGCCCGGACGCGTTCTTGGTCGGCTGCACCGCCTGGACCAGGGACACCACGGGCGGGAGCAGCACCAGCAGCTGTTCCAGACCGGCGTTGTAGGTGACCGCCAGTTGCCCCACCGTGGTCAGGTTGGACAGCAGCACCGGCAGGGTGAGCTGGAGTGAATCCAGCAGTTCGGACACCTCGTCGGCGAAACCGGGCCCGGAGTGCAGCAGGGTGCGCAGCTGCGGATCGTTCACCACCAATTGACCCGTGACATCGGCGGTGGCGCGGGTCCAGATGCGGATCGCGTCCGCCGACCGCACCTGTGAATCCAGCAGCGGTACGGCGTCTTCCACCAGGGTGCGGGTGATGTCGCCGACACCGTTCATCGTCGTGGTCAGTTTCTCGGCCGAACCCAGCAGGGAATCGAGATCTTCGCTCGCACCGTTGACACCGGCGAACATCTCGTCGAGCAACCGGCGCAGATCGTCCTTGGGGATCGTCCCGACCAGCGCGCTGAGCCGGTCCAGCATCGGGCCGACGGGCTGCGGGATCTCGGTGTCGCGGCGGGCGATGGTGGCGCCGTCGTACAGATACGGCGGCGAATCGGTGCGCGGCAGCAGATCCACGTACTGTTCCCCCACCGCGGAGACGCTGCGCACTTCGGCGGTCAGATCGGCCGGGATGCGATGCGAACCGTCGATCGCGAGCGTGGCCTTCACCCCGTCACCGGTCAGGTCGACCCGGGTCACCTTGCCCACCTGAATGCCCCGGTAGGTCACATTCCCGAACCGGTAGAGCCCACCGGCCTCCGGCAGGTCCACCGTCACATCGATGGTGCCGACCCCGGCCAGGGTCGGCAGTTTCATATAGAACACCGACATCACGACCAGGCCGATCACCGAGACGATACCGAAGATGAGCAGCTGGGCACGGACAAAGCGGGACAGCAGCATCAGTGGCCTCCGATCCCGGGCGGCAGGGGTATCTGCGGTAGCGGCAACTGCGGTAGGGGAAACGGCAGCGCGGGCGCCGGAGCGACCGGCGCGGGTTCCGGCGCCGGGGGCTGCTCCGGCGCGGGCACCGGAGCAGGGGCCGGGGCGTGCCCCGGAGCGGTCACTCCGAAACCGAGCGGATTCTTCGTCTGCTCCGCGTAACCCGGATCGCCCACCGCCGCCTGGATGACCGCGGTGGGGTCGCCCCACGGTGTGCCCAGCAGTAACTCCCGCCGCAGACGCGGGATGGTCAGGTCGACCGTGGCGAACAGATTGATGAAATCGCCGCGCACCCCATTGTCGACGAGGTACTGACCGTAGGGGAACACGGTCGCGAACGCGATGGCCTTGTTGATGTCGGGGCCCACATCGGCCAGTGCCTTCAGGGTGGGTTCCAGATTGCGGAGATTGGTGAGCAGATCGTCGTGTACCGCGGTCAGCACACCGTTGGTCGTATCGCTGAAGGCGCGCAGCCGGTCGAGTGCGGTCACCAGGTCGGGCCGCTCCCGGATCAGGACGTCCAACGCCGGCGGAATCCGGCGCAGCGCCTCGGTGAGAATGTCGCGCTGGGCGGCGAAGGTACCGCCGAGCCGGTTGAGCCCGTCGATGGTGGCGACGATATCGGCGCGCTGGGCGTCGAGCGCGCCCAGGAAGACATCCAGGCGGTCCAGCAGTGCGCGGATATTCGTCTCGCGCCCCTCGAACGCCGCCCCGAGACTGCTGACGATATCGCCGACCTGCCCCAGACCGCCGCCGTTGACCACCACCGACAGCGAGGCCAGGGTCTGTTCGGTCGACGGGTAGGTGGCGGTGTCGTCGAGGGTGATCCGGGCACCGGAATCCAGCCGGCCCCGCGGCGGCTGTCCGGGTGGTGGGTCCAGGGCCAGATGCATCGACCCGAGCAGACTGGTCTGCCCGACCCGTGCCTGCGCGTTCGCCGGGACCACCTCGCCCGGCTGGATGGACACCTCCACCAGCGCGTGCCAGTTCTCGACCCGGATATCGCCGATACTGCCGACCACCACATCATCGATCAGCACCGGTGAGTTCGGGGTCAGGGTGCCGACATCGGCCATTTCGACGTAGAGCGTGGTGGCGCCGGGGCCGCGGCCCGTGGCTCCGGGGAGCGGCAGCGAGTTCACCCCGTCCCACGCACAGCCGGAGGCGGTGGCGATCACACACGCGCAAGCGATGACTGCCCTGCGCACCCTGCGTGCACGTTCCTGTCTCGCCATCGGGTCACCGCCCGCCGGGGAAGAGGATATCGGCGAGGGTGGGCGCCGGTGGGGGTGGTGGAGCCGCGGGGTCCACGGCCGCGGCCGGAACCAGATCGGGTTCGCTGTAGATGATGTTGTCCGGTGCGGCCGAGGGCCCGAGTGCGGGGTTCACCGGCACCGGCAGATAGTTGAAGTTCATGAGGCCGAGCACCGGCCCGAGGTAGTCGCGGCATTTGCGCGCGGCCTCCGCGGCGCCGATGTTCTCCACGCTGGCGATACCGCCGCAGACGAACTCGATGGGATTGGAGAAGTTGTTCAGCACGAAAACCCCTGCCTCGGTGCCGGTATCGGGGTTGTAGATGTTGTAGAAGTTGGCCAGGCTGGTCGGGAAGATATGCAGCAGTTCCTCGAGCTCGCCCCGGTTGTCCACCAGGTTCTGGGTGACATCGGCCAGCCGGCCCACCTGTTCGCTCGCCCTGTCCCGGTTCTCCGAGACGAACCGCTGCACCTCGCCCACCGCGACGGCGAGATTGTTCAGGGCCGCGTCGAGATCGGAACGGCTGCTGTCCAGCACGCTGGTCAGTGTGGCCAGCCGGTTCTGGAACTGCACGATCTGCACATTGCTGTCCCGCAGCGCGGTAACGAAGATCTGCAGGTTCTTTATGGTGTCGGCGATATCGCCGCTGCCGTTGGCCAGGATGCGGCCGGCCCCGGACAATTGCGCGAGCACCTGGCGCAACTTGTCGCCGTTACCGGCGAGCGCGTCGGCGGCGCTGTCGATGAAGCGGCCCGCGGGCCCGGAGGCCTTGTCGCCGTCGGGTCCCAGTTCGGTGGCCAGCCGGGTGAGCTGGGTTTTGATCTCGTCCCATTCCACCGGCACCGCGGTACGTTCCAGCGGGATCACCGCGCCGTCGCGCAGGGTCCGGCCCTCCCCGCGATAGGCGGGGGTGAGCTGGACGTAGCGGGAGTCCACCAGGCTCTGCGCGACGATCACCGCCCCCGCCTCGGCCGGGATATCCACGTCCCGGTCGATGCGCAGTTCCATTTCCACGGTGGTGCCGTGCGGTTCGATACCCGCGATCGTGCCGACCTTCACCCCGGACACCCGTACGTCGTCGCCGGGGTAGATGGCGGTGGCGGTCCCGAATACGGCTCGGATGGTCGTGGGCGCGAGCAGGGTACGGTGCACGACGACGTACGTGGCGACCACCACCGCGATCGCCAGGACGCCCGCCACGATCCGCGTGGTCAGTGCCCGGTTCATCGCGGCGCCCCCGGTTGCGGGGCGGTGGCCGGTTGCGGGGCCGGTGGCTGCGGGACCGAGCCACCGAACGCGGCATCCACGAACGGCCGGATCCACTGGGCCGGGATCAGATTGGCGACATAGGCGTTGTAGAACGGCCCGCCCGATACGGCCTCACCCTGGGTGAGGGAGGCTTTCGCCAGGCCGGGAATGGCCGCGGCGATATTGTCTCGGTTGCGTTGTAGTAGCGCGGCCACCGAGTTCAACCGGTCCAGGGCGGGCCCCAGTTCGGCTTCGTTGTCGGCCACCAGCTTGGTGAGCTGATCGGCCACCGCCGCGGTATTGGCCAGCAGCGTCGCGATCGCCTGCCGGCGATCGTCGAGAACGCCGATCAGGGTATTGGCGTTGAGTAGCATGGTGTTCACCTGCTGACTGCGGTCGGCGAGGATCGCGGTGACGTCCCGCGACGCGGTGAGCAGATCCCGCAGCGCGGTATTGCGGCTGTTGATGGATTTCGACAGCTCCGACAGGCCGTCGAACGCGGGACCCAATTGTGGCGCGATCTCGTCCAGCGTGGCAGACAGCATGTTCAGCGAGTTGTTCAGCGAATCGGTATCCATGGCGCCGGCAGTGGTGGTGAGGTCGCCCAGCGCGTCGGTCAGCGAATAGGGCGAGGAAGTCCGCTCGACCGGGATGGTGTCCAGCGGGCGCAGGTGTTCGGTCCCGCGTGAGACCAGGGTCATGATCCGTTTACCCAGTAGCGACCCCGTCTTGATCTGCACCGAGCTCTCCGCACCGACCGGGACCGAGCTGCGCATAGTGAACACCACCCGCGCGTTCCCGTGGTCGAGCCCGACGTCGGTCACCGAACCGACCCGCACCCCCGACACGATCACCTCGTCCCCGGCCTCCAACCCACCGGCCTCCTGGAAAACGGCCTGATAGCGCACGGTGGTGCCCCAGGCGATCACCTGCTGCGACTGCAGCCCCAGGGAGATGACACAGACGATGAGCACGATCCCGACCAGGCCGTGCCGCAGCAGATGTCTTCCGCGATATCGAAACATCTCAGGGAGCGCACCTTCCGTCGGTCTGTACGGCGGCCGGGATCTCCACGACCTGACCGGACAAATCGTTGACCCGTAGCGTCAGATCGCACAGGTAGTACTGGATGAAATTGCCGTATGACCCGGTGCGCACCAGTTTGCGGAAGTTCTCCGGCGCCTTCTGCAGTGCGGTGTCGAGGGTCTGGCTGTCCCCGTCGATATTCGCGGCGAGCTGGTTCACCTGCGCGATCGCGCCGGCCAGCGGCGGCCGGCCCTGGGTGAGCAGGTCGGCGACCGTGGCTGTCCCGGCCTCCAGCGAGTCGATGGCCGCGGCGATGGGGTCGCGGTCGTTGGCGAGCTGGGTGATGAGCTGTTCGAGCCGGTCCACCAGATTCGTGAACCGGCCGCCCTCCGCGGACAGCGTCGTCATCACGGTGTGGAGATTGTCGATCAACTGCTCGATGACCTCGTTGTTGTCGGCGAGTGCCGCGGAGAACGATGCGGTCCGGCCGAGGATGGAGTTCACCGTGCCCTCCTTGCCCTGCACGATTTCGAGCAGCGACCAGGTCAGCGCGTTCACATCCCGGGCGTTCAGTCCCTGGATCACCGGTTTCAGCCCGCCGAGCAGCAGGTCCAGATCGAGGGCGCCGAGGGTGTTCTCGACGGGCAGCTGTCCACCGGCGGGCAGGGCGTTGCCGGGTTTGTCGGTGAGTTCGAGGTAGCGGTCACCGACGAGGTTGAGGTAGCGCACGGCCACCTGTGTCCCGGTGGTCAACGGCAGCGCGCGGTCGGCGTCGAAATCCACCCGCACCCGCTGGTCCTTCTCCAGCGTGACCCCGCGCACCGAGCCCACGACCACGCCCGAGACCCGGACGGTGTCGCCGTCGCGCAGGCCCGACGAATCGGCGAATATCGCCGAGTATTCGGTGGTGGATCCGCTGCGGTACTCCCCGAACACGATGATCAGGCAGGCGGAGAGCACCATCATCACCGCGGCGAAGATGCCGAATTTCACCAGGGGTGTGTTCCGGTTGCTCTTCACGGGGCTCCCTTCCCGGCGGCGGCCGGACCGAACAGCGCCCGCGCCAGCGATTCGGTGTTCAGGGTCAGCCCGGACCGGAACGGCCCGGCATGCGGATTGGCGCCGATATCGGTGACCACGTACGGCGGGAAATCCTCGTAGCCGACCGGCAGCATCGAACACTGCGGCCCGCCCGAGGCCGCGACTTTGGGCAGATGTTCCGGATAGCGGTAGGGCTCCACGCCCCATAGGAAGTTCGCCGACAGGCCGATACCGGGCACCTTCACCGGATCCACCGACGCCAGATAGCCGAGACCGTCCAGCGCGCAGGTCAGGGCCTGGCGGTAGCGATTGGTGAGGTCGGTGGTCGGGACCAGGGCGTCGAGGGTGCTCGCCAGCGCCGGTCCGTTGTCGCCGATCACCCGGTTCCCGTTATCGGCCAGGCCGATGAGGCTCATGAGCAGGACGTCGAGCTGCTGCTGTTCGGCCACCACGGTATCGCTCAGCGCGGTGGCGTTGCCGATGGTCTGGACGAGGGCCGGCGCGGAATCGGCGTACACCCCGGTGACCTGCGGCGCCATCGCGAGATCGGCGCGCAGCGCGGGTAATCCGGGCTCGAGTTTCGCCAGGAACGCCTCCAGATCGACCATCATCTGGCCCACTCGGTCACCGCGTCCGCGCATCGCGCCTGCCAGCGCGCCGAGTGTCTCGTTGAGTTTCTCCGGCTGGATCTCGCCGAGTACCTGGGTGAGCTGCTGGAAGACCGTATTGATCTCGACCGTCACGCTCTCGGCGGCGAACACCTGGCCGGGTTCGAGATGGCGGTCCGAGGGCCGGTCCGGCGGTACCAGCTGGATGTACTTGGCGCCGAACACGGTGGTGGAGGCGATATCCACGGTGATATCGGCCGGTATGCGGTCCAGGTTGCCGCGGTCGATGGCAAGCTCGATCTCGGCGGTGCCGTCGGCCCGTTCGGCGATGGATTGCACCGCGCCCACCGTCACCCCGCGCAGTTTCACTTCGGCATCCGGGTACATCACCAGACCGGCACGCGGCGAATGCACGGTGACCGCGACGGTATCGGCGAACCCGCCCTGGAACAGGGTGACCGCGAGGACCATGATGGCCGTGCCCGCGGTGATCGCCAGCAGACCCGCCGCGGGCCGGCCCGCGGCCGACAGCAGCCGGAGCCGATCCCGCCGGCGCCGCCCGGTAACGACCGGCTGCGGCCCCACCGGTGGCCGGTTGGGCCACGACTGTGTTTCGTTTGCCACCTGCGCCATCCCTACCCCGACAGCTCGAAGTTTCCGTTGGACCCGTACACGGCCAGCGAGACCAGCAGCGTCACCGACACCACCGCGATGAGCGAGGTACGCACCGCGTTACCGACCGCGGTCCCGACACCGGACGGACCACCGGCGGCGAAGAAGCCGAAATAGGTGTGGATCAGCAGGATCGTGATCGCCATGAGGATCGCCTGCAGGAACGACCAGATCAGGTCGATCGGGTTGAGGAAGGTGGCGAAATAGTGGTCGTAGAGTCCGGAGGACTGTCCGAGGATCACCACGGTGGTGAATCGGCTGGCCAGGAACGAGGCGATCACCGCGATCGCGTACAGCGGGGTGATGGCGATCATCCCGGCCATGATCCGGGTGCCGACCAGGTACGAGATGGGCTCGATCGCAATGGATTCCAGTGCATCGATCTCCTCGTTGATCCGCATGGCGCCCAGCTGCGCCGTCACCCCGGCGCCGAAGGTCGCCGCCAACCCGATACCGGCCACCACGGGCGCCGAGATCCGGACATTGATGAACGCGGACAGGAAGCCCGTGAGCGCCTCGATCCCGATATCGCCGAGCGAGCTGTATCCCTGTACCGCGAGGGTGCCGCCGGTGGCCAGGGTCAGGAAGCTGACGATCACCACTGTGCCGCCGAAAGCGGCCAGTGTGCCCGCGCCCATACTGATCTCGGCGATCAGCCGGATGGTTTCGCGCTTGTACCGCCAGGCCGCCAGGGGGGCGAACACCAAGGCCTTCACATAGAAGATGGCATGGTCACCGACCCGGCCCAAGACGTCCACCGGTTTGCGCAGGCGGCGGATCAATACCGGATACCGAGCCGTCAGTACCTCGGAGGCTGTCATCGGATACCTCCTCTCATCCGGTCGTCAGCTGGATGCCGATCGCCGTCACCATCACATTGATGACGAACAGCGACATGAACGCGTAGACGACGGTCTCGTTGACCGCGTTGCCGACCGCTTTGGCGCCGCCGGTGACGATCAGTCCGCGATAACAGGCGACGATCCCGGCGACCAGTCCGAACAGCAGGGCCTTCACCGACGAGATGACGACCTCGTTGATTCCGGTGAGCAGGGTGATGCCGGCGACGAAAGCGCCGGGATTCACGTCCTGTACATAGACCGAGAAGACGTAGCCGCCGAGTACCCCGATGATGCAGACCAGGTTGTTCAGCAGGAGCGCGACCAGGCCGGATGCCAGCATGCGCGGGGTGACCAGACGCTGGACCGGGTCGATCCCGAGCACCTCCATGGCCGCGATCTCCTCCCGGATGGTCCGGGAGCCCAGGTCGGCGCACATGGCGGTGGCCCCGGATCCGGCCACGATCAGCACCGTCACCATCGGGCCCACCTGGGTCACCGCGCCGAAGGCCGCGCCCGCCCCGGAGAGGTCGGCGGCACCCAGCTCGCGCAGCAGGATATTGAGCGTGAAGCTGACCAGCACGGTGAACGGGATCGCGACGAGCAGCGTCGGAATCAGCGAGACCCGCACGATGAACCACGCCTGCTCGAGGAACTCCCGGGTCTGGAAGGGCCGGCGGAAGGCGAATCTCACCGCGTCGGCGGTCATGGCGAACAGTCCGCCCACGGTCTGGAGGGGTCCGGCGACGCGATCCTTGGCCCGGATCCAGACCGGGGTGCGGGTGGTCATCCGAGCCTCGCGGTGCCGCGAGTCGAAGCCGGGTCGTTCGGGCGGTCCTCCGGCCTGCCCGGGACCCGCCCGGGCAACGAGGAATTCGGCATCGAAGTGCTCCTGTCGAACGATCGACGGCTCGGTGGGTGTGCCGGACTGCGCGCTCCCACCGGGACGGGGCGGCTACGAGCGAGCCGCGGCGCGACGAGCGGTATCCGGGACGGCTTCGGATCAGGGGCCGAAGGCCCATGCCGTCTCAGTCGGCATGCTGTCGCATATCTCGGTACGGAAATATCATTCTCGATTTCCAATAGGATGGCATCCGAATTGAGAGAATTCAATACTTGCCGGAAAGTTCCCTGGAAGACCCGGGCAGATCGGGCAAACAGCCCCTCGGCCGCCGCGAAACCGCCTCGAACAGGCAGGATTCCCCCGCAGCGCGGTCTGCGAAACCCGCGCGTCAACTCCCCGGGCAACTCCCGAATCGTGAAATACGACGTTTCAAAATCCCCCGGCACTTCGGCCCCGGATCGAATACACACGAATGCGCACGAAAATTCATGGGTCACGCGGACCCGGCACCGACCCGAGAGCGGAAAACAGCGGCGCCACCCCATCTTTCACATGTCCGCCCCACTACCGGTCACCCGCCGCCGCAACCACTGTCCGGGTCGGCGCGGCACCGCACCGACCCGGCCCGCCGCTCCCGCACCCCTACCGGAATCCACGGCGGGATGCGCCGATAATCCCTCAGACCGCGGGCACCAGATCCGCGCAGAACGGCGCGTACTCCATGGCACCGCTGCGGAAGATCTCGCTCGGCGTCACCGCGGTGGGCGACAACCCGGCGGCCACCATCGCCTGCGCCTTGAACGCCCGCGCCGCGTAGCTGAGCCGGTGCAGCACCGGGTCCACGCCGTGATCCTGACCGGCCGGCCAGCCGTCACCCCAGACGACGACCTCGATCCCGCGATCCTCGAGCGCCCGCAGGACACCCTTGCGAGCCCGGCCGTCCCGACTACAGACATCGGCATTGACGGCCAGGGCCTGCGGCAACCGACCGGGCACCTCCGTCGCCAGCACGGCGTCGAGTTCACGCACCTCGGCGCCGAGGATCTTCAGCGGCCGGATATCGGAAGGTTGGGCGAGCAGGACGGTCACATCCCAGCCGGCCACCGATCGATCGAACAGCCACCCCCCGGCGAACTGGACCGCATCGGCCACGGTCGCCGCCACCACATCGAGCCGGTACCTCATCACATCTCCTTCGCCGCCAAGTCGCGGGCCAGCGACTCGGTGTAACCGTTGAATACGTCGGCCAGCGGGATCGAACGATCGAGCAGCCATGAGATCTCCATTCCGTTCAAGAAGGCCACGATTTCCACGGCACGCATGCGTGGATCGATATCGCGCCGGTACCGGCCGCTGTCCTGGCCTCTCCGGATCGCCTGGACGACGAGTTCGACAGCCGTATGCCAGCGATCGAGCATCCGATCATGCAACGGCGCCTCGGGCATCAGGTTTTCGACGAGCAGCACCACGAAGGTGCCGACCAGCTCCGGGTGGCGTTCCATCCGGGTGACCACCTTGCGGATCTCGACCAGGAGATCACCGCTGATATCGGCATCCTCGAAGTCCTGGGCATCGCGCGCGTCCAGAACGGCGTGCAGCAACTGCTCTTTCGAGGAGAAGTGATGCAGTAATCCCGCGGAGGTCACTCCGGCCTCGCCGGCGATCTGGGCGAGTGTGGTAGCGCGCCAGCCGTTGCGGGTGAGGAGCCGCTGAGCGACGGCGAGGATGCGCTGCCTGCGGTCTTCCCCCTTGGCGAGGAGTGAGGCATAAGGACGAGGAGCTGTCATGGCCCGAACCCCGATCTGACAAACCTAGTGAACACACAGTAGGTTGGTTTCCGGTCTGTGACAAGAGTTACAGGTAAGTCGCCTCGGCAATGGGTCTTCACAGGCGAATCACGGTCGCGTCCGATGCCGAATCCGCCGGGCACACCTCGTGCAAAGCCCGGCGCGAACCCTTGATGAAAATAGCATTCTCACTGCATTAGCCGCAGAAGAACAAGCGAATCCACGGACACCTGTAGAACGCCACTCTCTTATTGTGATAATGTCGTTTTCAGCTTGGCGGGTGACCACCCGGATCCCGGCCGCGCGCAGCACCGATCCGCCGAGGCCGCTGGCCATAGGTAATCGGCATGACACTGCGACGGCAACGGCGGCCCGGGACCACCACCGCCGACGGCAGATTCGCGAATCAAACGATCCATTGGAGGGTCACGATGCCGACTTCGCCCAGCAGTGCCCAGCTCTACCCGCCGCAGGGCTTCGGCCCGCCGAAGGATCGCCGGGGCCATGCCGAGGGCACACTCGGACTCCCCGCCGGCACCGAAGTCTTCTCCGCCGACAATCACATCTCCCTCGCGGACGACATCTTCTACGAACGGTTCCCCGAGGAGCTCCGGGACAAGGCACCCCGGGTGTGGTACGAGGACGGGGCATACCAGATCGGGCGCAAGGGAAAGTCGTTCCTGCCCGGTGATTTCAGCCGGGTACTGATGCAGTACGACCCCCTCGACGGCTCCGGGAGCACCAACCTCGAGGCCCGGGTGGCGGATCTGCGCGCCGACGGCATCGACAAGGAACTGGCCTTCCCCAATTCGCTGCTGGCGCTGCTGTTCTATCCGGACAAGGCGGTCCGGGAGCGCTGTTTTCGCATCTACAACGAGTACATCGCCGAAGTACAGGAGCGCTCCGGCGGCACACTGTACGGAGTCGGCCTGATCAACTGGTGGGACGCCGACGGAGCGCGCCGCACCCTGACCGAATTGAAAGCACTCGGCCTCAGAACGTTTCTGCTGCCGTTGTCGGCCGGTAAGGACGACGACGGCAATGTCATCGACTACGGCAGCACCTCGATGATCGGCGTCTGGGACGCCATCGAGGAATCCGGAGTACCGGTGTCGCATCACATCGGTGAATCCCCGCTGTCCGCGCCCTGCGAGGTGAACAGTGTCGTGGTCGGCATGATGCACAATGTGGCGCCCTTCCGGGAGCTGTTCTCCAAGTACCTCTTCAGCGGCATCATCGACCGGCACCCGGGTCTGCAGATCGGCTGGTTCGAGGGCGGGATCAACTGGGTCGCCTCGGCACTGCAGGACGCCGAGCACATGAACGCGTCCTACCGGCACATGTACAACCGCCCGATCGACCACGACGTGCGCTACTACTGGCAGAACCATATGCGCGCCTCGTTCATGGTGGACCCGCTGGGTCTGGCCGTCATCGACCGGATCGGTGTCGAGCGGGTGATGTGGTCCTCGGACTATCCGCACAACGAGAGCACCTTCGGCTACTCCGAGCAGTCGCTGGCCGCGGTCGTCGACGCGGTCGGTCCCGAGGACGCCGCGCGCATCGTGAGCGGCAACATCAAGGAATTCCTCGGTATCTAGGCGCCGAGGGCGAGAAGGACCGATTTCGATGACCGTAATTCCCACTGCGACCACCGCGGCGATCGATATACCCGACCTCCCGGATCGCACCCGGATGCGCCGGGAGACCGGGGCCCGCCTGCGTTCGGCCATGGCCGAACGCGGTGTGGACGCGGCGATCCTGTTGCTGAACAACAATGTCGTCTACGCGACCGGCGCCAACTGGCCGCTCGGCGACGCCGGCCTCGCCCACGTCGAGCGACCGGTCGCCGTGGTCACGGTGCACGACGAATGGCCGCATCTGTTCCTGCCCTTCCGGGCCGGCGCCGCGGCCGAATCCGAACTGCCCGAGGACCATCTGCATCCGCCCGTGTATCTCGAATTCGACGAGGGCGTCACGGATTTCGCACGGAAGCTGGCCGATCTGGTGCCCGCCGGTGCCACCTTCGCGGTGGACGAATACACCGGCGCCATGCTGCGGGCGCGCGACCGGCTCTTCCCGGGCGGGAAACCGGTGGACGCCGCCACGGTCGTGGGCCCGGCGAAACTGATCAAAACCGCCGACGAGCTGTCCTGTATCCGCAAGGCCTGCCGAATCACCGAAGAAGCGATCGTCGATATCCACACCGGACTCGCGCCCGGACAGCGCCAGATCGACCTGTCCGCGAGTTTCGTGCGGCGCGCGTTCGAGCTCGGCGCGACCGCCACCATGCTGGACGCCATCTGGCAGGTCATGCCGGAAACCAAGGCCGACGGTGTCTGGACCAAGCACGGTGACCTCGCGCTACCGCTGCTCACCACCGAGCGGGAACTCGCGGCCGGCGATGTGCTGTGGACCGATGTCAGCATCACCTACAACGGCTACTGCTCGGATTTCGGCCGCACCTGGATCGTCGGCCGGGACCCGACCCCGCGCCAGCAGGCGCAATACCGGAAATGGCGGGAGATCCTGGACGCGGTACTCGCGCAGATCCGGCCCGGGGCGACCGCGGCCCGCCTGGGCGCGGCGGCCACCGCCGCGGCCGGCGGGCACCGGCCCTGGCTACCCCATTTCTACATTTCGCACGGTATCGGCGTGAGCGCCGCCGAGATGCCGATGATCGGCACCGATCTCGGCGCCGAATTCGACGAGAACTTCGTGCTCCGACCCGGCATGGTGCTGGTCCTCGAACCCGTGGTGTGGGAGGACGGCACCGGCGGCTACCGCAGTGAGGAGATCGTGGTGGTTACCGACGGAGGCTTCGCGCCTCTCACCGACTACACCTATGCCCCCTATGGCGATTGAGATCCTGCCGGACGATCGCGCGCTGCGGGTGGGACGCCGCGAGCGCGTGCTGGCACAGATGCACGCCCACGACCTCGATGTACTCATCGCCGGACGGCAGGCCAATGCCCGCTACCTCTCCGGCGCGCCCCAGTTGTGGGTGGCCGGCACCCGGCCGTTCGGACCGGTGGCCCTGCTCGTGCGGCGTACCGGCGCGGTCCACCTCCACAGCACCTGGGACGAGGGGATACCCGAGGACATTCCGCACGAGAACCTCTACGAGACCATGTGGGATCCCCGGAATCTCGTCGCGTTGCTGCGTGATATCGAGGGCGCGGCCGACGCCCGGCGGGTCGGGACCGATGCGCTCTCCCCCGGTTTCGCCGAACTGCTGCCCACCGCGTTCCCGAACGCCGAGATCGTCGACGGTGAACTGGCGTTCAGGGCGGCCCGGCGGATCAAGACCGTGGACGAGATCGATACCCTGCGCGCCGGACTGCGGGTCGCCGAACAGGGACTCGCCGCCGGACTGGCCGAACTCGCGCCCGGCGTCACCGAACAGGAGCTGGCCGGGGTCCTGCTCGAAGCGTGCGCGGCGGGCGGAGTGAGCACCCCCGCCACACAGGACGCGGCATGGGTGACCGCCCGGGACCATCCGTGGCGGCGGGCCACCGCGGATCGCCGGGTCCAGGAGGGTGATCTGGTCGCCTTCTCCTCCGGTGTCCTCGCCGACGGATACATCGGGGAGGTCGGGCGCACCTGGCCGGTCGGCCCGGTGACTCCGGCGACCGAGAAACTCTACGGCCGCTGGAACCGGCTGTGGGAGGGCCTCGTCGCGGCCTGCCGGCCGGGTGCGCCCGCGGCCGGGCTGCTCGACGCCTATCTCTCCGCCGGCGAACCGCTGCCGGCCCTGCCCGTGGCCCGCGGTCTCGGTATGGGTTTCGACCCGCCGGTCGTCGCGCCCGCCCTGCGGCGCACGGCGGAGGACGAGATCCTCGCACCCGGCATGGTGCTCGCCGTGACCGGTTATGTCTGGGCCGAGGGAGTGGGCGCGGTATTCGGTCGCGACGCCGTGCTCATCGGCGTGGACGGTCCGCAGATCCTGACCTCGAGCCCGCACTGGGAGCCACGATGACCACCCGTACCCCCGGCAACGGAGTCCACGCCGACGACGACGGGGACGCCCCGGCCGCAGATCCCGCGCAGCCCAGCGCCGAGGAGATCATCCGGTACGCGAAGGACCCCGCGACCCGTATCGCGACCATCACCTTCGACCGGCCCGATCAGCTCAATGCCCCGACCATGGCCGCCCGCCTGCGCTACGGCGACCTGATCCACCGGGCGAGCATCGACGACGAGGTCAAGGTGCTGGTGATCCGGGGCGCGGGTGACGATTTCGGGTCCGGTGCCGATCTCGGCGAGTTCATGGCGGTGCAGAACGACCCGAATCAAGGTCCACGGCTCAGCGAATACAAGATCGGGCCCGACGAGGTCAGGTATCCGCCCAAGGAATCGTTCCGGCACGGCGCCAGCATCAGTCAGTGGTACGCCAACGCCCAGGCGGGCTGCCGCAGCCTGCAGGAATTCAAGAAGATCAGCATTGTCGAGGTCAAGGGCTACTGCTACGGCTGGCACTTCTACCAAGCCGCCGACGCGGATCTGGTGATCTCCGCCGACGACGCGCTGTTCGGGCATCCGTCGTTCCGCTATTACGGCTGGGGTCCGCGGATGTGGACCTGGGCGCAGACCATGGGCCTGCGCAAATTCCAGGAGATGGTGTTCACCGGCCGGGCCTTCTCCGCCACGGAGATGGCCGAGTGCAACTTCCTCAACAGTGTTGTGCCCCGGGCGGACCTCGAAGCGGAGACCGACAAGTACGCATTGGCCTGCGCCCGCAACCGGCCCACGGACACGGTGTTCATGCAGAAGGTCTTCTTCGAGATCATGAAACAGCAGCAGGGCGAGTACATGGGCAGCCTGCTCAGCGGTTTCTTCGAATCCATGGGCGGCCATATCCACGCCGACGACAACGATCTGATGCTGGACGACGCCTTCGACGGTGGCCTGAACAATTCGGTCAAGGACAACGACAGCCGGTTCCCGCCGGAATTCCGGCTGAGCAAATCGGGTCGCCGGAAGAAGGAATAGCGGACCGCGTCCGCATTCCCGGGGGATCGACCGCACCGGCCCGGGCGTGCCGGTGTGCTGCACCCGCACCACAGTGCGGGTGCAGCGTGGTCTCCGGGGTTCGTCATGCCCGTAACTCCGGCACAGGAGGCGAGACAGTTATGACAGCGAATCGGGCACCGGGCCGAAACGGTCCCCCCGAAAGGTCACCGCTGACGGGTTACGTCGTGGTCGATCTGTCGAGCGGGATCGCCGGCGCGTACTGCACCAAACTCCTCGCCGATGCCGGGGCCCGGGTGATCGCGGTCGAACCGCCGGAGGGCAACCCGCTGCGCCGACGCACGATCTCCGGGGCGGCCCTCGACAACGACACCGACGGCGCGCTCTTCGGATTCCTCGCCGGCCACTCCCACAGCGTGGTGGCCGATCCCCGCAGCGCCGCGGACCGCGACCTGCTCGACCGGCTGCTCGCGGGCGCCGACGCGGTCGTCTGGTCCCCGGGGTCCGGCACCGACGACCGGCCCGAGCACGCGCCCGCCGCACTGCGCGACCGCCATCCCCATCTCGTCGTCACCACGATCACGCCGTTCGGTCTGGACGGCCCGTGGGCCGGGCGGCCCGCCACGGAGTTCACGCTGCAGGCCTGGTCGGGCGGTATCGTCGGCCTCGGCCGCGGCGCCCCCGAACGGGCACCGCTGCATATCGGCGGTGATGTCGGCGAATGGTTCGCCGGCGCGCACGCGGCGGCCGCGCTCCTCACCGCCCGGCACCGCGCCCTCGCCACCGGCACCGGTGAACTGGTCGACCTGTCGATGCTGGAGACCCAGATCCTCGGGCTCTCCTACTATCCGGTGTCCTTCTACGAGACACTGCACCGCCCGTTCCGCACCCGGCGCCGGCTGAGCCGGCCCGGGGTGGCCACCGCCGCCGACGGCCTGATCGCCGTCGGGTGCGGTACCGCGCAGCAGTGGTTCGATCTGTGTGTGATGGTCGGGCATCCCGAGTGGATCGAGGAGGACCCGGCTCCGGCGATCACCGAACGCACCAACGAGAAAGCGGCCGAGATCGCGGCCTGGTTCGCGGCGCACAAGGTGGCCGAGATCCAGGAACTGGCCACGGCATTCCGTATCCCGAACAGTCCGGTGGCCGACGGTGCCACCGTCACCGAGCTGGACCAGCACCGCGCCCGGGAGTTCTTCACGGTGCACCCGGGCGGCGGATTCGTCCGGCCCGGACCGCCGTTCCGGTCCCGGCCGCCGCTGTTGCGTGCGCCGGCCGCGGCGCCGCGGCTGGGCGAGCACACCGAGCGGTACCGCGACGCCGGGTTACCCACCCGCCCGGCACCGACCGGCACCGCCCCCGCGAAACCGCTTCCGTTCCAGGGTCTGCGGGTGCTCGATATGACCACGTTCTGGGCGGGCCCGTCGTGCACTCACTTTCTGGCGATGCAGGGCGCGGAGGTGATCCATGTCGAATCGGCCCAGCGTCCCGATGGGACCAGGCTCATCGCGGGCGTGCCGATCGACGAGGACCGGTGGTGGGAGAAGTCGGGTATCTTCACCGGCCTCAACACCGGAAAGCGCGGGATCACCGTCGATTTCCGGGAGCAGGCGGGGCGCGAGATCCTGCGCAGACTGGTCGCCTCCTGCGACGTGATGGTGGAGAACTACACGCCGCGGGTGATCGAGCAGATCGGTCTCGACTGGGACGCCGTGCAGGCGTTGCGCCCCGATGCCGTCATGGTCCGGATGCCGGGGTTCGGTCTCGACGGTCCCTGGCGCGACAATCCGGCCTTCGCCTACGTGATCGAGGATGCCTCCGGGCTCACCGCGCGCACCGGCTACCCGGACCAGAACCCGGTCGAGCCCTACTGTCTCGGTGATCCGAACGCCGGCGTACACGCCCTCGTCGCCCTGCTACTGGCCCTGGAACACCGGCGCCGCACCGGGGCGGGAGTGCTGGTGGAGGCGGCCATGGTCGATGCCGCCCTGAATATCACCGCCGAGCAGGTCATCGAATATTCCGCCTACGGCGCGCTGCTGGAACGCACCGGTAACCGCGGTCCGCACGCCGCGCCACAGAACCTCTACCGGGCCGCCGGACTCGACGAATTCGGCCGGCCCGACAACTGGATCGCCCTCGCCGTCACCACCGACGAGCAGTGGGCCGCGCTCGTCGACATCCTGGGGCGGCCCGGGTGGGCGGCCGACCCCGGACTGCGCACGGCCGCGGGTCGCCGGGCCCGGCACGACGTGATCGACGAACACCTCGCGACCTGGTTCGCCGGCCAGGAGGCCGGTGCGGTCGTCGTCCGCCTCTGGGACGCCGGAATACCGGTGGCCGAAGTACTACAGCCCCGCCGGCAGCCGGAGATCCCTCAACTGCGCCACCGTGAGTTCTTCGAACCCGTCTCGCATCCGGTGAATCCGACTGCGCGGCACAGCACGGTCCCCGCCCGCTTTTCCGCCGGTCCGGGCCGCTACCACCGCGCCCACGCCCCGCTACTCGGTCAGGACAACCACGCGGTCCTGGCCGAACTGGGATACAGCACGGCGGAGGTGGCCGCTCTCGAACGCGACGGGGTGGTGGGCGGTTCGCCACGCTTCTGAGCCATATTGACAATATGATGTCATGTTGACAGTATCTTGTCATGATCCGAATCGTGCACGTGGCCGTCTTCGACACTCTCGCCGACTGGGAGGTGGGTGCCGCGACAGCGCATATCAACAACGACGCCTGGCACCGCGAACCGGGCGCCTACCGCACCCGTACCGTCGGCGTGAGCACCGAGCCCGTCACCACGATGGGCGGTATGCGGATCGTGCCCGATATCGCCCTGGCCGAGCTCACCCCGGCCGACAGCGCCATGCTCATCCTGCCCGGTGCCACCGGCTGGGAGCTCGGTGAACTCGATGCCTTCGCCGAGAAGGCCGGCGAATTCGCCGCGGCAGGCGTCCCGGTCGCCGCGATCTGCGGCGCGACCTTCGGCCTCGCGCGGGCGGGCCTGCTCGATGATCGCCGGCACACCAGCAATGTCGCCGCATTCCTGGCTGCCAGCGGGTACGCGGGCGGCGACCACTACGTCGACGAACCGGCCGTCACCGATCGCGGGGTGATCACGGCGAATTCCACCGCACCCTTCGAGTTCGCGCGCGAAGTGCTGGCCGCCCTGGAGATCTACGAACCCGAGGTACTCGACGGCTGGTACCGCCTGTTCAGCGCGGGAGATCCGGCGGGCTACGCGGTCCTGGCGGAGTACGAGGCGCGGCAGGCGGCGGTCTGAGGTCCGCCCACCGTGCAGAATTCCGAACAGCAGCTGTTCAGTACGGCCGCCATCACCTCGTTCCGGCTCAACGGCCAGTTCCTCGCGATCGCCGAGAGCCTGGCCGGACCGGCCGGCCTCACCGCCGCCTGGTGGCAGGTGCTGGGCGCCGTACTGCACGAGCCGCTGCCGGTGGCCGGCATCGCCCGGGCGATGGGCGTCACCAGGCAGGGGGTGCAGCGGATCGCCGACCTGCTGGTGGAACGCGGTCTCGCGGAATACCGGCCGAATCCGGCGCACCGCCGCGCCAAACTGGTCGCGATCACCGGCGCGGGCCACGCCGCCGTGGCCCGGATCACGCCGCGGCACGCCGAGTTCGCCGCCCGGCTCACGGCCGAACTCGGTATCGAACGCCTGACCGAGGTCGTGGCCGCGCTCACCGACCTCTCCACGGCGGTGGGAGTGCTCGCGCCGCCGGAATGAGCCGGCCCGCGTCCGGGCCGCTCAGATGCCGGCGAGCCGGCGCACGATGGACAGCGGCAGCACCTTCATCGCGTAGGCCAACGGTACCCACGGCCACGCCGGACAGTAGGCCTTGAACCGCCGCTTCTCGATCGCCGACACCATGGAGCGGACCCCGGTGCGGGTATCGACCAGGAACGTGGGCGGATGCGCGGCCTTGTCGTTCATCTCCGAAGCGATATAGCCGGGGTAGATGATCGAGACGTCCACACCCGGGACCCGCTCCGCGGCGATGCCCTCGGCCAGCGCGGCCACCCCGGCCTTGCTCGCGGCGTAGGCGGTCATCGTCTTGGGCATACCGCGGACCGCGGAGATCGACGAGATCACCACGAGATGACCGCCGCCCTGTGCCCGGAAGATCTTCATGGCCGCCTCCATCTGGGCCATGGCGCCGAGGAAATTGGTCTGCACGGTCTGCCGGTTGGGGCGGTCGCCGCCCTTCCCGAACGGGACCCCTTTGCCGAGACCGGCATTGACGATCACCCGGTCGATCCGGCCGAGGTCGGCGGCGAAGCCATCGAAAACCCTCGGCACCGCGTCGAAATCGGTGACATCCAGTTCGGCGACCCGCACCCGGGTCCCGGGATGGGCCTCCCCGATCTCCCGGGCCAGTTCGTCGAGCCGTTCCGTGCGCCGAGCGCACAGGGCAAGGTCGTAGCCGGCAGCGGCGAACTGCCGTGCCATTTCGGCGCCCAGACCCGAACTCGCGCCGGTGATGAGGATCGAACCTTTGCCCACTGTGCTGCGTCTCCTGCGGTCGGGCCGGCACCGGTGCCGGGCGCGGCGTTGATCGGTGGTGCCCCGAGCCTAACGGCTGTAAGGACGCCCGCCGTCGGTTCCGGTGCGGACAGGCGACCCGCCGCACCAGGCGACCGGACTCGGCGCGGCCGCCGGTACCTGGTCAGCGAGCAGCCCGGATCCGCTGCGACGCCGGTGCCACGAACGGGGTGAGGGCTTGTTCGATCTGCTGGTGCGAGGGCCGGCTGTACCGGCGTCCCGGGAGTCCGTCCTCGGGCGCGCCGGTGGCCGCGCGACACGGATCCGTTTCCACGGCAGCGGGATCGGTTCCGAACTCCTCGCCGGTGATCTCCATCGCGGCCAGCCGGTTACCGGTGCGGGCCTCGTACACGGTGAGGCGGTAGACCGCGGTGAAGAGATTGAGGGTGCGGCCCACCGGCTGCCCGGGCGCGGGCGGGTACTGGCAGGTGTGCACCAGTTCCCCACGACGTTCCTGGCCCACACACGCGACCAGTTGCACGGCACCGGAGTCGATCGGACGCCAGAGCGCGGAGGGTCCGAACGCGGTGTACCGGGGCAGCTCCCCGCCGAGATACAGCGGGCTGGGCCCGGCCGCCGAATACGGCGCGGCGGCGGGATTCCCGGCACCGCCCGCGCACAGCGCACCGTATTCGGTCACATCGAACCGGGCGAAACCGGACGCCGCGAAAACGGTCGCCGCCACGGCCGCGAGTGCCACCCCGGCCGACCCCAGTGCCGCCGGATATCGCAGGTCCTTCCCGCGGCGTGGGAGTTCACCGTAGGCGCGACCCGCCCAGGGTTCCCGGGGCGGCCGGGCTGCCGGGCGCGGACCGGCCGCGGCCCGGCGCGCCCGCGCCGGAACTTCCCGAAGCCCGGCGAGACCCCGCCGTACCGGCGCCGGAAGACCGATCCGGTGTCCACGATCGGATTCGGGGGCGGCCGTCTCGGCGACATCCCGGCCGCCGTGCCCGGGCGAACGGGGCTCGATGTGGGCTGGGCCGCCCGGCTCGTGGTCTTCGGGCGAGCCGGCGACGCCGCGCGATACCGCCGGGTCCGGCACAACCTGTTCCCCGGACTCCGCCGCACTGTCACCGTATCGACCCCGAAGCGACGCGGATCCGGCCGGACGCTGCCCCCGGCCGCTACCCCCGGAACCCACCCGGCGTAGTGCCGAACGAACCGGGGTGCGGCCCGGGCCTGCGCCGAAGTCGTTCTCTTCCCCGGCTTCGCGGATCGGGCCCGCCTCCGGTACCGCGGGCGCGGTCGTCGCGCTTCCGTATCCGGCCGCGGCGGCCGGTGTGCGCCCGTCCTCGGCTGCTGCCGCCGCCGTACGCCCGTGCTCGCCTGTTGCCGCCGCTGGACCACCGTGCTCTGCCGTGGCGGCCACCGGAGCACCGTGCTCGACCGATGCCGCCGGCGAGCCGGTCTGCACCATCGGCTCCGGGCCGGTCTCTCGATCCGAAGGCCTGCGCCGCGTCCGCGTTTCCGCTCCCGCGCCATCGGAGGCACCGGCGCACCATTCTTCGCCGGTAACCGCTCCCCCGATATCCGATTCCCGCGGGGCCGGACGTCCGCCACCGGCCTCCACCCCGGCCTCCGGGCCGGAAAACCGTTGCTCCGAGGCGGTCCGACTGCGAGCCGGGGTATCCGCCTCCCGCACACGAATACCGGCAGCGCTGCCGGGCGCGAAAGTGAACCCCTCCTCGGCCAGTGCGTCCGGATCGGGCAGATATCGTGTCGCTCCCAGGATTTCGAAGGCCCGCTCGATGTCCTCGCCGCGCCAGCGCACCGGGCCCGTGGCCGAACGCTCGAAATACTCCGTCAATCCCGTGGAGCGACCGATCCGGACCAGGACGGTCTCGATGCCGTCCTCCGGCGGCGGGGGCGTCCACGTGATCCTCGAACCGGTCTTGGGGATCAGTACCACGAGTACGTCGATATGTTCGGACAGGCCGTGCCGCCGGAAGAGCGCGGTCAGTTCGTTGCGCACTTTGCGCCCGCGCAGTATCGGATTCGGCGTGGACTTCCCGGTGCGCAGATCAGCGACGCCGTCGCCGAGCTGCCAGCGCCCGGTGGGCACAGTGGTGAGCACACCGTGCTGGACCGAGCCGAAATCGGCCAGCACCACCAGCGTGCAGGCGTACGGTGTCCAGATCAGCAGGTCGGAGTCCGGCGCGGACCGACGGCGCGAACGCGGTGGCGGCGAGCCGAGCAGTGCCACACCACCCATCCGGTCGGCACCGGGGCCCCAATCGGATATGAGTCGCCGGACAAAACGTTGAACACCCGACAATTCGGTGCTCTGCACGCGTACAATCACGGCGACCCCTACTTCGGTGACCACGAAACCCGCGCACACCACAGTGGCGCCAGAGACTTCCGAAATTCCCTGGCGCACAATGCGATTGGATGCGCCGTCGTCCATGGTAGCAACACATGGGACGGCGCGGGAGAGCCTGCGCCCGCCCCACTGCGCTCGCAGTCGGGCGGAGACCGGCCGGTGGGACTCGTATCCACGGACACGCCCGATTCCGCCGGACAGCACCCGGACGGCCGTCCAGCACGGTACGTTTTATACACCAGAGCCGGTCTGGTAGTGCGGCCAGCCATCGGTACAAGCGATGACGCGAGCTGCGCGCGGTTGTCCGGGACCGCTTCGAGGAGAACGTCGCATGTCGCAGCACGAGCTATCCCACGAGGTCGTTTCACTGGTCGCGGAAGGCGAGGTACTGCGGCTAGACGCCCAGCCCGTCGACTACGCGATCGTCGCCCTCTATTTCGTCTTCGTCCTCGGTATCGGGCTACTGGCCCGGCAGCGGGTGTCGTCGAGTATGGACTTCTTCCTCTCCGGCCGGTCCCTACCGGCCTGGGTCACCGGGCTCGCGTTCATCTCGGCCAACCTCGGCGCGGTCGAGATCATGGGCATGTCGGCCAATGGCGCCGAATACGGTTTCCCCGCCTTCCACTACTTCTGGATCGGCGCGGTCCCGGCCATGCTCTTCCTGGGTGTGGTGATGATGCCGTTCTACTACGGCTCCAAGGTGCGCAGCGTGCCGGAATTCATGCGTCGCCGCTTCGGCACCGGCGCGCATCTGGTGAACGCGCTCAGTTTCGCGGTGGCCCAGGTGCTCATCGCCGGGGTCAACCTCTATCTGCTCGGCACCATCCTCAATGTCCTGCTGGGCTGGCCACTGTGGGTCGCGGTGATCGCGGCGGCGATCATCGTGCTCTCCTACATCACCCTGGGCGGGTTGTCGGCGGCGATCTACAACGAGGTGCTGCAGTTCTTCGTCATCGTGGCCGCGCTGCTCCCGCTGACCCTGATCGGTCTGCACCGGGTCGGCGGCTGGGACGGATTGCAGGACAAAGTGGCCGCCTCCCCCGGCGGCCCCGAACAGCTGGACTCCTGGCCGGGTAACGCGTTGTCCGGCTTCGCCAACGATTTCCTGTCCATCCTCGGCATCGTGTTCGGCCTCGGATTCGTGCTCTCGTTCGGGTACTGGACCACCAACTTCGTCGAGGTGCAGCGCGCCCTGGCCACCCATTCCATCGCCGCCGCGCGCCGCACCCCGATCATCGGCGCCTACCCGAAGATTCTCATTCCGCTGATCGTCATCATCCCCGGCATGATCAGCGCGGTACTGGTTCCACAGATGGCCCAGTACAAGGCGGCCGTCACCGCGAACCCGGACGTGGAAAGCGACGTCACCTACAACCAGGCGCTGCTCTATCTCATGAAGGAAGTGCTGCCCAACGGTTTGCTCGGGGTGGGCCTGGCCGGTCTGCTGGCCGCGTTCATGGCCGGTATGGCGGCCAATGTCTCGGCCTTCAACACGGTGTTCAGTATCGACCTGTGGCAGCAGTACGTGGTCAAGGACAGGTCCGACGGCTACTACCTGCGGGTGGGCCGGCTGGCCACGGTGGGCGCCACGATCGCCGCCGTCTTCACCGCCTTCATCGCCGGCGGGTTCAGCAACATCATGGACTACCTGCAGACGCTGTTCAGTTTCTTCAACGCACCCCTGTTCGCCACCTTCATCCTGGGCATGTTCTGGAAACGGATGACCCCCACGGCCGGTTGGACCGGCCTGGTGGCGGGCACCGCGGTGGCGGTGATCATCTTCGTCCTGAACCAGACGGGCGTGTTCTCGCTCTCGGGCCAGGGAGTGAGTTTCGTCGCCGCCGGCGCGGCCTTCGTGGTGGATATCCTGGTCAGCGTGGCCGTGACGCTGGTGACCGCGCCGAAACCGGCCGCCGAGCTGGTCGGGCTGGTCTACTCGGAGACACCGCGCGAGCTGCGTACGGACCCCGAGGCCGCCACCCTGCCCTGGTATCAGCGCCCTGTTCTGCTGGCGGGTATCGCGCTGGTGCTCGTGATCGTCCTCAATATCGTCACCGGATAGGACAACCATCGTGCTCTTCGATATCCGCACCATTGTGGGCAGCCTGCTCGGCCTCTACGGCATCATCCTGGTGATCACCGGACTCGTTCACGACACCGTCGACGAGGAGGCCAAGACCGGTGGCGTCAATGTGAACCTGTGGGCCGGGCTGGCCCTGGTGGTGGTCGCCGCGGCCTTCGTGACGTGGGCGCTACTGCGCCCGGTGGAGGTCGACCGGCCCGATCGCGAATCGGCGGGGGACAGCACCGCGGCCGGCGCCGACTGATCCGCCGGTATCGGATACAACAAAGTGCCCGTCCGCTGCGAAGCGGGCGGGCTGCTAGGTGGACCGGCGGCAGCTCAGTCCGGCAAACCCAGCGCGAAGCCGATCGCGATGAGCACACAACTGACGACGGCGACAGCCACGATGATCCACATGGTGCAAGCGTACGAAACCGGACGCGCGGCCCGCGGACCGGGTCACCGGTCCGGGCGCCGCGGCCCGGACCGGCTCGACCGGAGATCAGGGCACGACCTCGACCACATCACCCGGGTTCAGGTAGTGGTAGACCGCGACGGCGCCGGGTTCGGTCAGCCGGATGCACCCATGCGATTTGTGTTCCACCGGTCCGATGTGGAACGCGATATCGCCGTTGAAGAAGACCGCATAGTGCATCGGGGCGTGGTGCATGGTGCTCCAGTGGTACAGCTCTTTGAACGCGACGCGGAAGACGCCGGGTGGGGTCTCGAAGCCCTGCATACCATGCGACATCGGCGTCGGCCCGTAGACGACCTTGCCGTCGTCCATCAACCAGACCTCGTTGCTGGACAGTCGCAGGCAGGCCCGGGCCGCCGTCGAGCAGGGCGCCTGGGCCGGGATGATGGCCGGTGCACCGGGCACATCCGGCCCGTTCGGCCAGAGTGGGTCGGCCAGCGCGGGCGCTGTGGGCGCCAGCGCGGCCGCCGCGATACCGGCGAGTACAGCCGTACGGCATATCCGATGGAGGAACTGTCCGTTGCTCATCTCGTGCCGACCTCTTTTCGTCGATTTGCCGCCGTATCCGGCGAGGGATAGCAAATTCCGAGCGAAATCAGAGACCTACACGAAGGTAACCGAATATGCCGGTCTGTGGGCAATAGACACCGTAGGTGCATCGAAATGAGACCCGGACCGGCAGTTGCCCAGCAAACCACACGCGATCAGGCGACACTCCAGCTATCGGGTGTCGAGCCGCGGCGCCGCCCGCGGCGCCTGCGCTGGTAGAACACCTCCTCCACCGATATGTTGGGCACCTCCTCGACGATCCCGGCCAGTCGCGCGTCCAGCCGGAGCTCGGCGATCCGCCGGTGCAGCCCGGCCCGCCGTTCCGCCGGCAGCCCGGCCCAGATCGCGCCGATCCGGCGTTGCGAGGGATGATCGGCCTGGGCCACCAGCCGGAGCAGCTCCGGCCACAGATCGTCGGCGTTCGCGATCTCCGGCAGTTCGGCGATCCGCTCCTCCGGCATCCGCACCAGCAGGCCGACGATATAGCGCTGCACATCGGGATGGCTTCGTTCGGCCAGCAGCAGCAGACCCCGCCACGGCCCGGGGTAGAACGCGATGACCAGGGATTCGACAATCGCGGTGAGCGCGGCGGTATTGGCGAAGATCGGGTTCATCGCCATCCGCTGCAGCGCCGGGTGGCCGAGCTTCGATACGAAGGTCATCAGTTCCGGCGCCGCGCCCTTCTGGATGACGTGGGCGGCGAGTTTACCCAGCGCTTCCGGACTCGCGATCGCCAGCAGGATGTCCCCGATCTCGGACACCACGTCCCGGGAAGCCCGTGACATCACCGAGATCGCCGCCTCCTTCAGTTCCGGCGAACCGGCAAGCACCGTCTCCATCATTCGCGGGATCCGTCTCGACCGGCCGTCCAGCAACTGGCGCAGTATGTTGCTGATCGCGGGCGCGGAGTACGCGTAGGCGGCGGAGAAGATGATGCCCTCGTCGTCGAATGTCCCGCGCTCGACGGCTTCGACCATCTTCGGTGAGGCGAATTCGAGGAACGGGCCCGCCGTGATGTGGTCCTTACGGCGCAGGACCTCGTTCACGATGGCGACCAGGGGCTCAGCAGCCATGATGTCGCCCAGCTCGCCGAGCGCCTTCGGATCGACATACGGGGTGCAGTCGGCGGCATATTCGGTTTTGAGCATCGTGAGTGTATCGGCGGCGGCGTCCGGATATTCGATACCGACGGCTCCGGCCGCGCGGCCGGTCATCATGGGCGGCACGATCCGCTGGACCAGGGGCAGGGACACCGTGAGCGGAATGATGGGGACCAGGCGCCCGATCCGTTTGAACATCTCAGCGTGGTACTCGAAGATCCGGCCCGAGATCCTTTGCTCGAGTTCGTGCAGGTGTTCGGCGCCGAGCCGTTCGAGATAGGCGATGCGTTCGACGGGCACATGTAGCGTGCGCGCGAGCAGGATCATCTGCGCGCGGGTGACCAGATCACTCATCCTTCGAGCTTGTCCCCGAACATGATCCGGCGGGTGATCGTCCGGAACGGCGGGGGAAAGAACCGGATCATTCCGTTGACTGCTTCGATGAGCAGGTCCTTCTCCTGTTGCTGGGCACTGCGGAACAATCCGAGCAGATCCTCGATCTCGGAGTCGGAAAGCATTTCCGACGCGGCCGTGGGTCCGTTCAGTTCGCGGACGAGTTCAGTTTTGGCACTCATTCTGCTCCTGTGTATCGATCAGGGGCCGGCAGCCGCGACAACCACCGCCGACACCGGGTATTACCCGCCCGACGATATGCCGAATCGTCGTGAATGTAAGGGCATTCACAACTGGTGTTACCTGCCTGCAATTTGTGTTGTCGCACACCGTCGGGGTTCCGCAGACGCTACCGCAGACCGGTCCCCGCCCCGGGGCGCCGATGATCGAACGCGGCGGGGGCGGGCTCGCTCTCGCCATCCGAGCAGGTCGGCGACAGCGCGATTCAGCACTTCGGATGCCGGGCCGGCGAACGGTTCGCGGAGAGGGCACTCACCCACAACCGGATTCCGGTATCAACGGGTCACAACCCGGGTTGTGACCCGGTCTGTGCCGCCGCCAGATGCCGGCGTAGAAACAGCAGCTGGTGGGCCACGGCGGAGTCGAAGAACGGATTGCCCGGCCAGATACCGAAGTGGTCGCAGGGGTAGTGGCGGACCTCGGCTCGGGCCGCGAACGCGGCCCGAGCGGCGGCGTACGGCGGCGCGCCGCGATCGAAATCGGCGATCTGCACCAGGACGGGGAGATTCAGCCCGGCGGCCGCCCGCGCGGGCCGGTACCCGGGGAGCTGCCACAGCACCCCCGCGTCGATCTCGTTGCGCCAGGTCGGTCCGGCGAGTGCGCGGTAGGACTCGTAGTAGCCGTCCGAGGTCAGTGCGGCGGCCTCCCCGGGCCAGCCGACGAGCGGGATGAGCCCCGACCCACCGAACGCCGCGGTCAGGCGGGCCCGGGCACCGCCCGCGGCTCCCCGCAACACCCCCGCGACCCCGCCCTCCCGCGCCGCCAGCATCCCCGCCGCCAGGCCGTCGACCAGCGGCGTGACCGAGACGATCGCCGCGAGAGCGGCCCGGACGGCGGTCGAGTCGGCCGGTGTGGCGCTGGCGGCGGCACCGGCGGCGAATACGTGACCGCCGGACAGCGATACGCCCCACAGCACCACCCGGTGCGGGTCCACGCCGGGTAGTTGCGCGGCGGTCAGAACCGCGGCCCGGTAGTCGGCCAACTGCTCCGACATCCGCACCCGCTGCCGCGGCCGGCCCCCGCTCGCGCCGAAATACCGGAAGTCGAAGGCGAGCACGTCGATCCCGGCCGCGGCGTAGGCCCGGGCGAACGGTTCGAGCCCGGAATCCTTGGTCCCCCCGAAACCGTGCGCCATGACCGCGACCGGGCGACCGGCCGGGCCGTCGAACTCGGCGGAGGTGGCGGGGAAATGCCAGGCGTGACAGTCCGCACCGCCGGAGCGGAAGGTCACGGTGGCCGGAGCGGCGGTCTCGACCGGGCCCGGGGTATCGCGCAGCGTCATGACTCGTTCCTCGCTGTGATGGGTGCGGCGGGGCCGGTGCCGTAGATCGACCGGAGCCAGACGGTGACCACCGACTCGATGTAGCGTTCCCGGTCCAGTTCCACACCGAAGGTCAATCGTTCGAGCAGGCGCTCGTTGAGCAGGAGCAGCACATCGGCGACAGCGGTGGCGTCGCCACCGGCCGGGGCACGACCGGCGGCGCGTTCGGCGTCGATCATGGCCGCGATGGACGGGATGAAGGCCTGGCGATCGGATTCCCACAGCGCGCGCACGCCCGGGGCACTGCGCGCGGCCAGCACCGCGCCGTAGAGGTGGCGGTTACGATCCCAGAACTCGACCAGTCCGCGGATGGCCCGCTCGATACGCTCGGCGGGGGCTCCCGCGCCGACGAGAATATCGTTGAGCGCGAAGACCTCCTCGTAGGTTTCCTCCAGCGCGGCCGCCACGGCCGCCGCCTTGTTCTCGAAATAGAAGTAGAACGCGGATCTGGTGAGCCCGGCGCGCCGGGAGATCTCGGCGATATTGACAGTGTCGAGCTGACCGCCGTTATCGCGCAACAGTCCGTCCAGGGCCGCCAGCAGCGCGCTGCGCCGTCGATCACCGTGCTGCGGGGCGCGCCGGTCGGTGCGCGACCGCGTGGTCATCCCGCCCGTCCCAGCGGCACCGGCCCCCGCGCCCGGGCCCGGCGCAGCCCGGCGGGTAGTTCGGTGAGCCGCAGGTCCCGTTCGTAGACGAAGTAGTCCAGTTGCTGGGTGTGCCGGGGCCGGTCCACCACATGTCCGGTGAACCGCTGCCGATCGGTTTCGATGACCCGGTGCATCGTCTCCACCGGCGGTGGGCGGTAGTGCCCGGCCGCGTACGCGGCCACCAGCCGCGCCTGGCATTCGACGAACGGGAACAGCGTGGGAAACGGCTGCGCGAATCCCACGAAGGCGAGATCGTCGATACCCGGTTTGAATATCCGCTTGTACAGAGAGATCCGATTGCCCGGCGCGCTGAGGAATTCCGGGCCGAAGAACGGGAAGGTGATGTTGTAGCCGGTGCAGTAGATGATGACGTCGAAATCCTTCGCCGTCCCGTCCTCGAAATGCACCGTCGCACCGTCCAACCGGCTCACATCGGGTTTGGCGACCACATCGCCGGAGCCGAGCCGCAGCGGCAGTTCCACCGACTGGGTGGGATGGGCCTCGAAGAATTTATGGTTCGGGGCGGGCAGACCGTATTTCACCGGATCGCCGGAGACGAGCGGGGTGAAGATCTGGGTGATCTTGCGCTGCCAGGCCAGCGGCACATAGGGCACGGTGCGGAAATAGCGATCGGCCGGCGTACCGGCGAAATACTTGGGCACCACCCACGCGCTCGACCGGGTCGACAGCCACACCTCGTTCTCCGTACTGCGCGAGGACAACTCGACGGCGATATCGGCGGCGCTGTTACCGATACCGACAATGAGAATGCGCTTGCCGTGCAGATCCAGCGGGGTCCGCGGATCGATATAGGAGTGGGAGTGTATGGATTCTCCGGTGAACTCGCCGGGGAAGTTCGGGAACCGCGGATCCCAGTGGTGCCCGTTGGCGACCACGAGCAGATCGAATCGGCGCGTCTCGCCGGCCCCGGTCTCGATATCCCAGCCGCCGCCCGCGGCCGGGCGGGCGTGCTCGACGGCATTGCCGAATTCGATGGCGCGCTCGAGGTCGAAGGCCGCGGCGTAGCCGTCCAGGTACTCCTTGATGAGGGTGTGGTGCGGGAAGTCGGGATAGGACTCCGGCATCGGATAGTCCCGGAAGGAGAGCTGGTACTTCGAGGTGTCGATATGCAGTGACCGGTAGGCGCTGGAGTGTCCGTTCGGGTTACCGAACGCCCAGTTCCCGCCGATGCGGTCGGAGGCTTCGAAGCAGGTGTACGGAATGCCGTAGTCGCCCAACATCTTTCCGGTGGTCAGACCGCTGATACCCGCTCCGATGACGGCAACGGCGGGTTCGGACATACGACCTCCTCGAGCACCACGCCGGCGAAGCAGCCGACGCGCCTGGTGATACCCGTCACATGGACCCTAGGCACGGTTTTGACAGGTGTCAATAAAACTCAACTCTTGTCAGCCCGGCGTGGAGGGGCCTACTTTGTGAGGCACGCCATAGCCGGCCGGAGCGGGAGGACACCCCATGAGAGCGCTGCAACTCACCGAACCCGGCACCCTGGAGATACGTGAGGTCCCGACCCCGGAACCGGGTCCGGGCGAGCTGCTGATCCGGGTCGGCGCCTCCGGGATCTGCCATTCCGACCTGCATGTGCTCCACCTCCCCTTCAAGGTCCGCGCGGATCCGCTGACCCTCGGCCACGAGATCGCCGGCACCATCGCCGCGGTCGGTGAACAGGTCGTCGGGCGGACGGCCGGTGAGCGCGGGGTGGTGTACCTGTGCTGGTCGTGTGGACACTGCCCCGAATGCGCGAGCGGTAACGAGAATGTGTGCCGGGCGGCCGGTCGGGTCGCCATGCCGCCCTGCCCCGGACTCGGCCCCGACGGCGGTATGGCCGAATACGTGGCCGTACCGGCCACCTCTTTCGTTCCCATCGGCGATATGGATGTCGTCGCCGCCGCACCGCTGGCCGACGCCGCGCTCACCAGTTACCACGCCATCCGCGGCGCCCGTGATCAGCTCTACCCCGGGGCCACGGCGGTGGTGATCGGAGCCGGCGGGCTCGGCCACGTCGGGATCCAGATCCTGCGCGCGATCACCCCGGTGCGGGTGATCGCGGTGGACACCGATCCCGGCAAGCTCGAGCTGGCGGCGGAATGCGGCGCGCACGAGGGGCTCGCGGCCGACGCGGACACCGCGGCCCGGATCCTCGCCATGACCGATGGCCGCGGCGCGGAAGCGGTTTTCGACTTCGTCGGCGTGGACGCGACCGCGAAGCTCTCGGTCGAATCGGTCGGGCCCAATGGGGCCTACCGGATGATCGGGCTGGGCGAGGGCGATCCCGGTATCACCGCGGGTCCCGCGGGCGGCCCCGGACTGCCATGGGGTGCGACGGTGCGCAAATCCTACGGCGGCACCAAACGCGATCTCATCGACAGTATCGCGCTGGCCCGGGAAGGTCTGATCGCCGCGCGCACCGAGCAGTTCCCCCTCGAGGAGGGGGCGCGCGCCTACGGACTGCTCGAACAGGGCAGGATTCGCGGCCGCGCGGTCCTGGTGCCCTGAGCGGGCTCACTTCGAGCCGGTCGCCCACATATTGCTGAGCAGCGTATGACTGGGGGTATCGGCCAGCGACTGCGAGGATTCGTAGATCCGCACGTAGGAGGTGGCGTGGATGCGCCAGATCCCGTCCGCACCGCGCCGGTAGCGGTCCGTGTAATACCCCGCGCCGCGGATCAGCACACCGAACTCCGTGGCCAGTACCGTGTCCTCGAACAGCCAGCTACCGGTGGCGGTGTCACCGTCGACGGCGATCTCCGGATGGTTGGCCACATGGGTGGTGACGATGCCGGGGCCCATGTTCTCGCGCATGAACCCGACCACCGCGTCGCGTCCGTCGAGAGTGAGTTCCTTGCCCATGGCGTGGGTGCCGTAGCGGGCTTCGATCTCCGGATCCAGCGTGGCGGCGAAATCGTCCCACTGCTTCAGATCCAGAGTGCGGAAGTAGCGGTACTTGAGGCCGCGGAGAAGTTCGAGTGCCTGCAGATCCATGGAGTCACCTTGGCACGGCGACCCGGGCGCGGCAAGAACATGTTCTACTTTCTCGCCGCACCGGCCCCCGTTTGCGCGGCCCGGATCGTGGTACTGCGCCGATACCGGACGACAGCTCGCGGCACCCGGTCCGTCGCGTCGGGGTTGCCGCGCTATCCAGCAGCGACGGAGACAGCAATGAACAGTGCCGATCTACTGACCGATGCCTTCGATCGAATCCGCGGGGTGGTCCACGAAGCGGTGGACGGACTCGACGAGCAGGCCCTGACCCACCGTCTCGATCCGGCGGCCAATTCCATCGCGTGGCTGGTCTGGCATCTCACGCGGGTACAGGACGAGCATCTGGCGGAATTGCAGGGCGCCGAATCGCTGTGGACGGGCCGCGGCTGGTTCGAACGTTTCGACCTGCCGATCGACCGGGACGCCACCGGTTACGGCGACACCCCCGCCGAGGTGGCTCTGATCAGCGCTCCGCCCGAACTGCTCACCGGATACCACGACGCCGTGCACTCGCGGACGGTCCGGTTCGTGGCCGCGCTGGACGACCGGGACCTCGACGCGATCGTGGATACGAACTGGGATCCGCCGGTCACCATGGGCGTACGCCTGGTGAGTGTGATCGCCGACGACCTCCAGCACGCGGGTCAGGCCGCCTTCGTCCGCGGCATCCTCTCCCGTGCTCCCGCCGACCGGACGGACCCGGCGGCGACCCGCTGATCCCACCCGGCCGCCGGGCCGGCGTAGGCCGGTCAGTCGCGCAGCGCCTGCTCGCGGAGCCAGCCGAGGGTGCGCGAGAGTATCCGCGAGATATGCATCTGCGACACCCCCAGCTCCTCCGCGATCTGCGACTGGGTGCGGGATTCGAAGAACCGCATCCGCAGCACCTGGCGCTCCCGCTCGGACAACTCGTCGAGCAGGGGTTCGATCGCCAGGTAGTCCTCCAGCCAGCCGTAGGACGGCTCATCGGCACCCAGCGATTCCACCAGCGGCAATGCCGAACTGTCGCCATCATCCCCAGTGGCGGGCGCGTCCAGCGAGGACGCCTGATAAGCGTTACCTGCGATGAGGGCCTGGGTCACCTCCACCACATCGATCTCGAGTTCGGCGGCGATCTCCTTGGCCCGTGGCACCCGCCCCAGCCGCTGCGAGAGGATTTCGATGGTGGGGCCGAGGTTGAGCTGCAGTTCCTTGACCCGCCGCGGCACCCGGACCGACCAGGTGTTGTCGCGGAAATGCCGGCGGACCTCGCCCATGATGGTCGGAACGGCGAAGGACAGGAACGACGAACCACGCGAGACGTCGAAGCGGTCCACCGCGTTCACCAGCCCCAGCCGGGCCACCTGGAGCAGATCGTCGTAATTCTCACCGCGGCCGGAGAATTTCCTGGCTATGTGCTCGGCCAGCGGGAGACACCGCTGCATGATCTCGGCGCGCAGCTCCATACGCGCGACGTCACCCTCGGCGAGGGCGGCCGCCTTGCCGAATAACGGCTCGATGTTGTCGTAACTGTCATGGCCGCGATGGCGGCGTGAAGGTCCGGGGTCTGCCCGCGTTCCTTCACGCGCCATCGGCGCCTCCTCGGAACCAGCTGAACTCGACATCGGTCGGGTAACCACCACTCGCCACGTCGTAGGGGTGCTGTTCCACACTGACCGAGCGGGTCAGCGTCCGCACGATATGCCAGCCGAATCCCTCCTGATCGCGGAGCGAGTCGACCTCCGAGATCGAGGTTACGCGCACTGTCATGCGATGCTCGTCGTAATCGAAATCGCAGGTCAGACTCGAATCGGGAACAGCTGCCGCAATCAACGACGTAGCCACCTCATCGAGGGCGAGCCGGATATCGGTCACCTCGTCCAGACCGAAATCGGCGATCAACGATACGGTCTCGGCCAGCGCCCGCAGCATCACCAACTGCTCCTGCCGGGCCGGAATCCGCACGCCCACCGTCGTATCCGCCGATGTCGTATACACGGAATCGGAGACACTCTCCCCCATGCGCACCACCACCTCGTTCCTACCGCCCGCACCCCGGCGGGCAGGCGCCCACCGGGCCCGTCGGTGCCCGTGACCGTCGGTGACGCCGCGGTTCGTCTTTCCTCGGATGTCGGCCTGATTGTCACATGCGCACATACCCCGGCCGGAATCGCCGAAACCCTGCCCAGTTCACGTGTGGTCGATCCGCTCGTGGACGGTCAGCAGCAGATGATCGAATTCGGTGCGTAGTGCGGGCGCGGCGTGATCGACTGTGGGTAACTCCGCGACCAGCTGCGCGGCCAGCGCCCGAAGTTTGGTGTTGCTCTCCTGAGAGCGCCAGATCAGCACCCGGAACGCCTGGTCGGCACTGATCCCGTACACCACCATCAACGCGCCCTTGGCCTGCTCGATCACCGCTCGTGCCGCGTAGAGGCCCGGCAAGCGTGTCCTGCAGTGCCTCCTCCCGCTCCTCGGCCAGCGTCTCGGTGAGGTCGATGTAGTAGCCCGTGGAACCGATCACGGCGCCCTGTTCGTCGGTCATCACATCGGCCACCACGATCACGTGCTTGGTTTCGCCGGCGGCGTCGACGATGCGGTGCCTACTGCAGAACGGTGCCCGCTCGGCCACGGATTTCGCCAGGGCGTTCGCCACCTGGGCGCGGTCGTCGGGATGTTTGTGGCCGAGCAGCACCTCGGTGCTGGGCGTCATCGGCGCGGCCGGATAACCGTGCATCTCGGCGACGGCTTCCGACCACTCCCAGCGTTGATCGGCGAACCAGAACCGGAAGGCGCCCGCACACTGCGAAACGCTTCCGATGAAGTCCGGTAATTTCTCGGCGACAACGCCGTCTTCTCGCGACACGGCTCGAGTATCGACCGTTCCCGCATGGAAAGCGACCCGCCCCGGCCGCTGGAGCGGCCGGGGCGGGGGGTGAGCGCGAACTGTGGGTTAGCTCGTGAGCGCGCTGTTCAAGTTCGGGAAGTACTGGAACTGCGGCCGCACACCGGCGACCTCGAGTGCCCGCTCCACTTCCTTCCGGCCGCTGACCACTCGCAGTTCCACCCCGGCCCGCCACGCGGCGGCCTTGGCTTCGGCAAGCAGGACGGCGGCGCGGATGCTCATGAACGTGGTGGCACGCAGATCCAGCACCACGGCGTGGGACAGGCCGGCGCGGCACCGCTCGAGCAGGCTGCGCAGTTCCTCGTGCATTACGGCATCCAACTCGCCTTCTACGCGGGCGATCACGCATTCGGGGTGTTCGGCACTGCGTCGCGACCACATACAGCCGGTGGTCACCGGTCGCGGGTCGCGCTTCCGTTGCTGATCGACCTGGTACCGGGCGGTGGTAACCGACATATCAATCCCATCCCTTGCTGGTTGGGGATTTCCGGTTGGCGTACGCGCTACGGGCGGATATCGGAACGGGACCAGGTCCCGCTCATCGAACCCGGGCACCGAGAGATACGCGGTACCGGGATCGGCTGCATGTTTTCAACCTGACGACCATTCTGGCACGGTCGGCCGACGGTGTACACCGCCCGCCGACCCGGGGATATCCGCTCTCCGGCACCCCCCGTGCGGCCGGATAGAGATGTTTATCCCCCGTGCCATCGGCTATTGCGCACAGGCACAGGGCCGGGTCGGACCGGCCGACCGAACAGGGGCGGAGGTTTCCGGAATGGCTTCTCTGAGCGCGGTGGCATTGGTGTGCTCGCTCAAGAGCTCACCCGCCGAATCCAGTAGCGATCTGCTGGCCCGGCAGGTACTCGACGAACTCGCGAAGCACCATGTGACGGGCGAGGTGATCCGGGTCGTCGACCACGATATCCGTCCGGGCGTCAGCGCCGACGAGGGTGACGGCGACGAATGGCCTGCCGTCCGGGCCCGAATCACCGCTGCGGACATCCTGCTCATCGCCACCCCGACCTGGGTGGGCCATATGTCGTCGGTGGCGCAGCGCGTGCTGGAACGACTGGACGCCGAGCTGTCGGAAACCGACGACGCGGGACGGCCCGCCATGTTCGGCAAAGTGGCCCTGACGGCGGTGGTCGGGAACGAGGACGGCGCCCACAAGATCACCGCCGACCTGTTCCAGGGCTTGAACGATATCGGCTTCACCCTGCCCGCCCAGGGCGGGACCTACTGGAACGGTGAAGCCATGAGCGGGGTCGATTATCTGGATCTGGACGAGGTCCCCAAAGCGGTCGCCTCCACCAACGCGACCGCGGCCCGGAATGCGGCTCATCTCGCCCGAGCACTGCGTGGGGCGCCCTATCCGGCCGAGTAACGCGCAGCGCGTCGCGCTGCGCTCCAGGGATTCGAAGTTCGATGCCTGCGAAAGGCGAAAAATGGTCGAAACACTCACCCCGCGCGAGACCGCCATCGGCGCACTCCCGCTCCCGGTGGCCCGCGGCCCGTTGTCGGCGGCCGTGTCGACGCTGCTGCGGGACGCGCCCGGACGTCCGGTCCCCGAGGTCCCCGACGACCTCGATCCCTACGGTGACGATTTCCAGCTGACCCTGCACACCTGCTACGAGCTGCACTATCAGGGTTTCCGTGGCGTGGACGCCGATTGGGAGTGGGATCCGGGGCTGTTGCGGATCCGCGCGGAACTCGAGCGGCGGTTTCTCGCCACCCTGCGGGCCGGGGTACCCGGTGGTACCGATGTCACCGCGGAACTGGATCGATTGCTCACCGTGCCTGTGGCCGGCGGTGTCCCGCGCGCGCTGCGCGACGATGGTTCCTGGTGGCAGATGCGTGAGTATTTCGTTCAGCGCTCGATATACCACCACAAGGAGGCCGATCCGGTGGCCTGGGTGATCCCCCGGCTGCGTGGCCGGGCGAAGGCCGGATTGGTGGCGATCGAGTTCGACGAGTTCGGCGGCGGCCACGCGGATCGCATCCACGCCCGGCTCTACGCCGACCTACTGCGCGGCGCGGGCCTGTCCGACGGCTACCTGCACTATTTGGATGTCGTCCCGGCCGCCATGCTCGCCCTGGTCGACATGATGTCGCTGTTCGGCCTGCACCGTTCGCTGCGGGGGGCGGTCGTGGGCCATTTCGCGGCGGTGGAAATCACTTCCTCACCGGCCTCGAAACTGATGGTCGAGGCGCTACAGCGGTTCTCCGCCCACCCGGACTGCGTCCGTTTCTACAGCGAGCACGTGACCGCCGACGCCGTCCACGAACAGGTCGTGCGCCGGGAGGTACTCGACGACCTGCTGGCCCGCGAACCCGGACTCGCCGAATCGGTGGTTTTCGGCATCCAGGCGACCGACCTCCTCGAGGACCGGTGCGCCGACCAGATGCTCGACCGGTGGCGCGCGGGCGAGAGCTCGCTGCGGACGACGGAACGGTGAGCACGGTGCTGGTCCGTGTGCCCGGCGTCTACCGTCCCCAGCCGGATACCCGGCTGCTCGCCCGGGCGATGACCGATGCGGCCTTGCCGCGCGGCGCGCAGGTCCTCGACGCGTGCACCGGAACCGGCGCGCTGGCGATCCACGCCGCCCGGTCCGGCGCGGCGGCGGTCACCGCGGTGGACCTGTCGCGCGCCGCGCTGGCCTCCGCCTGGTTCAACAGCCGACTGTACGGGGTGCGGCTGGAGCTGCTGTGCGGAGACGTCACCCGGGTGGTCGAGGGCCGCACCTTCGACGTCGTGGTCGCCAACCCACCGTATGTACCCAGCGAAGCCCATCCGCCCGAGGACGGCCCCGCGCGCGCCTGGGACGCCGGCTGGCACGGCCGCCATCTGCTGGATCCCCTGTGCGAGATGATGCCGCGGTTACTCGCCATCGGCGGTACCGCGCTGATCGTGCACTCGGCGGTCTCGGGTATCGCCGCCACCCTCACCCGGTTGCGGACAGGCGGACTGAAGGCGACGGTGGTCGCCCGCACCGTCATCCCGTTCGGGCCGGTGATGCGCAGCCGGCAGGAGTGGCTGCGCGAACGCGGCCTGATCCGGCCCGAACAAGAGCACGAGGAACTGGTGGTGATCCGTGCCGACCGAACCCGCTGACACACCGGCCGGTCCCGACGAGTTGCTCGCCGCGATCCGCCCCGCCGACCCCGCCCCGGTGGCCGACGGGGCGGTGGTGGACGACGCTCCCGGTGCTCGGCCCGCCCCGGCCCCCAGCCCACCGGACGCGATGAACCCGGTACGCCGGATCACGTTCACCGCGGAGGGTCCGGCGCTGGTGGAGGGCCCGCTGGAGATGGTCACCCCGGACGGTGACCATCTGCTCGCCGACCGCTTCCTGGTCGCGCTGTGTACCTGCAAACGTTCCGGGAGCTACCCGCTGTGCGATACGAGCCATCGCCGCCGGGCCCACCGCTCCGGAAATGATCGAGAAGGGAGGTAGAAGGTATGTCATCCATGGATCCCGACCCCGCCGAAACCCCAGATCTGGAACCGGGCGGCGGAGTACCGCCGGGTTCCACACCGCCCGACACCCCGCAGACCTCCGGGTTGTCGGCGGAGGAGCCGGCCACACGGCATCACTTCCCCCCGACCGGAATCCTGGCGGTGATACTGACGATCGCCCTGGTGGCGGCGTTCGTGGTGGTGGCAGTGGCCCTGGTGATCACGGTCGTGAGCTGATTGGCGGTGCCGTTTCCGGGTAGCCGCCCGGTATGGCTCCGACCCTTCAGCAGTTGCTCCATGCGCTGACACGAGCCGCGAATGCGCTGACGCACCACGACGTCCCTTTCGCCGTGGCGGGCGGCTGTGCGGTCTACGCCCGCGGCGGACCGCCCTCGGACCACGATGTCGATCTCTTCGTCAAACCCGCCGACAGCGGCCGGGCGCGCAGTGAACTGGCCCGGGCGGGGCTGCGTATCGCCGACGCGGCCGAGGATTGGCTCACCAAGGCCTACGACGGCGACACCCTCATCGACGTCATCCACCGGCCCAACAACCGGGAGGTCGACGACGCTCTGCTGGCCCGGGCGGAGCTCATGCGGGTGGGGCCGACAATGGCGCCGGTGGTGCACGGCACCGACCTGCTGGTCGACAAATTGCTGGTCTTCGACGCACACCGGCTGGACCTGAGCCCCCTCCTACGTATTTCCCGCGACCTGCGCGAACAGGTGGACTGGCCGTCGGTGCGCGCCCAGACCGAACATTCGCCCTACGCGCGGGCGTTTCTCGGGCTGATCGACGATCTCGGCATCGCCGACACCCGGACCGATGATCGAACCTCAGGAAAGGCCGGATAGATGTCGGAAACCCAGAACCGTCCGCCCGGCCGGCCACCGGAGTACCTGGCCGCCGAATTACACCGGGCATTGACCGAGGACCCGCGCTGCGCCGAACAGGGCGTGCGGGTGCGGATCCGGGGCGATGTGGTGGTACTCGACGGTGAAGTGGGTACCGCGGAGCGGCGACGCCGGCTCGAGGATGTGGTGCACGAGATCGCCCCGGACGCGCAGATCCACAACGACGTACACGTGACCGCTACGCCCGGCCCGGGCGAATGCGAGGACCTCGGTGACTGACACCGGGCGGAAGGGAGTGCACCGATGCGGATCGCCGCTGTGGGGGATGTCCATCTGGGGACCGACTCGCGGGGCATGCTGCGTCCCGCGCTACGCGGCCTACCGGAACACGCCGATGTACTGCTGTTGGCCGGTGATCTGACCAATCACGGCACGCTGCCCGAAGCCGAGGTGGTGGCCACGGAATTCGCCGATGTCGGCGTTCCGGTCATCGCGGTCCTCGGCAATCACGACTACCACAGCGATCTCGCCGACGAGATCACCGAGATGCTGGCCGCGGCCGGGATCACGGTCCTCGAGGGCAGTGCCACCACGGTCACGATCGGTGACCGCACACTGGGCGTCGCGGGAACCAAAGGCTTCGGTGGCGGCTTCGCCGGAAAATGCGCCAGCGTGTTCGGCGAACGCCTGATGCGCGAGTTCGCCGGGCACACGGTGGAGTTGGCCACCCGGCTCGATACCGCGCTGGCCGAACTGGACACCGATGTCACGGTGGTCCTCACCCACTACTCCCCTGTCAGCGACACCCTGCACGGGGAACCGCGGGAGATCTACCCGTTCCTGGGTTCCTACCTGCTCGGTGAGCCCATCGACACCCACCGGGCAGATCTGGCGCTGCACGGGCACGCGCACGCCGGTTGCGAACGCGGCACCACACCCGGCGGCATCCGCGTCCGCAATGTGGCCCAGCCGGTCATCCGGTCCGCCTTCGCGGTGTACGAACTTCATCCGCGGCAGACGCGCGTGCGCGAGCACAGCGAAAGTGCGTTGACCGGCTGACCGTGACCGCCTACTGGGCGAACGCGGCCTCGATACCGTCGAACCAGGCGGCGTCTTCCAGCAGCCGGGTGCTACGCCAGCCGTCGGGAGTCCGGATCAGGTCGTGGTTGTACCAGCCGCCGCAGGTGAACTGTTTGCCCGGGGACACGATCATCGGGTTGAAGAACATCGCCCGCACCTTCGCGGTGTCGCCGGCGAGATCGACCGCGATATTGGAGATGAAATGCTGGGTGCGGGCGAACAGGTTCAGCTGTTCGGTCAGCCGGGCCACCACGGTGTCGACATCGCCGACCGGGCCGCCGGCCGTGCTGTAGTCGATCTGCGCGTCGGCAGTGAACACCGTCCGGTACAGCGCCCAGTCCAAGCTGTCGACGGCGGTGGCGTAGCGGGTGAGCAGATCGGTGATCTCGAGCCGATCGGCGAGGGTCGCTGGATCCATCCCTCCATACAACCGCACCGTCGCGGCGTCCGGGCGGGTTCGGTCTCAGTGGCCGCGAAAGATCCGGCGCCACCACGGGACGGCGGGTGCGGAGCCGGGCCGGGCGCTCTCCGGGCGCCGGGCCGCGGCCACCGGAGCGGCCACCCGGGTGGCCCGCTCCCGCCATTCCCGGACGACCGCGTCCGCGTCGACCGGCGCGACCGGCACCTGCGGGCCGGTGGGCATCCGCAACCAGTCGACGATGCGCCGGTTCAGCTCGGCGACCGTCTCCCGCACCTCGTGTTCGGACGCGGCGTCGCGGATCGTCTCCGGTAACCGCTCCACATCACGGCGCAGCAGCAGCGAAGGCGGCAGCATGGCGTCGCCGCTCACTCCTTCGCGACGCAAATAGTCGCGCAACCAGGCGTTCTCGTCGTGGTAGGGATTCCCGGCACCCGGTAGCGGTTTACCGGCGCCGGCGAGGTTCTCGAAGTCGCCGCGTTCGGTGGCTTCGCGGATCTTGCGGTCGACCCAGGACTCGAAGTCGACACCCACGGGTTTACGCTCGGTCATCGTGCCTCCTCACCGTCTCCCACCACGGTAACGCTGTTCCCCCCGGACAGCGGCGCCGGTGACCCGTGCGCGCACGGGTCACCTGCCAGGCTCAGGCCCCGTTTGTGGAGGTGCTGCGAGCGCGGCCGGAACGGGCCCGGCGGCGCTCCGCCTGGAGATCGGCGAGCTCCTGTTCGAGGATATCGGCGACCCGGAACTGACCGGTGTCGTAGCCGTCGGAGGAGCGCACGACATCGAGGAACTCGTCGGTCTCCTTGTCCCCGGACATCTTGCCCTTGCTCTCCCCGGAGCCGTTCCGGACACCGTCGGACGAACCCTTACCCAGCCCCGAGAGCTTCTTGGGTTTGGTCACCGGGAGTTTGTCGGTGGTGTCGGCGGTTTTCGTGATGGCCGAATCACCCTCGAACAGGGACGAATTGGCGGCCATCTCATCGAGCAGCGAGCTGGTCCGCCCGATCAACCCGGAAGTGACCTCCGCCAGATCCCCCGACCGGCGTTTTCCCGTATCACCGCCCAAGCTGTCCGACCGGAAGGCCGAACCACTCGATGCGGACCCCGATGTCTTCGTACCGGCCGGTTCCAGCGCGGCCGGTTTGGGCTCGGATTCGACGGCCGGGAGTTCGGTGGCCAGCTTCGCGTGGTCGAGCCGCAGACTGACCCGGGGCAGGTTGTTGCGGATCTGATCCGCGGGGTCGGGCAGTACCCGGACCTGTTCGGTGGCCCGCAGGATCGCCATACCGTAGCGGCTGCTCGCCGCGTCGTGGATGAGCAGCGCGACACCGATCATCACCGGGGCGACGGCGTGCACGGCGGCGTCGTACCATTCGCCGAGTCTCAGATACGGGTAGGTGTTCAGTCCGACGGTCAGGGTGAGCAGCGCGATCTCGGCGGCGGCCACCTGTTTACGGTTGTTGATCACCCCCCACTCCGCGACCTTGTTGGTGCCGATCATGATGATGATCAGGCAGACACTGATCATCGCTTCCAGCAGATAGCTGAACCAGAACAGCGGATCGGACGCACCGGTGGGGGCGATGTTCTGCTGCACGTTGACGGCCGACCAGAGCATCCCCGCACCGACCACACCGGCCAGCGCACGCAACGACCAGGACCGATGCCGGTACAGCGAGGCGAGTTTGGCGTGTGGGCTGGACTCCCGGCGCTGGGCGGCGATGGCTTTACGGGCGAGCAAGAGGTCGCGCATATCCGCCTTCTCGATCTGCTCGGTGGTCTGCCTGGCCCGGTCGTTGGCCGAGGCGACCGCTTGGATCTCCTTCCAGCGCTGTCCGCGTTCCTGTTCCCGGATGCGCTCGGCGAGTTCACGTTCGGCGCGTAGCTCCGATTCCGACAATGCTTCGGTGAGGGCGGGGTCGAACTGGTAGGCCAGCCGGCCCCGAGCGTGTTCGACGCGCTGAGCCAGTTGCGTGACATCGTCCTCGAGTGGCGGTTCGACAGTCATTACGGCTCCCGCCTCGGGTGATTCGATGGCAGACAAGTAGTCACGCCCGGGTACGGTACCGGCCTTTGCTCCGCGATGCATCGTCACGGTCGAATCAACCGAATTCCGTGGGCGTTCACAGGCTGTTCACGAGTTCCCCGGGCGGCCCGGCGTTTCCGCGTCCACGTGCGCGCCCGACGCCCCGGCGACGGGTGCCGGCGCAGCCGATCACAGCGCATTCAGGGTGGTCAGGACCGCTTTCACCACGGGACGCGCCTCGGGGACCGGAGCCAGCGGATACACATGGAACAGACCGGGTTCGGCGATCAGACGCACGCGCACGCCGGTACGTTCGGCGAATGTGCGCGCGTCGGGGTACAGGATGTCGTGCGTACCGACGAAGAGATCCGTTTCCGGTAGCCGGTCCACCGGACCATTGATCGGGCTCAGTTCCGGCAGCCCCAGATCGTCCCCGCCGGCCCAGACGCGTCCCGCCTCGAGCAGACCGGGTCGCGCCAGCCACGGGTCGTCCGCCTGCACGCGGCCGATCTCCGGGGCCGACAGGCGCATATCGAGACACGGCGCGAAGAGGATCAGCCGCGCCGGGCCGGGCAGCCCGGCGTCCGGCAGTGCCTGGGCGAGCAGCAGCGCCAGGGTGCCACCGGCGGAATCTCCGGCCAGCACCACCCGACCGGGATCCACCGCACCGATCACCTCCCGGTACACCGCGAGCAGATACGGCCGCGCCGACCGGTAGGTGTACCGCGGCGCCAGCGGATAGATCGGCACCTCGACCCGGTGCCCGGCCGCGACGAGCCGATCGATGAACCGCCAGTGCCACCAGCTGATCTCCCGGAAGAAGCTACCGCCGTGCAGATAGATCACGACTTTCCCGGACTGCGGCACCGTCCGGGGTGTCACGCGATAGCAGGGGAATCCGTCGACGCGGCGTTCCTCGACCCGGTGCCGGCTACGCAGCCGCCGTGGTGGGGTGTGGGTACCGACGGGTTCGGCCATGGCGGCCCGGGCCTTCTCGGCGGTCGCCATACCGCGTTTGCGGGTGACCCGCAGGAATACCGACAGCGCCCGGGCGCGGCGACTGACCATGAACGTCTTCTCCCTCTGTCACCGCCCTGGTGGCCGGAACCGGACCGGCCCCGAGTCTCCGGAGCATATTCCGATGCGTCCGCCGGCGCGGGCGCGTTACCGTCACCCGCATGTGCGATGACAGGTCATATCGGTACCGGACGCACTACGTCTGCCCGTCGTGCCGGATATCGCAGAAGCGCTGGAGTCGGCGGCCCGGGGCGGATCCGCGATCGGCCGTGCGGTACGGTTGCCCCCGTTGTGGAATCGAAATGTACTGCGCCGGACCGGACTTCGCCGCGCCCGGACGAAACGATCGCGTCACCTGGTCGGTGGTCGCCGCAGTGCTGAGCACCGGGATGCGATACGACGGCCACGACAGCTGCGGCTGCGGCCGGGAGCCGAAGTTCCGTCCGCGTACCCGCGCCGAGCTCCGGGCCCGCCGTGCATACGCGGCGCGGCACGCGCTACCCCTGGCCGGTATCCTGTCCCGCCGCGACCCGTGGCACGCATCCCCCCGATAGCGGCAGATCCCACGGCACCGGCCGGAAACGCCGGTGCTCACCCGCCTCCGCAGCGGGTGCGCACCGAAGTTCACTTCTTGGCGCGCTTCTCGCGGACCCGGACCGAGATCCGCACCGGCGACCCGGCGAACCCGAACTCCTCACGCAGCCGCCGCTCCAGGAACCGGCGATAGCCCGCCTCCAGGAACCCGGTGGTGAACAGGACGAAGGTCGGCGGCCTGGTGGTCGCCTGGGTGGCGAACAGCACCCGGGGCAGCCGCCCGCCGCGCATGGGCGGCGGTGTCGCGGCGACCACCTCTTTCAACCAGGTATTCAAGCGACCGGTCGAGATCCGTTTGTCCCAGGATTCCAGCGCGGTCTCCATGGCGGGGACGAGCTTCTGCACGGCCCGGCCAGTCTGCGCGGAGATATTGACCCGCTGCGCCCACGGCACCCGCACCAGATCACGATCGACCTCGCGCTCGAGTTGCAGGCGGCGGTCCTCGTCCACCAGGTCCCATTTGTTGAACGCCAGTACCAGGGCCCGCCCGGAGTCGGCGACCAGGCTGATCACCCGCAGGTCCTGTTCGGTGATGGGCTGCGCGGCGTCGATCAGCATGATCGCCACCTCGGAGGCCTCCAGCGCCGATTTGGTGCGCAACGAGGCGTAGTACTCGGTGCCGCTGGCGTTGGCGACCTTGCGCCGCAACCCGGCGGTATCGACGAAACGCCAGACTTTGCCACCCAGCTCCACCAGCGAATCGACCGGGTCGACGGTGGTGCCGGCGATATCGTGCACCACCGACCGCTCGTCACCGCTCAGTTTGTTCAGCAGGCTCGATTTACCGACGTTCGGTTTCCCGACCAGCGCCACCCGGCGCGGCCCGCCACCGGGCCCGCCGAGTTCCCGCGGGGTCTCCGGCAGTACTTCCAGCACATCGTCGAGCAGATCACCGGTGCCGCGGCCGTGCGCGGCCGAAACCATGCGCGGCTCCCCGAGCCCCAGCGACCACAGGGCGGCCGCGTCGGCCTCCAGGCGCTGGTCGTCGACCTTGTTGGCGACCAGGATGACCGGTGTCTTCGCCCGCCGCAGCACCTTCACCGCGGCCTCGTCGGTGGCGGTCGCGCCGACCACCGCGTCGACCACCAGCACAATGGCATCGGCGGTGTTCATGGCGAGCTCGGCCTGCCGCGCCACCGACTGCTGCAGTCCCTTGGCGTCCGGCTCCCAGCCACCGGTGTCCTGTACCCAGAAGCGGCGGCCCGCCCAGTTGGCCTCGTAGGAAACCCGATCCCGGGTCACCCCGGGCACATCCTCGACCACGGCTTCGCGGCGGCCCAGAATGCGGTTCACCAGCGTCGATTTACCGACATTCGGGCGGCCGACCACGGCCAGGGTGGGCATCGGCACATGCTCGGCGGCCTCCGCGTCGCCGGCGAGATCGGTGAGCTCCCACTCCGACTCGTCGCTCCAGACGCCGTCGCCGGCGAGTACGTCACTCATGGTGTCCCCGCTCATCCGGCAACTCCCCGGCTGCGCGCCGCGGCACGATCCCGCGGCCGGTCCAACTGCCGGCCGACCTCGCGGTACAGCTCCTCGATGGTCTCGTCCATGGTCAGTTCGCTGGTATCGACCTGCACCGCATCCTCGGCCCGCCGCAGCGGCGACACCGCACGCGTCGAATCGAGGCGGTCGCGGCGCTCCACATCGGCGAGTACCCCGGCGTAGTCGTCCCCGCGGCCCTCGGCGATGTTCTGCTGGTTACGCCGATGGGCGCGCGCCTGCGCGGACGCGGTCAGATAGATCTTGGCGTCGGCGTCGGGCAGGACGGTGGTGCCGATATCGCGGCCCTCGACCACGATCCGGCCCGCGCTCACCGCGATCTCACGCTGCAGCGCCACCAGTTGCTCCCGGACCTCCGGCACCGCCGAGACCGCCGACACCGCCGCGGTGACCTCGGGGCCGCGGATCTCGGTCCGCACATCGTCGCCGTCGAGTTCGATCAGTTCCCGCTCGGGATCGGTACCGATCCGCAATGGCATATCGGTGACCGTCGCGGCCACCGCGACGGAATCCGCCGGGTCGACCCCCGCACGCAGCACCTGCAACGTGGCGACCCGGTACATGGCGCCGGTATCGAGGTAGCGGGCCGAAAGCCGTACCGCCAGCCGTCGCGACACACTGGACTTACCGGTCCCCGAAGGACCGTCCATCGCGACGACCAGGGACCGGTCGCGGGCCGCATCCACGACGACCCCCACCGGAGCTTCCACACCGTTCACAAAGACACCGCCTCGTAGAGTTTGCCGATTTCATCGCGCCCCAGCACGCGCAGCGTGCCCGGACGTTGGTCGTTCAGGACGACCGGGCCGATATGGGTGCGGACGAGCCTGGTCACCGGATGTCCGACCGCGTCCAGCAGCCGCCGCACGATATGTTTGCGCCCCTCATGCAACACCACCTTCACCAGGGAACGTCCCGCGTCGACCTCGAGCACCTGGAAGCGGTCCACCTCGGCCGGTCCGTCGTCGAGCTCCACGCCCTCGCGCAGGATCTTGCCGATCGAACGGTGCACTTCGCCCTGCACGGTCGCCAGGTAGGTCTTGGAAACCTCGTAGGAGGGGTGCATCAGCCGGTGCGCGAGATCACCGTCATTGGTGAGCAGCAGCAACCCCTCGGTATCGGCGTCCAACCGGCCGACATGGAACAGCCGCTGTCCGGCCGCGACCCGTTCGGCGACGATATCGCCGACACAGGGCCGGCCGAGATCGTCGGACATGGTGGACTGCCAGCCCTTGGGCTTGTTCAGGGCCAGATGCACGAGTTCCTCGCGCACCACCACCCGGGTCCCGTCCACCCGCACCACGGCGTTCTCCGGGTCGATACGCAGGCCCTGTTCGCGCACGATGATGCCGTCGACCTCGACGCGCCCCTGCTCGATCATCTCCTCGGCGGCCCGGCGCGAGGCCACCCCGGCCTTGGCCAGCACCTTCTGCAGGCGTTCGCCTTCTCCCCAGGGCAACTTCTCGTGACCGGGTTCGCCCGGTTCCACATGTTGATGCCGGGCCGGTTTCGCATTGTTCAGTTGCGGCGCGCTGCTCCCGGAACGAGCACTCTGGGTCTTACGGGCCGTACCGCCGGCCGGACGGCCACCGGTCCGCGATCCGGCGGCGCCACTCCGGCCCGCCGTCGAGCCGCCACGGCCCGCCCCCGCGGAACCACCGCGGCCAGCGCCCGCCGATCCGGTCCGGGCCGATCCCGCGGCGCCACCGCGGCCCGTCCCGGCCGAACCCGCCCGGCCCGGGGTCGCGAAGTCACCACGACCACCGGCGGCGCGGCCACCGCGTCCTCCGGACGACGATCCCCCGCTTGCGGGACGCCCGGAACGCGGCAGCTGGTCACTGCGAGCCCCCCGTTCGGTACTGCGCGGTCCCCCGGTACGGCCGGTGCGTGGCGTGTCACCGCCACCGCGGCGCGCATCCCCGGTGCGGGGGGCGCCACGACCGCGACCGGCCTGGTCGCCATTTTTCCTACGATCCGGTATGCCATCTCGGCGAGCGGGTGTCTTCACGTTTTCCTGTCAATCCTCGGCGCCGAGGTTCAGATCCTCCTCGGCGGGTTTTCGCAGCCTGGTGTAGCGGGGGTCCGTCTCCAGACTGTCGTTGATCTCATCGATCAGGTCCACCCCCGGCAACAGGGGCGCCAATGGCGGCAGATCGCTCAGCGACGCCAATCCGATCCGTTCCAGGAACAGTTCGGTGGTGCCGTACAGCGTGCCGTTGGTTTCCGGGTCGGTGCCCGCCTCGGTGATCAGTCCCCTGGCCAGCAGGGTGCGCATCACACCGTCGACGTTGACACCGCGCACCGCGCTGACCCGGGCCCGGGTCACCGGCTGACGGTATGCCACCACCGCCAGCGTCTCCAGCGCCGCCCGGGTCAACTTCGACCGGGCGCCGTCGAGCAACATACGCTCCACATACGGTGCGTACTCGCTGCGAGTATAGAAGCGCCACCCGTCTCCGGCGAAACGCAGATCGATTCCACTGCGCCGGGCGGCCAGTTCCGCCGACATCTCCCGCAGGGCGCGTTCCACCCGCTGCGGAGACTCCTCCAGCGCGGTGGCCAGCTGCTCCACCGGCGCGGGAGTGTCCACCACGAGCAGCAGCGCCTCGAGTGCCGCCCGGAATTCATCGTCGTCCAACGGCTCGGGCGCGATATCGGTCACAGCCTCGGTCATCCGTAGTCCTCTTCTATGGTCACCGGCGCGGCACCGCCGTCCCCGTCGTCACCGATCCAGCGCACGGCGAGCGGGCCCAGCGGGTCGGGCTGGTCGAACTCGATCGTCTTACCCCGATACAGCTCGAGCAATGCCAGGAACCGCGCCACGATCTGGATCGGCGCCACGCAATCGGCCACCAGGTCGGCGAACGTGGTCCAGACCCCCACACCGCGGGCACGCAACCGTTCCAGCACCAGCGTCGCCTGCTCCGCCACCGATATCGCATGCGCGTGCAGATGGTCCAGGCCCACGGTCGGCACCGGCCGCGGCCGGAACGCCGCCGCCGCGATCTCGGCGAGACCGGCCGCGTCCACCCCGAGGGTGACCTCCGGCAGCAGACTCGCGAACCGCTCCTCCAGACCGACACCGCGCGGATACCGGCGCAGCGCGGCCGCCTCCAGTTCCCCGAGCAACTCGGCGACCTGCTTGAACGCCCGATACTGCAGCAGCCGGGCGAACAGCAGATCCCGGGCCTCGAGCAACTCCAGATCGTCGGGGTCGGTCACCTCCCCCGAGGGCAGCAGCCGGGCCGCCTTCAGATCCAGCAGGGTCGCCGCCACCACCAGGAACTCGGTGGTCTGATCCAGGATCTTGTCCGTGCGCAGTGAATTGCCCGGCTGGTTCAATCCGGCGGTCAACGCCTTGGTGTAGGCGATGAACTCGTCGGTGACCTTGTGCAGCGCCACCTCGGTCACATCGAGACGACGTTGCGAGATCAACTGGAGCAGCAGGTCGAACGGGCCTTCGAAATTGCTCAACCGCAGATGGAAACCGGACTTCTCCGCTGCCGCGCCCGCCGGATCCGCAGGCGCGGCAGGTTCGCTGATCGTCGACGTTGCCGGCCGGGACGGCCCGCTCACCGCCCGGACCGGTGGATGACTTCCCGTGCCATCGCCCGATACGCCTCGGCGCCACTGGACTTCGGCGCCCACGTGGTGATCGGTTCGCCGGCGACACTCGCATCCGGGAACCGGACCGTCCGCGCGATCGCGGTGTCGTAGACCAGTTCCCCGAACACCTCCACCACGCGCGCCATCACCTGGCGGGAATGCAACAACCGGGCGTCGAACATGGTCACCACGATGCCGTACAGGCTCAACCGCGGATTCAGCCGGTCCCGGACCTTCTCCACGGTGTCGTTGAGCAGGGCCAGCCCGCGCAACGAGAAGTACTCGCATTCCATCGGAATGATCACCCCGTCGGAGCAGGCGAGCGCATTCACGGTGAGCAGACCGAGCGACGGCTGGCAATCGATGAGGATGTAGTCGTAGCGGTCCCGGATCGGTTCCAGCGCACGGCCCAGCGACTGCTCGCGGCCGACCTCGTTCACCAACTGGATCTCGGCCGCCGACAGGTCGATATTGCTGGGCAGCAGGTCCAGATTCTCGACCTTGGTCTGCATGAGCACGTCATCGGCGCTCACCGGCGCCCCGATGAGCAGATTGTGCACGGTCAGATCCAGATCGTGATGTGCCACACCCAGACCCGCCGATAGCGCGCCCTGCGGATCGAGATCCACCAGCAGTACCCGGCGGCCGTATTCGGCCAGTGCCGCGCCCAGATTGATGGTCGACGTGGTCTTACCCACTCCACCCTTCTGATTGCACATCGCCACGATGAGCGCGTTGCCCTCGTGCGACGGCACGGGCGGATCCGGGACCGCACGCAGGGGCCGGCCCGTCGGCCCGAGCGCGGCGTCGGCAGGAACGGGTTCGGGGCCCGCGCCCCACACAGACGCGGCGCGATCGTCGCTCTCGGCGCCCTTGGGCGAGTCCGCCGATCCGGCTGTCGTCACGATCCGCTGCTCCTTATACGTTCCTTACCCGTCCGTCACCTCGTAGAGCGTAACGAGGCCGATCAAGGCACGGTCTCGCTTTCGCCACGGTCCGGCTAGTCCTAGACGCTACCGGTTGACCCCACTCGAGCGCCGCGTGTATCCGCGGCGTGTTGGTGTTCACGGCGTGGCCTGCGGCGTCGCGCCGAGGACACACCCACTCACCGCGCCCGCGGGTGGGCCGTCGCCCAGACCTCGCGCAGCGTCCCCACCGTGACCAAGGTGTAGATCTGGGTGGTGGTCACCGACGCGTGGCCCAGTAGTTCCTGGACGACCCGTACATCGGCGCCGCCGTCGAGCAGATGGGTGGCGAACGAATGCCGCAGGGTGTGCGGGGACACCGTGACGGTGATCCCGGCATGCTCGGCGGCGCGCTGAAGTACCTGCCAGGCGCTCTGCCGGGACAACCGGCCGCCGCGCACATTCAGGAACAGCGCGGCCGCCGCGCCGGGTGTATACCGGCGGGCGCGGGCCGCGAGGGCGGGCCGGCCGCGCACCAGGTAGGCGTCCACCGCGGCCAGCGCGGGGCGGCCGATGGGAACGATCCGCTGTTTACCGCCCTTACCGCGCAGGACGACCGCCCGGTCGTCGAGGTCGAGGTCGTCGATATCGAGTCCGACGGTCTCGGAGATCCGCGCGCCGGTCGAGTACAGCAGTTCCAGCAGCGCCCGATCGCGCAACCCGCGCGCCGCGGCTTCGCCCCCGGTCCCGGCGCCGGCATCCGCCGCGTCCAGCAGCCGCAACACCTGATCCACCGGGAGCGCTTTGGGCAGCCGCTGTCCCACCATCGGTGGTTTGACGGCGCGCGCGACATCGGCACCGGTCAGCCCTTCGGCCGCCGCGAACTTATGTAACCCCCGCACCGCGATCAGGGCCCGCGCCACCGAGCCCGGTGCCAGCGGAGGATGCTGCGCGCCACCCGCCCGCAGGGCGACCGCGAACTCGGCGATATCGCGTTCCGCGACGGACGCCAGGTCGGTGCGACCACGTTCGCTCAGGAACTCCCGGTAGCGGGACAGGTCCCGGCGGTACGCGGAGAGCGTGCTGCGCGCGGCACCCCGCTCCACGGCCAGATGGTCCAGGAAGATATCGACCTCCCGCACCGGCGGCCCCCGGTCAGTCCGTGTCCCGCTGCGCGGCCTGGCGGCGCAGCAGGGCGTCCGGCTGACCCGGCCACGGCGCGTCGGCGGGCCGCAGCGGCAATCCGGCGGCGTCGGCCGCGCTCAACGCCAGCAGACCGGCGACGGCGGTGGCGTTCACGATCGTCCCGGCCAGCGCCGCGCGGACCGCCTCGGCGACCGGCATCCGCACCAGCTCGAGGTCGGCTTCCTCGTGTTCGGGGTCCGGTCGTTCGGTGTCGCTGAGCCCGCGCGCCAGATACACCCGCAGCGCCTCGTCGGTGAAACCCGGGGAGAGTGCGACGTCGACCAGCACCGACCAGTCCCGGGCGGCCAGCCCGGTTTCCTCGGCGAGTTCGCGACGCGCGGCCTGCAGCGGATCCTCGCCCTGGATATCGATCAGACCGGCTGGGAGTTCGAGCAGCCGCTCCCCGAGGGGGTGGCGGTACTGGCGGATCAGCACCACCCGGCCCTCGTCGTCGACCGCGACCACGGCGACCGCACCGTGGTGTTCGACCACCTCGCGTTTCACGACCCGCCCATCCGGCATCTCCACCCGGTCCACCCGCAGCGCCAGGATCGCCCCCGAGTACACGACCCGGCTGTCGACCGTGGCGAAGGCGTGGCTGCCGGGCGCCGGGTTCGCGGGGGTCACGACACCCGCTCGGAGGTACCGGCCAGTTCCTCTTCACCGGGGATATCCACCGGCAGCCGTTCGGCCAGTTTGTACCGCAGCGCGGCGGCGATCAGCTCGGCGAACAGCGGATGCGGCCGGGTCGGCCGGCTCTTCAGCTCCGGATGCGCCTGGGTGCCGACGAAGAAGGGGTGGATATCGGCGGGCAGTTCGACGAACTCCACCAGATGCCCGTCCGGGGACGTACCGCTGAACCGCAGCCCACTGGCAGCGATCTTGTCGCGGTAGGCGTTGTTCACCTCATAGCGATGCCGATGCCGTTCGGAGACCTCGGTGGTCTGGTAGGCCCGGGCCACCACCGACCCCTTCTCCAGTACCGCCGGATAGGCGCCGAGCCGCATGGTGCCGCCCAGATCGGCCTCCCCGGCCACGGCCTGTTCCTGGTCGGCCATGGTGGAGATCACCGGGTGCCCGGTCTCCGGTTCGAACTCGGCGGAGTTGGCGTCGGTCAGGCCCACCGACCGCGCCGCCTCGATGACCATGCACTGCAGGCCCAGGCACAGTCCGAGCAGCGGCAGCCCACGGGTACGGGCGTAGTGGATGGCGCCGACCTTGCCTTCGATCCCCCGGATCCCGAACCCGCCGGGGATGAGGACCGCGTCCACATCACGCAGCGCGGCCTGCGCGCCGGCCGGGGTCTGGCAATCGTCGGACTGTACCCAGCGCAGATTCACCTTGGCCCGGTGCGCGAACCCACCGGCCCGCAGCGCCTCGGTGACCGACAGATAGGCATCGGGCAGATCCACGTACTTGCCGACCAGCGCGACCTCCACCGTCTCCCGCGGCGCGTGGACGCGGTCGAGCAGGTCCCCCCAGATCGTCCAGTCCACATCCCGGAACGGCAGCCCGAGTTTGCGCACGACGTAGGCATCGAGGGCCTCCCGGTGCAGCACCTTGGGGATGTCATATATCGACGGCGCGTCGGGGGTGGAGATACAGGCGTCGGCGTCCACGTCGCACATCAGCGCGATCTTGTTCTTCAGGCCGGCCGGTACCTCGCGGTCACAGCGCAGGATCAGCGCGTCGGGCTGGATACCGATACTGCGCAGCGCGGCCACCGAGTGCTGGGTGGGTTTGGTCTTGAGCTCGCCCGAGGGCGCCAGGTACGGGACCAGCGACACGTGCAGGAAGAAGACATTGTCGCGGCCGACGTCGTGGCGGATCTGCCGGGCCGCCTCGAGGAAGGGCTGCGATTCGATGTCACCCACCGTGCCGCCGATCTCGGTGATCACCACATCCGGTTCCTGCCCCTGCAGGTCCGGTCCGCGCATGGCCAGGACGCGCGCCTTGATCTCATCGGTGATGTGCGGGATGACCTGCACGGTATCGCCCAGGTATTCGCCGCGCCGTTCCTTGGCGATCACCGACGAGTACACCTGACCGGTGGTCACGTTGGCGTCCCGGGAGAGGTCCCGGTCGAGGAAACGTTCGTAATGCCCCACATCGAGGTCGGTCTCGGCCCCGTCCTCGGTCACGAACACCTCGCCGTGCTGGAACGGATTCATGGTGCCGGGATCGACGTTCAGATAGGGGTCGAGTTTCTGCATGGTGACCCGTAGCCCCCGCGCGGTCAGCAACTGACCGAGGCTGGAGGCGGTGAGACCCTTACCGAGTGAGGAGGCGACGCCACCGCTGACGAAAATATGCTTGGTGGCTGCCCGCGCCTGAATCCGTGTATGACCCACGGGTCTTCACGGTAACACGAAACCCGGGCGACGATCGACCGCCACCCCCGGTTAACCACCCGATCGCCGCATCCGCTCGGCGCCGGAATCGAGCCGGCGAGCGGAAACCGACAACCCCCGCCCCGGGCGCACCACCGGCCACTTCTCTCACAGGTCGACGCGCAGGCGTCACAGGAGCATCCTCTCCAGACGATGCTGTGTGATTGCGCGAGCCGCCCGGATACCGCGTCGCATCCGGGCACCGGCCGCGGCGCTCAGCTCGCCCCGGGCCGACTCAGCGTCTCCCGCACCCACAGATCGGCCCGGTGCAGCAGATCCTGCACCGGCGCGAGCACCTCGCTCCCGTGGCCGGCGGCCAGTACCGCCACGATCAGCACGACGAGCGCGGCCAGGACCATCAGCGCCATGAGCGTCCCGGACACCCGGCTCCGGTACAGCGTGGCCACCGCGGTGGCGTCCATGATCGCGCCCCCGACCTTCAGGCGAGTCAGGAAGGTCGCGGGGTTGCTGTCCCGCCGGCACCGGTCGAAGAATTCCTCCAGGGACGCGGGCGCGCCCGCCGTGACGATGAGCGCGGCGCCGCGGTGGTGCGCGAGCAGCAGCGCCAGGTCCGCGGGAGTCCCGGAGCAGGGGAAGGTGATCGCGCCGATACCCAGCTCCTTCACCCGATCCAGCCCCGCGGCGTAACCGTCCAGCTCCGCCGGCACGATCAGCTCCGCGCTGCCGGTGAGGATTTTCGCGGGGAGCTGCTCGGGGTTGGCGACGATCAGATCCAGCCGGTAGCCCGCGCGCCGGACGGTTTCCGCGCCCTGCCCCACCCCGATCATGACCGGCGCGTACTCCTTGATGAAGGGTTTGAGCTTTTTCAGGTCCTCCGCATGACCGGGACCGTCGCCGACCACCACCACCTGCCGGCCGTTCAGGTCCAGATCCGGATCGGGCACCCCGATACCATCCATGAGCAGCGAGGATTCGGTCCGGATGAAATCGAGAGTGCCGCCGGCGAAGTCTTGGAGATGGCCGGCGAGACCGTTGCGCGCTTCCGACAACCGGTCGGCCACCGCGGTTTCGTCGAGTTCGAGGCATTCGACCAGCACCTCGGGTTCCCGGCGGGTGAGGCGGTCGGCGTAGACGACACCGTTGTCGATCCGCACCTTCGCGCCGTCCTTGATCCGGCCGAAAGCGTCGGAGGTGACCGTGTCCAGCAGCAGCACGCCGCCGGCCACCAGGAGTTCGGGCCCCGGATTGGGATAGCGCCCGGAGATCGACGGCGAGGTGTTCACCACCGCCGCCACCCCGGCCGCGAGCAGCCGATCGGCGGTGACCTGGTCCAGGTCCATCTCGTCGAGGACCGCGATATCCCCGGGCTCCACCCGTTCGAGCAGCCGCCGGGTATCGCGGTCGACCCGGGCGATGCCGGTCCGGCCGGGCAGCGTCTCCGAATTCTTCGACAGCAGCGCCAGCATCCTCATGCAGCGATGATCACCGCATACCCTCAACCATTGGTGGAGACACGCCGCGAGTCGATACGCAACGGCTATCAACCGGTTACCGAGCGCGCCGAGCGACGCCGCGGCGGGACGGAAATCCGCTGCTGTGCGCCGTAAGCTGCCCGGGACAGCTATACGAAGAGGAGTCTCCATGGCCAGCACCACCGTCGATACTGTGATCGCCGCCCCGCGCGCGACCGTGTACCGGCTGTTCGCCGACCGCGAGAGCATCGATCCGTTCCTCGCGGTGAATGTCACGCTCGTCACACCGGGCACCACCGAACGAGAAGGTGTCGGCGCCCGGCACAAGATCGGTCTCGGCCCGGTCGGGGTGGTCGAGGAGATCACCGCACTGGTGCCGAACGAGCGGATGGAGTACAAGATCGTCAAAGGCGCCCCGGTGAAGAGCCATACCGGTGTCATCACCTTCGCCGACGCCGACAACGGCACCCGGGTCACCTACACCATGACCTCCGACCCCTCGCTCCCCGTTCCGGCCAAGGTGCTCGAGATCGGCCTCAAAGGCCTGATCAACCAGTTCATCTCCGCCGCGCGCAAAGCCGTCGACTGAACCTGCCGGCATGAGGTCGGCGCCGCGCCGACCCGCCCGGGCGAAATTCTGGGCCGGTACCGGCTTCTCCGGCACGCCGGTAGTCGGTACCGGTCCCACGTCCCGGCGTCGATGACGGGTTCGTCACCGGCTTCGGGCGGATGCGGCCGGTGGTACGCCTGGCGTGGGTGCCGCTGCCGGGCCGGTTTTCCGGGCGCTTCGGCGTGGCGACATCATCGTCGCTGTCGTCGCAGGCGCAGATACCGCACCGCGCGAAGGACACACATTCGCGCACAGGGCGCTGAACCCACTGCCGTCGGCGGACCACCGCCGCGACTCACCGTGATCCGGCTCGACCTCGGGCTCACCGCCGGGGCCGCAGGATTGGCCGCCGAGACCGGCACCCCCGGTTCGCCCTGGCCACCCGGCTGTCCGCTCCCGGACAATGCCCGCGGTCGTCGGGGGCCCGGGCTGCGAACTCGAACGCGGAGACACCAGCGAGCCGGGTGGGGACCGCAGAGCCCGCCGGAGCGTGCTGAGCACCGCTCGGCACCCCGGGCCGGAAGACCACCGGTCAGTACGCCGCCATCCGCTCGGCGCGGGCGGTGTTCAGCAACTCCCAGGCGTGCGCGCGACCGGTCTCGGTATCGTCGAGCCCGGCCAGCATGCGGGCCAGTTCCACGATCCGCTCGTCCTGGGTCAGTGCCCGGACCCCGGAATTCACGGCGCCCTCGCCGTCATCGGATTTGTTCACCACCAGATGCGTATCGGCAAACGCTGCCACCTGCGCCAGATGCGTCACCACGATGACCTGATGGGTGCGTGCCAGCCGGGCCAGCCGCCGCCCGATCTCCACCGCCGCCCGGCCACCGACGCCCGCGTCCACCTCGTCGAACACCATCGTCGCGCCGTGCTCGGCACCTGCCAGCACCACCTCCAGGGCCAGCATCACCCGCGACAGCTCACCACCGGACGCGCTCTTGCTCAACGGCAGCGACTGCGCACCGGAATGCGCGGCCAGCCGGAACTCCACCTCGTCCACCCCGGCCGGCCCCGCATGCAGTTCGACGCCGTCGATCAGCAGCGGCGCGGAATCCTGGGCACCGGCCGACAGCGGCCGCACCTCGACCTCCAGCCGCGCCTTACCCATGGCGAGCCCGCTCAGCTCCTCGGTCACCGCCGCCGCCAGATCACCCGCGGCGGCGGTCCGCGCCCGCGACAGTTTCACCGCCGCGGCCCGCACCCGTTCCGCACCCGCCTCGACCTCGGCGGTCAGTGCCGCGAGCGTCTCCTCCGAGACATCCAGCGAATCCAACCGGGTCCGTGCCTCGTCCGCCCACGCGATCACCCCGTCGATATCGGGTGCGTATTTACGGGTCAGCGACTTCAACTCGGCCTGCCGCGACAGCATGGATTCCAGCGCGCCGGGGTCCGACGGCAGATCCGACAGGTAGCCGCTCAGTTCGGTGGTCAGATCCACCACCACCGCGATCGCCTCCGCAAGCCGTGGTGACAGCGCCGCCAGCGCCGGATCCTCGGCGCCCTCCACCCGGGACCGGGCCACACCGAGCGCGTCCAGGGCCCCGACCCCCTCGCCGGGATTGTCGGCCGGACCGGCGAGCGCCTCGTGCGCGGTCGCCGCCGCCTCCCGCAGCGAATCCAGATCGCTGAGCCGCCGGATCTCCGCGACCAGGCGCTCGTCCTCTCCCGGCTCCGGTGCGACGGCGTCGATTTCGGCCAGCGACTGGGTGAGCCGTTCGGCCTCGGCCGCCATCTCCCGGCCGCGCGCGGTGCGTTCCAGCAGCGTCGTCCGAGCGTCCAGCCAGGCACGGCGGTGTTCGATGTAGTCCCGCAGCAGCGGCCCCACCGTCGCGTCGGCGAACTGGTCCAGCGCGTGCAACTGCTGTTCGGGACGCTGTAATCGCAACTGGTCGTTCTGGCCGTGCACGGTGAGCATCGGCGCGGTGAAATCGGCCAGCACCGAGGCCGGTACGCCACGACCGCCCAGATGCGCCCGGGACCGCCCGTCGCTGCCGACCGTGCGGATCGCGATCACCGTACCGTCGTCATCGGCGACGGCCGCCGCCGATTCCAGAACCCGCTCCGCTTCGGCACGCGCGGACTCGTTCACCTCGTCGAGGGTGAACCGGCCCTCCACCACCGCGCGATTCGCGCCAAGCCGGACCCGCCCGGCATCGGCGCGCGCACCGCTCAGCAGGTGCAGACTGGTGACCACCATCGTCTTGCCCGCCCCGGTTTCCCCGGTGAGCACAGTCAGCCCTTCGTGGAATTGCGCGGTGGCCGTCGAGATGACGCCCAGTCCGTCAATTCTTATCTCTGTCAGCACGTGTGCCCTCCGTTCGCCGCCGGCCCCGCCAACCCGTGACCGGCAGCTCGAACTTGCGCACCATCCGATCCGCGAACGGCGCGGAATCCAGCCGCACCCACCGCACCGGCTCGGCACCCCGGACCGCTTCGACCCGGCCGCCCCGCGGCAGTGCGAGGGTGCGCCTGCCATCCAGGAAAACTATCGCATCGTGGCCGGTGGCAACGGATTCGACCGCGATCCGTGAATCCGGGCTGGTGACCAGGGGGCGGGCGAACAGGGCATGCGCGTTGCTCGGAATCACCAGTAGCGCTTCCAGTTCCGGCCACACCACCGGCCCGCCCGCGGAAAAAGCATACGCCGTCGATCCGGTAGGGGTCGCGACAAGTATTCCGTCACAACCGTAGGACGAGACCGGTCGCCCGTCGACTTCGAGTACCACTTCGAGAACACCCATCCGGGCGGCGTTCTCGATACTGGCCTCGTTCAGCGCCCAACCCTGTTCGATGATCTCGTCGTCGAGCCGGATATTGACGTCCAGGGTCATCCGCTGTTCGACGCGGTAGTCGCGCCGGACGACCTGGGCGAGCGCCTCGTCCAGGTTCTCCGCCTCGGCCTCGGTGAGAAATCCGATCCGCCCCAGGTTGATACCCAGTACCGGAACCGTCACCCGCCGGGCCAGTTCCGCGGCGCGCAGCAGCGTGCCGTCACCACCGAGCGCCAGCACCATCTCACAACCCAGCGCCGCGTCCGGTTCGTGAGCGACCACCTGCACCGGATATCCACCGGGGTCGGCGACCGGCTCGGTATCGGCGTCGAATCGAGTGCTGTAGGCCTCGTCGGCCAGCACCCGCAGCCCGATTCCGGCTTCCGCGCAGATCTTCGCGACCCGATGCGCCGTCTCGCTGATCTCGGCCCGTCCGGGATGGGAGACCAGCAGGATCTCCCGCGGCCGGGACGCCTCCGTGTTCACTGTGGCCCCTCCTCGACTGCCCGGCGCACCAGTTCGCCCACCTCGTCGGCGGTGTAGCCCGCCGTCTCGTCCCGGCGCAGCCACAGAAAGTATTCGACATTGCCGGACGGACCGGGCAACGGACTGGCCACCACACCCCGGGTCTGCAACCCCAGCTCCGCGGCGGCGGCGGCGACCGAACACACCGCGTCGGCCCTCAGCTGCGGATCCCGGACCACCCCGCCGGATCCGACCCGGTCCTTGCCGACCTCGAACTGCGGTTTCACCATCGGCAGCAGATCGGCGCCCGGCACCACACAACCCGCCAGCGCGGGCAGCACCAGCGTCAGCGCGATGAACGAGAGATCGGCGACCACCAGTTCCACCGCCCCGCCGATATCGTCGGCGGTCAGGCTCCGCACATTGGTCCGGTCGTGCACCCGCACCCGGTCATCGGTACGCAACCGCCACACCAGCTGGCCGTAGCCCACATCCACCGCGACCACTTCGCGCGCCTCCCGGCTGAGCAGCACATCGGTGAAACCGCCGGTCGACGCCCCGGCGTCGAGGCAGCGCCGCCCCGCGACCCGCAGCCCCCGCGGTACGAACGTCTCCAGCGCGCCCAGCAGTTTGTGCGCCCCCCGCGAGGCCCAGGCGACCTCGTCGACCTGTTCTTTGACCACCAGTGGAGTACCGGTCTCCACCGCGGTCGCCGGTTTCACCGCCACCGTACCGTTGATCAGCACCCGGCCGGCGCCGATCAATTCCACCGCGTGTTCCCGTGACCGCGCCAGACCACGGCGGACCAGTTCCGCGTCCACCCGCGCCCGCCTGGCCACCTCAGATCTTGTCCACCGTGGCCAGCGCCCGTACCAGCACTTCGTGTGCCTGGTCCAGGATGTGCGCACGGCGGGCCAGATCGGCGCCGGCGGAATCGTCCCCGGTCGCTCCGGTGTCCGGCACCGGACCGAGTTCGGCGAGCAGGTCGCGGACTTCGGCGCGGATCCGATCCGGGTCGGCGGGTTCACCGTGCCCGGCGGACCCGGGCAGATGCCGGCCGGGCAGCGGCACCCCGGAACGGGCGGTGCCGGGAGTGTTCGGGCGGGGAGTCGGGGTAGTCATCGTGGGTTCAACGCTATCGGATTTCCGAACGGGGCGCGCGCACCGTCAGCGCCCGGCCCGGGTGCGCCCGTAGTTGCGCGTGCACATCCCCCGGGGCGACGCGGCCCGGTACCGGCGGCTGCCGCAGGGCATCCAGACTGCCGGCCACGTAGGTGGGCAGTTCTTCTTCCGGCAGGCCGACGAGTTCCTCGTCGGTACTGACCCCGGTCAGTACGAGCAGCGAATCCAGATCCACGGCGTGCGCACCGGAGATATCGGTGTCGAGCCGGTCGCCCACGACCAGCGCCGCGCGCGTCTGTGCCCGGATCAGCGCATCTTCGAGCAGCGGCGGATACGGCTTGCCGGCCACCACGGGCTCCAGATCGGTGGCGGTCCGCAGCGCCGCGACCATCGCGCCGTTACCCGGCGCGAGTCCGCGCTCGTTCGGCAGCGTCCGGTCGGTATTGGCCGCCACCCACACCGCCCCCGCCCGCAGCGCGTAGGCCGCCTCGGCCAGATCCGGCCAGGCCGTCTGCGGCGAATGCCCCTGGACGACCGCCGCCACCGTCTCCGTCGCGCGGCGCACCGGTTGCAGTCCGGCCGCCTTGATCTCCGCCGCCAGATCGTCGGAACCGACGACCAGCACCTCCGCTCCGGGCGTCAGCCGCTCGGCGAGCAACCGGCTCGCCGCCTGCGCGCTGGTGACCACATCCGCTTCCGTCGCCGGATACCCCAGCTCGGCCAGATGGGCCGCCACGCTGCCCGCCGCCCGGCTAGCGTTGTTGGTGACGTACACCGACCGTTGGGTCCCGCCGGCCAGCGCCTCGGGCGCACCGTCGATCACATCGGCACCCCGGTACAGGGTCCCGTCCAGATCCAACAGCAGCGCCTCGTACCTGTCCCGTAACGGCGTCTCACTCGCTTCCCGCACACCCGGACCCTACGTCCTGCCCTCGACTCCCCGGACACCCAGTCGCTTCCCGCCGCCACACGACGCCCCGATCGACCGGCGACCGATATGCTGCGCCGGCGAGCGCGGCGTCGATATGCGCCGCCGGGCACTACCGGACAGCACTCGCGCCGAGGTGGCGGATATAACCGGGGTTCCGGTAGCCGTACCGACCGGCAGGGCGATGCCGGTCACCTCGAAGGTACGGAGGTGTCGGCCGGTCCACTTTTCTTCTCCGCGCCCACCAACCCATGAATCCCGGACCGCAGGTATTGCGTAGGCAGCATGCGCCCGGTCGGCACGGCCCGGTCGACGACTCCCGTCACGCCGCGGAGCAACCAGACGGTGAGATTTACCTGGACAAATCGCCCCGGAACAGGACGTCCGGCCCCGCTCCGACGCCACCGGCCTTCCTCGCCCCCGGGTCCCCCGGGATATCACCGCTGCCCGCACCGGCGTACCCGGCTCGCGCGGCGCGTTTCCCGCCATTCACGTCCCCCGGCTGCCGAATACGACGGCCGGCTCGAGATAGCCCTGAGCACCGCGCCGACGATCGCCCCGGCGACCGTGGGCTTCGCATGTGTGCCGAGTCGGCTCGGTGAGCTCGGTCCCGCTGCGGGAACTGCGCCCCGGCTGTACCGAGGGGCCGCGAGAAACACAATGGACCCCGGCAGCCGACCGAGTGCTACCAGCGTTCGGGCCCGATACCGGCCGTATCATCTCGACCCCCAACGACAGCCCTGCGGAGCTTTCGGTCCGCGACTCGGTCCAGGGCGGTCGGTTCCGCGCTCGACAGTCCTTTCGCCGAGGAGCCGAACCCGTCGCCTCCGGTGGCGGCGAACGCAGTCTGCGGGCGCCGATGAATTCCCGCGCCGCGAACCGTCGGAACCGGGTAAAGGCCGCCCCGCCGCGGCCGACCGACGACTGCATCGAGGAGAACCGTGACCGCCGACCCAGCCGACCACACACCCGAACCCGAACTGCTCGAGATCGCCGAAACGATCACCGCTGTGGTGCGCGGCCGGGTGGCGCCGGCGCAGACGATCTCGTTCTTCGACACCTCGTTCGGCATCCTCCCACCGGCCATCGCCGCACAGGAGGCCGTGATCACCGGCCCGGCGTTGTCCCGGTGGGGGGCAGCCGTCGAGGAGGCCACGGAACTGGAGGTGGGCTTTCCCGTGGACCGGCGGATCACCCCCGACGGGGATGTCGTCCCCGGTGTGCTCCCGGCCGGCCGGGTCGCCCGCGTGGTGCATTACGGCGCGTTCGACGCGCTGGGCGTGACCTGGGACCGTCTGCACAGCTGGATCACCGAGCAGGGCCTGGTTCCGGGCGCCGACCGCTGGGAGGTCTACCTCACCCAACCGAACCCGCAGATGGACCCCGCCGATCTGCGGACCGAACTCAACTGGTCGGTCACGCGGCTCTGATCGTCGTCGGTCAGGCCTCGCCGGTCAGCTCGGCCGCGCGCTCCTCGGCATCGGTTTCGCCGTCGAGGTCCGCGGCGGCCGCGTTGAAGAACCAGGTCTGTCCCTCATCGGTACGACCGGCCGCGACCAGTGCGTCGGCATAGGCATAGAACAGCCGCGCGGGACCCGAACCGGTGAGCGACGGATCGAGGTCAGGGGTCTGCAGGGTCACCACGGCCTGGTCGTATTGACCGAGGTCCATCCGGGCGCCCGCGACCACGATACGGAGCTCGATCGCCTCGTCGCCGGTCAGCGCCCGGCCCTCGTCGCTGCGGCCGATCTCGATCGCGCGTTCGGGCCGGCCGAGACCGCGTTCGCAGTCCGCCATCACCGCGAGCAGGCCGGACCCGCCCGCCATCCGTCGCGCCGCGCGCAGCTCGGACAAGGCTTCGGCCCATTCCCCGGCGTGATAGGCGACGACGCCGGCGGTCTCCCGTACGACGGCGATCCGTCCGGCCCGCTGCCGCGCGGCCCGCGCGTGGGCCAACGCCAGCTGCGGATCGTCGTCGAGAACCTGCACAGCCATCGCCAGATGCCGGGCAACGGTTTCCGCATTGCCCTTGTCCAGACTCAGCAGATCGCGCCGGATCGAGGAATCGAGATCCCCGGCCTGGACCTCATCGGGCAGGTCGGGCTCGTCGGGCCGCGGCGGGCGACGATCGGCACCACGGCCCCCACCCTCACCGCCCCGGCGCCGGGGTCCGCCCGCGTCACCACTGCGAGAAAATCCGGGGCCGCTGTTGCCCTCCGCCGGTCCCACCCGGTCCCGGCGCGGCCGGTCGCTCCCGCGCTCCGACCGGTCGGACGCACCGCGCCCACCGAAGCGACGGTCGTCGGCACCGCGTTCGGGCCCACCGCGCCCACCGAACCGGCGGTCATCGGTACCCCGAGCGGACTGCTCGGACGGGCGCCCACCGAATCGGCGGTCGTCCGCACCGCCCCGGCTGTCCGCGCGCCCGGCGCCGCGACTGTCCCGGCCCCGATCCGAGTCACCGAAAGAAGAGCGCCCCTGCGACCGGAAGTCCCCGCGCTCACGCGTTCCGTACTCACGCTTGTCACCATCGGAACGCGAGTGCGGCCGTGAACCATGGGAGCGATTGTCCTCCCAGCCCGCCCGCGTCGCTTCGCTCCGGAAGCCCGAGCGGTCGCCTGCCCGGTCGGCGCCGCGGTCGCGCTGCCCCGGGGACCCGGTCCGCTCCTCCCGGCGGGTGCGATCGGCCCGCTGCGGATCGCGGGGCCGATCACCACCGAATCCGCTGCCCCCGGACCCCGGGCGCCCGCGTCCTGCGCCCCTCGCATCCGGTTCGCCGCGGCGGGCATCGCCGCGATTGTCGTCTCGGCGGAAACCGCCCCGGCCACCCGAACGCCCGGAGTCTCCCGTACCGCCGGAATCGCCACCCGAGCGCCTGCCGTCAGTGGTGCCCTCGCCGCGACGGAAGCCGGCGTCGGGTCCGGAAGAATTGCGCCGGAACGGTTTCCGGCCATTGTTCTGTTCCGGCACGGCGGGTCCCTCTCTCGGTTACCAGGTTGGATCAATGAAGTGCGACGGTAATACGGTCGAACCGCCGACAACGGTGGATTCGTTCTCACACCAAGTTTACGGGCCATATCACCGTAGGCAGAAATGCAGGTAGGGGACCCACGAATGGGTCCCCTACCTTGAAAGTATGTTCCGGCGGTGTCCTACTCTCCCACACCCTGTCGAGTGCAGTACCATCGGCGCTGGCAGGCTTAGCTTCCGGGTTCGGAATGGGACCGGGCGTTTCCCTGCCGCTATAACCGCCGTAACTCTATGAAACTATCCACAGAGAGCCAACCCACGCTCCCCGAGGTGTTCCCCTCGGTTCGTGTGTGGTGTCTTCTGTATCTGTGTGTTGTTTCAGATACTGCACAGTGGACGCGTAGCAATCTTCGTTTGGTAAGCCCTCGGC
>JBFARE010000024.1:0-121707 GCA_040674215.1 Nocardia sp. NPDC050193 | reverse complement strand
GGCGTTCTCCTGAGCCGCCGTCAGGAACCGGCTGTCGAGCAGCGCGGGACCGGAGACGCGGGCGCCCTGGAAGGCGCGTTCGCGCAGGGTGGCGGCGATCAGTGCCGCCCGGTCGGGCAGCCCGGCGAAGAACACGGAGTCGGCGCCCGCGGAGAGCACCGCGTCCACCGCGGTGCCGAAGTCGGGACGCAGGGCGCTGACCACTTCCGGCACCGCCGGCTGCCGCGCGTTGCTGAGCTGGGTACTGATGGCGGTGGCCAGGGTCGTCCCGTAATTGCCCGCGGGGCGGTCGACGACGAGTCCGACCTTGCGTGAACCGGCCGTGCCGCGCAGGTAGTTGCTCATGTACAGGGCGAGCACCGAATCGGGCATCCACCAGCACGCTCACCCGGTTACCGCGGCCCTACCAGAGTTACGTCTACGCCTATCCGCACAAGACGGCCTACCGCCCGCTGACCGCACACCCCACGCTGGGAGAGGTGTGGGCGGATGAGCCTCGCGATCAGCTCTCGCTGTACCTGCACATCCCGTTCTGCGAGATACGCTGCGGTTTCTGCAATCTGTTCACGCGGGTCGGCGCCCCCGGCGACCTCACCACCCGCTATCTCGACGCCCTCACCCGCCAGGCCGAAGCCGTGCGCGCGTGCCTCGGTACCGAGCACAGCCCACGCTTCGCCAATGCCGCGTTCGGCGGTGGGACACCCACGTTCCTGGAGGCCGGTGAACTGATCCGGCTCTGCGATATCGCCGAGAACGTCATGGGTGCCGACCTGGGCGCCATCGGATTCTCGGTCGAGACATCCCCCGCCACCGCGACCGCCGACCGGCTGGCGGTCCTCGCCGCACGCGGCGCGACCCGGATCAGTCTCGGCGTCCAGAGTTTCGACGAGGACGAATCCCGCGCGGCGGTCCGGCCACAGCGGCGCGCGGACGTGGAGTCCGCGCTCGCCCGGATCCGCGACACCGCTGTCGCCGTACTCAATATCGATCTGATCTACGGGATCGATGGTCAGACTCCGGCGAGCTGGCGGTACTCGCTGGACGCGGCGCTGGCCTGGCGGCCCGAGGAGATCTACCTGTACCCGCTGTACGTGCGCCCGCTCACCGGGCTGTCCCGTCGCGACCGCGCCGCCGCGGATCGGGCGTGGGACGAGCAGCGCCTGCGGCTCTACCGGGAGGGCCGGGACCATCTGCTCGCTCACGGTTACGAGCAGCGGTCCATGCGCATGTTCCGCCGCATCGACGCGCCCGCGCCCGGCCCCGACGACTACTCCTGCCAGACCGACGGCATGATCGGCCTGGGCTGCGGCGCCCGTTCCTACACCCGGAACCTGCACTATTCGTTCGATTACGCGGTTTCGGCGCAGGAGGTACGCGCCATCATCGACAGCTACACCGCCACCACGGATTTCGACCGGGCCGCCGTCGGCCGCGTGATCGATGCGGACGAGGCCCGGCGCCGCCATCTGCTCCAGTCGATACTGCAGGCCGACGGTCTACCCGTCGCGGACTACCGCGCTCGTTTCGGCACCGACCCGCACACCGATTTCCCGGTGGAACTGACCCGGCTCGCCGAACGCGGCTGGCTCGCCGACACCGGTCCCACGCAGGTGCGGCTCTCACCCGAAGGCCTGGCCTATTCCGACGCGATCGGCCCCGAATTCTTCTCGGCCGCCGTCCGCGCGGCCATGGCCGAGTACGAACTGCGGTGACCGGCGGTGGACCTCACTCTGCTCTACCGCGGTCCCCTGGCCTCCTGCGATTACGACTGCCCCTACTGCCCGTTCGCAAAACGCCGGGACAGTCGTGATCAGTTGCGCGCCGACCGCGCCGCGCTGGACCGATTCACCGCCTGGGTGCATGAGCAGCGCGACGACCGGATCTCGGTGCTGTTCACCCCGTGGGGTGAGGGTCTGGTCCGGTCCTGGTACCGCCGGGCGCTGGTCGAACTCTCCCGGGCGCCCGGGGTCCGTCGGGTCGCCATCCAGACCAATCTGAGTTGCCGCACCGAATGGCTGGACGAGGCCGACCGCGACGCCGTCGCGCTGTGGTGCACCTACCATCCCGGCCAAACGCCCTACCAGCGCTTTCTCGGTAAGACCCGGGATCTCGCCGCGGCCGGTATCCGGTTCAGCGTCGGTGTGGTGGGTTTGCCCGGTCACCTGGAGCACGCCCGCCGACTGCGCGCCGACCTCCCCGAGCACATCTATCTGTGGATCAACGCCGCCGAAGACCACACCTACACCGATGCCGAGGCCGCCGACTGGACCGCGATCGACCCTCTGTTCCCGTTCAGCCGCGACCCGCACCACTCACTGGGCCGGGGTTGCCGGACCGGGGCCTCGGTCCTCTCGGTCGACGGTGACGGCACCGTGCACCGCTGTCATTTCGTCAGGGAACCCCTGGGCAACCTCTACGACGGCTCCTACCGCGACGCCCTGCGACCGCGGCCGTGCCCGCGCACGCTCTGCGACTGTCATATCGGCTACGTCCACCTGGAAACGCTACCGCTCTACGACGTCTTCGCGGGCGGGGTCCTGGAACGCGTCCCGGCCCCCGGTATTCGACCCGGACCAGTGGCTCTACCGCTGCCGAAACTACCGATCGCTTCCGACGGGTGAACCCGTTCGACGACACATTCCCCGGACGGCCCGCATCCGCGACCGGGATGCGGGCCGGTTGTGGAGCACGTACCGCCGGCCATCCGCAGACAGCACAGTGGAATGAGCCTCCCCGCCCCGGTCCGGACGCCCGCCCGCACCTCCCGCCTACTCCGGACGGTCGGCATGTGCGGTCTCGAGGCCCGCCCCCGGTTCTGGAGCGTGTGCGGTCGGCCGGCTGGAGACTGGCGACCATTGAGCACTTACCGTGACGTGAGCCTCCCCAGGCGGACGACAGCATCCACCTTCTATCTATTCCAGATGGTCTACCTCCATGGTCGGGGCCCGCCCCCGGTTCTGGAGCGACAGAGCGATGGAGCGCAGCGACTGAGCGGCGGAGTGAAGAACCGGGGTCACAGGGCCCCGACCCGCGCGCCGGAGGCGCGCCAATAAACACGGATCAGCGCAGCGCGGCGTTCTCGGCGAGTACCTTCTCCCGATGCCGCTCGCGCAGCGCGGCGTGGTGCGGACTGCGCCGCACCACCAGATAGGCCGCACCCAGCACCACGAACCAGATGGGGGTCACCAGCAGAGCCTGCAGGGTGTCACTTTTCTGGGTGAGCGCCCAGACCAGGAACACGAAGAAGGCCAGCACCGCCCAGACCGCCGGTACACCGCCCGGCAGTTTGAACGTCGACGCGGCGTGCAGATGCGGCCGCCGCTTCCGGTAGACCAGGTAGCTGGCCAGGATCATCGTCCAGACGAACATGAAGCACAGCGACGAGATGGTGGTGACCACGGTGAACGCCTCGACGATCGATTGTCCGGCGTAGAGCAGCACCACCCCGATCAGCAGGAACGCGCACGAGAAACGCAGCGCGTTGGCCGGGACCTTGCGCCGGGACAGTTTCCCGAACAGGGCGGGGGCGTCGCCGTCGCCGGCCAGGCCGTACACCATCCGCGAGGTCGAGTAGATCCCCGAGTTCGCGCTGGAGGTGGCGCTGGTCAGGACCACGAAGTTGACCACGCTCGCGGCGACCCCGAGCCCGGCCAGGGCGAACATCGCCACGAACGGGCTCTCATCGGCCGAGACCTGCCGCCACGGGGTCACCGCGCAGATCACGATCAGCGCGCCGACATAGAACAGCAAAACGCGCACCGGGATCGAGTTGATCGCGCGGGGCAGGGTGCGTTCGGGTTCCTTGGCCTCGGCCGCGGTGGTGCCCACCAGCTCGATGCCGACGAAGGCGAAGACCGCGATCTGGAATCCGGCCACGAAACCCATGGGCCCGGTCGGGAAGAAACCGCCGTCGTTCCACAGGTTGGCCAGTGAGGCGGTGCTGCCGTTGTCACCGGTGAATCCGGTGATCACCATCACCAGGCCGGTGACGATCAGCGCGCCGATGGCGATCACCTTGATCAGCGCGAACCAGAACTCGGTCTCACCGAACGCGCGCACTGTGGGCAGGTTGAGGACCAGCAGGACGACGATGCAGACCAGCGCGGGTATCCACAGCGGCAGGTCCGCCCACCAGTAGGACACGTAACCGGCGATGGCCACCACATCGGCGATACCGGTCACCACCCAGCAGAACCAATAGGTCCAGCCGGTGAAGAAACCCGCCCAGGGGCCGAGCAGATCACCGGCGAAATCGCTGAACGATTTGTACCCGGAGTTCGACAGCAGCAGCTCCCCCATCGCCCGCATGACGAAGAAGAGGAAGAAGCCGATGACCATGTAGACGAGGATCACCGAGGGGCCGGCGAGCGAGATCGTCTTACCCGAGCCCATGAACAGGCCGGTGCCGATCGCGCCCCCGATCGCGATCAGCTGGATATGGCGGTTCGCCAGCTGGCGGCTGAGCTTCTCCGGGCCGGCACCCGGATCATTCACACCTCTCGCGTCGTCGCCTGGATTACCGTGGCCCTGCAGCACGGCCATATTTCTCCCTCCGGAATGAATCGGACAGCCCATTCGACCACCGGAAGCGGATTCCTGCAGAGTGGGCGGCCCTACGGTACGCCGCCGCGGCCCGAGGAGGCGCCGGGCCCCTGCCGCCTGCCCGGTGACATTCGCGGTGGTCCAGGCGCCGCCCTCGACCTGCGGCACTTCAGTGCCATCCGCACCCGGCACTCGGCCCCGCTCCGGCTGTTGCCCGGCCGAGGGGCTCGCTCACTGCGGCGGCGCCGGCACCTGATTGACTGATCTGCTGTGTTCCGATTGATGTTCCATGAACCTCGCATACCGGGCAATACGGGCAATGCCATCCGGCTCGCCGCCGGCACAGGCAGCGAGCTGCATCTGATCGAACCGCTCGGCTTCGATATGTCGGAGGCGAAGCTGCGCCGGGCCGGCCTGGACTATCACGACCTCGCCTCGGTGACAGTGCACCCGGATCTGGCGACTGCGTGGGAGCAGCTGCGGCCGAAGCGGGTGTACGCGTTCACCACCGGGGCCACCACGCCGCACACCGAGATCGCCTACCGGCCCGGCGACATATTGCTGTTCGGTGCGGAACCGACGGGCCTGCCGGCGGAAGTGCTCGCCGACGAGCACATCGAAGCCGAGCTGCGCATCCCCATGCTGCCCGGCCGGCGATCGATGAACCTGGCCAACTCCGCCGCGGTGGCGGTATACGAAGCGTGGCGGCAGCACGGGTTCCCGGGCGCCATCTGACCCGGCTCCGGCGGATCAGTCGGCGATCTCGAACCGCTTGTGCCGGGAGGTCGCCCCGCCGGTGAGCCGGACCGCGCTCTTCGGGACGCCGAAATGCGCGGCCAGGAGTTCGGTCGCGGCCCGGTTCGCCTTCCCCTCGGTGGCCGGCGCCCGCACCCACAGGTGCAGCGTGCCGTCGGGCAGGGTTTCGACCAGCGGGCCCTTCCTGCTGTTCGGGGTGAGCACCGCGCGGACCGTGGTGGGCACTGCTCAGGCCCGGTCCGTGCCCGGGCCGTCCGGATCAACGGTTTCGTCCCCGGGTTCGGCAGCGGTCCGCGGGGTGCCGGGCACCGGAGTCTCGGCCCGCGCGGTCGCGTTCCCGGCGGCCGGGGCGGCAGCGCGTGCGCTGCCCAGCCGGCGGGCCAGTCCGACGAGGGCGCCGACGATCGCACCGAGGAGTGCGAGGAAGAGCAGCCAGGGCAGCACCTGGCCGATGAAGACCACCGCGCCCTTCAGCCAGGCGAACAGCGAGTTCCAGCCGTCCACCACACCGGCCCAGAAATTGGTGGGCCCGTCCTCGCCCGTCTGCTCGGCCGTGCTCCGGATATCGACGGTGAGGGTGGACAGCGAAATCTGATCGTCGAGGTAGCGCCGCTGCCCGGTGAGGCTGTCGAGTTCGGCCTGCCGGTCGGCGAGCGCTTCCTCCGCGGCGATCAGGTCCGCGGTGTTGGCGGCCCGCGCCATGAGGTCGCGCAACCGGTCCACCGAGGCCCGCAGTGCGGTGATGCGGGCGTCGAGATCCTGCCACTGCAGGGTGACGTCGTCACGGTTCGTACCGACCTGGGTGATCTCGCCGAGATCGCTCAGTCCGTCGATGAACGCGTCGGTATCGGTGGCCGGGATCCGGACGACCAGATTCGCGTGCGGATCGTTGGCGGCGGTGCCGGGATTCTCGGTGCGCTGGTCGACCCGCCCGTCCAGTTCGGCCACCCGGTCGACAAGTGTCTGCGCGGCCGCGACGGGATCGTCGGCGGTGAGATCCACTGTCCCGGTGATGACCTCTTTCCGATCGGTGGCCTGGTCGGCGGTATTCGGTGGGGAGGTAGGAGCCTGCTCCCGGCTCGGCGCCTTCTGCACCCGGATCCCCGGCGCCGTGGCGGGCGCGGGCGCGCCACCTTCGAAGGACATCGTCTGGTCCGCGGTGCCGGAATCGGAGTCGTCCCCGCATCCGGTGAGCAGAACCAACCCACACACAACCAGAAACAACACCCCGAGCGTTCGCATGCTGGCAGCGTAATGGGCGGTCTCGGCATCGGATACCCGAATAGAAAGGCCGCGTATCGGCGCTGTCCACGGGTCCGCGGACCGCACTCGGCTGCCCGCCGGCTCTGCCCTGATGAGCTGGGCCACTTCCGTTACGAGGTTTCGCGATCGCGAAGCCGATCACGTTCGGCGGCGAGAGCGGCGTTGGTTTCGCGAAGGGTGGTGTTGGCGTCTTCGAGTTCGAGGATGCGTCCGATGGCGGTGAGTTGTATGCCCTGCGCGGCCAATTCGGTGATGCGCTGTAGCCGTTGCAGATCGTCGCGGCTGTAGCGGCGGGTGCCGCCGGGGCTGCGCACCGGAGTGATCAGACCGTACTGCTCGTAGAGCCGCAATGTCTGCACTCCGACACCGGCCAGTTCCGCAGCCACCGATATCGCGTACACACCCTGCCCCGATCCGGGCAGGTACCGGACGTGGCGGTCGGCACCCGTCACCTCTTCACCATCCCCTCGGTCATATTTTCTGCGTAAGGTACTTGCACTCCAATCGCTCCAGTGCTACATATTACTTGTGTCAGTTGACACAGATTATCTGGTTTCTCTTCAAGAGTGAAGGAGTGAACTGGAGGTGGCGACCATGTTGATGCGCACCGATCCCTTCCGTGATCTGGACCGTCTGACCCAGCAGGTCTTCGGCACGCCCGCTCGCCCGGCGGTGATGCCGATGGATGCCTGGCGCGAGGGTGACGAATTCTTCGTCGAACTCGACCTGCCCGGTATCGACCCGGACTCATTGGATCTGGATGTGGAACGCAATGTGGTGACCGTGCGGGCATCACGGCCGGAGCTGGATTCGGGCCGGTCAATGCTCGCCGCGGAGCGGACCCGCGGTGTGTTCAGCCGTCAGCTGTTCCTGGGCGAGAACCTCGATACGAACGCTATCCGTGCCGACTACCGCGACGGTGTACTGCGGTTGGTGATCCCGGTTTCGGAACAGGCCAAGCCCCGCAAGATCGAGATCGCGCGCCACGACCACGAGCATCAGGCCCTCACCGCCTGATCGTCCGGTCGGCGCCGAGACCAGGAGGCCGACCATGCACACACCGATCCTTACCGGCGAGAACAGGTGGTCGGGCGTGGAGTCCCGGCTACTCGAACTGGACCCTGATCTCGCGGAGTTGTTCGCCGAGGTCGAGGAGACATTGCGCGTGGCCCGGGCCCGCTGGGCGCCGCGGCTGGGCACGGTCCGCGACCCACCGCCCCGGAAAGCGATCTCTCGACGACCCGCTTCCCGGGCCCGCGGACGTCGGCCGAATCCGGGCCGGGCCTACGAACGCGGCCCGCCCGGTACGGCCGGGAGACCCCGACACGCGAACAGTAGGGAAGCGAGGTGATGCCCGTTCCAATACATCCGGCACAGGGTTTGCGCCGGGCGGCAGGACGCGCCGAACCCGAAGGCCTGCACTGATACACAGCGACGAGTCCGCGCGCGGCGGGCCGGCGCCCGGCCACCGGATGTGGCATCGCAGGCCGACCCGTTTCTGCCCCCGGCCGCAGCCTTGGTCATTGATTCTCCGATTCCATCCAGCGACGGGTGGGCCCGGTCAGCGCGTTCTTCCGGGTCCACCCGGACTTTCCGCAACGATTGCCCGCGGGTGAGGTTCGCGAGAGTGCCCCCTGTTCCCGGGCGAGCCGGGGTAGGTCGGGCGCGAACCCCGCAGACGACGCCGAATCACCTGAAGTCCCGGGAGCGAGAGGTTATGCGCATATCGAGGCGGCTCAGATGTTCGGCGTAGATGCTCACCGCGCCTTCCGCGTTCTGTATCCGGCCGCGGATCAGCAGTGCCGGGGAACTCTGCGCGGTGCGGCGGTATCGGGTCCACAGCCCGGCCGAGCACACCACGTTCACCATGCCGGTTTCGTCTTCCAGGTTCAGGAAGGTGACCCCGCCGGCGGTAGCGGGACGCTGTCGGTGGGTCACCGCGCCGCCGACCAGTACCCGGGTGCCGTCGGGGACCGAGAGCAGGCCGGCGGCCGGGATCACGCCGAGCGCGTCGAGGCGGGGGCGCAGGAACTGGGTCGGGTAGCTGCCGGGCGAGACGCCGGTCGCCCAGACATCGGCGGCGGCATGTTCGAGGTCGCTCATCCCGGGCAGGGTGGGTGTGGTGGTGGAGGCGCCGGTCCCGGGCAGGCGGTCGGGCCGCTCTCCGGCCGCCGCACCGGCTGCCCACAGTGCTTCGCGCCGGGAATATCCCAGGCTACCGAGCGCACCGGCAGTGGCCAGGGATTCCGCCTGCGGAACGGTCATCTCCACGCGCCCGGTGAGATCGAGAAACGATGTGTAGGGCCCGCCTTCGGCCCGGGCGGCCACGATCTTCTCCGCGAGGTCCGAGCCGATGGAGCGCACGTCCGCCAGGCCCAGCCGCACCTCGGTCCCACGCCGTTCCAGGGTGGCCTCGGCCACACTGGCATTGATATCCGGGCCGTGCACGACGACCCCGTGCCGACGGGCGTCGGCCACCAGTGATTGCGGCGAATAGAAACCCATCGGCTGGGCGCGCAGCAGTCCGGCGCAGAACGCCGCCGGATAGTGCAGTTTGAACCAGGCGGAATAGAACACGAGGGCGGCGAAGCTCTGCGAATGGCTCTCCGGAAAACCGAAATTCGCGAAGGCACGGAGTTTCTCGTAGATGCGGTCGGCGAGTTCACCGGTGATGCCGTGCAGATCCCGCATGCCCTGGTACAGCCGGCCCCGTAACCGGTCCATTTTCTCGGGGGACCGTTTCGATCCCATGGCACGCCGCAGCTGATCGGCCTCGGCGGCGGTGAACCCCGCGACGTCCACGGCCATCTGCATGAGTTGCTCCTGGAAAAGCGGCACTCCGAGGGTGCGCTCGAGTGAATTACGCAGGGCAACGTGCTCGAAGGTGACCTTTTCCAGTCCGTTCTTCCGGCGGATATACGGATGCACCGAACCGCCCTGGATCGGGCCGGGCCGGATCAGCGCCACCTCGACCACCAGATCGAAGAACTTCCGCGGTTTCAATCGCGGCAGGGTCGCCATCTGGGCCCGGGATTCCACCTGGAACACACCCACCGAATCGGCTCGGGACAGCATTTCGTACACCCCGGGTTCGGCGAGGTCCAGGGTGTGCAATTCGACCGTGATACCGATGTGCTCACGTACCAGGTCGATCATGTAGTGCAGGGCGGAGAGCATGCCCAGGCCCAGCAGATCGAATTTCACCAGCCCCGCCGCGGCGCAATCGTCCTTGTCCCACTGCAGCACGCTGCGGTCGGCCATCCGCGCCCATTCCACCGGGCAGACGTCGGCGATGGGCCGGTCGCAGATCACCATGCCACCGGAGTGAATGCCCAGGTGCCGCGGTAGCCCTTCGATATCGGCGGCCAGGGCCAGTACCGGTTCGGGGATATCGGTCCCGGTTTCCGATCCGACACCCGTCCACCGGCTCACCTGTTTGCTCCAGGCGTCCTGCTGCCCGGGGGCGAAGCCGAGCGCGCGGGCCGCGTCGCGGACCGCGGACTTCCCGCGGTAGGTGATCACATTCGCCACCTGTGCCGCGTTCTCCCGGCCGTACCGGCGATAGACGTATTGGATGGCTTCCTCACGGCGGTCGGATTCGATATCGATATCGATATCGGGAGGTCCGTCACGTTCCGGAGAGAGGAAGCGTTCGAACAGCAATTTGTTCGCGACGGGGTCGACATTGGTGATCCCGATGGCGTAGCAGACCGCAGAATTGGCGGCCGAACCCCGGCCCTGGCACAGGATGTCGTGCTCCTGGCAGAAACGCACGATATCGTGCACCACCAGGAAGTATCCCGGGAAACCGAGCCGGGCGACGACCGCGAGTTCATGTTCGAGCTGGAGGTAGGCGGCCGGGTTCGCGGCGGGCGGGCCGTACCGGGTGGCGGCGCCGCGCCGGGTGAGTTCGCGCAACCACGAGTTCTCGTCGTGGCCGGCGGGTACATCGAAGGGCGGCAGCCGGGGCGCGATCAGCCGTAGATCGAACGCGCATTCGCGGGCCAGTTCCACCGAGTTCGGTACGGCGGCGGGGAATTCGGCGAACAACCGGGCCATCTCCGCCCCCGACCGCAGATAACCGCCCCCGGTGGGGGCGAGCCAGCCGGCGAGCTCGTCGAGGCTGCGCCGGGCCCGGATGGCGGCCAGGGCCGCGGCGCGACGGCTGCGGTCCGGGGTCGCGAAATGCGCGGCGGTGGTGGCGATCACCGGCACCCCGACCCGGTCGGCGATCGCGGCCAGCACGGTATTGTCTTCGTCGTCGGTGGGCAGACCGTGCCGGGTGAGTTCCACGGCCACCCGGTCGGGTCCGAAGCGTTCACACAGGTCCTGTAGCGCCGCCTCGGCGCGTAGCGGCCGGCCACCCGCATGCAGATCCTGGGCCAGCGCCCGCCGCACCTTGCCTTTGCGGCAGCCGGTGAGGATCTGCCAATGGCCCCCGGCCGCCTCGGTGAGGGCGTCGAGGTCGTAGCGCAGGATCCCTTTCTCCCCGGCCGCCATATGCGCGGCCGCGAGCTGCCGGGACAACCGGCGATAGCCCTCCTGCCCGCGGGCCAGGACCAGCAGATGTTCGCCGTCCGGGTCGGGTTCACCGGTGCGGCGCGCCGAATCGGTCTGCCGGGCACCGGATGCCACGAGGGTGAGTTCGGCCCCGTACACCGCGGCCATCCCGTGCTCGGCGGCGGCTTCGGCGAACCGGACCACCCCGTAATAACCGTTGTGGTCGGTGAGCGCGATCGCCGAGAGCCCCAGCCGCGCGGCTTCGGCGACCATCTCCTCCGGCTGCGAGGCCCCGTCCAGGAAACTGAACGCCGAATGCGCGTGCAGTTCCGCGTACGGCACAACCGGACCGGGTGGGCCCGCCGGTTCGGGCAGGTACGCACCGCGACTGTTGCTCCAGGCCGGGGCGTCACCGCCGTCACCGGGGTACTGTCCGGGCTTCGGTCGCCCGGACAGTACCCGCTCCATCTCGGCCCAACTCGGCGGGCCGTTACTCCATCCCATACCGCGTCAGCAGGCCACCCGTTCGGTGGACTGCGCCTCCAGCAGTGTCGCCACATGATCCACCCCGGCCCGGATCACCCGGCCGTAGGCATCGTCGGCGAGCACGTTCGCGTGCCCGCGTGCCAGCGCCAGTTGCATTCGCGCCGCGTCGAAATCGCCGACCAGCCGGTGGCTGTCGGCCAGGCTCAGATACAGGGACGGGAGAAACCCCAGGAGTCCTTCGCCCAGCGGCACGCCGGGCACAAAGGCCGAGTCGAGCGCCCGGGTGTCCCAGAACAACGCGCCTTCGGCGGTCTCCTGGACATCCGCCAGATGGTGGGCCACCACGCTCCGGTACAGCGGCTCCCCGGCCGGCCCGAGCTGATCCCACAGCAGTTGCAGCGCCTGGCGCGCCGCCTCCCGATTCGCACCGCCGAGCCGCACCGCGGCATAGATATCCGCCATCCGATCGTCCGTCATAACTCGAGTATCGCACATATGTTCGAATCTCGAGAGTCGAAATCGAACCCGTTTTCGAACACCGGGCCCGCACTGGCGCGCTTTCTTACTTTGGAGTAAGTTCGGCCGGGAAAGACCTGCGCAAAGGGGCTGTTCATGAGCGATTCCGGGACCGACCAGGCCGAACACGAACTCGCCGGACGGCACATCCTCATCACCGGCGCCTCGTCCGGCATCGGACGGGCCGCGGCGCTGGCCGTCGCGAAGAAGGGCGCCGTGGTGTTCCTGCTCGCCCGCCGCGAAGACGAACTCGCCGCCGTGGTGGCGGAGATCCGGGCCGCGGGCGGCCGGGCCTACGGCTACCCCTGCGATATCACCGACTCCGCCTCGGTGCAGGTGACCCTGGACAAGCTACTCGGCGAGCACGGCCGGGTGGACATGCTGGTGAACAATGCCGGTCGTTCCATCCGCCGGGCCATCCACCGCTCCACCGACCGGTTGCATGATTACGAACGCACCATGGCGGTCAACTACTTCGGCGCGCTGCGGCTCACCCTGGCACTGCTACCGCAGATGCGGGAGCGCAAATTCGGCCATATCGTCAACATCAGCAGTGCGGGGGTGCAGGTCGCCACCCCGCGGTACTCCGCCTATCTGGCGAGCAAAGCCGCACTGGACAAGTTCACCGAGGTCGCGGCGGTGGAGACCATGGCCGACGGGGTCACCTTCACCACTATCCACCTGCCCCTGGTCCGGACACCCATGATCGCCCCGTCCGGTAATCAGGGCGGCCGCGCCGAATCGGCGGAATGGGCGGCCGCGACGATCGTGCGCGCGCTCACCCAGCGTCCCCGGCGTATCGATGTGCCGATCGGCACCCTCGGCGAGTACGGCGCGATGTTCGCCCCGCGGCTGCGTGACTTCGTCCTGCACCGCTACTACCGGATGATCCCGGACTCCCCCGCCGCCCGGGGCGAACACACCGAACCCACCCCGATCACCGCGCTCGACACGCAGACCTCCGAGGGCGAGGCATCCGTTGTCCATCGCATCGGCGGCGAGCCCCCCGCGCCGCGGTCCCGGCCGGGCCGCGCCGCACTGCCCCGGGCGGGCGCACGGGTGGCCCGCGGTGCCGAAACCGCGCTGCGGCGCGCGGCCCGCTGGGTTCCGGGCACGCACTGGTGAAGCCGGCCCTACCGTCATGCTCGGAAAGGAGCGTCGATCATGACAACCGATGAGCACCACGCCGCGTTCGACGCCGTCCTGGATCTCGTGACCTCACGCGGGATCACCGCCACCACACTGCGCCGGGTAGCCGACCACTGCGGCCTCGACGGGAAGACGCTCCGCCGGAAATACGGTGACCAGTACGGACTCCTGATGGCCGCCGCCAAGGAACTCGAACTCGATCGCGATCGCCGGCTCGCGGCGGTCGGCAGCGAGCCGCGCAGCGACGCGGTGGCCGACCGGCGGGCCTACCTAGAGGCGGTCACCCGCGCGCTGCTGTTCGACCCCACCGACCGGCGGCGCCTGCTGCTGCGCACCGAGATCGTCACGAGTGCCCGGCTGGTGAACGGGATGGAAGCCGAAACCGAATGGATGAGCACCTCCACCCGAGCCATCGTCACCGCGGCGCTCACCCTGGCCGGGGTGGCCGAGGCCGAACTGGAAACGGAACGACTGCTCGCCCTGATCAGCGGCCTGGCCTTCGAACTCGCCTATCCACACGGCGCGGGCGAGGGTACGGCCGACCGGGTGATACGCCACCACATCGCCACCATCGTGCACTGACCGGGGCGCGTGGGCGCGGTATCAGAGCTCGAAGATCCGCTCCGCCGGCGGCAGTGGCCGGAAGGCCCCCGAGATCTGTGCCACCAGCCGCCAGGGGCGTTCGCCGTCCACCGAGGATTTCCCGTTGGTCAGGATCGCCCCGCTCAGCCCGCGTGCCGGATCGGCCCAGCCGTACTGCGTGGTGAACCCGCTGCGACCGAAATGCGCGGCCGTATCGTGCCCGAATTTCGAACGGGGCCCGCCCAGTTCATAACCGGCCCGGCTCACCCGCCCCGCCACCCCCGGCACCCGGGAGGCGGGGCGGACCGCCTCACGCACCGTCTCGGCCTGCATGATCCGGACGCCGTCGAGTTCGCCACCGCGCGCGAGGATCTCGTAGAACCTGGACAGTTCGGCGGCGGTGGTGACCAGATTCCCCGACGGCAGTTCGGCGGTGAGGAAGGACCGATTCGATTCCCGGTTCACCGCGTCCGAAGCGAAGCCACCGCCCAGCGCCCGCCCGGCGAGGAAAGAGGCCAGCTTCGACGGCGGGGGCCCGGTTTTCACGCTCGGCACCACCGCGTCCACGTCCTGCGGCCGGACACCCAGGTTGGTCCACCGGAAGCCCAGCGGTTCCAATACCTGTTCGGCGAGATGCTCCTTGAGCCGCTTACCCGTGGCCCGCTGCACCAGCAGCCGCTGGATGAGCCCGCTGGTCAGGGCGTGGTAGACGCGGAAACGTCCGGCCGGGTAACTCGGCTTCAGATCGACCAGACCGCGCAGGCACAGTTCCTCGTCGAAAACCATTTCGTGCCCGCGGTAGGGGCGGGTCACGAACGGGACGCCGGCGGTATGGGTGAGTACGTGCCCGATGGTGATCGCCGCCTTGCCGTTGGCGGCGAATTCGGGAATGTAATCGCTGACCGGATCGTCGAACGCGAAGGCACCCTGCTCGATGAGCATGAACATCACCGCCGCGGAAACACCTTTGGCGGTGGAGAATCCGCAGAACGGCGAGTCCGTGGTCACCGGGACGCGCTCGGCCTCCGGACCGTCGCCGGGCGCGTTGCCCCGGCTGTGGCCGATCGCCCGGTTCAATACGACCCGCCCGTTGCGGCGCAGGCAGATCTGGATCGCCGGGGTGGCGCCCAGCCGGTACCACTCCTGTACCGAGTCCCAGATCGATTCGATCTCCGCCGGGCTCGGCCCGCCGGGACCGGCATCCTCCTCCGGACCGACAGCGGTGATGTCGTCCAGTTCGGCGGCGACCGGGACCAGGAGCGCGGTATCTGCCTTCACACGCCCCAGAGTAGCCATGCCGCCGAGGTGGCGACGGCCCTCGAACACCCCGGGCGCGACCGGCCGGGGTCTCGGTCGGCGCAAGCCGCGGGCCCACCACCTACCACCGGTGACCAGGGCGGTCCGCCATCCACGATGGGTAGTGACGGAGATCACCGGTGGTCACCCCGGGGCATTGTGCTCTGATCAGTAGCACAACCGCTTGTTCTCCATCTGCCGGGAGGGTGGCCATGACATCGGTGAACACGCGCCTGTCCCGGGCGCACATCTGGTTGCTCGCCCTGTCGTCGATGGCCGTCGCGCTGGTCATCGCGGCCATGGCCGCCCTCTATACCGCGCTCCCCGAGATCGCCGCCGATACCGGCGCCACCCAGCAGCAGCTCACCTGGGTGGTCGACGGTTACACCCTCGCGCTGGCCTGTCTGGTCCTGTTCTCCGGCGCGCTGGGCGACCGGTTCGGCCGCCGCATCATGATGGTGCTCGGCCTGGTGGTGTTCGCCCTCGCCTCCGCGGTGCCCCTGGCGCTGGACGAGCCGCACTGGATCATCGCCTCGCGCGCCGGCGCGGGCGTGGGCGCGGCGCTGGTCATGCCGTCCACGCTTTCCCTGCTCACCGGCGGATTCCCGCCCGAGCGGCGCGGCGTCGCCGTCGGGTTGTGGGCAGGGGTCGTCTCCGGTGGCGCGGTTCTGGGGATTCTCGGCTCCGGGCTGCTACTCCAGATCTGGACCTGGCAGGCCATCTTCCTCGCGATGACGGTGGCCGGCATCGTCCTCGCCATCGCCGGCTGCACGGTCCCCGAATCCGTGGACGACACCCGGCCCCCGCTGGACTGCTGGGGCGGTATCACGGTGTCGATCGCCGTGGGCGCCATCGTGGTCGGGGCCATCGAGGCGCCGGTGCGCGGTTGGACCGATCCGCTGGTACTGGGCTTGTTCGGCGCCGGGGCCCTCGCCGGGGTCGGGTTCGCGACGGTCGAACTGCGGGTACCGAATCCGCTACTGGATGTACGGCTGTTCGCCGACCGGGGCTTCGGCAGCGGCGCGGTGAGTGTCGGTGTGCAGTTCCTGGTCGCCTTCGGCTACTTCCTGCTGTTCGTCCAGTACATGCAGTTGATCTTCGGGTACTCGCCGCTGATGTCCGCGGTGGCGATGGCGCCGATGATCGCGCCACTGATCGGTATCTCGATCGTCGCCCCGCGGCTGGCCGAACGGTTCGGCCTGCGCCTGCCGACCTTTATCGGTCTGCTCTGTGTGGGTAGCGCGCTCATCCTGGTGTCCCGGATCGCGGTGGACAGCACCTACCTCGATGTCCTCTGGCCACTGCTGATCCTGAGTACCGGCCTCGGTCTGTGCACCGCGCCGGCGACCGCCGCGATCATCAACGGCACACCCCCGGAGAAACACGGGGTGGCCGCCGCGGTCAACGACGCCTCCCGGGAGGTCGGGGCGGCCATCGGTATCGCGATCTCCGGCAGCATTCTCGCCGTCGGCTATGCCGACCGGATCGCTCCGGCACTGCCCCGGCTGCCCGAAGCGGCCCGCGGTCCGGTCGGTGATTCGCTGGCCGCCGCACTGGAGGTCGCCGAGCGGGGAGGTCCGGCGGGCGCGCCGCTGGCGGCATTCGCCGAGGAAGCCTTCGTCCACGGTGCCGCGCAGGCGGCCCTGGCCCTGGGCATCCTCACCGTGGTGATGGCCTTCGTGCTGGGCGCGTGGGCGCCCGGCCGCCGGACCACACGCGCCGATTCAGCCGCCGACGACGCCGTGCTGATGAACCGATAGCCACAGGGCGTATCCCAGCAGGGCCTGTGCCTCGTGGATCCGGTGCGGACAGCGCGAATCGACCACCAGACAGCGGTCCACCATGTCACCGGGGACGAACGCGCCGCCGTCGCGCCCGGCGAAACCGATCGTGTACATCCCCCGGTCCCGGGCTTCCGCGAGTGCCGCCAGCAGATCGGGCGAGTCACCGCTGGTCGACATGGCCACCGCGATATCGCCGGACTGCCCGCGCGCGGCGAGCTGGCGCGCGAACACCGATTCGAAGCCGCAATCGTCGCCGACCGCGGTGAGTACCGCCTCGTCGGCCGACAGCGACCATGCCGGCAACGCGGTACCCTCCGGCGGCCGGGCGAACAGGGCCGCGAGCGTCGCGGCATCCGTCGCACTGCCACCATTGCCGAAGGCGAATAGCCGGCCGCCGTCGGTGAAACGGCGCGCCATCTCCCGGGCGGCCGCGGCCACCGGTTCCGCGTTCGCCGTGAGGGCCCGCGCCCGCACACCGGCGCTCTCCGCGGCCCGCGCCCGCGCACACGCGGCCAGTTCGCCGAGCAGTACACCCACCTCGTTCGAGGTCATCGCTCGTCCTCCACTCCGGCCGAGCTCACCGCCATACCGGCATGCACCAGCACCAGGTCCCCGGGCCGTACCGGTTCGACGAAGGTCGTCGTGACGGTTTCGGTGCCCAGCGGTGTGCGCACACGCGCCGTCCCGTCACCGAGCGGTATCACCACCTCGCCGAGCCTGCCCTCGTCGCGGCCGGCTGCCCGGTGCTCCGGCCCGCGCTCCGGCGCGACCAGCCCTGGATGCGCGAAACATCGCTGGGTGAGCTCCCACAGCAGGTGGTAGAGCAATACCAGATCACCTGTGGCCGAGAGCCGGGTATCCGGGCCGTCCAGCCACAGCAGATGGTCGGCGATCTCGGTGGCCGGCCGCGGGCCCGACCCGATCCAGATGGTGTGCACGCCCCAGGCCGGGCTGCGCACCAGCAGCGACCGCACCTGCGGCTCGTACGCGGCGGCGACCGCGAGCACCATATCGCCGGGGCGCGCCGAAACCCGGGCGTTATCCACGAGGTTCGGCCCGGTCAGAGCGGCAGCGGGCAGGGTGAGCCCGCCGGTGGCCGCCGGATGCACGAATTCGACGGCGATGTGCTGGGCATGCGGTTCCCAGGCCGGCGCCACACACCACAGCGTCGCGCCGGCCGCGAATCGCCGGGCCAGCGCCAGCGCCGCGGCCGCCAGGTCCTCGGCCAGGTCGGCGCGAAAAGGCGTGGCCGCCAAGAGGTCGTTCACCATGGCACCACCTCACCGACAGCTACGACCGGGGCTTCACCGCCGTAGTCGGAGCTCTCGCTGATCCGGCCCGGAATGCCCCAACACATCTCAGTCCTCCTCCAGCACACAGACACGATGACCGAAACACGGTGTCGTGCCGATGTTTCCGGCCACCGACCGTTGTCCAGCCCTATCGGTGCGGTACTACCCTGCTGTTACGAAATTACGAATCCCGGTCGCGAACCGCGCCCTCCACGCCGACCCCGGCGGGGTGGTATCGACGGAAGAAACCGACCCCAGCGCTTTACGGCCCCGTTCTACTGGTCGCGAGAGCTGTGCCGGACCGTTCGCACGGGCGCACCGGCAGTACCCACCGACCGGCGGACGGCACCACGGATGCTTTCGCCGGGGGCATCGGCTACCCACCGGATGGATGCCGGTCGGCTGCCGGGGCGCTACGGCCGCCGCGGAAGCCGCGTCGGCGCCGCGGTGCGGCCGACCAGTGGCCAACGGGATCGACGATCTCTTCGCCGAGCCGGATCCAACACAGACGAAGGCGCCCGGCGGCCCGGACTACAGTCCGGGCCGCCGGGCGCGGTCCCCTCACCCTCCGGTCTCACCACCCGAAGGCAGACCGGCCGATCGAGCAACTACCTGACCGGCACCTGCGCCGCGACCGCGGAGCCTTCCCCGGCGGCTTCGGTGCCAGCGGACCCCGTCACCACCGGGTCGGCAGCGTCCGCGACCGTGGTCTCGGCGAGGTCTTCGGTGGCCGGGGCGGTCCTGGACTTCCGCCACGCGAAGACGGTGAGCGCGACCGCCACCGCGACGATCAGCACATAACCGATCGTGCGCGGCGCGCCCTCGATATCGAAATATTTGAACAACGTGCGAGCGTTGGTGAGGACCAGCAGCCCGCCGACCCCGGTGCCCAGCACACCGGGGGTGATCCGGCTGACCAGCCAGGCGGCGATCGGTGCGGCGATCACGCCGCCGAGCGCCAGACCGGCGATGATCAGCAGGTTGTCGAAGAAATCCGATCCGAGGCCCAGCAGGAAGCCGACACTGGCCGAGGCCGAGACGATGAACTCCGAAGCGCTCACCGAACCGATCACCGTGCGCGGCGCGGAGCGCCCCGTGGTGAGCAGGGTACTGGTGGTGACCGGCCCCCAGCCACCGCCACCGCTGGCGTCGATGAAACCGCCGAACAGGCCGAGCGGGGTCAGGAACTTCGCGGAGTGCGCGGTCTTCTCCGAGGCGGCGAATTCTACCGGCGGTCGTGAGGAGAACCGGACGACCAGGAAGACACCGATCGCGAGAAGGATGCCGGCGGTGATCGGCGCGGCGGCTTCGGTGGAAATCCGCGACAGCACGGTCGCGCCGAGGAAGGCGCCGATACCGCCAGGCACACCCAGCCGTAGGACGACCTTCCAGTCGATATTGCCGAACCGCCAGTGCGATGCCCCGGAGGCCAGGGTGGTGGCGACCTCGGCGAAGTGGACCGCCGCGCTCGCGTGCGCGGCACCCGTGCCGCTGAGGACGAGCAGCGTCGTCGCGGTGACGCCGAAGGCCATCCCGAGCGTGCCGTCGACGATCTGCGCGCCGATACCCACGAGGGTGAAAACCAGTAACTTGATCATGACGGTGTGCTCCCCGAACCTGGACCGAAGATCCGAGGGTACGACGTGGTCACGCGGCTGACACGGGTTGCGATCACCGTGAACGCAATACTGCCGGCCTGCCCGAGCGGCAGCCGGTACGGCGCCCCGAAGGCGCGAAAATGAAGGCGACACCGGCGGCGTTCCTGGGGCACACTGGCCGCCGTGACCGACCGCACCTTCCGTCAGATGATCCTGAGCGAACGGCCGGCCGCCGGAATCACCGCCGGTACTTTTGCCGAAAAGGCCGGCCCCTTCCCGGTATTGGAGAGCGGAGAGGCGCTCGTGCGGGTGGAGTGGCTCGGGATCGATGCCACCCAGCGCACCTGGCTCAACCCCGCGACCACATATACGACCCCGGTCGGCGTGGGCGAGGTGATGCGCGGCAGCGGGGTGGGGCGGGTGGTCGCCTCCCGCGACCCGGCGCTGTCGGAGGGACAGTGGGTCTACGGCGAGCTCGGCTGGCAGGAATACACCGTCGCTCGCGCCGGCGGATTGTTCGGTGTGAACCCGGTACCTCCGGGGATCGACCCCCGCCATATGCTCACCGTGTTCGGCGTGAGCGGGTTGACCGCCTATATCGGGATCACCCGAGTGCTCGAGGTCTCGGAAACCGATACTGTGCTGGTCACCGGCGCGGCCGGCGGCGTCGGATCACTGGCCGGACAGATCGCGCGACTACTCGGGGCGCGGGTGCTCGGCACTGCGGGTACGCCGGAGAAAGTGCACTGGGTGCGCGAAACCGCCCGTTTCGACGCCTGCCTGGACTATCGCGCCGACGACGTCCCCGCCGCACTGCGCGACTTCGCCCCCGAAGGGTTGACCGCGGTCTTCGACAATATCGGCGGAAACCTGCTGGAAAAAGCGCTCGACCATCTGGCCCTGCACGCCCGGATCGCGCTCTGCGGGTCGATCTCCTCCGGTTACACGGCCGCCGGCTACGGCGCCGGGCCCGCGAACTACATGCAGCTGGCCTTCCGCCGCGCCCGCATGGAGGGTTTCATCTTCTACGACCACCACGGCGATTTCCCGGCGGCACTGGCCCGGCTCGCGAGCTGGGTCGCGGCGGGTGAGCTGGTCTGGGCCGAGGATGTCGTCGACGGTCTCGAGAACGCCCCGGCAGCCCTGCAGCGCCTCTTCGAAGGGTCCAACCTCGGTAAACAGCTCGTCCGAGTCCGACCGGAAGACGCCGGGGCCGGCTGAGACCGGCGGACGCGTCGCGCAACCGGGTCCCGGGCCGCCCCACGGCACCCGGAACCCGGCGCGACGGCACCGGACGGAAGGACTCAGTACTGCGACTGCGGGCGCCGGATGATCGCCCCCGATCCGACCCCGCCGAGCAGCGAAATAATGCACAACCCCGCGATCAGGTTGATCACGGCCGTGGCGATCTTGGCATCCACCCCGGCGACCAGGGTGAACGGCACCAGTGTCGCCAGCGCGGTGACCAGTCCGGTGATCCAGTAGAAGAACTGCATGGGGCTGGGCATCAGGGCGAGCAGCAGGTTCAGCAGACCGGTCGCGGCGATCGCGGCGGCGCCACCGGCCACGGCGTACGAGGTGGTCGAGACCGTGCCGTAGGCTCCCTCGCCCTCCGGTGAGAGGACCGCGATATTCAGGATGCCGCGCACCAGCATGATCAGCACCACGATCACCAGCGCGACGACGATGGCCGTACCGACACCGCCCGCCCACAGCCGTCCGACATTGATCTTCGGTTCGTTCGACCGTTCGTTGGTCCGCTCGAGCTGGTCCGGCTGGTACCCGTATTCGACCTGATGCCCGTACTCCGGCTCCGTCGAGTAACCCTGCTGCTGGGGATAGCCCTGCTGCGGGTAGGCCTGCGTCCGAGGATAACCCTGGCGGTGAGGGTCCTGGCGCCCGTAATTGTGCGGCGGTTCCGTCATAGGGGGAAAGTACCCCGCATGAGCTCCGCGACCCACCCGAATGGGTAGGCGCATGTCGGGCGCCGCACCGGCCGGATTCATCCGCGCCGGGTGAGGACACCCGCCCGGCCGGTGGGTTCGCTGAGTTTCGGCGATCGCGGCCGCCTCATGGTGCTCTCGGGATTCGAGAGCGACGGACATCCGCCAGATCCCGACGTTGGACGGGCCGAATCCCAACCACATGGCATTGGCGTCGCCGGTGCGTGCGGCGAGTTCGTCGGCCTGCCCCAGAGCGGCATGGCGCTCCGCGGTATTTCCCTGAGCGGCAGAGACCAGAGCGTGCGTCAACGTGAGCATTCCGGTGACCTGGGTGGCTTCCGACGTTGCTGTGCCGGGCTCGGCGGTAGTCAGCAAGCGGCGGGCCGAATCGAAACCGCCCGCGGCGATCAGCCCGAAGCTGGTCCCGAACGCGCTCACCGCGCCGAAGAGCGGGTCGTCCAATCGTTCTGCGGCTCGCCTGGCCAGTACCGATGCCTGCCACGCGAGATCGGAACCCGCCCCGATATCCGACAACCATGCCTGGGTGCCCTGAACATGGGTGAGAACAGAGAGTTCCAGTAGCTCTCTGTCATCGCGCCCGGCCAGAAGTGAGGTATGGAGATCTCGTACCAGGCCAGGGAGCTGCGTCCCGACCAGCGCGTATTCACATCGGCGCTGTGCCTCCAGGATGTCTTTCGCCCTGAATTTCAGGACGTCGACCGGAACGATCTCACCGCCCGGCTGACCGATACTCGCCTGCAACAACGACAATCGCACATCACCCAGCGAACGGTCCTCTTCCAGCTCGCCGCTCACGCCCACAGCGTTGCGGGTGATCTCGCTCGGCGCGACCTCCAGTGCGTTCGCCAGAGCGATGATCAACGACGGATCGCACTCTGAAGCCGGCGATCATGTTCGTGCCCGTATAGGCCGACGCGAGGTAGAGGCACTGTGACCAGCTCCAGCGGGGGCCGAGTGCATGTCACCCGTTCAAGGTGGCGGGCGCTGATGAGCCCGTCTCCAGGTTGTACCACGAGACCGAGCTCCGGTCGGCGTGAGGTTCAACCGACAACCAACCTAGGTTTCCGATTCAGCCGCTCGGTTTGCATGGCCTGGGCGGTCTCGTGTGGTAGCGAACAGACGGGAACCAGATACAGGCTCACCGAGCGAGCTGAACTCGGTCGACTACGTCGCGAACACACTGTCCGACCTACGGCGCAGCAGTGCCCCCAGTGGGACTCGAACCCACACTTGGCGGATTTTAAGTCCGCTGCCTCTGCCAATTGGGCTATGGGGGCGTGCGGACCACACACTACCGACTCGTACACCCGTACCGGAATACCCGTGAGTGGGAGTCACACTGTGGGATCTGTCTGAATCGCCTGGCATGCCTCCACCAGCACGTCGGCTGCCAGCAAACCCGACTCCTCGGCCGCCTCCCGCACCTCGTCGGATAATTCGTAGTCCGTGGTCACCGCCAGCAACGCCAACTGAAGGGCTTCGCCCAACCGGCCGAGCCGGCGGGCGATCACCAGTTCGTCCATCTCGGTGCCCATGTTCTCCCAGCCCACCGGTTGCACCCCGTCGATGCGGTAGCGGCGCAAGGTGTCCTCCCCGAGGACCTTCATGAAATCCACCGCCGAGGCCATACAGCGGTTGTTGGCGACCCGGTACTCGGTGCGGTCGGCGATCTTCTCGATGAGGACCGCGACGATGGTCGCGGCGGTGAACATGCCATCGCACACCCGGGCAGGCGCGGCAACGGGTGGGCCCGGTGGGGCGGTGGCCAGGCCGGTGGTCACCGCGTCGATCCATTCGACCACCAGGTCCGTGCCGGACGCGTCGTCTCGGACCGGCAGGTGTACGGGCTGTATCTCCCGGCGCCGGAACCACCGCCACGATAGACCCATCGCGCTCACTCCTGTTCGGAAGCGGACCTACCGACCAGCGAATGCCGTCGGCCGTATGCGAAGTACATCACCAAACCGAGCAGCATCCAGACTACGAAACGCAGCCAGGTTTCAACCGAAAGGTTCACCATCAACCATAGGCAGGACAGGACCGCCAGGATGGGCACGAACGGCACCAGCGGCACCCGGAAACCGCGCGGCAGGTCGGGCCGGGTGCGGCGCAGGACGACGACCCCGATGGAGACCAGCAGGAAGGCGAACAGGGTGCCGATGTTCACCATTTCCTCGAGGGTGCCGAACTCCACGAAACCGGCCAGGATCGCGCACACCACGCCGACCACGATGGTGATCCGCACCGGCGTGCCGCGCTGCCCGGTCCGGGCGAGCCAGCGCGGGGTGAGGCCGTCGCGCGACATCGCGAACAACACCCGGGTCTGGCCGAGCAGCATCACCATGACCACGGTGGTCAGGCCGGCCAGGGCGCCGATCGAGATGATGTTCTTGGCCCAGGTGGCGCCGTGCACCGCGAACGCGGTTGCCAGGGTGGCGTCGTCGCCGGCGAGATCGGTGTAGGGAACCATGCCGGTGAGCACGATCGATACGGCGACGTAGAGGATGGTGACCACGACCAGCGAGCCGAGGATGCCGCGCGGCAGATCCCGCTGCGGGTTCTTGGTCTCCTCGGCGGCGGTGGCGACCACGTCGAAGCCGATGAACGCGAAGAATACGAGGCTGGCCGCGGCCAGCAGACCGTACCAGCCGAAGCTGCTGTTGCCGCCGCCGGTCACCCAGGAGAACAGCGACTGTGTCAGGCCCTGGCCCTGCTCGGTGGGCTGCGCCTCCGGGATGAACGGGCTCAGGTTGTCGGCGTCGAAGAAGGTGAGCCCGACAATGATGACCAGCAGGATCACCCCGACCTTGATCGCCACGGCGACCGCGGACACCCGCGAGGACAGTTTGGTGCCGAGCGCGAGGAGGGTGGTGAGCACCGCGATCAGCAATACCGCACCCCAGTCGAAGGTCACACCGCCTATATCCACCACCGCGGCACCTCGGTCGAACACCTGCCCCAGATACTGCGACCAGCCCTTGGACACCACGGCCGCCGCGAGCGCGAACTCGAGCAGCAGGTCCCAGCCGATGATCCAGGCCGCCAGCTCGCCGAAGGTGGCGTAGGAGAAGGTGTAGGCGCTGCCGGCCACCGGCACGGTGGAGGCGAACTCCGCGTAGCACAGGGCGGTGAGACCGCAGGCGATGGCGGCGAAGACGAACGCCAGCGAAACGGCAGGTCCGGCGGTGTTTCCGGCGGTGCGGGCGGTGAGGGTGAAGATACCGGCGCCGATGACGACGGCGACACCGAAGATCGCCAGGTCCCAGGCGGTGAGTTCTTTGCGCAGTTTCGTGCCGGGTTCTTCGGTATCGCGAATCGACTGCTCCACGCTCTTGGTGCGGAACAGCGAACTGCGGCTGGTCGGCGTCGTCACTGCGGCCTCCTGGTGGTTCCGGCGCGAGTACCGGGAACGCTAGTGCACTCCCGCCATATGACGGGTTATCCACGACGACAGTCCGGCAATCACCGCACCCACCGCGATCGCCACCGAACCGGTGATCCCGAAGTAGGCGAACTCGTCGTCCGGTGAGTAGAAACGCGCCAGCACTCCCGACAAGGTGGTACCCAGCGCGACCGACAGGAAATAGAGCGCCATCATCTGCGCCCGGAAATGTTCGGGGGCGAGCTGGGTGCTGACCGCGAGGCCGATCGGGGAGATCAGCAGTTCGGAGACGGCGAACACCGCCATGATGAACAGCACGGCCAGCACCGGCACCGAGCGGCCGGAAGTCCCGGCCAGTGGGACGAACAGCAGAAACGCCGTCCCCATCCCGACGACGCCGAGTGCGAACTTGCGCGGGGTGGTCGGCGCCCGGTCCCCCAGTTTGGTCCACAGCGCGGCGAACAGCGGCGAGAGCGCGATGATCCACACCGGCTCCACCGAACCGATCCAGTTCGACGGCGCGGTCCAGCCGAAGATGTTCCAGTTCATCCGTTCGTCGGAGTACACGGCGAGCACGGTGAAGATCTGCTGGAACAGGGCCCAGAACACCACATTGGCCAGGAACAGCGGGAGGAAGGCCCGCACCCGGGTGCGTTCCACCGGGGTCACCCGGCGATGGGTGAGCAGGACGGCGAAGTATGCGGCGGCGGCGATGACGATGAGCGCCGTGGTGACATCGGGCAGGTTGTCCACGGTGACCAGTCCGGTCACCAGCACCAGCACGATCACCAGAATCGCCGCGAGCACCACCGCGGCGAGCGGCCCGTAGGCACGACGCGGCAGCGGATCGGTGGGCTCGCGTCCGGCGGTGCCGAGATTGCGCCGGAAAACCACATACTGGATCAGTCCCAGCGCCATCCCGACCGCGGCCGCCGCGAAGCCGGCGTGGAAGCCCCACTCCTCCTGCAGCAACCCGGTGATCAGCGGGCCGACGAAAGCACCGAGATTGATTCCCAGATAGAAGAGCGTGAACCCGCCGTCGACCCGCGGATCGCCCTTCGGATACAGAGTGCCCAGCAGCGCCGAAGCGTTCGATTTCAACGCGCCACTGCCCAGCGCGACCAGTACCAGCCCCACGCCCGCCCCGGTGAGGCCCGGAATCACCGCGAGCGCGATATGTCCGGCCATCACCACAACGCCGCCATAGAAGACGGTCCGCTCCATTCCGATCAGCCGGTCCGACACCCAGCCGCCGATGATCGTGGAGAGATAAACCAGACCGCCGTAGGCGCCCACCAGGCCGACGGCCACATCCTGATCCATCCCGAGACCACCGTCGGTGGCCGAGTAGTACAGGTAGTAGCCGAGGATGGTGAGCATCCCGTAGAAGGAGAAACGCTCCCACAGTTCGACACCGAACAGATTGACGAGTCCGATCGGGTGACCGAAAAAGGTGCGCTCGGTGACATCTGGTACTTCGGACATGCTCAGACTGTCCCATGCACCCGGTCCGGTGCGTGGCATACCGGACCGAACCGATACCGCGGCTTCACGAACACCCCGGGTAACGGGGCGGGGCCCGGGTGAGCGGTCAGGCGATCGAGAGCGCGATCCCGTCCAGGATGTCGTGTTCGCTGACGACCAATTCGGTGATCCCGGCCCGCCGCTTCAGCTCCGCCGCCAGCACCTCGGTGATCACCGCGCCACCGCCGATGACATCGACCCGGCCCGGATGCATGGGGCCGAGCGCGGCACGCTCGTCATGGTTCATCCCGATCAGCCGATCGCAGACCGCGTTCAGCTCGGGCAGCGGTATCCGCGCCAGATGCGTTCTCGTCGAATCGTATTCGGGCAGGTCCAGCGCGACGGCCGCGAGAGTGGTCATGGTGCCGGCCACCCCCACCCAGGTGTGCGCGCCGTCCACCGGGACGTGGGTGAACGCGTCGGTGAGACGTTCGGTCGCGAACTCCCGGGCCGCCGCCACCTCTCCGGCCTCCGGCGGGTTTCCGCGCAGACACCGCTCGGTGACCCGCACACAGCCGATATCGGCGGAGAACGCCGCCTGTACCCCGTTGCCGTCCCCGACCACGAGTTCGGTGGATCCGCCGCCCAGGTCGACCACGACGAACGGTCCGGCCGCCGCCGCCAGCTCGCCGACCGCCCCGGTGAACGACAGCCGCGCTTCCTCGTCACCGGTGATCACCTCGGCGCTCGCACCCGGCACCACCCGGCCGAGTTCGGCGCGGGTCATCGCGAAGAAATCCTCCCGGTTCGACGCGTCGCGGGTGGCGGAGGTGGCGACCATCCGGACCCGGCTCACACCGTGCTCGAGCATGAGCGACACATAGTCGGCCAGCGCCACGCGGGTCCGTTCGATCGCCTCCGGGTTCAGCTGCCCGGTCGCGTCGACCCCTTTACCGAGCCGCACGATCCGCATCTCCCGGTGCACATCGGTCAAGGTCGAATCCGCGCCGATATCGGCGATCAGCAGCCGGATCGAATTGGTGCCGCAGTCCACGGCAGCGACCCTGTCGGTCATAGCGCCTCCTTCGAAGCTTGTCCATGCGGTCCGCGGAGGCCGAGGTGCCGCATCATTCGTCTTCGGCCGCCGCGTATTCCGGCCAGTCCGCCGGGATCGCGCTCCCGCGCAATCCGTTCGCCGCCGCCAGCGCCACCGCCTCGTCACCGAGCGGATTGACTCCGGGCCCCTTGGCCAGGGCGTGCGCGATCAGCACGTGCAGGCATTTCACCCGGTCCGGCATCCCGCCGCCGGTGAAATCGGTACCCAGCGACTCGATCTCGTCACGTTCGGTCAGATAGCTCTCGTGCGCGGCGCGATAGGCTGCGGCGAGTTCGGGATCGCGACCGAGCCGGTCGGTCATCCCCTTCATCACACCCGCGGACTCCAACCGGCTGGCCTCCGCGGTCAACCGGGGGTCGGTGAGGTAGTAGAGGGTGGGGAACGGGGTGCCGTCCGGCAGTTTCGGCGCCGTCTTGACCACCGCGGGCAGGCCGTCGGGCGTCCGGTAGGCGATGGCGAGCACCCCGCGCGGTTCGCGGCCCAGCTGTTCGGCGACGATCTGCAGATCTCGGTCGTCGGGTGTACTCACCTGGGTCCTTCCGGCTGCGGCGCGGGTGTCGCGGTTTCGGGGGGCGGTTCGGAAATGCTCCGCCACAGATCCGTGTACCACGGATCGGGTTCGTGCCGGGGGGCCTGCGGATCTGGGATCGCCGGCACTTCGATTCCCGGAACCTGCACGATATAGGGGGTTTCGCCCGGCATCACCAGGCGTAACCGGTCACGCGCCTCGGAGCGGATATAGGCCGGGTCCTCCTGCTGGGCGCGGCGGTCCTTCAGCCGGTCGATATCGTCCTCCAGCGTCCGGCGTTCGGCCGCGAGCTGGTCGGCCTCGGCGCGCTGGGTGAAATAGGTGCGCATGGGGACGGCCAGCGTCATGGCCAGCGCGCACACCACCATCGCCAGAATGATCGCCTTACCGGCGGACAACCCCAGGATGGTCCGTTCCGACCAGTCCCGCGCGCCGTCCGCGCCGACTCGGGTCCGGCGGGTGGTGCGCCGCACCCGCTCCGCGCCGCCGTGTACCTCGGCGGCGGGGCGGCGCGACGGCGCGCGCGACGTGCGGCGGTCGCCCCGTCCCGCGGGACTGGTACCGCGCGCACGCCGCTCCGACATCTACCTCAGTCCTCGAAGGTGAAACGCGGGAAGGCCACGTCACCGGCGTAGCGAGCCGAATCGCCGAGCGCGTCCTCGATCCGCAGCAGCTGGTTGTACTTCGCCACCCGCTCGCTGCGCGCCGGAGCGCCGGTCTTGATCTGGCCACTGCCCACCGCGACGGCGAGGTCGGCGATGGTGGTGTCCTCGGTTTCGCCCGACCGGTGCGACATCATGGTCTTGTATCCGTTGCGGTGCGCCAGTTCGACGGCGTCCAGGGTCTCGGTGAGAGTGCCGATCTGGTTCACCTTCACCAGCAGCGCGTTGGCCGCGCCCTTGGCGATACCGTCCTCGAGGCGTTCGGGATTGGTGACGAACAGGTCGTCGCCGACCAGCTGCACCTTGTCGCCGATCTCGTCGGTGAGCGCGACCCAGCCGTCCCAGTCGTCCTCCGACAGCGGGTCCTCGATCGAGACCAGCGGGTAGGCGGCCCGCAGTTCGGTGTAGAACTTCGCCATCTCCGCGGCCGAGCGTGCGGAGCCCTCGAACTGATAGGCACCGTCTTTGTAGAACTCGGTCGCCGCGACATCCAGCGCCAGCGCCACATCCCGGCCCAGCTTCAGCCCGGTCTTACCGATCGCGACGCTGATCAGGTCCAGCGCCTCCTTGGTGCCGGCGACATCCGGCGCGAAACCACCCTCGTCACCGAGCCCGGTGGCCAGGCCCTTCTCCTTCAGCACCGCCTTGAGCGCGTGATAGACCTCCGCGCCCCAGCGCAGCGATTCCTTGAACGTCGGCGCGCCGATCGGCGCCACCATGAACTCCTGCACATCCACCCCGGTATCGGCGTGCGCGCCGCCGTTGAGGATATTCATCATCGGCACCGGCAGCACATGGGCGTTCGGTCCACCGAGATAACGGAACAGTTCCAGACCCGAGGACTCCGCGGCCGCCCGCGCCACCGCCAGGGAGACACCCAGCAGCGCGTTGGCGCCGAGGCGCGATTTGTCCGGGGTCCCGTCGAGGTCGAGCAGCGCCTGGTCGACGGTGCGCTGTTCGACGGCGTCCAGGCCGATCACGGCCGGAGCGATCTCGTCGAGCACCCCCTCGACGGCTTTCTGCACGCCCTTGCCGTTGTAGCGATCCCCGCCGTCGCGGAGTTCCACGGCCTCGTGCTCGCCGGTGGAGGCACCGGAGGGCACCGCGGCGCGGGTCAGGGTGCCGTCGTCGAGGGCGATCTCGACCTCGACGGTGGGGTTACCGCGCGAATCCAGGATCTCGCGAGCTCCGACCTGTTCGATGATGGCCACGAAAACAACACTCCTTCGGCTGGTGGCACGGTAGTTATCGGGACGAGCCGTGCGATTGCGAGCCTAATAGGCCCGGTTGCGGCCAGTCCATCCGCCGCCCCGCAGCACCCGCCGCAGTTCCGGCGCCACCTCAGACGCGCCGACCGACGCTATAGGCCGCGGCCCGATCCCGGACCACCTCCATATAGGTCTCCGACCTGTTGTAGGTGAACAGCGCCCGGCTCCACCCCTCGGCCGTGCCCAGTGCCCCGCCGCTCACGCAGAGATACCTCGCCGCGGTGAGCGCCGCGTCATCGATACTGTGCGGATCGGCGACCCCGTCGCCATTGGCGTCCACGCCCCATCTGCGCCAGGTCTCCGGGATGAACTGCATCGGCCCGACCGCCCGATCGAAGACCCGGTCCCCGTCGAGCACACCCTCGTCGGTATCCCTGATCTCCGCCACCCCCGGCGCCCCGTCCAACGGGATCCCGATGATCGACGGCGCCACCAGGCCGTCGTCCCGCACCTCGGCCCCACGATGCCGGCCGTGATCGCTCTCCACACTCCCGATCCCCGCCAGCGTCGTCCAGCCGATACCGCAATCCGGCCGCGCCCGCGCCATCACCGCCGCCGCGTACCCGTACGCCTCGAGCGCAGCCACCGGCATATCCAGCGCACCGGCGTGCTCGGACGCCCACGGGTTCAATTGCGCGGCGGTCCGGCCGGGGGCATCGATATCGATCACGGGTACCGGGACGCCGGGCCCGGGCGGGATCCCCTCGGGGATGGGCACCAGATCCTCGCCGGCCCCGCACCCGGTCAGCACCAGGACAACCAACGAAGCGGCGATGAGGCCGAACCTGCGGAAACGCACAAACTCCATCATCCAGGCGGGCGGGCCCGGGGAGCCTTGCGAGAAGGGGCGAACGGCACAGATCACAGTCTCGGTGGCAGCGGTCGCCCGGATATCTCGGCGCCGGACGATTCCGGCAGCCGCCCACGCCGCCGCTGCAGCTCGGCCCGATCGCTCACACGTAACCCGTTGAGCCGCCACACCGTGCAGTACGATTCCGCAGGATCGCGATTCGTGAGGGGGCCACAATGCACAGACCGGGGCGCTCTGCGCTGCGCCGATTCTGCACTGCACTCGCCGCGATACTCCTGACGACGGGAGCTGCCGCCTGCGGGTCGGTCGTGGACGGCCGGCCGGTCAGACCCGCGCCGGATCTCACCGGTCTCGATATCGGAAACTATCCGGCCGAGCCGATCCACTACGGCACAGCGGGAGACGAGAAGGCCGCGCGTTATCGGGAGGGACAGCGCCTCGGCGATTTCGTGGCACTGCCCTTCGAAGCGGACCCGGCCTATGTCACCCCGATGCACGGTATGGGCGGTCCGGTGGTGCTGGATCGGCGAGATATGCAATCCCTGGTGATCAACGATACTTTCGACGATGTGGCGGCAGACCTGATCACCGGGTGGGTCCATACCTGGTCCACGGACGGTGACCCCGACGCCATCGCGCAGATGAGTATCGCGGTCCTGATGTTCCCCGACGCGGCCACCGCGGAGACCGTCGCCGACGGTCTCGAACACGACGATTTCACTTTCAACATCGACAACAGGCCCGTCACGCTCACCGGATACCCCCGCTCGCGGGCACATTGGCGTCCCGGCACCGCCTCGCTCGGCAGCTGGACCGCGCACAACCGCTATGTCGTCTATATCAAGTACAACGACTTGTCCGGGCGAACCGATCTGGCCGGCATGATCCGGCGCACCGAGGCACTACTCCGTGTGCAGCTGCCCCTGCTCGATCAGTTCGAGCCCACACCGGCGGGACAGTTGACCGAGATACCGCTGGACCCCGACGGCGTACTGGCCCTTGCCCTCCCGAAGAACCAGCAGACGGTGGCGGCGCTCGGTCCTCCGGGCGCCTTCCGCGGGCGTGGCGCCCTGTACGCGCTCGGCGGGATACACAGCCTGGACTTCCTCACCGAAGGGCAGGTCTCGGCCATCGCCCTCGCGGAATCGGTGGTGATGCGGAGCCGGACAGTGTCCGGCGCCGAAGCGCTGTGGCAGCGGTTCCGCCCCGACACCGGGGTCGCCGGGAGCACCGAGGCGATCGATGCGCCTGCCGGCGTCACGGACGGGAAGGTCGAATGTTTCAGCAGGAAAGCCGAGCAGCGGCCGTCGACCTTCTGCCTGCTGCAGGCCGGGACGTTCTTCGCGCTGGTGGAGGGCGCGCAGATTCAGGATCTGCACCAGAAGACCGCGGCCCAGTACGCACTGCTCGCAGGATAAGGGGGTACGGATGGTCACCGGCGCCGGTCCTGGCCGCGCGAGGGTTGTGAGACACGTGGTGGCGGCCCTCGTGTCCGCCGTGGCCCTGGTGACCACCGCGTGCGCGCAGATGGTCGCGGGCCATGCCGGGCCCGGGATGGCGCCGGCCTCCACCGCCGACCTGGACTACGGCCTGTTCCCGACCGAGCCGTCGAAATTCGAGATGGAGATCAGTACCTCGGCGGATATCTACTCCCTCGAATCGCGCCGAATGCTCGGATATCTGGTTTCGCCCTACCGCGTGGATCCGGAATTCCGGTATCTCCAGGACACCGAACTGATCGCCGCGGGCACATCTCCTACACCGAACCTGCTGCCCACCGAGTTCGAGCCGATCGCCGAGAAGAACTTTTTCGTGTCCGGAGTCGTGACCGCGCGCGCGAACAACAACCCGCGCACCGAAAAGCGCCTCACCGTGGCCATTTTGAGGTTCGGCAACGACGACTACGCCCGAACCGCCGCGACCGAGTACAACGCGGCGATGGACGTGCTGGCTCCCGGACGTCAGCGAATCGATATCGCCGGCTACAGCGGGGCCCATGCCGCCCTCGCGCCGAGCCGTGACCAGGCGCAGCTGTTCGCGGCCACGGGCCCCTTCGTGGTGGTGGCCGCCCTGTCGACGCCGGCGAGTGAAGCCACGCTGCTGGGTGAGCGGCTGAAGAAACTGCTCGACCTGCAATTCGACGCATTGAAGGGCCTGACGCCCACCCCGCCCGACGATATGCTCGACCTGCCCACGGACCCGGATGGCATCATGAGCATGACGCTGCCCAGCGAGTTCCAGGGAAGTGCCGCCTTCAGCGACCTGCTCGGCGCCTACAGCCCCTCGGCCTACCTGCACATGGAACCCGACGCCAAGACTGTGCACGACTACGAGGCATTCGGCGTGGACCTCGTCGCTCGCAACAACGCGACCGTCTACCGGACCGCAGGACTGTCCCAGGCCTTCGCATTGCAGACCGCGCTCACCCGCCCCGGCAGATACGACGAGCAGATCGACGGACCACCCGGCCTCGACGACGCCCGCTGTGTGCAGCGCGATTACCACACCGCACTGTTCCAGACGTTCTTCTGTGCGGTCGTCTACGACCGCTACGTGGCGCTGGTCGACGACATCGGCCTCGGAAACCTTCCTTCCCCGGAACTCCACCAGGGTCTCGCCGCCCAGTACGCCATTCTCGCGAACAGCCGGTGATCCCCAAGGACGCGAGCGCTGTGACCGCAGTGCCGAGGAGCACCACGTAGGGCAGGATAAATTCGACCGCGCCGGAGCAGGACGCTCATCACGGGTCGGTCGGGCAAGAGGAGGAACGAATGGCGTTGCCGCCCGGTGCCGTTGTCGGGGGCTACCGCATAGTGGGAGTTCTGGGCAGTGGCGGAATGGGGTCGGTGTATCTGGGCCAGCACCCCACCCTGCCGCGCCGGGATGCGATCAAGATTCTGAGCGAGGATCTCTCCAGCGACCCGGAATTCCGCGCGCGCTTCGAACGCGAGGGCAACCTCGCCGCCGGCTTGGACCATCCGAATATCGTCTCGGTGTATAACCGCGGCGAGGAGGACGGCCGGCTGTGGATCGCGATGAAATACGTGCCCGGTACCGATGCTTCCGAGGAGGCGGGCAAGGGGCCGGATGTCATGACTCCGCGGCGCGCCCTGCACATCATTGCCGAGGTCGGTAAGGGTCTGGATTACGCTCACCGGCGCCGGCTGCTGCACCGCGATATCAAACCCGCCAACTTCCTGCTGTCGGACTCCCCGGACGACGACCACGAGCGGGTACTCCTGACCGATTTCGGAGTCGCGAAGTCCGCCGAGGACGGCCAAGACCTCACGGCGACCGGAAAGTTCATGGCCACGGTGGCCTATGCGTCGCCCGAACAGCTGCTGGGCCGACCGCTCGACCATCGCTGCGATATCTACAGCCTGGGCTGTTCGTTCTTCCGGCTCCTGACGGGACAGAACCCGTACCCGTCCACCGTGCCGGCCGTGGTGATGATGGGACACGTCAACGAACCGCCACCGCGAGTTTCCGCGGTGCGCGGTGATCTGCCGCCCGCACTCGATCAGGTCTTCGCCCGGGTGCTCGCCAAGAATCCGCTGGACCGCTACCCGACCTGCCGCGAGTTCGTCGCGGACGCGGAAGCAGCGATGCGCGGGCCGGACTCGTACGGTGTCCACGCACCGGGCCATGGGTTCGCGGCACCGGGTGCACCGATCTCGGGACCGTTGTACACCGGCGGATACGTCTCGGCCACCGATACACCGCCCCGACCCGGGCAGGAAGAAATCACCACACGGCCGCGCACGGGTTATGCCGCCACCGATACCCGGCGGCGTCCGCAAAAGCGGGGATTGCGCCGGTTGGTCGTCTCGGCCACGGCAGCCGTCGTGGCGATGCTCGCCATCGCGGTCGGCGTCTATGCCGTCTCCAGCGGGGGATCGGGCTCTTCGGAAGGCCCGGACCTGGCCGCGGTCCGAGCCGGCCACCCGGAATTCACCGGCAAGACGGTTGCTGCCTTCAATTACGGGAATGCGATTTTCTCCGCGGTATTGGACGGGTCACCGCAGGCCGACTTCCTCCGGGATATCGGATTCCGGTACAGCGACGAGTACCTGCCGCTCCGGAACGAGACCTCGCCCCGGGAGCTGGCACCGTCGAGCTTCTCCCTGCCGAAGACCCTGGATGTCATCGTCGTGACCCGATCGGACAGTGTCGCCGGAAACGGCGGCCTCGGGGGACTGCCGAATCAGTTCCTGAATTCCACGGCGAAGATCGTTGTAGTCGACGACATAAACACCGTGCAGGCCTTCCAGGTGTGGACCGGCCAGTCCGCGAAAACCATGGTAGACAGGCTGGTTCCGTCCATTTCGGCCGTAGTGGACTGACGAAGAGGGGGATAGCAGCGTGCCGACTTCGAAGAGTTTCTCCAGTGCGGTGTGCACTTTGGCGATCTTTCTCGCCGCCGGCTGCGGACACGACACCGTGAGCCGAACCGCCGTGGACACGTCCGCGCTCCAACCCGGTAACTACCGGACGACACCGCGCACGACAGCGGAAGTGCGGACACCCGAGGCGGGCGGCATCCGCGAGGCGCTGCGCTTGGCGGAATTCGTTCCCTTGATCATGGACACCGAACCCGAGATGGTCTTCGGTCGCGTCCGATACCAGCGCAAGATGTACACCCGGCTCGACCCCCCTGAGCTGACCGAAAACTTCTCCGCGGAGGTGCCTGGTTTCCAGGTCGGCTGGGAGACTGTCGGGCAGCGGCGCGAGGAGCAGACACTGGGCCGGACCGTCGAACTCATGGTGCTGCGGTTCGCCGAGCCCGGACAGGCCACCCACGCGGCGAAGTATTTGTCCGACCTTGCGTGGACCAGCCGGTATCCGCCGGTGGCCACGATCGAGATACCCGGCTATGCCGATGCATTCGGGCAGGTGGGCCAGTACGATTCGGTCTCCACATGGGTCTCACACGATGAATACCTCGTGAAAACCTATATCGGAGCCGGTGTGGATATACCGCCCGATCACACCGCATTGGCCGCGCTGACCCGGGCAGTGCTCGACACGCAGTTCGAGCGGTTGCGGGAATACCGGCCGGCCTCTCCCGAGGAGCTACCCGCAGACAACGACGAGATGCTTCGTCACGCGTTGCCTGCGGAAGAAGGAGAAAGCGAGGCGGTGATGAGTCCGGCGGTCGCTCTGCATTTCTCGGAACGTCCCGACCTGACGAAGCGCGCGATCGAGGACGCACAGGTCGACCTCGTGGTGCGGGGAGGAACCGAAATCTATCGTGCGAGCGATGCGGAAGCCGCCGAGCGATTCGCGGCCTACCTGGACTCCCGGCTCGACCCGGTGTACGAAACAATAGAAACACCACCGGGAATGCCGGGCGCCCGCTGCACCGAAAATCCGGAGGAAACGGGATCCCATCGGTGTGTCTTCACCAACGGCCGATACACCGTCCTCGTCGACGGAGCCGACCAGATACAAGAGTTACATCAGCGGACCGCGGCGCAGTACCTGCTGCTGAATGAATTGACTTGAGACAAAAAAACGATTGTGCCGCGAGAATCGATCTCGGGGCACAATCGCTGTTTCGAACTGAATCCGGTCGGCCTATCGGATCAGGCCCAGCGCGACGCATTCAATTTATCGGTGGTCGTCATATCGATGGCACCGTCTTCGACGATCTTGGCGAGACGCTCCATGATGTCGAGCAGGCCGTTGTGCGCTTCGTCCCACCGGGCCTGCTTGAGGCGGTAGGCCTCCTGCGCACCCGATTCCCATTCGGCGGCCAACGCATTGACGTAGCCCTGAAGCTCGTCGTGGGTCTCGGTCAACCGGCCCTTCGATGTGCGGAGGTCGCCGGTCATCGCCATCAACTGGGCTTCCGAATACTTCATCTGCGACATAGCAATAACTCCTAAGACTCTCGTGAACCGACGGCGTTCAGATCTTCAGGCTGGAGCCGAGTTCGGCCGAGGCACCGAGGGAATTCAAGCGATCCTGGTTCGCCTGTTCGGTGGCGGTGTACCCCTTGCCGTTTTCACGGATGAGGGAGCCGATCTCCGCGAGGACGTCGTGCAGCTTGCGGGACTGCGAATCGTAATCGTCCATGACCTTGCGGAAGGTGGCAGCCGCAGAACCCTCCCAGTTCCCCGCCGAACCGGCAACGATGTTACGAACGTTGCCGAGTTCGGTCTGCAGCTGCGAATTCACATTCTCGACGTGCTTGGCAGCTGTTTCCATTGCCGCTACGTCGGTAGTGACGTTGGGGTTCGCCACGATATCTCCTTACTCGAGTTCGGATCCGGACCCCCTGCGTCCGCAAACGGTCCGAACTTGCCTTCATGATGATTGGACGCGATCCCCGCCCAATCGGTTCCATAGGATTTCGGAAAACGTCCCGACCGGAGTCATGGAGCGACATCCAGCGAGTTCGCGAGGTCTTCACAGATAGGTGTGATCGAGTCCTGCCCCCCTGTCTGGTACTGGCACCCGATACTGATCTGGATGCTGTGGTCGACGATAACATGCCAGTCAACGGTGGATCCGTCCTCTGGATGCTCGGAATATGCCAGGCCGGGGCGGCCGGCGAAGACCACGTCGCGGCGGATCGGGGACACCGAACCCGCTGGGCGACGGGCGATCTGCGCTTCCAGATCGGCGGCGATCCGTTCGTATCCGACATCGGCTGTCACGCGCTGCTGGGTCACCGTGATCCGGGCGCGCAGACCGGCCTCGGGCACCAGTACGAGACGCTGATCGGAGCCGGTCGACGGGTCCTGGACCCGCCATCCGGCCGGGATCGTGAGGCGGAGAGCACCGAAGGTTCCCGGGACCGGGTCGGGTGCGGTGTCGCCGGCGTCCCCGGCGACCGGGCCCGCGGTGGTGGATGGTGCGGTGGCCACGGCATCGGGGCCGCCGCCGACGGATATCCGGGCGATACCGATACCGGCGGCTACCAGGACGGCGACGACGAGTACAGCCGCGGCCGCGAGATAGAGCGGGGTCCGGGAGCGTGGTGGCCGGGTGGCGGCGGCCCGTTCCCGCAGGGGCTGCAGCCATTCGGTCTCGGCGGCGGCCGGGGGCAGGGCGGGGCGGTAATCGCCGGGGTCGGTACGGGGTGCCCGCACCAGGTCGGTACCCGCCACCACCGCCAACTCCGCGTTACCGCAGCGATCGGCGACCACCGAGCCGATCCGCTCCAGGAAGCCCGCGTCGGTACGGCCGACCACGAGCACCGAACTCACCTGGCAGCCGTGCAGTAGCCGTTCGAGGAGTGCGTCGAAACCGGCGAGTCCCTCGTCGGCCGCCGCGATCTCGCCGGCCGCCAATACCGGTTCGTGTTCGCAATATTCGAGGCGCGGACCCCGCTCCGCGGGCACCACGGTGGACGCGGTGGTCGACAGCGGTCCGAATTCGAGGACCACGGTGCGCACATCGCGCAGCCGGCGCCCGGCGGCGACCGCCCGGACGGCGATCGTCTCCAGCGTCACGTGACCACTGTGATCGAGGGCCGCGGACTCCAGTACGGCCAGCCGGTGGGAGTCCCAGTCGGTCGGGTGCACCACGGTGAGGTGCTCGCACGGGGTCGGTATGCACAGCTGGGTAAGGGTATGGCCGAACACCGCGCTCAATGCTTCCGTGGGCGTCGGCATACCCGGGTCGTAGGCGATGCGGTCGGCGGTGACCAGCTGCACCGGCGACACCGCGATGGAGGGTGGGGCCAACGGTTCGCCCACCACCAGACTGCGGCCGTCACCGGTGGGCACGACCGAAGGGGTGAGATCGGTATGGGTGTTCGCGCTCCACGCCCACAGCCGGGTCTCGGTCAGCGCGATCTCGGCCACCGGCATTACTGCGTCGGCATCCACGAGGTCTGGATGAGGTCGTTACCCGAACGCCCGACCAGGGTGCCGCGGCCCGGCGGCATGGCACTGGGCCGGACATTTCCGAGCAGGCCGCCCTCTTCCCGGCTGCCGCTCATGATCAGTCCGGGCGTGGCCAGGTCGCGCAGGCGGGAGATCACCGGCTCGTACATGGCCCGGCCAGCGCCGCCCGAGCGACGTGCGATGATCAGATGCAGGCCGATGTCCTTGGCGTGCGCGAGGTAATCGACGATCTGCGCGAGCGGGTTGCCACTGGATCCGCTGGAGACCAGGTCGTAGTCGTCGACGATCACGAACAGATCCGGTCCGGTCCACCAGGAGCGGTCGCGCAGTTCCTGCGGGGTGACGTTCGGGCCGGGCATGCGGGTCCGCAGCAGGGCGGCGAGGTCACGCATATTCGTGGTCAGGCCCTCGGCGCCGGTCGCGTAGGCGGCGAGGCGTTCCTGATCGAAGTAGCCGAGCATGGTGCGCCGGAAATCGACCAGGATGAGCGCCGCCTTGTCGCGCGCATTGGATTCGACGATGCCGCTGACGATATTGCGCAGCAACGTCGACTTGCCGCATTCGGTATCGCCGAAGATCAGGAAGTGCGGGTTGTCGTCGAAATTGAGGAAGACCGGGGCGAGCTCGGATTCGTTGATACCGATCGGGATCGCGACATTGCGCCGGTCCGCCGGGCCCTGCCAGGGACCGATCGCCCGTACGAACTGTTCGCGATCGAGTTGTTCGGGCAGCATCCGGACCTGCGGTGCGGGCCGGCCGGGAGTCGCCTGCTGTAGCCGCGCGACCGCGTCGGCGACGCCGCGACCGAGGTCCTCGGACTCGGAGGATCCGTCCACCCGGGGCAGCGCGGTGAGCATGTGCAGGCTTTCGGGCGTCATACCGCGACCCGGCCTGCCCTGCGGAACCAGTGCCGCGACCTTGCGGCCGAACTCGGAATCGGCCGGATCGCCGAGACGCAGTTCCAGCCGGGTACCGATCTGATCCTTGAGCTGGGGCCGGGCCTCCATCCACCGGGACAGCGCGATCACGACATGCACGCCGTAGGACAGACCCTGGACCGCGAGGTTCATGATCGCCTGCTCCAGCGGTTCGAAATCCTGGCGGATCGAGCCGAAGCCGTCGATCACCAGGAAGACATCGCCGAAGGGATCCTCGTGGGCGCCGGTGGCGGCCTGGCTGCTCGCCGGATCGCCGGCGCGCAGACGGCGGAACTCCGACATCGACTCGATACCGAGCTGGCGGAACCGCAACTCGCGGGTGCGCACGATGGTGGTCATCTCGGCGATGGTGCGGCGGACCTTGTCGTGGTCCAACCGGCCGGCCACCGAACCGACATGCGGCAGTCCCTCCAGACTGGCGAGGGTACCGCCGCCGAAGTCCAGGCAGTAGAACTGCACCTGTTCGGCGGTGTGGGTCAGCGACATCGCCATGATCAGCGTGCGCAGCATGGTCGATTTGCCCGACTGCGGACCACCGACCACCGCCACATTGCCGCGGGCGCCGGACAGGTCCACGACCAGGGGATCGCGGCGCTGATCGTAGGGGCGGTCGACGATACCGATCGGCGCGCGCAGACCGGCCTGCGCGTTGTACTCGCCGGTGAGGATCGAGCGCGGGACGAGCTCGTCCAGCGGCGGGGCGGCGTCCAGGGGCGGCAGCCAGATCTCGTGGGCGGGCCGGCCGTGGCCGCGGATGCGGGCCACCAGCATCCCGATATTGGAGATCTGCTCGCCGTCCTCGACCAGCGGCTCCGGATCGTGGAGCGGCTCGGGGGCCAGCGGTACCCGGTCCACCGCCCGGAATTCGACGTGTTTGGCCAGGAACGGCCGCGCGGTGATATCGATTTCCCCGGCTCGTGTCGCCACCGCGATATCGCGCTGCGGTCCGCCGCCCACATAGGGCCCGGAGACGTAGGAGGCCTGGAAACGCTGGATCTCGCCCGAATCCGACTTCAGGTAGCCCCCACCGGGATTGTTCGGGAGGTTGTAGGCATCCGGGACACCGAGCACCTGGCGGGATTCGTTGGCAGAGAAGGTCTTCAGGCCGATGCGGTAGGACAGATGCGATTCCAGGCCCTTGAGCTTGCCCTCTTCCAGCCGCTGCGAAGCGAGCAGCAGATGGACGTGCAGCGAGCGGCCCAGGCGACCGATCATCACGAACAGTTCCGCGAAATCGGGATGCTGGGTGAGCAGTTCGGAGAATTCGTCGAGCACCACGAACAACGCGGGAAGCGGATCGAGGTCCGCGCCGGCCGCCCGCGCCTTCTCGTATTCGGAGACATTCGCGAAGTTACCGGCCTGACGCAGCACTTCCTGGCGGCGGTTCATCTCGCCGGCCAGGGCGTCGCGCATCCGGTCGACCAGGTCGGCTTCCTCTTCCAGGTTGGTGATGACGGCCGCGACATGCGGGACGCCGTCGAGACCGAGGAAGGTCGCGCCACCTTTGAAGTCGACGAGGACCAGGTTCAGCTGATCGGGCGAATGGGTGGCGAGCAGACTGAGCACCAGGGTGCGCAGGAATTCGGATTTACCGGAACCGGTGGCGCCGATGCACAGACCGTGCGGGCCCATACCGGATTCGGCGGCTTCCTTGATGTCCAGAACGACAGGCAGTCCATCGGCGCCGACACCGAATGGCACCCGCAATCGCTCCCGGCCGTAGCGGGGCCGCCACGCGCTCTCCGGATTGAACGATCCGATATCACCCAGGCCCATCAACTGCGCCCAGGTGTTGATCGTCTCCCCCTCGGTGGCCTCGACATCGCTGCTGCGCTGAGTGGCCGCGCGGTAGGGCGCGAGGCGGCGGGCCACCTGCTGTGCCTGTTCCCGGCCGATCCGGTCGATGACCGCGAAACGCTCCTGGTTTCCGGTGGCGCCGCGGCCCAGGCATTCACCGTTGCGGATGGTCAGGCCGATACCACGCGATACCGCCAGACGCGGCGCGTATCCGCACAGATCGATGACGGTGACGCCCTCGTACCCGGATTCGCGCAGCTGGTCCTCTTCGGCTTCGAGCAGGCCGCCGTCCACCACGATCACCACATGCACCATGGCGGCATTGGTGGGTTGGTTACGGGAGTAGCGGACCCGGTTGCCGAGGATCGGGGCGAGGCCGGTCATCATCTCGCGGATCGAACCGAAGAACATACGCTGGGTGCCGACACCGTCCTGGGCGTCCGGGTGCTGGGTGTGCGGCAGCCATTTCGTCCATTCCCATTCCGCGCTGGTGTCGGGGCCGCAGACGATCGCGGTGAGCACCTGGTCCGGCCCATGGAACATGGCCAGCTGGACCAGCATCGCGCGCACCATGTCCCGGGCCTGGGCCCGGTCGCCGTCGAGGGCGATGGTGGCGAAACCCTTCACCGCGATGGCGGTGGGCAGATCGGGGACCGTGGAATGCGCGCGGACGAAACGGCGCAACGAGACCGCGGCGATCGGTTCGAGTTCCTCCACCGGCCCGGTTTCCGGCGCGACCAGGCGGGTGGCCAGACGCTGCCCGCCGATGCCGATGCGGACATGGCAGAAGTCCTTGTCACTGGGCCGGCGCTCCCACATCCGGGAGGTGCCCGCGAGCATCCAGACCAGGCCCGGCTCCGGATGACTCCACTCCACCGCGGCCCGCTGCTCGGCCGCGGTGACCCCGACATCCTTACGGACCTGGTCGAGATAACGCAGATAGTCCTTGCGGTCCTCGTTGGCTTCGGCGGCCTTGGCGCCCTTACCGTTGCCCTGGCCGGCGAACATCCCGACCATCGAGACCATCATCATCATCGGGAACATCAGCGACATCGGATTCGACGCGATACCACCGCCCTGGGTGAACATCAGCGCCATCATCCCGACCATGCCGATGATCATCACGACCGGCATGAGCTTGCCCAGCAGGTTTCCCGGTGTCACCCGGGGGATCTCGGGGGGTGGTTGCAGGGTGACCTCGCCCCCCGGTGTCCGCGGAACCTCCCGGCGCGCACGCCGCTGAAAACGGACAGTGGTCATCGAACGAGATCCCCCTTGTGGCCATGCGATGTTCGGGCTCAGTGTAGAGGCAAGCACGAACATGTCGTACAGTTCGACCTGCATTCTGCTGGCCGGGCCGGGGGCACGCAACCCGCGATCTCCTGCGAGAATGCGGAAAACGAGCAGGGTAGCGAACCAACTTGGGGGAAGCGTGACGCATGCGCGACTGGACCATATGGAGGAAGATTCCTCGCGGGGAATAGTCCGCGCACCGGATCTCACCAGGGTCACCATTCTGGCCAAACACACCCAGGTCGATATGGCCATTCCGGTCGATGTTCCGGTCGCCCTGGTGATCCCGAGTGTGGTCGATATGATCGCCGCGCACAGCCGGACCAACGACTTCGACAATCAGGGCGAACGCTACGAACCCGCGGACTGGGTCCTGGCCAGGATCGGCCAGCCGCCGCTGTCGAATTCGCTCAGCCTCGGCGAACAGGGTGTGCGTGACGGCGAACTCCTGATGCTGGAGAACTCGGCCCACACCGCGCCGACCCCGCTCTTCGACGACATCATGTACAACGTCGCTGTCGCCGACGCCGAGCATTTCCGCGGCTGGAATCCGGATACCGCGCGGATCACCGGATCGGTGCTGGCGGTGCTCACCATGCTGGCGGGTTGCACCGCACTGCTGGCGTCGCCGGAGGCGATGCCAGGCTGGATCACCGGATCGATCGCGCTGGGCGTGTCGGTGCTGCTGGTGGTCGCGGCGATGATCCTGAGCCGGGTGTACGGCGATCCCAAGACCTCGCTGGTACTGGGCGGATGCGCCCTGCCGCCGGCGTTCACCGGCGGCATGCTGATCGTGCCGGACCATTACGACTGGTCCCATATGCTGCTCGGTTCCACACTGCTGGGTGCCACGGCGATTCTGGCCTGGCGGGTCACCGGCGTGGGACTGGGGCTGTTCATCGGCGCGGGCACGGTGGCGCTCTTCGCGGTTCCGTCCGCGCTGGTCGGCCTGCTCACCGAGCAGCCCATGAAGGCAGTGGGCGCCGTGGTGGCGGCCCTGGGCCTGGCCGCACTGTCGCTGGCCCCGCGGATCTCCATGATGCTGGCGAAACTGCCGCTGCCGCCGGTGCCTTCCCCCGGCACCCCGATCGATCCGACCGAAGACGATCCCGACGACCACCGGGCTCTGCCCACGCTCGATGCCCTGCACGCGAAATCGGCTCGGGCACGGACCTATCTGAGTGGACTGGTCTCGGCGACCACGCTGGTCACGGTGGTCGGCGCGGTGGTGGCGACCGATCCGACCGGTGACGGGTTCTTCTGGCAGGGCATCGCGCTCGCGCTGGTGTGCGCGGCGGTGCTGATGTTCCGGAGCCGTACCTACGCCGGCGCCGAACAGGCCGTGATCCTGATCGGGGGCGGCGCCGCCATCCTGCTGGCCATGCTGGTTGGGATGGCGTTCGTCACCGATCTGCCGCTGGCCGCCTTCGGTGCCGCCCTGGTCATGCTGATCGCCGCGCTGATCCTCGGCATCCTCGTGCCGAACCAGACGGCAACCCCGCCCATGCGGCGGGCCGCGGAACTGATCGAATACGGCTTCGTCGCCGCGGTGCTGCCGCTCGTGTTCTGGGTGACCGACCTCTACTCCCTCGTTCGCGGGCTGTGAGCCGGGGGATCCGCGCCGCGGCGGTCGCCGCGGTGTTCGGGGTGAGCGCGACGCTCGGACTCGGCTCCCCGGCGTACGCCGACCGGCCGGCGCCCATCGATCCCGGACAGCTACCGGCCGGTGATCCGGCGAAACCCACGCAGGCCACCGAGCGCAAGGCGAATACCGCCTGCAACAGCACCGTCTCGGGGGGCGGCGGCCCGACCGTGCCGCCCGCGCAGGCCGCCCTCGACCTACGGCGGGCGTGGCAGTTCTCCGAAGGAGCCGGGCAGGTCGTCGCGGTGATCGATACCGGCGTCGCCCGCCATCCCCGGCTGCCCGGGCTGCGCGCCGGCGGGGACTTCGTGGCCAACAGCGGCGACGGAACCGAGGATTGCGACGCGCACGGGACCATTGTGGCCGGCATCATCGGCGCGAGCCGGGTCCCCGGCGAGGGCTTCTCCGGAGTGGCACCGGCCGCGACCATTCTGACCATCCGCCAGACGAGCGATAAATACGTCAAAGCGGGTAGCAATGCCACCAAGACGCCCGAAGACCTCTCCAAAGAGGGCTACGGCAATGTCGCCACCATGGCTCAGGCCGTCCGCCGGGCGGCCGATATGGGCGCCACCGTCATCAATATCTCCGAGGTCGCGTGTAGTTCGAGCCCGATCTCCGATGCCTCGCTCGGTGCCGCGCTCGACTACGCCGTCCACCAGAAGAATGTGGTCGTGGTGGCCTCGGCCGGTAACACCGACAACGACAGTTGCAAGGGCAACACCGGTATCCAGGACCCGCTGGATCCGGCGGCCGACCCGTGGAGCAAGGCGACCGTCAACGTGACACCCGCGCGCTACGACGATCTGGTGCTCTCGGTCGGCTCGATCGACGCGAACGGCGCCCCCTCGGAGTTCACCGTCCCGGGCCCCTGGCTCAGTGTCGCCGCGCCGGGTGAGAACATCGTCTCCCTCGACGTGCACAGCGGCGGGGTCATCAACGGAACGGTCAATGCCCAGGGCGGCCAGCAGACCATCAACGGCACCAGTTTCGCGGCCCCCTATGTTTCCGGCGTGGTCGCGCTGGTGCGCTCCCGCTTCCCGGAATTGTCCGCCGTCGAGGTCATGAAACGGATCCAGGCGACCGCGCACGCCCCGGCCGAGGGCTGGAACCCGTATGTGGGCTACGGCGCGATCGACCCCATCGCGGCGTTGACCAACGAGGTGCCCGACGAACTACGGCCCAAGCAGCCGAATCCCGCGGTGAGCAAGCAGCTCGCGATCCCCGCCCCGCCCCCGCCGCCGGACCACACCGCTCGGAATGTGGCCCTCATCGGCAGCGGAATCATCGGCGGCGGCCTGGTTCTCGGCTATCTCGCCTCGTTCCCGGCCCGCCGCCGCTTCGGCGTCGGCGAAGACGACGCCTGAACCATTTCATACCGGCCGCCGCGGCCGGTTTCGCCGATGCGGTGATCGCCCCGGCCCACGCTCCTGCGGAGGATGCGTTCGATATTCCGGTGACGCCGGCCCGATGCGAGCGGGCGGCGGGCATGTGGGATATGCATGCCTGGGCGATCTGCGTAGGCGGTCGATTCGACGGCCACGTGGCGGATCTGCTCCGGCCGTCGGTGATCGGGCTGCCCGAATCACTCGGGCGGCGGTATCACCCCCGAGGGCAGGTGATCACTTTCCAGTGGCGACCGGCTGTGCGGCCGGTGCCGGGTCCGGCGCGACCCCGTCGTGCGCGACCAGCGCTTCCTCCCGGCCCAGACTCGGCCCGGAGGCCAGCAACCCGACGATGGGCCAGGGCGCCGGTTCGGCCTTCTCGGGCATACCCAGTGCCTTTGCGGCATCGGCGTTCTTGATGCCGTACCGCACACCGGTATCGGCGATATAGAAGACGCTGTCCTTACGGCTGCTGTCCGGTTCGATCCCGGTGGTCTGCACGTAGGCACCGGTACCCGGCGTCAGATAGGCGGAGTCGACGTTCTGGCCCGACCCGTCGGCCTGGGCGAGCGGCACCAGTTTCGCGCTGTCCGACATCGGCAGGCCGACCCCCGTGATGACCTCGAGTTCGGCCCGGGTGCCGGTGTTCTCGCCGGCCTCCGGGATCGGTTTCCAGGACAGGCAGCTCACCGGATGGTCCTTGGGCTCGAGCACGGCCGGGGCCGTCTGCGGGTAGTCGCCCACCCGCAGGGCCGCCGAAACGGGAGCATCGGTGCGTTCGCGCTGGTCGATGGTGTCGTCACCCGGAGTCTGCGGGTTGGAATTACGAATGATCTCCCCGGTCAGGGCCGAGATGGGCTGCAGTCCGTCGGCGAGCACCACGTGATATTCGGTTCCGGAGGTGCCGACCTGCACGACGTCACCGATACGGTGACCGCTGACCTCGAAACCGATGGGGGCAGTGCCGACATCGGCGATATCGGGCCGGACAATGGGCTGCACTTCCGGTATCGCGTTGATCAGGCCCTCGCTCACCGGCCGCGGGGTAGCACCGGTGATGCCCAGGGCGTCGGTGACCGCGCGGTCGGTCATATCGATACGGGCGCGTTTCCTGTCGTAGACCAGGTAGGTGTGGTTCTCCCCCTGCACCAGCAGCGCCTTGTCCGCACCCATCGTTTCGGCTTTCGCCCCGAGTTCGAGGTCGCCGGCCAGTACCGAGGTCGTCCGGTCCCGGCTGCCGTCGATCTTCATCTCGTCACAGATCGTCCACCGCCGTCCGGTACCGGCGGAGTCGAAGTGGATCGCACCGGGCGCCCCGGGAATACCGATCAGCGGGCCCCGGGCCTTCTTACCGATCTCGGCTTCCTTCACGATCGAGGCGTCCGGCGCCTCACCCGCGGCCAACCGCGCCGAGGCCAAATTCAACGCGGGATGCACCACATCGTTGATCACCACATAGACGGCACCGGATTCCTTGCCGATCAAGATCTTGTTCTGGTCGATCTTGTCCTGCGGCCGGAGCAGGGCGAGCACACCGCAACCCGCGAGTACCACCACGGCCAGGACCAGGCCGACGACATAGGCACGCACCTGAGAACGCATGGGATCGTGGAGCATCCGCACGTCCCGTCGCACCAGCGCGTGCTCCATCCGGCGAACCAGGAAGTTGTAACCGCTGATCTGCCACCTGGTTGTGGGCTTTGAAGGCATCGTCTTCCCCCGAACTGTGCTGGTGCTCGCCGAACACAGTACAGTTCGCGAGGACGTAGTTCAGCTCGGCCGCCGATAATCGGCCGACACCGGGTACCTGGGGGACTCTGATGGCCGTTCCAGCCGCAGTGGGGCGCAGGCGCAGCCTGCTTTTCGGGCGTATCTCGATGCGCAATCTGCTCATCGCACAGGTATTCGCGCTGGTCGCAGGCACGATCATCGTGGTCGCCGGAGTGAACGCCTGGATCGCGCTGGGGGTCGCGGTCGTCGTCGGATGTGTTCCGCTCGTCCCCGTCGGGCGCCGGGTGCTGCTGGATTGGGTGGGTACCTGGTGGACCTACCGGACCCACCGCGAATACCGGATCGGGGACAGCAGCGACTTCCGCGGACCGGACGATCGCTCGCTGGGCCTGTACTGGGACGAGAGCCGGGTGGTCGCGGTTGTCGAGGTGCTGCCGCCGCGCGGCGGACTCACCCGCATCGACCGCACCGCGGTGCACGCCTCCCATCTACTGCCGATGGCGGAGCTGGCGACCTGCCTCGCCCAGCACGACATCCTGCTCAGCGGAATCGACATCATCAGTCACGGCCACCGGAGCCGCTCCGGTACACCGGCCGGCGCCATCTACGAATCCCTGCTGGGACCGTTGCCTGCCACCGCCTATCGCACGGTCTGGTTGGCGATCGGGTTCGATATGGTCGACTGCCCCGGCGCCGCGAAACGGCGCGGCGGCGGCGACGAGGGCGCGGCGCGCGCGGTCACCATCGCGACCCAGCGCATCGTGCGGACGCTGGAGGACGCGGGGTGCGGGTCGCGGGTACTGACGGCCTCGGAGATCCGGGCGGCCGTCCGGCAGGTGCTGCACGGAGCCGACGCACGCGAGCTGACCCACCGGTGGCGGTACGCCGAACTCGGCAACAGCGTCAATATCGGGTCCGCCATCGATCCGAAACAGCTGGGTTCGGAGATCCTTTCGCAGCTGTGGGTGGCCGAATCCCGAGGCACCACGGTCGCGGTCCGGCTGCGACCCGGCAGTACGGCCGATACCGTGCACGTCGGCGCGGCCTGGCGGTCCACCCTGCGGGAACTTCCCGAGAAGACCACATCCAAGGGCATGGTCTCGATGAACGGCCGGCACCGCGCCGGGCTGCTCGCGCATCTGCCGATCGGTATCCCTGATGTCGAGGACATCGTCCCCACCGCCGAGTATCCGATCGACGTCCTGGACGCGCTGGCGCTGCCGTCGTCGGGCTGTGGACAGTTGATCGGGTCCGACGACGAGGGCAACGGTGTGGCACTGCGGCTCGTCGGTGCCGGTATCTCGTCGGTGTACGTGGCGGGCGAACTGTATCTCGCACAGCAGTTGGTGTTCCGCGCGCTGGCCGTCGGTGAACGGATCCTGGTGCGCACCGACCGCCCACAGGCCTGGTACCAGCTGATCGAGACGATCGGCAATCCGGAGCGCCTGATGCTGGCCGTCGAAATGCACCAATCCGACGCCATGTTCACCGCGACCGTCGTCGACGGCGTGCTCGCCCCCGCACCGCACGCCGGTATCACCACGATCTATGTCACCGGCGACCCGATGGGCTGGCCGGCCACCAAACCCGACCTGTCGATCCAGCAACCCGGCGCGATCGGCAACCGGGTCGTGGTCCGTACCGCGACAACCCAGATTCCGCTGAACCTGGTCTCCATCCCCCGCGAACACACCTACATCGGCGAGCCCCGGACCCGCCGGCCCGCGCCGGCGGCCCACCAACCCCAGCATCACTGAACACTTCCCGACCAAAACACCGGGCTCGGGGTCCGTCCCCCGCTCGTCCCCCCGCCGGCGGAGCCGACCGCTCAGCCCGGATAGGGATCGGCGGCCCGCGCCTTGCGCGACACCCCTCCCCACCAGGCGAGTTGGGTCAGCATCCGGTCCGCGGCGTCGATAGCCGCGCCGTCGCCCGTATTCCCCGCGGCGTCGAATTGTTTGCGCGCCCGGTGAAAGCTCACCGATTCGCGTACCGAGACCATGTGGACCTCGGCCACCACCTGACGGAGCTGTTCCACCGCGCGTAATCCACCCGAGAGCCCACCGTAGGACACGAAACCCACCGGCTTGGCCCGCCATTCGTGTTTCGCGCTGTCGAAGGCGGTTTTCACCGAGGCGGGGTAGCCGTGGTTGTACTCCGAGGTCACCACGGCGAAAGCGTCTGCGGCCGCGAGCCTTTCGCGGAAGCGCAGGGTCTCCGGGGTTTCGGTGAGATCGAGCGGCAGCGGGATGTCCAGCAGGTCGAGCACGCCGATATCGAATTCGGGCCGGGCCCGGGCCGTGCGCAGGAACCAGTCGGCGACCACGGGCGCGAAGCGTTCGGGTCGGACGCTGGCGACGATCACCTCTAGCCGCAGGGGTGTATCCACCCGACGAGACTATCCCGCGGCCGCGCGGAGCCGCGGGATGGTTTCAGGGCAGTTCGAAGGGCAGCGCGACCCCGGCGTGGACCCGGCAGTGCTCGCAGGTTTCGGTATCGGCGACCGCGGCCACCGCGCTGTGGACGAGTTCCTTGAACGGCCCGATATTGCGTTCGAATTCGGCGAACACGTCGGCCGCGCGCACGCCTTCGCCCTCGGTGACGCCCGCGTCCAGATCCGTGACCAGCGCGATCGCCGCGTAACACATCTCCAGTTCGCGGGCGAGTACCGCCTCCGGGTAGCCGGTCATATTGACCAGGTCCCAGCCCTGGGCGGCGAACCAGCGGCTCTCCGCGCGGGTGGAAAAGCGCGGTCCCTGGATGACGGCCATGGTGCCGTGCGGGTGGACGTGCACCGCGCTGTCGGCCGATTTCACCGCGGTGGCGCGCAGGTCGGCGCAGTAGGGGTCGGCGAAGGAGACGTGGATACCGTTCCCGTCGAAATAGGTCTGCGGGCGCCCGGAGGTGCGGTCGACGAGTTGGTCGGGGATGACCACGGCACCCGGCCCCCAGTCGGGCCGCAGGCTCCCGACCGCGCAGGGGGCGTAGATCCGGCGTACGCCGATCGAGCGCAGTGCCCACATATTGGCCTGGTAGGGCACGGTGTGCGGGGAGTAGTCGTGCCGCGCGCCGTGGCGCGGGAGGAAGGCCACCGGGCGGCCCTCGACCTCGCCCACCGTGATCGGCGCGCTCGGATCGCCGTAGGGGGTTCGCACGGTGACCGCGTCCGTGGCGCCGTCGAAGAAATCGTAGAATCCACTACCGCCGATGACGGCCAGCGCGGGCCGATCCTGGGAAGTCATGGTCTCGATTGTTCCGCGTCGCCGGCATGGGCGCACAGGCGAGGGCCCGCGCCTGACAAGCCCGGACCGGAGATGTACCCTAGGGGGGTATGAACGGTCCTCTCGACCGGCGCAGAGGAGACAATCGGTGACTTCCACATCCACCACGGCGGGATCCGCCGACGAGACGGGGACCGGCCACGCGCCCCATGACCACGCGAACCACGGCTACATCACCGCCAAGGACGACTACCTGAAGCGGCTGCGCCGGATCGAGGGGCAGGCGCGCGGCCTGCAGCGGATGGTGGAGGAGGAGAAGTACTGCATCGATATCCTCACCCAGGTCTCCGCGATGACCAAGGCCCTGCAAGCGGTCGCCATGGGACTGCTGGAGGACCATATCAGCCACTGTGTGGTGGACGCGGCGGTCGCCGGTGGTCCGGATGCCGAGGCCAAGATCAAGGAAGCCACCGACGCGATCGCCCGGTTGGTCCGTTCCTGAGCTCTGTCCCGGGTGGGCCGCCCGCTGGAGCGACCCACCCGCCGGGTCAGGACTGCTGGGTGAGCAGCGGCGCGAGGGTGCGCAGCGTGGCCAGGTAGTCCGCGTCGAGGACCTGCAGGGCGAGGTGATCGGCGCCCACCTCGATATGACGGCGGACCTGTTCGGCGACATGGTCGGCCGATCCGTGCACGGCGAGCGCGTCGAGCAGACGGTCGCTGCCCGGTTTGGCGATGTCCTCGTCGGTATAACCGAGACGCCGCAGGTTGGTGGTGTAGTTGCGCAGGCCGAGGTACATCTCGACCACGGTGCGGCCGGTGGCGCGGGCGCTGTCGGGATCGGTGTCCACGACGAGCTTCTGTTCGGGCACCAGCAACGCGTCACCGACGATCTCGCGGGCCTGCGCGGTGTGCTCCGGAGTCGTGAGATAGGGAAGCGCGCCGGCGGTACGGTCCGCCGCCAGCTTCAGCACCTTCGGGCCGAGCGCGGCGAGCATCCGGCCGGCGACCGGGACCTGTGCCGCGTCCAGTTCGTCGAGGTATTCCACCAGTGCCTCGTACGGGGACCGGTAAGGCTTGTTCGCCTCCGGGTGACCGCAGCCGATGCCGAGCACGAACCGTCCCGGGAACCGCTGCTCGATCCGGTGGAAGGACTCGGCGGTTTCGGCGGCCGGCGCGGTCCAGATGTTGACGATGCTGGTGCCGACCTTCAGGGTCTCGGTGGCCGCCAGCAGGTCTTCCACCACCGGGAGGTCGGCGCTCGGCGAGCCACCGAGCCACAGGGCTCCGTAACCAAGTCGCTCTAGTTCCGCCGCGGCTTCCGGGGTGAACAGCTTGTAGTAGCGCCATACGCCGTATCGTCCGAGATCGATCGTCATAACTACCGCAACCTTGTCGTCGAGGGGACCTATTCCAGCCCCGACCCTATCCCCGAGGTCCGGTCTCACCCGGTCGACCGGCCGATGACGGGAACGGCCGGTCGTACCCGGATATTTCGACAGCAGCGACCGAATATGTTGACGAGGACCATCTTTCGAAGCCACCGGCCATCTGTCATATGTTCCGCGTCGCAGGTCGAGACCCCGATTCCGGATCGCGGGGCGCATATGACGTGCGGTCGGCCGTCCAGCGAGCGGCGACCGTTGAACATGTACCGAGTCGTGGACCCACTCAGGCGGGTCGAAGCACACGTCCTGCGTATACCTCTCGTCCGCTCCGGACGGTCGGCGGTGGTGGCCGGTGCCCGCCCCATCTCTGTAGCGACTGAGCAGCGGACCGAAGACCCGGGGTCACGAAGGTCTCGGCCCGCCGCGCCACAGGCGGGGCAATCAGATACAGCAGCCTCCTGCGGGAACCGACCGCATCTCCCGGGTCTGTGCGTTGCGGGCGGCCAGGTCCGCTTCCGCCGGGTAGTCGACCGCGACGAGGCTCAGCCCGTGCGCGGGCGCGACGGTCACCGAACTCGACCGGCTGCGCTCCGCCAGCAGCCCCGCGACCCACTCCGGTGTCCGGCGACCCTCGCCCACCGCGAGCACCGCGCCGACCAGGCTGCGGACCATCGACCAGCAGAAGGCGTCGGCGCTCACGTGGGCATCCAGGCGATCCCCCTCCCGCACCCAGTCGTAACGCTGCAGTTCGCGGACGGTCGTCGCGCCCTCGCGGCGGCGGCAGAATGCGGCGAAATCGTGCAGGCCCAGCAGGCTGCGGGAGGCCGCCCGCATGGCCTCGAGATCGACCGGCCGGCAACCCACCACGCTGCGCGCGGCCAGCGGATCGGCACCGTAGGGCGCCGTGGTGAGACGGTAGATGTAGTGGCGGCGAATCGCCGAGAAGCGGGCGTCGAATTCGGCGGGTACCGGACGGACATCGGTTATCCGGACATCCTTGGGCAGGAATTTGGCCATCCGGTGCACGAGCTTGTCCGCGTCCACCTCAGTCGCGGTATCGAGATGAGCGACCTGCCCCTCGGCATGCACCCCGGCGTCGGTGCGCCCGGCGACCGTCAACTGCACCGGTTCGCGCAACACCTTCCCCAGCGATTCCTCCAGCACACCCTGCACGGTCCGCAGGCCGGGCTGGCGGGCCCAGCCGACGAACTCGGTACCGTCGTAGGAGATATCCAAGCGGAACCGCTCGGGCACCGGTACCGGTGCCGCCGCTGTCTCCTCGCACGGTCCACTCGCGGACCCGGCCGCCGTGGCCGGTCCGCCGACCGCCCGCGGGCCGGCGGGTCCGTACGGGGCCGAACCGGCTGACGCGGACCCCGGGTCGTGTTCGCTCACCAGACCATCCTCCGGATACGGGACGAGCCCGCACACCCGTAATGGGCGGCGGGCTCGTCGACGAACCGGGGACCCGCGTCGCACGCGTCCCCGGCAGACGAATTACGCCTTGTCGTCGGCCTTCTCCTCGACCGCGGCTTCCTCGGCCGGAGCCTCGGTGGCTTCGGCTTCGGCTTCGGTCTCGGCCTCGGGGGCCTTCTCCTCCGCATTCTTCGACGCGGCGACCCGGCGGGCGCGATCGGCCTCGTTGGTCACGGTCTGTTCCCGGACCAGCTCGATGATCGCCATCGGGGCGTTGTCGCCCTTACGCGGCAGGGTCTTGATGATCCGGGTGTAGCCGCCGTTGCGGCCCTCGAACGACGGACCGATCTCGGCGAAGAGATCGTGCACGACATCCTTGTTCCGGATCACCCGGAGGACCTCGCGGCGGTCGGCCAGGGTGCCGGCCTTGGCCTTGGTGACCAGTTTCTCGGCGTAGGGGCGCAGCGCCTTGGCCTTGGCCTCGGTGGTCGTGATCCGACCGTGCTCGAACAGCGCCGTGGCCAGATTGGCGAAGATCGCCTTCTGGTGCGACGCCGACCCGCCGAAGCGAGCACCCTTCTTGGGCTTGGGCATTGTGGGTTCTCCTTGGTAAAGGCCGTTCCGGGGCGCCTACCCCGGTGACCTAGAGCTGTTCGGTTTCGGCGTAGTCCTGCTCGCCGCCGTCGTTATCGCTGAAAGTGCCGCTGTCGGACCAGGTTCCGGTGCTCGCGTCGTAGCCGACCACGCTGGACGGGTCGAAGGACGCGGGGCTGTCCTTGAGCGAGAGGCCCAGCGCGTGCAGCTTGACCTTGACCTCGTCGATGGACTTCTGGCCGAAGTTGCGGATATCCAGCAGATCCGATTCGGTCCGCGCCACCAGCTCGCCGACGGTGTGCACACCCTCGCGCTTGAGGCAGTTGTAGGAACGGACGGTGAGGTCCAGATCCTCGATCGGCAGCCCGAAGGAGGCGATGTGATCCGCCTCGGCCGGGGAGGGGCCGATCTCGATACCTTCGGCTTCGACGTTCAGCTCACGGGCCAGGCCGAACAGTTCGACCAGGGTCTTGCCCGCCGAGGCGAGCGCGTCCCGCGCGCTGATGGAGTTCTTGGTCTCCACGTCCAGGATGAGCCGGTCGAAGTCGGTGCGCTGTTCGACACGGGTGGCCTCGACCTTGTAGGTCACCTTGAGCACCGGCGAGTAGATCGAATCCACCGGGATCCGGCCGATTTCCGCACCGGTCGCCTTGTTCTGCACCGCCGGGACATAACCGCGACCGCGTTCGACGACCAGCTCGATCTCGAGCTTGCCCTTGTCGTTCAGGGTGGCGATATGCATATCCGGGTTGTGCACGACCACACCCGACGGCGGCACGATGTCATCGGCGGTGACGGTCCCCGGGCCCTGCTTGCGCAGGTACATGGTGACCGGCTCGTCCTCTTCGGAGGACACGACCAGGCCCTTGAGGTTCAGGATGATGTCGGTGACATCTTCCTTCACACCGGGCACGGTGGTGAACTCGTGCAGAACGCCGTCGATGCGGATGCTGGTCACCGCGGCCCCCGGAATCGAGGACAGCAGGGTGCGCCGCAGCGAATTACCGAGGGTGTACCCGAAGCCCGGCTCGAGCGGTTCGATGGTGAACTTCGACCGGTTGTCGGCGATGACCTCTTCGGTGAGGGTCGGACGCTGGGAAATCAGCATGGGATCAATCCTCCTGTTTTGGGCGCCCGCTATTTGACGCCTCGTCCAGTGATTGTGCGGGCTGCCGCCTGAGCGACGGCCCGCACCAGCGGCGCAGCCGACCGTTTACTTCGAGTAGTACTCGACGATCAACTGTTCCTGCAGCGGTACATCGATCTGGGCACGCTCCGGCAGGGAGTGCACCAGAATGCGCAGCCGGCCCGGGATGACCTGGAGCCAGCCGGGGACCGGACGGTCACCGACGGTCTCCCGCGCCACCTGGAACGGCAGGGTCGCCAGCGACTTCTCCTTGACATCGATGATGTCGTACTGGGTGACCTGGAAAGAAGGAACGTTGACCTTCTTGTTGTTCACCAGGAAGTGGCCGTGGCTGACCAGCTGGCGGGCCTGGCGGCGGGTACGGGCCAGACCGGCGCGGTACACGACGTTGTCCAGCCGGGTCTCCAGCAGGCGCAGCAGGTTGTCACCGGTCTTGCCCTTGAGGCGGTTGGCCTCTTCGTAGTACCGGCGGAACTGCTTCTCCATGACGCCGTAGGAGAAGCGGGCCTTCTGCTTCTCCTGCAGCTGGAGCAGGTATTCGCTCTCCTTGATCCGCGCGCGGCCGTGCTGGCCGGGCGGGTAGGGGCGACGCTCGAAAGCCTGGTCACCGCCGATCAGGTCGACGCGCAGGCGACGCGATTTGCGGGTGATGGGTCCGGTGTAACGGGCCATTGTGCTCTACCTTCCTTCCCGCTTAGACGCGACGCCGCTTGGGCGGACGGCAGCCGTTGTGCGGCTGCGGAGTGACATCGGAGATCGTGCCGACCTCCAGGCCGGCGGCCTGCAGCGAACGGATCGCGGTCTCGCGGCCCGAACCCGGGCCCTTGACGAACACGTCGACCTTCTTGACGCCGTTCTCCTGCGCCTTGCGGGCCGCGTTCTCGGCGGCCAGCTGCGCGGCGAACGGGGTCGACTTGCGCGAACCCTTGAACCCGACATGGCCCGACGACGCCCAGGAGATGACGTTGCCGGAGGGATCGGTGATGGACACGATCGTGTTGTTGAACGTGCTCTTGATATGCGCGTGGCCGTGCGGGACGTTCTTCTTTTCCCTGCGGCGCGACTTCTGGCTCTTCTTCGGGCCGGAGGCCCGGGACTTCGGAGGCATCGCTTATCCCCTACTTCTTCTTGCCGGCGACGGTGCGCTTGGGGCCCTTGCGGGTGCGCGCGTTGGTCTTGGTGCGCTGGCCGTGGACCGGGAGGCCACGGCGGTGACGCAGGCCCTGGTAGCAGCCGATCTCGATCTTGCGACGGATATCGGCCTGGACCTCACGACGCAGGTCACCTTCGACCTTGAGGGCCGAGCCCTCGATGTAGTCACGCAGCTGCGTGACCTGCTCGTCGGTGAGATCCTTCGAGCGCAGGTCCGGGTTGACACCCGTCGCGGCCAGGATCTCCTTGGAGCGGGTACGACCGACGCCGTAGATGTAGGTCAGTGCGATCTCCATGCGCTTCTCGCGCGGGAGGTCGACGCCCATGAGACGTGCCATCTGGCAGTTTCCTTAACTGTTGCGGAGGTCTGCTCCCTGTCCGTCCCCTCGTCTGGTGGGGCCCCGGCCTCCGTTCCGGGGGTAGGCACGCACACCTTCCGGGTCACCCCGGAAAAATCCTCAGTGTGCGGCTGGAACTGGGAGTTCTTCTGTGTGCCAGTCCGAACCGCGTTCGGTGCTCAGGCCCGGTGTCAGCCCTGCCGCTGCTTGTGCCGCAGGTTGTCGCAGATCACCATGACCCGGCCGTTACGCCGGATCACCTTGCACTTCTCGCAGATCTTCTTGACGCTCGGCTGAACCTTCACGTCCGTCCAATCTTCTGTAGCGGTCCACACCTACGGGTGTGGACACAGTTGACCCCGGTCGGGTGCGACCGGGGAAATCTCGGGGAGCGAGCCGGGGCCCACTCGCTCACTTGTAGCGGTAGACGATCCGACCGCGGGACAGGTCGTACGGCGACAACTCGACGACGACCCGGTCCTCCGGCAGGATGCGGATGTAGTGCTGACGCATCTTGCCGCTGATATGCGCGAGGACCTTGTGCCCGTTCTCGAGCTCGATCCGGAACATCGCATTCGGCAACGGCTCGACAACCCGCCCCTCGACCTCGATGGCCCCGTCTTTCTTCGCCATATCCTCCGCGATCCCGGTTACACTCAACCTGGTCTGATTGCCTGGTACTGCCCGCGGGGACCGGCCGGCGCACACCGGTGCGACCGCGGAAACGGCACACCGTGTACAACGGCGAACACGACAACCGATCGCACACGAACAGGCGGCGCTTTGATACACCGCCTGGTCAGCTTACCGGTAGGTATGTGATCGGGCAAAAAGGGGTACTCTCCGCGAGGCGCGTCACACGGCCCTGGTCGGCTCCCCGGCACTGAGTGCAAGGGTGGTTGTCGCGTAAACTGGCCGCTGTCCGAGGTCGACCATTCCAGGAGGGGACCGGTGAGCCGCAGCAACGACGGCCTCCCCATGCTGCCGCCATGGCTGGCCGATACCGAGGTCACCGGGGTCGGCGAGGGGAATTTCCGCAACTACGAGCCGCCGCCGGTCCAGAATCTGCCCCAGGACGAGGTCATTCCCGAGACCCCCGAACCGCCGCAGGGTTTCTTCGCCCGCCGTGGTCGCGGCGAGGACCACTCCACCGAGAGCGACAAGAAAAAGGGTAAGGGCTGGTTCCGGAACAAGAGCAAGGACCAGCCCTCGCTCGAGGACCGCGTCGGGGAACTCCTCCCGAACGGCACCGGCCCCCGCCCCGCGCAGCGCAACAACTGGGCCGAGGCGACCGGCCGGCACGAGTGGGCCACACCGCGGCCGGAGAGCACCGAACCGTCACGCCATTCCGGCGCCGACCCGCTCCAACAGCCCGAGCACGGCGCGCCGACGCCGTATCCGCCCGCCGACCGGCACGATGCGCCGGCTCCGCCCGCACCCGGCCCGGGACCGCAGTGGGGTCCGGACGGTGCACCGGCGCCCACGGCGGCACCGAATGCTTTCCGCGCCCCGGCTTCCGATCCTCCGGAACTGCCGGTCCGGCAGCCGGGCGAGCCCGCGCCGGAGTTCGACCGGTTGCGCCCGCACCATCCGATCCCGCCCCAGCCGGCGCCCGAGCCGCGGTCCGGCAGCGCGGAAGAGTGGACCGGCGGTGCCGCCGCTTCCGCCGCTTCGGCCCCGGCGCAACCAGCGTTCCTACCGCCGCCCCCGCCGCTGCCGGACCCGCCCGCCGACGCTTCGCGCCCGGACGCGGGGCAGTCGTCGCAGCAGCCGTTGCGGCGACTGCCCGATCTGCCGCCTTCTCCCGCCGAGGCCGCGGCCGGCGCGGGCACCGCCGGCCCGGGCGAGCCGACGGCTTCCGCCGAGTCGGCCGCACCCGTCTCCCGCGAGCCTGCCGATTCGCCGACACTCGCGCCCGCCCCGGGCCCGTTCACGGCACCCGAGTCCATCACTGTCCCGGCGCCGGCTCCGGCACCGCGACCTGCCTCGGCATCCGAGCCCCTTCCGGCTCCGGATCCCTTTCGAGCTCCGGAGAGCGGCAGCCCCCCGCCGTCGCCGCGGACCACACCCGCCGACGGGCCGCGCGTGCCCGACAGCGCACCTCCGCCGCATGACGGCGCCCCGATGCGGCCGGACCCCAGCGCGCCGAACCATGCCCAGTGGCGGGCCCCGGAAGCCACCCCGCCCACCGAGGCCGCCCAGTGGCGTGCCCCGGAGCCGAGCCCACCCCGGCAACCCCTCCCCCAGCCACCGACACCCCCGGCTCCGGGGCCACGGCCGCAATGGCAGCAGCCCCCGGGACCGCCCTCCCAGGGCCCCGGGCCCGCCCCGGTCCAGCACAACCCCACACCCCCGCAGCAATGGCAGCACTCGCCGGTCCAGCAGCAGCACGGCGGCGCTCCGGCCCGGCAGCAGGGCGGGCCACCCCCGCAGCAGTGGCAGCAGAACCCGGCGCAATTCGGCACACCGGGACCGGGCGCGCCCTCCCTCGACGATGTCTCGGTCCGCCGGGCGAAAAAGGCCTCCGGCCACGGCTGGCGCAAAGTGGTGCATCACGCGTCCGGCGGCCGGATCAATCCCGGCATGTCCGCGGAGGAACGGCGGCTACAGGAACTGGTCGCGCGGATCCGGCAACCGGTGCGCGGCGACTACCGGATCGCGGTGCTCTCCCTCAAGGGCGGTGTCGGGAAGACCACCACCACCATCGGCCTGGGCTCGACCTTCGCCTCCATCCGCGGCGACCGGGTGATCGCGGTGGACGCCAACCCCGACTTCGGCACGCTGTCGCAGCGCGTCCCGTTGCAGACGCGGTCCACGGTCCGGGATCTGCTGCTCGATCCGGCCATCGAACGCTATTCCGATGTCCGGCGGCACACCTCGCAGGCGACCAGCCGCCTGGAAGTGCTGGCCAGCGAACGTGATCCGGCCGCCTCGGAGGCCTTCAACGAGGACGAGTACCGCGCGGTGGCCCGGATCCTGCAGCGGTTCTACAACATCATCCTCACCGACTGCGGTACCGGTCTGATGCATTCGGCGATGGCGGGCGTACTGCAACTGGCGCATTCGCTGGTGCTCATCTCCCCCACCGCGATCGACGGCGCGCAGAGCGCGTCGGCCACGCTGGACTGGTTGTCGCTGCACGGCTACCACCATCTGGTGCAGAACGCCGTGGTGGTGATCAACTCGCCGCGCGACGGTACACCGAACATCGATGTGCAACAGCTGCGGCAGTACTTCCTGTCGCGCTGCCGGGCGGTGCATATGATCCCGTTCGACCCGCATATGTCCGAGGGCGCCGAAATCGACCTTCCGCGGTTGAAGAAGGAGACCAAGCGGGCCTACGTGGAACTGGCGGCGACCGTGGCCGACGATTTCACGCAGAGCTACCGGCCGCATCAGGGCGGGTGAACCCGGCCCACGGACCCGGTACCGCGCAGTGGACCCCGGAGCCGGCCGTGGCGGCGACCGGCCCGGGGCGTCACCACTCCGGCAACCTGCGCCTTCCGGCCAGCACATCGCCGACCAGCGCGTCGTAGGCATCGGCCAGTTCGGCCAGATGATGCCAGGCGCCGTGCAGGAGTTCGTCGTCCGCGTCCAGGGTCATCAATGCGTGGTGCGCGCGGACCGCGGATTCGGCGAGCCGATCGATGATCGCGCCGACGGTTTCGGTGTGCAGAGTGACACCGAGCCGGTGCTGGGGGACATTGCGCCCTACCCAATCATCGATGGCCAGCACCAATTCCATCCGGCGCCGGTCGATCTCGACCAGCCGGTCGGGGTCGGTGACGATGGAACCGCCGCGGCCCACCAATCTGCGCTCGTGGAGTACCGCTAGATCACGGGCGTACCAGAGCAGCTGACCCCCGACGACCCGATGTCCGCGCGCGGCGCGCACCAATAGGTCAGAATTCGGCAGACCGGGAGACCCGCTCTGCGCCAAGGGATCAGCGCCGCGCTGGGCGCCGGGAAGAGCCATTACGACTGTTGTATCCGAACCTGTCACGGTTGCCTCGCCGTTCATCGCCGCACAACACCGGGTCAGTACGTTGATTACAATAAACCGCGGAAGGCTACTGTCAAGCGATACAGGCCCCCCTGGACACGAAAAGCGTACACTTCGTTACCTGGCGACCACCCGAGGAGCACGATGGTGGACGGTCCGACGTATCGACGGATCGCGGACCACCTCCGCGAGGAGATACGAGCAGGCAAGTGGCAACCGGGGGAACGCCTGCCCAGTCACGCCGAATTGGCCGAGCAGATGCAGGTTTCGCTCACCACCGCACGTAATGCGATCCAGGTGCTGGTCACCGAGAATCTCGTCTATACGGCTACCTCCCGGGGCACCATCGTCCGCAGCCGCGAAGTGCTGGAGTCCGTGGTCACCGACCATATCCGCCCCGATCGACCGCGAGCCGCCCACGATATCTTCTCCGAGATCGCGCGCGCCGCGGGCCGGGTACCCACCAAGGAGTTCAGCGCGCGAATGGAACCGGCGGACGAGCGTGTCGCGCAGTGGCTGGGAGTTCCGGTCGATTCGTGGGTGCTGGCCCGGACCGTTGTGCAGTACCTGGACAACGAACCGTGGTCGTGGGAGGTGAGCTTCTATCCCCGGGATCTGGCCGAGGCCACCGGGATAGATTCTCCGCACGATATTCCGGAGGGCACCACCCGCCGGCTGGCCGAGCGCGGACAGGCCGAGACCGCGCACCGGGATTCGCTGGTCGCGCGGCCGGCGAATGCCGAGGAGGCGGCGGTGCTCGGTGTCGCCATGGGCACGGTGCTGCTGGATCATCTGCGGATCGGGGCGAACCACGACCGGGTCACCCGGGTGACCCGTCACCGTTCCATCGCGGCCAGCAACCGGTTGGCCTACGAGCTCGGTGATGCGGCCGGGATCGCGGTGATCCGTGGGGTACTGGATCAGACCGATCGGTCGGAGATATGGTTCTAGCCCATGACGGTGCAGATTCGGCCGGCCGACCTCGATGACCTGGACCTGATCCGCCGCCTGCGGCTACAACGCTCGTCCTGGCTGGCCGCCCGCGGCTCGGACCAATGGTCGACCGAGGCGTCCGGATTGTCCATCGACTACTTCGCGCGCGCCGTGGCCCGGTCGGTCGCGGCGTGGGAGACCTGGATAGCCGAGGTGAACGGTGAACCGGCGGGGACGATCACCGTCAACGACCGCGCCGACCGAGAACTGTGGACCCGCGCCGAACTGACGGACGCGCTCATCGTGCACTATCTGATCGTGGATCTCCGCTTCGCGGGGTCCGGCGTCGGGCGGCGGCTACTCGCGCACGCGGCGGCGCTGGCCCGAGCGCACGACCGGAATTGGGTACGGCTGGACGCGTGGACGACCAACACGGACCTGCACGCCTACTACCGGCGGGCCGGGTTCCGGCTGGCCCGCGTCGCCGACCCGAACGCTGCGAGCCCCTCGTGTGCGTTGTTCGAACGGCATGTCGACGACTGGTTGCTGGACGGCCCCATGTTCGGCGTTCCGACCGGTGTGCCGCTGACCCAGCTGGCCGGTGGCCCGATCGTGCTGCCGGTATCCGGCTGAGCCGCAACGGGGTTTCGACCGGGAACGCTGCGGAGCGGCCTCACAGCGGATCGAGATGGGCGATGTGCACCATCTCGATACCGCGGCTGCGCGAGACCAGCGTGCCGCGTCCCGGCGGCAGCTTGGTGGGCCGTACATCGCCGATCAGCTTGCCCTCGTCCTTGGATCCGCTCATGATCAGCGTGTCCACCGACATGTTCTTCATGGTGCCCAGGATCGGGTCGTACAGGGCGCGGGACACTCCACCGATGCGGCGGGCGACGATCAGATGCATACCGATATCACGGGCCTGCGGGAGGAATTCGATCAGCGGCTGGAACGGGTTGGCGCTGCCGGCGGCGACCATATCGTAGTCGTCGACCACGATGTAGATCTCCGGCCCGCTCCACCAGCTGCGCTCCCGCAGCTGCTGCGGGGTGATATCGGATCCGGGAATGCGTTTGGCCAGATAGGCGGCGACTTCTTTGATCATCGGCGCACACGTCTGCGAGGAGGTCGAATATCCGGCGAGCTGATCGCCCTCGACGACACCGAGCATGGTGCGCCGATAATCGATCATGATCAACCGGGCCGTTTCGGCGGTGGAATTCTCGGTGATCCCCATGACGATATTCCGCAACAGGGTGGTCTTACCGCATTCCACGTCCGCAAATGCCATGAAATGTGGTTCGGTGTTGAAATCCAGTACCAGCGGCTGCAATTCGGATTCGCCCAGCCCCACCACGACCTTCGTGGCATCGGATTCGATGCCGTGGGAACGGGCCTGCTCGATCAGGTCGGCACGCTCGAACTTCAACGGCAGCATCCGGACCTCGGGCGCACGGCGGTTCGGGTACAGCTGCCCGAGTTCGGCCCGGGCCCGGGCCACCCCCTCGGCGAGATTACCCGTGCCGGAGTCGGAATCCAGTCGCGGCAGCGCGATGAGCATATGCAGATGGTCGGCGGTGAGACCGCGTCCGGGGCGCCCCACCGGAACCTGGTGCGCCACCCGGCGGCCCATTTCCGAGTCGGAGGGGTCACCGAGGCGCAATTCGATCCGGGTACCGATCTGGTCCTTGACCACCGGGCGGATCTCGGCCCAGCGCGAGGCACCGATCAGCAGGTGAATACCGAACGAAAGCCCCTGTCCGGCAATAGCATTGATCTGTGCTTCGAGAACCTCGAACTCCTCCCGAATGGCCATCCAGCCGTCGATCACCAGGAAGACGTCGCCGAAGGCATCATCGGGGAAGGGATCGGCGATGCCCTGCTGCAGGGCCGCGAACTTACGACGGCGGTACTCGGCCATCGACTCGATGCCCTGTTCGGCGAACCGCTCCTCGCGCTGACGCATGAGGGAGGTGAGTTCGGCGATGGTCCGGCGCACCCGGTCGCCGTCCAACCGGCCGGCCACCGAACCGACATGCGGGAGACCCACCAGCCCGGCCATACTGCCGCCACCGAAATCCAGGCAGTAGATCTGCACCTGTTCGGGGGTGTGGGTGGCGGCGGCGGCCATGATGATGGCGCGCAGCGTGGTCGATTTGCCCGACTGCGGACCACCGACGACCGCGACATTGCCCTGCGCGCCGGCCAGGTTGATGGTGAGCACATCACGACGCTGCTCGTAGGGCTTGTCGATGACGCCGATCGGCATCCACAGTTGACCGTGCCGATTGACCGGCGAGCGCCAATCCGGGTCGGGCAGCAGCATATCCACCGTCGGCGATTCGTCCAGCGGCGGCAGCCACACCTCGTGCGCGGGCCGGCCGTGCCCGGTGAGCCGTTTGACGACGACATCGAGCAGCGAGTCCGGCACGCCCTCGCCGTCCAGGGCGCCCGCACCCACCTCCGACGGCGGGGGCGGCAATTCGAGCAGCGGGTTGAGCGCGGCAGCCGGCCCCGCCGCGGCGGCGATCTCGGCCTCGGGGATGTCCACGGGCGCCGCGGTGAACACGGCCGGACGCTGCCGGGCGACCGGGCTGCCGTCCTCGCCGGTCGCCGCGCCCTGCGGCGCCTCGTACGGGCCGGAGACGTAGCTGGCGTTGAACCGCAACGGGTCGGAGGCGTCGCTCTTCAGATAGCCCGAGCCGGGAACACTCGGCAGATGGTAGGCGTCGGTGATACCCAGCACCGCACGGGACTCGTTGGCGGAGAAGGTACGCAGGCCGATCCGGTAGGACAGATGCGATTCCAGTCCACGCAGTTTGTTCTCCTCGAGACGCTGCGAGGCCAGCAGCAGGTGCACGTGCAGCGAGCGGCCCAGCCGTCCGATCATCACGAACAATTCCGCGAAATCCGGCTTCTGGGAGAGCAGTTCGGAGAACTCGTCGACCACGACGAACAGGGCGGGCAGCGGATCCAGCGGGACACCGGCGGCGCGGGCCTTCTCGTAATCGGTGACATTGGCGTAATTACCGGAGGACCGCAGCAGTTCCTGTCGGCGGTTCATCTCACCGGCCAGGGCGTCCTTCATACGGTCGACCAGGGAGAGTTCCTCTTCCAGGTTGGTGATGACCGCCGCGACATGGGGCAGCGGGTCCAGACCCAGGAAGGTCGCACCGCCCTTGAAGTCGACCAGCACCAGGTTCAGCGCATCGGGGGAATGCGTGGTGACCAGCGAGAGCACCAGGGTGCGCAGGAATTCCGACTTACCCGAACCGGTGGCCCCGATGCACAGACCGTGCGGGCCCATGCCGTTCTCCGCAGCCTCCTTGATATCGATTTCGACCGGAGTGCCGTCGGGGGTGATACCGATCGGCACCCGCAACCGCTCCCGGGCGGTACGCGGACGCCACACCCGGGCGGGATCGATCTGGGCGGCATCGGAAATCTTCAGCAACGCCATCAACCCCGGATCGGCCGTGGTGCCCTCCCCCAGGCTGACGATCTGCGCCGCGGTCGCGAGACGATACCGGGCCAGGGCCCGAGAGAACGCCTCGGCCTCGGCGATACTGACCTCGTCGGCGGTGGCGAAACGTTCGACACCGGCCGCGCTCTTCGCAGAGACCTCCGAATTCGCGCAGACCAGCTGCAGGCCGCGCCGGACCGCGAGACCGGTCTCGGGTGCGGTGAGGTCCAGCACGGTCACCGAGTCCAGGCCCGATTCCGCGACCAGCCGTTCGTTGCCGCTGACGTAGCCGTCGTCGATGACGACGACCAGGTGCAGCCGGCCCTGGGTCGGCTGCGGATTGCGCATGAACCGGCCGCGCTCGATCAATTCCGCCGACAGCGCGGTCTCGAGTTCGCCGAGCGACTGGTACATCATCCGAACCGAGCCCATACCGTCACGCTGGGTCGGGTGCTGCAGATGCGGCAGCCATTTCGCCCACGACCAGACCGGTGCGTCGGGATCACTGCAGACCACCGCGACGGCGAGATGGTCGGGGCCGTGGAAGGTCGTCAGCTCCATGAGCATCGAGCGCACAAGCGTATGCGACTCCGCCGGATCGCCACCGATATTGATGGCGGGGAAAGCACGCAACGAGACGGCCGTCGGCAACTGGTGCACCACAGAATGCGTACGCACGAACCGGCGCAGCGCGACGGTCGACACCGGCTCCAGATCCTCGAGCGGGCCCGTCTCCGGACGGGCGAGCTTGGTGGCCAGGCGATGACTGCCCACGCCGACCCGGACATGACCGAAATCCGGGTCGTTGGGCCGGCGTTCCCACATTCGGCGGGTACCCACCAGCGACAGCAGGTCGGCGGGTTCGGGATGACTCCAACCCAGTGATTCGAGCTGTTTCCCGCCGGTGCGGCGCACATCGCGGCGGACCTGGTCGAGATAGCGGAAGTAGTCCTTGCGTTCCTCGTTGAGTTCGACCGCGCGTTTACCACCGCCGCCGCGATACCCGGCCATCATGCCCACCATCGACATGATCATCATCATCGGGAACATCATCATGAAGGGGTTGGCGAGCAGGTTGCGGCCCATCATCGCCATCATGGCGATCATGCCGATCACCGCGACCACCATCACCACCGGCATGATCTTCATCATCAGCGGCGCCGGAATCGCACGCGGAACCTCCGGAGGCGCGGTCAGCGCGACCTCACCGCCGGGAGCCCGGGGCGGGGCGATACGGGGACGGCGCACGAAACCTTCGGTAGCCATGGTTCCTTCTTCGATCGGCGACGAACGTATGAGTGGGTGCCGCGCTAAGGGTCCGCTTCCAGGCCCGATTCCAGGTCCGGGTCGCGCCGGGGCCGGCGGAACGGATACGCCACGGCGGCCCCGATCGCGAGACCGGCAAGGCAGATCGCCGACCCGGCGATCGCGATCCAGCGCTGGCGGGGATCGGGTCCGGGTGGATGCACCGGTGCCGCGATGGGTTTGCCGACGGCCGCGCCCACACTCACCGGTTCCACCGGGAGTTCGGCCGTCAGTGCGGCCAGCGGATCGATGAGTCCATGCCCGATCCTGTCGTCCCGCCCTGTTCCCGGGCCGTGCGCGGTCCGGATGATCCGGTCCATCACCTGCGCGGCGGTGAGTTCGGGGAATCGGGAGCGGACCAGCGCGGCCAGCCCGGCCACGTACGGCGCGGCGAAGCTGGTGCCCTCGACCGAACGGATACCCTCGGTGGTCTGCACCCCGTCGACCAGTCCCGTGCCGCCGGGTTTGCTGTCCAGCGAGACGATATTGCGGCCGATGGCGGCCACCTGCACCCACGGCCCGTGCAGAGAGAGTTCGGAGACCTGCCCGTTGGGATCCACCGACCCCACCGCCAGCACATACGGCGAGAACCAGGCCGGGCTGGCCACGGTCGCGACCGAACCCCAGCCCGAACCCGAGTTCTGGGTCTCGCAGGCGCCGCCGCTCTGTAGGTTGCCGGCCGCGGCCACCACCACCACATTGCGGTCGTAGGCGTATTTCACGGCGGCGCCGAGCGCGCCGTCGGCGGTATCGAGCCCGGCCCGGGTACAGGCCACCTCGGAGATATTGATGACGGTAGCGCCCATGTCCACGGCCCGGACCACCGCGCCCGCGAGAGTCAGCACCGTGCCGTACCCCTCGGTGCCGATCCGGCCGGGTGCGTCGCGGTTGTTGTTGTCCTTCTTCTCGTAGGCCAGGCTCAGCTGGCGGATCGCCAGGATCTCCGCGTCGGGCGCGACTCCGGCGAAGGCGTCGTCCGCGACGGGCTGCGCGCCGATGATCCCGGCGACCAGGGTGCCGTGCCCGTCGCAGTCGACCGTGCCGTCGGTATCGGATACATAGTCGCCGCCAGGCTGCAGCCGGGGCAGCCGCGGATGCCGGTTCACGCCGGTATCGATCACCGCGACCTTCTGGCCGGCGCCACGGCTGAACTGCCAGGCGGCGGGCAGATCGAGCACCTGCTGCGCCATCGGCGGTTCGCTCGGGGGCGCGCCGGTGAGCAGCGGTTCGGCACACACCGCGCGCTGTTCGGTGGGTTCGAGCGGCGCGGGCCGGCCGCTGATCGCCTGGGCCGCGCCCAGCGCCCCCGGATCGATCGCCGGTTGCGGGATCGCCCCGGCGTGCGGACCGGGCAGCGCCACCGTCGCACCCAGTACACCGGCGGCACAGAGCGTCCGCAGCAGGCCCCGACGCGGCCGGCGAGGACTCATATGCTCAGATTCCGGGCCGCGCCGTAGATCCCCATCACCCACAGCACCAGCGGAATCACGGCCATGATCAGCGCGTATTCGAAAAGTTCGATCGCCCGGCGGACCACCGGGGTGACCTCGATATGCGGGCCGATCACACCGAACCCGATCACGCCGAGTGTGAAGGCGAGCAGGATCGCGGCACAGGCCAGGACGAGATCGCCGTTGCCGAAGGACAATCCGACGACCAACGCCACGAAGGTCACACAGGCGCCGCCGATCAGGGTCGCGGCCTGTGTGATGTCGGCGAACGAACGCCCACGCAGCGCCAGGATGATCACGGTGATCACCGCCAGGGTGATGCCCTGCCACCGGTAGGCACCCAGCGGGTCGGCGACGCCGAATGCGCCGATGACCGCGCTCGCGGTGCAGGCACCGATCAGGCCGGTCTGGAACCGGTTGGCCGCCCGGGCGCGTTCACCCAGGCCGGCGGCCGACGGCAGGGCCGTGGCACCGATGGCGCCGATACCCTCGATGGTCGGGCGGGGTTCGTGATCGGCCGGGTCGATGGCGGCGCCCGCGGTGGGTACCGGGGGGATCGGCAGCCGGGCCAGCAGCGCCGCCAACCGCGGGACCATCGAAAGGATCATGATGCCGGCGACCAGCAGTCCGCCGGCCACCTTCGGTAATCCGGGATGCCAGATCAGATAGACCACAGCGGTCACCAGCGCGATCACCGCCGAGGCGGCGGCGCAGGAGAAGAGCGTCGCGCCGACCCCGGTGAGGCGGTAGCCCAGTATCGCGGCCACCAGCAGCACCGAACTGCCCAGCAGCAGATGCGGACTACCCAGCGCGCCCGGCACGAGCAGTGCCGCGCCGCCGAACAGCAGCATCAACCCGTCGGCGGAAAGCCAGGAAGCGGTGAGTTCGTCGCGGTATCTACGCGCGGTGATCCCCGCCGCGACCAATGCGGCGAGGCCGGAACCGAGCAGCGCGAATGCCGGGGCCAGCGGATCGCCGGCACCACGGGAGACCACCAGGACCGCCAGCGTGGTGAGCACCGTCAGCGCCGAGACCACCAGACCCATCCAGCGCGCGGAGACACCGGACCAGCCGGTGAACTCCTCGGCGGTGAGCCGGGACACCGCGTCGATGACATCGTCGAACAGCGCGGGGGCTTCCTTGGCGGACACCGAGCGCAGCACCAGCAGTTCGCCGTCGTAGACCTCGGCCTCATTGAGGGTGCGGCTCGGCGCGATCGCCTCACGGCCCAGCCGGGCCAGTGTCCAGTGCTGAGCGGAGAGAGGGCCCGCGTCCTCTTCGGAGTCCGGCAGGTTCGGGGTGCGTGATTCGATCAGGGCCACCAGTTCGCCGATGAAACCGGCGATCGGTACCGTCGCGGGCAGGCCCACGTCGACCTGGGTGTTACCACCGATGACCGATACCCTGCTCAATTCCGGTTCCTGCGCGCGGCTCGCGCTCGGCGACTCGACCGGTGTACTCATCTCCCCACCCATATCTCGCTCGGCATCTCACGCCCCGGCCGTCGACATACCATCAATCCGCCATCCGTTTTTCATATTCCGACAGGCAGTGAACCGCGGAACACGGACTGCGTAGACAAGTTCGGCACTCTTCGTGAACTCTCGCTCGGGTGACTTCGTGGTGCCGGTACCCCGGCGACTGCACCCAATGTAACGGAGCGCCGAAGCGGGCGCGATCGGTACTCTGGTATCCAGATAACGTTCTCTTCACGCCGATCCAAGAATTCGGGGAGCGCCTGCAATGACCGGCAACCGCCAAGCACAACGCGCATTCGACGCCGGGGTTCTGTCGCTCGGATTGTCCATCGAAGGGCAGGAGTCCGCACGCGACCTCGAGTACGCGAAGCTGGCGTTCCAGCGGGCCACCGAATGGGATCCGGGGATGTGCGACGCGTGGCTGGGCCGTGCGGCCGCCGGGGAGCTCACCAAGGACGTGCTGTTCAACCTGTACAAGACCTGTGATGCCACGCTTCATCGCGAACAGCGCCGGGTGGGTCTGCAGCTCCGGGAACTCGCGGGCCGCTTCCAGCCGGGCCTCTACATCGACTATCCGCTGTCCAGCCGGACCGAGATCTCGCTGGCCTGGGCGGCCCAGCTGATCGCCGACAAGGATTTCGACGAGGCCGAACGCGTCCTGAACGAGTTGGACGCCTACCGCCGGGGTCAGCAGCTCGGCGAAGGGGAACGCGAGGCGGACAACCGGATCGCGGCCTACGTCCGCGGTGTGCTGCATTACACCACGCAGCGCTGGCCCGATGTGATGACCGTGCTGGCGGCTTCGGCGGAATGGGACGACCCGTACCTGGCGGCCGGCGCGCACGTCATGGTCGGCACGGCCTGCGCCCAGCTCGGCCTGTTCGCCGAATCCATCCGCCGGATGTCGGCCGCCGAGCAGGGGCCGATTCCCGCCGCCCGCTCCACCGCCATGTTCTGCCGCGGCCTGTGCCTGCGCGAAACCGGCAGCGAGGGACAGGCGCAGGCGCTGTTCGAGAAGGTCTATTCGCAGGCACCGGACTTCGAGGCGAACGCCGCGGCCATGCGCGACCGCACCTACCGGATCACCGTCACCAACCGCGAGGTGATCGAGGCGCGGACCGACAAATGGGATCCGGCCTCCGCACCGACGATGGAACAGATGAACCGGGCCGAGGTCCAGGACCGGGCCAAGGAGACGCTGGCGGAGGCACGAGCCGAACTGGATTCCCAGATCGGGCTGGCATCGGTGAAAACCCAGGTCGCCAAGCTGCAGTCGACCGCACAGCTGGCCAAGATCCGGGCGGAGAAAGGAATGGCCAGTGTGCCGCGTGGGCAGCATCTGGCGTTCACCGGCCCGCCCGGTACCGGTAAGACCACGATCGCCCGGGTGGTCGCCAAGATCTACTGCGGTCTGGGTCTGCTCGAGACCGAGAAGATGATCGAGGCCAAGCGCGCCGATTTCGTCGGCGAACATCTGGGCAGCACCGCCATCAAGACCAACAAACTGATCGACGGTGCCATGGACGGCGTCCTCTTCATCGACGAGGCCTACACCCTGATCCAATCCGGGCTCTCCGGCGGTGACGCGTTCGGCCGCGAAGCCGTCGACACCCTGCTGGCCCGGATGGAGAACGACCGCGACCGCCTGGTGGTCATCATCGCCGGATACGACGGTGAGATCGACCGGCTGCTCGCCGCCAACGACGGTCTGGCCTCGCGTTTCGCCAAACGCTTGCAGTTCCCGTCCTACAACGCCACCGAGCTGGGGCAGATCGGCGAGGTCATCGCGAAGAAGCGTGACTCGGATCTGTCCGAGGACGCACTGAAGGTATTGATCCGGGCCTGTGACCACCTGTATGCCATGGAGAGCACCGACCAGAGCGGGCAACCCCGGCGCGGCGTGGATCTCGCCGGTAACGGTCGCTTCATCCGCAATGTGATCGAGGCGGCCGAGGAGGAACGCGAGTTCCGGCTGGCCAACGACGAATCACTGGATCTCACCGATATCGACGAGGCGGTCCTGCGGCGTATCGAGGAACCCGATATGCGGCTCGCGCTGGGCACCATCCTCGATTCCCTGAACATCGGCTGGACCGACCCGAACTGATCGCGTCCACCGGCCGGTCGGGCTCGGTCGCCGGTGGGCGCGACTCAGCGTTCGGTCAGGGAATCATGGCTGACCAGCGCTTCTCGCGGATCCAATGTCGGTCCGGGAACGAGTTGGCCGATAATCGCCCACGGCGCGAGATGCGGCGTCGAGCCCAGGCCCAGGACCCCCGCGGTGGCCGGATCCGGCACACCGTAGCGGATACCGTTGTCGGCCACGTAGAAGAGGCTGCCGCGCCGGGGACTGCCCGGTTCCAGGCCGGTGATCTGTACGTACTCCCCATGGGTGGGAGCGAGATACACCTCGTCCACCCGGTCGCCGCTGCTGTCGGCGGTGGCCAGTTCCACGGGAGCGGCGGATTCGGCGATGGGCAAACGCGTCCCGATCAGCAGTCCGACCGTGGCCCGCTCGCCCGGCCCGTCGCCGGTCCCCGCACCCGCCGGTGCGGTGCCCGGCGACTTCGACCAGGCGATACAGGTGACCGGCCCGTCCTCGGCTTCCACGATCTCCGGGATTTCGCCCGGGAAGTCCGCGATCGGCAACCGCGTCACCACAGGCACCTCGTCGAGTACATCGGGCGGCATGACCTCGACCTGGCTCATCCCCTGTGAATCGGCGTACCGGATCACTTCGGCGGCGAACGGCGACACCGGCTGCACGCCGTCGGCCAGGACGACGAACATCTCGGGGCTGCTGTCCCGGCCCACCCCGGCCACGGAGATGATGCCGCCGACCGGAATCCGGGCCAGCGGCCCCGGGCCCGGCTCGCCCGCGCGGTCGATGACCGGCGCTTTCAGCGGCGGCACCTGGGTGGTGGCGCCCAGGAATCCGGTGCCGACCGGGCGCGGACGGTGACCGGGCAGTTCGAGCGCCCGCGAGAGCACCGAATCATTGGGGTCCACCTCCGCGCGTTTACCGTCGTAGATCAGGTAGGTCTTACCGTCCCGGGTCGCCAGGAGCGCCTCGGCCGAGCCGGCGGCCCGGACGCGATCGGTCAGTTCGGGCCGGCCGGCGATCACCGTCGTCGTCGCCCCCGCCGCCGAGGCGGCGCTGCCGCCCGCGGACAGTTCGATGGACTCGCACAGTGACCAGTACGAATCGCCGCCCTGCGCCGACCCGGGCAGCGCGGCGGGCGCTCCCGGAATGCCCAGCAGCGGACCGCGCGGCAGGGAGTCCAGCTTGTCGTCCTTCACCGCGTGCGGTTCAGCATCGCTGCCCGTGATCAAGCGCGCGGAGGCCAGATTGAGTACCGGATGCAGCGTCCGGCTGCCGTCCTCCTTCTGCACCACCACATACAGGGCGCCGCTGGACTTACCGGAGACGATGAGCGCGTCCCCGATCGCGCCCTGCGGACGCAGGAACGCCAGGATGGCGGCACCGGCGATGATGAGGATGCCCAGCACCAGGCCGACCAACAGCGAACGGATCTGGGAGCGCATCGGATCGTGCAGCATCCGCACATCGCGGCGCACCAGCGCGTGATCGAGACGACGCAACAGAAAACGGTACCCGTTGACCTGGGCACGGGTAGTCAGCTGTGCTGGCACTCAGGACTCCATCGAGCTATCGACCGTGATCTCTGTCGACACGGTACCGTAATTCCCGATGGTTACGTCGGCCCGAATCGGTGGAATCCCTGGTGGCTCACCGAGGGGCCTGCCACCGAGGCAGGAACTAACAGCAGTGAACGAGACGATGAACTCCGCACCGCGGGTCGGCGAGATCCCGGAAGAAGTTGTTTCCGGGGATTCGACAGATATTCGCCGATCGGCCTACGACACTTTGCGGGACCCGGAATTCTGGCTGTTCCGAATTTTTCCCCTTCGAATAGTCGTGCCCGGAATTCTTTTCGCGGCATTCATCGCGTGGCTGGTCCTCGCATTCAGCGATTCGGCCTGGTATTCCCTGGGCGCGGGCGCCGCCACCGCGGTGGCCGGCCTGACGCCGATCGGCGGCCGCACCGCGGTGGCCCGGATCGCCGGCGCCGTGGCCCGGCGCGGGAAGGTCACGGCCGAACGCCTGGATCGTGCCGCGGCCTTCGATGTCCCGCTGCCCGAAGGCGGCGGGCACGGGGTGCGCTGGGACGGGGATCTGCTACTCACCATGCTGCGTATCGATCCGCCGCCGGACACGCTCACCCTGCTGCGCCCCGGTTCGCTCAGCACCGAACAACTGTTGCCGCTGCCCGAGATCGCACGCTGCCTGGACCAATTCGATCTGACCCTGGCCGGTATCGATGTGGTGAGCACGGGCGCCCGGACCGCCGGAACCGGAATCGCCGCACATCTCTACGACCGGATCCTCGGTCCGCTCCCCGCCATCGCCCATCGCACCTGCTGGCTGGTGCTGCGGCTGGACCCGCTGGCCAACGCCGAGGCGGTGGACAACCGCGGTGGTGGCGGTACCGGCGCACTACGCGCCGCCATCATCGCCACGCGGCGAGTGGCGAACCGGCTGGCCGCGCACGATATCGCGGCCTCGGTACTCACCGCCACCGAGATGAACACCGCGGTCCGTGAGCTGACCCACGGTTTCTCCGTGGATCAGCTGACCGAATCCCCGAAATGGCTGGATGCCCAGGGGCGATATCTCGCCCAATATCAGATCGGCGCCGATATGGTGGGCCCACGCGGACTGGCCGACATCTGGGCGGTCCCCAGCCTGTCCACCACGGTCACCCTGCGGCTGCGGCCGGGTATCGGCCGCAACGACCCGCACACCGAACTGGCCGAAACCGTGGTGCTCAATGCCGTCGTCCGCTTCGACACCGTCGAACCGCCCGAGCAACCACCACTGCCGGGGCTACGTCAGCTCTACGGGAACCAACTGCGCATCCTGCTCGATACGCTGCCGGTCGGCTACACCGGTCATTGGGGACGGGACGTCGCCTACCGCGGCACGCTCGCCGCGCTCGCCGAGTTCACCGTGCCGACCGCCGGTTGCGGCCAGCTCATCGGCGCCGACGACCGCGGCCAGGGGATCGCGGTACCGCTCATCGGCGAGGGCACCCGCCAGCTCGAGGTGATCGGGACACTGGATCTCGCCCAGCAGGTCATCCTGCGCGCCACCGGACTCGGTGCGCACGCCATCGTGCACACCTCCCGGCCCGAGGCCTGGCAGACCCTGGTCCGCAATCTGGACGCCCCACAGATCCTCACCATCGCGCCCCGCGCGGCGGGCGCCAGCTATCACCCGCCCGGCCCGCCGCCGCTGCCCACCGCGCCCTATCCGAGTACCACGGTGCTGGTGTTCGACGGTGTCGACCCGGTCTCCCACGCGGGTGGGGCCACCATCGTGCACGTCCGGCAGCCACACGACCCACCGGGGTCGATCGACGCGGATGTCTCGCTCATCCAGGATCCCGACGCCCCCAACCGGGTCACCGTCCGCACCCCTGCGGTGACGACGACGGTGAACATGGTGACGACCCAGGAGGAGATGCACTACATCGGCGAATCGCTCGCCGCCCGCTGATACACCGCTTGCGCGAGAACGGCCGGCTGGATCCTCATCCGATCCAGCCGGCCGTTCGATTTGTGTTGTGGTCCGATCAGCCGAAAGCGGCGAAGCCGTCGCCGATCTTCTTATCGGTTTCGAGCGCGCGGTGCAGCGCGTTCTCCACCGCGGCGGCGAGCTGATCCAGCTTGGTGAGGGTGTCCTCGAGCTCGGTGTTCACCGCGCCGTGGGCGGTCTGGAACCCTTCCTGGGCGCCCTGGCCGGCCATGGCGTTGAGGAAGTTGTCCTTGGCGGTGGCCAGGGCCTCGATCTCACCCTGGATCTTGCTGCCCTCGGTCTTCAGCGAGTCGAACAAAGCCTCCATGGTGGGCTTGTCGTACAAGATATCGCTCATGATCCCAATTCCTTATCGGTGGAGTGGATAGGTGGAACTGCCGTGCCAGCTGGTCAGAGGCTGGTGTAGCCGCCGCCGGGGATGAAGGCGTCCTCGTCCATGCCCAGGATGGTCTGGGTGGCGTCTTCGGTGGCCTTGGTCAGCTCGTCGAGCTTCTGGTTCAGCCGATCGGATTCGTCGCTCCAGGCCTGCGAGGTGGTGACGAACGACGCGTTGGCATCGCCCTTCCAGCCGGCGCGCGCGGCATCGCCGGCCGAATCCACGGCCTTCACCGACAGCCGCAGATTTTCGATGGCCTGGTACATCTCGCCGGTTGCCTTCTTGACCAGCTCGAGATCGAGATCAACACCCTGTGTAGCCATTGTTGGGTTCCTTTCGTGCGTTCGTTTTCGTGCCGAGATCCGACGATCCCGAGAGGCAGAGACGGTGGGTTAGCACCGGGAGAACTACGGTGTCGGCCACCTCCCCCCGGGCAGCCCCTCGAGCATCGTGGCGACCGCCTGCACGACCCGATGGTCACTGCCCGTCGTGACCGTCGACCAGACCTGCCGGTCCGGCGAAACCATGGGGGCGGCAGCGATCCGCCCACGTCCGGTGTCGTACACGACGACCGCGCCGGGGGCGCGGGTGGTGCGACCGTCCGCGTGGCTGTAGGCCACGATCTCGGTGTAGGCCTGGCAGCCGCCGAGGGCCGAGCCGAGCAGGGTGGCGTCGCGGTCGGGTACGCCCAGCGCGTAGAGGGCGTCCACGTAGTCGCCGGTGGTCTCGGCGGAGTTCAGGCGGTCGGCGAGTTCGTCGGCCGGCGCGCTGAATCCACCGACCGCGGCGGGCTCGCCCGGCCCGAGCGCGTCCAGGAGCGGCCGCACCAGCGCGGCGGGCGAACCATCGCACCAGACGGTCCCGATATCGAAACTGTCCCCGGTGCGGATCGCCACCGCGTACCGCTGCGCCCGGCTCGCCACGCATCCACGCAGGGTGTGCTCCGGACCGTAACCGCGGGCCACCAGCTCGTGATCCGGTTGCGTGAGCACGTACAACGCCTCGGCCAGATCGGTGTCCACCTCGCCCTCGGCGTCGAACACCTCCGCGTCGTTCAATTCCGCCACGGCTCGTTCCCGTGCCGCCCGCCATTCGTCGTAGGAGTCCTGCCGGGGTCCGGCGGCGAGCACCAGGGGCAGCGTCTGCACGCCGAGTCGCTCGGCGACCGCGAGCAGGCCGTCGTTGCTCAGAGTCCGCACGGTGTACCTCCGGCGTGTGCCCGCGCCGGCGGCGCCTCCACCGCGCCGAGCACCGCCGGCGCGGCCCGCAGTTCGCCCGTGCCGGCGAAACGATCGTCCTCGTCACCGGTCAGGCCGGCCCGGGGGAACCGGGGCGCGTCCTGCCCACCGGCGGCGGTGTTCGCGGCACCCATCGCCCCCGGCGCGAGCGGCGCCGCATGAGAAGAACCACCGGCGGCGACCGACGCGTTCTGCGGTAGGACCGCTGGCACACTCGCGGATGGTGCATAGACCGGCGCGGTGTATGCGACCGGGACCCGCGGCGTCGCCGCGGGAATCGGCATCGCGCCCACCGGGATTCCCAGCGCGCCCATGGGCATACCGCCCCGCACCCCCGGCGGCGGCGCGGTCGTGCCCGGCGCGGCGGCCGCGTGTTCGGCGGCCAGCGCGGTATCCGGGGCGATCACCGGTGGCGTGGGCTGCTGCCACGACGACGCGAGCGGTTCGGTGGCCTTCTCGTAGTTCTCCATGACCCGGGACGCCACGGCCTTGGCCATATCCGCGTCCTGGTCGGTCTCGGCCGCGATTGCTCTGATCGGCGCCCCCAGCATGCCGCCGATCGATTCCAGCATCTGCTGGATCTGCTGAATCTGTTCGATATCGGCGGTATGCGGCATCGCCAGCCGGGCGATCTCGTAGGCGGCGACCTGCGCCTGGAAGCGCGCGGCATTGGCCGTCGCCGTGGCCGCCGCATCGACCAGCCAGTCCCGCAGGGTGGAGATACGTTGCAGCACTTCGCTACTGCGCCCGGAACCCCAGGCGCCGCGCATCTCCAGGACCAGCCGTTCGTACTCCACCACGGCCGCGCCGAAGGACGCGGCCAGCCGGGCCCATGCCTGGACGGCCTCGGCCATCGGCACGGCACCGGGGCCGGCGGTGAGGTCGCGGGCCAGCCGGTCGGCCGGGCGCGCGGGCCACACCACACCGGTGAAACCGGGCTGCGGTGGTTCGATCATCGCTGCGCAATACCCTTCGATCGTCGCCGGTACAAGCCGCGGTCAGGCCTTCGGGCCGCCGAGGTTCGAGACGTTGTCGGTTTCCATACCGTTGAACCGCGTCGTGCTCAGCCGCAGCGTGGCGGCCAATTTGCGCAGCTCCTGCACACTGGCCTGCGCACTGGTCAGGTACGAGGTGGCGACATCGTTGTGGGTCTGCGCCGCCCGCCCCGACACCTCGTCGATTCCCGCCGGCACCACGATCAGCGCCTGCGCGACCGCGTGGAGATCGGCGGCCAGCCGGTCGGCCAGCGTGTCCAGCCCCGACGAGGCCTTGCCCGCGGCGGCCGGGTCGAACCGGACGCCGTCGTACACCTCACCCATCTCGTTGTTCATGAGACCCTCCTGTGTGCTGTTCGCCGGTGCTCTCAGAGCGTGAGTTCTTTGTCCGGCGGTGGTTCCGATGCTGTTTCCGCCGCGCCGACGACCGGCACCGCGATACCTTCGAGCGCCCCGACCACTTCGTCGCCGTGTTCGGCCGAGACCATGCCGCGCGCCGAACCGTCGGTCACCGACTCGCCGTCGCGGGCCATGCCCGCGGCGGCACCCATCCCCGCGCCCATCGGCATCACACCGGGGCCGCTGCCGGTCGCGGCGGAACTCGTGGTCCCGTTGTGCGCGGCCGCGCCGGTGGCCGAACCCGACGACATACCGCCGAGACCGCCCGGCGCGCCGACCGCACCGAGCGGGCCGGGCGCCGCGGTCCGGGTTCCCGGGAAGACACCGAGCGGCGCTGCGGGCGCGCCCGCAGTCATTGCCGCTCCGCCGAAACCACCGCCACCCCCGCCGAAACCACCGGTACGTGCTTCATCCGGATCGTGGCGGCCGGGAGCGTCCGCGCCGACCGGCGCGTCGACGGGCTTCGGCGCCGACAGCGCGGGATTCGCGGCAGCCAACTGCCCCCACGACTGCGCGGCCCGGCCGGCCGTCCCGATGAGCGGCGTGACCATACCGATCAGCTGCATGAGCTGGTTCATCTGATCGGCCGGATCCACACCGGTGGGCGCGTTGGTGATGGCGACCTTCTCGCCGGTCTGCGTCATACCCACTGCTTCGATACCGAGTTCGGTTTTGGTCTTGGCAGTGATGGCCAGCCCCTCGACGGCCGCCTCGATCGCCGAGGCCACCAGGTATGCCGCTCCGCCACCGGATGTCGCGTAGAGCGGAGCCAGCGCCAGTTTGGCGGAGAAGGCGGCAATGACCGCGGCCATCTCCGCACCGCCGATCGCCACACTGGTCGCGCCCTTGGCGAGATGCGCTTTCTCGGCGTTGCTCTGCGCCTCCAGCGCGGCCGCGTCCGCCTGGGCCGCCCCGGCCTTCTCCGCCGCCTGGGTGGCCCCTGCCCCCTGCCACAGGCCCGTGACCGCCTGCAGGGCCGACGGTGCGACCTGCAGCAGCGTCTGCATGACGGTCGATATCTGCGATAACGCCTGGGTGGGGTCCACCGGAGGTGGCGGTGCGGTCGCAGCGTCGCGCGGGGTGGCCGACTCGTCCGCCGGCGCGCCCGGAGCCGGGGCGTCGAATCGGCCGGTGCCGAATGCCGAGGCGAGGTCGGTGAGCGGGCGCATCAGCGCGCTCAGATCGATCGTCGGCAGCGGCGGCATATCCGGGAGTTGGCCGAACGCCGGAAGTTCCGGCAGGGGCGGCAGACCCATGCTGTGCAGGATGTCGTTCACCGGCCTGTCCAGCATCGGCGCCAGCGCACTGCCGCGTAACAGGTCCAGCACTGTCGGGTCGAGGGCTTCCGCGCCGGGAGGCGGGACCGCACCTGCTCCTGGAGTGCTCATGAACCCGGGAACACCGCGCCGATATTCGTAGCGTTACCGGCATCGGCGATCTCGTAGCTCGTCGCGGCCTCGTGCGCGGTGAGCGCGGTGCCGGCGTGCACGGCGGCGAGTTCGGCCACCGAGGACAGGTGATTGGCCTGGGCGTAGGCGAACGCCGCCAGGAATTCCTGACCGATGAGCCCGAACACCGGTGCCGCGAAGGCGACCGTCGCCGCCTGATCGACCGCGCCGGCCGCGGCGACTCCGGCGGCCATGGCCGCGGATTCACTGCCGTACAGGCGAACCGCGTCCGGGACAACGTGAATGTTGTTCATATCTTCGTCCAATCCCGAAACATCCCACAATGTTTCGTAATCAACGCTACCCATTCGATACCTTCGGCCGCGATCGCGGCGCGGTGAACACTCGATGACTACCTCATGCTCTCCGCATTGAATTCGTTGATCAACGCACCGAGTTCGGTGAGGGCCCGGTGGGCTGCCGCTCGCGCGGTATCGACCAGCGTTTTCTCGAACTCCTCCGGGGTGAGTTTGCTGATCGCGCCGGTGAAACTCAGTCCGGTCAGCGACGCATTCCCGTCGACTTCCACGGTTACCGTGCCGTCGGATGACGTCTCGGTGATCAGGATTCTGGCCAGCGCGTCACGTAGATCGGTGAGCCGATATACCTGCTGCCGCACTCGGGCGATGAGTTCATCCATTGTTTCGACCACGTCCACCTCCGCATGTTTCGAGACCTGTTGTCGGCTCATTTTTCCCGCATCCGGATTCCGGAGCGGGGATTCCGCGGCACCTAGACCGAGCGCAGCCAGCTCTCGGGTTCGGTGTCGTAGTCCTGCTCGTCGACGATCTCCTGCCGCGCCACCTCCACTTCGGTGGGCAGTCCGGTCGAGCGCAGCATCTCGGCGGTGAAACCTGCTTCTTGCAGCTGTTTCCGCCGCTCCAGGGCGGCCCGCGCGGCCGATTGCCGGCACAGCCGCAGAATCTCACCGGCGAGTGCGTCCGGATCGCGGCGCAGCTGGGCGGGTTCCACGGAGATGGCGACGGGCAAGCCCATTTCCGTGGTCCGCACGCGAATCGTCCCCGTCAGCGAATGCGCACCGAACTCGGTGGGAAATTCTGTTCTCCCCTGATCGGAATCGCTCATCGTGCGGCCTCCTCCGGCATCCGAGCGGCCCGGCGGTGTAATGCTCGCGCATTTTCCACTGCGCACGCCACCTTTCATGACCCGGACCATTTCTTCGTCCGAGTATCGATCGTGGAGATGAACCGACGGTTATCGTCCGGTGATGGCCGCACCGCGGATAGCCGGACGCACCTTCCCGATGCAGCGATGAATGTGGACCTGATTACCGGAAATGGAGAGAGACGACGCCGATCGGCCCTCCCCCAAGCCTTCGGGACCTGGATCGCGGTGTTCCGGACGACTATTTGCGGAAATCATCGACCGTTGTTCATCGGCACATTGTCCGCGTCACCTTTCCGGACCTGTCGGGTTCCGGTGGGCTCGATCCCCGCCGAAATTCATTTCTGGCCGCGGAGCCTTCGAGATATCCCGCCTCCAATGGGCCGGTGACCGCGTCCGCGCAGTCCGCCGGCCCGCGATCGTCATCCATCTTCGGGCGGCGCGCGGGCCCGCCCGCCTGTCGGCGGAAGCCGAGTGAACACCGCTAATTCCCGCCATATGCACCGTTTTCGCCCGGTGCGTCGATATTCTGTCCGCGTGCACGGACCCACGGGAGATCCGCGATGAGGCGAATCGACCTGAACGAGGACCCGACCTCGGTGAGCGCCGACCTACGACTGGAGTACGCCGGGCAGCCCTTCACCGGCGAGGTGGTCGAAGAGCTGGTGCCCGGCCAGCTGCTGTCCCAGGAGTTCTACCTCGACGGATTACGCCACGGCAGCTCCCGGGAGTGGTGGCCCGACGGACGGTTGAAATCGGAGGGAGAGAGCTATCGCGGGCAACCGCGCGGGGTGTTCCGGCGGTGGCATCCCAACGGTCGCCTCGCCGCGGAGAGCTTGTTCGGGGAACACGGCGAGCTGGAAGCGAGCCGGGAATGGGACGAGCAGGGCCGCCGGCGGTGAGCCCGCTCACCGCCGACGGCGCTCGTCCTTGATGACCCTGACCACCTGGGCGACCATCGAATTGATCGCCCCCTTCAGCAACTCGGTGTCGGCGGGAGCGGCGACCGGCGTCGCGGCCTCGCGGATCAGATACCTGCCGTCATCGAGCAGGTCCCGCCAGCCCATCCGGCGCCGGGTGATACCGCGCGGGCCGTAGATCGACGAACCCTGCTCCACGTGGATCGTCCCCACACAGCTCACGGGCGCCGCGAGAAACGCCGACCCGCGTTCGGACTCCGTCGCGGCGAACGAATCGCGCACGGTGGGAACCTTCCGGGGGCGCGCCTCCCCCTGATCCGGGACCCCGGCGCGGCGCGGCAGCACCGTCTCGCCGCGGCTCCCGGCGGGCGCGCCGGGCAGTTCAGCCACCAGTTCGTCGGCCAGCCGCACCGCGTCGCATTCGGTGACGGTGAAACCGCCGCTGTGCCAGAAGCTTTCACCTGGCAGCGCGGAGACGACATATCCGGCCGATTCGCGGCGGGCGCCCAGCAGCCGCACGACACTGTGCGGCTCCTCGCCCTCGCGATGGTCGCTGCCGCTGAGCACCACCCGGATATCGGGGTGGGCCAGGGCATCGAGCACCGGATCGAACGTCTCCCCCAGCCGCTCGCGCAGCTCCGTACGCGCCTGCCGCTGATCGAACCGGAACTTCTGCGGGTCGAGGGTGCGGGCGGTGAAGTGGAAGGGGAAGGGCAACCCCAGCTCTCCGGTGGCCCCCGTCCACAGGGCGTGGAACTCGAGATCGGTGAAACTCCACAATTGTGGTCCCGCCATGGAGATCACTGATCCACCACGGGTTTCGCCACGACCGAGGGCTCACCGATACCTTCTTCCAGCCATTCGGTGGAATCGAGGTAATCGGCGCGTTTGTGGTCCTTTTGCTGACCGCCCTGGGCAGCGCCGCCCGCGCCACCGCCCATCGGCATACCGCCCATAGGCGCGCCCTGCCCCATCGAGGACGCGGTGACACCGGCGGACTGCACGCCGCCGACCGTTGTGGCGAGGGACGCGCGAGGAAACAGTTTGGCGGCCTTCTCCACATTCGGCACCTGCGGGGACTTCGTGGCGACCGCGCCCGGTCCACCACCGGCACCGCCCGCACCACCACCGCCCAGACCGGGGGGCAGCTTGCCCGCCTGCTGCAACGCCGATTGGTAGTTCTTCACCGCGTCCTGCAATGCGGGCATCCCCGGCAGCCCGGTGATACCGGCCTGCTGTAGCGCCTGCTGCTCGGCGGTGGACAACTCCTGACCCAACCGGCCGAGCTGCTGCAGCCCTTGCTGCGCCGCCTGCAGCAGCGGTTGCGTCTCTTGCTGCTTTTCGAGGGCCTGCTGTTGCTGTTGCAACGCGGCCTGCTGCGCCTGCGCTTGTTCCTCGAGATCCTGCTGTGCGGCCAGCAGGTCCGCACGCTGCTGGTCGATCTCCGGCAACGCCGCCTGCCGCTGCTCGTACCGCCCGTTCTGGCCGCCGCCCCCGCCACCGGCACCGCCGCCACCGTTCGCGCCGCCGCCCCCACCGCCACCGCCGCCCCCACCGTTGCGTTCGCCATTGTCCACCGGGGGCCCGGTGGTCTCGGTGGGCTTCACGAGTTCGGGAATCGCGCTGGAGGACAGCTCGACCCCGGGCTCGTACCAGTTCGCATAGACCTGCCGTGCAAAGGTCTCCTGCTGGTGGACAGCGGCGTCGCCGCCTTCCTGACGGGTGTGGGCCCATGATTTGTCCGGCATGCCCAGCGCGGTGTTCTGGACCCACTGGGACGCGTTCAGCAGGTTGTCACCGAGCTGCTGCATGGCCGAGATCAAATACTTGCCGCTGCCGAGATAGGCCCGGACCGCCGTGGTCGCCCCCTCGACTCCGCGGCCTTTCCAGCGGTCGGACTCCAGCAGGCCCTGCATGCCCTGGTCGAAATTCGTGAAGCCGGTATCCAGCTGGATCTTCATCCGGATCCAGTAGGTGGCCTTGTCCGCGATGAACTGGGAGGCGCCGGTGAGCTCCTGACCCAGCCACCAGAACTGGTTGAAGTTCAGTCCACCGGCCGGCGGCGCCTCCGCCGCGAATCCATCCGCGCTCGCGCTACCGGGCAGCCCCGACAGTCCGCTGGGCAGTGTGAATTTGTTGTTCTCGTCGGCAAAGTTTCCGAGATCGGGAACGAGGGTGTAAGTCTCATCCACCCAGCCGTCGGTGTCGTCGTAATGCGAGAACGCGTGCTCCACCAGCGAGCCCGCCATACTGTCGTCCACCATGCGCGAGAACGTGCCGGCCGCGTCCGCGTCGGTTTCCTGATAGAGCTCTCCGGCCAGTACGAAGGCCTCGCCCAGATCGGTGACGCGCCGGCGATGCCCGGACATGATGTCGTCGGCGAACTCACCGGCGACCTCGTCGTACTTCGCGCGCAGCCGCTCCGGGCCGGAGAACGATTCCGGTCCGAGCTTCGTCAGCGGCACCAGCAGCGGCGCGACCCCGTCGACGACATCGAAAACGCTGATCAGATCGGCACAGAACTGCGCCGCGTCCCGCGCGACAGCTTCCTCGAACGCCACACCGCCGCTCGCGGCCCGGTCCCGGAAAGCACCCCACGGGTCGTCGCCGGCCATACCTCACACTCCCGCCACGTCGAAGTTCCGCGTCCTGCCACTCGTCAATGCTGGGAACAGCGACTCGAGATCGGCTGGGCACCAGAGCGTTACGATTCCGGCGTCCGATCCCAGGACTCCCACCCCCGGGCCACACAACCGAACACCCGGCCGGATTACATTCCGGCCGTACGAAGGGGTTACGGTGATCCCACAATCACCACCACCCCGGTCGAGCATCGGCGCCGAGCACTCCATTCGCGCACGCCCTCCTCACCGATGCCCGGCGACAGCACGGGTCACCACCGAAGATCGCAGCCGAGTCTTACCCTCGGCCCACCACGCGCTGAACGGCCACCGAAGTTTCGGTGCGCCGCCGTCCAGTACGTGAACACGACACCAACTGTATTGACGCGCATCCGGCCCGCGGGTTATAGCAGCGTGCGATTACGTTCGTGGAACCGCTGTTCGAAATCGGGCAGGTAGCGCGAAGGCGCCACCGACGACGACGAGCGCTCCAGCACCCCGTCGTCGGCCAGATAGAAGATCGCCCGGCCGACCGCGATCTCCCCGGGCGGCACCGGGGCGTATACCATCCACCCGGCATTCACCCGTTCCGCGCGTAGTTCCGCCACGGAGTAGCCGGAAGTGTCCGCGTCGCTGTCGATCAGGTACCGGCCGACCCGGTCGAGCGCTGCCTCGGCCGGAAGGGGTTCCGGCGCGGTCACTCCGCCCATCACCAGCTGATAGAAGGCGGCGTCGAGGTCGAAGTCGCGGTCCTCGGGAAAGACCCGGGCGAGTGCGGCCCGGGTGAGGAGTCCCGCCTCGGCCGCCGCTACCAGGTCCGTGGCGGCCGCCCGCTGCTCGCCGGAGGGCTCGGGGCCGAGCAGACCCGTCACAATCCGCGCAACCGTATCGGCCTCGCGCATACCGGGAATAGCGTCGGTGATCACCGCGGGGGCCGGGGAGTCCCCGTGATACCAGCTCTGCCCGTCCCACCAGTAGCAGAAGGTGAGCATTCCGGCGCCCGCCCGGTGGTTCAGGACCTGGTCGGCGACCCAGTCCGGTGCACCTCGGAACAGTTGCGGCAACTCGTCCGCACCGTTGTAGGCCCGATCGAGTTCCGGTGCGTTCCACACACCGCCGGACAGCACCGCGCGTCCGGCAGGCAGCGCGTGCAGGGACGACCCACTTCGGGTGGCTCCCTCGAACCAGCGCAGTCCCGGCCGCAGCCGCGGGCCCCACTCCGAACGCGCGGCGGTGAACGCCGCACACAACACCGCCCAGCGCGCGGCCATCAGCGGGAAGGGAGGAAGATCGCCGACCCGGCGGCCGGAAACACCGGCCCGCCGGTCCGCCCGCGCCCGCGCGGCGGCCACCCCGGGAGGCCGCTGCTGGCGGTCGCCGTGCCGCAGATATGCCGCCAGCCACACCGGAAGCGATCGGCGGGGAAAGGCTTCCAGGTCGGCGCGGTAGATATCGGGCGCGAACAACTGATCATCGGGAAACGGCTCGTCCCCGTAGTCGTAGTCGACCTCGAGCTGTCCGGCGCGGGTGAGGCTCAGCAGCAGGCGCCACCACGGTCCGTCCCCCAGCGCGGCGGACAATGTCCGGTGTTCGCGCACCAGCGCGAGTACGTGTGGACCGGGACTCCACCGCACAGCGTGCTGCTCTTCATCGGAGAAGACCGCGAAACCGACATCGGCGGTCACCGTCGAAGCGAACACCGCGTCCACCCGGTGCCAGCCCTCGGGCGCGACCGCGGCCAGTTCCCGGGCGATCTCGTGCACGATCGCACGAGCGGCCGCGGCGGGATCGGGTGTGGGCTCGGGCGGTGACAGGGTGAATCCGACATCGGGGTCCTCGGCCCGCGGCTGGTCCGTGTCCACCGAGCCGGCGACCGCCGCACCTGCCCCCGCGGAACCTGCTGTCGCCTTCGCGTCGGCCGCGTCGTCACGGACCGGCGCTTCCCCGGTTTCCTCATCCGGCCTTGTCACTTCGCCCACATTCCCCTCATACGAAACTCGGAAGCGTGCTCCGGAGACCGGACCACCGGCCCCGCGCCGATGCACGGCCGGTCAGCGCGCGTCGCGGGCGCGTCGCATCTCCTCGAACTGCCGCTCCAGCTCCACGCGGCGGGCACGGGCATTGGTGCCGTCGAGTTGCCCCGCGAAGGTGGCGCGGGCCGCCTCCACCAAGTCGTCGGTGACCTCGGGATAGGCGCGGGCTATCGCCCACAGCGCGTCCTCGGTCTCCATGTCCAGGCCGGTCTCAGTGCGCAGACCACCACCCTTGCGGACCGATTCGAGCATCTCGGCGAAGTTCTCCCGCGACTCGTCGTCACTCGGATGCCCGATACGCATAGCCACTCCTCACTGGTTCCTGGATGCCCGCCGGGTCCGACGTCCCGCGCGTCACCGGGTGAACACCTGCGCGCGCCGCTGCGGATCGGCGAGTACATCCCGCAGATACGCGCCGAAATCCAATTCCTCCGGCAGCGACCGGTAGGTCAGCCCACCGAGCCGGTGCCCGCCCTGGACCAGCGCGAACCGCGTAGTCCGGTAGGCGACGGTCACCAACTCGACGATAACCGGACCATCCAGGTCGATCGTCGACTCACCGACCCGCAACCCCAGTCGGCCGTGCTGCCGGTACAGCACCACCGGCACCCCGGCGATCTCACCGTAGAGACCGCTGACCCGGCCCGGCCCGGCCGGTGCCGCCTGCAACGCGCCGGTCCGCGGGTTGAACGCCGAGGGCACACCGAACCCCGCGAACGGGCGCACGACCAGCGGGGCATCGGTATCCCCGGCACCATGGGCCGACGGCGGACTGTCGACCGGCGCGCCGAACCGGGGGCGAGAGCGCTCGCGCGGGCCACCGTGCGGCGACCCGCTACCGGTCGGCGGCGGTATCGGCGGATACGGCATACCGCCGGGTGCCGGACCGCCCGGCGGGTTCGGGTTCGCGGGGTCGGCGCCCCCGGGAGGCACCGATGGGGGGCCGCTGTCCGGCGGGCCGCCCGGCTCCGGCGACCGGACCGGGCCGGGCGCGGCGGGATAGGGGTCGAACGGCGGTGGCGGGTCCGGTGGCCAGGGGCCCGGAACCGGCAGTGCGGGGTCCGGCGGCTGCCCGGGCAGCGGTGGGCCGGGCGGCTGCGGTGGTTCCGGAACCACGGGTGGCCATGGCGGCCGACCGGGAGGCGTCGGCCATCCGGGCGGGAGCGGCAGGCCGGGAGGCATCGGGAGCTGCGGCGGATCGGATGGGTGCGGTTGACCAGGCGGGTGCGGTTCACCCGGCAGATGCGGTTCACCCGGCAGATGCGGCTGAGTGGGCGGCACCGGAGGGGTCGGTGGCTGCGATGGCACCGACGGTGTCAGAGGTGCGGGCGGCACGGGCGGCTCCGGTGATGCGGGCGGGATCGGAGCCTGCGGCAGTGCCGGAGGTCCCGGTGCGGTCGGCGGCTCCGGTCGTGGCGACGGCGCAGGAGGCGGCGGGGGGTCGGATGGTTCCGGTGGCTGTGGCCCCACGGGTAGATCGGTGCGATCCACCGGCCATGGCTCGCGCTCGTTCTCGAACGGTGGCGGGAAATCGATCTCCCGAACGCGCGGTGGATGCGGGATATGGGGACGCAGCGAAGATCCGGGCGGCCTCGGGATCCGGCGGCGTCCGGTGGAACCGTCGCCGCCCGGCGGGTCTGGGTCTCCCGGCCCACCGCGATTCGCGCGCGAACCATCACCCGGGCCGGGCTCAGTGCGTCCGCCGGGTTCGCCGGTGTCGTCCGCGTCACCGCGTGGTTCGGCGGGGCGCGCGTCCAGGGAATCGCCGCTGGTTCGGACGGACTCCGAATCGCCGATACCTTCGCTCGCACCGGCAGGCTCGGGCGGCAGGTCGCGCCCCCGTTCCGCGGGCGTCCGGGGAGCACGGCGGGCGCAACCCGCGGCCTCGTCGCTGGAACCCTCGTCCGCAGGCGCACGATCCGGCCCGTCCGGCCCACGCACACCCGCTTCCGGCTCATCCGGGACTGCCGGAACCGATTGCGGTTCAGCCCGTTCCGACGCACCCGGTTCCGGCTCGGCCGGGACGGGAGGTTCGCCCGGGTCGGCTACCCGGTCGTCCCGGTGGATCGGGTCCTGCGCAAGTTCGTTCTCGATCCGGGCGAGATCGGCCTCGGCATCGATCACCCGGCGGGCGGCGTGATCGGCGAGTTCGGCCACTGCCGCGATATCGCGGGCCCGCTGTCGGACCTCGGCGCGCAATTCGGCCTGGACCTCGGCGAGTTCGGCGGGTGTCAGGCGTTCGTGCCGGTCCAGCCGGCCGTCGCGGTATTTCTCGTAGACCTCGTTCCAGCGCGCGAGTTCCGCACGGACCTGGGCGAGTTCGGGATCGTCGTCACCGATCTCGCCGCGGCGGCGCCGATCCAGCACCTCGTCCCACCGGGCGAGGTCCGCGGGCGGCACATCGACGCCGACCGTCCGGGCGAAATCGGGGCCGATGCCGAGTTCGGTGGCGGGCAGCAGATCGGATTCGGCGGCCAGCAGGTCCATTCGATGCGGAGCGTCGGCGAGGTGGCGCAGATTCTCGACCAGACCGACCAGATGCCGGACCGCCTTCTCGTGCACCGGGATCTCCGCGCGACCCACCCGCGGGTCCACGGCCCGGTCGCCGTGGGTCGCGGGGTCGAATATATCGATTTGCCCGAGGGCGGTCAGGAAGTCGGTGAGTGCGGTGACCACGTCGGGCCGGGCATGCGGCCGGTGCACCAGGGACCGGATCGCTTCCTCGATATCTCTGGTACCGCCCACCCGGACGGCTTCGTCGAGTGCGTCCAGGCGCCGCCGCAGCCGCGCGGTGGCCGCCTCTACTGCGGCGGGATCCACTGCCGCCAGTTCTCGGGCGTAGGAGAGCATTCCGGTGATCTGCTGGCTCCGTCGCGCCACCGGGGTCGCGGGGTCGGCGACGATCTGCGCGGCCCACGGCGGAGTGAGCGGGGCGGTATCCGCGGGGTCGACGCGGTGCGCCAGGATGTCCCGGGCCCGGGTGACCGCGTGATAGGTGTCGATATCCCAGGCGGTGCGCGCGTGGTCCATGATCGCCTCGAGCTGGGCGGCCCGGATCTCGTTCTGATCACGCAGCGCCGACAGTTCCGCGGCGAGCCGGTGCGGGTCGGCCAGGTCCTCGCCGGTTATCCCCAGCCGCCGGGCGAGTTCGTGCAGGGTTTCCTCGATTTCGGTACCCGACATCCCGTCGAGGCGGTGGCCGGGGTCCGGATCGGCGAGGTCGTCGGGCACCACCCGCCAACCGTCACCGTCGTCGACGAGGGTGAGATCGACATGCCGCCGTTCGACCTCCGCGGTGAGGTGCCGGACCCGCGGTGCGCCCGCGTCGGCCACGGTGATCCGCTCCGGTCCGTAACCGCCGCCGGGCAACGGCTGTCCCGGCTCCACCCGGGTGAGCGCGTACCGCACGTCCAAGGTGCCGTCGTTCACGGCCGCGGCGAGGTCCGGATAGCGCGCGAGCGCGTCGGCCAGCACCCGGTCGTGTTCGAGCCGGCCGTCGACGACAACGAGCCGCATCGGCGCGCCGGGCCGCTCACCGGGCAGCAGGCCGAGGCCCGTCGGGTCGCCGAACATGACCCCGTCCCGTGCGAGGACCCACTCCTGGGCCGCCATATCGCCGATCAGGCCGGCGAGTTCGTCGACCTCGGCATCGCAGCGCAGGAACTCGTCGGCCCGCCGGGCGAAGTCCTCCACCCGCAAGGCCGCGTCCTGGATCCGGAACAACTGCTCGGCGAGGGTATCGGCCAGCCGATCGGCATCCAGCGTGACCAGGTCGATATCGCCGAGAATCTGTGCCCATACCGCCCGCTCGTCGCGGATCTGGTCGCGGCGCAGGGCCCGTTCCAGATAGACCCGGCGGCCGTCGTCGCGGCCGGGCTGGTCGCTGTCGAAGAGATCACCCCAGTCACGAGTGGGCTCGCCGCCGTTGTTCACGCCCTCCCAGCCCAGGAGATCGGCCGGGCCGGGCAGGCGGCGCCGCACCGCTTCCGGCAGCCACTCCGGCGCCCGGTGCGGTTCGCGGTAGGCGGCCACCACCTCGCGCAGGAAACGCGCGAGGGGGTTGGCGTCGAAGAAGGTCGCCTCGTCGCTGTACGGGATATCGGCGTGCTCGGCGTTGTACCGGCGAGCGGCGTCGGCCAGCCCGGTCAGCGCGCCGATCCGCCGGGCCTGCTGATATTCGATCAGGTCTCGCACCCGGCGGACGTTCTCGGGAGTCGGGTCGCCCAGATCGATACCGAAAGTGCGAGCGGCCGCGGCCAGCGCCGCCGCCTGCTCGTCGCGCCGGGTCGCGGCGTCCGCCAGCTCGTCCGCCCACCCGGCGATCTCACCGGCACTGCGCGGCACCTCCGCACCGGTTGGTTCGGCGGGGGCGAGTTCGGGTGCCGGACGGCGTGTTTCCGGCGCCTCCGGTAGCGCCGGGCGCTCCCGTTCCGCCTGACGTTTCAGGTCGGCGAGTTCGACCCCCAGTTCCCGGCGCACCAGCTCGGGGTCGGCTTCGTCCAGCCAGTAGCGGTATTCGTTACCGGACTCGTCCAGCAGCGGTGCCGTCTCGGCACCGGGCGGCGCCACCCGGGACGTGAACCGCCGCAGGAACGGCAGCAGCTCCCGCTTCTTCCACAGGGTGACACCCTCCTTGAGGATGCGGACAGGATTGAACTTGGTCGACAGCACCTCGTACTCGTCGCCCGGTACTCCCGGCGTCGGATCCTCGGTTTTGCGCAACGGCAACCCCGCCTCGTCGCCGAGCAGCGACTGTCCGGCGCTGTCGATCCCGGAACCGGAAGGGTACTTCGGCGTCTCGTTGGTGTACCCCGTATCGCGCAACCACTCCCAGATCCGGCGCAGCAGCGGTTTGCGGCGCGGTGGGTCGGCGGGTGCCGCCGGTACGTCGGGCGGGGCCGCGCGGCCGGTTTCCGCCACCCGCCAGCGGTCGCCGTCGTCGGCGACCAAGCGCACCGGCACTCGCTCGCCCTCGACCACCACATTGCCGCGACGGGTGTCGCCCGGCTCCGGGACCCGGGGACCGGGCTGCGGCCGGGCCGCCACCGCACCGTCGGCCAGTGCCGCCAGCTCATCGGCCGCGCGGACGACACCGGCGCGTTCCCTGTCGAGCACCGCCGCCGGACCACGGTCCAACTGCTCCGGATCGACGCCCAGCAACCGGGCCCACATATCGCGGGCGTCGCGCCGGGTGGCGCGCTCGGCGGGGTCGGTCGCGGCGTCCACGCGCGCCTGGGCGGCGGCCAGGGCCTCCACCGCGCCGGCACGCAACAGGATCCGGGAGCGATGGTCGGAAATCGTGGTGCCGAGACGGTCCGGGCCGAGCGCCGCCTCGTCGATCCCGAGCCGACGCGACAGCACGTCCCGTGTTTCGGCGGCGGATTCCATCCATGGTCCGGTATCGGTGGCGGAGTCCCGGCCGGGATCCGCCGCACCCTCCGGCCGCGCGGTCAGCACTTCGCCGGTTCCCGGTGCGGGCGCCACCTCGCCATCCGGCGCCGCGGCGGGTACCTCGCCCTCCGGTGAGGCAAGCGGCGGTTCACCATCCGGGGGAGTGGCGGGCACTCGGCCATCCGGCGACGTAGTGGGCGGTTCGCCCTCCGGCCGAGCGGCCGGCACTTCGCCGGGCGATTGTCCGGGGGGAAGCTGCGGGTCCTCCACCGGCAGACCCGCGCGCAGCAGTTCCTCCCGGATCGCGGCGGCGAGTTCGGGGTCCGCCTCGTACCGCCAGTACTGCTCGTCGCCGTAGCGTTCCGCCGCGGATAATTCGCTGAAATCGGCGGGGTATCGCATCCGCGGCCCGCCATCGAGATGGTCGAAGAAACCGCGGGCCCGGGCGATCTCGGCGAGTTCGGCCAGCGCGGCGAGCGGATCACGCAGCTCACCGAAAACGTCGCTGAGCCCGAGATGTTCGGCCAGTCGGCGCGCGTGCCCGGCGGCGGCACCGGTGAGCGGCGCGGGCGTGCGCTGCGCGGGCCAGTCGGCCATCTCCCGGAGGAAGGATACGAGATCGCGGAGCGGGTTATCGTGCGGCGGCGCGCCGGAGTCACCAGCGGGCGACGGACCGGGACCGTCCGGGCCGCCGGGGTCGTCCGGACCGCCGGCGGCCTTCGGGGGCGGTGGCGGCCCGCTGCCACGCTGTGGTCGGCTGCCCTGCGGCGGTTCCGGGGCGGCGGCGGCGGAGGACGGTGGGCGGGAGGGCGGCTTACCGCCACCCGGGCCGTTCGCGGGCGGGGTGCCGGGCTCGTCCGAAGGAGGTCCGTCCGGGTTGTCGGGGTCATCCGAGGCGGGCCCGACGGGGGCCTCCGGCGTGGTGTTCTCCGGTGGGGTCGGCCGCCGGGTGGTCTCCGAACCGCCCGCCGTCCCTTCGGCCGGGGACTCCTCGGCCTCGCCCCATTGTCCTCCCGGAGCCCGTTGCACCGGATTCTCCCCATCCCCGGCCCCTTCATCGACCGGCAACTCCAGCGTGTCACCGTCGCGCGTGGCCGCAGGCTGCTCCCCTGTCTCCCGGCTGCCCGGCGGCAGATACGCCGCGTCGGGTTGCAGCGGGGGCAATGCGTACGGCCGCCCGGCCCGCCAGTCGGTGAGCGGGGGGCGCTGCGAATCCCAATGGTGACCAAGACCGATGGCGTGCGTGTTCGCCGCCTGCCAGCTGGCCTGCGGGTGCTCGGCCAGGTATTGCGCCTCGGCGAGGGCGTCCTGTAGTAGCACCAGGTCCGCGGGCAGCGGCTCGCCCGCCCGCAGCCGGTTCCAGGCTTCAGCGATATCGGCGAGGCGGTCCATCGGGCGCCGGACCAGTGCACCGTCGGGGTCGTCGGCGTCGCGCACCCAATGCTCGTCGACCATCAGGTGGTTCTTGATCTGTTCGAGTTCGGCCCGGGTGAAATGCGGTACGTCGTCGCGCATCTGCCCGACCAGCTGTTCGGCGATATCCTCCGGGTCGACGGCCCGCACGATCTCGTCGGGGTCGGCCCCGGGCACGAGCTCGGCCGGGTCGACCACGCCCAGCAGCATCTCGCGGACCTGCTCGACCGTGTTGCGTATCAGCTCGGGATCGTCCCCGGCGAACCGGTCACCGGTCTCCTCGGCCACCCGGTCGATCGCGGCCTCGATCTGCGCGAGCTGCGCCGGAACATTCCCGAGCGGGTCGAGACCGCCGTGTTCGCCGACCAACCTGGTCCGCGCCAGGTCGACGAATTCCCGTGCCGCCGAACGCTGCCGGTCCGCCCGGTACCGCTCGATCCCGTCGGCGATCCGATCGACATCGGTATCGTCACCGAGGAAGCGGTCGTATTCCTCGCCGGCCCAGCGCTGCACCTCGGCCCACTGTGCGGCCTCGCGCTCCCACTCCCGGCGCAGGCCCGCGGGGATCTCGTTCATCGCGGCCGGTGGCATATGGTCGCTGTGCTGCCAGCGGCGGTGCATGGGCTGCACATCGGTTCCGGGCGGCGCGAACCATTCGTAGCCACGGAACACCGTCCCGAACGGCGGTAGTTTCTGCAGCCACGGCCGCGCCTGCACCCAGCGGCCGATCTCCGGATGCCGCTGGATCCACGCCTTGACCGCCGGATGTTTCGGCACCAGCGCGGCCATCAGCACCAAGCGCATCACGTTGTAGGCGTCCGCACCCCAGTGCTGGGTGAACAGGTCCTGCGGGTCGATACCCGAAGTGTCGTACTGCGCCGGTGCCATCGGCGCGTGCAGCGGCAGCGTGCTCTCCGGGATCTTGCCCGCCGGTACGTCCTCGGCGGGTAGCACGATGTCGTTGACGACATCCTCGCTGGCCCAGCCGCTCACACCGTCGGGAAGATCTTTCCGGCCGAAGGTCTTCGGCAGGTCGGGGGCGTCACGGTTGGTCCGCCAACCGGGACGGGTGGGGTCGACGGGATGCCAGTCGCCCGCGGCATCCCGCCACCGGGTCATCTCGAGGCGGCGACCGGCGACCCGGCCGGTGCCCATCCGCTCGACCTCGGGCGGGTCCACGGCCTCGACCCGCCAGTTGTCCTCCCGGTCGGCGAGCACCCGCCGGTACTGCACCGTGGTCTCCGGGCGTACCACGGCCTGTGCGGCCGCGAGACTGGTGCGCAGGGCGTGGTCGAGGGCCGCATCGTGATCGGCGCGCGGATGCGCCGGGTCCGGACGCGGACCGAACACGATGATCCGCGGTTGGTCACCGTCCACCACACCGACCCGATCGGTCACCATACGGCCGCCCTCGGCCTCCACCAGACCGCGCCACACACCCGCCACCCGCGCCATTTCGTCCTGGAGCCGGCCGATCCGGTGGTGGGTCTCGTTCACGTCCCGGGCCGCGTCCGCCAGCGCAACGATCCGCAGCAACCGCCGCTGGTGCTGCGCGGGGCGCAGGACGCCCGCGCCGAAATCCCGGAGGGCGCCCGCGCGCAGGTCCCGCAGCGTCGAATCGAGCGCGCCGGGTTCGAGCAGACCCGCGGCCGGGTCGCCGTTCTCGTCCACCAGACCGAGCCGCCGGGCGAGATCGTCGCGCATGGTCCGGCGCGGTTTGATGCGGTGCAGCTCGGCCGCGCGCTCGCGGGCGAGCCGTTCCAGTTCGGCGGTCACTTCCTCGGGCCGGGGCCGGTCGAGAAGTGTCCGGTCCCGTTCCATTCCGGCGATCTGCCGGTCGAGCTCCCGCAGGCGGGTGCCGAGTTCGTCGAATTCCGCCGTCCGGGCGATCAGCTTGCGGATCAGGCCCCGCCGATGCTGCCGCTCCTGATCGCCCACCGCGCTGCGATCGTGCCGCGGCACCTCGTCGATCCCACCGGTGACCTCCACCGCATCGTACCCGGTCTCCTCGTGGAGGCGCAGCACGATTCGCTCGCGGGCCTCCGGCCCCAGAGCGGTCCACCCACCGGGATTCTGCAGACCCAGATCGCGGGCCCGGTCAGTGATCTTGGCCCGCAGGAATTCGCGCTCCCGGGTGACCCCGTGCCGCTCTCCGACCAGCCGGTCGTATTCGATCCGCCCGGTGATCCGGTGCACCTGCTGCTCCGCGTGCAGCAGGCGGGTCATGAGATCGCCGATCTCCTCGACGCGGACCCGGTCCGCCATCTCCAGATCACGACCGCGCAGCTCACCCAGTGTCTCGGCGATCCGCGCGGTGTCGAAGGCGCCCGGGTCCACCTCGGTGTGCAGTCCGGACGCAAGTCCGGCGATCCGCGCGGTCAGTTCGTCACAGCGTGTGACGGCGTCGACCAGGGCATCGGCGAGCAGGTCGTGCGGCCGGGGACCGGTTGCCCCGCCGTCCTCGTCCGGGGTCCGTGACCCACCGGTATCACCCGGTTCGGCGCCGCCGACCGCGGCTTGCCCGCGCTCCGGCACCGTCGCCGCGCCCTCGAGTGCGTGCCGCCCCTCGCCGGTTCCGGGCCGGACGCCCGCGGTCTCGGCATCGCCGCCACCGGGTTTACCGGCTTCCGTTTCCAGCTCACCACCGCCGACTCCGGTAGTCCGTCCTTCGCCCACCGGCTGCGCACCCGCACCCACCGGCTGCGCACCTTCGCCCGCCGGCGCAACCGAGTCGTCGGACCGACCACCATCGGCCGGATCACCGGCGGCCAGCGTCCCGACCGCTGCTGCGGAACCCGCAGCCCCGGATTCCGGATCGCCGAGCGCCGCACCCTGATCCACCGATTCGCCCGAGGCCGGCTCCGGCGCACGCTCGGGGGTGCGCCCGGCAACCGGTTTCGGGCCGGTGGGCCCGGAATCGGCGTCGGGTCCCGGCTCGCCGGGCGTCTCCGGCGAGGTGTCCCCACCCGGGTTCCCCAACATGTCCTGCCACCGGCGCGCCCGCTCCTCGGCCATCCGGGCGACCCATTCGGCCAGGTCGGCTCGCTGACCGGCGAGCCAATTGTCCGGGTCCATATCGGCCAGGAAGCGCGCCCGCTCGGCGTCCATGCGGGCATTCCAGTCCGCTCGGTCCACCTGGGCCAGCCGGATTCGGGCGACCCGTTCGCGGGCGTAGCCCAGCATCCGATCCGCTTGTTCGGTGCGAAACCGCAAGAGTTCGTCGCCGGGCCGGTCGGCGGCCTGCCGTCGGGCCCAGACCGCTTCGTCGGCGGCCGCGTCGACCGCGATCTCGGCCCGGCGCAGTTCGACCCAATCCATCAGTTCCGCGTAGGTATCGGGTAGGGACGAGTACTCGCCCGGTCCGGATTCCGCCTTCGGGCCAGTGCCGTCCGAGCCGTCGCCGGGTTCTCCAGGGGTCGCAGGAGGCGCATCGGGCGGATTCCCGCCCCCGTCGCCGGAGTCACCGGACTCGGCTACGGGCGGTGGTGTCTGGTCACCGTAGCGCCGATCGCCGAGCCGATCGTCGCCGGATCGAACCAGATCGAGGCGTTCGCGCTCGGCCTGCCGGTCGGCTACTGCGGCATCGGCAGCACCCCGATCGGCGGGCCCGCCGGCGAAGCGTCCCTCGCCGCCACCCGGATCGGCACCGGGTGGCGGTGCACCGTCGTCCGAGCCTTCGGTCCGCGGTCCGGCCGGACCGCCCGCGGGCTGCGGCGGGGACGCCCCCTGGGCGAACCAGCCGAAGCCGGGCCGTGGGGTCTCCCGGACCGACTCCATCAGCAGGTCGTGGATGAGCTGCACGGGCTCGTCTCCGCCGTCCCGTGCAGCCGGTCCGGGCCCGGCCGCATCGGCACGCCGCATCTCGGTCGCGAGGAATGCCTCGGCCAGCGCCTCCGCCGGCTTCGGATGTGGGGTGCCGGGGTGGAAGCTGTACCCGCTCAGCGATTCGCGCAACCACGCGAAATAGTCGTCGATGCCGGTGGCCTCGGGGTGACGGTCGAAGAAGTGCCGCATCAGGTGGCCGGTGAGGTCCCGGCGGGCCCGGTGCCCACCCGCGCCGTCGAGTACATGCCCGAACTCGTGGACGGCCCGCGCATAGGCCGGCCGGTCCCGCGCCACATCCGGGAACCAGCCGGTGTCGACATTGTGCTCGATTTCCCGGCGCACCGCCGCCGGATCGGTGGCCACCGACGTGTTGAACTCGATCGAATCGGCGCGGGGCACCCCGTGGTGGAGAGACCAGTGGGTCCGCCCGAACATCTCGGGCCCCAGGTCGCCGAACACCACCGCGTCGAGCCGGGCGGACGGATGGGCCCGGAACATAGCGACCAGCGCCCTGGCGTATTCGCGGGCCACCTCCGGATGCACCTCGGGGCGGTCGAAACCGAAGACGTCGAACCGCGGGTTACCGGTGAGATTCCGTAGTTCATCCCGCAAACGCGCACCGACCTGCGTGGTGTCCAGCCGCGACCAGGAGTCGCCGTCCGGGGCGCCCAGCAGTTGGGTGCCGGAGGGTCGGTCGGCACCGTCGAGCGGAACGGGCTGCGTATCCTCCACCGCCGGAACAGCTCGGGGGTCGTCGGCCGGTGCGATCGGCTGTGTGTCCTCGACTCCCGGAGCCGGCGGCGACTCGTGCTCCCGCGGAATCGGCCGAGTGCCATCGGCCTTCGTACCGGGCCGGGTGTCATCTCCCCCCGGAATCGGTCGCGTATCCCCCGGAATCGGCTGCGTATCCTCGATCTCCGGAATCGGGCGGGTATCGCTCGCATCCGGGTTCCGCCGCGCATCGCCCTCGCCCGGGTACCGCCCGCGGTCGGCGGATCCGGATTCCGCCGGCGCGGTTCGGTCGATCCCACCGATCACATCGACGCGGACCGGATCCCCGTCACGTTCGAGATCGAATCTCCGCACGGTGGTCTCGCCGGTCGCCGCCGTACGCACCTGGTGGTATTCGACCTCCAGGGTGCCGTCACGATGAGCGGCGAGCAGTTCCTCCCGCGCGCGCAAAAGCGCTCGCCCGCCCGCGCCCTCCGGATCGATTCCGCGCGCTCGCATCTGAGCGGACGTCTCGGTGAGCACGGTCGCGAGGTTCTTGTCGATCGCGAGCGTGTCGCGCAGGTACTCCGGTGCGCCCTGCTGGGCGTCGGCACGCTGTGAACCGCCGAGCGGCGAATCGGCGCCCTTGGCCTCGACGATCAAGAGTTTCGGGGCACCGGTGCCCTTCCCCGGCACCAGCACCGCGATATCCACCACGAGTTTGGCGGTACTGGCGCCCTCGTACGGGGTCAGCTGGATCGCGCCCGGATGCAGCTCCCCGTCCAACGCGAAAGCGAGACCACCCAGTTCACCCAGGAGCTGGGACGTCTCGGACATCCGGGCGACTATCCGGTGATAACGCTCCGAATGAGCGCGCAACGTATCCAGGTCGGCCAGCTGCCGGGCCCGTTCGTACTCGCCGAGCCTGCTGTCGTCGCGGACCCGCTGCTGCCGTGCGTCGATCCGCGGGCCGATCCGGCCGGGCCGCAACTGCCGCAGATCCGGCCGGCTTCCCGGCTCGACCAACCCCAGGTCCACGGCGAGCGTCCGCAATGCGGCGACCACGCGGTCACGTTGGGCCTGCTCGGTCTCCCGCAGCGCCGCTGTCGCGGCCAGCCCCTGCGCGAAGCCGGGATCGGTGGGCCGGTACGGCTGCGGTTCATCCGGGCGCGCGTCGTAACGGTAGCGACCGGCATCGGTTCCCGTCGCGGGCTCGTCGCGGGCCGGCGAGGCGGGGTCTTCATCGTCATGCCGGGCCGGCGCGTCCTCATCATCACGCCGCCCGGCAAGATCCGCGCCGTCACGCCGATCCGCCGCGTCCTCGTGATCAGGGGCGGGCGTCCGGGCTTCTTCCGGTGGTCGGTCCGAAATCCGCTTCTCGGGCTTGCGACGCGCCTCGTCCCACCGGTGGTCGGCGGCGGAGCGATGCTGTTCGGCCGCGCGGTCGGCGTCCTCCGCGCGGTCGCGGAACCGGTCGGCGAGTTCGGCGGGCCCAGCCTCCCGCGCCCGCTCCGCCATCGCCCACAGGTACTCCGCGCGCCGGCGCTCGAGCAGCGAGCGGAGGTCGGCGTCCTCGGCGTCACGGCGCGCCGCGTACTGCTCATCGGTCTCGCGCCGCTGCCGATTGACCTCGTAGTCCGATTCGCTGTGCCGCCGATAGCGTTCCACCGTAGGCCGCACTCGCCCGTCGTAGCCGCTCGGCGGAAGTATCCGGCCTGCGCCGTCGAGGAGGGTCGCCGAGACGTGGCGCAGTTCGGACGGGACGTCCGGCGCGAAGCCGCGGCGTCGTCCCGCCGCCGGATCGGAGACCACGACCCGGTATTCGCCGGTGAGCGGATCCATCCGCACCGTCAGCAAGTAGGCGTGCGCTCCCAGCCCGTGTTCGTCCACCGGCCCGGCGTATTCGTCCACCACGAAGGCGCGGGGTCCGCGGCCCGCGGCCACCAGGCGCGGGTCCGTCCGCGCGGCCCGGCGCAGCAGTTCGTCGGCGACGGCCTGGTGGCGGGAGTGCTCCGGCCCCGGGTCGGGGTAGTCGTAGAGTTTTCCGCCCAGGGCGTCTTCCATCTGACGCCGGTCCATACCGCGCGGACCCACCGGCTCCTCCGGAGGGGTGATCCGTTCGCTTCCGGTTTCCGCCGCGAGCTGGGCGAGTGTGAGCCGGGCGCATTCCCCGCGATTGCGCGGGTCGGAGGTGCCCTGCGGTGCGCCGGGTGCGGGGGCACCTCGTTCCTCGGTATCGGCGGTGGACCGGTCGCGGCCAGTGCCGTCGGCGCCGGGCCGGGCGCCACCGTCACGCCGCGCCCCGGACGACCCTTGATCCCGCTGCCCTTGATTCCGCGACCCGGAGTGCGCTCCGCCGTCTCGTGCGGCGGAATCGGGCACGGGCAGCGAGAGTACGTCCTCGGGCCCGATCCGGCCGTCGCCGACGTCGCCCGGTATCCGGCCGACGGCCGGATCCTGTCGTTCCCCCGCCTGGCGGGCATTGTTCACGTCGGGCACCGGCGCGCCGGTCCGTCCGGCCCGCACACCGCTGCCGTCCGTGCCCGGATAGGGAGACCGTTCACCGACCCCGGCACGTGACCGCGGGCCGTCCGACGCGCCCGAGGACCTGGGCTCGCCCGCAGGGCCCGGATGTGCGCGCGTATCATTCGCGCCGCCCGCCGGATTCATCGATCCCGGTGCGGCCGGACTCGACCCGCCAGGAGCCGAACCGGGTGCCGCCGGAGCCCCGGGAGTGGCCGGAGCCGGCGCGGCGGTGGGCGGTGTGGTGGCGCCCATAGGGCCGGAGACCGGAGCGTCCACGACCGCACCTGGTGTTTCGCTGCGGGTGGGGCGTCCGACGGGGTCTCCGGTCGCATCACCCGCGTTACGCCCGTTCCCCGCCCCGTCCGTGTCCTGCTGCCCGGCCGCGAGACCGGAATCGTCCGACCGGCCCTGCCGTGCGGTCGAATCGGTATCCGCTGCGGGAGGCCGGGTGCCGTCCGATTCGGATCGGTCACTCGCCCCTCCCGACTCGGCACGGTCGGCCGGGCCGGTGCCGGAATCAGAACGGTCGGCCGCGCCGGCGCCCGGGTCGGAACGATCGGCCACACCCGCACCGGAAGCGGAACGATCGGCCGGATCCGAGATGATGTCGGAGCGGTCGGCGGGCCCGCCGTTCCCATGCTGTGCGGGCCCACCATCGCCACCGGTATCGCCGGGCGGGAACTGCTGTCCCGCCACGGTTGCGGAGTCGCTCTGCTGCCCGCCCTCGCCATCCGTCGACGATGACGCACCCTCCCCGTGGGTTCCGGCGCCATCGGTGTCTCCGTCGGTCGAACTACTGCCGACCGGTCCGCCGCGATCGTTTCCGCCGGCGTCCCCGGCTGCGCCCGCCGACTCACCGTTGTGTCCGTGGCCTCCGGCCGGGGACAGATTCCCCTCGCCGCTGCCGCCCGCACCGTTCGATGACCAGGCCGGGCTGCTGGTCTGTGACCCGTCGCCGCCGAGACCACCGGAACCGTCCGCGCCGCCGGGGGCACCGGTTCCCGTGGGCAGGCCACCGCTGCGGGTGCCGGGCCCGCTCACCGCGTCATCGAGCCGATCCATGAAGCTCCGGTCACCCCAGGTGTTGCGGTAATCGTCGCTGTGCACACCGACTTTCAGGCTGCTGAAGGCGTGATCGGCACCGACCTTGTTCACACCGGTGGCCAGGCCGTTGGTGGCGCCGGACACCAACGCGAGCGGCCCGAACTGCTGGGGCAGTGTCGACATCGTCTGGTCCATGGCCTGGTCCCAGCTGCCGGTATCGGCCCAGATGACGGCGAACTGGGTCGGGATGGCGGCCGCGGTCCCGGCGAGCCCGCCGACGAAACCGGCGGTGGTCCCGGTGATCGCCCCGTTCAGATACCGGCGACCCATCCCCCGGGCCTCGTTGTGGAGTTTATTGCCGATGATGTCGCCCACCGGGCCGGCCGCCGCACCACCGGCCGCCGAACTGACCACTGTGACCGCGATCTGCCCCAGATCGAAATCCGGACGGTGCCCCGCCTCGACCTGGTAGGCCTGGATACCGACTTCCTGAATGGTTCCGAGGACGGTGTCGATCGCGACATGCCGGAGCAGAAAACTGACGAATTTGTTGGAGACCAGGCGGAAGATCGCCTGCATGACCCGCTGGCCCAGGATGCGGACCGCGACCCTGGTGATGGCGACCGCCGCGGCCTGCACCGCGGGCGCGGTGGGCGGGAAGATCCACGCGGCCGCGATCTCCGCCGCCAGCAACACCAGCGACGAGATGTACATCAGCTTCGTGTACTCGATCTCGGTTCCGGTGTCGTAGGCGGAAGTGCCGAGTCGGCGGAAGTAGTCGGCCAGTTTGGGCACCGACTGATCGGAGGCGGAACCGTCACCGGAGATGAGGCTGTCGAAGGCGGCGATCATCTCGGTGACGCCGTCGCCTTCGGGATAGGCGTGCAGCGACGCGCGCTTGGCCTCGATGATGTCGGCGACGATATTGTCGAGTTCGTCGGCGGCGGTGCGCCAATCGCCGCCGAGGGCCCACATCTCGTCCTCGTTGCCCTGCGGCCATTCCACGCCCGCGAGCCAGGCGAGATGCTGCAGCGGACCCCAGAGCTCGATCATGGCCGGTTACCCGGGTTCACCAGCTGGAGTCGGTGACCGACTTGCCCCGGCGCGTACCGTCCGGCTCGCCTCCACCCGGCGGCGGGCCGCTGCCGTCGAAAACCTGCCGGCGGGCCGCGGCGGCGGGCCGCTCGGTGGACGCGGCGACCGGGTCCGGTATCTCGATACCGGCCAGACCCTCGACCAGGTCGGAGAGTTTCGGCATCCGGGATCGCTGGATATCCAGGGGCGACATCAGATCGGTGGTCTTGTCCGCGATCTGCCGGACCGCCCGCTGAGTGGCTTCCACAACCGCCTTGGCGATCTCCGAATAGCTCAGTTCGTCGATATCGGCGGAGAATTTCACATCGATCACCGTGTTGTCCGCGTTCACGGTGACGGTGACCTTCTTGCCCCGCGACGTCGCACTGGCGGTGAGTTCGGCGCGCTGCTGCTGGATGCGCGCGATGGTGCGCATCTGCTCCTGCACACCGTCCATGATCGCGGCCAGTTCGGCCTTGGCCTGCTCGTTGGTCATCGTCGCGGAACCGCCGGGCTCACCGTAGGCCGTCGCGGTTGCCGTCTTCCATATCCTGCAGGTAGTCGGCGCTCTCGACCTGGCCGTCGTGGAATTGCCCCATGGTGCCGGATACATTGCGGGCGCTGTCGAGGAGATTCTTCTTCGACGGCACATAGCCGTTGCCGTCCTGACCGACGGCGAAGGACTGACCGAGTGAATCGCTGCCCCAGGGCTCACCGCGACCGTTGATCTTGGATTCGAGACCCGAGATCACCCCGTTGATCCGGTCCCGCACCCTACCGGTGCGCTCGGCGGCCGCGCGAAAGGCTTCGTCGTTGTAATCGACCCTGTCGCCCATATATCCACTCCTCCCGCGTGCCGGGCCTCCCCGTCCCGGCCGAATCCATCGACTCGACCATGGCAGCCGGGAGCGAATCCGGTGTGACACGGACGTGAACAGGGGCTTTTCCGGCGGTTGCGAACAGGGATGTGTTGCCGCGGAGGGGAATCGAGCAGTGCCGCGCATTCGCTCGCGCAGCGAATCAGGTCGAGGAACATCCCGGCGGCCCGTGCCACGCGCGCTCCCCGGTTTCCCCATTCCGGGAAAGGGACCGGCCCGGATACTGGTGCGGCACCACGGGGCGGCATGATCGAGCGGTATGCGAGCCCTGCTACAACGCGTGACCTCCGCTCAGGTGACCGTCGACGGCGAAGTGGTCGGCCGGATCGATCCGTCGGCCGGCGGGATCCGCCACGGTCTGCTCGCGCTGATCGGCGTCACCCACACCGACGACGAGACCGCCGCCCGGGCGCTGGCCGAAAAGATCTGGCGCCTGCGCATTCTCGAGGACGAACGCAGCGCCGCCGATCTCGGCGCGCCGATCCTGGTGGTCAGCCAGTTCACGCTCTACGCCGACACCCGTAAAGGCCGGCGCCCGTCGTGGTCCGCGGCGGCACCGGGCCCGCGCGCCGAACCACTGGTCCATCTCCTCGCCGAAACTCTCCGGGAGTCCGGTGCCACGGTGGCCGGGGGCCGCTTCGGGGCGCATATGGAGGTGGAGCTCATCAATGACGGCCCGGTCACGATCATGCTGGAAGTCTGATCTACGCGGAGAAAACCGTCGGGCACCGATCGAACGATCCGGCGCCGAGGCGCGATGTCACGGATCGGCGATATGCGACCTCGCGTATCGACAGTACGCTCGCCGAAATCCGGAAGGCCGAGCAGTCCAGGCCGCACCGGGGCCTTCGGCGAAACTCTCGCGGGCTATTCCGGGCGCAATGTGAGAATGCGCGGTCCGTCCTCGGTCACCGCGACGGTGTGCTCCCAGTGCGCCGCGCGTGACCCGTCGGTGGTCACCACGGTCCAGTCGTCGTCGAGCACCTTGGTGTCGTGGGTGCCCAGAGTCAGCATCGGTTCGATGGCCAGGACCGAACCGACTACCAGCCGCGGACCCTTCCCCGGTTCGCCTTCGTTCGGCAAGAACGGGTCCAGATGCATCTCCCGTCCGATCCCGTGCCCGCCGTAACCGTCCACGATGCCGTACGCGCGGCCGTGTTCGGTTTCGGCCGCCCGGGTGCCGAGTTCGATCGCGTGCGAGACATCGGTGAGCCGGTTGTCCGGGACCATGGCCGCGATACCGGCCACCATGGACTTCTCGCATGCCTCGCTGAGCAGCCGGTCGGCCTCGATCAGGTCGCCCACGCCGAACGTCCACGCGGAGTCACCGTGCCAGCCGTCCAGCACCGCGCCGCAGTCGATGGACACCAGATCGCCGGGGGCGAGCACCTCGGCCTCGGTCGGGATCCCGTGCACCACGCGGTCGTTGACCGAGGCGCAGATGGAGGCGGGAAAGCCGTGGTAGCCCTTGAACGACGGCACCGCGCCGGCGTCCCGGATCACCTGTTCGGCGATCCGGTCCAGTTCGAGCGTGGAGACCCCGGGTGCGGCGGCCGCGCGCACCGCGACCAGCGCGCGACCCACGACGGCGCCCGCCGCCGCCATCGCGTCGAGCTCCCCGGCGGAGCGGAACGGAACGACCTTCTTGTTCTTTCGACCGAAGACCATCGGGTCAGCTCCCCATCGCCGAAGGATTACCGCCGCACCCGCGCCCTGGGCTAACCGGTCGTGGCATTACGACCCAGTGCCTCCAGGGCCCGCGCGTTGACCTCGTCGACCTCGCCGACGCCGTCCACCGAGACGACCAGGCCGTCATAGTAGTTCAGCAGGGGCTGGGTCTCGTCGCGGTAGATCCGCAGCCGGGTGCGGATGGTTTCCTCGTTGTCGTCGGAACGACCCCGGGCCAGCATCCGATCGACCACCGTGTCCTCGGAAACCACGAAGCACAGCACCGCGTCCAGTTCGCTGCCCAGATCGTCGAGGATCTTGGCGAGCGCGTCGGCCTGATCGACCGTGCGGGGGTAGCCGTCGAGCACGAAACCGCGCGCGGCATCGGGTTCGGCCACCCGGGACCGGACCATACGGTTGGTGACATCGCTGGGGACGAGTTCGCCCGCGTCCATATAGCGCTTCGCTTCGAGACCGAGCGGCGTCTGCTCGCTGATGTTCGCGCGGAAGAGGTCACCCGTAGAGATATGTGGTACCCCCAGCTTTTCCGATAGCAGCACGGCCTGAGTGCCCTTGCCCGCTCCCGGCGGCCCGAGTAGTACAACTCTCACTTGAGGAACCCTTCGTAATTGCGATTCATGAGTTGGCTTTCGATCTGCTTCACGGTGTCCAGGCCGACGCTCACCATGATGAGCACGGCGGTACCACCGAACGGCAGATTCTGTGTTCCACCGGACGCGCCGATATCGAGGAACAGATTCGGCAGTACAGCGACCAGACCGAGGTAGATCGAGCCGGGCAGGGTGATCCGGCTCAGTACGTAGGTCAGGTGGTCGGCCGTCGGCTTACCGGGGCGGTAGCCCGGGATGAAGCCGCCGAACTTCTTCATCTCGTCGGCGCGTTCCTCCGGGTTGAAGGTGATGGCGACGTAGAAGTAGGTGAAGAAGACGATAAGGCCGAAGTAGATGGCGATATACACCGGGTTGCCGGGGTTCACCAGATACTTCTGGATCGCCTCCTGCCACCAGCTGGGATCGGTGGCCGAGCTCGACCCGGTGAGCTGGGCAATCAGGTTCGGCAGGTAGAGCAGCGAGGACGCGAAGATGACCGGGATGACGCCCGCCTGGTTCACCTTCAGCGGGAGATAGGTCGAGGAACCGCCGTACATCTTGCGGCCGACCACGCGCTTGGCGTACTGCACCGGAATCCGGCGCTGGCCCTGTTCGACGAAGATGACCGCGATGATGATGAGCAGTGCGGCCACACACACGAGGCCGAACACCAGGCCACCGCGGCTGTCCAGGATGGATTTGCCCTCGCTCGGGATACGGGCGGCGATACCGGCGAAGATCAGCAGCGACATACCGTTGCCGACGCCGCGTTCGGTGATCTGCTCACCGAACCACATCACCAGGGCGGCACCCGCGGTCATCACCAGGACGATGGTGATCATGCCGAAGATACTGGTATCGGCCAGGATGTCCTGCTGGCACCCTTGCAGCAGCTGACCGCGCGCGGCCAGCGCCACCAGGCCGGTGGCCTGCAGGATCGCGAGCGCGATCGACAGGTAGCGGGTGTACTGCGTCATCTTGGTCTGGCCGGCCTGGCCTTCCTTGCGCAGTTCCTCGAACCGCGGGATGACGACGGTCAGCAGCTGAACGATGATGCTCGCCGTGATGTAGGGCATGATGCCGATGGCGAACACCGACAGCTGCAATAGCGCACCACCGGAGAACAGGTTGATGAGCTGGTAGATACCGGCGGAGTCACCACCGGACACCAGGTCGATACATTCCTGGACCGCCCTGTAGTCGACCCCGGGCGACGGTAGCGAGGCACCGAGGCGGTACAACGCGACCAGCCCCAGCGTGAAGAGAATCTTCCGCCGCAAGTCCGTAGTCCGGAAGGCCGTAACGAAGGCGGAAAGCACAGATCCTCCTGGCGAACGACATGGTCAGGCCATGGAATTTTTCAGCGTGTCCCGGTCGGAAATCGCCGAACCCATGACGGGTCTTGGCAGACAACACTTGAACTCTAACAGTGCCGCCGGACGAGCCTGCACTCGTCCGGCGGCGCTGTGCCTTTCGACATGGCCGGGAGCGCTGCGTGGTTACACTGCGCTACCGCCTCCGCGCTTGACCCGACCATGTCGATCGTCGAAACCGGCGAACGTCAGCCCAGTTCGGTGGCGGTGCCACCGGCGGCGGTGATCTTCTCCTTGGCGGAGCCGGAGAACTTGTCCGCGCTGACCTGGACGGCGACGGAGATATCGCCTTCGCCGAGCACCTTCACCAGCTGGTTCTTGCGCACAGCGCCCTTGGCGACCAGCTCGTCCTTGCCGACGGTCCCCCCTTCGGGGAACAGTTCGGCGATGGCACCCACGTTCACGACCTGGTACTCCACCCGGAACGGGTTGGTGAAGCCCTTCAGCTTCGGCAGCCGCATGTGGATGGGCATCTGCCCACCTTCGAACGCGGCCGGCACGTTCTTACGTGCCTTGGTGCCCTTGGTGCCGCGGCCCGCGGTCTTACCCTTGGAACCCTCACCGCGACCGACACGGGTCTTATCGGTTTTCGCGCCCGGAGCGGGCCGCAGATGATGCAGTTTGATGGTCATGTCAGACCTCCTCAACCGTTACGAGGTGGCGCACGACATTGATCAGACCGCGGTTCTGCGGGTTGTCCTCGCGGACAACCGACTTGCGGATACCCCGAAGACCCAGGGTCCGCAGGCTCTCGCGCTGATTCTGCTTGGCGCCGATCGAGCTCTTGATCTGGGTCACCTTGAGATCTGCCATATCAGACTCCTTGTCCGGCACGGGCACGCAGCATACCCGCGGGAGCGACGTCCTCGAGCGGCAGACCACGGCGAGCCGCGACCTCTTCCGGCCGCTGCAGCATCTTGAGCGCCGCGACGGTGGCGTGGACGACGTTGATCGCGTTGTCACTACCGAGCGACTTGGCCAGGATGTCGTGGATACCCGCGCATTCCAGCACGGCACGCGCGGCGCCACCGGCGATCACACCGGTACCCGGGGAGGCCGGGCGCAGCATGACCACACCGGCCGCCGCTTCGCCCTGTACCGGGTGGGTGATGGTGGAGCCGATCATCGGGACGCGGAAGAAGCCCTTGCGCGCTTCCTCGACACCCTTCTGGATGGCCGCGGGAACTTCCTTGGCCTTGCCGTAGCCGACACCGACCAGGCCGTTGCCGTCACCCACGATGACCAGGGCGGTGAAGCTGAAGCGCCGACCACCCTTGACCACCTTGGAGACACGGTTGATCGCTACGACGCGCTCGAGCTGGTTCTTCTCGGCGGGGTCGTTACGACGGTCGCCACCGCCACGGCGGTCGCCGCCCCGGCGGTTGTCGCGACCCCCGTCGGGGGCGTTGGAGTTCTGTCCGGCGGGTCCGTTTCCGCCGTCACGCCGCTGACGTCCCGGCATCAGACGTTCCTTCCGTTCACACAGGTATGTGCAGTCATGTTGGTCATCAGAACTTCAACCCGCCTTCCCGAGCGGCATCGGCGAGCGCCGCGATCCGGCCGTGGTAGTCGTGGCCACCGCGGTCGAACACCACGGCCTCCACACCGGCGGCCTTGGCACGCTCGGCGATCAGTTCGCCGACCTTCTTGCCCTTGGCGGTCTTGTCGCCTTCCAGCGCTCGCACATCGGCCTCGATGGTCGACGCCGAGGCGAGGGTACGACCGGCGGAGTCGTCGACCAGCTGCACGTGCAGGTGCCGCGAGGAGCGGTGCACGATCAGCCGCGGACGCGCGGTGGTGCCCTCGATCTTCTTGCGCAGGCGGAAATGGCGACGCGTCTTGGACAGCCGCCGGCGAGTGGAAGCATCCTTGCCCAGCGGAATGCGCTTGGCTTTCTGATTCTCGGTTTGCGCCATGATCACTTACCCGTCTTTCCGACCTTGCGGCGAACGACCTCACCGGCGTAGCGGATGCCCTTGCCCTTGTACGGGTCGGGCTTGCGCAGTCCGTGGATGACCGCCGAAATCTGGCCGACCTTCTGCTTGTCGATCCCGGATACGGAGAACTTGGTGGGCGATTCCACCGCGAAGGTGATGCCCTCGGGCGCCTCGATCGGCACCGGGTGGCTGTAGCCGAGGGCGAACTCGAGGTTGCTGCCCTTCTGCTGCACGCGGTAGCCGACGCCGAAGATTTCCATCTTCTTCTCGTAGCCCTGGGTGACACCGGTGACCATATTGGCGATCAGGGTCCGGGTCAGGCCGTGCAGCGAGCGGCTGCGACGTTCGTCGTCCGGGCGGGAGACCAGCAGGCGGCCGTCCTCCTGCGCGACACTGATGGGCTCGGCGACGGTCAGCGACAGCTGGCCCTTGGGGCCCTTCACCGCGACGTCCCGGCCGTTGATGGTCACTTCCACGCCCGCGGGAACCGCGACGGGATCTTTACCGATACGCGACATTGTCCGTACCTCCCCTTACCAGACGTAGGCGAGGACTTCCCCGCCCACTCCCTGCTTGGCCGCCTGGCGGTCGGTGAGCAGGCCGGTCGACGTGGAGATGATCGCCACGCCGAGGCCGCCCAGGACCTTGGGCAGGTTGGTGGATTTCGCGTACACGCGCAGACCCGGCTTCGACACGCGCCGCAAACCCTGCAGGCTGCGCTCGCGGCTGGGGCCGTACTTGAGGTCGACGACGAGGTTCTTACCCACGGTCGCGTCCTCGGTGCGGTAATCGGCGATGTAGCCCTCGCGCTTCAGGATCTCGGCGATATTCGCCTTGAGCTTCGAATGCGGGGCCTTCACCTGATCGTGGTACGCCGAATTGGCGTTGCGCAGACGAGTCAGAAAGTCTGCGATCGGATCGGTCATGGTCATAGTTCGACCTCGACACCTTTCTCGCTGCGGTTCCCATACAACACCCACCCCAGTGGGCGCGGGCCGTGGGCCTACAGCAATTCGGCTGGTCCGGACAGCAGTCACCGCCGGATGAGTTCGTATCGCCCGGGCAGCCACGTCGGACCCGCCCACGGACACAGAGGTGCCCTGGCAACCGGTCTAGTGTAGGAGCTGGCTCGGGTACGACAAAATCAGGGCCCCGGAACAATGCCCCGACCAGGTAATCTGGCCGTTATGACGGAGAAGGGGAACTTCGAGGACCGGCTCTCGGCCCTCGAGAGTGAAATGGGAGATATCAAGCAACGATTGCAGCGCAGCGAGAAGGATGCCGCTGCGGCTCGGGTGCTTGCCGGTGGGGCGGATCGTGACACTTCGGAGCTTCGGATCGAGCTGCGGGAGTTCCGTGAACAGAACATGCGTCTTCACAATGCGACCAGGGCCGATATCGCCGATATCCGGGGCGACATCACAGAGATTCGGGGCGACATCACAGACATCCGGGGCGAACTCGGACAACTGAACGGCAGGGTCGACACGTTGACCCTGGAAATGCGGAGCAAGTTCGACATGCTGACCGCCGGCCAGCAGCAGATCGTGAACCTGATCACGCTCGCCCTCGACGGGAAGGGCGGCGAACAGTAGGGAGGGCCCGGCATATGCGCGCCGTAGTTCGGCGGCGCGCGTCCTAGAGTGCAACCACCCGCGAATCGGTGACCACCTACGGAAAGCTCGCCGAGCTCAGCCGGTGGCAACGAAGCAACCAGGGTCCCGGAGCAACTGCTCCGGGGCCCTGATTCATTCCGCTTCCGTACCGGCGCTCACCAGGAGCTCTTGTGCACCTCCGGCAGCCGGCCGAACTGTTCGGTCTCTGCCTCGTCCGGCCCGGCCGGCTCGGGGAGCGGCTCCGCCCGCAGGTCCATATCGAGGCCGTCCACGTCGTGCTCGCCGACGTGCACCTGGGCTGTGGACGGCGCGTACCCGGTCGCCACGACTGTGTAGGTGCCCTCGTCCAGGTTCCCGAACGTGTAGGTCCCGTCCGCGTCCGTGTCCACGGTCTCGATCACATTGCCGAGGGAATCGGTCAGGGTGACCCGGGCCTGCGCCAGCGGGCGACCGCCGCCGCGCACCACGCCCGCCACCCGTACACCCGGGCGCAGCAGCACCTCGAGCAATGCGGTGTCCCGGCCGCTCACCCGCGCCGACACCGCGGTCGGGTGATAACCGAACGCGCTGACCGCCACGGTGAACTCACCTTCGGGCAGGCCCGCGAGGTCGAATCCGCCGGCGGCGTCGGATTCCGCGGCGGCCAGCACCTCACCGCGCATATCCAGGGCGGTGACAGTGGCACCGGAGACCGGGGCACCGTCGCCGGTGCGCGTGACCGTGCCGGTGAGGCCGGCGAGCGTGGTGAGGGTGACGTCGTAGGAAACCGGGTTGCTGCCCAGGACCGCGGTGGACGCGTCGGGGCGACGCCCCTCGGCCGAGGCGATCAGCACATACGTGCCGGGGGCCGGGGCCGCGATCTCGTAGAAACCGTCCGGCCCGGACAGGGCCCGGCCCAGCTGCCGGCCCGACGGCGAGATCAGGGTGAGCGTCGCACCGACCACCGCGACACCCCGCGCGTCGTACACCCGGCCGAACAGGATGGAGCCGCTTCCGCTCGGCTGCGGCGCAGCGTACGCATCGATTTCCGCCGCGGCGAACACCGCCGGTTCGGGGGCCGCGTGCCGCGGGGTCTCGGTGGGCACCGAACCGTTTGTCTCGGGCCGTACGGTTTCGGCATCGTCGACGACCCGCTCGGCCTCCACCGAGAGACCGGCCGGAGCGGCGGGAACCGCTTCGGCCATCGCGTGCACGGTTTCGGGCTTCTCGGGGGCGGGCTGCGCACCCGCGACCGCGGCCGCGGCGGCGCGTTTGGCGGTGGGGATGGTCAGGGCGATGACCCCGGCCGCCGCGGCGACACCGCAACCGATCAGAATGCCGACCTTGAAACCGTTCTCGGTGGGCACCGAGATCCCGCCGGCGAAGGTGGTGCTCATCTCGGCCAGCACCGCGCCGATGGCCGCCGACGCCACCGAGGTGCCGATCGAACGCATCAGGGTGTTGAAGCTGTTGGCGGCCGAGGTCTCGGTGATCGGCACCGCGCTCATGATCAGTGCGGGCATGGCGCCGTAGGCGAAGCCCACGCCGAGGCTGATGATGATCGCGCCGACCATCAGTCCCCACGGCTCGCCCATCAGCGGCACCGCGGCGCCGTAACCGGCCGCGATGATTATCGCGCCGAGGATCAACGTCACCTTGGGCCCGGCCAGCGCGGACAGTTTCGCGCTGAGCGGCGAGGACAGCATCATCATCAGGCCACCCGGCGCCATCCACAGGCCCATGGCGACCATCGACTGGCCCAGGCCGTAGCCGGTGGCCTCCGGCAGTTGCAGCAGCTGCGGGAAGATCAGCGCCTGCGCGAACATCGACATACCGATGACGATCGAGGCGGCGTTGGTCAGCAGTACCCGGGGGCGCGCGGTGACCCGCAGGTCGACCAGCGGGTCACGCGAGCGCAGCTCCCACACGCCCCACAGCAGCAGCACCACCACCGCGGCAACGAACAGGGAGATCGTCGTAACGCTGGTCCAGCCCCAGCTCGCGCCCTTCGAGACGGCCAGCAGCAGGCAGACCAGGGCAGCCCCCAGACCGAGTGCGCCCAGTACGTCGAACCGGCCGCGTTCGGCCCGCGGCGGCGTCGACGGCACCACCGCGAAGATCAGCGCACCGGCCACCGCCGCCAGCGCGGCGACGCCCCAGAACAGGTACCGCCAGCTGCTGTATTCGACGACCGCGGCGGCCAGCGGCAGCCCCAGCGCGCCACCGACACCGAGCGAGGAACTGATCAGCGCGATACCCGAGCCGAGTTTTGCGGGCGGTAGGAGATCACGCAGGGCGGCGATACCGACCGGGATCAGGCCCACGCCCATCCCCTGCAGACCGCGCCCGATCAGCATCGGCCACAGCGAAGAGGACACGGCACAGATCACCGAGCCGATAACGAGCGGGACCACCGATCCCACCAGCACGGGCCGCTTACCGAGCAGATCACCGAGCCGGCCGGCGACCGGGGTCGTCACCGCGCTGGCCAGCAGGCTCGCGGTCACCACCCAGGTCGCGTTCGAGGGTTCGGTGTTCAGGATCTCCGGTAGCTGCCCGAGCAACGGCATCACCAGGGTCTGCGTCAACGACGCCACGATCCCGGCGTATGCGAGCACCGCCAGTACCGCCGCGGGGCGGACGACGGGTTCGGGTTTGGTCACGAGCGTGCTCCTCGATATGCGAAAGTCAGCCGATGTGCATAGTACACATAACATGCATGATGCAATCCAACCAATTCGCGTGTGTGAACATTCCGCGCCGTCGGGGTCGCCGGTGGCGGAACGCGCTACCGAGTCGCGCCGCTCAGCGGCAGTGCGTGACACACGGCTTCCACACGCACGAAAGACCTCGAGAATCGCCGCCGATCGATCGCGTCGACCGCGCTCGACCGGCATGCTCCCGGATCAGCAACGGTCGCGGCGGCCAGGGGCAGGACGCCTGTGCCCCAGCCGGTCTCCCACGGATTCCCTCCCGGATCGCCTCGGTACTGCACCATTGGAACCTGTGCAGTACACGCTCGCCGATATCCTGCCGTCCGTCACCGCGTCGTTCGGGTCCGACGCGCCCAACCCACTCGGCCTCACCCCCAACCGGGACGTCGTGCTGCTACTGATCGATGGTCTGGGCGCCGAACTACTCGCGCGCCACCGTGATCTGGCACCTACGCTGGCGGCGCACCGCACGACCACGCTCACCGCCGGATTCCCGGCGACCACCGCGACCAGCCTCACCAGTCTCGCGCTCGGCGCGCCCTGCGCCACGCACGGCATCATCGGTTACAGCTTCGCCGTGCCCGCCGCCGCCGACGGTATGCGGCTGTTCAACTCCCTGCGCTGGCGATTCGACGCCGCGACCGGCGCCGACGCGCGCGAGACCTACCCGCCCGAATCGGCGCAACCGCTCCCGAGCCGCCTACAGGACCTCGCCGCGCGCGGCGTGGAGGTGCACTATGTGGTCCCCGAGTACCAGGTGCGCTCCGGCCTGACCCGGGCATCGTTGCGCGCACCGGGAATCCTGCACCCCGCCACCACTCTCGACGAGCTCCGCGCCGGAATCCTGGCGGTCGCCCGTCATCCGGGCGCGCGGTCGCGCTTCGCCTACGCCTACTTCCCCGACCTCGACTCGACCGGCCACCTGCTCGGACCCGAATCACCCGAGGCCCTGGCGGTCCTGCGGGATATCGACGGATTCGCGGCCGGACTGCTCGGCGAACTGCCCGGCACCTGCACACTGCTGATCACGGGTGACCACGGGATGATCCACGCGGACCACGCCGTCGACCTCGACGCGTCCGAGGTGCTACACCGCGACGTAGCCCTGATCGCGGGCGAGGCCAGGGTCCGCCACGTGTACCTCGCGCACGCCGCCGCGCGAGCCGACGCGCTGGCGACCTGGCGGGAGCAGCTGGCGGGGCACGCCCAGGTGGTGACCCGTGAGCAGGCTCTGGACGAGCACTGGTTCGGCCCCACTCCGCCCACCCCGGTGATCGCGAACCGGATCGGGGATCTGCTCGCCGTCGCGACGGGGCGCACCGTGCTGGTGCGACCGGAGCACGAACCGCTGGAGTCGGCGATGGCGGGCCACCACGGCGCCCGGACACCGGACGAACAACTGGTACCGCTCATCATGTCGCGCTGAGATCAGAGGATTTGCCCGGATCGGTTGTGCCGCCACCCGGAACGGCGCCACCCGGCTGGCGGCACGCGCGCTATCACCCGCACCCGTGCCGCGGGCAGGCACTCGTGTCGCGTCAGAAACGTCCGCCGCGGCTGATCCGCCGCGATCCGCCCGACCCGCCGAAGGACCCGGCCCGGTACCCGCCGTGATGACGGTGACCGCCGCCCATCCCGCCGCGCAGCATGCTGTCGATGAGGATGCCGCCCAGGATCGCGCCCGCCTGCGCCCCGCCCGACGGCGGCCGCCGGACGTCCCAGGTCTGCACCCCGGCCTGCGCTTCCTGCAGTGCGCGACCACCGAGGTCGGCGGCCCGGCGCGCATGATCGAGCGCGGCGGCGGGGTCCGCGGTGCGCAGCCGCTGCGCCTCGTCGAGGTGCCGCTGAGCCTCCGACAGCCGGGTACGGGGCATGGCGTCCATCGCGCCCCGGCGGGTGGCGATGAAATCGGTGGCCATGCGGACCCGGGTGGCCGCGTCGCCGAGCGTCTGGTCCAGCCGGCGCGCCAGACCCGCGGCGGCCGTCTTCCGGGCCCCGGCCGCGGCCAGCGCCCGATCCAGGTCCCCGTCGGCGGCGACCGCATCGTGGTACACACCCAGCGGGTCGGCCGCGGCGGCGGTGTCCGCACGCGCCAGCACGTCCCGGGCGGCGGCGACGGCCGTCGCCAGTTCCGGGCCGCCGTGTTCGGTCAGTTCGGCAGCGGCAGCGAGGTCGCCGCGCAACTCGTCGAGGACGGCGGGCAGGCCCGCGCGTGCCTGCTGGATATGGGCCGCGGCGCCGTCCACGGCGTCGAGCAGGGTGCGGGCCTGGCCGATCGCGCCCTCGGCCGCCCGGATATCGGCGACCGCTCCGCCCTGTTCCCCCACGGGCCGGGCTATTTCCCGGCGGCCGTCGTCGACGCAGTCGTCGGCGAAAGCTATCCGTTCCCGGGCCATGGTGACGTTGTCGGCGATCGGGGCGAGCACACTGGCCGGATGGGTGCCTGCCAGCCGGGCCAGTTCGGCTTCCGATGCCGGGAGGCGGCCGGTGAGGTCGACGATATCGCGGGTCAGCGCGTCCAGCCGGGGTCCGGCATCGATGAGCAGATCGCGCATCGCGTCGAACTCGGCGACGCGGGCGTCGAGTTCGCGGTCGGCATGGCCGGCGGTGGTGATCAGGTCGATCAGCAGGGTGCGCTGTTCGTCGGGTGTTTCCGGGATGGCGTCGTCGAGCCGCTGTCGTATCGTGAACGCTTTCGCGGTGGCGGCTCGCGCGTTGTCCAGAGCCGTGTGGAAGGGTAGTACCGCCGGATCGCCGAACTCCCCGACCGCCAGTTCCAATTCCTCGGCACTGGTCCGTACGGCATTGTCGAGTTCGACGAGGATCTCCCGCGACCGCGCGTGCAGCGCCTCGAGCGGCAGCGCCGCGAGGGCGGCGGGATCGGTGGGATCGGTCTGCCGGGCCTGTTCGAGTTCGGTCCGGTCCCGGGCCCGGCGCCGGTAGCGCTGATACAGCAGCAGACCCGCCACGGCGAGCACGATGAGCGCACCGATGAGCAGTACGGGTCCCGTATTCACCCCGCCCCCGCTCATTGCCGAACCGATCCCCTGGGCCGCGACGACACCCGCGTCGGCCCACCTGCTGTCGCGCAGCGCGGGTTCGACGCGGTCGGTGAGCAGCCGGTCGATTTCGGATTCGCCGACCCCGGCCGGGCGTTCACCGTCGAAGGCGTAGGCGCGATCCCGGGTGGCCACCGCCAGCAGCAGATCCCGGTTTCCGAAACCGGATTGCCGCGCGGTCTGCGCGGCCCAGTCCTGCGGGCTGTCACCGGCGAAATCGTTCACGTAGGCGACCCAGAGCCGCACCCGGTGATCGGCGTAGAGAGTATCGACGGCCGCACGCACGCGCTGGGCGTCACCGGCGGTGAGCGCACCGGCCGAATCGGTGACGTATGTATCCATCCGGGTGGGCTGCTCCGCCGCCGCGCCCGGCGCCGCCACCGCGGTGACGCACACGAGGCCGAGCACGAACCACGCGATCCGGCGCAGCGGGTTGTTCGAGGTCGGCATGTCACCGAATGTAGCGTGTGCGAGTTCACGGGCAGGTGGTCCCGGTGACCGGTCCGCACCGTCTCGCGGTGAATGACCCGCGCAGATCGACGGCATCGACCTCAGCGAAGGTATGCTGCGACGCGCCCGGCAGCGCGGTGTCCACAACGCACTGACGCACGGCGATCTCCGCGATACCGGATTCCCCGGCGCCGCATATGATCTCGTGATCTCCTCGCTGATCGACGAACACCTGCTCGACCTCGGGCCGTTCTACACCGAAGCGCGCGGGCTCGCCGCACCCGGCGGCGTATTCGTCCTGGTCAGCTACCATCCGCAGTGCATGATGGTCACCGGTATGCCCACCCACTACACCGGCTCCGACGGCGAACCCTGGCCATATCCACCCACCTGCACACCGTCGGCGACCATGTGACGGCCGGGATGGCGGCTCGCCGAGCGCGCCGAGCGCGCGATCGACGACGCCTGGATCGCCGCGAAACCCGAATGGGCGCACCTGCGGGGACACCCGTCACGATGACATCGGTCTGGATCTGATCGGCCCCGTCCCGGACGTGTTCGCCGGCACGCCCGGCCGGCATCGGGGTCCGCCGACCGGGCGGTGCTCATCGGCGGGTCAGCGGGTGACGGTGACGCTCACACCCGGCGGTGCCGCGATCGGCTGGTCGATGATGACCGACAGGGTCGATCCCGGTTGCTGCGCGGCCCGGCCCGCGTATTCGGTGATGCTCTCACCGAGACGTTGTTTCGCCTCCGGGGTGAAGTTGGGCGGCAGTGCACCGAGCAGCGGGCCGAGGTTCAGGTCCTCGATCGCCCCGGCCTCCATATCGGTGAGGTGCACGGTGACCGTTTCCTCGGATCGGTCGACCGACAGCGCCGAAGCCGAACCGCTCCCGAGAGCGAGACAGCCGGCCGAGGCCGCGAGGACGGTCAGTGGAAGGTGGTATCTCACGAAATATCTCCTGTGTAATCGTCTGATCGTGGGTGTCCGATGTGCTCTTGTGCTGCCGTGTGCGGCAGCCGGCGGGCCCGCGTCCACTCGGACGACCGCGGGCCGAACCGGAGAAGAAAAGGCAATTCTCGTTCGGCGCGTTCCTTTCTGCGGGACCCCGCGCCGGACGGTGCGCCCGTTTCCGGACAGCTCCGCCGACGCCTCTCGGGTGCGCGAAGGCCACCCCCGCCGGGTACTACCGGTGGCACGAAGGGCACAGCGGCGAGCGGGCGGAACGGTCGTCGGGATCGGCGATGCGCGGCGGCCGGCGCGCGGCACGCATATCGACTCCCGGTAACGCCCGGCCCGCACTCGGCAGGACACGGACCGGCTCCCGTGGTCGCTCACGGCACGCGCAGCACCTCGCGCAGCTGTCTCCGGGACCGCACGGCCTCCGTCGGGGCAGCTCTCACCGGCCGGCGGGCATCGGCCCACCGCCCCGGCGTGGGTCTGTCACCTCCGGCAGACGCAGAGGCGCAGCAGAATCTCTTCCCCGGTCGCGGCCGCACCGGGCGCCGGTAGCGCCGACGGAGATATGCGGCGCGCGTAATCCAGCAGTCCCACAACGAGACCCATGAAGAGCAGCGCGACAGGCAACAGATCGTCGAGCCGGGGCCGCGGTACCGCGGCACGTGCACAGGCATAGCGGCAGTGCACGGACTGCCCGCCCGTTTCACCCGGCCGCTCGACTTCGGTCTCGGCCGAATTGTGCATCGCGACAAGAGAAGACACGAGTGAGACATAGGTGGTCTCGCGCGGATCGACCATCTGGCCGTCACGGACCTCGAGCGTAAGCACCACGGCGGCGAAGACGAGCACGAGTACCCGCAGCAGCTCCGGCGCTCGCGCGATATGCCTCACAGTCGCCGATACTAACCGACACCACCCGCGCCCGATTTCTCCGGTTCTCCTCGAACCTGGGAACGAATTCGACTATGCCGCAACAGCTACCGTTTCGGCTCCGTGTCCGGACACCGGCCGCCCCGAAACGAGCACCGCACCGATACGCCCGGCGGAAGTCGCCCGCCGGGACACGCGAGCATCACCACCGGTTCGTACCGCGCACTGCCTGCCCAGCGAGCGGCACCGTCGCTCACGCCTCGGCGGCGAAGCCACCGTCCGCCACCGGCCCGGCAGACCCCGTCGATGCGCTGCGCGACGGTTACCGGCTCCGCCCGCCACCTCGGAAAATGTTACACAGCCGATATACAGCAAACGGCCTGGCAAACATTCAGCACGGACGATACTCGGAGCATCGCACGTCGGAAGCGCGCCGGCCGCGACAGCGAATCGGATTGCGACAACCACCGGGCCGGAGGGCACGCAGGACACATATCCACTTCAACCCGAAATCGCCGTCTGCCAACCGCCGCGTTCTCCGACGCCATCGGAGCCGGACCGCAGCGGCGATCCGATCCATCCCGCCGATGATCGATTGCCTCCAGCTGCACGGGTCGACCGACCGGACAGCCGGCAAATCATCACCCATCGGCACACTTCACAAGTAGTAAGAGATGTACATGCTTTCGACAACAGCTGTTCGATCGACACCCCTGGCAGCGCCAGAACAGTTCCCGTGGGACCGCTTCCAGATGTACAACACCGTGATGGGAATTTCCGCAGGCGTATCCCTTCTATTGATTGTCTCGCTGGGGCGAAAAATCCTGGAAGGAAAACCTTCGGACTTCGACGGATACGCGTTGGCCCTCGGAGTCAACGGCGCATTACTGACGTTTCTCGGCGGACATATGACCGTCGAATGGCCGTTCTCGGTCGTCCCCCAGGCGAATATAGTATTCGGTGAAGGATCGCTGGCTCTGGGCGTTCTACTGCTGGCCGCCGCATTCTATCTGTGGAAAATCCGATCGCGGGCCGGGGGCGAAGACATCACTAGCCTTTTCACGACGATGAGACCGGTGTCCTACCTGGTCGCCGCCGTCGGCGCGGGAATGGCCGCGATCGGAGTCGCCGGTATCAAGTACCAGCTGTTCGGCGCGCCGCCGGAAGAGCCCATCACCGTTCGATTCGCCGATTCACCGATGATGGAGTCGGTATTCATCTCGACACTGTTCTTCCTCATCGCGGCAGGAGCCGTCCTGACACCCGCGTTCACCAAGAACAGCAACCGAGTGGTGGGTCTTGTCATAGCGATATGTTGGTGCATCTCGGGCACCGCATGGATAGCGTTCTCCGTACTGAACTACTTCACCCATATCGGCCTCATCATGAACACGTCGTAGGCGTATCCGGTAAAGACACCGCGCGAGTACCGACCGCTGAGCTCGTCTTTCCGGTCGCGCACCGAGCCGACGGCGTCAAGCCGATGGCCTGGAGACAGGGCCATCGAGAAGGACCCGAGCCGAGGCTCGGGTCCTTCTCGATATTGTGAACACCGGGCGGGCGACCACCCGCCCGGCTCAGCTCACCAGGAGCTCTTGTGCACGCCCGGCAGCTCGCCGCGGTGCGCCATTTCGCGCAGGCACACGCGGCACAGGCCGAACTTGCGGTACACCGCGTGCGGCCGGCCGCAGCGCTGGCAGCGGGTGTAGGCGCGGACAGCGAACTTCGGCTTGCGGTTGGCCTTGTTGACCAGTGCTTTCTTGGCCATGTCTCAGTTCTCCTTGAACGGGAAGCCGAGGTGCTTCAGCAGAGCACGGCCTTCTTCGTTGTTGGTGGCGGTGGTGACAACGGTGATGTCCATACCGCGCGGACGGTCGATCTTGTCCACATCGATCTCGTGGAACATCGACTGCTCGCTCAGGCCGAACGTGTAGTTGCCGTTGCCGTCGAACTGCTTGGGCGACAGGCCGCGGAAGTCGCGGATACGGGGCAGGGCGATCGAGACCAGGCGGTCCAGGAACTCCCACATCCGGTCGCCGCGCAGGGTGACCTTGGCGCCGATCGGCATACCCTCACGCAGCTTGAACTGCGCGATGGACTTGGTGGCCTTGCGGATCTGCGGCTTCTGGCCGGTGATCAGGGCCAGGTCGTCGACCGCGCCGTTGATCAGCTTGGCGTCGCGGGCGGCGTCACCGACACCCATGTTCACCACGACCTTGACCACGCCCGGGATCTGCATGACGTTGGCGTAGTTGAACTCGTTGTTCAGCGCGTCCTTGATCTCTTCGCGGTAGCGCTGCTTGAGCCGGGGCTGCACTTTCTCGGTGGTGGTCATATCAGATGTCCTTCCCGTTCTTACGGGAGATCCGAACCCGCTTGCCGGTTTCTTCGTCGGTGCGGTAGCCGATCCGGGTCGGGTTACCGTCCGAGTCGACGACCATCACGTTGGACACGTGGATGGGCGCTTCCTGGGTCACGATGCCGCCCGAGGAGGCGCCACGCAGGTTCGCGGAGTTCGCGACGTGCTTCTTGATCCGGTTCACGCCCTCGACCAGGATCCGGTTCTCCTTGGGGAAGGCCTGGATGACCTTGCCCTTGGCACCCTTGTCCTTGCCGGAGACGACGAGCACGGTATCGCCCTTGTGCACCTTCATGTCAGAGCACCTCCGGGGCCAGCGAAACGATCTTCATGAATTTCTTGTCGCGCAGCTCGCGCCCGACCGGGCCGAAGATGCGGGTGCCGCGCGGGTCGTTGTCCGCCTTGATGAGCACGGCGGCGTTCTCGTCGAAACGGATGTAGGAACCATCCGGACGGCGCCGTTCCTTGGTGGTGCGCACCACGACGGCCTTCACGACGTCACCCCGCTTGACGTTGCCGCCGGGGATGGCGTCCTTCACAGTGGCGACGATGACGTCGCCGATACCGGCATAGCGGCGCGACGAACCACCGAGAACGCGGATGCAGAGGATCTCCTTGGCACCCGTGTTGTCGGCGACGCGCAGCCGCGACTCCTGCTGAATCACTTCAGCCTCCTCGACCTGGACGATAAGCACGCCGGATTGCCGACCCGACGGGCATGGTCTGTCGCCGTCCGAACGCGCGCCTACCAGCGGTTCTCTACGATCTCGACGATCAACCACCGGGGGTTCGCGGCCGAATCGCGGGCACCGGGCCCGCAGGCAACCGGTCAAGGATAGCGAATCCGCAGCTCAACCCGAAATCGGGGCTGTGTTTATTTGCGCGCCTCCGGCGCGCGGGTCGGGACCCTGTGACCCCGATTCTTCCCTCCTCCCCACAGTCGCAGCGCACCTACGCACCCTCGGTCCAGAAACGGAGGCGGGC
>JBFARE010000023.1:0-132755 GCA_040674215.1 Nocardia sp. NPDC050193 | reverse complement strand
CGACCAGGAGGACACCGCCCCCGCAGCACTCACCGCCTGACCGACACCGGATCAGCGGTGACCGCCCCAGTTACACCACCTGCCGGGACTTGACCCGGCTCGTTCGGCAGCGACCGGTTTTGGCAGTTACCTGAACTCAATGCGTCATCGTTGCAGTTCATCGCGATTTTCTGACAGCCTTCCGCGCCGGGCGTGATGAGAATCAGGGGCGCATCTGACGGGATAGATATCGGTTATTTCCGAGCTATTGCTATGGCCGTCGTGCCGGAGGAGTGTGGGGGCATCGGTGGTGCCACCGAGGCGCTGCCCTGGCACAGAGGGAGTGGGTCGTGTACGCACGTGCTACAACAATTCAAGCGAAGCCCTCCGCGATAGACGCCGGTATCGCGCATACGCGCGACCGGGTGATGCCGGCCCTGGAGGCCATATCTGGCTGTATCGGGATGTCGTTGCTGGTCGACCGGGCGTCGGGTCGCTGCATCGCGACGACATCGTGGGAGTCCGAGGAGGCGATGCGCGAGAGCGCCGATCAGGTGCATTCGCTCCGTGACCGCGCCGTCCAGCTGTTCGGTGCCGATACGGCGCAGGTCGAGCAGTGGGAGGTCGGGGCAATGCACCGTGACCATCGCATACGCGAGGGCGCGTGCGCCCAGATCACTTGGGCCAAGGCCGACGATCTGGGCCGGTTCGACGCAGCGGTCGAGACCTACAAGTCCATGGTGGCGTCGCAACTGGAACAGATGCCGGGATTCTGCAGCACGAGCCTGCTGATCGACCGGGCAACTGGACGCGGCGTCGCATGCGAGACGTTCGACAGCGCCGACGCGCTCGAACGAAACCGCGAACAACTCGAGACCCTACGCCGCGAAGGTACCCGCCAAGCTGGTGTCAACGTGCTCGAGGTCGGCGATTTCGAGATCGCGCTCGCCCATCTGCGCGTCCCCGAGCTGGTCTGAGGTAGATGACGCCGCGACCAACGGCTTGTTCAGAGAATAGCCGCCCCGGCGAGGGTATGGACGCTTCCCGGTACTGCTCCGCGGCAGCAGTCGACCGGGGCTGAGGGCTCACAGACCGAATATCTGCAGGTCAAACGGTGTCCCGGTTCGATCCCTCGTGAAAACACAAAACAAGGGCAACTGGACCGGCGATTCACCGGAATTCTGGGTCGGCCAACGTCGAAGCGGCCTGCCCTACCACCTCAGCAATGCAGCGAGAGCCTTCGCCCGCCCGGCAGCGATACGCTCTGGTTCCGCACCACTGACATAGCGAATCCCGAGAGCCACCGTTGCTCGGTGTTGTCGTGGTCGCTGATGAAGTGGCCAAATGTTTTTCACGGATGCGGTTCTCGGCCGGTACACGGAGGACCGCATTGTGCCGCTCAGCCTCGCGCGGGCTTGTGCGCGGTGTACAACCATCCCCGCGCGAGAATCCGCACGAAGTCGGTCTCGTGTGGCCGCAGAAGCGCCGCGACTGCGCTTTTGGCGTTGCGTATCGCGGTTTCGTCGGCGCCTGCGACGAATGAACGCAGTTGGGCGTCGAACAGGAATTCGGTCGCATCGAGGCAGTCCCGGCCCAGAATTGTGCGGGTCTCGAACGGGGTTGCGGTCGGGGCGGTGAAGCCTGCGGCGGTGAGTACCTTGCGGACCCGATCGGGATCGGCGAAGTCGGTTACGCCGGGGTCGAGGTCGGCGAGACCGGCGGTAGGCAGATGCTCGGCCAGCGCCGCGAAGATCGCGGAAACGGATTCACCCGGCTCCCGGTGACAAGTGAACACCAGTCGGCCGCCGGGCACGAGGGCGGTGGCGATGTTGGTGAACGCGGCGACGGGGTCGGCGAAGAACATCACCCCGGCGCGGCTGATCGCGGTGTCGAATCGGTCTGTAGCGAACGGGTGGACCTGTGCGTCGCCCTGCTCGAACGTGACATTGGTGATTTTTTCGGCTTCGGCGAGCTGTCGTGCGCGGGTAAGCATCGGCTCCGAGAGATCGAGTCCGACTGCCTGTCCTCGCCGGGCAATTCGGGCAGCGGTGCGGGTGGTCTGTCCGGTCCCGCAGCCGATATCGAGTACGCGGCTGTGTACGCCGAGCGCGGCGGCTTCGAACAGATGGTCGTCGTAACCGGCGGCCATGGTGTCGTATCGAAGGTGGTGTTCGGCCCAGTGATGGCCGTCGGCTCCGTTCCACACCTGGAACTGCTCGGTGTTACTGATATGCGCCATAGCGATTCTCCTCGAAGGGGCGGTCGTTGGACCGACCGTGCCTCACGGTCCTGCCGAACCGGTGTCGCATGGCTGTCACCGACCCATCGGCGATCCTGGAGAATCGTGGTATGCGCATCGAAGTTCTGGGTCCGCTGCGAGTTGCCGCCGACGACCGGAGCGTGCATGTGGGCGGGGTGCGGGCGCGAGCACTGCTGATACGGCTGGCGCTCGAGGCGGGCCGCGTGGTGTCCGCACGGACGCTGGTGGAATCGGTGTGGCCGGAGAATATTCCGGATCATCCGGATGCCGCGCTGCATTCGCTCGTGGCACGGTTACGGCGGGCGCTGCCGGAACCGGCCATATTGTTCTCCGGGTCAGCGGGATACCTGCTGGACGTTCCGGCCGACGCAGTCGATGCCCTGCGTTTCGAGCGGCTGGCCGAAGAAGGACGGCATGCCCTCGGTGCCGGGCGCCACGGCGCAGCCGATGAACTGCTCACCGAGGCGTTGGGACTGTGGCACGGCGAACCGCTGACCGATATCGCTCATCTGCCGTTTGCGGTCGCGGCGGCCGTGCGGCTGGATGACCTGCGATCAGAGGCCAACGAAGACCGGATCGAGGCGATGCTGAGCGCATCCTCCCCGGCGCGGGCTCGGTTACCGGTGGAGCTGAATCAGCTGATCGCCGTCAACCCACTACGGGAACGGTTGCGCGGCCTTCTCATCCGGGCCTTGGTTGTCAACGGCAGGCAGACCGAAGCGCTGGCCGTGTACGAGGACTACCGTTCCTTGCTCGCAGAGCAGTTGGGTACCGATCCCGGGCCGGAACTGCGCGAGCTGCATATACGTATTCTGCGCGGAGATACGGAGTGGTCGCCCGTCGGCGGGAACCTGCGGGCACCGTTGACCAGCTTCGTCGGCCGCGAGGCCGATCGACGTCAGGTCGTCCGGCGACTACTCGACAATCGGCTGTTGACCTTGGTCGGGCCCGGCGGAGTGGGTAAGACCCGCCTCGCCACCGCGGCCGGCGCCAGCCTGGATATTCCGGTTTGGCTGGTCGAACTCGCGCCCGTGACACATCCCGGCGATGTGCCCGGGGCGGTGGTAGCCGCCCTCGGTCTGCGGGAATCTGCAGATGCGGCATCTCGTCTGGTGGATGCGCTCAAACACCGTGAGACTGCGGTCATCCTCGATGGCTGCGAACATGTGGTCGATGCGGCAGCGCAGTTGGCAGCGGAGCTACTCGGCCGTTGCCCCCGGCTCCGGATTCTGGCAACCAGCCGCGAACCGCTCGGCATCACCGGCGAGGCGCTGCTCCCGATCGCACCGCTGGACGTGGGTCCCGCAGCGAAGTTGTTCACCGATAGAGCCCGATCCGTGCGACCCGGATTCGTGCCGAGCGACGATATCGATCGGATATGCCGCCGGTTGGACTGCTTGCCGCTGGCCATAGAACTGGCCGCGGTTCGCCTGCGATCAATGTCGATCGAAACCCTCGCTGCCCGGTTGGACGACCGATTCCAGCTGCTGACCAGTGGCAGCCGCACTTCTCCTTCCCGGCACCGGACGTTGCGGGCGGTAGTGGAGTGGAGCTGGGATCTGCTACCCGAAACCGAACGCGCCGCGGCGGACCGGGCAGCCGCCTTCCCCGGGAGCTTCTCCGGGGAGGCCGCGGAGCATATGGGCATCACCGCAGATGTGCTGCATGCCCTGGTCGACAAATCGCTGCTGGAGTACGAGGCGGGCAGATACCGGATGCTCGACACCGTCCGCGAGTTCGGTATCGAGCAACTGGTGACGACCGGCCGCATGGCTGCCGCTCGCACCGGCCATGCCGCCTACTTCCTCGAGCTGGCCGAACGGGCGGAGCCGCACTTGCGCGGCTCCGGACAGCTCCCGTGGCTCACTTGCCTCGAAGCCGAACAGGACAACATGAATGCGGCGCTCAGGTTCGCCGTCTCCGGCGGAGACACCGATACGGCGGTCCGATTGGGCGCCGCCCTCGGGCAGTTCTGGGCCGTCCACGGCGATCACGCGCGAGCCACCGCGCAACTACATGAGGTCCTCTCGATGACCGGTCCGGCAGCGGCCGGCGCACGGTTGCGCGCAACCGCCGCCTACTTGCTCAACGCTACTTTCGCGGGCAGTCTCGGTACCGCCGCGGCCACCGTGCCACGCCCCGACGCCGCACACGAACCGACCGCGGCGTTCATCTGCGGCTTGCTCGCCCTCGCCACTGGCAGGACCGACGACGGATTGGCAACGCTGGAACCGCACCTGCAACACCCTGATCCGTGGACGCGAGGAATGCTGTGGTTCGCGCGCTCACTGTTGGACGGGGCTGCAGGCCGGGGCGATAGCGGCCGATTCGATATCACCGCAGCCGTGGAGGGGTTTCGCGACTGCGGCGAGCGATGGGCGTTGTCGCTATCGCTCATGTCGCTGGCGAGCGCGTTGATCACCGCCGGTGACACCGTCGAAGGACTGACCGCACTGGACGAGGCGGTGCAGCTGGCGCGCGAACTCGGCACCCACGACGGGCAGCGCGCCTGGCTTGCCATGGTCCGCATCGACGCCGGCGACGTCGATACCGCGCGCGAACACTTATCGGAAATTCTCACCCGGGGCGATGCTCCGCATGAGATCGTCCTCGCCCGGATCTCCCTCGCCGATCTGGCCCGCCATACCGGCGACCTCGACGAGGCGAAACGACATCTGGGCTACGCCGCGGATACCGCCGACCCGCCGGAACATGCTCTGTACTCGGCCGGTGCGGGGTATCTCGCCACGGCCACCGGCGATTTCACCACCGCCGCCCGTTACCTGAGCGAAGCACGAGACATCGCCATCGGCCTACCCGATATGCCGATGCTGGCCCATGTGGCAGTCGGAATGGCAGACCTGGCACACCGGCGTGGCGAACCCGGTCGGGCATCGGAGATTCTCGGCGTGGCCCACGCGTTGCGAGGCGGCCCCAACTCCGGCAACCCCGACGTCGCGCGGCTGACGGACGCCCTGCGCGGATACCGAGACGAATACGAGCGCGGATGTGGCCTCGACCCCGCGAGCGCCCTCGCCGAGATCCAGGCATATTGACCGCGCTCGCTGTCACATCCGCGCGGCCCTCTCCCGTTTTGCCAAGTACTCGGCGCGACAGCCGCGGCAACAGAATGCATACAGCTCACCACCGATCTCTGTGGTGACTGCGTCATCGTCCAACGGAACGAGCACTCCGCACATCGGGTCTTTCAACGCCTTGCCCGCCGCTGCGTCGTCCCGGTACGGATCACTCAACATCTCGACGAGGTCCGCGGACTTCACCATCTTCCCGAGCATCCCTATGCTCCCCTCCGAGACCCCGACGACGTGCACCTGCACCGTCGGCCGGTGCAAGGGCAGTTCTCGGTCGTCGAACTCGTCGGAGACGATGCGTGTCGCGTACGAGATCAGTGTCTCGCTCATATCCTTGCGCCACGGTCCCGGAACATGAATCCGGACCAGGCAGTGCGGAGGATCCTGCTCACTCAGCACACGCTCACCGGCAACCCAGATCTGCGGCTCATGCACCACCACTTGAAACATCGACGCGAACACGGCCGCCGAACGAGGCGCCATCTCGCCTCCCTCGCTGCCGGGTTCACCCGCGCCCAACTCCTGGATCGTGCCCAGACGCCGGGCAACCCGCCGCCGTTGGTCCGAACCCAGCGCACCTGCGGACAAAAACAGTTCGATGAACATCATCGTCGATCACCTCCCCGGAAAGCATCCCGAAGCGGCCTGCCGGATCACTGCCGAATCACTGCCACCGGTAGCCGAACCAGGCATCGGCTCCCCGATATTTGTGCAGGTCGAGCGGGCTCCTTCTCGAAGCTTTCCAGGCCCGCCGCTCCCCCGGTCCGCAGCCAGTCCGCAGCGAATCCAGTGCGGGCCGAATCGAGTCTTGTGGCCACATAACCCAGATCGTCATCGAACGAACTTGCGGGTTTCGACCGCGTGATCGCAGATCTGGGGCAGCACATCGAGGTTCTTCCGGACAGTGCCACCGGCCGCGCCTGCGTCCACCTGGGCAGTGACCATGCCTGAAGCTCATCGCGCATATCCACCAGGTCGGCCCGACAGGTGCCCACCACCTGGGTCGCCGACGATGGTGACGTGGTGGCGGTGTGGATGCATCCCGACATGGACGGGGCTGCGGCTATCGGCGCAAGGCAGGGGTTTCGGTGAAGCCGTCGTGTTGCCCGGCATACAAGCCGCCGAGCAGGCCGGTATCCCTGCGTTTCCGGAAAGCTCGGATGAGCACAACCTACGGTTCTACCGGCGGCTCGGCTTCGAAGTGACTGCCGAGGTGGCCATTCCGGGCAGTGGCCCGACAACGTGGTGCATGCTGCGACGCACGGGCACCTGACCTTGCTCCGCGCGCACGTGTGTGGCCATGACGCGCCAACTTCGGAAGGTAGCCGGGCTCAAGAATCAGTCGGCGAAATATGGAAACGCTCGTGATTGTGGAAGCGGCTGTGGTCATGAATGCAAGTGAGGTCACTGACGCGCAACCCGTCGCGCACACGCGTATTCTCATCGATGCAAAAGCCGTCATCCTCAGACGGCAACGCCCCGGCAGTCGCCGTCACCGCGCTCGGCGCCCCGATCGCCGCGGCAATCAGCGCTACAACCAGGGTGCGGCGTACCGGCGCGGCAGTCGTGAGCATTGTTCGCCCCATCGGGTTCCTTCTGTCGCGGAATCTCACAAGATTCTATCAGCGCACGCAGCATGGAAACTTCACCGCCGTCACTGCGGGTTTGTCGCTGCCCTGGAGCAGCGGACCGGTTGAGGGACGCGTCATCCGGATCAAGATGATCGAACACCAGATGTTCGGCCGAGCAGAACCGGAGATCTACCCCGGAAGCGAATCCTGTCGAACACTGCGCACTCCCGGCTGCCAGTGTCACGAAATTTGTGCGTCATCCAACAATCGACCGACGTCGACACGAGGCCATGCCACATCGAACTCGAGCAGTCACCGACGATGGCCACGCGCTGAACACCGCAGCGTCGCTCAGTCCAGAGCGAGGACCGCTTCGACTACCAGTCGACCAGAACAGACTCCCAGGTAATCCGCGTTCCTATCTTCGATGTGCCCGCCCTGGGCCCGGCGATTATGGGAAGAGCCAACCGGTCCGTGCAGGCGCACCGCACATCGTCAGACCGGGTACACACCCACTATGACCCGATGTGTCCCGCAGGGGGCGCCGAGGCCACAACGCTCGTCCGCGTGCCGGCAGCAGACAATGGCCACCGTGGGGAACTCCTTCCTTTGGGAATCCTGCTCCGGAATGCATATGATTTCGGAAATTGTTCTGTAATGCAGTGAAAGAGAGAAACGCGGTGTCCCTAGCCACGAGAAGTGCCTGGCGAATATCGATCGTAGGCGCGGTGATGTCCGGTCTCGCGGCCGTGACGGTATCGACGACCATCGGTGCGGCCTCTGCTCAAACGCGGCCTCGTGAAGCGTTCTGCTCAGCGGTTCCGGTCGACAGCCACGTCGATTTCGAATGCACGAATACCGATGTGGGCCCGGCAAGCGCCGGAGCATTCGTCATGTGCAGCGACCTCCGCCCGCTGGCCCAGGAGGTACGGATGCGCCCCGAATCGACAATCCAGTTCAGCCAGGACTGCGGCCCCGGCGCACACCCGGTCTCGTGGAACGTGAATGCCAAAACCGACCATGAGCGCGACCGCGAACGCGACGACGAGATCGACCAAGAACGCCTCTCTGGAGACGATCACTTCTGACGCCGCAGCTCGGTCACCGAGCGCCGAACCGACTACGATCACCCCCGCGACGACGATTACCGACGCACCCACGATCGAAACGCCCTTGGCGGGGGTGGTACCAACGCATCCATTTGCCGGCCGCGGCCACGAATTCAGCCTTCGTAGCACAGGCTCGTAAACCCACCCCGGATTACCTACCGAATGTTGCCCGTATACCGGATGACCGCGATCGACTACACCACCGCATCCGCTCGGCTGTAGCAGTTACTCGACGCCGCGGACGGGCGAACGCAGTGGCGACACAGAACGGCCCGCTGTGGCCGTTGTTCAATCCGCAGCCGACCCGAGGGCAGACCCAGGAGGGAGCGCCGGAAGAATCTCCGCGACCCTGGCCAACTGCTCGGTGAAGGTAGTGGGATCGACCGCACCGATCCGTAACAGAATCTGCCGCGCGCCGGCCTCGACGAACCGTCCGAGCCGAGCGGGAACATCCGGACCGGTCATCATTACCTGAATCTGCGCGACGGACTCCAGCGGCATGCGATAGGTGGCCTGACAGTAATCGTCCAACGCCTTCGCACCCCGTTGCGCGTCGTCGTCCACGAACACGGTCGCGAAGAGGGCCGGGGTGACCGGCCGCGTCGCGGTGTCCCGGATAGTGCCCAGTGCGGTCGCGTAGTCCGCCGAGTCGGGTGGGTACGGCAGCCAACCGTCGTACAGTCGCGCGGTGCGTCGCAGCGCGGCCGGGGTGATCCCACCGAGCCAGATCGGCGGGCCGCCCGGCTGTGCCGGCGCGGGTACCTCGGGCAACCAGTCATAGTGCAGGACCTTGCCATGGAACGACTCCGGCTTCCCGGTCCACAGCTCCCGCCACAGCGCGACCGTATCGTCGAGCCGGGAGAAGCGCGTACGGAAATCCACCCCGACGAGCTCCAGTTCCTTCTCACTGAAGCCGGGGAAACCGGCACCGACGCCGACCACGAGACGACCTTCGGAGAGCAGATCGAGCGAGCTGAGCGTCACCGCGGCGTGCACCGGATGCCGGTAGGCGGGCATGAGCACCGCCGTACCGAGCGTGACGTGTTCGGTCGCCCGCGCGATGGCGGCCAGCAAGGTGAGCGGTTCGATCCTGGCGCGGACGAGGGAGTCGCCGGCCCAGACGGAGTCGAATCCGAGCCGCTCGGCTTCCACAGCAGTCTCGACCAGGACCTGCGTCGAGCCGCCCGCGTCGAGCTGGGCCCGGCCCGCCGGAAGGAGAAGTCCGTAGTTCATGTGCTCAACCGTCGCCGACCGAGGGTATGCACTCAATTCCCTGAAGGGAATATGCTTCGCTTCCCGCATGAGCGGTTTCGGCACGGCATTGAAGGACTGGCGGAAGCGGCGGCGGCTGTCACAGCTCGAATTGGCATTACGGGCGGGTACCACGCAACGGCACGTGAGCTTCATGGAAAGCGGCCGGTCCATGCCGGGGCGCGGCATGGTGGTGCGAGTCGCGGAATCCCTGCAACTGCCATTGCGTGAACGAAACGCACTGCTGCTGTCGGCCGGCTACGCGCCGAGCTACCCCGAAACCGACCTGGACGATCCGGCGCTGCAACCGGTGATGGACAGTCTGCGGCGGCTGCTCGACGGGCACAGCCCGTACCCGGCGATCGTGGTGGACCGGTTCGGCGAGCTGGTGGCGGCCAACGACGGACTCGACATACTGACCGAGGGCGTCGCACCGGAACTGCTGGAACCACCGGTGAACGTGTTACGCCTGGCGTTACATCCGCGCGGCATGGCGCCACGGATCCTGAACTTCGACGACTGGGCGCAACATGTGCTCGAACGGCCGAGGCAGGATAATGCCCGCGCGCCGCACGAGCGGCACACCGCGATGCTGGCCGAACTGGAGGGTTATCTACCGCACCCGCCCCCGGTGGGCGCGGATCATTTCGGTTTCGCCGTCCCGCTACGGCTTCGATCCAGCCTCGGCGAGCTGAGCCTGATCACGGCGATCACCACCTTCGCCACCGCCGTACACGTCACGATTTCCGAACTGCGGCTGGAAACGTTCCTGCCCGCTGATTCCCGCACCGCGAAGGCACTCGAGCGAAATACCCGAGAGCCCGGCCGATTGTGAGTTCCAGGCCTGTTCGCCCGGCGTGCGATCGGACATCGAAGGACGACGTCGACCACAGCATCCTGGTAAGTCGGCCGGGCGGCCCCGCCGATCCCAGGTCTGGGTCATGGCACAGCCCAATGGCGCCGGACCCATAGAGCTTCGACCTTGTCCGCAACCTGCTCAGCGCCGGGCCGCGCCGCCCTCGGGCCATCCCCAGGAACCGTCCGGTCGCGCAACGGCGACGAGTGCGGTGGTCCGCTCCGGACTGCGGTTCCATACGTGCCTCCGGTACCCGGCGGCGAGGAACGCGCGGGCGAGCGCGCTGCCCATGGATCCGGTGCCGAGCACGGTCACCGTCGCTCGTTCCCCTGAGTTCATCTGCGACTCCGATCACTACGCGGCGATCGGGTGAGCACCGCGGAGATCCGAGTCTCGGCGCGCGGCGCGTCGGCCGACAAGTACGCGCTTTTCCCGCCGGTTGCTCACCTACAGGTAATGCAGCAGGTCGTACGGGCGTGCTGCGGCCTGCTGTGCCGGGCGTCTCAGCACCGCTGCGCGCAATGCCGGCGCGGAACCAGGTGGCTCGGGAAGCGGCGAAGAAGTCGCTCCGCCGGTGGGCTGCATCGACAAGTATTTGTGCGCCGCCCCGACAGGTCGGGGCGACGTACTCGCGCGTTCGCTACGTCAGTACGGGTAGTCCCGGAACGTCATAACACCGCCGACCAGGACGATCAGCACCGTGAGGATATAAACGGTGACGCGGAACCACATCGGTCCGTAGTAACTGACCGCCAACGACGCACCGAGCGCAGCGAGTATCAGCACTATCCCGTAGAAGGGCGTGCGTTGCTCCCTGTCAGCCATTTCTCAAGTGTCCTCCGGCGGCGACGCGGGTGGCAATGCCCGAGCCGGCTCCGCACCCAGCGGCCGACCAACTACGCATGCACATGTCATGCGCATGTAGCCTGGCCACATGAGTGTCGCGATCCAGATCAAGGACGTCCCCGAGGAAGTTCGTGACGCCATAGCGCGCCGGGCGGCCGCCCGGGGACAGTCCACCCAGACCTATCTCCGGGCTCTCTTGGAAAGGGAATTCCGCGCCGAACGCAACCGGCAGCTGATCGAGAGCTTGGTGGGACGACGTTCCCTGACCATGGACACCGATGCGGTGGTCGCGGAGATCCGTGCCGGCCGCGAGGACGACGAGTGATCATCGTGGACGCCAATGTCATGGTGATGGCGCTCGCCGGGCCGTCCGACCGTGGCGAGGCTGCTCGCGCGGCGCTCTTCGCGGACGACGAGTGGGCCGCACCCACCCATATGCCGTTGGAAGTCGTACGCACCCTGCACACAGCGGCATCGACGAATCAATTGGCCGGCACCGATGCCGACGCCGCTTTCCGAGCGCTCACTGCTATGCAGATCACGTACGTCGAAACGGACTCGCTGCTACTGCACACCATGTGGAAGCTGCGCCGCAACGTCTCCATTTACGACGCCGCGTACCTCGCAGTCGCCGCGCTGCACGACGCCCCCCTGGTCACGTTCGATACGCGACTCGCCAGGGGAGCGCTACAGGCAATGCCCGAGGTCGCGGTCACCGTTCTCCAGGCGCTCGATTCGGCCTAGTATCCGAGCGTGGGACTGCTGTTCGGGACGCGGGTCGTGACCGGCCGAACCTTCTGGCTCGACGGTGCCCAGCGGGAGACACCGCGGCACGACAATGCCGAAGCGCTGGTCGACCGGCTCGTGCGTGAGGGAGTGGTGGTCCGCGATGAGCGCGAAGGCCTCCGGCACGAACTCGGTATCCATCACCCAGCCGCCGCTGCGGTGCCCCTCGACCTTGCCGCCCGGTGAGTCCACGACGCCGTCCAGCGACATGAAGCCCGTGTAGACGAGTTCGTTCGCGTGTCATCAGCACTGCCGGAGGCCGGTAGGGGGACCTACCCTGGCCGTTGGCAGCGCCGGTGAAACCGCGGCCCTGACCACAGCTCTCTCCGGGGCTCGGGGCCTCGACGCCGTCCACAGGGCGAGCGGGAACAGTTCCGCCGGCCGGACAACCGCGAGGACCCCACTTCGAACGTCAGCGGCCCCGTTCGCCACGCGCGGCGAGGAACTCTTCGAAGGTGATCCGCCCGTCCTTGTGGTCGGGAGCGAGCTGGCGCCCGGCGCGGAAGTCACGCATCGCCTTACCGGGCAACGGAACCGCCAGTACCGGTCGACGGCGCCCGGCGGCTCGCAGGTACGCCCGGGCCAGGTCGGTGGCGGCGCGTATCTGCGGTCCGCCCAAATCTGGTGCCCGCCGGCTCGCGGGGCCCGCCGCGAGCGCGACGAGGCGGTCGGCCACCTCGGTGACATCGACCGGCTGGAAACTCACTTTCGACGGCATGGCGAGAAACGGCAACAACCGCTGGGCGTCGCATATCTCGGCGATCAGGTCGTGGAATTGGGTGGCCCGCAGAATGGTCCACGGCAGCTCCGATCGCTCGATCAGGGCTTCACACTCCACTTTCGCGCGGTAATAGCCGAGGGCGTGCTGGTCGATACCGACGATCGACAGGTACACCAGATGTGGGCGGCCGGACGCCTGTGCGGCCTCGACCAGCGCACGGGTCGCGGTGATGTCACCGCGGCCGTTGGTCGTGGCCAGGTGGACGATCACCTCGGTACCGGCGAGCGCCTCGCCCAGCCCGGCTCCGGTGGACAGGTCCCCGACCGCCCACCGATGGGCCTCCGGCGGGCGTTCGGAACGGGTCAGGGCCCGCACGTCATGGCCCGCGGCGAGCAACCGGGGCACGAATACGCGCCCGAGCCGGCCGGTGCCGCCCGTGACCAATATGCGTTTCGTCATCCGTCTCTCCGTTCTCGGTGTAACCCACTGATTCGCGGTCGCTACTCGGAACCGATCCACTCCACCGAAGCATCTCACCCCGGCCCGGGTCCGCCGACTACGCTGACGGAGCAATGTCCGGCGATCGGGAGCGCACGAATTGAGCACCTACCCGGGCGGGTGGCCGCCCCCGCAGAACCAGCAATCGAACCGCCGGCTGCTCGTCGTACTCGCTCCTATCGTGGTGTTGCTGGTGGCCGCTGCCGCGATCGGTATCGGGCTGCTGGCCCGGAATGCGGCGGCGGAGGAAATTCCCGGTACCGCGACGGCGGCGGCCGGCGGCTCGACTCCCGCGAATGTGCTGGCCGACGGCGCCGTCCGGGTCGGCGAATCCGATGCGAAGGTGACCGTCCGCGTCGTCATGGATCTGCAGTGCCCCGCCTGCAAGGCGTTCGAGGAGGCCAACGGCAAGGTGCTCGAGGATGCCGTGCGCGACGGCACCGCCGCGGTCGAATACAGCGTCATCACCTTCCTGGACCGGGCCGGCACCACCGAATACTCCTCCCGCGCGGGCAATGCGGCGTTCTGTGTCGCGAATTCCGGCGTGGACGGCTACCAGGCCTGGCTTTCCGATATGTTCACCGAACAGCCCGCCGAGGGCGGTGCCGGCCTGCCCGACAGCGCCTTGATCGATATCGCCGAATCCGCCGGTTACACCGATCCCGCGGTGGCGCAATGCATCACCGACCGCGCCTACGACGGCTATCTGCGCACGAAAACCGACGAGGTGCTGAACAGCGGGGTGAACTCCACCCCTACCGTGACCGTGAACGGCGAGCAGGTCACCGATGCGGCCGCCCTCATGAGCCCGAACGGCCTTGCCGTGGTGATAGCCGCCGCGCGCTGAACCGGACCGCGTCGTGGGCACGCGTCGAGTATCCGAGTGGATGCAGTCGCGGCCGTATCAGCTCCGCGTCAGGGAGATATCAGCTGCCGCGCCGACAGTGCTTCCTATGAGCATTTCGGCAATCGCGGCCTCGGGGCTGCGGAAGGCGTACGGGGACAGGACCGTCCTCGACGGCATCGATCTGAATATCGGTGCCGGCACGATCTTCTCCCTGCTCGGCCCCAATGGCGCCGGCAAGACGACCACGGTGAACGTACTGACCACCCTGTTGAAGGCCGACGGCGGGACCGCACGGGTCGCCGGTCACGATATCGCGACCGAAACGAAGACGGTGCGGGCGGCGATCGGGGTCACCGGACAGTTCGCGGCAGTGGACGATCTGCTGACCGGGGAAGAGAACCTGGAGTTGATGGCGGATATCCACCGGCTCCGCGGCGACGAGCGGAAGCGGGTGGTGACCGAACTGCTGGAGCGGTTCGAACTGACGGCGTCGGCGCGGAAACGGGCGGCGACCTATTCCGGGGGTATGCGGCGGAAGCTGGATCTGGCGATGACGCTGGTGACCAAGCCGGAGATCGTTTTCCTGGACGAGCCGACCACGGGACTGGATCCGCGGAGTCGGCGCACCATGTGGGAGATCGTGCGGGGTCTGACGGAGCAGGGTGTCACGATCTTCCTCACCACCCAGTATCTGGAGGAAGCCGATCAACTGGCCGACCGGATCGCGGTACTCGATCAGGGGCGGATCGTCGCGGAGGGCACACCCGACGAACTCAAGCGTCGAGTTCCCGGCGGTTATATCCGGCTCCGGTTCACGCAGGCGGGCGAGCTGCACGAGGCGGCGCGGGTGCTGCCGGGCTCGACCCAGGACGACGAAGCGCTGACGCTGCGGGTGCCGGGGGACGGCGGCTCGAAATCGCTGCGGCATGTCCTGGACCGGCTCGACGAGTGCGCACTCGAGGCCGCCGAGATCTCCGTCCACACTCCCGACCTCGACGATGTATTCCTTTCCCTCACCGGCCACGCGACCACGGAGGTCACCGCACAATGAGCACCATCACCGCACCGCTGGCCGATTCGTCGATCATGCTGCGCCGTAATTTCAAACACTCCACCCGGAACCCGGTCACCATCTTCAACGCGGCCTTCATGCCGGTCGTGATGATGTTGATCTTCGTGTACGTATTCGGCAGCGCCTTCGACCTCGGCGGCGACTACATCGACTACGCGACACCGGGCATGCTGCTGCTGGCCATCAGCTACGGGCTGTCGGGCACCGCGGTGGCGGTGAGCTCGGATATGTCGAAGGGCATCATCAACCGGTTCAAGGTCATGGATGTATCCCGCGGCGCCGTACTGACCGGCCATGTCGTGGCCACCATTCTGACCAACGCGGTGGCCGTCGTGGCGATCCTCGCGGTGGCGTTCGCACTGGGATTCCGGCCGCCGGCCACCGGGCTCGACTGGCTGGGCGCACTCGGCATCCTGGCGGCGACCTCGTTCGCCGCGTCGTGGCTCACGGTGGCGCTGGGCATGGCGGCGAAGACCCCGGAGTCCGCGGGAATGGGTGTGGTGCCGCTGATCGTGCTGCCCTTCGTGAGCACCGCGATCGTGCCGGCCGAGAAGATGGGCCAGGGGGTCCGGCAGTTCGCCCAGTATCAGCCGTTCACGCCGATCATCGAATCCTTGCGCGGATTCCTGGCCGGTAATCCGTCGGCTGGCTACACGGCCGCGGCGCTTGCCTGGTGCGCCGGGTTCGCCGTCCTGGGATACGTGTGGTCCCGGGCCACGTTCACCAAGCGAGCGTGACGGCGGCCAGTTCCTGCCAATCCGCTACCGCGCCCTCGCGCATCGCTTCGGTGAAGTCCGCTTCGCCGAGGCGATCTCGTACTGTCCGCTCGATCCGGGCCGCGTCCGGCTGCGAACGATCGGGCAGACCGTGGATCGCGGCGCTCACCGCGAGCAGCCGCGCGGCCTCGATATCGCGGTCCGCACGCAACGCCAGATCCGCGATCCCGACGATCACCTGGGCCGCCAGGATCGCGTGCCCCGCCTCGGTGGCGGCCCGGAAGGCTGTGGCGTGATGCGCCCGGGCCTCGTCGAGGTCGGTGGCGAGGTAGCCGAGCAGGGTGTGGATCGCGGCGGCGAGTTGCGGCATCTCCGCTTCGCTGCCCAGTATCTCTGTGGCAACCCGGACCTGCTCGAATGCCTGCTCGGTGTCGCCACCCCACCGGGCCAGCTCGGCCTTCGCCAAGGCCAGTTCGGCCAATGCCACCGGCCAGGCGACTCGACCCGCGCACCGCTGGGCCTCGGCCATCGCGGCCGCGCTCGCCTCGGTATCACCCGTGAGCCAGTACAACTGGGCCTGGCGCGACAGCAGGCCGACGATATCCTCGGTCGCGCCGATCTCGGTCACCACCGCGACCGCCTGTTCGAAGAGCTCGCAGGCGGCGGTGAACTCGCCGCGGGTGGCGAATCGGTTGGCCCGTTCGGTCAGCGCGAACGACATCCCCCAGCGATCACCCAGGGCGCGGAACTCGGTCAGTGCCCCCGCGAGGTACGCGTCCACGTCCGGCCCGTCCTGCCCGAGCACGATCCGCATCTTGCCCATCTGCAGCCGGGCCAGGGCGCGCACCCAGGGATCGTCGTCGGTGAGCAGGGGTTCGAAGGCGGTGGGTAACCCGTCCGGGCCGTGCAACATACGTTCCAGCGCGAAAATGAAGGCCAAGGCGGGATGGCCGGCACGGACATTCCGGCTCACCTCGTAGGCCTTACGGATCCATTCCCCCAGCTGATTCGCGTCATTGCGACCGGAACTCAGGAAGTGCACGACCAGCGCGTACACCAGGGCCCGGGTCCCGTCGTCCACCTCGGCGGGCGCGTCCGCGACCGCCGAGACGAATTCCAGGCCCTCGGCCTTGTGGCCGCCGAGCCACCAGTACCACCCGGCGGCCGCGGCGAGCCGAAGCGCCCCCGCGGCGTCACCGGCCGCGAGCGCGCCGCGCATCGCGACCGCGATGTTGTCGTGCTCGGCCCCCAGCACGGCCAGCCACTCCAGTTGTTCGGCGCGGCGCAGGTGCGGTTCCGCGGTGGCGGCGAGTTCGGTGAAATACGCGAGATGCGCGCGGCGCGCCGCGTCCGCCTCCCCCGACTCCTCCAGCCGGCCGCGGGCGTACTGCCGGATCGTATCGAGCATCCGATAGCGCGGTTCGGTCTCCGCCGCGGTGAGCAGCAGCGACTTCTCGGTCAACGCGGTCAGCAGTTCGAGCACCTCCCACTGCTCGACCCCCGCGCTACGGCCGTCTCCGGAGTCGGCACACACCTGTTCCGCCGCCGCCAGACTCGCGCCGCCGGCGAATACCGCGAGCCTGCGCAATACCGTCCGTTCCGCGTCGGTGAGCAACTCCCAGCTCCAGTCGACCACCGCGCGCAATGTCCGGTGCTGTGGAATCGCGGTGCGGCTGCCGCCGGTGAGCAGGCGGAACCGGTCGTCGAGGCGGTCGGCGAGCTGTTCGAGGGACATGGTGCGCAGCCTGGCCGCGGCCAGTTCGATCGCCAGCGGTATCCCGTCGAGCGCACGGCAGACGCGCCCCATGATCGCCAGCGCGCGGGCGTCGGCGGCGAGATCCTTGCGCACCGCTCCAGCGCGGTCCCGCAGCAGTCGCACCGCCGGGGACGCTTCGATCTGGCCGGGATCCGCGTGCTCGGCGGGCAGCGCCAGCGGCTCGACCTGCCACAGCGCCTCGCCGGTGATGCCGAGCGGTTCCCGGCTGGTGGCCAGGATCCGCAGCCGCCGGCACTCCCCGAGGACCCGGTGGGCGAACACCGCCACCGCATCGATGATGTGCTCGCAGTTGTCCAGGATCACCAGCGTTTCGCGGTCCCGGATCGCTGCGACGAACCGCTCGATCGGTTCGGCGTTCGGCGCTCCGCCGAGCAGCGCGTCGCGCAGGCCGAGCGCGGCGATCGCCGACTGCGCCACATCACCGTTCGTGTCGACGGAGGCCAGTTCGACCAGCCAGGCGCCGTCGGGTAGATCGTCGAGCAGGGTCTGCGCGGTTTCCCGGGCCAGCCTGGTCTTCCCCGAACCCCCAGGGCCGGTCAGGGTGGTGAGCCGATGGTGGGCGATGAGGTCGCGGACGGCGGCGATATCGGCGTATTTGCCGATGTATCCGGTGAGTTCGGCCCGCAGGTTCGTCCGGCGCTCGGCATTCTCGGCGCCCACTTCGCCGCGCAACAGCGCGACATGCAGGGCGGACAGTTCCGGGGAGGGGTCCACGCCCAGCGTGTCGGCGAGTGCCTCCCGCGCGTCCTGGTACACCACCAGCGCCTCGGAGGCACGGCCCGCGGCGCCCAGTGCCCGCATCAGCGCGGCGACCAGCCGTTCCCGCACCGGATACCGGGCCACCAGCTCGGTCAGCTCGCTCACCTGCTCCGCGGCCCGGCCGAGGCGGATCTCCGATTCGTAGAGGTCCTCGGTCGCGGCCAGACGCAGTCCCTCGAGGCGGGTGAGCACCGCGTCCACGATCTCGTTGTCGCGCACTTCGATATCGCGCATCGGCGCCCCGCGCCACAGGTCGAGGGCCTCGCGCAGCAGCCGGGTCCGCTGCGCGTCGGCACAGCCGCGAGCCTCCTCCAGAAGCTGCTCGAACCGCACCGCGTCGACCGCGCCGGGCCGCACGGTGAGCCGGTATCCGCCCGCCTGCCCCTCGATCGATCCGTCCGGCAGCAGCCGGCGCAGCCGGGAGACCAGCGCCTGCAGGGCGTTCGCGGCGTCGGCGGGTGGCTGCTCACCCCAGATCCAATCGACAAGCGTGGCCCGCGGGACCGCGCGACCGGGTTCCAGTGCGAGGGCGATCAACAGCGCCCGGAGCCGCGCGCCCGGTACCTCGATGGAGCCCCCGTCGTCTGCTCGGATATCGAGCGGTCCAAGCAACGCGATCTGCACCGGCCCATTGTGCCGCAGCGGGTCGCGCGACCTTTCCGCGAATGGATATCACGCCCCCTACCAGCACGAATACCTCGTCAGGGGATATGTCAGTGCGGTATCAGGCCGGTATCAGCGCACTCGGCGACAGTTCTCCCATGACCAGATCGGCAACAGCGACCACCGGCCCGGACAGCCCGGTGACCCGGCGGAAGGGAGCACCCATGGAACTCGTGGTCGACCGGGAACGCTGCATCGGCGCCGGTATGTGCGCACTGCTCGCTCCAGCGGTGTTCGACCAGGACGACACCGACGGCCGGGTGCTGCTGCTCGACCCCGCTCCCCCGGCCGCACACCACCCGGCCGCCCGCGAGGCCGCCCACAACTGCCCCGCCGCGGCCATCACCCTTCTCGGCCGAGCGCCCGCATCGCGGCCGGACCGGCGCAACGGCGACTGACCGTCCCAGCTCACCGCAGCACCCCACGAAACCACCGATAGCTTCTGTCCCGCACAGCCCGGGACCTCGAAACGACAGGAACATGATGAGCGACACCGCTTCCGTCCCGCACGGCCTCCCCACCGAACGCGATGCCGGCCCCTTCGACCCGCCCCGGGCGATCACCCGGCTGCGCGAGACGCGCCCGGTGAGCCCACTGCGCTTCCCCGACGGACACGCCGGCTGGCTGGTCACCGGATACGACGAGGTCCGCGCGCTGCTGGCCGACACCCGCTTCAGCTCCCGCCAGGACATCGGCATCCTGCACGCACTGGACGCGACTCCCGATATGCCCGCCCAGACCGAACCGTCGCCGCAGATCCCGGGGTTGTTCATCGCCATGGACCCGCCGGACCACACCCGCCTGCGGCGCAAGCTCATCGGCGCGTTCACCGTCCGGCGCATGAAACAACTCGAAGAGCACATCGCCGAAATCGTCGAACGGCAACTCGACGAGATGGCGAACCTGACCCCGCCGGTCGACCTGGTGCGGGCCTTCGCGCTGCCGGTGCCCTCGCTGGTGATCTGCGAACTGCTCGGCGTCCCCTACGCCGACCGGGAGACCTTCCAGACCAATTCCGCCAAGTTCCTGCTCCGGGACCAGCCGTTGGAGGAGAAGATGGGTGCCTACGGCGCGATGATGGGCTACCTGGCCGAACTGGTCACGGCCAAACGCGCCGAGCCCGGCGAGGACATCCTGTCCGACCTCGCCCGTGACGACGACCTCTCCATCGAGGAACTGACCGGCATCTCCTTCCTGCTGCTGCTCGCCGGTCACGAGACCACCGCGAACATGCTGGCGCTGGGCACCTTCGCGCTGCTGGAGAACCCGGCGCAGCTGACCGGACTGCGCGCGGACCCGGACCTGATGCCGGACGCGGTCGAAGAACTCATGCGCTACCTGTCGGTCGCCGATATCTTCTACCGCTACGCCACCGAGGATCTCGAACTCGGCGGGGAGACCATCCCCGCGGGATCCACCGTCGTGGTCTCGCTGCTGGCCGCCAACCACGATCCCCGGCGTTTCGACAACCCGGACACCCTCGACATCCACCGCAAAGCCCGCGGCCACGTGTCCTTCGGGCACGGCGTGCACCAATGCCTGGGCCAGCAATTGGCCCGGGTGGAGATGCGCGCCGGTTTCGCCGGACTGCTGCGCCGCTTCCCGACCCTGCGGCTCGCGGTACCCGCCGCGGATGTACCGCTGCGGACCGATATGAACATCTACGGCGTCCACGAACTGCCGGTCACCTGGTCCTGAACGGCCCCGTAGACCACCCGCCGATCCCACGATCGGCAGCCCCCTTCCCAGCGCATCCCGAGGAGCACAGTCATGCCCACCTTCCAGACGCCGGAACCGATCGCCGTCACCGTCGAAGTACTCTCCGGCGAAGTCACGGTCGCCGCCACCGACCGCACCGACACCGTGGTCACGGTCCGGCCGGCCGACGAGTCCAGGAAAGGCGATCTCCGCGCCGCCGAACAGACCCGGGTCGATTTCACGGCCGGCACACTGAGCGTGATCACCCCGCGGGATTGGCGGACCTACACCCCGTTCGGCGGCAATCCGTCGATCGTGGTGACCATCGAGGTGCCCACCGGCTCCCGGCTGAAGGGCACCGCCGCGGTGGGCCGATTGGTGGGCACCGGCGAACTCGGCCGCTGCGATCTGGAGGTGGCCGCCGGCGATATCGTCGTCGAGCGCCCGATCGATTCGGTGACCGCGAAAACCGCCAAGGGTGATATCCGCATCGGCGAGGTGGTACGCGGGGAAGTGCGGTTGGAGACCTCCATGGGCGAACTCGAAGTGGGTATCGGCCCGGGCAGCGCGGTGCGGCTGGAGGCGGGTGCCCGGCACGGCACGGTGCAGAACCGGATGGCACCGGTCGGCCCGGTCGAGGGCCACGGGGACATCGTGCGGGTGTCCGCACACAATTCCTACGGCGACATCATCGTCCGGCACGCGAGCGTGGTCTGAACATTCGACGCCAGCACAACGAGCAGTACAGGCGGGCCTTCCCGGTGGGAGGGCCCGCCGCGTTGCGCTGTTCGGCCCGCCAGGCCGTCCCCGCCGTTCGTGCTGGCGGTCGTCCTGACCGGTGGCGCGGCGCTGATCACCTCCGGTGGCCTGGCTCCGGCGGACCTGTTGCCGTTCCTGCTGCTGGGGCTGGGGTTGACCGTCCCCGTCGCGGCCCTGGGGCACGGTTTCGACGATCTGCAGGCCGCCCGGCGCGCGGTCACCCGGATCCGGGAGGTGCTCGCACAGCCGGCGCTGCCGCAGCCCGCGCGGCCGCGCCCACCGGCCGGTCACCGAGTGGAGCTGCGCGGGGTCCGCTTCGGCTACGAGCCCGGCCGGGAAGTGCTGCGCGGTATCGACCTGGTGCTGGAGCCGGGCACGGTCACCGCGCTGGCCGGACCGTCGGGCAGCGGGAAATCAACACTGGTGCAACTGCTCCCGCGCTTCTTCGACCCGACCCACGGCGCGATCACGCTGGGCGGGGTCGACCTGCGCGAGCTGGCCCCGGCGGACCTTCATCGGACGATCTCCTTCGTATTCCAGGATGTCCGCCTGCTGCACGCGTCGGTCGCGGACAATATCGCGCTCGCGGTGCCGCACGCCGACCTCGACGCCGTGGTACGCGCCGCACAGTGGGCGAACATCCACGATCGCATCCTCGAACTGCCGCACGGATACGAGACGATCATCGGCGCCGCGGCGGGCTTGTCCGGCGGTGAGGCGCAACGGATCGCGCTGGCCCGTGCGCTGCTCGCGGATACACCGGTCCTCGTGCTCGACGAGGCGACCGCCTTCGCCGACCCACGAACCGACCAGGCCGTGCGCGCCGCGCTGGCGGCCCGGCCCGGCGAGCGCACGGTCCTGGTCATCGCCCATCGCGCAGAGACCCTCGCCGACGCAGACACCGTCGTCCTGTTGGAGAACGGGTCGATCGTGGAGCGCGGCAGTCCCGCCGAACTATTGGCCCGGGGCGGCAAGTTCGCCGCGTACCAACGGTCCCGGCACCCCCTGTCCGATGAGAACGTCACATTCGGTGACCTGCCGCGAGGAGATCGACCCCGATGATCCGGATGCTGTTACGGGTGCTGGGACCCGAATACGCCCGGCCGGTGCGCCGCACCGTGGCCCTGATGACAGTGACCGCGGTCGCCGAGGGTTTGTCCTACGCCCTACTGGTCCCCGTGCTCCGCGCCCTGTTCGGCAGCACTCCCACGGATGCGCGGCCCTGGCTGATCGCGTTCGCCGTCGCCGTCGTGTTCTACGGTGTGCTGCGCTATCTCAGCGATCTCCGCGGCTTCCGGGTCGGCACCGCCCTGCTGTCGGGCCTGTACCACCGGCTCGGTGACCATCTGGCCCGGTTACCGCTCGGCTGGTACGGCACGGGCCGGGTGGGGCAGGTATCGGGGCTGGCCGGTCGCGGCGTACTGGACGCGATGGGAGTGATCGCACATCTGCTCGCACCGTTCGTCTCCGCCTGGGTGACCCCGCTGACGATCGTGGCGGTGATGCTCGCCTTCGATTGGCGGATGGGCCTCGCCGCGCTCGCGGCCGCACCGGTCGTGGCGGCGGTCCAGCTGTGGGCAGGACGCACCGCGGCGGCCACCGACGCGGAACGCCACCGCCGGGACCGGGCGGCCACCGCCCGAGTTGTCGAATATCTACAGGCCCAGCCGGTGCTACGGGCCGGCGGGCGCAACGGGGAACGCTTCGGGCTGCTCGACGACGCGCTGCGCGATATCGAGCACGCGAGCCGGCGTTCCACCGTAGCGGCACTGTCCGGCGTGGTGGGTACCGCGTTGACCGTGCAGGCGATGTTCACCGCCCTGCTGGCACTCGGCGCCTACCTGGCCCTCGGCGGCGATATCGGTGCGGCGGAACTGCTGACGATTCTGGTGCTGGCCGCGCGCTGCGCCGATCCCCTGCTCTCGCTCTCGGAGATCGGCGGCCAACTGCGCAGTGCCCGTTCGGTGCTGACGGGACTGGACGAGCTACTGCGCACCGAACCACTGCCGGAAGCCGTGGAACCGGTCCCGCCGGCCGGTCACGACCTGGAGTTCGACTCCGTGGTCTTCGGGCACGGGCAGCGGACCGTGATCGACGAACTGTCGCTGTCGGTGCCGGAAGGGCAGCGGCTCGCCCTCGTCGGCCCTTCGGGCGCGGGTAAGAGCACGATATTGCAGCTCATCGCGCGATTCCACGATGTGGATGCCGGAGCGGTGCGGGTCGGCGGCGTGGATGTGCGTGATCTCGACACGACTGTCGCCATGGCGCAGTTCGCCATCGTCTTCCAGGACGTCCACCTCTTCGACGGCACGATCGAGGACAATGTCCGGCTCGGCCGGCCCGACGCCACCGCGGCCGAGGTCCGGGCGGCTGCCGAGGCGGCCCGGTTGGACGAGGTGATCGAACGGCTGCCCGGTGGCTGGGCGGCCGCTGTGGGCGAAGGGGGCGCCCTGCTGTCCGGCGGCGAACGGCAGCGGGTGTCGATCGCGCGCGCCCTGCTGAAGAACGCGCCGATCGTCCTGCTCGACGAGGTGACCTCCGCGTTGGATCCGGTGAACGAGACAGCTGTGCACGAGGGTATCGAGCGGCTCGCGGCGGGACGGACCGTCGTGATGGTGGCGCATCGGCTGAGCACGGTCCGGCGGGCGGATCGAATCGTGTTCCTGGACAAGGGGCGGATCGTGGAGGAGGGGACCCACGAGGAACTGCTGCACCGGGGCGGTCGCTACGCCGACTTCTGGGCGGTCTCCGACCGGGTGGCGGGTGGATGACTTCCGGTGGCGGGCGGGCCTAATCGGCCGGGCGGATCGCCGGACTGCAACCCTGGGTCATCGTGACGTAGGCGGCGAGATCCTCGATGCACATCATCTCGGGGTGGCTGTAGTAGATCAGTTCGAACCGGCGCTGGCGCCAGGACATCGGGTCCATGCGACCTTCATGGCTCGTATCGCACAGCGCTTCGAGCCGGCCCAGATCGAACGGCTCCTTACCGCGGGCGTGCGCGTCCGCTTTGACGGCTGCCAAGCGCTCTGTTCGTGTCAGATCCGCCCTGCCCCACACCCTTGCTGCGAAGCGGCGCGCTTCTTCGAGGTCCACTGACGCTCTCCTACCTGCCCGCGGGCCCGGTCCAGCCGGAAGGCTGGTTTAACCACGAGAAGTTCTGGGTACGAGTCTAGGCCGTGAACTGCGGTGCCGCATCGCCGATTCCCGGGTACGCGGCGAAACCCCTGGGCACTCCGGGAATTCTACGATCCGCGAAGGCCGGTCTCCGCGTATTCGCCGTAGCCGGCGGGACGATCGAGGAAGGTGCGACCGAGAGTGCGGAGGGCCACGTCGCCGGCGCTCCGGGCGGTGGCTCATCGGCGCTCGACGCGGACCCCGCCCCACGGGGCCGGACCCTCCAGCAGCGCCGGGCGACCTCCGGACAGGAACCGCTCGAAGAAGGCCAGCGTGTACGCGGCGACGATCTCGTGGCCGCGCGCACCCCCGATCGGTCCCGAGAGACCGAGTTTCTCCGCCAACGGCGTCCACGCGGGGGCATCGGTGAAGTTCACATGGAACATTCCCGGGATCTCCACGTGGTATCCCTGCCCCGGCCGACTCGCGTCGAACACCGCACGCTGAGTGGTGATCGTTTCGGTGATCTCCCGGTCGGGCCAGCCGCCACTGCGGTCACGTTCGAGCAGAATGGACCCGGCGTCACGGGTCAGCCACATACTCGGCTGCCGCGGACCGTCGCGGACGACGTCGGCGGGCATCGCGGCGTCCATCATCGAGCAGGCGCGCAGCCGACGGTCGGCGTGGCAGGCCTGGCCGACCGTCATAGCACCGAGGGAGACCCCGAAGGCGCCGGCCCGTTCCAGGTCGAGGCGGCCGGTCAGCAGACCCTCCGGATCGGCGACGTTCAACCGGGTCAGCTGATCGAGCGCGAACCCGATATCCCCTGACAGATACGGGATGAGGCCGTCGGGTAGTTCGGCGTAGCCGAGCACGGGAGCGGGAGTGGCCGGGGTGAGGCTCTGCTGGACCGCCGGATACACCCGGTCCTTCGTCCATCCGGCGATCGTGCGGCCGTCGGGGAACACGGTGGCGGCGGAGGTGTAGGGCTGATCGAGGCCAACAACGACGAATCCGTGTGAGACCAGTCGCTCCACCTGGAACATATTGGACTGCCGGAATGCGTTGAGACCGGAAGCGAAGACCAATACCGGGTAGCGAGGACGGGCCGCCGCCACCGGCGGGCGCCGGGCAGCGTGCGTGGGAACCTCGTCCCAGAAGTCGAACACGAAACCCGGGGCGCCGAGTAGCGGGCCCGCTGCGGCCGAAAGTTCTTTCGCGTCAGCCACATACGGCGCGGTGGGGGCATCGGTTCCGGCTTCGGCCGGATACCAGACCTGCGCCATCAGCTCGCGGCGGGCGGTGGGGTCGGGGTCGAAGATCTCCCGTCGCGCCTCGTCGCGCCAGTGGTAGGTCATGGTGCCGATCGCGTACGGACCGCCGGGTTGCGGTAATCCGAACACCGGAACCGCGACCGGTGTCGCCACCGAGACGGCGAAAACAACTGTGCCGAAGCATATGCCGAGGGCACGCAACCATCCGGCGGGATTTCCGGTGCGGGCGGTCCCCAGCGCCCACGCCACCGCCAGGGTCACCGACAGGGCGTAGGCCGGAACCATCGGCCAGCGGTAACCGTCGGCGAGCAACTGAGCGCAGGCCGCCAGCGGCGCGAGGACGGCGATATGCCGCAAGTGGCGCGGCCCGCCGCGCCACGGCACCGCCAACGCGATCAGACCCGCGGCATTCGCCGCCCACAAAAGGATCTCGGCCGCCATCGACTCTTCCTCCCGGCGTATTCGTCACATCACGCCGGAAGACCCACCGACGCAGGCCCACTATCGAACGGCCGGCTGGGGACGGTCCAGGAGAATTGTTCCCCATGCCTGGTGGCGACGCCTCGAGAACGGGTTCAGCACCTTGCGTGTCAGCGTCGCGGGCGTGACGCCGACAAAACTCGACATATCCCGGCCGAGATGGGACTGATCGGTATAACCGCAGGACGCGGCGATATCGGCGGCAGACCCACCCGCGACCAGACCGTCGACCGCGTGCCGGAACCGGACCAGCATCGCGGCCCGTTTCGGGGTCAGCCCGATCTGGGCATCGAATCTCGCCCACAACCGCTTACGGCTCCACCCGCACGCTTCGGCGAGCTCACCGATCCTGACCTGCCCGCGCCCGGTGACGATGCGCTGCCAGCTCACAGCCACCTCGGGGTCCACCGCGCGGGCCGGATCAGCGTGCCCGGCCAGGAAGGCTTCGGTGAGCGCAAACCGCCGCTCCCAGGTCGCGGCGGCGGCCAGCCGTTCCCGCAACGACGCCGCCCGTGCTCCCCACAGATCGGTGAGATCGACGACGGCGCCGCCCAGTTCGCCGGGCGCCACACCCAGCAGCGAATACGCCTGCACCGGCGACAGCCGCACCTCGACCCACGCGGGCAGGTCACCGCTGATCCGCATGGCCCCGCTGGCACAGCCCGCCACGAATGCGTTGAGTTCGCGCCGGCCGCCCGAGCCCTCCACGGTCAGCCCGCCACCCCCGAATTCGACCGCCACGGTGACCGCCGGGATGTCGGCGACCTGCAAATCAAAGCCGCCGCTGTGATCACGGAACCCGATCATCGCGGCCCGGCGCCCCGGCACGACACGCGACGGTGGACCGATCTCCCACTCGACGCCGGGATCACTGCCCGGCGAACTCAGCTGCACACAACCAGGCTAACCGGATCTTCCGCGGGTGGGCAGCCGCCCGTTTCCGTTACGCGGCGGCCACCGGGATCCCGGGATCGGGGCGGTTCGTGCGCCGCTCGGTCCGAAAAGCTCGTGCGCACCCGTGGACGCGGGATATCCGACGGTCCCAGCAGTCCGCGGTGGGCTCGGGACATCCGGCGGGGTCGCGGACCCGGCCGACGGACTCGGGAGTCGGTGGTGGACCGGCAGGTCGGCCCGGGTGAGCCGACCTGCCGGTCGCGGGCAGTCGGCGGGCAGGCGCCGGGTGTACACGAAGTCCACCCGGGCCTCGGAGCCGCCGATGAGGTCCGGTTCGCCGCGTAGTAACACTGGTCCGGATCGCGATATGGGCTCCGTAAAGTCGTCCGCCGGATACGGCGCGACCTTTACCGCAACGTGTGCGTCGGTTTGGTGGGTTCGCGGGGGGCGGGGGCGGCCGTTCGGCCCGCAGGAACAGGCGCGGATCCGCTTACGGATGCGGCCGCGTAACCGCGGTCGGCGTAACAGCCGTCGGGCGCGGTGAGACGCATATCGACCTGCTGCCCGGGCCGGCGTCTCGCGGCGACGCCCGGCGAATCCCGGCGAGAAAAGCGGCATCCCTCTCTCCTGTCCAGGAGCGGTGCGTGCTGTCCGCGGCGCGGTATCCGATCATTGTCCAACCAGTAGCCAATATCGCCCCCGGGATAGCGGGTGTCAAGCGGCAGCGAGATTGCGGTACGGCAACGAGCTCTGGAAATCACGCTTCTACTGGGAAATGAAGGCGGCAAGGCATTGCGGCAAGCCCCGTGACAATGACAATTTCATGTTTGCTGAAAATATGCTGTCGGACTGATATGGAGTGAATACCCTGGTAGATTCCGGCAATCACCCGGACCGCGAGACCGGGGTCCCCCGCCCAACGCGCGGATACGGACAGGCGCTGCCCCAACGACCCGCGCCCAAGTGCGGATATTCCGCCCGAAATGGCGGATGTCCCGCCGCCACGGTTGCCCTAACTTTCACGGCGACGGCCGCGGAACAGAGAGGGATCCCATGGCTATCGCACCTACCTTCGATATTCAGCTCACGGAGGCCGATCTGCGCGAGCAGCTGCGCACCGATGTGTTCTGGGGTTTGTCCGGTCCCCGGAAATGGCTGCCTCCGAAATGGTTCTACGACGCCCGCGGAAACGCACTGTTCGACCTCATCACCGGGCTGCCGGAGCACTACCCCGCCCGTACCGAACGGGAACTACTGCGTACCGCGGCCGACGAGATCGCCCGCCATGCCTCGGGCGCGACCGAACTGGTCGAACTGGGTTCGGGTTCCGCCGAGAAGAGCCGGCTGCTACTGCACGCGCTCACCGCATACGGCTCGTTGTGCTCCTACGTGCCGCAGGATGTCTCGGAATCCGCGCTACGGGCCGCGGCCGATTGGACCAGCGGCGAGTTCCCGCATCTGTCCATTCACGGCATCGTCAGCGATTTCACCACCATGCTCGCGGCACTTCCGCACGGCGGCCGCCGGCTGATCGCGCTGCTCGGCGGCACCCTGGGTAATCTGCCGCCCTTCGAACGCACCGCATTCCTGGGCGAATTGCACCAGGCGCTGGCACCGGGTGAACAGGTGCTCGTCGGAGTGGGTCTGGTCACCGACCCCGCCGTGATGATTGCCGCCTACGACGACGCCGCGGGGGTGACCGCGGAGTTCAACCGCAATATGTTGCACGTACTCAACGACCGGCTCGGCGCCGATTTCGAGCCGCTCGCATTCGCCCATCTCGCGGTGTGGGACCCGGACCTCGAATGGATCGAAATGCGCTTGGCGGCCACCGAGGCGATGCGGGTCACGATCCCCGATCTGGATCTCGTGGTGGATTTCGCCGCCGGAGAGCAGCTGCGCACCGAGATCTCGGCGCAGTTCCGGCTGTCCGGATTCCGCGCCGAACTGGCCACCGCCGGTTTCCGCATGCGACACGCCTGGACCGACCCAGGCGAACGATTCGCACTGGTGCTGGCCGACAGGTGAGCCGACCGCCCGTCACCCCGGCCGGCCGAAAGCCACGGCGGCACTTTCGAATCCCTGCTGAGCACGGTCGCGCCGACCCGGGCGGTCGCCTTCGTCCCCGCGGCGGCGGCCCGGCTGTACCCCGGCCCGAGATCGCCCCGCGCGGCTGACGTGCCCTCGGTTTCCGGACAGGTCAGCGGAACAGGGCCAGGTGGTCGGCGACCCACTGGGCATAGGTGCCGGCCGGGCGCCCGGTGAACCGCTGCACCGCGGACGACGGCGCGACCGGTTCCAGCCGGGCGTACTCGAACGACCGGAGCAGCCCGTCGACCGCACGGGCCGGAAGCCCGGCGCCCACCAGACGACCCCGCACCGTCTCCGGGGGTAGGTCCTCGAACGCGATATCGGTGTCCAGGACATCGGCGATCGTCACGACCAGTTGACGCGGGGTGAGCAGCGCGGGGCCGGTGAGGAGATACTCTCCGGCGGCCGCGGGCCCCTTCAGCAGGGCGGCGGTGATCACCGCCGCGACATCGCGGTCGTCGATCGGCGCGACGGCCACATCGGCATACGGCGCGGACGCGGTCCGGGCCTGCCGAATTCCCGCCGACCACCAATGTGCGGTATTCGACATGAACAGCACGGACCGCAAAATCGTGACCGCGCCGTCGAACCGTGCGAGTCGATCCTCCAGCGGCCGGTATCCGGCCCCGATCGGGCTCTCGGGATCCGCGGCGGACGCGGACGACAGCAGCACCAGATGGCCGACCCCGTGCATCCGGGCCGCGGCGATCAGTTCCGCGAGCCGGGCCTCGGGGTCGATCGTGGGATCACCGGCGCCCAGGGCGGTCGCATTGATCAGGGCGGTCCGCGCACCGTCCAGCAGGTCCGCGAAAGGCGCCTGCGCCGAGACGAACTCGACGCCCTCGGCGGTGTGCGCCGCTTGCCGGGTTACCGCGCGGACCTCGGCTCCACCGTCCCTCAGCCCCGCGACGACCTGCCGTCCGACCGGACCCGTAGCACCCGTGACCACGATGGCCGACCCCATCACATCCCCCGGCCGACACCCGTGCGGCGGGCGCCCGGGTCGATACGGAGATCACGAGCTGCCATGCGCCTCAGCGTAGCCGGAAGTCCGGGTCCGGATCTTCGTGGCGGCCCCGCCACAGGCAGACCTATGCGTCCGCTGGCCGAACCGAGAGAACGAGGTGATACCCACTTGTAGAGCCGCGCTTCCATCACACTGCGGGATCGGTATCCGCCCCGGGGAAACGGGGGAACTGCTGGAGAGCCTGCTGTCCTACGCTTGGCGGCGCCCCTTCGACGCGGCGCTCTGGCGAGGTCTGCGCGAGTTTCGCTGTTCCGCCGACCCGTGCGAATTCAACGATCCCCGTCGGCCCCGGGCGTGTACCGGATACGCCATCCGCCCTCCCAGCGCGCGCCCGGTGCGAGGTGACGCAATCCGTCACCCGAGTTCAGCGCGTTCGGCGGGGCCGTCATCGGTTCCAGCGCGACCGCGAGACCCTGCCCCTGCGGCCGCGGGAACTCCCGCGGGGTGAAAACCTGCAGGTACTCCCACCCGGCATCCTGGACGAGTTCAACCGTCGCGCCGTCGGGCGCGGTGAGCCGGGCCGCCGCTGCGGGCGTCACCCCGCCGAACGGGGTGTCCAGGTCCAGCTCCGGCAGCGGCACTCCGGCGCGCAGATCGTAGCCGGTGCCCTCGACCGGGTGTTCGGCCACCGGATTCATGCGGGCGTCGACCTCGAAATAGGTTGCGGCGGAGACCGTCAGCACCAGCTCTTCGACCGGCGTCTCGCCGACCCGCAGATACGGGTGCGCGCCCACGGCGTACGGTGCCGGCCGGTCGCCGTGGTTCACCACGCCGTGGGTCACGGTGAGCCCGTCGGAGCGCAGTTCATAGCGCACCCAGGTGTCGAGCAGGAACGGCCAGCCGTGCTGGGGTGGTATGAGCGCGCCCAAGGTCACGGCGGCGGACGACAGTTCCCGGACCTCGTAACCGGTGTTGCGCAGCAACCCGTGGATCGCGTTCGAACGGGCCGGCTCGGTGATATCGAGCTGCTGCGGTAGTCCGTCGAGGATCCAGATACCGTCGCGGACCCGGTTGGGCCAGGGCGCCAGGACGATCCCGGCGCCCATCGGCGGCGTCGCCTCGGCCGGAACCGGTTCGGTGACCGCGACACCGCCGACGGTCAGCCCACGCAGGACGGCGGCCACGGTGCCGATCTCGGCGCGTACGCCGGAGAGCTCCAGTTCGATCGAGCGGCCGGTCGGGGTGATGCGCTCGGAGAGGGTCACCTCGTCAGCCTAGAGACCCGGCCCGGCCGCGGCCGGCGAACGCGCGCCACCGCGTCGCTCGCCGGGCCGCAGCGGCGACAACCACCACCGGAGGGCCCTACGCGGGCCGCACGCGAACAGGGGCGACTACAGCCCGTTGACGATTACCGCGTTGCAGTCCGCGGCTGCCTGGCGCAGCGGGATCGCCGCCTGGTATTCCGCGGACTCGTACCAGGCTCGGGCCGCTTCGGGAGATTCGAATTCCAGCACCACGGTCTGAGTAGCGGGCCATTCCCCTTCGAGGACCTCGAACTTGGTGTCGATCGCCAGGACCTTCACCCCGGCAGCCATCGCCTTTCCGGCGGCCTTACCGTATTCGGCCATCCCCGCCGGGTCTTTGATCAGCTCGGTCACGATGACGTAGCCCTTGGCCATCCTGGTCTCCCTTTCACGCATGAGCCGCAACCGGCTCCCTCGACGACCCTACCCATAGCGGCATTTACGTTGTCAGAAATCTCATATGCTGAAACCGGTAATGCCGCCGAGAGGCGATCAGGACGCGGCCCGGCCGTTGCGCCGGAGCAGATGCGGGCGCAGCCGGTTGAACCCACGTACCCGCACACTGCGCAGGTGTTTGATGCTCAGCTCGGGTTCGTCGTCCAGTTCCGCCGCGGCCCCGTCGTCCACCAGGATCGTGCCCGGCCGGGCGACACCGGTGAGCCGGGCGGCGATATTCACCACCGAGCCGTACAGGTCACCGAATCGTTGCAGCACCGGCCCGTAGGCCAGCGCGATCCGCAGCTCCGGCGTGGTGCCCACCGTCATGGTGGATTCCTGGAGGGCCAGCGCGATCCGGGCCGCGGCCAGCGGCGATTCGGCCGCGAACATCACTTCGTCGCCGACGTTCTTGATGACCCAGCCGCCGTTCTCGGCGATGGCGTCGTTGGTGGTGGATTCGAACGCCTCCAGCAGAGTGGACAGTTCGTCGGGATGCAGATGCCGGGTGAGCCGGGTGTAGCCGACCATATCCGCGAACCCGACGGCCAGCACCCGGGTCGAATCGGCGGGCGGACCGGTCTCCTCCAGATTCCGCGAGAGTGCCGCGTCGAGGTGGCGCCGCCAGGCGTAGGACAGCAGGCTCTCCAGCAGTTCCACCGTTTCCGCGGTGGCGGTACGGGTGATCTGTTCCCGGTCGCCGTCCGTTCCGGCCGCGGCGACGCGTCGATCGATCTCGGCGAGGACCAGATCCACCTGCCATTCGGCCAGCCGCGCCATGGTCTGCCCAATGGTGCGGGCCGTCGCGGCCTGCTGCCGGGTATCGGCCCCGGCCAGGGCCCCCACCTCCCGGAACCGCTCGATGGCCGCGATATCGGCGTCGGTGTAGTCGCGCGCGCTGTCGTCCTCGCTGGCCGGGAAGCCCAGCGAAACCCAGAGCCGACGCGCGAGCTCCGGCACTACCTCTGCCTTTTCGGCCACCTCGGTACGGTTGTACCGCCGGCGGCCGGCGAGCAGGCTCGCCTCGGCCGCCGACCGCACCAGTTCGGCCCTCTCCTGCGACACCATGGGCGAAACCTTACGACGGCCCGGCAGCCGCGCGACCGGTCCGGGCGAATCGCGTGGTGATCTGCGTCATGTCCGGGCAGCGGCCCGGGATTCCGGCGGGCCGGATCACGGTGGGCGAGGAGACCGCCGAAGTCGGCGTGGCGAGCGGCAGGAGGAGAACGCGGCCGCGATCCGGGTGGTTTACGGAACCGCGGCGGGCACGGGCGGCGGTGCGGCCTCGGCGGGGCGCGCGGTGGGCTCCGGCGCCGGTACGGGCGCATCGGCCGCAGGGGGCGCGGGGACCCGCGGTGTGGCCGGGCCCCCCTGAGGTGCGTGAGTTTCGGCCGGCGGTGCGCCGGGAATGCCCGGCTGCGCGGTCGGCACCGGCGGTTGCGCCGGCTGTTCGGCGAGCGGGTTCGGCTGTCCGAGCCGCGGCGCCGGCTGTCCGATCGACGGGTCGGGCTGCGCCGCGGGCGGGTTCGCCGGGGCCGCGGGCGGAGTGGGAGCCTGCGCGGGCCGCGGGGCAGGTACCGGCTGCGAAGCGGGAGCGGGTACCTGCCGCGGCGCGGCCTGCGCGGGTTCGCCGGGCGATACGAACAGCGGCCGGTCGGTGGGCAGGTTGACGAAACTCGGCGCGGCCGGATCCAGTTCCAGATGCTGGGGCGCGAGCTCGCTGTCGTTCAGCATGGGCCGGAACGCCAGTGCCTTGGGCGAATTACCGGCGAACACATCGAGCCGCAGCCGGTGTCCGGGCGCCAGTACCGCCTGGATCGGGATGACCGCGATATCGAGTGTCACCGGCTCCCCCGGTACCACCTTCTGCACGCTGTCGAGGGTGAGCGGATTGTGCGGCGCGGTGAGATCACCGTTGGCCGAGCGGGTACTGCGGGACTCGTCGATCGCCCGCAGCGACGCGGTGAGCTGGCCGGTACTCAGGACCGTCGAGGTACCGTCGGGCGCTACATCGTTGACCGTCACGTTCCAGTAGCCGTCCGCGGTGTCGTGCACGGTGTTGAGGTGCACATTGATCGGGCCGGACAGGATCGTGCGTTCGGCGATCGGCTCGCTGGTGAAGGTGAGGGCGTTGCGTTCGGCGATACGGGAATCCTTGGCACACATATCCAATGCCGCGCCGATTCCCGCCGAACCCTGCGCCATGTCCCGCGAGCAGAAATTGGTCAGGCCCGGGGACACGGTGAGCCGTTCGGGTGCGCCCGGCCTACCCGCGAGCGAGCCGTCGTGGAGCGAGTCTTTGGTCGTTCCGCTCGCTGCCCCGGACAGATACACCCGCCGGTGCGTCATACCCGGCTGCGGAAACTGGTCGAGCACGACCCAGTCTCCGCCCTGCTCCCAGACGATCACCGGACCGTAGTCGGTGATGCCGTTGTCGATATCCTTCAGCCAGTGGTCGAACCAGGCGCGTTGCAGCACGTCCAGGCGCGGCGGGGCACCGGGGCGTCCGGTCCCGGCACCGGGGTTGGCGTGGTAGGTGTCGCCGACGATGAGCTGTTTGCGGCCCGGGGCCAGGGGGATGTCGTTGTAGAGCGTGGTCGCGCTGTTGGCGAAGATATCGTGCCAGCCGCCGTAGACGAAGGTCGGCACGGTGATCTTCTCCGGATGGCCCATGATGCCCTGACGGAAGGCGCTGTTCTCGTCCAATGCGTCGGCCAGGGCCGGCGGCATGTTCCGCAGGGAGGGGGTGAGCAGCGCCTGGGCGAGCAGATCGTAGTTCGTCGCGGGATCGGCCATCCGGTCGCTGAGCCACTGCCAGTCGAAGGTGCCGTTCAGCATGGCCTTCACATCGGGCATGAGTTTCGCCTGGTTCACCTGGTTGAGCCACAGCGGCAGGAAGGTCACGCCCACCCCGCCGCCCGGCGCCACCACATCGCGCATGAGATCGCTACCCGGTTCGACCGGGAATATGGCCTGTAGCGGTTTCGGGGCGTTCTCCGCGGCACGCAACTGGTTGATCCCGGCATAGGAGCCACCGCTCATGGCGACCCGCCCGTTGGACCACGGCTGCCGCGCCGACCATTCGATCACCTCACGGGTGTCGAGCTGTTCGCGCTCACCGAGGGTGTCCCACAGTCCCTGCGACTGCCCGGTACCGCGCACGTCCACGGAGACGACTGTGTAACCGGCTCGGACGAGTTGGCTGTCGAGCCCGAGCACGGTCGCGACCGTGCCGCCGTCCAGCGCGTGCAGCAGATCCTCGAATCCGCTGATCGGGGTGCCGGTCAGATTGATCCGGCGGACCAGGTCCATGGTCCACCGTCGCACTTCGGGATCGCCCATCGCCGAATCGATCATGCTCGACATCATTTTCGAATACGGCGTCATGGTGACGATCGTGGGCAGCGGACGGGTCTCCACCGCCCCACCGGCCGCCGCCGGCCGGTACACATCGGCTTTCAGCACCACGCCGTCGCTCATGGTGATCAGTACGTCTTTGTCGATCCGCGTTTCGGGATACGGCTGCGGGCCGTCGTGCAGATCGGTCCACTGCTGGGCGAGTTCGGCGGGGGATACTGCCGGGGAGGTGTCCCGGTGCACCGGGTGGCGCGCGGATTGGGCTGCCACCACCAGGATCACGATCACGATGACTACCACGGTGGCGGCCGCGGCGGCCGCGAGCCCGTGAACCCGGTACAGCCGCATGAATAAACCCTCCACCTCGTGGTTCCGGTTTCCGCGCACAGCCGGCGCCGACAGTAGTTTCCGCACACAGGTGGAGCCGACGATAGCAATCAGCTCTGATGGAACCGGGTTACGACGCGCGGACCCGGCCGATCACCGAAACCCGAGGTGGGCAGGTATCCGGGCGACCGAGCCCGCGCCGCGCGGTCAGCGCACGCGCCGCGCGCGCAGGACGAGGTCTTTCACCTGATGTCCGGCGGCAGGCCGGTCGCGGTCGCGCCGCTCATCGACCTCCACGGTCCAGTCGTCACCGAGGAGTTCGACGATCTCGGACGGCTGATAGAACTCGTAGGGATCGAACCGAGGCGAAGGCCCGTCGCCCTCGTGCGAATGCCCGCCCTCGTGCGAATGTTCCTCGCGCGACGGGAATTCGGTGGGGTCGTGCGCGACGAACAGCAGGGTTCCCCCCGGCGCCACGGCCGCGAGCAGCCCACGCACGGTGGCGTGATCGGCTTCGTGCACGATCGGGAAATAGTGGGCCGATACCAGGTCGAAGGAGCGGGCCGGCATCGGCGTGACGGTGATGTCGGCACGCTGCCAGGAGATCTCCGGGTGTCCGGCCGCCGCGCGATCCAGCGCGACCTGCGAGATATCCACCGCGGTGACCTGCCAGCCGTGTTCGGCCAGCCAGTAGGCGTCCGCTCCTTCACCGCAGCCCAGATCGAGGGCCTGGCCGGGTGCCATACCGGCCACTTCCGCGACCAGGGCAGCATTGGGCAACCCACTGAACCGCTGTTCGCTCTCGCCGTACATATCGTCCCAGAACTGCTGGTCCATCCGTTACTCCTGGTCTCGTGAGGTGTGTTTCCCAGCATCCGAGCAAACAGCCGGCTTGACAAATTTATTTGCCAGTTCTGCAATAGAGGAATGGATCGGGAGTTCGGCGAGGTCATCGAGGCGATCGGCCCGCGGCTGCGCGAACTGCGCCGCCGCAACGGTACGACGCTGGCGGCGCTGTCCGAGGTCACCGGCATCCCGGTGAGCACCCTGTCGCGCCTGGAGTCCGGGCAACGAAAACCCAGTCTCGAACTGCTGCTCCCGCTGGCCAAGGCCCACCAGGTGCCGCTGGACGAACTGGTCGACGCGCCGGAGACCGGCGACCCCCGGGTCCACACCCGCCCGGTGACCCGGCACGGTCAGACCTTCATTCCGCTGACCCGCCGACCGGGCGGCCTACAGGCCTACAAGCAGATCCTGTCCGGCCGCGCCGCCGCCGAACCCGAAATGCACACCCACGAGGGCTACCACTGGCTCTACGTGCTCAACGGCAAACTCCGGATCATCCTCGGCGACCGCGACATGATCCTGACCCCGGGTGAAGTGGCCGAATTCGACACCCACCTGCCGCACTGGTTCGGCAACGCCGACGAGCATCCGGTGGAGTACCTGAGCATCTACGGGCCGCAGGGCGAACGGTTCCACATCAAGGCCAGATATCGCCCGGAGTGAATTCGGACACCGGCGCTACGCTGCGGAAATGCAGATAGTTATTTCTTCGTGATCCGCGTTGCCCGTGTCGTTTACCGATCGGCGGGCGATCACGCGAAATATGACTTCCCGGGTTTGCAGGACCGACATATAGCTGTGGTGTATTTCCAACGCTGTTCGAGCAGTCGGTGATGTTCTCCTCGCGCATTCGGCCGTACGAACCGTCGCGCTCCCACCGGCTCTCGACCTGAGCACGGAGGACCGCAATTATGGATTCTGTACCGATACGTCAGCGCTGCGCCGCACTGGCTCTTTTCGCCGCCGCGGCCGGCGCCATTCTCGGAACCACCGCACCCGCCCAGGCCCAGCCGGTCACCCTGCCCGGCTTCGGCACCTTCGAAATTCCCGATCAGATACCCCTGCCGGCCGAAATCCCCGGTATCGGGGCACTCACCCCGCAGGTGGCGCCCGCCCCGGCCGTCGGCGATATCGCGGTGTCGGCGGCGCGCAGCAAGCTCGGGGCACCGTACGTATCCGGCGGTACCGGACCCAACGTTTTCGACTGTTCGGGGCTGGTGCAGTGGGCATACCAGCAGGCCGGAGTGCAGGTACCGCGTACCAGCTGGTCCCAGCTGGCCGCCGGTACACCGGTACCGCTCGACCAGCTCCGTGTCGGCGATGTGATCTCCTACAGCGGTGGTGGCCATTCGGCGCTGTACGCCGGAGACGGTCAGGTGATCCACGCCGCGACCTCCACCGTGGAGATATCGCCGATGTCGTATTCGCCCGTGGTCGGAGCACGCCGCTTCTGACCCGAGCCGCACCGTGGTTCCCCATCGACCGGCGGCAAGCCCGCACCACAGCCTCGGGCCCACGGCGCACTTCACGGAACACGGCCCTCGGGACCGGGGTAGTCCCGAGGGCCGTGTTCGGTGATCAGAGACGTTCGATAATGGTGGCGTTCGCCAGACCGCCCGCCTCGCACATGGTCTGCAGCGCGTACCGCCCACCGGTCTGCTCGAGATGGTTGACCATGGTGGCCAGGATCCGCACCCCCGAGGCGCCCAGCGGGTGCCCCAGCGCGATGGCCCCACCGCGCGGGTTCAGCTTCTCCGGGTCGGCGTTCAGCTCGTGCTGCCAGACCAGCGGCACCGGCGCGAACGCCTCGTTGACCTCGTAGGCGTCGATATCGTCGATCGTCAGCCCGGCTCGCTCCAGCACCTTCTTCGAGGCCGGCACGGGCGCGGTCAGCATGAGCAGTGGGTCGTCACCCACCACCGCGAAGGAATGGAAGCGCGCCCGCGGCCGCAGGCCGAGCTTCGTAGCGGCCTGCTCGCTCATGATGAGCGCGGCCGACGCGCCGTCGGTGAGCGGCGAGGAGTTGCCCGGGGTGATGGACCAGTTGATCTCCGGGAACCGCTGCGTGTACTGCTCGTCGGCGAACGCCGGCTTCAGGCCCGCGAGCTTCTCGGGAGTGGACCCGGCCCGGATGGTCTCGTCCGCGGTCAGCTCCCCGGCGGCGACCAACTCCCGGTCGAACCCGCCGGCCGCGGCGGTCTCGGCCGCCAGCCGATGGGACCGAGCCGCGAATTCGTCGAGGGCGGCCCGGTCGAATTGCCAACGCGCCGCCAGGATCTCGGCGGCCACACCCTGCTGCACCAGGCCCTCCGGGTACCGGTGCGCGATGGGACCGCGATTGGCGTCGCGCCCCTGCGCGTTGGAGAACATGGGCACCCGGCTCATCGACTCCACGCCGCAGGCGATGGCGATATCGTAGGCGCCCGCGATCACACCCTGCGCGGCGAAATGCGCGGCCTGCTGACTGGACCCGCACTGCCGGTCCACCGTGGTGGCCGGTACCGATTCGGGGAACCCGGCGGCCAGCACAGCGGTGCGGGAGATATTGAAGGCCTGCTCCCCACTCTGGGTCACGCAGCCGCCGATCACATCGTCGACCAGCGCCGGATCCAGGTCGTTGCGCTGCAGCAGGTCGCTCAGCACTCCGGCCAGCAGCGTCGCCGGGTGCACCCCGGACAACCCCCCACCGGCCTTACCCTTCCCGGACGGCGTGCGAACCACATCGACGATGGCGGCGGACTGCATAGCCCCTCCTGAATTGCTCGTTCCGACCGGTCAAGTTAATGACCGTTCGATTTAAGTTAACACGCATTCGCATGGTTGGGCCAGAGTGGTGCGCCACACCCGAGAGACGATCACTGACCCACGCAGCCGCCCGGTCCCCGGGCCGGCGGTCGGCGGGAAGCGACTATGTGCGGTAGGGATTCCGTAGTGTCGTCGGCGTATGCGCCACCTCGGAGACCTTTTCGGGAAAGCGGGCACCGGCGACATAGAACCGGGCGCGGGTCCGTCCCACCGGTTCCAGGATCTGCCGTCGCACCAGTTCGCGCAGATCCCGCTGGGCCTGCTGAACGCCCAGCGTTCGTAGCGGCTCCGGCGTACCCGGCCCGACATCGCGACGTCGTGCAACGCGGTGACGAGCCGCTCGTCGAGTGACTCGGCGGCGGCGAACTCCAGCAGGTGTTCCCGCACCCGTCCGGACCGGACGAAACGCGCATGCACAGTCTGCGCCTGCTGGTGGTAGGCGGTCAGATTGAACCGGATCCAGTCCGACACATCCTGGTCGGGTAGGTACTCACTACCACGGCGTCCCAGCACCTGGTAGTACTCCCACGTATTGCCCGGTCGCCCGAGCCATGCCTCGATCGAAGAGAACTCCGGAGCGAGCACCCCTTCCCGGGTGATCATCAGCGTCTGTAGCGAGCGCGACATCCGGCCGTTTCCGTCGGCCCAGGGATGTATGGACACCAGATGCAGATGGGCCATCGCGGCGCGGACTAGCGGATGAGTGCCGTCCGCGGCCTGGAGCCAGTTCACCAACTCCGCCATCAGCCCAGGCACTGCTTCGGCGTCCGGCGCGGTGTACGCGGCGATGCTCGGGTCACGGGCATCGGTCACATAGACCGGGCCCCGCCGCCACTGCCCCGCAGGCTTCCGCGGAGAGTGCCGGTGCCCCTGCAACATCCAGTGCAGCGCGTTGAGCATCCCCTTGCTGTAGGCGAAATCCTCGACATCGTGCAGGGTCTGGATGTAGGTCATCATCTGCTCGTAGGCGAGCGTCTCGGCGCGGTTCTCCTCGGAGATATCCACATCGCGCTCGCCGGCGAGCAGGTCCTCGACGTCGATGGTGGCCACTTTGAAACCCTCTATCGAGTTCGACGCCGCCACGGCATCGGCAGTGAGGAATTCACGCAACCGATCCAACCGCTTCGCCGGCACTTCCGGCAGATGATCCCGGAGTTCGGCGCGCATCCGCTCGATCTCGGACAGCAGCCGCTCGTCAGCGCCGGACAGTGCCGGGGTCGGGAACAACATATGCGTGCACGATATAGGCTCCGAGAAAAGGCACACGGATGACTCCGTCCCTTGGCTTATCCCCGGTCAGACGGCCAATACACCGCCCATACGAGCACCACCACCGGAAGACCTACCGCCACCATCCACCCGAGCCCGGTCACCGGCCCGTCCTTACCGGCGACCACCGTGCGAAGGACAACCGGGGCAGGACCGTCTCCACGTCAGCAACGTCCATGACCCGATTCAGCTCCAACGGATCGAGGTGATCCGGGGCAGGCAGTATCACCACCTCCGCACCGGTGTTACGTACTTGTTCGGCCACCGGTAGCGCCGAATGGACGTCCGGCCAGACGATGCAGTAGCCGAGCCGCCGCGCGAGTCGCTCGACCTGCGCACGGTCCCATCCGGGTGCAGCACTCGCATCGTCATCGACCCATCCGAACGCGATCGGCGTTATATGTCGCCGCATGGCGGTTCCCCTGACTTTGTGTAAACGTGGAATGCACCCGCCGCCGGGGACCTTGCAACCTTCGACGATCGACCTGGCGGCGGGGCCGAAAAAGACGTTATGCGCAGCCTTTTGGATCCGTAAGCACCTTGCCGTCCACAACCGTCTACAACGGAGATCGCTGCACAGCTACCGTGGATTTCATGCACCCTGATGGGGAGAACATCACAGGTGAACAGCTGCGTGCCGCACGTACAGCGACCGGGTTGAGCCTGGCCGCTCTGGCCGCGCGTACGCACTACAGCAAGGCGCTCCTGGGAATGCTGGAGACCGGGCAGCGCCAAGTCAGACCCGAACACATCACCGCCTATTCCGACGCGGTGGGGATCGGATCGGTGCTTTTCGTGGAACCGGTTGACGGAGAAATGGCAGCGGCGGAATGGGTTCGGCGGGCCGCCGCATCCGATATCGGTGGCGACACCCTGGAACATCTGGAACTGGCCGTGGACGATCTGGCGGCTGCCTACCCGACAACCCCACCCGCCGAACTTCTCTGCCGTATCCGTCGGCATCTCGGCTTCGCGGGAAGGCTGATGGACAGCAGGAAAACCCTGGCGCAGCACCGCCGACTGCTGGTCACGGTCGGTTGGTTGTCTCTGCTGGCCAGCACATGTCATATCGATCTCGGCGAAGTCTCCGCCGCGGCTGCCCGGGGACACCTGGCGTGGAAGTTGGCAGACGAAGCGGGACACCGGGAAATTGCCGCGTGGTGTCTGGAGACCCGCGCTTGGAACCAACTGACGGACGGTAAGTTCGCCGAGGCAGCCGAACTGTCCCGCGCCGCTCAGTCCATGGCCCCGGTGGACACTTCTGCATTCATTCAAGCCACGGCTCAGGAGGGTCGCGCGCTGGCCCGGATCGGGGACCGTACCGGCACCTACATTGCGCTACGCAAGGTCGCCCGGCTGGTATCCGGACTGAGCACGCCCGACAGGCCGGAACATCATTTCCGGTACGATCCAGCCAAGTCGGACGCCTACGTGGCCACCACGCTCGCGTGGCTCGGTGATCCGGCGGCAGAGCCGTACGCCCGGCATGTTCTCGCCGACCTCGCAGCTGCCCCGACCACCAGACCACGCCGCATCGCTTCAGCGAACCTGGACCTCGGCCTCACACTGATTGCCGCCGACAAGCCCGACGAAGCGGCACACGTCGCATTGGCGGCCGTGGAATCCCGACGCCTGGTGCCGTCGAACTACTGGCGTGTGGATGAAGTCGTGTCGGAGATCGCGTACCGGAATGCGCCGGACGCGATCGTCGTTCGTGAAGCGTTCCACGATATCTATCGGGCGTAACGCAGACGACCATTAAAAAGCTCAGCCGCGGTCATTGCGAAGGGATCATGCCTGCTCGCGCCGAGTCCGGCCGCAACACCGACCGGGTCCGACCGGGCGCCGGACCAGATCTGGGCTGGAAGTCGAGAGGGGCGACGAGGACCATGTCAGTGTCGGGGCGGAAGAACAGGATCGAGCGGAACCATAGCACAATCGTCTGCCGGTGGTCGTGGGGTGATTTTCGGATTGTTGATCAGGTCCAGACCTCGCGGGACAGCAGGTTCGTTCTCGTAATCGGCGGGAGGCCGTCATCAAGGCCACGCAATTTCTCGTAAATACGGCGCATCGTGGCTTTGTCTGGAGCGAACTCGCCACCGGCCGCACGCTCCAGGACTGTCAGAGTGCTCACCAGCATTATCGAGCCCACTGGGTGGCCCATAGCTCGGAGTCGGCCGAGCCGCTTCGCCTCCAGAGAAGCATTCCGCGCTCCTCCACCGTCGTCGATCAGCACGATCACCGTATCGCCCGCCTCAGCGGCTACTACCGCGTGAGCGATGACCATGGTCTCACCCAGGTCTTTCCCTTGCCGCGACCGTTGCGCCATGGGCAGGCCGGTAATCCGATGGACGACAGCCGCGAGGTCAGGAGTCTGGTCGTCGGAGAGGACCTGCATGAACCGAGGTGACAATTTATGCCAGACCGTGGCGGCCGGACGAAAGCGTTCTTCCTGACGCGATTTTCGGAGTACCTCGTCCCGCACCGTCTCCGGAGTACTCAGCGGCCCCAGAACCCCGATCAGAAGACGCTCCTGATTGATCGAGAAGAAGTTCAGTCCGGGGCCGGCATCGATGATCGGCCGACGGTTCATCCGGCGTCGCGCTTCGACTCGGGATCATCAGGTGCATCGAGCTCCTTGTTCAGGGCGACGAGGTCCACCTGAACATCGGGGAGGTCTGCCGCACCGGTCCACGCGACGGCTTGCTCGACCGGCACGACTCCGGCCTCCCGTAGATCTGCTTCGGCTATCTCCACCGTCGTCCCGCGCAAAGTGGCGATCGCGCGCGCGGACAGTACGCCCTCGGAATAGCCCCTGATTGCGCGGGCGAGCAGACGTTGCGGAGCCCTGCGTCGGTCGGAGTCTGTGCTCAAACTGCGGTACTGATCACTCCAGCCGAATCTGGCAGCCAATTTCGGGGTGGTCAGCGCCATCCATGCCCGTTTGGTGTCGTCATCGATATAGTCCGCCTGATACAGGGCGATAGCAGCCACAGGAGGCGACACGAGAAAGCGCTGAACTACCGTCGAGAGTATAGGTTCCGTGACAAGCGTTGAAGCTCCGAGGAATTCACGTAATCCGTCCGTCGGTAACAGTAAGTGGCGCGCGAAAGCATCTGCCCGTATTTCCGAGGGACTCCGGTCGCTCCAATTGCAGGCATCAGTGTCCGACCAATCGTCGAACAGGACATGCGCGAGTTCGTGAGCGAGGGTACTGCGCTGCCGCATGGGGTGGCGAGTCCGGGCTACCCCGATGAAGATAGCTCCGCGCACCGGATCCCGCATCGCCGAACCATGCTCATCCGGTCCCGTATCGAGTACTGCCACATCGATACCCGTGGTCTGCTCTATCGCGGCCACAAGGTCACCTAAGGGCTGCACACCCAATCGGTGGTCCCTACGGAACTTTTCAGCGGCAGCGCGCCCTTCGGCTTCTGCATTCAAGTTCTGGCGCTCCGAGTTCAAATGGTGGCCGGAATGGCTTGATCGTCGAGGTAGTCGTTCAACTCCAGGAAGTGCAACAGAGCCTCACGCATGCGACTCATATCGGACCCGTTGGTGGCTCGCGCGGCATACTGCGCTCGGCCCTGGACCGTTCCCGCACCAGACAGCTGCGCAACAGTGCAGCCGGTCGCTGACGCAATCGCGACCAACTCGGGCATCTTGACCGTCCGGTCCCCGGAGATGATTCGCGAAAGAGTGGATTGCGAAATACCGGTGGTGTCCGCCAGAGCACGCTGACTCAGCCCCGCCGCAACGCGGGCACGCTCGATCAGGACATTGACCTTCGTCATCACGCGGACCTCCCGTACTGAATCAATATACGAACTACTGATTCAGTATAGATGCTCGCAGCATGTCCGACCATGGCGAATCCCAGCTGCACGAGATCGAGGACCACCGGCATCCCGGAGCCTCCATGGATCAGTGCCTCTGAACGCCTACTGGATCCGTTCCCACCCCCGCCGCTCCGGCCGCGACCCCAGCTCCCGGTCCCGGCTGCGGTAGACGATGTATGGCCTGGTCAGGTAACCGATCGGCATCGAGAACACGTGGACCAACCGAGTGAACGGCCAGAACGCGAACAGTAGCCAGGCGGCGATCACGTGCAGTTGGAAACCGAGGGGCGCGGCGAGGATCAGGTCGGTATCGGGGCGGAAGGAGAGGATGGAGCGGAACCAGGGGGAGACCGTCTCCCGGTAATCGTGCGGGTGGTTGTCGGCATTGTTGACCAGCGTGGTGCCGAAACCCAGCAGCAGCGTGCCGAGCAGCAGTGCGTACATGATCTTGTCGTTGCGGGTGGTCGCGGAGAAGACGGGTCCGGTGGTGCGGCGGCGGTAGATCAGGATGGCCGCACCGGCGAGGGTGGCAAGACCGGCCACGATCCCGATACTGGCGGAGCCCACGTGGTACACCGAATCGCTGACGCCGACGGCCTCGGTCCAACCCTCCGGGACCAGCAGACCGACGATATGGCCCACGATCACCAGCAGGATTCCGTAGTGGAACAGCGGACTGCCCAGGCGTAGCAGGCGGCTCTCGTAGAGTTGGGAGGAGCGAGTGGTCCAGCCGAATTTGTCGTAGCGGTAGCGCCAGTAGTGGCCCACCAGGAAGGTCGCGATGGAGGCGTAGGGCAGCGCGACCCACAGCAGGATATCGAACGCGGTGAGGTTCTCACCAGGTGCGGCAAGCAGCAGAGAGTTCATCGGCACGCCTCCGGGTTGCTGTGCGACACCTCCGGCGCCGCGTGCCGGGGCCCTCGTGACCCCGGTTCTCCACTGCGCCGATCGGTCGCTGCGCTCCTTCGCTCTGTCGCTCCGGAACCGGCGCGGGCCCCGACCTCGAACGCCGACGACCCCGAGAAGGTCGCGGCCGTCTCCGTGCCCCCCGGGGTTCTCCGGGACACTGGTGATACGACGGGATCGGGGAGGTGCTGTGGTGGGGCGAACGGGGCCAGGCCGACGGCTTCCTCCGGTGGTCCCGCGGCGATGAGCCGGGCGACGGCGTCCGCTTCGGAGCCGGCGAGAGCCGGGAGGGTGGCGGTGATCGATTCGAGAACATCGGCCCAGGGTGAACCGGCGTCCCGCAGGCCCCGGCGCATCACCTCGAGACCGGCCCGATGTTCGGTGAGCAGCCGCAAACCGGTCTCGGCATTATCCGCCGCGGCGAATTCCAGCACCACGGACAGATGGTCGGGCAGTTCCTCCTCGGAGAGTTTCAGCCCGGCCTCGCGGTACGCCTGCTTGAACCGCAACAGCGCGACCCCGCGTTTGCGAGTGTCGCCATAGGCGAAGTAGGTGAGGTAGGGACTGAAGCGTTTGCGGTGGTCGAAGGTCGCCACATAGTCGGCGGCGAGTTCGAAAACCGAACGGGTTCGTACGTGGCCGAGGAACCGGGTGAGCGGGGCGCCGACCGGAGGCGGCAGCGTCGCCGCCACCGTGCTCAGCAGGTCGAGGTTGCGGCGCAGGGATTCGTCCGGATAGCCGAGCAGCAAGGACTGCACCTGCCAGGCGGCGGCCCGGGTGGCCGGGTCGAGGGTATCTGCCCTGGTCGCCCTCACTGCGACTGCTCCACGTCACCGGGCCGCTGGTTTACCCCCTCCGGCGGGAACAGCCCGTCGGGGACCTTTCCGTCCCAGTTGAGCAGATTCACCCGGCCGCGGCCGCCGACACTGGTGGCGGTCTCGGAGGTCTGCCGGTTGCGCAGCATCCGGAAGTTCTCGACGGCGATGGGCGAGACCCCGCCCGAACTCTCGCCGAAGGGCCCGGAGCCGGTCATTCCCGGACCGCCCTCGTAGTCGAGGCTGCATTCGGTGGCGAGTTCTTCCAGCCCGTGCGCCGATTCGGTGTGCGCGGGTGGAATCACATAGCGCTCGTCGTATTTGGCCAGGGCCAGCAGGCGGAACATATCGTAGATCTGTTCACCCGACATACCGACCGCCTCGGCGATGCGCTCCTGGGGTTCCCGGCCGAGATTGATATCGCGCATATAGCTGCGCATGGCGGCCAGCCGGCGCAGGATCGCGGTCACCGGCCCGGGATCGCCCGCGGTGAACAGCTGCGCGAGATAGTCCACCGGAATGCGCAACGCCTCGATCGCGGCGAAGAGATTGCCGTGATCCTCGGCGTCGTGGCCGGTATCGCGCACGATATCGACCACCGGCGACAGCGGCGGAATGTACCAGACCATGGGCATGGTGCGGTATTCCGGATGCAGAGGCAGCGCGACCTTATAGGTGTTGATCAGCGAATAGATCGGCGACCGCTCGGCGGCTTCCACCCAATCCCACGGAATACCCGCGCGTTCGGCCTCGCGCCGCACCTCGGGGTCGGCGGGGTCGAGGAAAACCTCCCGTTGCGCTTCGTAGAGTCCGTGTTCGTCCGGGGTGGCCGCGGCCTCCAGCACTTTGTCGGCGTCGTAGAGAACCAGCCCGATATAGCGCAGCCGGCCCACGCAGGTTTCGGCGCAGACGGTCGGCAGCCCGACCTCCACCCGTGGAAAGCAGAAGGTGCACTTCTCCGCTTTCCCGGTGCGGTGATTGAAATAGACCTTCTTGTACGGACAGCCCGAGACGCACATCCGCCAGCCCCGGCACCGGTCCTGGTCCACCAGGACGATGCCGTCCTCGCTGCGTTTGTAGATCGCGCCCGAGGGACACGACGCGGCACACGACGGATTCAGGCAGTGTTCGCAGATCCGCGGCAGATAGAACATGAAGGTCTGCTCGAATTCGAAACGCACCTGCTCGGACAGTTTGCGCAGCAGCGGATCTTGGTGGCCGTATTCGGGGGCGCCGCCGAGATCGTCATCCCAGTTCGCCGACCATTCGATTTTCGTATCCCGGCCGGTGATCAGCGATTTCGGCCGGGCGACCGGTGTATGCCGCTGGGCCGGCGCGGTGGTCAGATTCTCGTAGTCGTAGGTCCAGGGTTCGTAGTAATCGCTCAGGGCGGGCAGGATGGGATTGCTGAAGATGGTGAACAATTTGCGCAACCGGCCGCCGCCTTTGAGTTGCAGCCTGCCCCGGTAGTTCAGCTCCCAGCCGCCGCGCCACCTGTCCTGATCCTCGTAGGTGCGCGGATAGCCCTGTCCCGGCCGCGTCTCCACATTGTTGAACCACACGTATTCCACGCCCGACCGGTTCGTCCACGCCTGTTTGCAGGTGACCGAACAGGTATGGCAGCCGATACATTTGTCGAGATTCATCACCATCGCCATCTGCGCCATCACCCGCATCAATAGCTCACCTCCTGGCTGCGACGACGGATCACGGTCACCTCGTCGCGTTGATTACCGGTGGGTCCGAGATAGTTGAACGCGAAACTGAGCTGGGCGTATCCGCCGATGAGATGGCTGGGTTTGACCAGCAGCCGGGTCAGCGAATTGTGGATACCGCCGCGATGCCCGGAGGTCTCGCTGATCGGCACATCGATGAGCCGGTCCTGCGCGTGGTACATGTACACGGTCCCGGCGGGCATGCGGTGCGAGACCACCGCCCGCGCCACCACCACACCGTTGCGGTTGACCGCCTCGACCCATTCGTTGTCGGCCACGCCGATGGCCGCGGCGTCCGCGGGCGCCATCCAGATGGTGGGCCCGCCGCGCGAAAGACTCAGCATGAACAGGTTGTCCTGGTATTCGGAGTGGATGGACCATTTGCTGTGCGGGGTGAGATAGCGAACCGTCACCCCCAGCTCCCCCGTCGACCCGAGCAGAGGTTCGCCGAACAGCGCGGCCATGTTCAGCGGCGGCCGGTACACCGGTAGCCCCTCGCCGAGTTCGGTCATCCAGTCGTGGTCGAGGTAGAAATGCTGGCGGCCGGTGAGCGTATGCCAGGGTTTGCGGCGTTCGATATTGATGGTGAACGGCGAATATCGGCGACCCCCTGTTTCCGACCCCGACCATTCCGGTGAGGTGATCACCGGCACCGGGGCGGCCTGGGTGTCGGCGAAGGTGATCTGTTTGCCCTCGTGTTCGGCGGCCAGATCGGCCAGCCGCACGCCGGTGCGCTGTTCGAGGGTGCGGAAACCCGCGGTGGCCAGGCGGCCGTTGGTGGTGCCGGACAGCGCCAGGATCGCCTCGCACGCCTGGATACCGCGCCGCAGCGACGGCCGCCCGTCGGCCGGTCCGCCACGGATCACGCCGTTCTTGTGGCGCAGGTACTCGACCTCCGGCCCGAAATCGAAGGTGACTCCTTTGGTGGTGCCCCCGAGTTTCTCCGCCAGCGGGCCCAGCGCGTTCATCTTCGCCGCGATCGCACCGTAATCACGCTCCACCACCACCAGTTTCGGCATGGTCACCCCGGGGACGGGTTCCGTATCCCCGGTCTTCCAATCCGCGACCCGGCCGTGCGGGGTGGCGAGTTCGTCCGGGGTGTCGTGCAACAGCGGCACCGCGACCACATCCTTGCGGACCCCTAGCCGTGGACCGGCGAGTTCGCTGAACTTCTCGGCGATCGCCCGGAAGGCGTCCCAATCGGTGCGGGTCTGCCAGGGCGGTGCGATGGCGGGGTTGAACGAGTGCACGAACGGGTGCATATCGGTGGTGTTCAGATCGTGCTTCTCGTACCAGGTCGCGGCGGGCAGCACGATATCGGAGAACAGGGTGGTGCTGGTCATCCGGAAATCGAGGGTCAGCAGCAGGTCGAGCTTGCCGCGCGGCGCGTCGGGCCGCCACACCACATCACGCGGGCGCGCGCCGGCCGGAGTGGGTTTGGCGCGTAGCGACGATTCGGTGCCCAGCAGATGTTCGAGAAAGTACTCGTTGCCCTTGGCCGAGGAACCGAGCAGGTTGGCCCGCCACACATTCAGTATCCGCGGGAAGTTCTCCGGGGCGTCGGGGTCCTCGCAGGCGAAACGCATCCGCCCCGAACGCAGTTCGGAGACCACATAGCCGGTCACCGAGCCGCCCTCGGCTGCGGCGGAATCGGCCAGTTCCAGCGGGTTGCGGTCGAACGTCGGATACGACGGCATCCAGCCCAGCCGCGCGGACTGCGCGATCACATCGGCGGTGCTCATACCCGCCAGCCGGCCCGTTCCCGGGGTGGCCGAGAGTTTGTCGGCACCGAACCAGTCGTAACGGAACTGGTCGGAATGCAGGTACCAGAAGGCGGTCTGGATCATCTGCCGCGGCGGGCGCGACCAATCGAGGGCCGAGGCCAGCTGGGTCCATCCGGTGACCGGCCGGCATTTCTCCTGGCCCACATAGTGCGCCCAGCCGCCGCCGTTCACGCCCTGACATCCGGTGAGGGTGGTCAGGGTGAGGAACGCGCGGTAGATCGTGTCGGAGTGGAACCAGTGATTGGTACCGGCGCCCATGATGATCATCGAGCGGCCGTGGCTCTCCTCGGCATTGGCCGCGAACTCACGCGCTATCCGCAGGACCGCGGCGGCCGGGACACCGGTAATCGTCTCCTGCCAGGCCGGAGTGTAGGGGTGGGAGAAATCGTCGTAGTCGATGGGCCAGGCGCCGGGCAGGCCCTCGCGGTGCACCCCGTACTGCGCCAGCATCAGGTCGAACACCGTGGTGACCAGATGGCCGTTCACCCGCCGCACCGGTACGCCGCGCCGGATCGTGGTGTCGTCACCGGCCGCGGTGTCGAACCGGGGCAGCAGTACGGGCACCGCCGTCTCGCCGAACAGTGTCAACCGGGGCACCACCCCCGCGAGATCGAGATTCCAGTTCCCCATACCGCTGCGGCCGTAGCGATAACCGACCGAACCGTTCGGGACCACCGGGCGGCCCTCCGCGTCGAGCACCACTGTTTTGAACGCGGCGTTCTCCACCCCGGCGTGCTCGTCGAGGTCGGCGGCGGTCAGGAATTTGCCCGGGGTGTAGCCGCCGTCGGTCTCCTCCAGCCGGACCAGGAACGGCAGATCGGTGAACTGGCGCACGTAGCTCGCAAAATACGGCACCTCGCGTTCCACGAAGAACTCGCGCAGCACCACCTGCCCCATCGCCATGGCCAGCGCGCCGTCGGTACCGGGATGCGGGGCCAGCCATTCATCGGCGAACTTCACATTGTCGGCGTAATCCGGGGAGACCGCGACGACCTTCTGTCCGCGGTAGCGGGCCTCGGCCATCCAGTGCGCGTCCGGGGTCCGGGTCACCGGCAGATTCGACCCCCACATGATGAGATAGCCCGCATCCCACCAGTCCCCCGATTCCGGCACATCGGTCTGATCCCCGAACACCTGCGGCGAGGCCACCGGCAGATCCGCGTACCAGTCGTAGAAGGACAGCATCGTCCCGCCCACCAGCGAGACGAATCGGGAGCCGGAGGCGTGCGACACCATGGACATGGCCGGTATCGGCGAGAATCCCGCGATCCGGTCCGGGCCGTACCGGGCGATGGTGTACACATGGGCGGCCGCGATCATCTCGGTCGCCTCGTCCCACGTGGCCCGCACCAGACCGCCCTTGCCGCGCGCGGATTTGTACCGCCGGGCCGAATCCGGGTCTTCGACAATCGTTTCCCAGGCGGTCACCGGATCGCCGGTGGCGACCTTCGCGGCGCGATACATCTCCAGCAGCACACCTCGCACATACGGGTAGCGCACCCGGGTCGGTGAGTAGGTGTACCAGGAGAACGCGGCCCCGCGCGGACAACCGCGCGGCTCGTATTCGGGTTTGTCGGGGCCCACCGACGGATAGTCGGTCTGCTGGGTCTCCCAGGTGATGATCCCGTCCTTGACGTAGATCTTCCAGGAACACGATCCGGTGCAGTTCACGCCGTGCGTGGAACGCACCACCTTGTCGTGACTCCAGCGGTCCCGATAGAACTCGTCCGCCTGCCGCCCGCCCACCTCGAACATCGAACGCCGGTCCGGCGAGATCTGCGCGCGGGTGAAGAACCGCCGGGTACCCACCAGCGCGTCGGTCAGTTCGTCGTCGAGCCCCGCCCGCGCCGGGCCGCGGTGAGTCATAGGGCCTCCTTCGGAGTGCGCGCATGCGGTCCGCGAAGGCGGAAGCGTTGCCGGAGGTATCGCTTCATCGAAACTCCTTCACACTCGGTACATCCGTCGGCGGAGGCCGCAGCGTTTGCGGAGGTACCGCCTCATATGTGATTCCGCTCCACCTGGTGGCGCACCACTATCAGCGTGAACAGCAGCGCGACCAGGGCCACCACCGCGAGCGCCAGCAGACCCGGGCCGTAGTCGGAGGTCGTCTCGTAGACGGTGCCCATCACCAGCGGCGGCACGAAACCGCCCAGCCCACCGGCCGCCCCTACGAAACCGGTGACCGCCCCGACCTTGCCCGCGGGCGCGATCAGGGCGACCAGCGCGAAGGTGGCGCCGCTGCCCGCGCCGAGCGCGGCCGCCAGCACCAGAAAGGCCAGGGTGCCGACCGGTGCCAGCCCCGGGGTCGTGGCCTGTACGGAGGCGGCGATCACGACGGCACACAGCGTGGCGGCGAGGACCGTCGGCGCGTCGAACCGATCCGCCAGCCAGCCACCGACCGGCCGCATGACCACCGCGAGCAGCACGAACCCGGCCATCCGGTTGGCTGCGTCGGTCTGGGACAGGTCGTAGGCGGTGCGCAGATAGGACGGCAGGTAGACGGAGAAGGCCACGAAACCGCCGAAGGAGACGGCGTAGAGCGCCGAAGCCGCCCAGGTCGCGGGCAGTCGCACGGTCTGGTTCAGCCGGGTGGTGACGGATTCGCCGGGTGGGGTGTGGCCGGGTGCGTCACGGAGCAGATACCAGGCGGCGATCGCGTAGATCACCAGCGCGACCGCGCACAGCAGGAACGGTGTGGCGGTATTGCCCGCGTCCGCCAGGCGCACCGTGGTCAGGGCGCTGATCGCGGTACCACCCATGCCCATTCCGTACACACCGATCGCCAGCCCCTGCTTCTCGGGCGGGAACCAGGCACTCACGAACGGCACGCCGACCGCGAACACCGTGCCGCCGATACCGAGGAAGAAACCGCCGATCAGCAGGGCTGCCAACGCGGAGTGCCCGACCAGGCCCAGGAACAGCACCGGGAGCACCGTGATCAGCGAAACCGCCGGGAACATCAAGCGCCCACCGTAGCGGTCGGCCAGCGCGCCGATCGGGATCCGTCCCAACGAACCCACGATCACCGGAACGGCAACCACCAGCGACTCCTGGAAGGAATTCAGCCCGAGGTCGTCGCGGAACCGCGGCGCGAGTGGGCTCAGCAGCGCCCACGCCCAGAAATTGAGCGCGAAACCCACCGTGGCCAGGACCAGCATCAGCGTGCGTCCGCCGGTCACGGCACGGTCGCCGGCCATGGCTCGGCCGGGATTCAGCGGAGTCGAAGAGGCCACCATCACTCCTGAGGAGATCGGTCCGGCTAGCTCTCGCGCCCGGTGGACACCTGGTCCAACCGCTCGACGGGCGATTCGGTCATCGAACGCGGCCGGGAAGGCCCGGCCTCCCGAACCACCGTTATCGCGATATCACTGACTCACGGCCTACTACCGCCATTGTGCCCGCTACGGGCCCCGATTCCCGGCTCACCCGGGATTTGCGGAGTTTCGTGATATCACCGGTCCCGCCGGAACCTGCTCGATCACCCGCCGCATCCGGCTCCTAGGCTCGACCGGTGGATATCGACTGGCCCGAGCTGCGCGCCCGCAGCCTGCTCATCGAGGACGCGGCGGTGCTGGCCCTGAACAAACCCGCCGGGATATCGGTCACCGGAGAGCGCCACGATATCGATATCGTGGCCGCCGCCGAGGCGCACGGCGAGCAGCTGTACCCGGTCCACCGGATCGACAAGGTGACCTCGGGTCTCATCCTGTTCGCCCGGGAGCTGTCCGCCCACGGCCCGCTGACCCGACAGTTCAACAAGCAGACCGCCGAAAAGGTCTATCTGGCGATCGTCGCCGCCGGTTGCCCCGAACTCCCCGATACCGGGACCATCGATCTCCCGCTCGGCGTCGGCCGCAAGAACCGCGTCCGGGTCGCCGCCCCGCGCGAGACGATCCGGCGCGCCGGGGACCGCTGGTCCGTCGCCGACACGGACCTGCTGAACACGAAGAACTATCCCTCGACCACCGAGTTCACCGTCCTCGCCCGGCACCGCGGGCACACCGTCCTGGCGTTGCGCCCGATCACCGGCCGCCGCCACCAGCTCCGCGTACATCTGGCCTGGATCGGCCATCCCATCCTCGGCGATCCTCTGTTCGACCGCTCCGGCACCATCCCCCGTGCCCATCTGCACTCCTGGCGCCTCGGCCTGGCCGCCGAGTGGCGCTTCGACGGCAGACTGGAACTGGAGGCCCCGCCCGGCGACGACTTCTGGTCACCGCTCCCCGGCCCGCCACCCGCCCTCCCCGGGCCTCGGTGAACCCCGAATAGTGTGCGGCCACCGCCGGGCCGTCGCGAACGCCTCGGCACCGGTCGATGAGCTGGTCGGGGCCCCGCCGCCGAATCCGACGTACGCGTGGCCGCTGAAGCGAGCGGCGAGGATGCGGGCGCGCCGGAACCGAAGAACTCTTCGGCCATATCGGTGGCCGCGGCCGCAGAGTTCTTCGGGCGCCCGTGCTCACACCCGGCGAACCGATAACCGTCGCCGGACCGCCTGGACCGGTTTCGGCCGTGGTCCCGACACCCGGCTGCGATCGCTACCCGCCCCGGGTTCGCGGGCGGACTGTTTCTTTCCGGCTCCTCCTCGGCTCATACCGAGGCGTTCCCGGCCACGCCTGAATTGCCGCGGTCCCGGCCACATCCAGCAACACCTCACCCCGGTGGTGTCCTCACTCATACCCGCACCATTTGCACTCGCCAACTCCCCTAAGCTGGTCGAAGGACCCAGCACCGGACCGGACACACGGTTGACGAACCCCCCGCCGTCCCGGGACCCCACGCGGTGTCGAGTCTTACGAGACCCTGAAAGGGTCGAGGCCCGTCCCGCCGTTCAGGCCTCGAAAGCGCATGAGCCGAAGGCTCGAGTCTCGAGGCCTGAACGACGGGACCGAGGGGGCCTCGACCTTGCGGCGCCGAAGGCGCCGCAAATAAACACAGGAGCGTCCGATGATCTTGGTGGCTCAGATCAGCGATACACATTTCGATCTCGGCACCCGTAATACCGAACGCGCGCAGCGGGTCATGGCCTATCTCGCGGATCTGCGGCGGCGGCCCGATGTGATCGTGGTGACCGGTGATATCACCGATTCCGGCAAACCCGAAGAGTACGCCGAGGCCCGGGCGGCGCTGCAGGCCGATCTACCGGTGCTGGCGATTCCGGGGAATCACGACGAACGGGCGGCGTTCCGGGAGGTGCTGCTCGGCGCTCCCCCGCTCGACGACACCGTCAACCAGGTGCACCGGGTCGGCAGTGTCACGCTGATTCTGCTCGATTCCAGTGTTCCCGGGCAGTCCGCCGGCCGGCTGACCGACGAGACCTACGACTGGTTGCAGGCAACCCTCGCCGATACTCCCGCCGACGATGCCGTGCTGCTGGCGCTGCACCATCCCCCGGTGTTCCTGCACAGCCCGATCGTGGATCCCATCGCGCTGGCCGGGCCGGAGCGGCTGGCTGCGGTCATCACCGGCGACGAGCGGATCATCGGCACGCTGACCGGGCACGCGCACACCGCCGCGGTCGCCACCTTCGCGGGGCGACCGCTGCTCATGGGCCCGAGTTCCGCGTCGGTACTGGGTGGTGAATGGGAACTCGCCCCGCCCGAGCGGGTGATGGACTACGCGCCGGACCCGGCGGTCGCGCTGCATGTCATCGACGACGAACATCGGCTGATCACCCATTTCCGCAGTGTGCCGATGGGCGGCTGGATCGGTACGCCGTTCTGATCCGGTTCAGTATCGGCCGGCGCGGGCCCGCCGGTAGGCGGCGGGGGTGCCGCCGGTCCAGCGCCGGAACGCGTAGATGAAGGTGGAAGCCTCCGCGTAGCCGAGCCGGATCGCCACATCGCTCACCGACAGTGGGGTGGTGGTCAGCATCTCCTCCGCCAGGGCCTGGCGTACTTCGTCCAGGAGGGCCCGGTAGCTGGTACCGGCCGCGTCGAGATGCCGGCGCAGGGTGCGGGTACTCATATTCAGGTCGGCGGCCACGGTGTCGATACCGGGCGGCGCGGTGAGCCCGTCCATACCGCCGCGGGGCACCAGCCGCGCGCGCACCTCCGCGGCGATCCCGGTTCGTGCCCGCCGCCGGTGCACCAGGTCCCGGCACTGTGCCAGGCAGATGGCCAGCGTGTGTTCGTTGGCCTGCGGTAGCGGCTGGTCCAGGATCGCCGGGTCGATGGCCACCAGGTTGTGCGGCTGCCCGAACCGCGGCCGGGCCACGGTCACCTCGGCGATCAGGTCGGCGTAGGGCGGTTCGGGGAACCGGAATTCGGCGCGCAGCAGGGCCAGGTGCCGGCCCAGCAGATCGCTCATCACCTGGTGCATGGCCGTCACATCGCGTTCCACCAGGAACTGGCGGACGTCGGCGGGCACCGCTTCGTCGTGGATGCGGCCGATGAATTCGCCGTGCTCCCACTGGGTCACCGGCAGGCAGAAGGTGAAGCTCAGCTCGAGGTAGCGCAGGGCGAAATCGATGGCCTCGGCCAGGGTGGGGCTGCTGACGCAGGCGAAGCCGAAGATGCCGAACGTGGTGATGCGGTAGCGCCGGCCCACTTCGATACCCATACCGGGGCGGTCGAGTTCGCGGACCAGGTTGCGCACCACCGCGATTTCGGTGTGCGCGTCGATCTGCGCGTCCGGGTCGTGCAGCCGGGCTTCGGTGAGATCGGTACCGCGCAGCAGGGTGGTAGGGGGAACTCCGTGCTCCGCCCCGTATCCGGTCATGAGCGCGACACTGGCGACTCCCCGCGGGAAGTCCCAGTCCCGGATCGACGGACGTTGCACCATGCCGACATTATGGCCGGATATCTCGATTGATCGTTATGCGGTCACCAGGACAGCTGCGCGCACCGGCGGGCGGTATCGGTGGTCTCGACCTGAAGAGTCGCGTGGTGGATGTGGAAGCGGTCGGCGAGCAGGCGCTGGGCCGCGCGCAGTACCTCGTCACCGGCATCGGATCCCGTGGTGGTGATATGGGCCGAGGCGACCTCCATACCCGAGGTCAACGTCCAGACGTGCAGGTCGTGGATATCGCAGACCCCGGGGACCGCGGCCAGTTCGGCCGCCACCTTCTCGACGTCGAGTTCTTCTGGACTGTGCTGGAAGAGAATGCGCAGCGAGCGCCGGGCCAGCACATAGGTCCGGGGCAGCACCCACAAGCCGATGGCGACGCCGACGATCATATCGGCGTAGAGCCAACCGGTGGTCAACGTGATCGCGGCGGACAGCAGCACACCGAAGGACCCGACCATATCTGCCAGTACCTCCAGATAGGCGCCGCGCACATTGAGGCTCTCCTCGGCCCCGCGCCGTAGCAGCAGGAAGGCCGCGATATTGGCCAGCAGGCCGATGGCACCGGCGGCCAGCACCGGCCCACCGGGCACCTCCGGCGGTTCCCCGAACCGGCGCACCGCCTCGATCAATACATACCCGGCGACGGCGAACAGCAGGACCGCGTTGGCGAGCGCGGCGATCACCTCGGCCCGGTAGTAGCCGAAGGTGCGGGTGTAGCTGGGGCGCGTATTGCGGGCGAGCATGATGGCCGACAGCGCCATGGCGATACCCACCACATCGGTGAGCATATGAGCGGCGTCCGAGAGCAGCGCCAGCGAACCGGTGGCCAGCGCGACCGCCAGCTCGATCAGCATGAATCCCAGGCCGATGGCCAGCGCGAACCCCAGGCGGCCGACATATTTTGCCGAGGCGCTTTCCGGCGATACGTGATGCGTATGATCATGTCCCACGGGACAAACATATGCGTCAATGCGCATGCTTGCAATACCTTCGATTCGCGCCCACCCGCCGAGCTGGCAGACTCGAGTACGTGAGCGACCAGTCCGCAGCCCCCCGCCCCGGCGCACCGGACCCGGCTGCCGGCGAACCCGGCGCGACCGTGCTCGGCACCACCGCGTCCGGCAGCGACGACCACGGCACCGCGGCGAGCCGGACCGACCGCGGCAGCGCGCTGCGCCCCATCGAACTCGCCACCGGTGCGGTACTGGGCGGCGTCACCGTCGGACTGGTGACCGTCGGCGCCGTGATCCCGTTCGCGGCCGCCCTGCAACTGGTCGCGGCCGTACCCATGGGCCTGCTCGCGCACCGCTACCGGTTCCGGACCGTCCTCACCGCCTCGATCTCGGCCGCCCTGGTCACCTTCGTGGCGGCCGGCCTCACCGCCGCCATGGCGATGGTCGCCACCGCCACCATCGGCGGCATCGTCGGCACGGTCAAACGCCGTCACGGCGGCATCGTCACGGTCACCGGGCTGTCGGTTCTCGCCGGCGTCGCCTGGGGCGCGTTCTCGGTCGGTTTCCTGCTGGCCTTCTCCGCCACCCGCGACCTGCTCTTCGACACCGTCCGCAACACCGCGACCGGCCTGGCCGAACTCACCTCCCGCCAGCAGCACCTGGAACCGCTCGGCCGCGGCGTGCTGCACGTCACCGATGTGGTGCTGCAATGGTGGTGGGTCTACATCGGCGGCACCGTCCTGGCCGGGACCGTGGTCACCGCGCTGGTCTCGTGGTTCGTACTCGGTTCCGTCCTGGACCGCCTCACCTGGCTCCCCGGCACCGACCGCCTCGACGCCCCCGCCGACGACCGCCAGATCGCACCCCTGCCGGTGACCCTGCGCGCGGCCGGATACCGGTACCCCGGCGCCACCGCCGACGCATTGACCGGTGTCGACCTGCGGGTCGAGGTCGGCGAATTCGTCGCGGTGGTCGGCCACAACGGGTCCGGTAAATCGACGCTGACCCGGCTGCTGGCAGGCCTGCCGCCGACCGGCGGCGCGGTCGAGCGCACCGGGTCCGCCGGGCTCGGCCACCTGGGCGGTACGGCGCTGGTGCTGCAGCGGCCGGAGAGCCAGACGCTGGGTGTGCTGGTCGCCGACGATGTGGTCTGGGGTCTACCCACCGCCCGCGCGGCCGAGGTCGATATCGATGCCTTGCTGCACGAGGTCGGGCTGGACGGGATGGGCGACCGGGAGACCGCCACCCTGTCCGGTGGCCAGCAGCAGCGGCTGGCGGTCGCGGCGGCCCTGGCCCGGCGCCCGGCTCTGCTCATCGCCGACGAAGCCACCTCCATGATCGACCCGGACGGCCGCCGCGAACTGGTGACACTGCTGGCCGGGCTGCCGAAACGGCATGCCATGGCCGTCGTACTGGTGACCCATCACGAAGCCGACGCCGACGCCGCCGACCGGGTGGTGCACCTGGCCGACGGGCGAATGGTCGACCGGCTGCCCGCCTGGCCGAAACCGGCCCGTGCCCAGCGCCGCCGCCCGATGGGCGAGACGCTGCTCGAACTGCGCGGTGTCCGGCACACCTACAACCGCGGCACACCCTGGGAGGCGCCCGCGCTGCACGGTGTCGACCTGTCGGTCCGTCGCGGGGAAGCGCTGCTGGTGGTCGGGGGGAACGGGTCCGGGAAATCGACCCTGGCCTGGATCATGGCCGGACTCATCGCACCCAGCACCGGACGCTGCGAGCTGGCGGGCAAACCGGTGAGCAAACAGATCGGGCGGGTGGAACTGGCCTTCCAGCACTCCCGGCTGCAGTTGCAGCGGCATACCGTCGGCGAGGAGGTCGCCGATTGGGGCGGCGAGGGTACCGGTTCGGGCACCGTGGGCAAGGCCCTGGACGCGGTGGGCCTGGACCGCTCCCTGACCACCCGGTCCATCGAAGAACTCAGCGGCGGCCAGGCCAAACGGGTGGTGCTGGCCGCCATCGTCGCCGCCCACCCGCAGGTGGTGGTATTGGACGAACCACTGGCCGGGCTGGATCCCGAGGGCCGCGCCGATATCGTCGAACTACTGGCCCGGCTCCGTGATTCGGGGCTCACGCTGATCGTCATCTCCCACGACGTGGAGGATGTGGCGGCCATCTGCGATCGCACCGTCCACCTGCGCGCGGGCCGTATCCCGGAAACCGAGACGGCGGCCGCCGCCGTGCCCGGCGCGGAAGCCGACACCACGCCCATTCCGGCCATCCACCCGCACGGTCCGGCACACCGTCGCACCCCGGGCGCCGCCTGGCGGCTGCGCGGCGGCGACGCGCACGGCATCGACCACGGAGGCACCCCATGAGCACCGTCCTGCTGCGCCGGGTCCCGGTGGCCAGCCCGATCCACAACCTGTGGGCCGGCACCAAGATGATCGCCGCGTTCCTGATCAGCCTGCTGCTGATGCTCCTGCCGAGCTGGCCGATCCTCGGCATCATGATCGTGTTCCTGATCGCGATCGGACTCGTGGCGCGGCTGCCGCTAGGGGTTTTGCCCCGCCTGCCACTACTTTTCTGGCTGCTGATCGCGTTGGGCGCGCTGATCAATGTGCCCGTCGGCGGCGCCGCCGTACTGCGTTACGCGCAGGTGGTGGTGTTCGGACTCATCCTGGTGGCCGCCTCCATGCTCATCGCCTGGACCACCCCGATGAGCGAAATCGCCCCCGCCCTGGCCACTCTGGGCCGGCCGCTGCGCCGCCTGCGCGTCCCGGTGGACGAACTGGCCGTGGTGGTGGCGCTGACCCTGCGCGGTCTCCCGTTGCTGCTCGAGGAGATCCGTATCCTGCGCGCCGCCCGCCGCCTGCGCCCCAAACCCGATCTGCTGCACCGCACCACCGACCCGGTCATCGATATCCTCACCGCCGCCATGGCGGTATCCACCCGGCGGGCCGGCGAACTGGGCGAAGCGATCACCGCCCGGGGCGGGACGGGACAGCTCACCGCCCGCCCGGCCTCTCCCGGCCGCAACGATGCCTTCGCGCTGGCAGTCGTGGTAGCGGTCTGCGCCGGGGCGCTCACCGCCGAACTACTGATCTGACCGGACACGGTCAGGAGAGGCCGGTTCCGGCGCTTCCCGGTCGCAGGAAATACGCGGGCAGATAAACGGACTCGACCTCGATCGACCAGCCCAGGTCGCAGGCCATGCAGGCCACTGCCAGCGCGCCGAGTGCCAGGTTTCCGGAGACATAGACCGCGCGATCGTCATCTTTGGTCCAGTACTGCTGATGGGCCTGTAACGCCCTGCGCAGGGCTTGGACGAAACCGTCGCGATCGTTACGAACGATCCTGTCGAACATGGCGATCACGGGCGTGTACAGCGTTGCCAGGATCTCCGCGTCGGTGTCACGCGCACGTTCCGGACGACACGTTTCGATGGCGGCGGATAATTTCTCCCACATCGCCGGATCCGTCGACCAGAATGCCTGCAGCGCCTCGACCCAATGGAAGAAGAACTCGTCGAACCTCAGTCGGTTGTCACGGCGCAGGATCTCGACGGGAATCTCGGCGAACTGCGTCATCCGCCCCTGATCGCGGACGATCACGGCCAGCCAGAACCCGGTGAGCCAATTCGCCGGGTGGGCGTCGGGGACACGCCGCGCGGCCGGGAGTTCGCGCGCCTCCTCGCCGATCCGGCACTCGGTGGTTTCGCCCGGTGCCAGTGTCGCCGCCCGGAATCCCGCGGAAGCGATCTGCAGCGCGATCTTCACGGCCTCCCGGGTCCGGTCGCTCGCCGCGGCAGGATCGGCCTTCAGGTGGGCATGCACACACGCCATGGCGGTGCTCAGTGCGCTGCTGAACCGGTGGGGATTCCGGTACAAACGCTCGATGGACTCGGCCAGACCCTCTTCGAGCGACCGCACATAGGCGGGGACGTCGTGCAGCCATTCGGCGTGCTGCGGCACCGGCCTCCCCACCGGTTCCGCCACGGTCACCTCTGCTTCTGGTCGCGCACCGCTTTTCGGGCCGCCTCCTGCGCCTTGTCCACCTGCCCCGCGTATTTGCCGCCGGTCTTCTTGTCCACCGCGTCGCCGACCTTCTCGATCAGCGGGTCGACCTTGTCGGCGTTCTTGCGCGCCAAACCCAATGCCTTGTTCGCCAGGCCCTTGAAGTCCATAGTCGTACTCCTTGTTCGAATTCGCTCGAACATCACAGTACCCAGCGGATTCGGCATACGGGCAACATCACCGGCGGCGACGGCTGTCACAGCTCGCCCAGCCACGCCGGATGCCAGAGCCGGCCGGTCTCGGTCCAATCCATGTACCGCACAGTGCCTTCCACCTTCGGTGTCACCCAGATCGCGTCGCGACGTTCATCGGCCGACATCTCGTTGACGAACGGGCTGGTCTTGCGTTCCAGCCGGTGCAGCCGTGCCGCCAACTCGCGCATACCCGCGTCCCCGAACCCGGTGCCCACCCGTCCCGCGTACACCAGACCGTCCTCGGCGGGAATGCCCACCAGCAGTGAGGCGAACGGACGGGCGCGGCTGCGCCGCATTCCGCCGACCACCACCTGCTGGGTCCGCCAGTTGCGCTGCTTCACCCAGGTCCGGCCGCGGGTTCCGGGCAGGTACACCGAATCGACCTTCTTGGCGACGACCCCCTCCACCCCGTCCTGTTCGCTCTGCCGCACGGCATCCGCGCCGCTGCCCTCGTACGGCGGGGGCACCCGCAGCGCGGGCGCGGTCGCGGCGAGGGCCTCGAGGACCCGGCGGCGGTCGCGGTAGCGTTTACGTAGCAGCGAGGTGCCGTCCAGATAGAGCAGATCGAAGGCCACGAATTTCGCCCGCCGCGGATTCGCTTTCAGCAGTGCGACGTTCACCGCGCCGTCCGGGTCGCGGACGATGATCTCCCCGTCCAGCACCACCTGGTGCCCGTCCAGATCGGCGGCCAGCTCCGCGAGCTGCGGATATTGCGCGGTCACATCGTTACCGGTCCGGCTGCGCAATCGGAGTTCACCCGCTTCGATCTCCACGATGAGCCGGAAACCGTCCCATTTGCGCTCGAACACCCACTCCGATTCCGATAGCGCCGAAACGTCACCGCTGGTGGCCAGCATGGGAGCCAGACCGCGGGGGAGGTCGGCCGTGGGCGCCGGCTGATCATTCATCAGATGCATGAGCCACTGATCGCCCTCGGTGCGGATCAACGCGTACCGGCCGTTCAACCGCGTCCCGCGCAACACCACGATCACCTCGTCGTCCCGCCACTTCTCGGCCCGGTAGGTGCCGGTGTCCCAGACCGACATCTCCCCCGCGCCGTACTCGCCGGAGGGGATGGTGCCGTGGAAATCCAGGTACTCCAGCGGATGGTCCTCGGTATGCACGGCGAGCCGGTTCTGGCGCGGGCTGTCCGGGGGACCCTTGGGCACCGCCCAGGAGACCAGGACACCTTCCCGCTCGAGCCGCACATCCCAGTGCAGGCGGCGCGCGTGGTGTTCGTGGACGACGAACCGGTCCCCCGAGCCGCTCCGTGGTGGCCCGCCGGGTACGGGTTCGGGGGTCCGGGCCGGGTCCCGCATGGACCGGTACTTCGTCAGGGCGTCGTCGAGCGGCGGGTCCAGCCCGGCGAGCAGGTCACCGTCGGACCGGTAGCGGCGCAGCACCTCATCGAAACGCAACTGCCGCAGCGCCGCCGGGGCCTCGATCTCGGCCCAGCTGCGCGGCGCCGCGGCATTCGGTTCCTCCCGGCCGCGCAGCGAATACGGCGCGATCGTGGTCTTCGCCGGATTGTTCTGACTCCAGTCCAGGAACACCTTGCCCGCGCGGGCCTCCTTCGCCATGGTGGCCGTCACCAGATCGGGTAGCAGTTTCTCCAGGTTCTCCGCCACCTGTTTGGCCACCGTCGACGCGCCACCCGGGCTGAGCGTGCGATCCAATGGAACGTAGAGGTGGATCCCTTTGCTGCCGCTGGTCAGCGGGTAGGCGCGCATCCCGATCTCGCCGACCATATCCCGGATGCCCAGCGCCACCCGCGCGCATTCGGGCAGCCCCACACCCGGGCCGGGATCGAGATCGAACACCAGCCGGGTCGCCGGACCGCGCTCGTCACCGTCGAAACGCCACTGTGGCACATGGATCTCCAGCGCGGCCTGCTGCCCCAGCCAGACCAGCCCGGCCTGCGAGGAGATCACCGGATAGGTCACCGCCCGGTCGGAATGCCGCTGGGTGCGGCGCGGCACCCAGGACGGGGTGCCGGCGGCCAGGTTCTTCTCGAAGAACGAGGACGCGCCGACACCGTTGGGCCAGCGTTTGCGGGTGACCGGCCGGCCCGCCAGATGTGGCAGCATGGCCGGGGCGATCTCGGCATAGTACTCGAGTACCTCGCCCTTGGTGGTGCCGGTCGCCGGGTACAGCACTTTGTCCGGGTTGCTCAGCCGCACCTCGATGTCCGGTTGTCCCGGCTCACCTCCGAAACTCCGGCGCACCCCGGATCACATCCGCGGATGGACAACCCCGTTCGGCGCCGTGCGGTACTTCACGGACGCGATTCCGGGCCCGGTCCGCCGGGCCGGCCCGGGCCACCGTCCGGGTGTTCGGTCGGAACCACCTTGCGGGCGGCTTCCTTACCCTTCTGGATCTTGTCCGAATACTTCCCCTTGGTCTTCTGGTCGAGGAAGTCCCCGGCCTTGTCGACCGCCTGGTTGATCTTGTCCGAATTCTTGGCAGCTGTCTCCTGCCCCTTGCCGACCAGATTCTTCAGGTTTTCCATCAAGCTCATAGCCGATTCCTTCCCTGTCACTGTGCGGAAGTGTTCACTCCATATCTTCCCACCACCGGCGCTCCGGCGGGAGGTCACGCAGATCGAGCCGCTGCCCGGGCACCGGTACCGCGATCTCGGTATCCGTCGCCGCGGCCGCGTCCACCAGCCGGCGGACCGGTTCGGCCCAGGGATGGGGCGCGAGGTTGAACGTCGCCCAATGGATCGGGACCAGCACGCCGTGCTCCGGTTCACCGAGGCACAGGTCGGCGTGCGCGCGCACCGCCTCCTCCGGATTCATGTGGATATCGGCCCAGTGCGGGTCGTAGGCGCCGATGGGCAGCAGGGTCAGATCGAACGGCCCCCACTGCGCGCCCGTGGCCGCGAACGCCTTGGTGAACCCGGTGTCCCCGCCGAAGTAGGCGCGATGTTTCGGACCCACCAGCGCCCAGCCCGCCCAGAGGGTGGTGTTGCGGACCAGTCCGCGACCGGAGAAATGCCGGGCCTCGGCACAGATGATGGTGAGTTCGGGACGGTCACCGTCGGCCGCGGACAGCGAATACGAACAGTTCCAATCCAATTCGACGATCCGCGCCTCCGGCACGCCCCAGTGCCGCAGATGCGCGCCGACCCCGATCGGCACCACGAAAACCGACTGCTGGGTGCGGACCAGCGTGGCGACGGTGTCGGCGTCGAGGTGGTCGTAGTGGTCGTGCGAGATGACCACCGCGTCCACCCGCGGCAACTCCTCGAGCGCGCTCGGGACGGGATGGATGCGGGACGGGCCGACCAGCCGGGAAGGCGAGACACGCTCACTCCACACCGGGTCGGTGAGCACCCGGTACCCGTCGATCTCGATCAGCGCGCTGGCATGCCCGTACCAGGTGACCGCGAGATCGGCGGCCACCCCCGGATACTCGGGCCGGGTCAGCGGCACCGCGGCCCGCGGCCGGCCCGCGCGCATACCGGTCACCATGGACAACAGGCCGGTCGGGTTCTCCCGCACGACGATCGGGGCCGCGGGTTCGGTGTTGTGGAACTGGCGGTCGCGATAACTGCGCGCGCCCGTGGCGGTGGGCGCGATGGCGGAGACGGACGCGCCGAGCGCGGCCGGCAATCCGTCCAGGGCCCGGGCCACCCAGCCGAAGACGGTCATCCCGGCCAGACCGGCCGCCGCGGCGGCGGCAGTGCGGGCCCTCATCATTTGCCCACGAACTTGGCGGGGCGCTTCTCCTGCCGGGCCTGTCTGCCCTCTTCCGCATCCGCGCTCGACCATGCTTCCTCCAGAGCCGCCTGCTGTTCGCGATTGGCCGGATCGCGGGTGCCGTCGTCGTTGAGTTCGAGTTTCAGGTGCCGCAGCGACAGCGGTGCCAGCTCGGCGATGGATTTCGCCCAGCCCTGAGCATCGGCCACCGTGCCGAGCCGATTCGCGAAACCGAAGGTGTAGGCGTCGGAGGCCGAGATCGGCTCGGCACCGAGCAGCACCGTCCGAGCGGGGCCGCCGCCGATCAGCGACACCAGCCGGCGTGTGGTCCAGCGGTCCACCGAGATGCCCAGTTTCGCCGCCGGTATGGCGAGGTAGGAGTCCTGGGCCATCACCCGCAGATCCGCCGCCATCGCCAACTGAACGCCCGCGCCCAGTGCCGGGCCGTTCAACGCCGCGATCACCGGGATCGGCATGGACTCGACCTCGTGCAGCATGTCCAGCAGGGCGTCGAGAAACTCGGTGGAGTACACACCGTCCAGATCCGCGCCCGCGCTGAACACCGAGCCGGCACCGGTGATCACGATCGCCCGGGAATCGAGGCGGGCGTTGGACAGCGCCTCACGCAGCCGGATGACCAGGTCCAGGTTCAGCGCGTTACGCCGTTCCTCACGCTGTAGTTCGATGGTGACGACGTCGCCGTCACGGCTGACCCCGAGCATGTGTGTCCTTCCCCGCTGAACGAATACCGATACAACCGCCGATAACGAGGCGCTACTGCCCACTCTGCCACAGGAGCGTCACGCGCCTGGGGAAGGCGACACCGGTCATGGCCGCCCGGCCGACGGCCGCGCGGCTACCGGCGCCGGGGTCAGTTCTCCAGGCCGAAAGCGAAGGTTTCCGGGTCGGCGCCGGTGCGGGACCCGGAGTTCAGCGCCGAGATCGCCTGTAGCTGATCGGCCGACAACTCGAACCCGAGAATGTCGAAGTTCTCCACGATCCGGGCGGGGGTCACCGATTTCGGGATCACTACGTTGCCGAGTTGCAGGTGCCAGCGGATGATCACCTGCGCCGGCGTGCGGTCCACCTCACCGGCGATCCGGGTGATCACCGGATCGTCGAGGATGGTGCCCTGGCCGAGCGGACTCCACGCCTCCGTGGCGATGGCGTGCTCGGCGTGGTACTCGCGCAGTTCGGGCTGGGTCAGCCGGGGATGCAATTCGATCTGGTTCACCGAGGGCGTTTCCCCGGTTTCGGCGATGAGCCGCTCCAGGTCGGGAATCCGGAAATTGGAGACCCCGATGGAACGGACCCGGCCGTCGGCCTTCAGTCGCTGGAACGCACGGAAGGTGTCCACGAAACAGCCCGCGGCGGGCACGGGCCAGTGGATCAGATACAGGTCCAGGTAGTCGAGCCCGAGTCGCTGCATACTCGCGTCGAACGCGCGCAGGGTGGAGTCGTAGCCCTGGTCGGCGTTCCATAGTTTCGTGGTGACAAAGACCTCGTCGCGGGGTAGGCCGAACTGCCGGATGGCACGTCCGGTGCCCTCTTCGTTCTCGTAGATCGCCGCGGTGTCGATACTGCGGTAGCCCGCGTCCAGCGCGGCGGTGACGGTGTCGAACACCTGGTCCGCCGGAACCTGGAACACCCCGAAACCGAGCTGTGGGATCAGGCTCCCGTCGTTCAACACGATCGGAGGAACTACACCGGTCTCACGTCTAGTGGTCACCGCCTCGACGGTAGAAGCGCTTTGGCGGCAGGTCAACGAACCGCCGAACCGTGTCCATCGATGGCTCGGATACGAATCTACTTGACATATCTTTGTGTTTTTACAACACTTGATTGTGTGAGCCCAGTAAGGCGCGGGGAAACCCTCCCGATCTTCAACCGAATCGCAGTACTGCGGGCCGAACACCGGATGTCGCGCGCGACCCTGGCCGAAGCAGTGAATGTCAACCCGCAGACGATCGGCGCGCTCGAACGCGGCAACCACTACCCGAGCCTGGACCTCGCCCTGCGGATATGCGAGGTGTTCCGGCTGCCGGTGGAGGCGGTGTTCTCCCGAACCGAATTCACCCCCCTATCGGCCGAGGTGTACTCCCGCGAGAAAGGACAGCAGCCATGACCGCCGCCACCGAACCGACCACCCTGCTCGACCGATACCAGGCCTACCGCGTGCGGCGCTGGCTCGTCCGGGAGAAGCAGATCGCCGGGATGCTGCCGGGCTGGCGCACCACCCGGCGCCGCCGAGCCCTGGTGGTACTGGTGATCGCCGCGCTCGCCGTACTCTTCGTCACCGGCGTCCTCTGCGCGTTCGGGCTGGACTGGGCCGCGCTTGTCGCCGGGCTCAGCGCCCTGGTCTTCCTGCCGTCCTGGACGATGCTGCGGATCGTCTCGCAGGCCCAGGACAACGCACCGGCCGAAACGCTGGACGAAAGGGAGTTCGCTCAGCGTGAGAAGGCCCGATCGTTCGGCCTGTCCGTCACCCAGGGCCTGACGGTGTTCCCGATGATGTATCTCGTCTGGAGCGGCGCGTTGTTCCCGGAGGCCGACGCTTTCCGCACCGCCTACGCCGGCGGCGTGATGGTGCTGGCGACACTGCTCGCCGGCGGCTGCGCCCCCGCGATGATTCTGGCCTGGGCCAGGGTAGACCTCGATTCGGACAGCTGACCGGCGTCGCGCCCGCTCGTCTACGCTGCCCGAACCCGACCGGCTGCTAGTGCACGACGCAGGCGCTTCCGAGGTTCGTTCCGACCCCGACTTGCACAGTGATACTCCGCTCGGAGAGATCCCCGGTGACCTCCCTCGCGGTGAGGACATGAGTGCCGGGTTCCCTCGGCGTCCAGGTCGTAGTGATCGTATTTCCGGAAACCTGCTTCTTGCCGTCGCGGAACTCCCACCCGTTGTCCAGGAAGCTGATACGCAGGGCGTTATTGCCGACCGCTTTCAATTCATAACTACAGCTGGTGCCGTAGCCGTTTCCGAGGCCGGGGGACACCGTGAAATCATCGATCGCGGCGCCCGCGGATGGCGGCGCCACCATCAACACCGCTGCCGCGCCGGTGGCCACGGCGAAAATGCTTCCACGCATAGACTTTTGCACTCCTTACTTGTTGAAACGAAATGGCTGAAGGATAAAGCCTCCCCGGGCCATTGGTAAATGGCCAAGCTAACGGCCCGGCACTCCCAGCCTTCGGTAGCGACGTTGGCGCCGCCACCGCAGCTCAGCGGGTGGCTGCGCACCCAGCAGTGCGATCTCCGCGGCGATCACCGCGACCGTCCGACGTGCGAAATCCACCGGCTCCTCGGCAGCATCCGGATACTCGGGCACGATTCTGTCCACAATCCCGTCGGCAAGCAGGTCGGCCGATCGGATCCGTTGCGCCTCGGCCAGCGCCGGTGCGTGCTCGGAATCGCGATGAACGATCGCGCTGGCGCCTTCCGGCGGCAAGGGTGCAAGCCAGCCGTGAGTGGCCGCCAGCACCCGATCCGCGGGCAACAGCGCAAGCGCGCCACCGCCGGTCCCCTGTCCCAGTAACACTGAGACCGTCGGGGTCTCCAGCGTCACCAGATCGGCCAGACAGCGGGCGATCTCGGGCGCCAACCCCCGCTCCTCGGCCTCTTCGGACAGCGCGGCACCGACCGTATCGATCACCAGTACCAGCGGCAGCCGGAGTTCGGCCGCCAGCTGCATACTCCGGCGCGCTTCGCGCAGTGCCGCCGGGCCCATCGTGTGCTCGGCATCCTGCTGGGCGCGGTCGTGCCCGAAGACGACACACGGCCTGCCGTGGAAACGCGCAAGGGCCAGCACCACGGTGCGATCGGTTTCGCCCTGGCCGGTGCCGCTGAGCAGCACTCGCTGGGTGGTCCGACGGAGCAGGTCGCGCAGCCCCGGCCGATCCGGCCGCCGGGAAGCGAGCACCGAATCCCAAGCTCCTGCGGGCGGCCGGGCATCCGGCATGTCCACGGTGGCCGCGGGTTCCATATCGCTGAACAACCTCACCTGCCCACTGAATACGCTCAGCGCGCGATGGGCGATGCGCCGGAACACCGGCACCTCGACGACCCCGTCGATCACGCCGTTGCGGTACAGATTCTCGGCGGTCTGCACTCCATCGGGAAACGGGTGACCGTAGAGCGCCTCGTAGACCCGCGGTCCGAGGAAACCGATGAGCGCGCCCGGTTCGGCGAAGGTGATGTGCCCCAGCGACCCCCAGGAGGCGAACACCCCGCCCATGGTGGGATTACGCAAATACACGACGTAGGGATGACCGGCCGATTTGTGGGCCGCCACCGCCCCGGCGATCTTCACCATCTGCACGAAGGCGAGGGTGCCCTCCTGCATCCTGGTACCGCCGGAGGTAGGCGAGGCGACCAGCGGCAGCCCCAGTTCGGTGGCGCGTTCGACCGCCGTGACTATCCGCTCGGCCGCGGCGACCCCCACCGAACCGGCCAAGAACCCGAATTCGCACGCGATGACCGCAATGCGGCGACCGCGTAACAGTCCCTCACCGGTGAGCACCGACTCGTCGGTTCCCGCCGCCGCCCTCGCCCGGGCCAGCGCGGACCGATAGTCACCGGTCCGCGCCACATCCAGGGGCGCGGAATCCCAGCTCATGAAGGAGCCCGGATCCAGCAGCGCCTCGAGCAGCTGCCGGGAGCCGATTCGCGACGACGTCATCCGAGCCGCCCCGGCACGCCCGGCACCGCAACTTCCCACACCGGCACGCCGACCAGTATGCCGGGCAACCGGATCAGTAGCCCCGGGTGACCTTCTGCAGTGCGTACTCGGTCAGCCGCACCAGCGCCTCCTTGGCCGGTTCCCGGCGGCGCGCGTCGATCGGCATGATCGGCACATCGGCCGGCACGGCCAGCGCCTGCCGGATGTCCTCGATCGGGTACTGCGGAGCGTCGTCGAACTGGTTGAGCGCCACGAGGAACGGCAGGTTGCGCGCCTCGAAGTAGTCGACCGCCGCGAAACTGTCCTCCAGCCGCCGGGTGTCGATCAGCACGACCGCGCCGATCGCACCGCGGATCAGGTCGTCCCACATGAACCAGAAACGGTACTGGCCCGGGGTGCCGAACAGGTACAGCACCAGATCCTCGGCCAGGCTGATCCGGCCGAAGTCCATGGCCACCGTGGTGGTGGATTTGCTCTCGATACCCGCGAGACTGTCGATCCCGGCGCTGGCATTGGTCACCAGAGCCTCGGTTCTCAACGGGACGATTTCCGAAACTGCCCCCACCAGCGTCGTTTTGCCCACGCCGAACCCGCCTGCGACCACGATCTTCGCCGAGGTCGGCTTGGTCTGGCGGGTATCGACCTGTGCCGTCGAATCATATACGCCGGAGTCCACTGAGAACCCTTTCGATCAGCTCGCGACGTTCATCGTCGCTGGAATCGTCTTTCAATGTCGCCGAAACGCGGACATGCCCGGCTTCGATCAGGTCCGCTACAAGTACACGCGCCACCCCGATCGGTATACCCAGTCGAGCCGCTAGTTCGGCGACCGACGGCGACTCCCTGCACAACTCGACTATCGAGTTTTCGATATTGCTCAGTTCGTACTGGCGTTCGAGCGAAATGGGATGAGACGCGACGAGAGCCTCGAGCGCCAACTCGACCTTCGGCCGGGTCCGGCCGGCGGTCAGCGAGTACGGGCGCACGAGACTGGGCTCGAAGCCTCCCACGCGGTGATCCTCTATGTCCATCCCACCATCAGGAACCCATCGTGACGCGTGGGGTGGCCTGAACTGTCTGGCCTACGCGTTCGACCAACAAAGCCATCTCGTAGCCGACCTGTCCGATATCGCAGGACGTATTGGTCAGGACCGCGAGATAGGACCCGTCGCCCACCGCCATCAGCAGCAGGTAGCCGTGTTCCATTTCGACGACGGACTGCAGAACCGTGCCGCCTTCGAACAGATTGGATACACCCACCGAGAGACTCGCCAGGCCGGCCGTGACCGCCGAAAGCTGCTCGGCCCGGTCGACCGGTAGTTGGGCGCTCGCCGCCATCAGCAGGCCGTCGGCCGAGACCAGAACGGCATGGGCTACGCCAGGAACCTCGCCTGCGAAGTTCGAAACCAGCCAATCCAACTGACGGTTCGTACCACCTAGTTCGGGGTTCATCGGTCTCCTTTGTCTCCGGTTAGGTTCATTGCTCTCATTGCGCGGCCATCCCGAACACCTTGCTGGTGCCGACTCAAACTAGACCGGATCGTTTCGGGATTGCGACTCGGCGTCCGTTCCTGGGCGCCGCTGACAGCGCCGGGTACCAACCGGACACCCGGATTACGCTGCGGCAGACCGGCCGCGGTGCGGGTCTCGGGCTCGGCCTCGCTGGCCCGCCGGGCCGCCGTCCAGCCCTCGTCACCCGGGGAATCGAAGGACGCGACGGCCTGGGAACGATCGGAGTCCGAATCCGACAACCATGCCGACATCATCTCCGCGAAGATGGGCGTCCCGCCCAGCACACTGTCCGTCTCCTCGGCCGGCTGCAGCCGGGTCTGGAAGAAGGACGCCGTTTTCGCGGGATTGGACTTGTAGCTGTGCCGTCCGGGTTCCCGCGCGGACGCCGGGCCCTCGGCGGGCTCGGTTGCCCGCGGCAGCGCGACACCCGGCGGGTTGTCGAACCGCTCGGCGGTGTACCCGCCCGGTTCCCGGCGCGGCAGCGCGCCCGGCTCGGCGGGCGGGGCCTGCCGCCTCGGCGCCGCGGTATCCCGCTGCGGCAGCGTGTTCGAACGTTCTTGGGCCGTATGACCGCTATCGGCCGGCGCTCCGCGCTGCGGCAGACCGCCACCGGCGGCCGGCCGCTGGGGAAGCCCGTTGCCCGGCGCTTCCCGTCGCGGCGGCAGCGCGCCCGGGCGCTGCGTCGGCAGTTCGCCGGAGCTCTCCCGGGGCGGCAACCCACCGGTCGCCGCCGGGCCGCGCTGGGCCGGCAACTCACCGGAGGTATCCCGCTGTGGCAGGCCGGACGTGGTGTCCCGCTGCGGCAGGCCGGACGCGGAATCCCGCTGCGACAGACCATTGGCGGTATCCCGCTGCGGCAGACCATTGGCGGTATCCCGCAGCGGCAGGCCGTTGGCTCCGGGCTCGCGCCGGGTGGGCAGTCCGCCCGATGCGGATTCGGCGGCGGGACGCGGTTCCGGCTCCCTCCGGGCCGGACCGCCGGCAGCCGGCCCGCCGCGCTGCGGCAGCCCGGCGGCTCCGTTCTCGCGGGCCGGAGCACCGTTGGTACCCGGATCTCTTTGCGGCAGACCGCCCGGCCGCTGCTGGCCCGGCTGACGCGTGGGCAACGATCCGGCCGGACGCGGCGGCGCGGCGGTTTCCGACGCGGTCTCGGTGGGGCGCTCGTCGGCCGGGCGAACGGGCGCGGCGTCCCGGCGGCTACCGGGCGCTCCGTTCGCGCCGGGCTGGCGCTGCGGCAACCCGCCCAATCCGCCCGGACCACCCGGCTGCGGTGCGCCGGCGGTGCCGGGCTGCCGCTGCGGTAACCCGCCGGGGCCGGTCTTGGTCTCCCGCGGCGGCGGACCGCCCGCGCTCGATTCGCCCGGGGTGCGCGGCGGCAGGGTCGGTGTGGCGCCGCCGCCGCTCGGTCCCAGATTGCGTTTCGGCAGACTGGCCGCGGCGAGTTTGCCGCGCTGGGCAGTGCTGCCCGCACTGGCCTCCCGGAGACTGGTGGTGCCCTCGCCCTCGCGCGTACCGCCGGCCATCGCGCTGCCCGGCTGCCGCTGCGGCAGCCCACCCGCGCCCAGCGGCGCGGGAGTGGCCGGACGCTCCGGCGGCTTGGGCCGTTCGACGGCCGGCAGCGGCCCGCTCATACCGGGGTCGACGGTCACCATCATGTTTCCGGCGGCCGTACGGCTGATGCCGCGGGTGTGCATCGACGGTGCGCCCGGTGCATTGCGCAGCGCGGCCGCGGCGGCCTCGTCCGGTGACTGTTCCGGCTTCTTCTTCGCGGCGTCGTTCGCGACGACGGCCTGCGGCCCGGACCCGGTCGCCAGCGGCAGGATCTGGGTCTCCCCGGCGACGATCAGGCTCATCGGCACATGCACGGTGACGGTGACGCCCGGATCGCGCGCGGTATCGAAGGTCGGCCGCAGCCGCACGTTGAGACCGTGCCGTTCCGCGAGCCGGCCCACGACGAACAGACCCATGTGGCGGGCGGTATCCGGACCGGGTTCGGCGGTGCTCTCGAGCCGGCGGTTGATCTCGGCCATCTCGCTCGGCGGCATACCGATACCGCGGTCGGCGACCTCGATGAGCAGGCCCTGATCGTGCGCCTGCGCGAAGGTGAACTTCACATCCGTCTCCGGCGGCGACGCGCGCAGGGCGTTGTCCAAGAGCTCGGCGAACAGGTGCGCCATATCGGAGGCGGCCGGTTCGATCAGCGCACCGCGGGGGGTGGCGCCGAGCTTGACCCGCTCGTAGTCCTCGACCTCGGAGATGGCGGCGCGCAGGACGTCGGCGATCTCGACGGGCGCGGATTTGGCGCGGCGCTGTTTGGTACCGGCGAGAATCAGCAGGTTGTCGCCGTTACGGCGCATACGCGCGGCGAGATGATCGAGCCGGAAGAGGTTTTCCAGCAGGCGCGGGTCCTTCTCGTCGTACTCCATCGCCTCGATGAGGCTGAGCTGATGGTCGACGAGCGATTTACTGCGGCGCGCCAGGGTCTCGAACATATCGTTGACCTGGGAACGCATCTGCGCCTGATCACTGGCCAGGCGCAGCGCCTGACCGTGGATATCGTCGATCGCGCGGGCGAGCTGACCGATCTCCTCCTCGGACCGGATGGGCATCGGTTCGAGGGGCACTTCCTCCGGCGAGGCGCCGGTGCGGAGCTGGGCGACCTCGTCGGGCAGATCGCTTTCGGCGACCCGCAGAGCGGCCAGGCGCAGCCGGTGCAGCGGCACGATCATCGACCGGGCCACGAATACCGCGAGCAGCAGGGCCGCCAAAATGGTCAGCAGCACGACGATGGAGTACACGACCGCGTCGGACAGGGCCTTGTCGGCCATCTTCCGCACACCGTCGTCGATCGAGGAGGTGGCCTCGGCGATCAGTTTGTCGGTGGTTCCGGTGCTGTCCAGCAGCGACTGCCGGGCCTCACCCAGCGGCAGCCGGCCGGCCTGGGCCTCGGGGGTCTCCAGCATGCCGGCACGGTTGTCGATGCCCTGGCGCAGGATCGCGATATCGGGATCCTCGGCGTTGTAGCGCTGGCTCAGAATGTTCAGCAGGGCGCGTTCGGTATTGGTCGCGGTGCGGTAGGCCTGCTCGCCGGATTCCTGGTTGCGCAGCAGTTCCGCCGCGGCCGTGATCTCACCGACCATGGTGGATCGCAGGTTCAGCGCGTCGACGAGCCGGAGCTTCGCCGGGTCGATCGAGGAGTCACCGATCTCGCCGAGAATGGCCTCCACGGCCCGGACACCGGCGTTACGCGCTTTGTCGAGGACCTCTACGGCCTCGGCCGGAGGCAGATTCGACGGCGCCATACCGCCGGCGCGCACTCCCTTGGCCTGATCGATCATCTCCGTGAGCGCCTGGTGCGCGTCCGGTAGATCGTCGAGTTCGACGAGCGCGGATTCGGCCGCCGCGATCGCCTGGTCCAGGGAGGTCAGGTTGTCCTCGGTGACCATCGACCGGCCCGGGGCGATCGCGATCACCTGCGAGCCCGCCGTGGCGGACGTGGCCGTACTGAGATCGAGAACGGACGGAACGATACTGACGTTCTCGGAGGCCGAACCCAGCCGGTTCGCGTTGCTCCATTCCGCCGAAATCCTGGACACGCCGAGCCCGACCGCGACCGCCAACGGCACAGCCAGTACGGCCGTAACCTTCCAGCGAAGGTCCCAGTTACTCAGCGCCCAGCGCTTCGTGCCGGACCTAGCGGCGTCACGCATTCCCACTCACTTTCCAACCTGGCCCCAGCCATGCTCCATCAGCGGAACTCCACACTCGCATAGTGGCTCGACGGGTGGAGCTGCCCGTGGGTCGCGGCTGGCCGAGAAATTGCGTCTACGACGGACCGAATTTGTGTCATCAGATTCTAACGGATCAATAACTTCTTGGTGTACTCAGCCCGGGCTCACGCACATTGACCAGCCGGTTACAGGCATAAGCCATGGTCGCGACACCCGACGGGGGGTCGCGTGAAGTCTGCCACAATCGTGCTGATCTATCGAGGCGAGGATTGCTGCGAGGCTAGGGAGCACGGGTGAACGCGAGGAACGAGTATCGACCGGTCTATCAGACCAGCCTGGTCGATCCCGCCGAGTTCTGGACCCGCGCCGCCTCGGCCCTAGATTGGGATGTTCCCCCTGAGCAGGCACTCGATACCGATCGCCGCACCTCGCGATGGTTTCCCGGCGCTCGCCTCAATACCTGCTACAACGCGCTCGACCGGCATATCGACGCCGGCCGGGGCGACCAGGCGGCATTGATCTACGACTCGGCGATGACCGGCCGAACCCAGGTCTACAGCTATGCCGAACTTCGCGACGAAGTGGCGAAATTCGCCGGCGCCATGCGTGATCTCGGGGTCAGCGCCGGTGACCGGGTCGTGATCTATCTGCCGATGATTCCCGAAGCCGTGGTCGCGATGCTGGCCTGCGCCCGGATCGGAGCCGTGCATTCGGTGGTATTCGGTGGATTCGCCGCCCCCGAACTCGCCGCCCGGCTCGACGATGCCGAACCCGTCCTGATCGTGACAGCGTCAGGGGGGCTGGAACCGAACCGGACCATCGCCTATCCGCCCATTGTGGACGAGGCCCTCGAACTGGCCGGGACCACCGCGCCACGGACCGTGCTGGTGAAACAGCGTGCAGACTTCCCACCGCACAACCACGACGGGAGTCCGGCCGTCGACGCAGCCGTGCGGTGGCTGGACTGGGACACCGCGGTCCGCGATGCCGAACCCGCGGCGCCGGTTTCCGTCGCGGCGACCGACCCACTGTATGTGCTGTACACCTCCGGAACCACGGGCAGGCCGAAGGGCGTGGTCCGCGACAACGGTGGCCACGCCGTCGCCCTGACCTGGTCGATGCGCAATATCTACGACATCGGCCCGGGACAGGTCATGTGGGCCGCCTCCGATGTGGGCTGGGTGGTCGGCCACTCGTACATCGTCTACGCGCCGCTGCTGGCCGGCGCCACCACGCTGCTCTACGAGGGCAAACCGGTGGGCACGCCGGATGCCGGCGCCTTCTGGCGGGTCGTGGCCCAACACCGGGTGCACACACTGTTCACCGCACCGACCGCCCTGCGGGCCATCCGGCGCGCCGACCCGACCGCCGCCTTCGCCCGCGACTACGACCTCAGCTCGCTACGTTCTCTCTTCTGCGCAGGTGAACGGCTCGATCCCGCGACCTATCGGTGGGCCGCGGACACGCTGCTCGCCGACCGCGCGGACTGCCCCGTGGTCGACCACTGGTGGCAGACCGAAACCGGCTGGCCCATCTGCGCCAATCCGCTCGGGCTACAGCGGCTGCCGATCAAACCGGGTTCGGCCTCGGTACCGGTGCCCGGCTACCGGCTGCGGGTGCTGGACTCCTCCGGCAACCCCGTGGCCGCGGGCGCCGAGGGCAATATCGTCATCGGCCTGCCGCTCCCCCCGGGCGCGCTCACCGGCCTGTGGCACGACGACGAGCGCTACCAGCGGTCCTACCTTTCGGCATATCCCGGGCATTTCCTCACCGGTGATTCCGGCTATTTCGACGAAGACGGCTACCTGTTCGTCCTCGGCCGCAGCGACGATGTGATCAATATGGCCGGACACCGCCTTTCCGCGGGCAGTATCGAAGCGGCGGTCGCCGGACACGATGCTGTCGCCGAATGCGCGGTGATCGGGCTGCCCGACGAACTCAAGGGGCAACGACCCATCGCTTATGTCGTCCTCAAAGCCGACGCCGTCGTCGACCCCGAAACGCTGCGTGACGAATTGAGCGAACGTGTCCGCAAACAGATAGGACCGGTCGCTGGACTGTACGACGCCGTCGTGGTACCCGCCCTGCCGAAAACCCGCTCCGGCAAGATACTGCGCAAAACGATCCGCCAGATGGCGGCGGGCGAAAACTACGAAATACCCTCCACAATCGAAGATCCCGGCGTCCTGGACGAACTCGTCCGAATCGTGCGACCCGCACAAAACTCAAACTCCTCTTAAGAAGCTCTCAGAGGCCGGCCATGACGGGACAATACGGTCTGAGGCAGTCCCCGAGCCCCGGCTCGACACGACACGGTAGGAGGCAGTAGAACTCATGGCCCACACGACAACCCGGCTTCGCGGCGCATTCGGCCCGATCACCCTGACCCTGGGCGCCGCCGCCGCGGTTACCGCGTTCCTGAGCCCCGCGGTCGCCTCCGCGGCCCCCACGGATTTCGCCGAACCGCTGATCACCAGCGACTGTTCCTTCGCCCAGATCGACGCCGCGCTGCACGCCCAGGCACCGGAACTCGCGTCGATGCTGGACAACAACCCCGACCTGAAGGCACAACTGCAGAGCAAGTTCGATCAGCCGGTCGAACAGCGCCGCGCGGAACTGCAGCAGTACATCGACGAGAACCCCGAAGCGGCCCAGCAGGCCGAGAACGATCCCCAGACCGAGCAGCTCCGCACCACCCTCCAGGGCGTAGCCGACACCTGCCACAGTTACTGATATTTTGGCGCCGCCCGCGGCGGCACGGGGCCGAGGCCCCCGTGGTCTCGCCGTTCAGGTCTCGAGCCTTGGCAGAAGGTGCTCAATGGTCGCACTCTATGGGCGGCCCACCGCACACCGCATGCGCTTCGAGGCCTGAACGGCGAGACGGGCCTCAACCCTCCGAGATGTCCCGCAAAACTCGACGCATACTGGTTACGTCGGCATTCGAATGGCTCGGTTCGCATCTGGCCTCGTGCGTATTGCCGATCGCGGTCGGAGCATCGTTGCGCGGCGCCCGCACAAGGCCGGTGAACGGATACCGCTCGCGCCACTTCGGGTACGTCCGGCATCGGTCGCCGTGCGCGGAGGTACTCATCACCGTTGCGCCGCGCATCGGGGCAAGGACCCCGCTTCCGGCCGCTCTCACCACCAGGCGCACAACTCCGGCGCCGTGTTCACCGCGGCACGCAACGCGTCGGGGCCCATTTATCCATTTGATCGGAGGTGCTCGACGGTTGGATCGCGCAGTCGGCCGACCGCACGTCGCAGGCGGCGAAGCCGCGAGCCTCGGGGGCGCCACGCCGGGGCCGCGGGGGCCGCGACCCATGCCTCCGCGGGCGGCGCCAGAGATAATGGACGGTGTGACAGAGCGGATCAGCAACCCGGCGGTGCTCGTTGTCGATGACGACGAGGATGTGCTCGCGTCGGTGGAGCGGGGTCTGAGGTTGTCCGGGTTCCGGGTGAGTATCGCCCGGGACGGGGCAGCCGCGCTGCGTGCGGTGTCCGAGGAGGCGCCGGACGCTGTCGTCCTCGATATGAACATGCCCGTGCTGGACGGGGCGGGCGTGGTGACGGCCCTGCGGGCGATGGGGAACGAGGTCCCGATCTGTGTGCTGAGTGCGCGTAGTTCGGTCGGCGACCGGATCGCGGGCCTGGAGTCGGGCGCCGACGACTATCTGGTCAAACCGTTCGTCCTGGCGGAGCTGGTGGCGCGGATCAAAGCGCTGCTGCGACGCACCGATACCGCCACCGCTCCCGGAGCTCCGGATATCGTCTCGGTCGGTCCGCTGCAGGTGGATACGGCGGGTTATCGGGCGATGCTGAACGGCCAGGAGATCGAGCTGACCAAACGGGAGTTCGAACTGCTGTCGACCCTGGCGCGTAACGCGGGAGTGGTGCTGAGCCGGGAACGGCTGCTGGAATTGGTGTGGGGTTACGATTTCGCGGCCGATACCAATGTGGTGGATGTCTTCGTCGGCTATCTCCGCCGCAAATTGGAGGCCGACGGCACCGCCCGGCTGCTGCACACCATTCGCGGCGTCGGGTTCGTGCTACGAGAGACGAAGTGATCGGCCGCGCTTCCGAGCGCAGGCGCCGCTCGTATTCGCTGCGCACCCGGGTCGCCGGGGCGGCGGCGGCCGGGGCGGTGCTCATCGTGGCGGTGGTGAGCGCGATCGCCGTTCCCGCCATCGAGCACAACAATCTGCAGCAGACCGATCAACAGCTGCGGATCGCCTCGCGGCTGGTGCTGATCGAGCCGGTGGTCGCCGTAGGAGTGGTGAACCTGCTGGGGCCCGACCGCAATATGGCGTTGACCGTCCGGGACGAGGACCAGGTCCTCGCGTCCAGTTCCGTGGAGTTGCCGGATCTGGAGCCGGGCACGAAGACGGTCACCGTGGACGAGACACCCTATCGGGTGCTGACCACCACGGAGAATCAGCCCGCCGGCCGCTCGGTTTCGCTGGGCATCCCCGCGGCGGAGGCGGCCGAGATGACCGCCGAACAGCAGCGCTGGGTGCTTTTCGGAGGTCTGCTCGCGATCGCGGCCGCGGCCGGTCTCGGCTGGTTGTTCGGCGGGCGCGCGGTCCGGCCGATCGTGGTACTCACCCGGCAGGTCGGGGCCCGCACCGGGTACGGCGACGCCACGCCGGAACCCGTCGACAGTTCCGGCGTGCTGGAGGCCGAACAGCTGGCCGACGCGGTGAACACCATGCTGCGCCGGGTGGATCAGGCACAGACCGAAACAGCTGCCGCGCTGGAGACCGCCCGGGATTTCGCCGCGGTATCGGCGCACGAACTACGCACCCCGCTGACCGCGATGCGTACCGACCTGGAGGTGCTGGCGACCCTCGATCTGGACGAGTCCCAGCGCGCCGAGATCCTCGCCGATCTGCAGCGCAGCCAGGGGCGGGTGGAGACCACGCTGGCCGCGCTGGAACGACTCGCCTCGGGCGATCTGACCTCCGAGCGCGACCATATCGATACCGATATCGCGGAGCTGCTGGATCAGGCGGCCCATGACGCCATGCGCCACTACCCCGGGTTGACCGTCCGGATAGACACCGACGCCGAACTCGTCACCCGCGGCCTGCCCGCGGGCCTGCGCCTCGCGGTGGACAATGCGGTGAAGAACTCCGTCAGACACGGCGGCGCCACCGAGGCGCTGCTGTCGGCCCACCGCGCCGACGACACCATCGTCATCTCGATCGACGACAACGGGCACGGGCTGGCGCCGGAGGAGCGCGAAACCGTTTTCGCCCGGTTCGCCCGCGGCAGCCGGGCCAGCAAGGGCGGATCCGGCCTGGGGCTGGCCCTGGTCGCCCAGCAGGCCCAGCTGCACGGTGGGCAGGCCTATTTCGACGACGGCACCCTGGGCGGGATCCGGTTGGTACTCGTCCTGCCGAACCGTGTGGTCCCGGGGCCGGACTGACCGAGCACCGAGTACACCGCGGCGGAAAACGAACTCGGCCCCGGAGCCGCAGCTCCGGGGCCGAGAAGTATCGCCGAGGGGTGTTCCCCCGCGCACGGACCTATTTGGCGTCCAGCAGGTCGATCACGAAGACCAGGGTCTTTCCGGACAGGTGGTGGCCCCCACCGGCCCGGCCGTAGGCCAGTTCCGGCGGGATGGTGAGCTGGCGGCGGCCGCCCACCTTCATACCCGGAATTCCGTCCTGCCAGCCCTGGATCAGGCCACGCAGCGGGAAGGTGATCGATTCGCCGCGGTTCCACGACGAATCGAATTCCTCGCCGGTATCGAATTCCACGCCGACGTAGTGCACTTCGACGGTGCCGCCGGGCACGGCTTCCGGGCCTTCGCCGACGGTGATGTCCTTGATGACCAGTTCGGTGGGCGGGGGGCCCGCCTGAAATTCGATCTCCGGTTTGCTCATACCTTGAATCCCCTTCGATTCAATCGCTTCAGCGGTTGGTGATTTCGGTGTAGTCCCGTGCACCATAGCCGGTGTAGATCTGCCGCGGACGGCCGATCTTGATGGCTTCGCTGTGCATTTCCCGCCAGTGCGCGATCCAGCCCGGAAGCCGGCCCATGGCGAACAGCACGGTGAACATGCGGGTCGGGAAGCCCATGGCCTTGTAGATGACGCCGGTGTAGAAATCGACGTTCGGATAGAGCTTGCGCTCGACGAAGTAATCGTCGGTGAGCGCGGCCTCTTCGAGGGCCTGGGCGATATCGAACAGCGGATCGCTGCCGAGTTTGCTCAGGATGGTGTCGGCGTGCTTCTTGGCGATCGTGGCGCGCGGGTCGTAGTTGCGGTAGACCCGGTGCCCGAAGCCCATCAGCTTCACACCGTCTTCCTTGTTCTTGACCTTGCGGATGAATTCCTTGACGTCACCACCGGCGGCGAGAATACCGTCCAGCATTTCCAGCACCGCCTGGTTGGCGCCACCGTGCAGCGGGCCCCACAGCGCGTTGATACCGCCGGAAACGGAGGTGAACAGGTTTGCGTCGGAGGAGCCGACCAGCCGGACCGTGGAGGTCGAACAGTTCTGCTCGTGGTCGGCGTGCAGGATCAGCAGCATGTCCAGAGCGGCGGCGATCTCCGGGTCGACCTGGTAGGGCTCGGCCGGGAAACCGAAGGTCATCCGGAGGAAGTTCTCCACCAGCGACAGCGAGTTGTCGGGGTAGAGGAACGGCTGGCCCACCGACTTCTTGTACGAGTACGCGGCGATGGTGGGCAGTTTGGCCAGCAGCCGGATGGTGGACAGTTCGACCTGTTCGGGGTCGCGGGGGTCCAGCGAGTCCTGGTAGTAGGCCGAGAGCGCGTTGACCGCCGAGGAGAGGACGGGCATCGGGTGCGCGTTACGGGGGAAGCCGTCGAAGAAGCGCTTCAGGTCTTCGTGCAGCAGGGTGTGCCGACGGATCTTGTCGGTGAAATCCTCGAGCTGGTCCTGGGTGGGTAGTTCGCCGTAGATGAGCAGATAGCTGACCTCGATGAAAGTCGAGTTGTCCGCGAGCTGCTCGATCGGGTAACCGCGGTAGCGCAGAATGCCCTGTTCACCATCGATGTAGGTGATAGCCGATTTGGTCGACGCGGTATTGACGAATCCCGGGTCATAGGTCGTATATCCCGTGCTCGCCAGCAGCTTGCCGAGATCGATACCGTCGTTTCCTTCGGAAGCCTCGGCGATCGTCATTGGGTATTCGCCACCGGGGTAGGTGAGAACCGGTTTGGCGTCATTGATGTGATTCTCGGGCACGGAAGGTTCCCTCTCAGGCTTAAGACCGTCGGCATCGCATGCGGTCGGCACACGGTGCGTTATCGGTAGACGCTAGTCCTTGCTCCGCTGGGACCGGCGGGGAGGGTACCCGCGCACCGATCTCACAATCGGCCCGCGCGGGCGTGAGATTCAGTGGTTCGCCTGCCGGTCGGTATGGCTGTGACCGGGGGAAATGCCCAAAAGAACCGATCCCGGCCGGTTGTGGACGGCGCCCGTGCCACATACCCGGGAACCGCCGCTCGTCGCCGCCAACAGAACGTACCCACAAGTCTGTCCGCGAAACCGTGCGAAACATCACCGGAGCAGATGTAACGGCCCTGGACAGGCCCGCGACCGGCCACTGGGCCCACGCGATCACGGCTGGAGACGACGCACCGACATACCGGCGTCGTCGATCCGGACCACGATCCGGTTGTGCAACCGCCCGCGCTGGCCCTGCCAGAACTCCACCTCGTCGGGACGCAGCAGATAACCACCCCAGTGCGGCGGTACGGGTACCTCCGCGACCGCGGCGAAACGCTGCGCGGTCCGTACCAGCTGTTCGTCGAGTTCCGCGCGGGAGCCGATCGGCTCGGACTGCCGCGAGGCCCACGCGCCCAGCTGGGATTCCCGCGGCCGCGACCGCCAGTACCGTTCGGTCACCTCGGCGGACACCCGGTCCACCCGGCCGCGGACATGGGCCTGCCGGGCCAGTTGCGGCCACAGAAAAGTCGCCGAGGCGTACGGCGTCACCGCGAGCTGGGCGCCCTTGGCCGACTCGTAGTTCGTATAGAAGGTGACGCCCTCCGGCGAAAGGCCCTTGCAGAGCACCGTGCGCGTCACCGGCCGGGCGGCGGTCCCCGACCCGGCGAGAGTCGCGAGCACCATGGCATTGGGTTCGGCGATTCCGGCGACGGTCGCCTGTTCTATCCACAGCCGAAGTAGCGGCTCCCAGCCGCCCGCCACCGAGAGTTCGTCCAGTTCCGTGTCGTGCACACCCAGCAACGGTCCCGAGTTACGCGAACCCGGATGCACCGCACCGTATTCGGCACGCATCGCGCCGAGATCGGCACCCGTCTCCTCCACATCGGCCATGGGCCAGACGTTACTCCCGGGTAGCTCGGCGCTAGAGTTCTGTTGAGAGGAGAGTCGCGATGACCACCAAATCCGCGGTATCGGGGTCCGGCGGGGTGCCGGACGATTTCGTCAGCGGCCTGGAGGGGGTGGTCGCGTTCACCACCGAGATCGCCGAACCGGACAAGGACGGTGGCGCGCTGCGCTACCGCGGCGTGGACATCGAGGATCTCGTCGGTAATCGGGTCACCTTCGGTGAGGTCTGGGCCCTGCTGGTCGACGGCGAATTCGGGCACGGCCTCCCACCGGCCGAACCGTTCCCGCTGCCGGTACACACCGGCGACGTACGCGTCGACGTACAGGCCGGCCTGGCCATGCTCGCGCCCATTTGGGGCTACCGGCCGCTGCTGGATATCGATGAGGCCACCGCCCGGGAGAATCTGGCCCGCGCCTCGGTGATGGCACTGTCCTATGTGGCGCAATCGGCCCGCGGTATCTACCAGCCCGCCGTACCGCAGCGCCGCATCGATGAATGCACCACGGTCACCGACCGCTTCATGACCCGCTGGAAGGGCGACCCCGACCCGCGCCACACCGAAGCCATCGACGCCTACTGGGTCTCGGCGGCCGAACACGGTATGAACGCCTCCACCTTCACCGCCCGGGTCATCGCCTCCACCGGCGCCGACGTGGCCGCTTCGCTCTCCGGAGCCATCGGCGCCATGTCCGGACCGCTACACGGCGGCGCCCCCGCCCGGGTGCTGCCCATGATCGAAGAGGTGGAACGCACGGGCGATGCCCGCGCGCTGGTCAAAGGCATCCTGGACCGTAAGGAGAAGCTCATGGGCTTCGGTCACCGGGTCTACCGGGCACAGGACCCACGCGCTCGGGTCCTGCGCGATACCGCCGCCCGCCTGGCCGCGCCGCGCTACGAAGTGGCCGCCGCCCTCGAACAGGCTGCCCTGGCCGAACTCCGCGAACGCCGGCCCGACCGCGCCATCGAAACGAATGTCGAATTCTGGGCCGCGGTCATCCTCGACTTCGCCGAGGTCCCGGCGCATATGATGCCCGCCATGTTCACCTGCGGCCGGACCGCCGGCTGGTGCGCACACATCATGGAGCAGAAGAAACTGGGCAAGCTGGTCCGGCCGGCGGCGATCTACACCGGCCCGGGTCCGCGGAAACCACAGGACGTCGCGGGGTGGGCCGAGGTGCGCACGGCGTAGGCCGTCCGCCCATCAGGTTCGTCCGGGTTCAGCTTCCCAGTCGATGGCGACCGATTCCCCCGCGTCGACCGCGAAGAAGGCGGCTTCCAGTTTGGCGCCGAGGTCCAGGAGGCCGATGGCGGCCAGGGGGACCGACTGGACCACCCTGACGCGCCAGGGTCCGGGTTCGTCCCAGGCGCGTAGTTCGAGGTCCAGGCGCAGGACCGGATCGTCGCAGCCGCAGTAGTCGGCGTCCACCGCGGTCACCGCCAGGACCGTGGCCTCGGCCCGGCGTCCCTCGGCGAGGATCTTGGTCAGTCCGGCCCGGCGGGGGTCGGTATCACCGGGGAGATACAGCACCATGCGGTCGCGGTCTTCGGGGTCGACCCGGCAGCACACCAGGTCACCCGGCCGCATGCGGTCCAGTTCGGCGCCGGATACCCGCTGGCGCACCTGGGCCTCGTACGGCGGCAATCCGGGCAGCCGGACGCGGACCCGGAAGGTGTAGCCGGGTTCGGTCCGGCGGGTGCGGGTCGCCAGCACGGTCGCCGAACCCGCTGTTCCGGTGGCCAGCAGGTCCCGGCGGTCGGGTCCGGTGGGGGCAACGCCCCGGCGCCGGAAGCGGCGCGGGAGCAGGTCGCGCAACCGGGTCAGCGGCCCGGGCGAACCCGGGAGTTCGCTCCGGCCCCGCGCCCGGCTGTCACCGGATCCACCCCCGGCAGCGCCCCTTGACGACCGCATGCTCATCCCGTTCACGTTAGCCGGAGTGTGGTACGCGGCACAGCAACGGCGCGGCTACGCTGTTCGCCATGACCAGTGCGTTCCCGACCATCCCCGAAGACCTCAAGCCCGCCGACGGTCGTTTCGGCTGCGGTCCGTCCAAGGTTCGCCCGGAGCAGCTGCAGTCCCTGGTGGAGGTGGGTGCCTCGGTATTCGGCACCAGCCACCGGCAGAAACCGGTCAAAGATGTGGTGGCCCGGGTCCGCTCCGGGTTACGGGACCTGTTCTCCCTTCCGGAGGGCTACGAGGTCGTTCTCGGTAACGGCGGCACCACCGCGTTCTGGGATGCTGCCGCGTTCGGCCTGGTTCGCGAGCGTTCCCTGCACCTGACCTACGGCGAGTTCAGCGCCAAGTTCGCCAGTGTCACCAAGAAGAACCCGTTCCTCGGCGAACCGATCGTCGTCTCCGCCGATCCGGGCAGCGCGCCGGAGCCGGTCGCCGACCCTGCCGCCGACCTGATCGGCTGGGCGCACAACGAGACCTCCACCGGGGTCTCCGTGCCCGTGCAGCGGCCGGCCGGTTCGGAGAACGCGCTCATCGCCATCGACGCCACCTCCGGCGCGGGCGGTCTGCCGGTGAACATCGCCGACGCCGATGTCTACTACTTCGCCCCCCAGAAATGTTTCGCCGCCGACGGTGGACTGTGGATCGCGCTCATGAGCCCGGCCGCGCTGGCGCGGGTGGCGGAGATCAAGGAATCCGGTCGCTGGACTCCGGACTTCCTGTCGCTGCCGATCGCCATCGAGAACAGCCTCAAGGATCAGACCTACAACACCCCGGCCCTGGCGACCCTGCTGCTGTTCGCCGACCAGATCGATTGGCTCAACCGCAACGGCGGCCTGGACTGGGCGGTAAAGCGCACCCTGGATTCCTCGTCGCGGCTGTACGCGTGGGCCGAGGCCAGTGAATTCGCCACCCCGTTCGTCACCGATCCGGCGCACCGGTCCCAGGTGGTGGGCACGATCGATTTCGCGGATTCGGTCGACGCCGCCGCGGTGGCCAAGACGCTGCGGGCCAACGGCATCGTCGACACCGAGCCGTATCGCAAATTGGGCCGCAACCAATTGCGCGTCGGGATGTTCCCGGCGATCGACCCCGAGGATGTCGGGCAGCTGACCCGCTGCATCGACTGGGTCGTGGAAAACCTCGGCTGAGACGAGATCACCTGCGGGTTCGGGCCCGTCGCGCGTGTCGCGCGGCGGGCCCGCCGACGTCTTGGGGAATCAACTTGATACACAAGGGAATAGAGCAGATTAGCGGTAGATGACGGCCACAGGGTACATTTCGGTGCCGCGTGTCTTGCCACACGAATCCCAGAAGTGCACTACTGTTCCAGAACGTGGGCGGTATCGCGAGCGACGCGATAAGGAGGTTACGGTGCGTGAACTTCGAGTGATCGGGGTGACGCCCGACTCCGCCCATATCGTGTGCGTCGACACCGAAAGTGGTCAGAAATTCCGGCTTCCCGCCGACGACAAACTTCGTGCCGCCGCCCGCGGCGACCTTGCCCGATTCGGCCAGATCGAGATCGAAATGGAAGCTACTATGCGTCCTCGCGATATCCAGGCTCGAATCCGTGCCGGCGCGTCGGTCGAGCAGGTGACACAGGAATCCGGAATGCCGGTGAGCCGCGTGGAGCGGTTCGCCTACCCGGTACTGCTGGAGCGGGCCCGCGCGGCCGAACTCGCGCAGAAGGCGCATCCGATCCGTCCCGACGGCCCGGCCGTGGAGATCCTGATCGATGTGGTGACCGCCGCTTTCACCGCGCGCGGGCATACCCTCGACAACGCCGAATGGGATGCCTGGAAGGACGAGAAGGGCTTCTGGGTCGCCCAGTTGCAGTGGCAGAACGGCCGTTCGGAGATCGCCGCGCACTGGCGCTACCAGCCGGATGCGCACGGGGGCAGTGTTTCCCCGCTCGACGATCCGGCCACCGATCTGATCGATCCGGATTTCGGTCGCGCGCTGCGTGGTCTCGCCTCGATCCTGCCGGTCGAATCCGAGCCGGCGGCTGCGGCCGAACCGGTGGCCGAGCCACGGCGGGAACCGGCCCGGGCCAGCGCCGTCGACGACTACTACGAGCAGCGCGCCATGGCAGCCGGCGGTACGACACCGCTGCCCACCACCGCGACCCAGCTCTCCCCCGGCACCCGGCCGGGTGGCACGGCGCTGCCCGCCGGCACCCCGGCGGCAAGCGCACCCGCCGAAACCTACCGGCCCCCCGCGGATACCTACCGACCGCCGGCCGAAACGTATCCGGTCCCGACCGAACCGGCGCGCCCCACGACGCCGCGGCCCGCGCCCGCCCCGGCGGCCGTGCCGCCTGCGGCACCCACCCCGGCCGCCGAATTACCGTCCGCCACGGTCGAAACCACCGCCCCCGAACTCGTTGCGCCGGAGCCCGAGCCGGTGCCGGCGGCCGTTGTGCCCGACCCGGCTCCCCTGGCGGCCGCGCCGGTGGAGACGCCGCAGGCCGCTCCGGTAGCCACCGAACCGGCGCCCGCCCCGGAAGCCGCGGCGGCCCTGACGGAAACGCCCGCGCCGGCCGTGGCCGAGACCGCGGAAGCCGATACACCGGAGGCTCCCGCCGCGGAGCCGGCCGCCGAAGCATCGGATCCCACGCCGGCCGAGGCGAAGCCGGCCGCCAAGAAATCTCCCGCCAAAGCCACGAAGCCGACGTCGCGAACCAAACGCGGCAAGGCACCCATGCCGTCCTGGGAGGACGTACTGCTCGGCGTCCGCAGTTCGGGTCACTGACCGCTACGGACCGGCGTGTTACCCCGCGCAACCGCCCGGATCATCCGTTTGCGCGAGTAAGTTCGGTGTATACGGCGACGCGGTCCGATGATTCCGGGGCCAGCCCGGACGACGACAGCAGTTGCGCCGAGGAGTTCGCGACCTGGTTTCGTGCGCTATCGGAGGTGGACCGATGCTGTCCAAGGTTTCATCCGTGTGGTACGTCGATACCCCCGACCCGCCGGCGGTGCTCCGCGCCGATCCCGATCCCGATCCCGACGCGGCCTACGCGCTGGCCCGGCAACTGCATCCCGACCTGGACGTAGAACCCGCCGAATCGGTCACCCTCGGCGATGTGGACGGCCCGGACGCCGACGAGGTCTATGTCGGCAGCTATCCCGGACTCACTCTGCTGTGCAGTTCCTACGCCGCCCGCGTGCAGCCGACCGCCATCCCGGAGTTGCTGGTGCGGCCACTCGCCGAGGAGCACACCTATCTGGTGTCCTTCGATCTCGAATACGGTTGGGGCGCCTTCGCCCACTGGGAGCGTGGCGAACTGCGCCGGTCGTTCAGTTCCACCCGGCTCAACATTCTGCAGGACCACGGGCTGCCACATATCTGGGAGCGGCCGCACTGGGCGGGCGAACATCCCATCGCGTGGCGGCTCGGCGAACTACCCGATCCGCTGGTCCTGCCGTTCGATCCACCCGGTTTCGCCGATACCGCAAATCACGAATGGCTGGGTTTCCGGTACTTCCCCGGGGCCACCGCGGCTCGGGATACCGCGGCCGAGGCCGGTGCCATCCGCCCGGTGGACCCCAAGGACATCCGGGTCTGTGGTTTCCGGTTACGTCCCCGCGGCGATCGCGCGGACGAGCCGGACCCGCCACAGCCGAACAACCGGGTCGCGCACGAACGAAAGGGCCTGCTGTCCTGGCTGCGCGGACACGAAGCCACGGTGGGCGCCGATCAGTAGATCGGTTCAGGTCACACCGAGAACAGCAGGCCGATCCAGGCCAGGGCCACCCCGGTACTCGCGCCGGCCAGCACCCAGCGGGTCACCGGGCGCGCCCGCCAGCGCCACACGGTGGGCGCCACCCCGCCGACCGCGACCAGATTCACCGCCAGCGACAGCACAGGGTGCACCCGGGCCAGTGCCGCCCCGAAGGCAAATACCCCGACGGCGGTCAACGCGGCCACCAGGACCGCGACCGTGATACCCGGCGCCCACGGGGTGGGTTCACCGGGCGAGCCGAGCCGCCGGCCGGCCCCGGAGCCCCCGAGCGCCGGGTTCACGACGCCCGCACCCGCTCGTAGAACGCCATCGCCGCCGCGGTCGCCACATTGAGCGAATCGGTCCCCGCCGACATCGGTATCCGCGCCCGCACATCCGCCGACGCCATGGCCTCCTCCGTCAGGCCGGGGCCTTCGGCACCCAGCAGCAGCGCCACCCGGTCGCCGGTGAGCGCGGTGGCCAGCGTCGGGGCCGCCGGGTCCGGGGTCAGGGCCGCCACCCGGAACCCCTTCCGCCGCAGCCGGTCGAGCCCGTCCGGCCACTCCGGCACCCGGGCGAACGGCACCCGCAGCGCATGTCCCATCGAAACCCGCACGGACCGACGGTACAGCGGATCCGCGCAGCGATCGCCGAACAGGATCGCGTCCACTCCCAGACCGGCCGCGTTGCGGAACATCGATCCCAGGTTCTCGTGGTCGTTCACGCCTTCGAGCACCGCCACTGTGCTGGCAGCGGCGATGATCTCGTCGAAATCGCGTTCGGGCGGCCGGTGCGCCACCGCCAGCACACCCCGGTTGAGATGGAACCCGACCACCTCGGCCATCACTTCCGCGGAGGCCCGGTAGAACGGCACCTGCACCGCCGCGAGTTCGGGCGCGAGTTCCTGCCACCGCTTGTCCACGCCGAGCAGCGCGTGCGGCCGGAACGGCGAATCCAGCATCCGCCGCACCACCACGGTTCCCTCCGCGATGACCAGGCCTTTTCCGCCGGGCCGATCGGGCCTGCGGTCGGCGGCCTTCAGGTCGCGGAAATCGTCGACCCGCGGATCGTCCACACTGTCCACTTCGAGAACCACGGCCACGCGCCCATCCTGCCAACCCTCACCCCGGGCGGTCGGTGGCGGGTGCGCTCGGCGCCGCTTTAGGGCATGCTCGAAATATGAAGCCGATCCAGCTCCTGCTCAATATCCTGTGGCTCGTCCTCGCGGGATTCTGGATGGCGCTGGGCTATTTCCTGGCCGCCCTGATCTGCTTCGTCCTCATCATCACGATCCCGTTCGGGGTCGCCGCGCTGCGCAACGGCGTCTACATGTTGTGGCCGTTCGGCCGCACCACGGTCGAGAAGCCGGGGGCCGGCGCGGGCGCGCTGGTGGGCAACATCATCTGGTTCGTGGTGGCCGGCTGGTGGCTGGCCCTGGGCCACCTGGGTACCAGTATCGCCCTGGCCTGCACGATTATCGGAATCCCGTTCGCCTGGGCGAATCTCAAACTGATCCCGCTGGCCCTGTTCCCGCTGGGCCGCGAAATCGTCGACAGCGACCGGCCGTTCGCGGCGCGCTGAGTCGCGGCGCCCGGTGCCGCGGATGATCTCCGGTCCGAAAGGACTCGGGGCCGGGCGGCACGCCGCTACCGATTCACTCCGAGTCGGCGACGATCTGATTCATGATCGCGACCGCCCGTTGCAGATCCGCGAGCTGATCGGGTTCCAGACCCGCGAGTTGGGCGCTCATCCAGGCCTCCCGGGCGCTGCGTTCATCGGCGAGCAGCGCGTGCCCGGCCGTGGAGAGCGAGACGATGATCTGGCGGCCGTCGGTCGGATGCGGGTTGCGCTCCACCAGCCCGAGATCGGTGAGCGAGGCGATCACCCGGGTCATCGAGGGAGGCTGGACCCGTTCCTTGGCCGCCAGCGAACCGGGCGTCATCGCGCCCTCGTTCCCGAGGGTCGCCAGGACCGAAAGCTGGGTCAGCGAAATCTGCGATTCCATCCGCCGCCCCCGTAGATGCCGCGTCAAGCGCACCACCGCCAGCGAGAGGTCGCTGGCCAGCGCCCGCACATCCGAGTGGGTAGTCACAAAGTGAACCATACGTGACACACGTCGGATCGGCGTGCGTACAGCGGTTACGCTGATCGAATGGACCCGCAGCTCCCACAGTTCCCCACGTGGCTGACCGACCCCCGGCCGGTCCTCGCCCTCGGGTGCGCGCTGTTCGCGGTCGCGACCGCGGTGGTCTGGCTCAGCGGGCCGCGGTGGGAATCGGCTCGCCCGGTATGCCTGATGGGTTTGGCGGTCGGACTGCTCGGGTACATCATCTTCGCGATACAACGCCGTGGTGCCCGGCGCGGTGACAAGGGCGCACAGACCGGGTTGTGACCGCCGAAGCCGGGCTTTCCGGCACCGGCGGCGACATCGTCGAGGCAGCAGCCGGGGCGTCCAGCGGGACCTCGGTCGTCGAATGCTGCCCGCCGGGGAATTGACTGTTCGGGCCTCTCGGGTCAAACTCGCTGAGGTGTCCTCCCGATTGAGCGTCGAAGAACGACGGGCCCACCTTATCGAGGCCGCGATCGGCCTTGCCGAGAAAAAGGGGGTCGCGGGGGTGACCACCCGCGATGTCGCTCAGGCGGCGGGTGTCTCGCTAGGTGTGGTGCACTACTGCTTCGAGAACAAGGACGCGCTGATGACCGAGCTGGTCAAGGCGCTGTCGATGGAACTGCGCGATTCGGTGGACGCAGGCGAATCGGTCTGGCAGGAAGCGGGCAGCGGTAATACGGCGCTACGCGATCTGCTGCGCGCGGGCCTGGAACTCATGTGGCTCAATATCGAAGCCACCCCCGAACGTCAGCTGCTCACCTACGAGACCACCACCTACGCACTGCGCGAGGGCGAACAGACCCCCGCGAAACTGGCGATCGCCCGGGAACAGTACGCCTTCAACGATTCCACCGTCGCCGATATCCTCGATCACGCCCGCGACGCCACGGGGAGTGCCTGGACCGTTCCGGTGGCCCAGCTCTCGCGTTTCACGCTCAGCGTGATCGACGGCCTCGTCCTGCGCTGGCTGGTCGACAACGACAGCGAAAGCGTACGCACCCAACTCGATCTGCTCGCCACGACGCTGGCCGGGCACGCGGAATAGCCCGCTCAGGCCGGCCGGCCCGGGCGCCGCACATGGGTGGCCGAACCGTCCCGCCACCACGGCACGCTGACCGTCCGAGTGACCGCGCCCGTCAGCCGGATACACAGTTCGTCGTGCAGGATCAGGGGTCCGTCCGGTGCGGGCAGGTCGAACAGCCGGCGCAGCACCACACCCAGGGGGTCGTTCACCCAATCGGTTTCGTGTCCACGGCCGAGGACCTCCGCATCGACCTGTTCGGAGACCGACGGCAGATCCAGCAGCAGTGCGAGGTCGGCGGCGGTCGCCGGATCGGCGGCCACCAACCGGTCCGCGGGCACCGCGAGACCGAACCAGGGCCGGTCCAGCACCAGGGCGTCACCGGCGTCGATCACCGCTCCGGACAGGGCCCGGACGCGATCGGGCGGATCGAGTGTGCCGAGGTCCAGCCGCAGCACCGCGGCACCGAGCCGGGCGTGGACCAGCGCGACCACCTCGGGCGCCGGGGTCTTCTCGCTGTCGGCCAGCGCCGCCAGCAGCGTTTCGACGAGATCGCGATCCAGGGTCGCGGGGTCGGCGAGGCAGCCGCGTAGTGCGTCGAGGTCGGCCGCGGACAGGCCGGTGATCGGCAGTTCCGGTAGTAGCCCGGTGAATTCGGTATCCGCCGGATGCCGATAGCCACCCAGCGCGATACCGTCGATCCGGGCGTAATGGCGCAACCACCACGCTGTGTACCCGTGCGGGTCACCGAGCAGCGGCCTGGTCCGATCCGTGGTGAGCAACCGCCACAGCGCCTCCGGCCAGGCCGCGTCGTCCACCAGATCCAGGTCACGTACGGCGACCAGTTCCGCGGGGTCGTCGGCGAGCCCGGACCACCAGGTCTCCTCGTCGTCGAGGTGATGGTCGGGACCGGTGGGGTCGGTTTCGGTGACCACCCCGAAATCCCACCCGACACCGATAGCCCGCAACGCGTCGGCACCGTATTCGGCGACCGTCTCCCGGGCCACGACCCCGAACGGCGAATCCGGAACCAGGAGTTCGATCAACGGGGCATCGGGGAGCAGCAGTTCGTCGGCGGGGCGCACACCACCGGAGCTGTCGGCAAGTTCGAGCATGCCGAGCCAGTCCGGCAGTTCGGCCGGATCGGCCGCCGCGGCCAGGCGGAGCACCGCCTCGATCGTCTCCGGATCGTCCGGGTGCTCGGTCAGTTCCGCCTGTAGAGCGGGATCCGACAGCAGATCCGCGATCCGCGCCCGCTGCGCACCGAGGCGCGCCAGCAGCGGATGCGACGCCTCCGGATGCACCAGCCGCGCCCAATGCACCGGAACCGCCGCGGGCAACGCCGTGAGTTCGTCGTCCAGTACCACCGTCCGCGGACCCGTCACCGAGCGCCCGTCGGCGAGCGGCACGGCCAACGCGCCGAGCTCCTCCACCGTCAGCGGATCGGTGACGAACGGTTCCAATGCTGAGTAGAGAGCGAACCACCAGGTGGGCGGCCGTTCCAGCCCGGCGGACAGCTCCGCCAGCCGCGCCGGGCCGAGCCGATGCACCTCCAGCGCCGCCAGTGCTTCGGCGTAGCGGGCGCCGGACAGGTCCGGGACGACCAGCGGATCCAGCGCACCGCCCAGCAACTCGGCCAGTTCGGGCGTGAGATCGGGGTATACGCTCGCCCGCGCGGGTGCGGCGACCCGGTCGTCCGTGTCGCCGTGCCCGGGAGCCTCGTCGAGTCCGGCCTCCGCGGGCGCGGCGACCACCGGTAGCCAGCTACCGGTGGTCAGTTCACGCAGAATCGCCTCACGCAGGAGCCCGTCGGTCTCACTGCGCGCGAATCCCGGAGCCGGGACCAGCACGAGCCGGTGCCGGCGGGGCAGCGCGCGGGCGAAATCGGCGTACCCGGCGGCGAGTTCGGCCGGATGGTTGCCCGGCATTACTCGCCGGCGGTCGGGTTGCATCGGAATATCGGCGATGAGTACCGCAGGCAGGGACAGCTCTTCGTCCGAACGGGTCGGTGCCCGCAGTACGTCGGGCGCGGCAGGTACCGGGACCCCGTCGCGCACCGGCAGCAGCCAGCGCGCCCGCGCGGTCCGGAACTCCCACCACATCTGTTCGGTGCCGGAACCGCCGATCCGCACCTCGCGCCCTCCCGCGAACGGCGCGTCGCGGGTCTCGGCGCGCACCACCTCCTCGCCGATCCGGATCTCGCGCAGCGCCGGCAATTCCAGCAGCAGGTCCACTGCCTCGGCCCGCATGGATTCCAATAGCGCGGCCGGATCGATCCCGGCGCGCAGCGACAGCACGATCTCGGTATCCGCGCCGGCAGCCGGGGCGGCGGCCACCGGCCAGGCGAGGCGCAGCACGGGCGGTGCCGACGTGTCCCCGTCACCCGGGGTCGAAACGCCGTATGCGTGCAATGCCTCCCGGGTCGACTCCCGGGAGAAGCGCAGCGATCCGCTGGTAGAGCGGAATTCGAGCTCGTCGGAGACCGTCAATACCGCCGTGAAGCCGACGCCGAACCGCCCGGTCTCCCCACCGCTCCCCGATTTACCCGACGCCCGCAGGGCCGTCAGCGCATGCACTCCGGCGGTATCCAGCGGCGCGCCGGTATTGGTGATCGAGAGGGTCCGGCCTGTGCACCGTACGGTGACCCGGCCCGGCACCCCCGCTCTCACCGCCGCGTCCGCCGCGTTCTGCGCCAACTCCGTCAGCAGGCGATCGCGGTAACCGGCGCGCACCAGATCCGCCTCGGTAGCGGCGTCCTCGCGCAGCCGGGTCGGGGAATCGCGCCAGGCGGCCAGCACCGCGGCACGCAGATCGGCGGTGCCGAAGGGATCCGCGGTGCCGGCATCCGTTCCCACTGGCCCGAACGTATCGCCCACCGCACCGGTCTCACTCACCCGAGTCAGCGTACGTGCCCGGGCGCACCGGGCTTACCTCGCACAGCCGGGCTGCCGGGCTACCCGGTCAGTGGTCGGCGGGGCCGGGACCCGACTCGCCGGCCGAGCCGTCAGCGTGCTCGGCGACCGGGTCGGCGGTGGCCTCCGCGGCCGGGCCTGTGGTGGCGGACTCGGTCGTGTCGTCACCGGCCGGCGGCGCGGCCTCGGCCGCCGTCCGGGATCCGGGTACCTGCTCCGTCCCGCTCACCGGTGGAGCGGCCACGACCGCCTGCCCCGGCACCACCGCGTCCGGCGCGATATCGGCCTCGGCGGCCGCCGCGCTCCCGGAATCGGTTTCCGGCGACTTCGGCGGTACGGCGACCACTTCGATGGCGGCATCGTCGTAGGCCTGATAGAGCGGTGACCCGGCGCCCGTCGGCAGCTGGATGTCCGAATGCGCGCCGCAGCCGTATCCCATGTGGACCACATGGCCGTCGGCGCCCATCGCGTTGGCGCAGACACCGAAACAGGCGCGCAACGCACCGGCCAGCGGCAGATAGAACCCACAGCTCGCGCAGGAGCCGGGAGCGGCCTTGGCCATCTCGCTGTCGGGGCCGTACTCGGCGTACCAGCGTTCGGCCGCGTCGGCCCGGCCCTCCCGGCTGAGCACCTGTGTGCGGCCCAGTCCCACCTCGGGGGCCGTCTCGTCGACCTCGGGGTCGCCGGTGGCGGTGTAGCCGGGGACCAGGCGCGGGTCGTCGGCGGGCGGGGCCAGCAGGTCGCCGGGCGCCAGATCGCCGGGCCGGATGCGCTGCTCCCACGGCACGAACTCCGGCGCGATCAACGCGTCGGGACCGGGCAGCAGCGCGGACTCGCTCACGGTCACCCGGTCGGTGCCGGGCGCGGCGGCGACCACCACCGCCCACTGCCAGCCGTGGTAGCCGGGCAGCGTGGCCTCGAAACGGTGCGTCGCCGCACATTCGTCCTCGGCCCTGACTCCCAGATGCGCTCCGACCCCGGTCGGTTCCAGGTCCACGAGCGCACTACGAGCCAGGTCGACGGCCCCTGCCAGGATCGTCCGCACCTCGGTGTCCGAAACAGATACTGCGCTCACGGTCTACATTTTGCCGTATGAAGCGCACTCGGCGAACCTGGGTCGGTGCCGCGCTGGTCTGCCTGCTCGCCGCGGCCGCCTGCCGGACCATCGACGACCCGGTACCGCGCCTGGATATCGAGGTGCTGGCGACCCATCGGCACGACCTGGGCGCGTTCACGCAGGGGCTGGAGATCGATGGCGACGTGCTCTACGAGAGCACCGGGATGGTGGGGTTCTCCGGTGTGCGGACGACCGATCGCGCGACCGGCGCCGAACTCGCCCGCGTTCATCTCCCGCCGCCTTTCTTCGGTGAAGGGATCACCCTGGCCGGCGCCACGCTGTGGCAGCTCACCTGGAAAGAAGGGGTCGCCTTCGCCCGTGACCCGCGGACGCTGGCCGAGCAACGCCAAGTGCGCTACGAGGGCGAGGGCTGGGGTCTGTGTACCCGCGACGGGCAATTGGTCATGAGCGACGGATCGGCCGGGCTCACCTTCCGTGATCCGGTGACCTTCGCGCCGACCGGGTCGGTGCGGTTGGCCACCCACACCGACGCACGCCTGAACGAACTCGAATGCGCCGAGGACGGTTCGGTCTACGCCAACTCCTGGCCCACCGACGAAATTCTCCGGATCGATCCGGAAACCGGGCGTGTCCTGGCGGTCGTCGATGCCACCGGTTTGCTGTCCCCCGCCGAACGCGCGCAGACCGACGTGCTCAACGGTATCGCCCAGGTTCCGGGCACCGACCGCTTCCTGCTCACCGGAAAGTACTGGCCCACGGTGTTCGAGGTCCGTTTCGTACCGGCCTGACCGGCGCGATACATCTCACTTTCGGGCCGCTGTGAGCAGGGCGGAGTTCGCCGGATGCCACGGTGGGCCAGAATTGACGATGTGCCCACTTCCCGCGAGCCCTCCGGTTCCGATCGCGGTCAGTGGCCCGCCGGCGAGTCTCCGCCACCGCAGCGGCATCCAGGTTTCGACCGCTACCCCCCGCCGAACGTGCCACACCGCAATCGGGAACCCGACCCCGGCAACCGCCGCCCGGCCCCGCCACCGACCCGTCCGCTGCCCGCGGCCGAGTCCGGCGCCGCGCGCCCGGACGACCATTCGTCCCGGCGGGCGCACCGTGGTCACCGGATCCCGCCGGCGGAGGCCGGGGACCGTGCATCGGGGCGGGAGGGTCGCTTCGCCCGCATACTCGGCTCGCTGAGCGGGTCGCGCGGGTCGACGGAGCCGGTCGACCCGCCGGGCCGGCCGGGGACGGCGGAACCGGGCCCGGGCCGACGGGCCGGCGACCCGAACGGCGCTCCGCTCTCGCCCGGTAGCATCCGGCGGCCCGGCGACGAACGGGAACGGCCGATCCCGGGCGCTCCCGCCGCGGGCGGCTTCTCCCCGCGGCCAGGTGGTGCCGCGCCGGCCGGCGGCTCCCTGCCCGGCTCGACCTCGCGCTTCCGGCCGGACCCACCCGTGGATCACCGTGCCCGCGGCGGCCCGGCACTCTCGACCGGGCCCGGGGCACAGCGTGATCCGGGTGGGCCAGGCGCCGCCGGCCGACGCCCGCCGCCCGCCGAGGGCCGCTCCACGCCCTCGGGCCGGCCGACTCCCGGCGCCGACGCGCGGGACCGCACCGAACCGGACAGTGTGAGCGATCGGCGAACCGCCGCGCACGCGGGCGATACCGAGGAACCGGCGGCGACCAAGGAGTACCCGAGCGCGGAGGCCGGCACGGAATACGACGCCGAAGGCCGTCGTGTCCCCCGCAAACTCACCGTCACCCGGGTGGCGGCGATGCGCGGCCGGGAGATCACCGAAAAAGGTATCGCCACCTTCCGGCGGGCGGCCGAGGCCGACGGCGCGGACAAATCCGGGTTGACCGCGCTCACCTACGCCACCATGGCGAACTTCGCGCTGGACGCCGCCATCGCGGTCGCGCTCGCCAACACCCTGTTCTTCGCCAGTGCGACCGCGGAGAGCAAAACGAAGGTCGCACTGTATCTGCTGATCACGATCGCCCCGTTCGCGGTCATCGCGCCGCTCATCGGGCCCGCGCTGGACCGGCTCCAGCGCGGCCGGCGGCTGGCCCTGGCCAGTTCGTTCGCCGTGCGCGCGGTCGTGGCAGTGGTGCTGATCTTCAGTTTCGACAGCTGGGTGCTGTACCCGCTCGCGCTGTGCATGATGGTGCTCAGCAAATCGTTCGCGGTGCTCAAGAGCGCGGTGACACCCCGAGTTCTGCCACCCGATATCGACCTGGTGCGCACGAACTCCCGGCTGACCGTTTTCGGCCTGGTCGGCGGCACCCTGGGCGCCGGCGGCGTCGCCGCGGCCGTCGCGGCGATCGCGGGCTCGACCGGTGCGCTGATCCTGGCCATCGGCATCGCCGTCGGCGGGACGTATCTGAGCTGGAAGATCCCACGCTGGGTGGAGATCACCGAGGGCGAGGTGCCGACCACTCTCGGTTACCACGCCCGCGCCGGGGACACCGATACCTACGACCCCGCCGACGAGGCCGCGGTACCGGCCCGCAAACGTCGTCAGCCGCTGGGGCGCGCTGTCGTGACCGGGCTGTGGGGTAACGGCAGTATCCGGGTACTCACCGGGTTCCTGACCTTCTACGTCGCGTTCGTGGCCAAGGCCACCGAACACCGGCCGGTACAGCAGGCCGCGATGCTCGGGCTGGTCGGCGCGGCCGCCGCCGTCGGTAATTTCGCGGGTAATGCCGCCGGAGCCCGGCTCCGGCTCGGCCGACCTTCGCTGATCGTGGTGAACTGCACGATCGGCTGCGCGGCCGTCGCCGTCCTCGCCGTGGTGATGGACAACCTGTTCGGCGCGGCGGTGGCCGCCCTGGTCGCCGCCGGAGCGAGCGCCTTGGCCAAGGTTTCGCTGGATGCCGCCATCCAGGACGATCTACCGCCCGAGTCGATCGCCTCCGGATTCGGCCGGTCCGAAACCGTCCTGCAGCTCAGCTGGGTGATCGGCGGCGCGGGCGGAGTCCTGCTGCCGACCGACTACTGGAAGGGTTTCGCGGTGGTCAGTGCGGTACTGGTCGGGGGGCTCGTCCAGACTGTGCTGAGCTACCGCGGGTTCAGTCTGCTGCCCGGCCTCGGCGGTCGCCGACCGCTGCACGCCGAGCAGGAATTTCCGCACTACGACCCCCCACGAGGAGAAGCCGCCCGGTGAGTACGAACAAAGTCCGCACGACCCTCGCGCTGGCCCTGGCCGGGATCCTGGTGCTGGTGGTCGCGACCGCCGGCGTGGTCTGGCTGCTGTCCCGGAATGTCGAGCCGAAGGATCCAGAACTTACCGCATACGCGCACGGCACCACCGTGACAGTGCCGCCGTTCCGTTACTGCACGGTGCGGATGGAGGACTGCCGGCAGGGCGAAACCGTCTATCTCGATGTGCCGGCCGGTAACCCGCTGCAGATCTCGCTGCCGGACGCCCTCGTGGAGAGCCCGTGGGAACTGCTGCCGCTGTATGCCCGCGAGAACGGCGAGATCGTCGAGCGGCCCAGTTCCTACCGGGACCATCCGGCGAACACTCGTGCCCTGACCGTCGCCTCCCGACCGGAACCGGGGCTGGAACTGATCGGCGTAGAGTTGCAGGTGATGATCATCGCGATCGATGAGGCCGGTAACGAATTCCCCATCCCGCACGCGGTGTGGTCGATCAAGACGGCCTGAGATGAGAGCGGGCCGGTTGATCCGGCCGGCCCACGACGCCGCGCGCGTCGGGTCAGCGGTCGAGTTCCCGCGCGACCGCGCGCACCACCTCCGAGATCCGCTGCGCGGTCTTGCGATCGGGGTAGCGACCTTTGCGCAGGTCGGGCTGGACCTTCGCCTCCAGCAGCGTGATCATGTCCTCGACCATGCCGTGCAGTTCGTCGGGGCTGTGCTTACGGGCGACGGGCTCCTTGCGCGCACTGCGCTCCTGGTTCTGCCGGACCGACGGGGGCGCCTCCACCAGTTTCAGGCTCAGCGCCTGCGGCCCACGCCGCCCGGCCGCCATCCCGAATTCGACCCGCTGACCGGGCTTGAGCGTTTCGACGCCCTGGGGCAACGCGGACGAGCGGACATAGACGTCCTCACCCTCGTCCTGGGAAAGGAAGCCGAAGCCCTTTTCCACGTCGTACCACTTCACCTTGCCGGTCGGCACTGCGCTCACCCGTTCGTCTGTTCGGCGCCCGGCCCACCGGGCCCGGGCACGCTCGTCTGCTGGAACCCGCTGATGGCAGGTCTGTTTCCCCTACTCGAAAAACGCGCCCCACAAGCATGCAGGACGCGAGATCGTTCCGAGTCTACCCCGGTGGGCACGGCCCCAGCACATCGGTTTTACGGTCGAACGGTGACGAATCCTGCCGATCCGCGGCCCTCCGGCCCTCCGTCCGGGCGCACCCCCGGCAACTGGTTACTTCAGCTCGCGCTGGGCCTTTTCGCTCTCGGATTGCTGTCGGTGGTGGCGATCTTCCTCACCCCGATCCTCACCGACGGCGAGCCGGGGCTCTGGTTGTACCTGGGCGCCATGCTGGCTCCCGTCGGCTTTGTCGCGGCGTTGATCTTCGCGCTGCGCTCGGGTCGCCGATCCAGGTGACAACTGTCCAATACCCGCCGCGGCCGCGCGCCAAGCCCTATGTGATGATAATCACATAACGACATGATAACGAGGCAGCGTGCCCTACGGCGGATACCCCATGCAGTCCCACTAGCTGCGCAGAGTCGCTGGAGGGTGGTCGTGACCGCTCCGCAACCCATCCGCACACGCCGGTTACCAAATAGTGATTTTTCGGCGGGAACGTCGTACCGTCTACCCCAGCCGGGCAGATCCGGCCCACCGGCCCGCCGCACCGAACCTCGCCCCGCGGGTACCGGACCCCAACGGAACCAAGAGGGGCGAGGGCGGGACGGGCACCCTCTCAGCCTGGACCCGAGCGAATACCTCGCAGGTGCGTACGAGAGGAAGACGAACCCGAATGAGTGGACGCCATCGCAAGCCCACCAATACCGGTCGCACTGTGGCCAAGGTTGCCGTCACCGGCGCCATGATCAGCGGTGCGGGCGTAGCCCTCGCCGGTACAGCCAGCGCGGCACCCGACTCCGACTGGGATCGACTCGCGCAGTGTGAAGCCGGCGGCAACTGGGCCATCAACACCGGTAACGGCTATCACGGCGGACTGCAGTTCTCGCAGAGCACCTGGCAGGCCAACGGCGGTGGAGACTACGCGCCGACCGCCAACCAGGCCAGCCGCGAACAGCAGATCGCTGTCGCCGAGAACGTGCTCGCCTCGCAGGGCTGGGGCGCCTGGCCCTCCTGCTCCTCCTCGCTGGGCCTGAGCAGCGGCGCGACCCCGCGCGAAACCCCGGCCGATACTCCGGCCGTGCAGACCGAGACCCCGGGCAGCCAGGCCGCACCCGGCACCCAGACCCAGGCTCCGGCCCAGGCACCCAGCCAGACCCAGGAGGTCTACACCGCCGTGGATCGCGCGCTCGCCGCCGTCCAGGCGCAGGGTGTGCAGGTCCCGCAGCCCGCACTGGATCTGTTCGAAGCCGTCAAGGCCGGCAACCCGCAGCTGGATCCGGGCCTGCTCAATGTCTTCGAGGCCAACAAGGGCCTGCTGCCCTCCTGAACGGGCACCCTTACTACGAAAGAACCCCGCTCCACCATCAGGTGAGGCGGGGTTCTTTCGTTCGTTCCGCTCAGCGGTTGACCACTGTGTGCGGGTGCAGATACGGCAGCTGGTCGGCAGCCACCGGGAACTCGGTGTCCTCGCCGAAGGGCGAGAGATTACCGGAGCGGGACGACGACAGCTCGGTGACCGCGTGTTCACCGTCGGCCACCTCGGGCCAGCCGTTGTCGATATAGGGTTTCTTCGATTTGTTCACCACCCCCTCATTCTGGCATGTCCCTGCCACGGCGCCGCATGTCAACCGCCTCGGTGACGCCCGTCGCAGGCTCCGGACCGGCGTGCCGGACCGAGCCACGTGGTTCGGCGGGCCACGCCCCACCGAACCCGCGGCGCCCCGGCTAGTCTGGACCGGATGACCGGCCAAGACTCGTTCACCGCATGGCTCGGCGCCCGATCCGACGCGCAGCTGGTGGCACTGCTGGAGCGTCGGCCCGATCTCGCGGTACCGTTGCCGTCCTCCATGGCGGTGCTCGCCGCCCGCGCCGAACAGCGCGCTTCGGTACTGCGCGCGGCCGACGATCTCGGTACCGTGCCCTTCGCGATCGTGGAAGTGCTGGCCCTGCACACCGCGGGCGGCGGGGAACCGATGACCCGCACCGAACTCAAACGCGCGCTGCGTGCCCGCGCCAAGGCCGCGACGGTGGACGCGGCCGTCACCGAACTGGCCGACCGGGCGCTGCTCTGGTTCGAAGGCGACCGAATCCGGCTGGTACCTGCTGTCGCCGAGGCGCTGCCGTGGCCGTTGGGCAGCGGAACGGAGACCACCCCGGCGCTGTCCGAATCGGCGACAGCCGCCGCGCTCACCGGTCTTCCCGAGGCCGAACGCGCGCTCCTGGACAAACTCGCCGAGACCGGACCGCGCGGACGCACTCGTGATGCCGCCCCGGACGCGCCCGCCGACCGGCCCGTCCCCCGGTTGCTGGCCGCGCGGCTACTCCGCCGGATCGACGATGAGACGGTGGAGCTGCCGGCCGCCGTGGGCCAGCTGCTGCGCGGCGAACCGGTCACCGACCCGTACCGGCTCGCCGAACCCGAGCCCCGGGCGATTCCGCACCCGCCGAGTGAAGTCGACGGTGTCGGTGCGGGCGAGGTCGGTGAACTGCTCCGGCACTGCGCCGCGATCCTCGAAGTGCTGGGGCAGCTGCCCGCTCCGGCACTACGCGCGGGCGGTCTCGGCGTGCGAGAACTGCGCCGGATAGCCAAGGCGGCCGGTATCGACGAGACCCGGGCGGGCCTGCTGGTGGAACTGCTGTCGGCGGCGAAACTCATCGAGAAGGGTTTCCCCGACCCGCCGCCGGAGGCCGATGCCGACGATTTCTGGGCGCCGACCCCGGCCGCGGATTCCTGGTTGGAGGCGCCGTCGGCCCGTCGCTGGGTCCCGCTCGCGCACGCCTGGCTGGAACTGGACCGGTATCCGTGGATGATCGGCCTGCGTGATGCCGCGGACAAGCCGCTGGCCGCGCTCGCGCACGAACTTCGAGTGCCCTACGCCGTGCGGGATCGGCGGATCGTGCTCGAGGCACTCGCCGAGCAACCGCCCGGCACCGAACTCGAACCCGCCGGACTCGCCCAGCTGCTGGCCTGGCGAACCCCGCGGCGGCGGCGTCATTTCCGCCGCCAAGTGGTGGACAACACCCTGTACGAGGCCGCCGCGCTCGGTGTGGTGGGCCGCGGCGCGCTCACCGGCGCGGGCCGGATGCTGCTGACCGATACCCTCGCTGCCGCCGAATCCGCCCTGGAGGCCGCCCTCCCCGAACCGGTGGACCATGTGCTGGTCCAGGCCGACCTGACGGTGGTGGCGCCCGGGCCGCTGACCGCCGATCTGCAGCGCCGGATCGAATTGGTCGCCGATGTGGAGTCGGCCGGGGCGGCCACCGTCTACCGGATCGGGGAGCCCACCCTGCGCCGCGCGCTCGACGCCGGTCTCACCGCAGCCGAGCTGCACAGTCTCTTCGGCCGGCATTCCCGGACTCCGGTACCGCAGACCCTCACCTACCTGATCGACGATGTGGCGCGACGGCACGGCCGGTTGCGAGCCGGAATGGCGCAGTCGTTCGTACGCAGTGAGGACCCGGCCCTGCTGGCGCAGGTCCTGGCTTCCCCGGTGGCCGAGACCCTGGCCCTGCGCGGTATAGCGCCGACGGTGGCGATATCGCAGGCGCCGCTGGGCGAACTGTTCGAAGAACTGCGCCGGGCGGGCTTCGCACCCGCGGGCGAGGACGCCTCCGGCGCGATCGTGGACCTGCGGCAACGCGGTGCGCGGATCGGTGTCCGGCCGCTGGCCCGGCAACCGTATCGGCCCACCCCACCCACGACCGATCAGCTGGAATTGCTGGTCACCGAGCTACGCGCCGGGGAGCGCGCCGCGACCGCCACCTCCGGGCAGGTGGTACGCAGCGACGGCACCCGCACCAGCACGGCCGCCGCGCTGGCACTACTTCAGCTGGCCGCGCGGGTGCGGCGGCAGGTGCATATCGGCTATGTCGACGCCAAGGGCACCGCGATCCAGCGGGTCGTCGAGCCGGTGCGGGTCGGCAACGGGCAGCTGGACGCGCTGGACCCGGTCACCGGGACGGTCCGGCAGTTCACCCTGCATCGGATCTCGTCGGTCGCGCTGCTCGAATAACCGTGCCGTCGCGGCGCTCAGCCGCGGAGTGAGCCCGGGTAGAGGTATTGCTCGGGCGGTGGCGTGGTCCCGCGCAGCCAGGCGTCGAAGAACCCGGTGAGATCGGTCGGCGATTTGGATTGGACGAAGGCGCGGAAGTCCCGCATCGAGGCATTGCCGTAGGCGTGGACGGTCACGAATTCGCGCAGGGCCGCAAAGAATACGGCGTCCCCCAGCTGTTTCCGCAGGGCATGCATGAACAGCGGCCCCCGGTAATACACCGAGGTGAACATTTTCTCCGGGCCGGGATCCTCCAGCGGAACGGCCCAGAATTTCGGCTTCGCCAGCATCTCCCGGACCGTCTTGCGGTATTCGGCGTCCACATCGGCGCCTTCGGTCCGCTCGGGCCACAGATAGTCGGCGGTGTAGCTGGCGATGCATTCGTTGAGGCAGATATCGGACCAGCTCTGCACCGAAACCGAATCGCCCCACCACTGGTGGGCGGTCTCGTGCACCACGGTGTTCAGATCCGCCCAGGCCGCATAGGTGGGTCGGGTCTGGGTTTCCAGGGAGAACGGGATATCGGCGGCCAGGAAGATACCGCCGCCGGTGTCGAACGGGTACGGGCCGTACAGGCTTTCGGTGAAATCGAGCACCTGCGGCAGCTTTTCCTCGTATTTCCGCAAACCCTCGGCACCCGGTGCGAAAGCGCTGAGCAGCGGCGTGCCGTTCGCGCGGCGCTGCTCCAGATATTCGAAACGGTCGATGGCGACAGTGGTGAGATAGCCGATCACCGGGTGCCGTTGCTCCCAGCTCACGGTACGGAAACCGTCGCGTACCTCGTCGCGTACCCGCTCACCGCCCGACACCACCTCCCATTCCTCGGGAACGGTCGTGTGCAGTGTGAAGGTCGCCTTGTCCCGCGGGGAATCGTTGAGCGGATACCAGCTGGACGCCGAATGCGGTTGTCCCGCGGCGAAAACGCCACCGGTGGGTGCGTAGGTCCAGCCCTCACCGCGGGTATCGGGGGCGGTACCCGCGTAGTCGACGGTGACGGTGAAGGGCAGACCGGGCAGCAGCGGCAGAGCCGGGTGCACCACCAGCTCGTGCGGTTCCTGCCATTCGAAACCGGCGGGTGCGTTGTTCACCCGCACGGAGCGCACCGGAGGACCGCTGTAATCGAGGTTGAACGCGGTCAGCGGTTGGGTGGCGGCCGCGTCGATCCGGGTGGATCCGGTCAGCTGGTGATCGGCCGGATCGTAGCCGACGGTCACGTCGTAGTGCGCGACGTCGTAACCGCCGTTACCGTCGAGCGGAAAGTATGGGTCGCCCAGGCCGGCCGATCCCGCCAGGGCCGCGGACGGCGCCTGTGCTGCGGCCGGAACCAGCACCGGGCTCGCCAGCACAACCACCCCGGCAAGCAGCCAGCGGCCGAGCCTCATGCGTTTCCACCTTCCGTGATCGAATCGTGTTGCCCGGGTGATCTCGCCCGACGACGTTAGTCGCATTCGGTCCCGGATTCCGGTACCGCGGAAAACGCGGCGCGCGAGCGTTTCCCGGCGCGCGGCCACCGTATGCCCGGCGGCACCCGTGCCGGGTCAGGCGCCGAGCCCTTCCGGCAGCCGGCCCGGATCGAGCAGCAACCGCTTCGCCGCACTGCGATGAACCTCGTCGGCGAGGGCGAGATTGTCGGTGAGCAGCCGCCATTCGTTCTCGGCGATGGCCGCGCGCGCCCGCTCGATCACCGCGGTATCGGCGGTACCCCAGGCGATCGGCATCGTCTCGACCGGAAGCCAGCGCTCGCCGATCGAGCGAGTGGTCCGGTCGCCGCGCACCGCGACAGCCGGAACGCGCTCCCCTTCGGCTACCCGATGGCCGGGCAGATGACGCACCTTCTTGGTGACCAGCGCGTATCGCTGCTCGCCGGAATCGCGACGAGCCAGATTGACCAGGGCGAGCAGTACCGCGCCGCGGACCTGGATCCCCGAGACCACCGCCGGCACCAGTTCACCCTCGGCGTAGAGGCGGTCGATTCCGGCGCGGCGCGGTGCCCACAGCGCCACCCACAGCGCCGTCGCCGCGCCCAGGGCACAGGCCAGGGCCAGCGGATAGGACCAGGGATGCCCCAGCCACACCAGGGAGGCGGTGGCGGCCGTGGCGGCGACGGCGGCGAGTACCGCGGACAGCCGCACTCGGCGGCGTTCGGCGACTACTTCATTGACCGCGTGGGCGTGCCGGCGGTCCACCGCGAATTCGAAGCGTCGCACGTCGCCATTCCTAACACAATTCGTGGAGTTCGGAATGTCCTTATTGTTCGCCGGGTCCGATGGCGGGCCCCAGCAGATCGTCGGCATCCGTTATGCGATAGGCATAACCCTGCTCGGCGAGGAAACGTTGCCGATGCGCGGCATAATCCGCGTCCAGAGTGTCGCGGGCCACCACCGAATAGAAATGGGCCTGACCGCCGTCCTGTTTGGGCCGCAACAGCCGACCCAGCCGCTGGGCCTCTTCCTGGCGCGAACCGAAGGTTCCGGAGACCTGCACCGCCACCGACGCCTCCGGCAGATCGATGGAGAAGTTCGCGACCTTGCTGACCACGAGAACCGGGATCTCGCCGCGGCGGAAGGCGTCGAACAGGGCCTCACGCTCCTTGTTCTTCGTCGACCCCTGGATCACCGGTGCGTCCAGAGCAGCGCCCAGTTCTTCCAGCTGGTCCAGATACGCGCCGATGACGAGGGTGGGCGCTCCCCGATGCCGGTCCAGGATGGATTCCACCACCGGGATCTTGGTGTGCGCAGTGGAACACAGCTTGTAGCGCTCTTCGGGCTCGGCCGTCGCGTAGGCCATCCGCTCGGCATCGGTCAGCGTGACCCGGACCTCGATACAGTCGGCCGGGGCGATCCAGCCCTGGGCCTCGATATCCTTCCACGGCACGTCGTAGCGTTTGGGGCCGATCAGCGAGAAGACATCACCCTCCCGGCCGTCCTCACGGACCAGGGTCGCGGTGAGACCGAGCCGCCGCCGCGACTGCAGATCTGCCGTCATCCGGAAAACCGGGGCGGGCAGCAGATGCACTTCGTCGTAGATCACCAGGCCCCAGTCCCGGCTGTCGAAGAGTTCCAGATGCTTGTACTCACCCTTCGATTTACGGGTGATCACCTGGTAGGTGGCAATGGTGACCGGCCGGATCTCCTTGCGCTCCCCGGAGTACTCACCGATCTCCTCATCGGTGAGCGAGGTACGCGCGAGCAACTCCCGCCGCCACTGGCGGCCGGCGACGGTATTGGTCACCAGGATGAGGGTGGTGGCCTTGGCGCGCGCCATCGCGGCGGCGCCCACCATCGTCTTGCCCGCCCCGCACGGCAGCACCACCACCCCGGACCCGCCCGCCCAGAAGGAATCGGCGGCCATCTCCTGATAGTCGCGTAACTGCCAGCTCGCGCCGTGGAAGTCCAGGTCGATCGGATGGGCCTCACCGTCGACGTAACCGGCCAGGTCCTCGGCGGGCCAGCCGATCTTGAGCAGCTGCTGTTTGATGTGCCCGCGCTCGGACGGGTGCACCACCACCGTGTCCTCGTCGATGCGCTCGCCGAGCATGGGAGCGATCTTCTTGTGCCGCAGCACCTCGGCGAGTACCGCGCGGTCCAGGCTGACCAGCGTCAATCCGTGCGCCGGGTGTTTCACCAGCTGCAATCGCCCGTAACGGGCCATCGTCTCGACGATATCGACCAGCAGCGGCTGGGGCACCGGGTACCGGGAATGCCCGACCAGCGCGTCCACCACCTGCTCGGCGTCGTGCCCCGCGGCCCGCGCGTTCCACAGCGCCAGCGGCGTCACCCGGTAGGTGTGCACGTGTTCGGGCGCCCGTTCCAGCTCGGCGAACGGGGCGATCGCCTGGCGCGCCGCATCCGCGAGTTCGTGATCGACTTCCAGCAACACTGTTTTATCGCTCTGCACGATCAGCGGCCCGTCTGCCACGGACACCTCCTCACCTCGGCTCCGACCCATTGTCCCCGAAACTACCGACAGGGTCGCCGGCGTGGGGCGACCGGCCGAGTCGGTACCGCGTCCGGTCCGCCGATCCGACTGCGACAGCCGGCCTGAAGGCCCCGGAAGGCGAGTTGCCTCAGCTATCGCTCTTCAATGTGTCACCGACCGCGAACCGGCTCGGCTCGACCTCGTGGACCACGACACGGACCGTCCCGATCGGCGCCTCCAAGGTCTCGGCGACGGTTCTTGCCACCTCACGAATGCAATTGTCGACTTTCTCCGAGGCCCGGCCCTCGACGAGGGTGATCTGAACTATCGGCACGGGGGGTTCTCCTTCGTCGAACGATCATGGTCGGTGGTCTCGAATCCGGTAACCGAGCTCCTCGGACAGCGCCTGTGCGGCACTCGTGAGCGCGTCGACCACCGCGTCGGCCGGCGGATCCGGCAGGTAGTGGATGGAAGCGATCACCGCCAAGGTGCAGACGAGGTCGCCGCCGTGCGCGAACACCGGCGCCGCGACGGCATTGACTCCGCGGAAGGTCTCCTCCGGGGCGGAGGCCCAACCCTTCCGGCGAGCGGTCGCCACCTGTGCGCGGAACTGCTCCGGATCCAGGATCGTACTCGGCGTACGGTGCTCGGGTGCGAGACGCGACCAGGTGCGCACCTGGTCGGCGGAGCCGAACGCCAGGGCCACCTTCCCCTGCGCGACGCTGTTGTAGCCGAATTGCGTCCCCGGGCTCAAGATCACATCGATCGGCGACCCGCCGGGTATGACCTCGGTGACCGTGACGCCGTGGTCGGTGAGTTGGGAGAGCACGATCGTCTGGCCGATCTCGTCACGCAACCGGGTCATGACGGGGCGCGCGAGAGTGAGTATTTCGGCCCGTTTGCCGATACGCTGCCCGAGCAGCAGCAGACGCCACCCCGGTTCGTAGGCGCGCGTTGCCGAATCCTGGGAGAGGAAGCCCGAGTCCCTGAGGCTACTGAGGTGCCGGTGGATACGGGCTTTGGGTAGATCCAACGCGGCGGCCAGTGCCGTCACCCCCCACGGTTCGCGGCGTTCGAGCACTTTCTCCAGGATCAGCAGTGGAAGAAGGGTCGGCGTCGGCTGGGCGTCCGACGGGGCAACGGCCGGCGCACGGGGCCCGGTCGCCGGCGGCTCAGGCGGCGCGTCTTCGTTCGCGTTGTCAGGCAACGATCACTCTTTCCATGAGGACTCGGTACTTCTGGGTGTTGATCTTCGCGTTGTCGTCGGGATGGACAAAACGAATCGAGCTCGCGCCCTTGTTCTGTTTGGGTAGCAGGAAGCATCGGACGAAGATGGTGGGGCTCTTCTCGGTGGTCGGCGCGAAAACCGGGACGACCCCCTTCTCCACCCAGGCCGATCCCGGACCGTGCACCTGCGTGGTGCCCTCGGTTTCGATGGTGATCTCACCCGACAGAGTGATGCGAATCCCGGGACCCTGATGCAGATGGGTCAGGGCGGTTCCCCCGGGCGGGAAGGTCACGGTGTCGCATCGCATGAGCCAGGTGTAGCGCTCGTCGATATCGAGGCTGGCGGCCAGCTTCAGTTCGCTCGAGGTCTGGGGGGCCGAACGCAGCGTGTGCGCTGTTTCGTCGGAGTTCGCGCCGGCCAGTTCCCATCGCCAGATCGTGGAGTCGACCTCGGTGGCGTGCAGCGCCGATTCATCCTCGGCGACGAGGGCCGACCCTGCGGGCAGGTACCGGGTGCAGTCATCGGAGTGGATGTCGAGTCCGCCGGAGACGACATAGATCGAGCGATTTCCGCGCGGGAGGTAGACGGGCTTGGTACCGGCGGGCAGGTGGTCCTCGAACAGAAACATCGTGCGTGGCATGGCGGAACCCTTTCACGAAATCCAAGCTTTGTATCGCTCATCAATACATATGTACCGATGGTCGCAACAATACCTGATTTCGTGTTACCGTCGCCACGCCGACGTCACGACAGCCTGAATTCGAGTCTTGCTGATCGATACACGTGGCGCGGGTGCGTTCGCAGAAGGAGATAACCGTGACAGCACGAGCCCCGGAAGCGCGGTGGTACCGCGGGGCCACCAAAGATCAGTGGCGCGCTTTCTGGAGTGCCTACCTCGGATGGGTGCTCGACATCATGGACCTCGTCATCTTCTCGATGGTCCTGACCTACGTGATCACGGATTTCGGGAGCGACCGGGACGCAGCGGGCATGATCGCGTCCTTCACGCTGCTGGCGTCCGCGTTCGGCGGCATGATCTTCGGCTATATCGCCGATCGTTTCGGCCGAACCAAGGCGATGGTCGCCAGCATTCTCTGTTATTCGATCGGGACGATGCTCTGCGGCTTCTCGACCGGTATGGGAACGCTCATGGCCGCGCGGGTCATCGTCGGACTCGGGGTCGGCGGGGAATGGGGTGCGGGGACCGCCCTCGTCTCCGAGACCTGGCCCGCGCGCCATCGGGGCAAGGTCCTCGCCTGGGTACAGAGTGCCTTCGCCACCGGGTACGGGCTCGCCGCATTGATCGCGTTCCTCGTCGTACCCACGCTCGGGTGGCGATGGGCGTTCTTCATCGGTGTCTTCCCTGCGGTGCTGGCCATCTGGGTGCGGCGGGAGACCAAGGAATCGAAGATCTGGCTCGAGGCGGGCACCCGGCTCGGCGCTCTCGCCTCGCTGCGGCAGCTGTTCACCCGGCAACCCAGAGCGGTCGCGGTCTGCCTCTCGTTCACCGCCGCCGCCATGTGCGGGTACTGGGGACTTTTCACCTGGATCCCGAATTACCTCGCCTCACCGGTCGAGGAAGGCGGGCGGGGAATGAACATGCTGTCGTCGACCACCTGGATCATCGTCATGCAGATCGGGGCCGCGGCCGGATTCATCTCCTTCGGCTATGTCGCCGACCGGATCGGCCGGCGGAACGCCTTCATCGTCTACTTCGGTGCGGCCGTGATCTGCATACCGATCTTCCTCACCCTGACCGCTCCCGCCGTCGTTTTCGCTTTCGGACCGGTGATGGCGTTGTTCGGCACGGGTTTCTACTCCGGATTCGGTCCCACCTTCGCGGAACTCTTCCCCACCGAGATCAGAGCCTTCGCGCAGGGGTTCATCTACAACGCGGGCCGCGCCGCCAGCGCACTGGCCCCGGCCATGGTCGGATTCACCGCGCATTCGGCCGGAGTCGGCGCCGCGATGATGGGTACAGCCGTGTTCTACCTGCTCGCCGCCGCGATCGTCTTCTTCTTCCTGCCCGAGACCCGGGGGCGTGAACTGGAGACCGGAAACCTCGGGCGATCCGACGGCCTCGCCCACTGACCACAGCCCGACACAGGATCCCGAGGCCGGGACCACCGCAGGAAAGGAACTCTCCGCAGCATGAGTACGGACAGCACCGAGTGGAACGTCGAAACCGCCGCCGAAGTCCTGCTTCGCGCCGAGCGGACCAGGACCGACCGTAAGCCGGTCACCGAGGACTGGCCCGGTCTCGACGTGGCGACCGCGTACCGGGTGCAGGACGCCTTGATCGCCCGCAAGGTCGCGGCCGGCGAAAAGATCGTCGGGGTGAAACTCGGGCTGACCTCACAGGCCAAGCAGCAGCGGATGGGGATCACCTCACCGCTGACCGCCTGGTTGACCGACGCGATGGTGCTCGAGGCCGGTACGCCGATCCCCACCGGGGAGCTCATCCATCCCCGGGTGGAGCCGGAGATCGTCTTCGTGCTCGGCGAACGACTCGAAGGCCCCGGGGTCACGGCCGCCACCGCGCTGGCCGCCGTCAGGTCCGTCTACGCGGGCCTGGAAGTGATCGACAGCCGATTCACCGATTTCCGCTTCACCCTGCCCGATGTCCTCGCCGACAATGCGTCCTCGGCTCGATTCGTCATCGGCGGGGTCGAGCGGAGCCCGGCCGACCTCGATCTCGCACTCGAGGAGTGTGTGCTGCGCATGGACGGCACTGTGGTCGATTCGGCGACGGGTGCGGCCGTTCAGGGCCATCCGGCCCAGGCGCTCGCGCTCGCCGCGAACGCGCTCGCCGAACGCGGGCTGGCGCTCGAAGCCGGATGGATCGTGCTGACCGGCGGGATGACCGATGCCGTCCCCGTCGAGTCCGGTACGCAGATCGCCGCCGAATTCACCCATCTCGGAACGGTGAACATGACCGGAGCCTGACCCGCAGCACGGTGTCCGGCCACAGAGCCGGGCGGCCGAGCCGCCGCGAAGTCGCACGGGCCCCTCGGGCACACCACAGCGCACCCCGTCTCGTCCCCGACGGCACGCCATGCACAACCACTTGGTGCGAACTGGACCGAGACACCGCCCGACCGGCAAACCAGTATTGGACCCATGATCGAACTCGCGGCGGCGGCCGGGGTGGCGGCGGCCGCGCTCGGCCTGGTGCTCACCCCCGGCCCGAACATGATGTACCTGGTCTCCCGCACGATCTCGCAGGGCCGGCGCGCCGGAATGATCTCACTGACCGGGGTCGCCGCCGGTTTCGGCGTCTACCTGACTGCCGCCGCGACCGGGATCACAGCGGTGTTCGCCCTGGTCCCGGCGCTTTACACCGCGGTGAAGGCGGCCGGGGCCGCCTACCTGCTGTGGTTGGCCTGGCAGGCGATCCGGCCGGGCGCGGTCTCGGTCTTCACCCCCGAACCGCTTCCCCGGGACCCCGGGCGCAAGCTGTTCACCATGGGGCTGGTGACCAATCTGCTGAATCCGAAGATCGCTGTCATGTACCTGGCGCTGATTCCGCAGTTCGTATCGCCCGGGGCGGGCCCGGTATGGGTCCAGAGCCTGTGCCTCGGGGCGGTGCAGATCACCGTCGCATTGGTGGTGAACGGTCTCATCGTGTGCACGGCCGGCACCGTCGCGGGGTTCTTGAGCGGACGGCCGCTGTGGTTACGCGTCCAGCGGTTCGTGATGGGGTCGGTGCTGGGGGCGATGGCGGCACTGCTGCTCACCGACCGGACGCGTCCGGTACCTGCCTGATCGGTCCGGTCAACGCAACCGGACCCCGCGCAGTTTCGCCGGATTGGCGTGGTCGTAGGCGCCCTGGATCACACCGTCCACCACGGTGAATCCCATGACCCGCGACGGGAAACCCGGATAGTCACCGTCGCCGGGACGGGCATGGAACAGCACTCCGAGCTGGCCGTTGACCTGGACGAACTCCATAACCTCGGCCCCGAGATCGACGCCCGGCCGGTCCAGCCCGTAGCGGCGGATGAGGCCGAGGAACAGCCGGGCGACCTTGTCCGGTCCGAAGATGACATTGCGCGCGGTCTGAGTGGTGCCGCCGGAATCGCCGATCATCTTTACGGCGGGGTGCAGCACCGCCGCGACCGCGCGGGCATCACCGGTTTCCAGCGCCACCAGCAGTTTCTGCACGGCCGCCTCATGCTCTACGTCGGCGGCGACCGGCGGGGTCTGTTCGCGTACGACCTTGCGCGCGCGGGCGGCCAGCTGCCGGGTCGCTTCGGGGGTGATGTCGAGGATGTTCGCGATTTCGGCGTAGGGCACCTGCAGACCTTCGTGTAGGACGAAGGCCACGCGTTGCGGCGGCGTGAGCTGATCGAGCACCACCAGGGCGGCAATCCGGAACTCCTGACGCTGCACCACGGCAGCGAGCGGGTCCGGCCCCGGCGCCCCGGTCAGCGGACTCACCACCGGTTCGGGAAGCCACTGGCCCACATAACTTTCCCGGCGCACCGCGGCGCTGCGCAACCGGTCCAGGCAGAGCCGGGAGACCACGGTCGTCAACCAGGCGCGCAGATCCTCGATCTCCGACTGCGAGGTGCCGGCCAGCCGCAACCAGCTCTCCTGCACCGCGTCCTCGGCATCGGCCACACTGCCGGTCAGCCGGTAGGCCACCGCCAGCAGATGTCCACGATGGGATTCGAAGAGGTCGGCGAGAAGCGTGGCTACCACCGCCGGAATTCTACGGAGCCCTGCCGCCCGGCCGGATGCCGACCCGGCGCGCCGGCCCGGGAATTCGGATGCCGGAGACCCTCTCGAACTGCCACCATCGACGGGTGGAGGAGCGCACGCTGACCGACGGGACCGTCTGGCTGAGCCGGCCGGTGGAGTCCGATATCGAGGCGATCGTCGAATGCTGCCAGGACCCGTCGATCACCGAATGGGTGACCATCCCGGTGCCCTACGCGCGCGCCGACGCGGAGCATTTCGTCCGCACCAGGTCGGCGGACGGCTGGACCGATGGCAGTCCGTGCTGGGCGATCCGGCTCGGCGAGCACGGGCGCCTCATCGGCACCGTGGGCCTGGGTGTCCGGCTCACGGACGGGGGCTCCGCCGAAATCGGTTACTGGCTCGCCGCCGAGTACCGCCGTCGGGGCCTGATGTCGCGGGCGATCGCGCTGGTGTGCGCTTTCGGCTTCGACTCGAACGGGATGGGTCTGACCCGCATTCATTGGCGGGCTTTCGTCGGTAATCACGCGTCCGCCGCCGCGGTCCGCGCCCAGGGCTTCCGTTACGAGGGCCTGGCCCGGCTCGGCAGTGTGTTGCGCGGAAACCGCCGCGACCATTGGATGGCCGCGCGGCTGAACACCGATCCGCCCGGCCCGGCGGACGGCTGGCCGGCCGGGGTCTGATCCGGCCGTCGGGCGGTAGCGGCCGGAGACGCAGGGTCGCCGACCCGGCCGCTCGCGCCGCGGACTACCGGTCCGTACGGCGCAGCGACCGGATCCTCAGCGCCGACGGCGCCGGGCGACGGCGCCGGCCAGGCGGTCGAGCTGTGCGGCGGTGGTATCCCAGTCCATGCAGGCGTCGGTGATGGACTGGCCGTAGGTGAGATCGGCGGACCGGCCCAGGGTGAGGTCCTGGCGGCCCTCGACCAGGAAGCTTTCCAGCATCACGCCGACCACACCCGGTTCGCCCGCGGCCAGCCGCTCGGCGATATCGGCGACGACGACGGGCTGCCGCCGGTGGTCCTTGTTGCTGTTGCCGTGGCTGGCGTCGACCACGATCCGCTGCGGCAGCTTCGACTTCTCCAGCCGCGCGCAGGCGTCGGCCACCGAGGCCGCGTCGTAGTTGGTGCCGTTGGATCCGCCGCGCAGGATCACATGGCAGTCCTCGTTGCCCGCGGTCTGGATCAGCGCGGCCCGGCCGTCGAGGTCGGTACCGGGGAACACATGGCTGGCCGCGGCCGCCCGGACCCCGTCCACGGCAACCTGCACATCGCCGTCGGTCCCGTTCTTGATGCCGACCGGCATGGACAGGGCACTGCTCAGCTGCCGGTGCACCTGGCTGGCCGCGGTGCGCGCGCCGATCGCGCCGTAGGAGACCAGATCCGAAATGTACTGCGGGGTGATGGGATCGAGGAACTCGCAGGCCACCGGCAGTCCCAGCGCAGTGATGTCGAGCAGCAGCTGACGGCCGATACCCAGCCCGGTGTTGACATCGAAGCTGCCGTTGAGGTGCGGGTCGTTGATCAGCCCTTTCCAGCCCAGCGTGGTGCGCGGTTTCTCGAAGTAGACCCGCATGACCAGGTGCAGCCGGTCGGCGAGTTCCGCCGACGCGGCAGCCAGCCGCCGCGCGTAGTCGAGTGCGGCGACCGGGTCGTGCACCGAGCACGGCCCGACGACCACCATCAGGCGGTCGTCGACCCCGTTGAGCACCTCGACGGTGGACTTACGTCCGGCCCGCACGGTGGCGGCGTGCTCGTCGGTGATGGCGTGGACCCGGCGCACCTCGGCCGGGGAGCGCAGCGGGCTCACGCTGAGAGTGCGCTGATCGTCCAGATCGGAATGGTTGGCGTCGATATCGACTGCGGTTGTCATCGTGGGTGGTGTCCTTCTCGTTGGGGCCGACCCACGGAAGTATTCGCCCGTCGAGCCGGTCGTCATCCGGCTCGGGGAAACTGGTCAGCGCACGTGGTAGCCGCAGACCGACCCACCCCGGGCCGGCTTGCTAAACCAGAAATACACGCGCTGCACGATTGATCACGGTACCAGGCGGTTGTCCACGGGGGCGGATGCGGGGCGGAATCGCGTGGCGGAAAGTGATACTCGACACAATCCCGCCCCGGCATCGTTTCAGAACTGGCCGGGCTCGTAGTTCCCGGCCGGAGTGTGGGCGATGGCATTGAGCCGGTTCCACGCGTTGATGGTGGCCACGGCGACGAGCAGCCCACCGATCTGGTCGTCGTCGTAGTGCTTGCGCACCCGCTGCCAGGTCTCCTCGCTCACCCCGCCGCCGTCGGCCAACCGGGTGCCCGCTTCGGTGAGTTCGAGCGCGGCGCGTTCGGCCTCGGTGAAGACAGTGGCCTCCCGCCAGGCGGCGACCAGGTTGATCCGCAGTGCGGTTTCCCCGGCGTGCAGGGCGTCCTTGGTGTGCATATCCAGGCACATCGCGCAGCCGTTGATCTGGCTCGCCCGGATTTTCACCAGTTCGTAGGTGGCGGCGGGCAGACCCGAGCTCTCGGCCACCTTGCCGGCGGTGACCAGTCGCTTGACGTAGCTCGCGGTGACCTTGTTCTCGAAGAGATTCACACGGGGTTCCATGTCCGGATTCCTTTCGTTCCTGCCTTGTCACAGAGATGACAACGCAGCGAACGCAGGTGTGACATCCCGCGGTGAGCACCGCGGACGGACGGGCCGGTCAGGCCGAGAAATCGAACTTCACCCCGGTCAGCCGCTCCGAGAGTTCCCACAGCGAACGCGCGGTGAGCTGGTCCTTCGCCCGTTTCGAGCAGCCCGAGCGACCCGGGTGGCCGCGCATCCCGCCCAGCCCGGTCGGCCCATAGTAGGCGCCCGGCTCGACCGGGGCGGTGGCGGCGAACAGTTCCGGCAGCGCCCCCATCTCCGCGCTCTGCGCGAACACCTTGTTACCGATGTTCATCACCGAGTCGAGCACGGTCTCGGTATGGGACTGCAGTTCGGTGGCGGCGTAGCCGGGGTGAGCCGCCAGCGACAGCTTCGCCGAGCCGGCCGCGGCGAGCCGGCGCTGCAGTTCGAAGGCGAAGAGCAGATTGGCCAGCTTCGACTGACCGTAGGCCGACCAGCGCTTGTACGGGCGGCGCTCCCAGTTGAGATCCTCGAGGTCGATGGCCCCGGCCGCATGCGCACCGCTGGACAGGGTGACCACCCGCTCACCGATCTTGCCGAGCAGCAGGCCGGTGAGCGCGAAATGGCCGAGATGGTTGGTACCGATCTGCATTTCGAAACCGTCGACGGTCCGCCGCAGCGGTACCGCCATCACGCCGGCATTGTTGATCAGGACGTCCGCACTGTCCACCCCGGCGGCGAATTCCCGGACCGAGGCCAGATCGGCCAGATCGAGCCGCCGGACCTGCGCCCGCTCACCGATCTCGCCGGCGACGGCCTCACCTTTACCCACATTCCGGCAGGCCAGGATCACTCGCGCCCCGGCTCCGGCCAAGGCCCGCGCGGCGACCGCGCCCAGCCCGCTGTTCGCGCCGGTGATGATGACGGTTCGACCCTGCTGATCGGGGATGTCCCCGACGCCCCAACCACTCATGGGGCGAGTCTAGTGCGCGACGGGGATGTGCACCGGGCACGACGGACCGGTATCCCGGACCGGTTCCGGATCCCGCGCTCACCGCCGGGACACGCGCGGAAGAGACACGCCCTTTTCAAAAGATATAGGGTTGCCTAACCTATTAACGGACCGGAAACGCGCCGCACACGCTTTCGAGTCCCCGTTTTCCTATGAGGTATATCGTGACTTCCACCGCCGCCGGCACCCACCGTGACGGTTATGTTCCCTTCCCCGAGGACCTGGCCGAGACCTACCGTGCCGCCGGCTACTGGACCGGCACCACCGTGGGAGATCTGCTCCGCGATACCGCGCGCCGCAGCCCGGAGCATCCGGCACTGCTCGGCGACCGGACGCTCACCTACGCCGAACTGGACGCGGAAGCCGACCGGATGGCCTATGGGTTCCTGGCCCTGGGGATCGTGCCGGGCGACCGGGTGATCGTCCAGCTGCTCAACACCCCCGAATTCGCGATCGCGCTGTTCGGGTTGTTGCGCGCCGGCATCATTCCGGTACTCACCTTGCCCGCGCACCGCCGGGCCGAGATCGAACACCTGGCCGGTCTCTCCGGCGCGGTCGCGTACCTGGTCGCCGACCGGCAGGGCGATTTCGACTACCGGCAATTGGCCGCCACCCTGCTGAGCACCGTCGAATCGTTGCGGCACGTCCTGGTCGCCGGTGCGCCCGGCGAGTTCACCGAATTGATGTCCATCGCCCGGGACACCGGATCGCTGCCCGTGGTCGACCCCGCCGATATCGCCCTCATGCTGGTCTCCGGCGGGACAACCGGACTCCCCAAACTCATCGCCCGCACCCACGACGACTACGTCTACAACGCCACCGCGAGCGCCGCCGTCTGCGAACTCGACGACCGGGACGTCTATCTGGCCACCCTGCCCGCCGCACACAATTTCCCGCTGGCCTGCCCGGGCATCCTGGGCACGGTAGCGACCGGGGGCGCGCTGGCCTTCGTCGCCGACCCGAGCCCGGAGAGTGCCTTCGCGGCGATCGAACGCCATCGGGTCACCGTCACCGCGGTGGTGCCGCCGCTGGCGCAATTGTGGTCGGCCGCGGTGGAATGGGAAGACGCCGATACCTCCTCCTTGCGGCTGCTGCAGGTCGGGGGCGCGAAACTGGCCGAGGTGAACGCCCGCGAAGTGGCGCCCGCGCTCCGGGCGACTCTGCAGCAGGTCTTCGGGATGGCGGAGGGGCTGCTGAATTTCACCAGGCTCGACGATGATCCGGATATCGTCTGCACCACCCAGGGTCGCCCGCTGTGCCCGGCGGACGAGGTCAGGGTGGTCGACGAGGACGGGGTGGACGTCGCACCGGGCACGGAGGGTGAACTGCTCACCCGCGGCCCGTACACCCTGCGTGGCTACTACCGCGCCCCCGAACACAATGCCCGCGTCTTCACTCCCGACGGCTATTACCGCAGCGGCGATCTGGTGCGGCAGTTGCCCAGTGGCCATCTGGTGGTGTCGGGCCGGATCAAGGATGTGATCAACCGGGGCGGGGAGAACGTCTCCTGCGACGAACTCGAGGAGCATCTGCTCGCCCACCCCGCGGTCCGGCACGCGGCCGCGGTCGGCCTGCCCGATCCCGGGCTCGGCGAAAAGGTCTGCGCGGTACTGGTCGTCACCGGCGATATGCCGACCCTGGCCGACATCAAGGAGTTCCTGACCGGGCGCGGTTTGGCGACCTACAAACTCCCGGACGTCCTGCGCCGCGCGGACGCCCTGCCGCTGACCGCGGTCGGCAAGATCGACAAGAAAGCCCTGCGCGCTCAGGAGTAGGCCGCGGCCGGGATACCGCCCGGGCCGCCGCCGGGTCCGCGACCCGTCTCCGTACCGGCCGGGTGCCCTACGCCTTCACCACGTAGGGCGCCACGCTGCCCAGCTTCTCGCAGGTCTCCTCGAACTCCCGTTCGGGCCGTGACTGCGCGACCACCCCGGCTCCCGCGCGCAACCACGCGCCCGCACCGGTTTGGTACACCGCGCGCAGCACCAGCGCCGCCTCCAGCGCCCCGGTCGGCGAAACCATCAGCACCGCACCGGAGTACAGACCGCGGGGCCGGTCGTGCCGGAAGACCGAATCGACGCCCGCCCGCTTCGGAATACCCGAGGCGGTCACCGACGGGAAGATCGCGTCCAGCGCGTCCCAGGCCGTTCGGCCGGCCGCGAGGCGTCCCCGGACGGTGGAGGCCAGGTGTTGCACACTGCCGCGTTCACGCACCGCCATGAAATCCGAGACCGAGGTGGTGCCGGCTTCGGCGACCGTACCGATCTCGGCGAAGCAGGTCTGCACGGAGAGTGCGTGTTCGACGATCTCCTTCGGATCGGAGACCAGCTCCGCGCGAGCGGCACTGTCCATCTCGGCCCCGAGGCCGAAGGCGCGGGTGCCGGCGAGCGGTTCGGTACTGACGGTCCGGTCGTCGTCCACCGCAAGCACCAGTTCCGGGCTGAATCCGGCCGCCTGCAGCCCGCCCAGGTTCAGCAGGAAGGACCGGGCGGGGGTGTTGTGCGCCCGGCCGAGCCGGTAGGTGGCCGGGATGTCCACCGCGAAGGGTAGCTCGATCTTCCGCGAGAGAATGACCTTCTGGTACCGCCCGGCCTGGATCTCCGCCACGGCAGCGGCGACGCGCTCCCGGTAGCCGGAGGTGTCCACCCGTATATCCACCGGATGGGGCTGCGGGAGCGCGGTATCCCGGGAACTCGCCACGGTATCGGCGAGAGTCGCGGCCTCGGCCGGATCGGCTCCGGTGATCCACACCGCCCCGGCGGTGTCGATCCGGACCTCCACGCGCGGGACCATCAGATGGACCAGGGCGGTGCCGGGGCGCAGATACTCGGTGGCCCCCAGCGACCACGCGCAGAATTCGAACCCGATCCACCCGTAGGCATTGCGGCCGGTCATCGGCAGTTCGGCGAGCACACTGTGCATCAGCGCGGCCGGGCTGCCGGACCAGCTGCGGACCGTGGTCTCGCCCGCCCAGGTGATCCGGAGTTCGCCGACATCGAGTTCGACGGTGCCGATCGGATCCGCGGCGAAGACCCACTCCCCGCCGCGCTCGTAGACCACATGGTCGCCGGAGTGGTTCTCGGCGGCCAGGCGGGCCATCGCCGCCGCCGGGTCGGTCACATACTCGGCCCGTAAACGTTCGTCAGTGGTCGACAACGATCCTCCAAGGCTAACCGACCCAAACTCGGAGGTAAGGTTAGCATTACCTCTTCTTGTTGGGAGGTCTCGGAAACGACCGGAAACGAGCCAAACAACCCCAACGACGCGAGAGCCGTCCATAGTGGTTGGCAAGGAGTATTTTCGAGCCGACGACCGATCGGGCTCCGCCCATCCGGTCACGCGGCCGCGGCCCGGGCCGGGGCCGACCGCCCCTCATCCGAGCAGAGGATCCACACCATGATCGAGCACCGCAGTGGAGCTCCGGCACTCTCCGATCTGCCGCTGGAATCGGTGGTCGCGCTGGTAGATTCGGCTTCGGGTACCGAACGCGAACTGATCGGTCGCTGGATCGCCGACGGCGGCCTGGCCGCCGAACTGGGCGTACGCGCCCCGGTCACCCAGCTGGACCTGGACGCCGGTGCCGTCGCCGACCGGCTCACCGGCCGCACCGATGATCCACTGGTGGTCCCGGTCCGGGTCCTGTGGCTGCCCCCCGAACGCGACGGCGTCCGGCGGGTGACCTTCGGTGACCTCGCCCAGCTCACCAATCCGCGCCGCCCGAACCGGCTCGCCCAGCGGCGGCTGGTCGAACGATCCCCCGACCGGCACCTGGTACTCACCGGCAGCCCGGCCCGGCTGAGCGAACTGCGGGCCAACAATCCCGAGGCCACCGCCCTGCACTACGCCGGCACCGCCGAGCCGTTCGCCCGCGCGGTAGTGCGTGCCGCGGTGGTCGCACTCGAACGCGCCGAACGCGGTGTGATCGGTGACCGGTACAAGGTGCCCCGCCTGGTCACCGAGGAGATCCTGGACTCGCCGGAATTCCTGCGGCGGCTCGAATCGATCGCCGACGAGATCGGGGCCGCGCCCCAGGAGGTGCACCGGCGCGCCGAGAAGGCATTGAACGAACTGGTCGCGGCGCAGAGCCGTACGGTCTCGGATCTGTTCACCCAGGCCATGCGCCCGGTCCACGCGTCGACCTGGAGGGTGGACTGCGACGAATCCGGACTCACCGCCCTGCGCGACCTCAACCGGCGCTACCCCCTGGTCTTCCTGCCCTCCCACCGGTCCTATGTGGACGCCTTCGTCCTGGGCGATGTGCTGGCCCGCAACGATTTCCCGCCCAACCATGTGGTGGGCGGCGCGAACCTCCGGTTCTGGCCCATGGGCCCGATCGCCCGGCGCACCGGGACGATCTTCATCCGGCGCAGTTTCGGCGGCGACACGGTGTACCAGGCCGTGGTCGAGGAGTACTTCGGCTATCTGATGGCACGGCGGTTCAACCTGGAGTGGTACTTCGAGGGCGGCCGTACCCGGACCGGAAAACTACGCCCGCCCCGCTACGGACTGCTCAACTATCTGGCCGCGGCCGTGCGCCAGGAACGGATCGCCGACGCGCTGCTGGTCCCGGTCTCGATCACCTACGAGCGGCTCAACGAACTCGGCGCCATCGCCGACGAGCAGATGGGCGGTCGCAAGAAACCCGAAGGACTGGCCTGGCTGGCCCGCTATGTCCGTAACCAGCAGCATTCGGCCGGGCACGTCTACGTCCGCTTCGGGGCTCCGCTCTCGGCGCGTGAACGTCTCGCCGCCCACGGCGACCCGCTGATCGCGACCCCGGTCACCATCCCGCTGCACCCGGCCGACGCCACCGGCAGTGCCGCAGCCGGCCCCGGCGAGCCACGCGACGAATTCGGCGAAAAGGAACGCCTGGCGGTACAACGGCTCGCGTTCGATGTCGCCGTCGGCATCAACTCGGTCACCCCCATCACCGTCAACGCCCTGGTCACACTGGTCCTGCTGGGTGTCCATCAGCGGGCACTCACCCGGACCGAGGTCTGCGAGGTACTCGCCCCGGTGCTCGACTACATCGAACAGCGCGACCTGCCGTGCGGCGAGATCGCGAAACTGCGCGACGAGCAGAGCCTGGCCGTGGTCCTCGAGCAGCTGTCGCTCGCGAAGGTGGTCACCGTCTACCGCGGGGGTGTCGAGCCGGTGTACTCCATCGAGGCGGGGGCCCACCTCGAAGCCGCGTTCTACCGCAACAGTGCGGTGCACTGGTTCGTCGATCGGGCCATTGTCGAGCTGGCGATTCTGGCCGCGGTCGACGCCGCCCCCGAGGATCCGGCCGGCGACGCCGTGGGACCGGACGCCGACGCCCTGGATATCGGCTGGGAAGAGGCCTACCGGCTGCGGGATCTGCTGAAATTCGAATTCTTCTTCCCTGACCGGACCGAGTTCGCCGAGCGGATCACCGCGGAGGTGCTGCTGATCGACCCGCGCTGGCGGTCACGGTCGCGCGATACGCTCGGCAGTGAGATCCTGGCAGCGCTCACCGGCACCGGCTTCATGATGGCCCACCGGGTACTGCGCTCGTTCTTCGACGCGCAGCTGGTGGTGGCCGAGAGACTGGCCGCCCGGGACCCGGCCGCGCCGATCGATCGCAAAGAGTTCGTCGAGGAATGCGTCTCGGTGGGCAGACAGATGCTGTTGCAGCAGCGGCTGCACAGTACCGAGTCGGTGTCCACCGAACTCTTCGGCAGTGCCCTGAAACTGGCCGCCAATCGGGGGCTGCTCGAACCCGCGGACCCGGAATCGCCGGAATCGGTGGCCGAACTGGCCACCCTGCGTGCCGAGTTCGCCGAGCGACTGCGCACCATCGGCTTCCGGATCTCCCGCGCCGCCACCCTCGACCCCTCCAATCGCCCGGCCGGACGGGTCCGGTGAGCACGCGGGAAGCGGGCGCCGGGCACACGGGCGAGAACCCCGCGCCGTCCGGGATCGACGCCGTGGTGGCCGACATCCGTTCCGGCCCCCGCGGTGCCGGGGTCGGCGCCGTCTTCGATCTGACGGCCGTGGCCGAACTCGGGTCCACGCCCGTGCCGCGCTGGCGCGGGCCGGACCGTGTGCTGCTGGAAACGCTGTTCGACCAGTTGCGGCACAGCGGCGAGAGCGCGGCGGGCGACGTACTCGAGCGCGCTGTGCGGGCCGCGGCCGGACGGACGCCGGAAGAACTGACCGCATTGGGCGAACGCCTGTTCAAACGGGGTTGGTATGACCGGTTACGCCCCGAGGTGCTGCGTTTGGTGCAGGAACATATCGCGGCCGGGCACACGGTGGTGCTGACCGGGGACGCGGCGGAATTCCAGTTACGTCCTGCGGCCACCGCGCTCGATATTTCCCAGGTGCTCGGCAGCCGGGCCGCGGTCTCCGGAGGGCGCCTGACCGGGCTCATCGAGGGTGAAGTGTGTTACGGCCCCGAGAAGGCCGAGGCGGTGTCGGAATTCGCGGCCACCCACGGGGTCGATCTGGCCCGTTCCTATATCTACAGCGGCAGCGCGGGCGATCTCCCGCTGCTGTCCCGCGGCGGCACGCGGGTGCCGATCGCACCCGGGCCCGTGCTCGCGGCCACGGCGGCCGAGTACGGCTGGACCGCACTCACCGTGGGTTCGCGGACCGCACCGCGCCCGGCCGACTATTTGCGGACCGTGATCGGGCTTCTCGCCCTGCTCGGCGGAGCGCTGTACGGGGTACTGCGCAAGTCCTACACCCGCGACCGGCGAGCCATGGCCGACGCCCTGATGAAGTACGGCACCGCCTGGCCCCTGCGCGTATGCGGGATCCGGCTCCGCGTCACCGGCGCGGAGCATGCCCGCCATCCGCGGCCCGCGGTGTTCCTGTTCAACCATCAGAGTCAGTTCGACGTGCTCATCGTGCCCGCTGTGCTCGGCGGGCACGTCACGGGCGTCGGTAAGAAAGAACTCATCCGGCATCCGATTTTCGGCCCGCTCATGCGGTTCGTCGGCGTCACCTTCATCGACCGTTCGAACACCGACCTCGCCAAGGCCTCGCTGGCGCCGGTGGTGGACACGTTGCGCGGCGGCCTGTCCGTCGCGATCGCCCCGGAGGGCACGCGCTCGTATACCGCGCATCCCGGCAGATTCAAGAAGGGCGCCTTCCATATGGCCCGGCAGGCGGGGGTACCGGTGATTCCGGTGGTGATCCGCAATGCCGCCGAGGTAGGCCGGCGGGATTCGATGATCGCGCGGCCCGGTGTGGTCGAGGTAGCGATCCTGCCGCCGATCGCGGTGGACACACAGGACCCGTCCGAACTGGACGAGAAAGTCGCCGAGGTACGGCAGCGCTATCTCGACACACTGCGCGATTGGCCGCGCTGAACGGTGTCAGAGAGCGCGGCCGAGAAGCAGCTTCCAGGGCATCAGCGCCGATTCCAGCTGCACTTTCAGGCTCATCTTGGAAGCCCCGAGGGTCCGCTCCTCGAAGCGGATGGGTACCTCGGCGATACCGATGCCCTGCTTCTTGGCCCGGTAGTTCATCTCCACCTGGAAGGAGTAGCCGTTGCTGCGGATCGTGCCGACCTCGATGGCGCGCAGCGTATCGGCCTCCCACGCCTTGAAACCAGCGGTGGCGTCCTTGATCCCGAGCCGCAGGATGGCATTGACGTAGAAATTGGCCCAGGCCGACAGTGCCTTGCGGTACCACTTCCATTCCGCCGCGGTGGAACCGCCGAGCACATAGCGGGACCCGAGCACGACTCCGATACCCGGCCGGTCCAGCTCCTCGAGCATGGCGGGGATCACCTCGGCGGGGTGGGAGAGGTCCGCGTCCATCTGGATCACCACATCCGCGCCCTCCTCGAGGGCCCGGGTGATACCGGCGATGTAGGCCCGGCCCAGCCCGTCCTTCTCGGTGCGGTGCAGTACCGACACGACGTCGGGCAGTTCCACGGCCAGCTTCTCCGCCACCTCACCGGTGCCGTCCGGGGAATTGTCGTCGACTACCAGTACGTGCAGGTCGGGCACGGGTAGCGCGGTCAACCGCTCCACCGCTACCGGCAGATTGTCCCGCTCGTTGTAAGTCGGCACGACAACGGTAACCCTCAAGGGTCGCCCTCCCTGCTCACCTGGTCTCGCCCGGCGGCCGGGTACAGCAGGCCGCGAGCGTCGCTACGTATTACCCGTGAACGGTAGCCCAACCGCCCACCCGGGAATGCAGCGCACCGGTGATAGCGTCGCCGAGCGGGACCATCGGCAGTTCCCGGCCGGGTCAGTCGCCCTCGCGGTACGCCCGGTCCGCGGCGTCCTGCGTGGCATTGCGCTGCCGCACGATCTCCAGCGCGCGTTCGGCCGTGGCCTGGTCCGGGTACGGCCCCATCCGGTCCCGGAACCAGCACTGACGCCCACGCTCGGCGCGCTGATGCTTCAAGCAGTAATACCACCGTTCGGCCATGGTCACAGCATTCCACCCGGCCGGGGTCCGAAACAGCAGAAAGCCCCCCGATCATGATGATCAGGGGGCTGATTGTGGCCAGGGCCGGGATCGAACCGGCGACCTTTCGCTTTTCAGGCGAACGCTCGTACCAACTGAGCTACCTGGCCGCAGGCACCCGGAACGAATGCCATTCGATGGAAGCCGGATTGCTCCGGCATCCACTGGCGACCCTGACGGGACTCGAACCCGCGACCTCCGCCGTGACAGGGCGGCGCGCTAACCAACTGCGCCACAGGGCCTTGCTGTGTGCCACCTACTCGCATAGGTGGTACCCCCTACGGGATTCGAACCCGCGCTACCGCCTTGAAAGGGCGGCGTCCTAGGCCGCTAGACGAAGGGGGCTCGTCCCGGATCTCTCCGGACCGGCTTTTCAACGGCTGTCCGTTGGGAGCTCGCATAGCTTATGACAGGGTGCACACAATTCCCAAATCTGCTGGTCAAGCGGACGAACCCAGCTCTTCCAGGCGCGCGCTCGCCCGCCACCCCGACCGGCCGAACTCCGCCATCCACGCCGGGGTACAGGTGGCTTGGACCAGTACCTCCAGCGACTCCCGGAACCGGGTACGCAGATCCGGCTCCCCGCCGTGGGCGTCGGCCATATAACGCTGACCGATCAGCGCGCCGGCGAGGGTCCGGGTGAAGCGGTCGGGATCGGTATCCGGACGCAACTGCCCCTGCTCGATCGCCGCGACCGTCAGATCACGGATGGCCGCGGAGAGCATCGGACAGCCGCCGTGGCCCTGCCGATGGAAGCCGGGATCGATGACGAGCCGGAATTCGGCCTGCACGATTATGTCGTGCTCGAGTCGCAGCGCGAGCTCGTCGAAGACACCGTGCAGAATGTCGAGCGGGCCCAGGTCCGCGCGCACGAGCCAGCGATCGATGGTGCTGCCGTATCGCTCGATCGCCGAATCGAGGACGGCCCGCGCCAGATCTTCCTTCGAATCGAAATGGAAGTACATGGCGCCCTTGGTCGCCCGCGATCCTTCCAAAATGCGGTTGAGCGAAGCCGCGGCATAGCCGCTCTTCCCGAACTCAACGGCGGCGGACCGGATAATTGCTGCCCGTGTCCGACGGGCCCGCTCTTGCTGCCGTGCCATGCTCGAAACGCCTCCGAAGCCTTGTGCAATCCGCGGGATTCCCACCCGCGGAATACTTGCGACCGTTCATCCGCCTTTGCGAGGCGGGCCGAGGCCGCGAACTCATCCTGTATGTAGACCTGCGGTCGGTTTATTGACCTGTACCGAACCTTTGGTACGAAACCCAGCCCGCAGTGGAAACACACCGGCTGGTATAATTCGAGGGCCCGGGTGCGCCGCAGGGGGTGCGCATCCGGGCATTCCGTTGCGCCGTTCCTGGTCCCCCATACGCCTCCCGCAGCGCCGTCCCGAGTGACACTCCGAATTCGCTGATTCGTCACGGTACTCGGAATCTCGTACCGGCATGCGGTAAACCGAAACAGCGGGCTACCATTTCGCCGTCCGGATTTCACGAACCGGACACCGACGAGACCGGACGAATCCTCCGGTAACGCAGGATGTTCGACCGCTCGGGCAGGTTCGGAACCAGTACTCAGCAGGCCACTCCGACCCCTGGGTGGATACCGCCCCGCCCATGCGCCCCGCTCGGACCGCAACACTCCGGAAAGCCGGCTCCCGGACCCCATATCTGCGAGAAATCTGCCTTCATCGATCCAAAGGCATTGGTATCCAACATATTTGGATCGTATCGTGCTACCCGTTGTATCAACAATGCCGCAGGTACCGTGATACCGAACTCATGGGTATGGTTTCCGGCTCACCGGGGCCGCCGAACGGGCCCGACCTCCCCTACGACCCCGGCGGATCGCCGTCCGCCCCGGACCGGCCGGACCGGTCCCCCGCGCCCGGAGTGACGGAAAGCACCAGCATAGCCACCCGATTACGAGAAACGCGGACTCGACCAGTACACTTGCGCCCGCGCCCCTATAGCTCAGTTGGTAGAGCTACGGACTTTTAATCCGCAGGTCCCAGGTTCGAGCCCTGGTGGGGGCACCCCGGGCGTCCGGCCCACCGGCCGGGCGCCCCTCCCTTCTTCCCGCCCCCGGCGACTCCTTCCTGTGAGTTGGACCAGCCTTCACCCGGCCGAGCTGTGACCGGAGCCGACCCGCCCGGCCTTCTGTCGGCCCGATGCTCGGACGATCCGACATCGACGATGAACAGCCTGATCAGCCCCATAACTTCCGGCCGGACGCCGGCCGATGTGCTATTTCCCACGGCCGCTAACGCGATCGGGACACCGGGCGATACGCCCATGACTGCGGATCCGGCCATACACTCGGATGTGTCCCCGGGCAGGGGCACCTGCGCCAACGTGCACTCTTTCTCGGTCGGATGCGTTTCGCATCACACCTACGGTGCCGTAAGGTATGGCCGCATCGGCAACGGTCTACCTCAGGTGACCCACACCAACGCAACATATGAAGGGCTTGATTACATGGCAAGGGATCTGACTCAACTCGAGCTGCTCACAGAGTTGGAGCCGGTTGCCGAGCAGAACGTCAACCGGCACCTCTCCCTGGCAAAAGAGTGGCATCCGCACGACTACGTCCCGTGGGACGAGGGTCGTAACTTCGCCGCACTCGGTGGACAGGACTGGGACCCCGAACAATCCAAGCTCAGTGAGGTCGCCAAGGCGGCCATGATCACCAACCTGCTCACCGAGGACAACCTGCCTTCCTACCACCGGGAAATCGCCGAGAACTTTTCCCAGGACGGTGCGTGGGGCACCTGGGTCGGCCGCTGGACCGCCGAAGAGAACCGGCACGGGATCGTCATGCGCGACTACCTGGTGGTGACCCGCGGCGTCGACCCGGTCGCCCTGGAGCAGGCCCGCATGGTTCATATGACCAACGGTTTCGCCTCACCCGCCGAGGCCGACGCCGGCTTTCTGCATTCGGTGGCCTATGTGACCTTCCAGGAACTGGCCACCCGCGTCTCGCACCGTAATACCGGCAAGGTGTGCGACGACGCCGTCGCCGACCGCATGCTGCAGCGCATCGCGGCCGACGAGAACCTGCACATGATCTTCTACCGCAATATGTGCGGAGCGGCCCTGGACCTGTGCCCGGACCAGGCGCTGGACGCCATCACCCTGATCCTGGAGAATTTCCAGATGCCCGGCGCGGGGATGCCGAATTTCCGGCGCAACGGGGTGCTGATGGCCAAACACGGCATCTACGATCTGCGCCAGCACCTCGAAGAGGTCGTCCAGCCGGTCCTGAAGAAGTGGAACATCTTCGGCCGTACCGACTTCACCGCGCGCGGTGAGCAGACGCGGGAGCGGCTCGGCAATTTCCTGGACCAGCTGTCCAAGGATGTCGTGAAGTTCGAGGAACAGCGCGACCGGATGCTCGCCCGCGAAGCCGCCAAACGGGAGAAGGCTTTCGCCACGGTGAACGGCTGAGCCGTCCGCAACCGCGAACACAACGACCGAGACCGCCGGTGACACCGGCGGTCTCGGTGTCTATTTGCCCCGCCTCCGGCGGGGCGGGTCGGGGCCCGGTGACCCGACCACGAAGGCCGACCGACCGAAGTGGACAGAAGGTGTTCATGGAGGTGCACCTCACCCGGCCCGAGTAGGCCCGAGCTCACCTGCGAGTGCTCAATACTCACCCGTCTATGGACGGCCCACTACACACCTCGACCAGCCCGCGCCGGCCCAGCTCACCTGCGAGTGCTCAATGGTCACCGGTCGATGGACGGTCAACTGCACACCTCACTTCACCGGCAGGGCGCCGTCCACACCGCCCACATCCGTGATCTGCAGGCCGGAGTTCTCGTCGACCGTGACCGTGTAGGTGACCGTGGTCTGCGTACCATCCGGATTCTGGGCGTTGGTCGAGGTCAGGTTCACGAAGACGTTCACCTTGTAGACCCCGTCCTGTTCGGACATCACCTTCGCGGTGATGGGAGTCGCGGTCGAGGTCCACTGCAGCGGCACCAGGATCTGTTCCAGTTTCGGCGCGGTGTCGTCGAACTTGCCCGCCAGCTGGGGGCTGGTGTTCTTCTTCAGGGCGGCGATCCAGGCGTCGAGATCCTTGAAGTTCACGGTGGCCGCGCCCACCGCGTACTCGGTGGCCAGCTGCTCGGCGCGGCTGTCGGCCGCGGCCCGCGTGTCGCGATCGGCCAATTCGCCTCGCGCCGTGAAATACAACACGGCGAAGACGATCGCCGCCACGGCGAGCACGGCGACGACCGCACCGCGGACCAGGCTGGAAACTCGGATGGATACCGTGCCCGGGCGGGATTCGGCCGTGGCCGGTCTCCCGGGGGCGGCGACGTGTTCGCCGGCGCCCCCGGCGGTCTCATCCGGCGCGCGACCGGCGTCCTCGATGTTTTCGGCCATGGATCTCGTCCTCTTTCGATTGCTCCCGATCGGGGCCGCGTCCCCGGCGGGTGTATCCAGCGGAAATCGGGCGGCCGGCAGGTCCGGCGTTCACGAGGCTAGCGTCCGGCCGGACCGGGCCGGCAGGGACCCCGCGGAGGTCGCCGCACCGGCCACCATCGCAGTCGAAAGGACCTCCGGCGGCATGTCGTCACCTGCGGTGAGGCACCCGATAGTGACGGGGTCCGGACGCTCGAGGGAAAATAGAACACTGTGCAAACACAGCTGGAGCAGGAGACACGTCTGCGAATCGGCCCCTACCCGGTCGACCCGCCGGTCGTCCTCGCGCCGATGGCCGGCATCACCAACCTGGCCTTCCGCAAGCTCTGCCGGGAGTTCGGCAGCCCGACCGCGATCTACGTCTGCGAGATGATCACCGCCCGCGCGGTGGTGGAACGCAACGAGAAAACGCTGCACATGATGTCGTTCGACGAGGGCGAATCGCCGCGGTCGATGCAGCTCTACGGGGTGGACCCGGCCACCCTCGGTGAAGCCGTCCGAATCATCGTCGGCGAGGGCTGGGCCGATCATATCGATATGAACCTCGGCTGCCCGGTCCCCAAGGTGACCCGGCTCGGGGGTGGCGCCGCGCTGCCCTACAAGCGCAATCTGTTCGCCCGGATCGTCCGGGAGATGGTCCGCGCCGCCGAACCGGCCGGGGTGCCGGTGACCATGAAATTCCGTATCGGGATCGACGACGAGCATCAGACCTACCTCGATACCGGTCGTATCGCCGAGAGCGAAGGCGCGGCGGCGGTCGCCCTGCACGCGCGCACCGCGGCGCAGCGCTACTCCGGAACCGCCGACTGGTCGGCCATCGCACGCCTGAAAGAGGCGGTCACCACCATCCCGGTACTCGGCAACGGCGATATCTTCAGTGCTGCCGACGCGGTGACGATGATGGCGCAGACCGGCTGCGACGGGGTCGTGGTGGGGCGCGGCTGCCTCGGCCGGCCCTGGCTGTTCGGCGAACTCGGTGCGGCCCTGCGGGGCGAGCCCGCGCCGGTGCCGCCCACCCTGGGTGAGGTCGGTGCGATCCTGGCACGTCATGCCGGACTGCTCGCCGAACACCACGGCGAAGACAAAGGTATGCGTGACCTGCGCAAACATATGGCCTGGTATTTCATGGGCTTCCCACTGGGGGCCGAGCTGCGGCGCAGTTTCGCGACGGTCTCCTCGCTGACCGCACTCGACGCGCTCATCGAGCAACTCGATCCCGATGTCCCGTTCCCGCCGGACGCCGGCGGCCCCCGGGGCCGGCAGGGTTCACCGGGTAAGGTCGCGCTTCCGCACGGCTGGCTGGACGACCCCGAGGACGGGACCGTCCCGGCCGCGGCCGATGTCATGCACAGCGGCGGCTGAATATCTACAGCGGACCGACGACCGATTCGACACGCCGATTAGACACGCCGAGAAACTGTCGCGTGCGCGTGCAAACATAACTGCGGGCAACTTCCCAGCATTTACCGCTTTTGCTGCCCTCTCGTAATGTCCGAGTGGCTCTCAGTGGCGAAATCGTTATCATTGCGGAATCCCGCGCAGCCTTTCGAGCACGGTTGCGTCGGCAGCGAGTTGCGGAAAAGCGAGGTTCATTGGTGGGTGACGATCGGCACGGGCGATCATCAGGGCCCGGAGGTCGCGCACCGTGGGAGCGGTACCCCGCGGGAGAGTCCCCCGAAATGGACGGCGCGCGAGGGTCTCGCCGGCCACGGCAGCCGGAGCCGCCCGCCAATCCGGGGCCGCTGACGGTCCAGGATCTGGTCGACCGGGTGGACAGTGAGCGGACAGTCCGGCGGCGCGTCGCCTTCACCGCCATGGTCTGCGGGGTCATCAAGGCAGCGCCCAGGCCCTGCACGGCTCGCGCGGCGATCAGGGTCTCGATATCACCGGCCAGCCCGCAC
>JBFARE010000022.1:0-139960 GCA_040674215.1 Nocardia sp. NPDC050193 | reverse complement strand
ACCACCCCCCGGGGGCCCGGGCGCTCCTCTCCCCGCCCCCCCCCGCCCCGGCCGCGGGCACCGGAACGGGTCACCGGCACGCATCGAATACCGGCGACCGTCCGGCCGGAGGGCGTCCGTCAGGCAAGTTCGCGCTCGAGGTTCGCCAGCACCTCGGCCTGGATCTTGCGCAGGCCGAGCGGGGCGAAAATGCCCTCGAAGATGCCCTTGACCCCGCCGGCGCCCTGCCAGGTGGTCTCCAGGGTGACCGTCGAACCCGATCCGGCCGGGGCGACCGTCCAGGTGTTGACGAGCGAGGAATTGGCGTCCTTCTCGGTGACGACATTATCGGCAACCGAGACCTGGGCGCGGATATTGCGCACTCGTTTCTCGGTGGCCTGCAACGTCCATTCGGCGACAGTCCCGTCGCCCTGCCCACCCTCGACCACCTTGTAGTCGCGGTAGTGCGCCGACAGGATCTTCGGGCGCACCTCCGTGTAATCGGTGACCGCCGCCAGCGCGCGCTGCGGGTCTGCGGCGACCTCGATCGAACTGCCGGCTTTGACCTGTCCCACAGTGAACTCCTTATCGAGATGTGTTGTCGGGTCTATTATCGGCGCCGTCTGCGGCGGCCCGGGGCCGAGGGCCTCGCCGAACTCGGCACGAGAGCCTGCGGCACCTCGCGCACGGAACCAGATGCGAGGTCGGCAACGCGGTGAGGCCGACCGCCGTGATTCTGGACGTCCGACCACTCGCCTCGCACGCGAGCCCACCCCTCTCCTGCCAACGAATGAGCGTGCTTCCTCACCAACGCCCTTGCGTTCTATCCTCATCCTTCACAGCAACCCCCCTGAACACCTCCGCGCCCGCCGCCTTTTCTTTCCACCCACGGTGGGACAAATACCGACAATTCAGGAATAGCGGTCAACCCGGGTGAACAGTTCTTCGAACACGGTGCAACAAATATGTGACATTTCGCCACCGACAATCACCCCGCTGTGGCCGCTCGGGACCGAGTAGGGCTAGCGTCTAGACGTGGCAATGAGTCTGTTGGGGAAGGCCGGCCACGGTCCGGCCGCATATGAATCCGGGTTCGCCGCATATCGGGCAGGTGTCGATCGCCTGCTCGCGAGCTATCGTGCCATCCCGGACGACGCCGATGTGCGACTGGCCAAGAAGACTTCCAATCTCTTCCGCGCCCGGGCGAAGAACACGGCACCGGGACTGGACGTCTCGGGTCTCACCCGGGTCATCGAGGTCGATCCGGATACGAAAACGGCCGAGGTCGCGGGGATGACGACCTACGAAGAGCTGGTTGCCGCCACCCTGCCCTACGGTCTGGCGCCGCTGGTAGTGCCGCAGCTCAAGACCATCACTCTGGGTGGGGCGGTGACCGGGCTCGGGATCGAATCGACCTCCTTCCGCAACGGCCTGCCCCACGAATCGGTGCTGGAGATGGAGGTACTGACCGGGGCCGGTGAAATCATCACGATCCGCCCGGACGGGCCCGACGCCGAACTCTTCCGCGGTTTCCCCAACTCCTACGGCACACTCGGCTACACCACCCGCCTGAAGATCGAGCTGGAATCGGTGCTGCCTTATGTGGAGTTGCGCCACCTGCGGTTCCACGATCTGCGGGAACTCGAGGCGGTTCTCGAGCGGGTCGTACAGGAACGCAGCCATGACGGTGAACGGGTCGACTATCTGGACGGGGTCGTGTTCAGCGCCGGGGAGAGCTACCTGACGCTGGGCCGGCAGACCGAGGAACCGGGCCCGGTCGGTGACTACACCGGAATGGACATCTACTACCGCTCCATCCAGCACGACGGCCCGGCGCCCAAGCGCGACCGGCTGACCATCCACGACTATCTCTGGCGGTGGGACACCGACTGGTTCTGGTGCTCGCGCGCCTTCGGGACGCAGAACCCGAAGATCCGCCGCTTCTGGCCGAAACGCTACCGGCGCAGCAGTTTCTACTGGAAGCTGGTCGCGCTGGATCACCGCTACAACATCGGTGACAAGCTGGCCGCGCGGAAAGGCGAGCCGCCGCAGGAGCGCGTGGTGCAGGACATCGAGGTCCCGGTGCAGCGCACCGCGGATTTCGTGGAGTGGTTCCTGCGCGAGATCCCCATCGAACCCATCTGGTTGTGCCCGCTGCGGTTGCGCGATTCCGGCACTCCGGACAGCGACCGCCCCTGGCCGCTGTACCCGCTGCGACCCGGTCGCACCTATGTGAATATCGGCTTCTGGTCGGCGGTTCCGAAATCGCCCGGTCAGTTGGATGGCGCGGCGAACCGTGCCATCGAGAAAACCGTCACCGAATTCGACGGACACAAATCCCTGTACTCGGACTCTTTTTACGAGCCCGAGGAATTTGCCGCTCTCTACGGCGGTGAAAGTTACAAAGCATTGAAGAAACGCTACGATCCCGGCCAGCGCCTGCTGGATCTGTACTCGAAGGCGGTGCAACGCAGATGACGACATTCAAGGATAGATCCGATGCTTTCGCGGACCTGGGCACCCGGCTCAGCATCGCCGAGGTTGTCGAGACCTTGGTCGACGGCGATGTTCCCATCAAGCTGACCGCCTACGACGGCAGCACCACCGGCCCGGTGGATTCCGAATTCGCACTCGATATCCGCAACCCGCGCGGAATCAACTATCTCGCCAACGCGCCCGGTGATCTCGGTCTGGCGCGCGCATACATATCCGGCGATATGGATGCGGCCGGCGTGCACCCCGGCGACCCCTACGCCATCCTCGCCGCCATGACGGACCTGAAATTCAAACGTCCGTCGGCATTGTCGCTGGTCGCGATCGCGCGGTCGCTGGGCTGGGAACGGCTGCGGCCGGTCCCGCCGCCCCCGCAGGAGACGCTGCCACGCTGGCGCCGGATCGCCCTGGAGGGGCTTCGGCACTCCAAGGCCCGCGACGCCGAGGTCATCCACCACCACTACGACGTCTCGAACACGTTCTACGAGTACGTGCTCGGCCCGTCGATGACCTACACCTGTGCGTGCTACGGCGAGCGGGACTGGACGCTGGAGCAGGCACAGGAGAACAAGTACCGGTTGGTCTTCGAGAAACTGCGGTTGAAAGAGGGCGATCGCCTCCTCGATATCGGCTGCGGATGGGGCGGTATGGTCCGGTACGCCGCCGCGCGTGGCGTCCGGGTCATCGGTGCCACGCTCTCGGCCGAGCAGGCCTCCTGGGCACAGCGCAAGATCGCCGAGGACGGCCTCGGCGAGCTGGCCGAGGTCCGCCACTGCGATTACCGCGACATCACCGAAACCGAGTTCGACGCGGTGTCCTCGATCGGACTGACCGAGCACATCGGTGTGCAGAACTACCCGTACTATTTCGGGTTCATCCAGAGCAAGCTGCGTGCGGGTGGTCTGTTCCTCAACCACTGCATCACCCGGCCGGACAACACCCGCACCACCAAGGCGGGCGATTTCATCGACCGGTACGTGTTCCCCGACGGGGAGCTCATCGGCTCCGGCCGCATCATCAGCGATATCCAGAACGTCGGCCTGGAAGTACTGCACGAGGAGAACCTGCGCGAGCACTACGCGCTGACCCTCACCGAATGGTGCAAGAACCTGGTCGCCAACTGGGACGCCTGTGTGGCCGAGGCCGGTGAGGGCACCGCCAAGGTGTGGGGCCTGTACATGGCGGGCAGCCGGCTCGGTTTCGAACGCAATGTGGTGCAGCTGCACCAGGTACTGGGCGTCAAACTGGGCCCCTCCGGGCGCCCCGAGGTACCGCTGCGCCCCTGGTGGCAGCCGTAACCGATAGCTCAGCTGAGCAGTTCGTCGAGGAAACGGATCGGGACACGGATCTCGCCGAGTGTGCGGACCGTGTCCGTTCCGTCCGGCGTGGTGACCGGCAGGTCGTCACGCACCACGCGCAGGATCTCGCGGACCGCGGGCCCGGCATCCAGTAGCGGCCGGGTCCAGCCGAGTTCGGCGCAGGTGGAGACCACCGGGGCCAGCATGGCGGCCGATTCGCCGACCCAGCCCGCGGTGGCCAGGCATTCGGCGAGCAACAGCGACATATCGAGCTGGGCTCGGGGTCGGTGTTGTTCGCCGGTGCGCCCGTAGAGCGCACGGGCATGGCGGGCCGCACGCTCGTGCTCGTGCCGGTCGCCGGATTCGAGCAGGGCGCGGATCACGGTGACCTCGCCGGCTTCGATATTCAGCATGGTCGGCGCCCCGTCGGGACCGGAGCTACGATCGCGCCCGGCCAATTTCGCCAGGCCGCGCGCGGTGCTGTCCGCGGCTTCCGGCCGATCGCCCGGACCCGGCTGCACTATGCCCAGCCGGATCTGCTCGGCCCGGATATGGGCGGCCAGCCGGGACAGCTGGTCATCGGCGGCGATCCGCGCGCCCTCGGCCAAGCGCACCGCCGCCGCCGTCAGATCGCCGCGCAGCGCCTTGACCCGGGCACCGGTCACAATGGTGGCGATCAGTGATTCGATCGGGCCGATCCGCGCGACCAGCCGGTAGCTCTCATCGAACAGTTCCTCGGCGGCACTCAGGTCACCGCGCCGGTATTCCAGTTCACCGAGGAGCCCGGCGACCGCCCGCACACCGTGTGAGCGCGGCCCGGACCGGGTCTGCGCCGTTTTGTAGGCCTGCCGGTAGGCGCTCAGCGAGGCCGGGATATCGAGTTGTTCGTAGGCGATGAGGCCGCGGCCGCACCAGGCGAAGATCTCACCCAGCGGCTCACGGGACCGCTCCTGATAGGGCCGCGCCCACTCCAGCATGGCCGCCGCGGCCGGATAGTCGAATTCACAGAGCCGGACGTAAGCGCTGATATTCGCCGCGGTCGCCACCGTCCACGCCGGGAGCTCGTCGGGATGCTTCAGTGGTTCGGCCACCTGCTCGAGTACACCGGCGGTGCGATCGTGGGAGATCTCGTCGGAGGCGGCGAGTACCGCGGCCTGGCAGCGCTGGGTGCGCACCTCGTTATCGTCCTCCGGACCCCGGGACAGCACATTGGACAACCGGTTGAGGGCCGACCGTGCCGCGGTGGACTGCTGCAGGTTCACATTCGCGCGGGCCACCGCCATCAGCAGTTTCGAGCGCGAAGCGACCTGCTGTACGGGCAGTTTCGAGACCGACCCGAGCAGGGTCGCGACCCGCGAACCGTCGATCAGGTCCATACCGCCGCTCTCCAGCAGGTCCAGCGCGGTCTTGAAATCGGTTCCGGCCAGTGAATGATCCACCGCTCTGCGCAGCAGCTGGTGTTCGGCGAACCAGCGTGCGGCCCGCCGGTGCAGCGTCTTCACCCGGCCCGGCCGGGTCCGTTCCAGTCGAGCCCGCAGATATTCGGCGAACAGTGGCTGCATCCGGTACCACTCGGGATCCTCGTCGGTGCGGCGTACGAACAGTTCCCGTCGCTCGGCCTGCTCGAGCAGGCGCGGGGCCTCGTCGCTGTCGGTGACAGCGGTGGCCAGGGACCCGTTCGCATGCTCGATCACCGCGAGATCGGACAGGAAGTCCAGCATCTCCGGTTCCAGGGTGTCCAGCACGTTCTCGGCGAGGTACTCGCGGATGCCGTGCCCGCCCTCGGACATACGGTTCAGCAGATCCCCGGGGTCCGGATCGTCGCGCAGCGCGAGACTGATCAGCTGAATCGCGGCGGGCCAGCCGTCGGTGGCGGCGTACACCCGGTCGAGCTGGCCGGCGTCGAGCGGGAAACCGTTGCGCTGTACCAGGATCTCACCGATCTCGGCGCGAGTCAGGCGCAGTTGTTCGGAATCTATCTGCACCAGCTCGTCGTTCATCCGCATCCGGCCCATCGGCAGGTCGGAGGGGTCGCGGCTGGTCACCACGAACCGCAGATGATGGCAGCCACTGTCCAGCAGGGCCGACAACACCCGTAGGGCGCCCGGATCGGTGAGCCGGTGCCAGTCGTCGATGATCACGACCACCGGCTTCCCGCTGGTGTGCAGTTCGTCGATCAGGCTCGATATCGCGAACGCGACGGTATCGGCGGGACGCTCCTCGAGCATCTGGCCCAGCCCGGTACCGATCTCGGGACGGATCCGATTGACGGCCTCGATCAGATGGGCCAGGAACCAGACCTCGTTGTCGTCACGGCTGTCGATGCCTATCCAGGCGACCGGCATATCGAGTCCGGCGAGTTCGTCGCGCCACTGCGCGGCCAGCACGCTCTTACCGAAACCGGCCGGTGCGTGGATCACCGTGAGCCGGCGGCCGACACCTTCACGCAGGATGTCCAGCAGGCGCGGCCGGCGGACCGGTTCCCGGGGCGGGGTGGGCGGGCGGAACTTGGTGGCCGGACTCGGCGGCAGGGTGGCCGGTGAACGTTCCAGCGCGTGCCCGGTGGCGCCGAGACGACCGGACGCGCTGCTGTGCGGGCCCGATCCGAGCCTGGGCTTGCGCGTTTCGGGGACACCGAACGAACCGGCCCCGGTGGCGTCGGCGCCCTTACGACCCGCGAGGGTCGGCGGCAGCAGCGGCCAACTGCGCCGCGCGGTGACCGCCGGCGCCCGGTCGTGGGCGGGCGGCACGGCATCGACCGCCGTGACCTCGGGATCCAACAGCGCCATCTCGTCGGGGACCTGGTCGTGGGCGACCTGGACCGCGCGCAGCATCTCCCCGAACTCGTAGGCCGAGGCCGGTCGTTCCTCCGGTTCCTGGGCCATGGCCTGTTCGATCACCGCCGCCACGTCGGCGGGAATGTCACGCTCCCGCAGATCCGGTACCGGCTGGGTCGTGATGCGGAGGAATTGCGCGACCACTCGCTCCCCCGCCTGCCTCTCGAACGCGGCATGACCGGTGAGCAGGGCGAAAAGGGTCGCGCCGAGCCCGTACACATCGGAGCGGACGGTGGGGTCGGCGCCCTTGAGGACTTCGGGGGCGGTGAAGGCGGGCGAACCGGTGATCTGGCTGCTGGACGTGCGGAAACCTCCGGGCATCCGGGCGATCCCGAAATCGGTGAGCTGCGGCTCGCCGTAGGAGCTGAGCAGCACATTGGCCGGCTTCACATCCCGGTGCAGGATCCGCGTCCGATGCGCGCTCTCGATGGCACCGGCCAGTTTCACCCCGACCCGAAGGGTATCGGCCCAGCTCAGCGGGCCCGTCTCGTGGACGAGCCGTTCCAGCGACCCGTGCGTGGCGAACGGCATCACAATGAACGGCAGTCCACTGGCGGTCACATCGACCTGCAGGATGTCGACGATATTCGGATGCCCGGACAGCCGGCCCATGGCGTGTTCCTCACGCAGGAACCGCTCCCGGCTCTCAGGATCGAGATCGGAGGAGAGCACCTTCACCGCCACCACGCGGTCCAGGGCCCGTTGTACACACCGGTACACGATCCCGAACCCGCCACGACCGATCTCGTGGGCTTCGGTGAACCCCAGGGCCGCCAGTTCCTCGGCGATCCGTTCCGCCTCCTGCGGGTCGGCTTCCGTGGGAGCGGCGACCCCCATGGTGGGCTCGGGCGAAACGCTGCGCGCGGCGCCGTTGTCCGCCGGTTCCACGTCGGCTCCGGCGGATTCGGCATGCTGCGGCACAGCGGGATTCTCGGGGGCAGCGGGGTCCGCGGGACCGGCGACGTCGGGAGCTGCGTAGGCGTTATCCGATTCGCGGCCCCCGGGGCCCGAACGCGTTCGTGGAGTCATCTCACCACCTCGCACTCGTAACGAATCGGCTGCGGTGGCGAACCCCGCCGCGACAACCGTTCCGGTCCTCACTTCCAACGTAGCGCGCCCGATACCCCGATGGGCGGTTCACCCGGCTCGCGTGTCCTCTTCCGGGGCTTCGGTACGACGCCCCCGGCCGCCGACCGGGGTCGGCGCTACCCCGCGACCAGCACCCGCGCGAGGCTACCCGCCGCGGCCACCTGGGCGGGAGGGGTGCAATTATCCCCAGGCATCCACAGTATTCCGATGTTCCGCCCGGGTACGGCCAGCTGGTCCGGGTGCGCATTCCGGATCTGTTCCGATGCGGTAACGCGGGCGCAGCCCGGCCTGTCGCGCCCCCCTGGAAACAACACAACCCGTCGCACCCCACGGTGCGGCGGGTTGTGCCGAACGGTTCGACGCGGCCGGCCACCACGGCCGGCCGCCCGGGACCTACTTGCGCAGCGACGCGGGAACCTCGAAGCGCTTGCCGTACTTCTTCGCCAGTTCGTCGGCCCGGGCCACGAAGGCCTCCTGGCCGCCGGGGTAGCCGACGATGAACTGGTGCACACCACCGGTCCAGGCCGGGAATCCGATCCCGAAGATGGAGCCGATATTGGCGTCCGCGGTGGACTCCAGAACACCTTCGTCGAAACACTTCTGGGTTTCGATGGCCTCGGCGAACAGCATGCGGTCGATCAGGTCCTGCAGCGGCACGTCGAAACCGGCGGTGGTCTTGAAGTGCTCGCGCAGCTGCGGCCAGATGTTGAGCCGCTTGCCGTTCTCGTCGTACTCGTAGAAGCCGGCCTTCTCCAGACGACCCGGACGACCCTGCTCGATCATGTAGTCGATCACGTCGAGGGCGGGGTGCCGATCGGTGCCCATGGCCGAGTCACCGGCGGCGAGCGCCTCGGCGGTCTCCTTGGCGATCTTCTGCATGAGCTTCATGTTCAGCTCGTCGGTCAGCTGCAGCGGCGGCGCCGGGTAGCCTGCCTGCGAGCCGGCCTGCTCGATGGTCGCGGGCTCGATACCCTCGCCCAGCATGGCGATCGCCTCGTTGACGAAGGTGCCGATCACGCGGGAGGTGAAGAAGCCGCGGCTGTCGTTGACCACGATCGGGGTCTTCTTGATGGCGAGGGTGTAGTCGAACACCCGGGCCAGGGCCTCGTCGGAGGTCCGCTCACCCTTGATGATCTCCACCAGCGGCATCTTGTCGACCGGCGAGAAGAAGTGGATGCCGATGAAGTCTTCCTGGCGCTTCACGCCCTCGGCCAGGCCGGTGATCGGCAGGGTCGAGGTGTTGGAGCCGAGCAGCGCGTCGGGGGTGACGATGTCCTCGATCTCCTGGAAGACCTTGTGCTTGAGCTCGGTGCTCTCGAAGACGGCTTCGATCACGAAGTCGACACCGGCGAAGTCGGCCACATCGGCGGTCGGCTTGATCCGGTCGAGCAGGGCCTTGGACTTCTCCTCGGTGGTCTTGCCCCGGGACAGCGCCTTGGCCTCGATCTTCTCCGAGTAGCCCTTGCCGCGCTCGGCCGCCTCGACGGTGACGTCCTTGAGCACGACCTCGTAGCCGGCCTTGGCCGACACGTAGGCGATACCCGCGCCCATCATGCCCGCGCCGAGCACGCCGACCTTCTTGATCTCCTTCTTCGGCACATCCTTCGGGCGCGAACCACCGTTGTTGATGGTCTGCAGGTCGAAGAAGAAGGCCTGGATCATGTTCTTGGCGACCGGGCCGGTGAGCAGGTGCACGAAGTAACGCGATTCGATCAGCGACGCGTTGTCGATATCGACCTGCGAGCCCTCGACCGCCGCGGCCATGATGGCGCGCGGAGCCGGCATATTGGCACCCTTGAGCTGCTTGCGCAGGTTGGCCGGGAAGGCCGGCAGGGTCGCGGCGAAGGACGGGCTGGCGGGGGTGCCGCCGGGGATCTTGAAGCCCTTCTTGTCCCACGGCTGGACGCCGCCTTCGGGGTTGGCCTTGATCCACGCCTTGGCGGCGGGTACCAGCTCCTCGATCGAACCGACCAGCTCGTCGACCAGGCCGATCTCCTTGGCCTTGGCCGGCTTGTTGCGCTGGCCCTGCAGCAGCACGCCCATGAGCGCGTTCTGCAGGCCGAGCATGCGCACGGTGCGGATGATGCCGCCACCGGCGGGCAGTAGACCCAGGGTGGCCTCGGGCAGGCCGATCTGGGAGCCGGGGACATCGGCGGCGATCCGGTGGTGGGTCGCGAGCGCGATCTCCAGGCCGCCGCCGAGCGCGGCGCCGTTGATGGCGGCCACGACCGGCTTGCCGAGGGTCTCCAGGCGGCGCAGCGCCGACTTGATCTCGGTCAGTTCGGCCATCAGTTCGGGCCCGTTGTCCGGGCCGACCTGCATCATGTTCTTCAGGTCACCACCGGCGAAGAACGTCTTCTTCGCGGAGGTCAGCACGACACCGGCGATGTCGTCCTTCTCGGCCTCGAGCCGATCGACCGTCGCGGTCATCGACTTCTTGTAGAGGTCGTTCATGGTGTTGGCGCCCTGGTTCGGGTCGTCCATCGTCAGCACGACGATGCCGTCCGAATCCTTCTCCCAACCGATCATGTTGGCTTCGCTCACGGTTTTTCTGTCTCCTCGGGAAGATAAGGGGTCGGGGGCGTCAGACGCGCTCGATGATGGTGGCCACACCCATGCCGCCGCCGATGCACAGCGTGATCAGGGCGTAGCGGGCGTTACGACGCTCCAGCTCGTCGACCATGGTGCCGGTGATCATGGCGCCGGTGGCACCGAGCGGGTGGCCCATGGCGATGGCGCCACCGTTGACATTGAGCTTCTCGTCCGGGATCTGCAGATCCTTCTGGAACTTCAGCACCACCGAGGCGAACGCTTCGTTGATCTCGAACAGGTCGATGTCGTCGACGGTCAGACCGGCCTTGGCCAGTACCTTCTGCGAGGCCGGGGTGGGCCCGGTGAGCATGATGGTGCTGTCCGCACCGCTGGTGGCGGTGGCGACGATACGAGCGCGCGGGGTCAGGCCCGAGGCCTGGCCGGCCTCTTCGGTGCCGACCAGCACCAGCGCGGCGCCGTCGACGATGCCGGAGCTGTTGCCGCCGTGGTGGACGTGGTCGATCTTCTCCACGAAGTGGTACTTCTGCAGCGCGACCGCGTCGAAGCCGCCCATTTCACCGATGCCGGCGAAGGACGGATTCAGCTTGGCCAGGTCTTCCAAGGTGGTGCCGGGCCGCATGTGCTCGTCGTGGTCCAGCACGGTCAGGCCGTTGATGTCCTTGACCGGGACGATCGACTTGGCGAAGTAGCCGCCGGTGGTGGCCTTGGCGGCCAGATCCTGCGAGCGCACCGCGTAGGCGTCGACGTCCTCCCGGGAGAAGCCCTCGATGCTGGCGATCAGGTCGGCGCTGATGCCCTGCGGTACGACATAGGTGTCGTAGTTGGTGGCCGGATCGAGCATCCAGGCGCCACCGTCGGAGCCCATGGGCACGCGGGACATGGATTCGACACCGCCGGCCAGCACCAGGTCCTCGAAGCCGGAGCGCACCTTCTGCGCCGCCATGTTCACCGCTTCCAGGCCGGAGGCACAGAAACGGTTGATCTGCACACCGCCGACGGTCTGCGGCAGCCCGGCGGTCAGCACGGTGGTGCGGGCGATATCGGAGCCCTGGTCACCGACCGGGGAGACGACACCGAGAATGAGGTCGGAGATCCGGTCCTCGTCGAGGTTCGGGAAGCGATTGCGCAGCTCCTGCACCAGGCCGGTGGTCAGGTCGATCGGCTTGACCGAATGCAGCGACCCTTTCTTGTTGCGGCCGCGCGGGGTGCGGATGGCCTCGTAAATGTAGGCCTCTGTGGTCATATCGGAATGTCCCTTCGTAGGAATACGCCCACCCGCACCAGGTGCGAGCGGACGCGAGTTACCTCGCCGACCGGCCGTTCGACCGACCGTCCGTATTCAGTTGAGCAGCGCTGACGGGCCGGTCACCCGCGCGGGCATACGCTGTACAAACCGCGGCACGGGTGGCCCAGGGGGTACCGAGCAGCCCGTACCTCACGGCCCACCATAGAACCTCGTCTCGCCGAAGTCCGCAGCTACCCGCCCATAGTACCGCCGGATGCGAACTCCGGTTAACTTAACGTGGTCGAGACGGTGCTTGTCAACCGTTCAACGGGGTGGCCCCCAGCTCACTGGCCAGGAGCCGCAGCGCGACCTCGTCCGGGTCGCGCCGATCCCCCGGGGCGACCGGCTGCGCCGACTCCGCCAGCATCTCCTGCTCCTCCTCCGGAGTGGACGCGGGCACGCTGTGCGGTGCGTAACCGTGATCACCAGGATCGTCGGGCAGGTCCGGGTAGTCCGGGGGCGGGATGTCGTCGTAGGGGTTCGCCGCCGCGGCCCCGGACTTGGCCTGGCTCGGCCGCGAGAACCGCGGCCGGCGCGCCGGCTCGGCGCCGGCCCGCGCACCGTTCGCCGGCCCGCTACCGGCGGGACCGGCCTGCGCGGCGTCGCTGTCGGCGCGGCGGGGTCGGTCCGGCGGCTCCGCGCCGGACCGGCTCGGCGCCGAGCGCTGTGGACCGCCTCGGCGACCGCCGTCGGAATCACCCGACTCCGAATCACCGGCCCGGCGTCCGCCCCGCTCGCGGCCACCGGGGCCACGAGAGACCTGCTGACCCGCGACGACCCAGCGCACCGCATGCTCCCGCCCGAGTACCGCGCGCACCGCCGAGCGGACCGCCGACAGCGGCTGCGGCTGCGAAAGCCGCTGGACCAGCGCGGCGTGGTGGGCCAGCACGATCTCACCGTCCTGAACCCCGGCCACCGACGCCCCCGAGGTGAGCATCGCGCCGATGGTCGGCCCGAACTCCTTGACCGCGAGCTTGATCTCCGGCCAGGCGGCCTCCACGGCGGCCAGCAACTCCGGATCGGCCGGGGTCTCGCCGGTATCGGGTCCCGCCGCGACCGGAGCGGGGCCGGGCGCCGAGGTCTCGGGGCCGGCCGCCGCGGGGATATCGGAGCCGGTCCCGCGGCCGGCGGGTGGCTCACTCGCCGACGGACGGGCGGCGGTCTCCGCGCTCACCGCGCCCTCGACCGGGGCAGCGCCGGTCCCGCGCGAAGTGTCCACACTGTCCGTGCCGGAAGCGGTCGAGGCCGTCGCGGGGACCGCGTCCGGCTTCGGCGGCGCCGTGGCCGACGCGGGGGCGCCCGCCTCCGGCTTCGCCGCGGCCGGTGCGGGGACCGCCGACGCCGGCCCGCCCGCGGTGCGGGCACCCGCACGGACATCGGTTCCAGGACCCTGCGGCTCTGCCGAGCCCCCGTCGGCCGCACCCGCCGACCCCGCAGCGGGTGATACTTCCCGGCCCGCGCCGCCGCGGTCGGACGCGGGGCGTGTCGCCTCCGGCGCCGCGGCCACCTGCGACTCGGCGGCAGCCGCGCGTTCCGGCGTCCGCCCGGTCTTGGACTCCCGCAGCGCGGCCAAGGCTTCGGCCCCCCGGCGGCGGGACGGGTCGGAGGCGGCAGCCGGCCGCGCGGGCGTCGGAGCGGCCTCCGCGGGTCCGGGCGCCGGCGCACCGCCCGCGGACGCGCCGGCCGGGGACCCGACGACACCGGCAGCGACCCGACGTTCCAGCTGTTCCAGCCGCTGCAGGGTCGCGGCCTCCGATTCGTCCGCGGCGGGCAACAGCATCCGTGAGCAGACGACCTCGAGCAGCAGCCGCGGCGCGGTGGCCCCCCGCATCTCACCCAGCCCGGCGTGCAAGAGTTCGGCGTAGCGGGTGAGGGCCGCGGGGCCGAGCCGCGCGGCCTGCTCACGCATCCGATCCAGCAGGTCGGCGGGCGCGGCGACGAGGCCGCGTTCGGTGGCGTCGGGTACGGCCTGTAGCAGGATCAGGTCGCGCAGCCGTTCGAGCAGGTCCACCGCGAACCGGCGCGGATCGTGCCCGGCCTCCATCACCCGGTCGACGGTGCCGAACAGGGCGGCGCCGTCCCCGGCCGCCAGCGCGTCGACCGCATCGTCGATCAGCGCCACATCGGTCACCCCCAGCAGTGCGACGGCGCGCGAATAGGTGACGCCCTCGGACCCGGCGCCGGCGAGCAACTGGTCGAGCACGCTCAAGCTGTCGCGCGGGGAGCCACCGCCCGCGCGGATCACCAACGGGTAGACCGCTTCGTCCACCGGCACCTGCTCCTGTTCGCAGATACCGCCGAGCAGGCCGCGCATGGTGGCGGGGGGCAGCAGCCGGAAGGGGTAGTGGTGGGTGCGCGAGCGGATGGTCGGCAGCACCTTGTCCGGCTCGGTGGTGGCGAAGACGAAGATCAGATGGGCCGGGGGTTCCTCGACGATCTTCAGCAGCGCGTTGAACCCGGCCGTGGTGACCATATGCGCCTCGTCGACGATGAACACCCGGTAGCGCGATTCGGCGGGCGCGTAGAACGCCCGGTCGCGTAGTTCGCGGGTGTCGTCGACGCCACCGTGGCTTGCGGCGTCCAGTTCGATCACGTCGAGATTGCCCCCACCGCCCGGAGCCAGGGACACGCAGGAGGCGCAGGTGCCGCAGGGGGTGGAGGTGGGACCCTGCACGCAGTTCAGCGAGCGGGCGAGAATCCGGGCCGACGAGGTCTTACCGCAACCGCGCGGTCCCGAGAAGAGATAGGCATGACTGATCCGGCCGGTGTCGAGCGCGGTACACAGCGGGTCGGTGACATGCTCCTGGCCCACCACGTCAGCGAACGTTGCCGGTCGGTACTTCCGGTACAGAGCCACGGCCAGAGGTTACCGGCGGAGACCGACAGCGCGCACCCGGCGTGGGTACCCGCCCACCACGTAGCCCGGCTCGCCTCTTCCCACCTCGGGTTAACAGCGTTACGCTAACGCCACTAACTTACTGATTCGGGGGCCCACATGTTGATCCGCGTCGCGCAGTTCACCACGCGCTTCCCACGCGCGATACTCCTCGGCGCACTGGCCGCCGCACTGCTGTGCGGGATCTTCGGGGCCACCGCGGCCGCCGGGCTGAAATCCGGCGGATTCGTCTCCTCCGAGGCCGAATCCATCCGCGCCGCCCAGCAGCTCACCGACAACTTCGACGGCGCCGCGCCCAACTACATCCTGCTGGTCGAGTCGCCGGACGGGGTCGACGCGGAACCGGTGCGGGCGCGCGCCCTTCAGGTCATCGATATCGTGCGGGCCCACCCCGACACCGACAGCGTCCAGTCGTACTGGACCGCACCGTCACCGGCGGTCGCGAGCGTACTGCGCAGCACCGACGGCGAATCCGGGCTCATCGCGGTCAACTTCACGGGCGACGAGACCCAGATCCAGGATGCCGCCGGCGAGCTCGGCGAGCAGGTCACCGGAACGGCCGCCGGGGTGACCGTCCGAGCCGGCGGCACCGCGGCGACCTTCCACGAGGTCAACGACCAGATAACGCACGATCTGGCCGTCGCCGAAGCCGCGGCGATCCCGCTCACCCTGGTCGTGCTCGTGCTGGTCTTCGGCAGCCTGATCGCCGCCTCGCTGCCGCTGCTGGTCGGGCTGTTCGCGATCGCTGCCACGCTGGCCATCCTCAAGCTGTTCACCCTGTTCACCGACGTTTCCATCTACGCGATGAACCTCACCACCGCCCTGGGTCTGGCGCTGGCCATCGACTACAGCCTGTTCATCGTCAGCCGCTTCCGGGAGGAACTCGCGGCCGGCCGCGATCCGCGCGCGGCCACCGTCCGGGCCCTGCAGACCGCCGGTCGCACAGTACTGTTCTCCGCGGTCACCGTGGCGCTGTCGCTGTCGGCGATGCTCGTGTTCGACCTGTACTTCCTGCGTTCGTTCGCCTATTCCGGCGTCGCGGTGGTGATCGCGGCCGCCGTCGCGTCGATCGTGGTGCTACCCGCCGCGCTGGTACTGCTCGGGCACCGGGTCAACGCCCTCGACCTGCGGGCGCCCATCCTGCGCCTGTTCGGCCGCGAGCCCAAGCCGCTGGGTGCCATGGTGCCGGAGCAGACCGGCTGGTACCGCCTGGTGAAGCGGGTCATGCGGGCCGCGGTCCCGGTCTCTGTGGTGATCGTGGCACTCATGCTGGCGCTCGGCTCGCCGTTCCTCTCGGTGAAGTTCGGCTACCCCGACGAGCGGGTGCTGCCCGATTCGGCGGCCAGTCGGCAGGTGGGCGACGCGATCCGGGCGGAGTTCCCGCGTGCCGATCCCGGCGGCAACACGACAATTGTGCTGGACGGCTATCGCGACGAACGCGGGATCGGCGAATACGCGGCCCGGCTGTCCGAGGTCGACGACATCACCGCAGTGCTGTCCAGCGCCGGGGTGTACGTCTCCGGGAACCGGCTCGCCCCCACACCGCCGGGTATGACGAACGACACCGGCACATACCTGACCGTCAACAGCACGGTCGATCCGTTCTCCCCCGCCGGCGCGGAACAGTTGGACGCGTTGCGAGCGGTCGATCCACCCGCCCCGGCCCTGTTCGGCGGTTCCGCCGCGGTGAACGAGGATTCGCTCGACGCACTGGCCGAGCGATTGCCGCTGGCCGGTCTGCTCATCGTGCTGTCCACCTTCGTGGTGCTGTTCCTGTTCACCGGCAGCCTGATCCTGCCGCTGAAGGCGCTGCTGCTGAACACCCTCTCGCTGACCGCCGCGTTCGGTGCCATGGTGTGGATCTTCCAGGACGGCCATCTGCAGGGGCTGCTCGGCTTCACCGCCGTCGGTTATCTGGTGCCGACCATGCCGATCCTCATGTTCTGCCTGGCCTTCGGGCTGTCCATGGACTATGAGGTGTTCCTGCTGTCACGTATCCGGGAGGAATGGCTGCGCCGCCGAGTCGGGCGCGCGGGCACGGAATCGGCTCGGGAGGACAACACCGAAGCCGTCGCCGTCGGGGTGGCCCGCACCGGGCGTATCTTCACCGCCGCGGCTGTGCTGATGGCCATCGTGATCGGCGCCCTCACCACCTCCAAGGTGTCGTTCATCCAGCTGATGGGCCTGGGCCTGACCCTGACCGTGCTCGCCGACGCCACGCTCATCCGGGCCCTGCTCGTACCGGCGCTGATGAAACTGATGGGCCCGCTCAATTGGTGGGCGCCGAAACCGCTGGCCCGGTTGCACGATCGGATCGGGTTCAGCGAGGAGCCCGTGGACGCGCCGGGGACCGGCGCCCGACCACCGGTGCGCGTATGACCGGGCGGCCACGCTCCCCACGCGGGCACGGAAGCCGGCTGCGCGCGGAGATCATCACCGCCACCCGGGAGCTGCTCGAGCGTACCGGCGATGTCGGGGCGGTATCGATCCGCGCGGTCGCGGGTGTGGTGGGGGTCAGCGCGCCCTCCATCTATCGCCACTTCGCCGACAAAGACGCGCTGATCGAGGCGGCGGTGGCCGAGGTCTTCGAAGCGCTGAACACGGCAATGCGTGCGGCGGTGGATCCGGCGGACCCGCCGGCGCTGCGCCTGCACCGGCTCGGCCTCGCCTACGTACGGTTCGCCCTGGACCACCCCGAGCAGTACCGCCTGGCGACCATCCCGACCACCCACCAGGGCGCGGTGGACATGGTGTTGACCAGCGGCGCGTTCCGGTACTTCGCCGCCACGGTGGAAGCGGCCATGTCCGACGGTCTCATCGACCGCGCGGACCCGACCCCGCTGGTACTCGAACTGTGGGCGGCGGCGCACGGGATCGCCTCGCTGCTGCTGGCGAAACCCTATCTGCCCTGGGGTGATCCGATGGCTGTCGCCGAAAGAGTGCTCGACGCGGCATGTTTCGGACATGTACTCACCGAACTGATGGGTCCGGATAAATCGCCCGCCGAAATGACCCAGTGGGTGATGGAACTACGCTCGCGGATACGCGGGCCAGGTCTATCGGACTGATTCAGCTCACCGCGTCGGCCGCGGCGGTGAAGGTGTTGCACTCGGCGGTCAGGTTGTGTTCGACGCCCAGCCCGAACCAGCGGCCGCCGTTCTCCGGAGTGCCGTGATCCCGCATATCGCCGTGCTGATCGCCACGGTGATCGGCGTCGGTCCGGGCGTCGGTCATCTGCTGATCGGTGAGCGCACCGCCATCGGCCGAGGAGATCAGATACATGCCGTCGAAGCAGTTGGCCTGTAGTTCCACTCGCCGCGACAGTTCGAGACCTTCCGGACTGCGCGCGCCGGCGTCGACCCGGGCGCTGTTGGCGGCGAGCAGGATTCCGGACATGTTCTGGATGTGATGCCCGTATTCGTGGGCGAACACCGACAGGTAGACCACCCAGTTGTCGTGGTAGTAGTCGGTCTGCAACTGGCTGACCGGCATATAGATGGTCCGGTTGGCCGGGCAGTAGAACGCGGCGAAATCATCGGTCGATCCGGTGCACGGGGTGGTGATGCCCTCGGTATCCGCCGATACCAGCACCGTCGGTGGCTCGAACGGCAGGCCCGCATCCGCCAGTACTGGTTGCCAGGCCGCCTCCAGGCATTTCTCGGCGCTGGAGAAGAACGCCCGGGCCGTGTCCTCGTCCGCCGACCACTGCGCGTACTCGCAGTTGGCGGGGATCAGCGTCGCGTCCGGGTCGGTGAGCAGCGGATTCGTTCCGGTTTCGGCGGGACCGGTCGCGCCGGTGTCGTAACTGTGATCCGGTTGCGGGCCCAGCACATTCAGGCCGTCGGAATTCAACGCACCCCGCACGAGTGCACCGACCACCACCAGGATCACCGCGAGTACCACCAGCAACGTGCTGCCACTGCTGCGCCGGCTGCGCGGCCGCGGCGCGTTGGGCACCCGATAGGGCACCGGCGGCGGCATGGGCGGTGCGACGATCGGGCGATAACCGGAAATCGGACCTTGCCGGGGATAGCCCGGCGGCGGCCGGTGCGGATATCCCTGCGGGGGAGGGTAAGCCGGGCGCGGCCCCGGATAGGGCGGCCGCGGCGGTCCACCGGGCCGGGGACCGTGCGGGGGCCGGCCACCGGGTGGTATCGGCTGCCTGCCGGGCGGTACCGGTCCGCGCCCGTAAGGTGGTTGTGACACTCCCCCGGACCCCCTCGCCTTCTCGAACACCAACAGCCGCTGACGCAGGATAGCAAGCTGAGATCTCCGATCGCCGGGTTCGGATCGGTGGACCGGCTTACCGGTGTCGTTGCCGCCTACCTTGCGATGTTGCCGATGGCCTGTGTCATCGCCCTAGAAGGGTGGTGTCCGATGACTCATCGAGTTATCAGACCCGTTGTAAGGTTACGAGTCATGCTCACATTTCGGGGGGGTGCGCTCGCGCTGCTGCTCGCACTGACCGGATTATTCGCCGTTTTCGGAACGAGCGCACCGACGGCCCGGGCCCAGGAGCCGGCCGGTTCGATCCTGTACCTGGATATGACATTGAACCGCGAGGGCATCCTGGAAGTAACCGAGCGCGTGACGGTTCCGCCCGGCGAACGGTTCACCATGACATTGCCGCTGCGGGTGCAGATCAGCGAGGATTCCGAACGCCGGTTCGCGGTCACCGATATCGAGACCAGCGGACCGGGCAGCGCGACGATCGACGATGATCTGTTCACCGTGGACGCGGGCCCCGGGGAGACCACGGTCCGCTATTCGGTGCGCAATACGGTCAGTGATGCCGAGGGCAGTCAGGTCTTCCGTTGGTTCGGGGTGCTCAATGTCGATCTCGCCGAGATCCATGCCTCGCTCATCAGCCCCAGTTTCGAGATGGGCATCGTGGAATGCCTGCTGGGCCCGATCGGCAACACCCGGCCCTGCGCTCAGGTCCGGATCGAACCGGACGGCGTCATGTACCTGGATCAGACGAATCTGCGCAAGGGCGAATCGGTCGACCTGACCCTGCAGATTCCGCCGGGCACCGTACCGCCGAACGCCGATATCACCGGCCCCGGCGATTCCCCGTTCGCCGTGACCGGCCCCGTGCTCATAGCGTTCGGTCTGCTGGTGGCCGCCCTCGTGGCGCTGGCCGCCTACATCTTCTGGGTGCGCCGGCAGTCCGTCCCCGCCGAGCCGATGGAACCGCTGGTGCGCAGCGGCGGGCGGACCCACTTCAGTTCCCCGGCCGGCATCCTGCCGGGTGAGGCCGGAGTCCTGCTCGACGGTCACTCCGATCCGACCGATATCGCCGCGACGGTGGTGGATCTCGCGGTCCGCAACTATCTGTGGATCTCGCGCATCGGCGAGACCCAGTGGCGGCTGACCCGGGTGAATCCGGCCGACGACCAGCTGCGCTCCTACGAGCGGACGGTTTACGACGCGCTGCTTCCGCCCGGTACCGACGCGGTCACCATGGCCGAACTCGCCGCGCCCGGCCGGCTGCCCACCGAACCGCTGCGCCGGGCCATGGTCAGCGACACCGTCGACCGCGGCGCCTTCATCGACCCCGTCCGCCGCCGGATCCCGCTGTGGCTGGGCGGCGGCCTGATCGTCCTCGGCGCCGCGGTGACCGTCCTCGCCGCCCTGCTGGCCGGACACGCCCTGGTGGGTGTGGCGATCGCACTGAGCGGTGGCGCACTACTCGCGGCCCAGCGGTTCCTGCCGGTGCGCACCGCCTTCGGCCGGACGCTGACCGCGCAGGTCCGCGGATTGCAGCGGGGCCTGGAACAGGTCACCAGCCGGCAAATCCCGCCAGGCGACCGCGAACTCGTGTTCTCCCGCGGTCTGCCCTACATGGTGGTCTGGAGCCGCGCCGACAACTGGGTCCGCACCTTCCGCGATATCGACCCCTCCGCCGACGACGATCCCGGGCTGTACTGGTTCGGCGGTTTCGAAGCCGACCGGGACCTGCACCGGTTCGCCGTGCACTTTCCGTATTTCATCACCGCGATCGAATCGCTGTTCCCCGCGAAATAACGTGAAAACCCCGTGCGGCGAAGGCCGCACGGGGCACGTCCGGGCGCTGGCGCATCATGCTGCTTTCACCGGGCATGAGCGAGGGCCCTACGTGGTGACGCTGCGCTACCGCCTCCGGGCCTGACCCGCTCATGCTGCCTTCACCGGGCATGAGCGAGGGCCCTACGTGGTGACGCTGCGCTACCGCCTCCGGGCCTGACCCGCTCATGCCGTGACCCGGCGCAGCGCGGCGAGCGGATCGGCGTACAGCGCGCTCAGCGAGGTGACGACGGCCGCGAACTCCTGCACCTTCGAGGCGTACCCGGTGACCCGGATATCCGTGGGCGGCAGCATGGTGGATTCGTTGAAGGCACGTGCCACATGCGCGAGACCCGGGCGGTAGGTCGTGAACGCCTGCCCGCCGAGCACCACCCGATCGGGGTTGAGCATATCCCGGACCAGTGCCACGGTCCGGCCGAGCACGGTGGCGCGTTCCGCCAGCAGTTCGCGGGCCGGTTCGGAACCGCCCGCCGCCACCCGGTAGAGGTCGGCGATGCTCGAACTGGCTTTGCCGTTGTGCGCGGGGATGATTCCCCGTCCGACGGCGCGCGCGTGCAGCCCACGATCACCGACGGTCGCCTCCAAGCAGCCGCGCCGGCCGCACGAGCATTCGACATCGGAACCGGTGGGCAGATGCGCGATCGAACCCGGACCGCTGCTCGGCGTGTGCACCCGGCCGTCCAGGGTCACCGAGATCCCGGCGGTCTCCCGGACATAGAAGTAGAGGCTGCTGCCGTGCGCGGCCCGGCCGGCGTCCTCCGCCGCGTCCTGGCTCACGCCCGGTAGCAGCAGTTCCGAGGCGGCCATGGCCTCGACGTGCGGGGCGATCGTCACCGGGAGACCGAGCACCTCGCTGAACACCGCCCCCACCGGTGCGGCCCGCCAGCCCAGTTTCGGGTGGTCGACGATGCCGGTACCGGGATCCACCCGGCCGCCGATCGCGACGCCGACCCATAACGGAGTACGCCGGTACCACCGCTGCAGAAAGGATTTCGCGCTGTGCGCGACGGTCTTGACCGCGAACCCCTGGCCGGTCTGCGGGGTGGCTATGGTGAGGCCGCCGAGAATCCGGCCGCGCAGATCCGAGACCACGATTCGGGTGGACGCCGCGCCGATGTGCACACCGAGGGTTCCGAATGTGTCGTGATCGACCTCGAAGGGCACCCGGGGCCGGCCCACCGCGCCGGAAGCGGTCAGATCGGCGCGTTCGCGCAGCAGACCGGCGGTGAGCAGCGAGGACACCTGACGATTGACGGTGGCGATGCTCAGCCCGGTGGCCCGTGCGGTCTTGTCCCGGAACACCGGTCCGGTGGTGGCGGCCCGGAGTACGGCCGCGGCGGGATTGTCCGTCAACCGCAGATCAGGGGCGACGACCGGACGAGGAACTCGGGTACGAACAGTGGAAGCCTGCGACGCGGTGCGTTCGGCGGTGCGGACAGCCATATGAATTTCCTCGATAAATATTTCCCGCGAAACGGGATATGCCTACAACTGAACCGAGGCGGCTGGGAGATCCAAATCGCTCAACCGCGGCAGCGGCGGCAACACAACTCGCGGCTGAGGGGCAGACGCAGACCCAGAGCGGCGGTCACGTAGGTGACCTTCCGCGAGTCGGCGCTGCTGGTAGACATAACGAATAAATTAACATCTCCCCGGGCGCAACACCAAGGTTTCGGCGATCTTCGGCTCTCGGTCCCGGGTATTGGCCCTGCTCGACCCCATATTTTCGGCCCGCCCTCACCCACCTTCCGGTCGTGCACAGTCATTCTCGGCGGCCCGGCGGTGTGGTATCGGCCTCATACCCGGCACGTGGTGAATTCGAAACGCAGCACGACCGAATTCTCCGTTATCAGCCGGGAAATAAGATCGAACGTCGAACCTATTATTCCCCGTCGATCTCCGGAGACTATTCCCCGCACCTCGACGGACAATATTTTCCGTGAATCGGCGGACAATCGAAGCCCGCGCCGAGCGCGTCGTCCGGCCCGGCCACGCCGCCCGCACCTCCGAAGGGGTGCTCGGCGAACCGCGAAGACCCTGGTACACGGCATTTTCCGCTGATATGCTCCGAGCCGACGGTGGGGAGTCCGAAGGGGGAAGACAATGCCTGTACCAGATCTGGGTCAATCGGCGGCCGTCCGCCTGTACGAGGCGGCGCGGGCCGGAGAGTTCCATATGTCCGAAGCGGCCGCACGCGGCCTGGCCGAATCGTGCGACCGGCTCGCGGAGCGAATACGGCAGGCGCGGGTAGACGCGGTCGGCCTCACCGGGGTGCGGGGGTTCCCGGAGCTGCCGTCGGGCCGTGCGCTGACGCGGGGTTTCGCCGCGAAGGGCCAGGAGTACCTGGACACTCTCACCGCCTTCGAACAGACGGTACTGCGGCACAAGGCCGCGTATCTGGCAGCCGCCGCACTCTTTCTCGAGGCCGATGCCGCCAATAGCGCGGCCCTCGCCCGCACGGTGGCGGATACCGCATGAGATACGGCAGTATGTCCGATTACGCAGGGGCGCAGAAAAATTGAAACCAGGCGGTCCGGGGCACCGGAAGGTGTGCCGGGCCGCGCAACCAAGGGGGCCGACAGTGGCACAGCAGGGGCAGCCGGGTACCGCGGGGGCGGGCACAGACCCGGCCTACGTACCCGACCGTGAAGTATTCGGCGGGTACACCCACCAGCAGATCTGGGATCTGGTACACGAAGAACTGGCGCCGGCCGAACTGAGCCGTCTCGCCGATACCTGGGGCCACACCGCGAGCGCGGTGGAAACGGCCTTCGACGAATTCGCCCGCGATCTCACCCGGTTCTCCGGGGACTGGTCGGGTCTCGCGGCGGTGGCCGCGGCACAGGCCGCGACCGCGTTCGTCCGGGCCGGCGACGACGCCGTCGCGGTCTGCCGCGTCGTCGAACAGTTGCTGGCGGCCGATGCCACCGCCGCCGAATCGGTCCGCGCGGCGATCCCGCCACCCCCGGGCCCCTACCTGCCGGATCCGGACCCGGCTGTCGAGGCGGCCGCCGGAGCGCAGCGGCGCACGGCCTACAACACCGCCGCGGCGACCCTGACTGCCGAGGTCCAGGATGCCATGACCTTCGGCTACAACCCGACGATCCCGGCCAGTGGCGACACCGTCCCCCGTTTCACCGCGCCGGGGCCCGGGGCCCCGGAAGACGAGCCGCCCGCCGCGGGGGCACCGACACGGCCGAACACACCCGCGGCGCCGCCGTCCGCGGAGACCCGGCGCAGCCGCACCCCCTCCGAGGAGGTAGCTGCCCCGCCGCAGTCGACGAGCCCGGCGTCCGCGCCGGAGGGCACCCCGAAAGAACCGGCCCGAGGTCCCGATTCGGGACGCACCGATCCGAATTCCGGAGCCCCGGCCGCCGTACGCGGCGGGGAAAGCGACGATTCACCGGCAACACCGCGGTCGGGCGCCGAGACCGCGGCACCGGAGTCCTCTCCCCCGGCACCGGTGCCACCTGCCGATGCGCCCGAATCCTCTCCCGATGCGCCGGCGCCACCTTCCGATACACCGGCGTCGCCGTCGAATACCGCAGCGCGGCCTCCCGCTGCACCGGTACCACTTCCCGATACGGCAATGCCGCCTTCCGATACAGCAGCGCGGCCCTCCGGCGCATCGGGGAATCCGCCCGACTCCCCGCCGGTAAGCAACGCCGCCGGTTCGGCGCGCGCGGCGATGACCGCCACCGCCCCGGCCACGCTGTCCACCGTGGACCGCGCCGCCGCGGACAGCACCGGCACCAGCGCTCCGATCCGGGCACCGGGTCCGGTACCGCAGGTAGCCGGACTTCCGGACCGAGGCGACCCCGGCCCCGCTCCGGCGGCGACACCGCCGCGATCATCGGCGGCCGCCGGCTGGAGTCCGGCAGAAACAGCCGGCCGCGCCGACAGCGTCCCCGCCGCACCGCACGGCGCCCACCGGCCGGGCCCGGTCAACCCGGCGACACCGCCCACACCCCGGCCCGGCCACCTCGCAACCGATTCCGGCGCAGGTGCCGCGGCCGCCCAGCGCCCCGGTGAGAGCGAACAGACAGCCCGCTCGGTCCTCCCCCGCCCGACCACCGAAGCGGCCGGGGAGTCACTCGCTCCCCCGGGCGCCGGGACGGACCCGGCGATGCCTCCGAAATCCGAACACCCCTGGGGCCGGACGGTGCGACCGAGCGGATTCCCGCTACCGGCCGCCCCCGGACCGCTGCCGGCCCGCGCACCCGATGGCGAGCGCAGCAGTCCGGACTATCTGCACAGGCCGAACGAGCAGCTGACCGCTACTCCGCCCGCCGTCCCACCGGTCTTCGGTGAGTACACCGAAACCGAGGACCCTGACCGAACCCGACCGGGTGACGGGAACCGCTGATGGATTGGGTGTTCACGCCGGACGAGTTCGGTCATATCTGGCAGACCGAGACCGGGCTCGACCGGCGGCCCCACCCCATAGATCTGGCTCCCCGCGCCACCGTCGGCACCGAGAGTGCGCGGGCCGCGCTGGGGCTGGACTCCCGGTTTCCACCCAACAGCGATGTCGATCTCACCGGTACGCTGCGCTTCCTCGCCCGCACCGATGTCACCCGGGTCACCGTCTTCGGCGACGAGTTCGACGGCGACCGGCGCCGTCCCGACCCGATCCTCGCGCTCGCGGTCGCCTTCGGGAACTGGGGCGCGGTGATCCGCGCGCATTCGGGACAGGTGAGCATCACGGCCTGTCATGCCCGGAAAATCGGTAAACACCTCGCCACCGCGCTCGGGCCGGCCGCAGCCGGCACCCTTCCCGCCATGCGGGAACCACGGGAAGCCGTGCTCTGCCCCGATCCGGGCCGGCGGCAGCCCGCCCGGGCCGAACGGCTGCGCGAGATCCTGCACCGGCCTATCGACGCCCGGGGCTTCTTCACGATCGCTGTGTCCCCGGAGGATCCCATGTCACCGCCACCGGTACACCGCACCTGGCTGGATTTCACCGGCGACGGCCGGTACCTACTGGCCGCGGGCAGCCATCTGGCACTGACCCCGGTCGGCGAATCAGATCTGGCCGCCGAACTCACCCGGCTGGCCCGGATCCGCTGACCCGCTCGCCGGAGGACAGGTCACTTCTGCTTGGCGGCAGCCTTCATCTGCTTCTTGAAGGCGCGCACCTCGAGCAGGGTCTCGCCGTCGACGATATCGGCCGCCGAGCGCCGGGAGCCCGGTTCGGCATAGTCCCCGGCAGCCGCTTCCCATCCGGCCGGGCGCACCCCCAGTTGCTTACCGAGCAGTGCCAGGAATATGCGGGCCTTCTGGTCGCCGTATCCGGGCAGCGCCTTCAACCGCTTCAGTACTTCGCTGCCGTCGGGGTCGCCGGCGGTCCAGATCGCGGCGACATCGCCGTCGTAGTGTTCGATCACATAGCGGGCCAGGTCCTGGATCCGCCGGGCCATGGACCGGCCGTAGCGGTGGATGGCGGGCGGGGTCGCGGCCAGCTCCTCGAACTCGGCCTGATCCGCGGCCGCGATCGCGTGGATATCCAGTCCGCCCATCCGGTCGGCGAGCTTCTTGGGACCCCGGAAAGCGTGCTCGAGCGGATACTGCTGGTCCAGGAGCATCCCGATCAGCAGCGCCAGTGAGCTCTCCGAGAGCAACTCATCGGCCTCGGGTTCCTGCGCCAGACACAACTTGGCCATGCCCTGCTCCTCACTCTGGACTACCAGCGATGATCCCACGGGCGCCGTGCCGTTCTCCGCTAGGCTCGCCCCCATGCCAGACACGGCGACAATGCCACCCACCACACTGGATGGACACGGACCCATGGACAGTTTCGGGTTACGCCCCGACCGTTTCGATGCCGCGGGCCAGGACCAACTGGTCGATATCCGCGATCTACAGGCCACCCTTCCGGGACTCACCCGGCTACGCGACTGGGCACACGAGGCCCTGGCGCTGCGGCCGGGTGAGCACGCGGTCGATATCGGCTCCGGCACCGGATCGGAGGTGATCAGCTTTGCCGAGGCGGTGGGGCCCACCGGCTCGGCGGCGGGTGTGGAACCCGATCCGAACCTGCTCGCCGCGGCCGTCGCGCGCGCCGCCGCGGCGCGTTCGTCGGCCACCTTCCATTCCGGTGACGCCTACGGCATCCCGTTCGGGTCCGCCACCTTCGACGCCGTGCTGTGTGAGCGCGTGTTCCAGCATCTGACCGCACCCGCCCGGGCCGCGCGTGAGATCGCCCGGGTACTGCGTCCCGGTGGCCGGGCCGTGGTGATGGATGCCGACTGGGGATCGGCCATCGTGCATCCCGGCGAGCATCGCGTTGTCCGCGAGGTTGTGGACACGCTCGTCTCGGCGACGACCAACCCCTACTCGGGCCGCAGGTTGGCGGGTCTGCTGACCGCGGCCGGGCTGGAGGTGGCGAGCACCGGCTCGCAGGCACTGATCCAGGACCGTTCGGCCGGAGCCGGAGCGCTGGTCAGCCGGATTTCCGCCATGGCGGTGGCCCGGCGGGTGATCACCGAGGCCGAACGCGAGAAGCTACTCGCCGATCTGGCCCGGGGCGGGGCGGTCGGTGATATCCACCTCTCGGTGACCATGTTCGCCGTACACGTCCGCAAACCCGCCTGACCCGGGCCTCCCGGCGCCTACTTCAGCAGTTTCTCGGTCGCTGCCAGCAGCACGCAGGTCGCCAGGCCGTCCATGGCCTGCTCGAGCTCCGGCAGCGCCGGGAAACTGGGCGCGATCCGGATGTTCTTGTCCTCGGCGTCCTTCTTGTACGGGAACGCCGAACCCGCCGCGGTCAGCGCGATTCCGGCGTTCTTCGCCAGTTCGATCACCCGCGCCGCGGTGCCCTCGAGTACATCGAGGCTGATGAAGTACCCGCCCTTCGGTTCGGTCCAGGACGCGACCTTCGACGCGCCCAGCCGCTCCTCGAGAATCCGCAGGACGAGTGCGAACTTCGGCTCCAGGATCGCGCGATGTTTCTGCATATGTGCCCGCACACCGGCGGCATCGGTGAAGAACCGCAGGTGGCGCAGCTGGTTGACCTTGTCCGGGCCGATGCTCTTCTTTCCGGCATGGCTCAGGTACCAGTTCAGGTTCTCGGTGGAGGCGCCGAAGAAGCTGACCCCCGAGCCGGCGAAGGTGATCTTGGAGGTCGAGGCGAAAACCAGTGGCCGGTGAGGGTTTCCGGCCGCCGCGGCCAGCGAGAGTACATCCAGCACCGGCGCCGCGGTATCGGTGAGCGGGTGCACCGCGTAGGCGTTGTCCCAGAACAGCCGGAAATCGGGGGCCGCCGCCGGCATCGAAACCAGTTCGCGCACCACGTCCTCGGAGAAGACGACGCCGGTCGGGTTCGAATAGTTCGGCACCGCCCACAGGCCCTTGATCTGCGGATCGTCGGCCAGCAGCTCGGCGACGACGCGGGTGTCGGGCCCGTTGTGCCGCATCGGCACGGGGATCATCTCGAAGCCCAGCGATTCGGTGATCGCGAAATGCCGGTCGTAACCGGGGCTGGGGCACAGGAACTTCACGGTGGGTTCGTCGGCCCACCGCCGCGGCGAGTCGGGTAGACCGAACAGGGTCGCGAAGACGATGGTGTCGTGCATCAACTCCAGGCTGGCGTTGTTGCCCGCGATCAGATTGTCTACGCCGATACCGAGCAGTTCGCCGAAGATGGCCCGCAGTTCCGGAAGCCCGTGCAACCCACCATAATTGCGGCAGTCGGTACCGGTGCCGTCGCGGAAGTCACCGTCGCCGGGCAATGACAGCAGCGCCGAGGACAGGGCGAGTTGTTCCGGCGAGGGCTTTCCCCGGGTCAGATCGAGGGTGAGCTGAGCAGCCTGCAGCGTCGCGTAGTTCGCGGACTGGAGTTCGTGCTCGGCGGTGAGTTCCTCGGGACTCATCAAACCGATCTGCGTTTGCCGGGGCATCGTGGACAGCCTTTCCAACTACCTGGTGAGTGCTCGCTTACGGACGGCCGCTGGGTCCGGTCGCCCCGAGCCACGTTACCCGGGCACCCGCCGCCACCGGGAGGGGTTTGAAGTCTGCGTGCTGTGTTCGCTCGCCCCGCCTTCGGCAGGTCTGGTCGGAACCCTGCCGGCGTCGGCCACAGAGATGGGCCATCCGGAGGAGAGAAGGCGATCCGAGGTGCGTCCCGGAGCAAAGGCCCCCGCCTGAATAAGGGGACCCCGCGCACCCGGCAGAGCCCGTTGACCCTTGCTGCCTTCCGGCCCTGGGGGAGTTCACAGGATGCGCGCCGCGCGGGATCCGTCGGCCAGTGTAGCGGCTACCCCCACTGCGCGCCGCGGGGGGCCGGTACCTCCCGCGCCGGGCCGGGTACGGACAGGTCCCGTGCTCGCTACCATTCTTCTGAGCCGGAGGGGATATTCCCTCACCACACGAGGGGATGGCGAGGATGACCAACGAGAATCCGCCGGAGCACGAACGCGCGGAGCAGACGAAGTGGTGGGAGACACCCGGCGGCGGGGCGGGCGAGCCGGGCAGCGCTGCGGGCGCCGATCCGACGATGATGAACCCGAACGCCGCCGCGCAGTTCCCCAGCGACCAGAACCCACCCGCGCCGCCGCCGTACCCGAGCGGGCAACAGCAGTATCCGAGTGGCCGGCAGCCGTACTCGAGCGGTCAGCAACAGCAGTATCCCGGCGGACAGCAATATTCGAGCGGACAGCAACCGCAGTACCCGGGCGGACAGCAGCCGCAGAGCGGGCAGCAGCAGTTCCCGAGCGGGCAGCAGCAGTATCCGGCCGCGGGCCCGGCGTGGCAGTCCGGTCCGTCCGGTTTCGGAAGCCCCACCGGATACGGGGCCGCCGCTGCCGCTCGGTCGCGGTCGAAGAACAACACCGCACTGATCGTGGTCGGCGTGGTGCTGTTCGTGATCCTGCTGATCTGCGGGATCGGGGGGATCGCGCTGGTGAACTCCGACTCGGGGTCCGAGGGGGCGGACGGCGACTACGGCATGGAGAACGTCACCAACGCCTGCGACCTCGTCGACGCCTCCGTCCTGGACCAGTGGGCCGCCAACCGCGACGAGACCACCCATCAGGAGGACACCCCGGCCAGTTACGGCGGCGGATCGCTGAACTGCCAGGTCAGCAATGAGGGCACCGACTCCAACAGTGCCCGGCTCGGCCTGGACGTCACATTCGACAGCGAATACGGCTCCTACGGCTACGACGACTGGAAGAAATCCGATACCGCCACCACCGGCACGGATTACTCCTCCGGCGCGGTGACCGGGCTGGGCGAGGACGCGTACTACTCGTCCCAGGTCAACGACTACTCGTCGTTCCAGACCCTGGACTACACGGTCGCGGCCAAGGACAGCAATGTCTCGGTCAAGGTGAACCTGTACGTCACCTACGACGGTGTGGTGGATCGGTCCACGGTGGACCGGATCTGCCGGGACCAGGTCCGCAAAGTACTCGACGAGCTGCGTAAATGAAACGAATCCGCCGGTAGCGGTCCTGCTACCGGCGGATTCGGTGGCGGAGGATGCGGGATTCGAACCCGCGAGGGCTGTTAACCCAACCCGCGTTCCAGGCGAGCGCCATAGGCCACTAGGCGAATCCTCCGCCGAGCAGCATACCTGCCACCCCGGCGCATCGTGAAAACGCCCGCTCATACCCCGTGCGGGTCCCGGCACATCGGCCGGTCTCATAGCACGAATCCCGTTACCCGGCAAGATATCCAGCAGTTTGCCGCGCTGATCACCTAATTGTGACGGCCGTCGCGCCCGCTCGCGCCGACGGTGCCATGATGGGCGCCGTGGATCCCCAGGTGATCGAAGTCGTTCAGAGTTCCCCGGCTTGGTGGCAGTCATGGCTGCCACTGCTCGGTTCGCTCGTCCTCGGCGGCGTGGCGGTGATCGCGGTAATGGTCAACAACCGGACGAACCGGGATGCGATCGCCGCCGCCGACGAGCGCGCCCAGCGCACCCTGGCCGCAGCCGCACAGCAACAGAACGACAGCGCGAAACGCCAGGTCGACACGACCCGGTTGCAGCTCGACGCCGCCCATCACCAGGTCGAGTCCGCGCACGCGGTGGCGCTCGGGCAGGCCGGTGAGAACTGGCGCCGCGGCACCGTGGTGGCCGCGATAGCCGATACGTTGAGTATGTCCGGCCGGCTCTGCCAGGCGCTGCGGCGGGATGAGGAGTGGACCGACGAACTCATCGGCGATCTGATCCACGATCTGGAGGACGGCTCGGAACGCGCGAATGTGCTGCGCTTGGTCGGCTCGGATCACCACTACAAACAGTGGCGCCGGCTGGCCGATACCCTCTCCGACGCGCTACTGGCCGCGCTCACCCTACAGCGCAAGAAACTGCAGGACGCCCCGGCCGAGGAGATCCGCGCTGCGCGCGACCACAAGAACCAGTTGCTCGGCGAGGTCCGGGCGGCCGAGCGCGAACTCATCGGTGCCACCCGCGAAGAGCTGGATATCGAACCGAACTGAGCGATCGGCGCGCGGCCGGCCACCTCCGCTCACTCGGCGTCACGTATATCGCGCAATGCCGCACGCAGGTGTTCGGCATAGTCGTCGAGGTCCGGGACGACCGCCGGATCGGCGTGTAAGGAGAAGGCGACGGTGTCCCCCATCCCGTGAATACCGTGCGTGAGGTGCATCACCGCCCCGAGTGCGGGAAAGCCGCCGGTGAACCGGACCGGCGCCGCCCCGAAGCGCAGATCGGCCGGGCCGCGGTCGACGCTGGAGACGACGGTATGGCCGGTGATCCGTTCCGGTACGAAATCGATCGGGTAGTTCCGCACGTCGCGCCGCAGTAGCAGCGACGGGAGTACCGCCGTCACCGTGTCCTGGGCGGCGAGCAGCGGATGGAGGGCCCGTTCCCGCCGGGCGGCCAGATCCGCGGCAATCGCCGCTACACGCCGCGCCGGGTCGTGCGCATCGATCGCCAGATCGACACCGAGGCTGCGGTAGTTGTTGCGGACTCCGGGCCGCGGCGGTATCGCCATCGGCACCTGAGCCCCCAGGGCAACGGCCTCCACACCGCGCTCGCGCAAATACCGCTGGAGCGCGAGCGATACGGCCGTCAGGCCCACCACGGTGACGCTGCGGCCGGATATCCGGAAATCACCCGCCCGGCCGACCAGCATCCGCACCGAATGGCCGGTGACCTCGCCCGGCGCATTGAGCGGTCCCGGCGGGTATCCCGGCCCGGCCGGCGGCACCCGCCCGGCCGCGGTGAGTTCCGCGAGTTCGGTCCGGGCCCGGCCGGCGGCCAGTCCACGCCGGAAGGTCCGCACGAGGCCCGGCGCCAGGGCCAGCGCCCCGCGCCCCGCGCGCACCGCCATCCGGGCACGCGGTAGCGGGTGGGTGCCCGGTGCGGCCGCTGCGCCGGGGTTGTTGGTGAACAGGGCCCGGGCGATCCGGGACGCGCCGCGGCCGTCGACCAGCGCGTGCGATATCTGCAGCACCACCACGGTCACCGCCGGTTCGGGTGCCGGACTCTCCTGGATACCGCGGAAGATGTGCAGCCGCCAGGGGTGCCGGGCGGCATCGACTCTGGTGCCCAGTAGCCGTCCCAGGGCCGTGAGCAGGTCGGGCCAGTACGGCCGGTCGAGCCGGTGCGTCACGAATTGGGCCGGTTCGGGTTCGGCGGGAACCCACACCGGGTAGGACAGGCCGGTGGGGTCCGGGCACAGTCTGACCCGCAGTTCGGGAATCGCGGCGCACCGCTGGAGGACCGAGTCGCGCAACCGGGTGTTCTCCCAGGCGGATTCGGCGAAACAGTAGAGGAGGAACTGGTCGTTGGGAGTGCGCCGGGAGAGCCAGTACATGGTCGCGTCCGGGGGTGCCAGCGGGATCACCGGCCGACCCTAATGGATACCGCCGAGCGTGACCCGGCCGCGGTCCGCGCACGCAAAGGCCCCGGACCCATCGGGTCCGGGGCCGCCTTGCCTGATATCGGGAAAACCGTCAGGCGCCGTGCGAGCCCGCTGCCGATACTCCGGACAGGAATTCGGCCCACTCGCCCGGCGCGAAGGCCAGCACCGGCCCCCTGCCGTGATCCTTCGTATCACGGACCGCCACGTTGCCGTCTACGAGAAATGCCACCTCCACACAGTTCCCGTCCGGGCCGCTGTATGTACTCTTCCGCCACACAGCACCCGTCATTTCCACCTTCACGGCACTGCACTCCTTCGCTGCGTCGATAATCATATTCGATACCTGTATAGTTCCTGACTTGCTGGTATCCGGTGGATACCACCGAATACACGGATGCACGCGCAGATAGCGAGCAAATATCCGGTATGCCAGGATCGGACTCGCACTTCCGCGAACACATCTGACGCGGTGACCAAAACCCCATGTGAGGGTGCCCCGCACTTCGAACACTAGCAGGTTCACACCGGGTTTGCCGCTCTCTTGTGAACTGCGCCAATACGTTTGGCAACACTGCTAAGATGCCGTATTGCTGCGTAATTGCAGACTTATAAGGATGGCTTTGCTTCAAAAAAACCGGACCGGACCACTAATAGCCGGAAGTGATTGTTATGTGACGGCCTGATTATCGTTTGTCAATACCCCTACCGCATCGGCGATCGTGCCGCGGCGGGAAGATGGCGGCATGCCCGAACGCGATCGAGACGAACAGGGACGCGCCACCAACGCCCGGCCCCGGGACCGACTGGGCCGCCCGCTGCCGCCGGGCAGTCCCGGCGTACCGCGGATACCCGACGACCTGGACCTCGCGCCCGCCGCGGCCCTCGACTACGCCCAGCAGCTGCTGGATCAGGGGCTGGCCTTCAACGCGCACGAAGTGCTGGAATCGGTCTGGAAGAACGGCCCGGACGCCGAACGCATGCTGTGGCAGGGTCTCGCGCAGTACGCGGTCGGCCTCACCCATATCCAGCGTGGGAACCCCAAAGGCGCACGTACGCTACTGGAACGCGCGGTCGGGCGGCTCCGGACCTTCGATCCGGCCGCCGCCGGGTACCCGGCGGGAGAACTCCCCTACGACCTCGACGGGCCCGGTCTCATCGCCCACGCCGAGACTCTGCTGACGGAGCTGGCAGCCACACCGGAGAACAATGGCCCGACCGCCGGACACGGACACCGGGCACCGACCGATATCGACCGGTCCGGGCTGATGCCCCAGCTGCGCCGAGACATACCATGACCCCGATGCCGACCACCACATCCGCCGCACCCGCGGGGCGGTATGCGCCCAGCCCGTCGGGGGATCTGCACCTGGGCAATCTGCGCACCGCCCTACTGGCCTGGCTCTTCGCCCGCGGCACCGGCCGCCGGTTCGTGCTGCGTGTCGACGATCTGGACCGGGTGCGGCCCGGCGCAGAGGTACGTCAGCTCGCCGACCTGCGCGCCATCGGTCTCGATTGGGACGGGCCGGTGGCCCACCAGTCCGATCGCCTCGACCACTACGCCGCCGCCGTGGACCGCCTCACCTCCGCCGGACTGACCTACGAATGTTTCTGTACGCGAAAGGAAATCCAGCAGGCCGTCACCGCACCACACGGACCGCTGGGCGCCTACCCTGGCACCTGCCGTGACCTCTCCCCCTCCGAACGTGCGCGGCGCCGTGCGGCCGGCCGGCCCGCCGCGTTGCGGTTGCGTTCGGCCCGTACGGAATTCGAGATCACCGATCGCCTGCACGGGCGGTACCGGGGTCCGGTGGACGACCTGGTGCTACGCCGCGGCGACGGAATACCCGCCTACAACCTGACTGTCGTGGTCGACGATGCCGAACACGGGGTGGACCAGGTGGTACGCGGTGACGATCTGCTCCCGTCCACTCCCCGTCAGGCTTATCTGGCCACGCTGCTCGGACTGCCGGTACCCGAGTACGCGCATGTGCCGCTGGTGCTCAACACCGCGGGTAAGCGGCTGGCCAAACGAGACGGTGCGGTCACGCTGGCCGATCGGCTCGCGCGCGGGGAATCCGTCGACCAGGTGGTGGGCAGGCTGGCCGGCTCACTCGGCCTGGCGGGCCACAGTGCGGCCGAACTGCTCCCCGGATTCGACCCGGGCCGGCTCCCCCGCGAACCCTGGGTGCTCGACCCCGACAGCTTGGTGGTCGCGGGCCGCTGTCCGTAACCTGGCCTGCGACCAGGTCTTCGGATTTCGAGTTCAGGCAGGCGAGATGACCAGTGGCGGGTACGACCCCAGCAACCACCCCCAGGCCGGGCAGCAGCCGTACGGGCAGCCCCCGCAGTACCCGCAGCCCGGGCAGTACGCTCCCCAGCCGGGCCGGTATGCGCCACAGCCGGACCCGTACGCTCCCCAGCCGCCGCACTACAATCCGCCGGCCGGACAGCCCCAACTGCAGCCACAGCCCTACGGCCGGCAGGCCCCGCCCGCCCCTCCGGCCCAGCCGGCCCCCCGCTACCAGCAGACGGTGTTCCCGCAGGCCCAGTACGGCGGGCAGCAGTACGGGCACCATCAGCCCGCGTTCGGCGTCCCCGGTAACCTGTGGCCGCGGTTCGCGGCCCGCCTGATCGACAATCTCATCATCGCGCTCCCGCTGGCCCTGCTGTTGAACTTCGTCCTCATGCCGAACCTGACCGGACTCACCGGACCGTCGATCAGCTACGCGATCATCTTCGCGGTCACCCTGGTGTACTACGTGCTCATGGAGTGGAAGACCGGCGCCACCTTGGGCAAGAAGATCCTGGGCCTCAAAGTCGTGGCACCGGACGGGGCGCCCGCCATCCCGCCGCTGCTCTCGCTGAAACGCAATATCTTCCTGGCCGTGCTGATCGTGCCCTGTATCGGCTGGGTGGCCGGGGCCGCGCTCATGCTCTATACGGCCGCCACCCTCGACAAGGACCCGAACCGGCAGGGCTGGAACGACAAACTCGCGGGCGGTACCCAGGTCATCGCGGCCTGAGTACCCGGCGGGGTCAGGCACCCGCGGCGCTCGCGACGATCATCACCACGAACCAGATGATCCCCAGGGCGATCAGGCCCACCCCGATCCAGATACCGGCGAGCGCCATCCCGCGCCCCTCCTGACCACTGTCGCGGATCTGATTGAGCGAGATCACGCCGAGGATGATCCCGACGATCGAGGTGGCACCGCAGGTCGCGAAACCGGCCAGCGAAGTGACCAGCGAAGCGATGGCCAGGCCGTTCGTACCGCGGTTGACCGGATAACCGTAGGGCTGGTAGCCCGCCGGATACCCGGCCCCCGGCGCACCGTAAGGCGAGTAGCCCGGGGCCCCGGGGTAGGGAGCCGCGGGCGGCGGAGTCGCGTACGACGGTTGTCCGGGCGGCGGTGCGGGGGACGCGGCCGGGGTGGAGGGGTACTGCGGTGCCGACGGATAACTGGAAGGTTCGGACGGATGCTGCCTGGCAGCGGGGTCCGACGAAACGCCCGACCCCCCGTACTGCTTCCACCACTCGTCGGATTCACCGGGGTTCGTCATGACTACAGCCTATTCGAGAGTTTGATTGGATAGTCGGGTGGAAGATTCGAACAAAACCCCCTTACCCGGCAAGTCTGGACACCCCGCGCCCGCGCATGCGGCCCACGCACAGGTGGCGCGGGGGTACTACACACCGATCGTCGTACTGTTCACCGCAACACTCATCGTCTCCAATATCTGCGCGACCAAGGGGGTGCAGTTCTTCGCCGGCAGTTCGCTGACCCTCGGACCGCTGGAGATCCTGCCGATCACCACCGATGCCGCGTTCTTCCTGTTCCCCCTCGCCTACATCGTCGGTGACGTGCTCAGCGAGGTCTACGGATTCCGTGCCACCCGGCACGCTGTCTTCTATGGTTTCGCCGCACTACTGCTGACTGTTATCTGTTTCGCCGTCGCGATCCGGCTGCCCGCCGCGGTGTTCTACGAGAACCAGGAGGCCTTCCGCAGCGTCATCGGCACCACACCGCAATTGGTGGCGGCCGGTCTGGCCGGTTACGTGGTCGGTCAGCTGCTCAACTCCGCGACACTGGTACTGATCAAGGAACGGACCCGGGAGAAATATCTGTGGGCGCGGCTGATCGGCTCGACGGTGGTCGGCGAACTCGCCGATACGCTGATCTTCTGTTCGATCGCCGCCACGGCCATCGGTATCGACAGCTGGGGCCAGTTCGTCAACTATGTGATCATCGGGTTCCTGTGGAAAACCCTCTGCGAGGTGCTGGTCCTGCCGGTGACCTACCAGGTGATCGCACTACTGAAGAAACACGAACCCACCTACGCACCGAGCGACGCCGCCCCGCTGCGCTCCTGACCCGGACCTGTTGTGCCCGGTCACCGCGCCGGGCACAACACATTCCGGCCCCCACTCGGCATCCGAATCCGGCACGCCCGCGCCTGCTCTTGTCTACTCCGGACGGTCGGCATTCACGGTCGGAACCCGCCCCGGCACTGGCCCGACGGAGCGTGTGCAGTCGACACTCCGGAGAACGGCGACCATTGAGCACTGACAGAGTCGTGAACCTCCCCAGGCCGGTCCAGGCGCACGACAACACCCACTTCCGCCTACTCCGGATGGCCCAGCCCCATGGTCAGGGCCCGCCCCCGATTCTGGAGCGGCAGAGCGAAGGAGCGCAGCGACTGAGCGTCGGAGTGAAGAATCGGGGTCACAGGGCCCCGACCCCGCGGCGCCGGAGGCGCCGCCAGTATTACGGCGCGGTGATGCGGCCCTGCCAGCGGCCGAGTGCTTCGGCACGGTACTCGTCGAAGTAACCGCCGTCGATACTGGCCCGGATACGGTCCACGAGGCGGATGGTGAAGCGTTCGTTGTGGATCGTGCACAGGGTGGAGGCCAGCATCTCCTTGGCCTTGAACAGGTGGTGGATATAGGCGCGGGTGTAGTTCGCGCAGGTGTAGCAGTCGCAGGCCTCGTCGATGGGGGTGAAATCCCGTTTGAAGCGCAGGGTGTCGATATTGAACCGACCGGCCTCCACATAGATTCCGCCGTTGCGGCCCACCCGGGACGGGTTCACGCAGTCAAAGGTGTCCGCGCCCGCCTCGATGGCGGCGAACATATCCTCCGGTTCGCTGATCCCGAGCATATGGCGGGGCTTGTCCTCGGGTAGTTCGTCGCAGCACCAGCCGACGATGGCGCCGAGATTGTGCTTCTCCAACGCTCCGCCGATGCCGTATCCGTCGAAACCGGTTCCCGCGGTGCCGCGGATCTCGGCCAGTTCCCGGGAAGCCTTGCGCCGCAGGTCCTCGTACTGCGCACCCTGCACGACGGCGAAAAGCGCCTGATAGGGCCGGTGTACACGCTCGGCGGTGAGCCGCTCGTGCTCATCGATGCACCGCTGCGCCCAGTCGTGCGTGCGCCGCACCGATTTCTCCTGGTAACCACGGGTGTTCATCAATGTGGTGAGCTCGTCGAAGGCGAACATGATGTCCGCACCCAGCCGATGCTGGATCCCCATCGAGACCTCGGGGGTGAAGCGGTGCTTCGACCCGTTCAGATGCGACCGGAAGGTCACCCCGTCGTCGTCCACGGTCGCCAGGCGTTCCTTGCCCTTGGCGATGACGTCGTCGCTGCGCACGTCGACGGTCTCCATGGCCAGGACCTTCTTGAACCCCACCCCCAGCGACATCACCTGGAAGCCGCCGCTGTCGGTGAAGGTGGGACCCGGCCAGTTCATGAAGGCCGCCAGGCCGCCGGCCTCGTCGACGATATCCGGGCCGGGCTGCAGGTACAGGTGGTAGGCGTTGGCCAGTAGCGCCTGCGCTCCGAGTTCCTTCATCGCCTCCGGCAGGACCGCCTTCACGGTCGCCTTGGTGCCGACCGGGACGAAGGCGGGGGTCGCAACGGTTCCGTGCGGGGTCCGCAGCACCCCGGTGCGGCCGTGCCGCCCCTCGAGGCGGGTACCGACACTGAACGAGAATCCGACGCCATCCGACAACAACACGGCGCACATCCTCTCACAGCGTGTCTGATAACTTACGAGGTTGTTATCGGACACCGCCCTCCTCGGGCGTCCTCGGTTCACACCCCGATCGGAGTGTGAACCTCGGTTCCCGCGTCTTCCGGGCCGGTTGCGCCGGCACCCGCAGGGTGCCGGTCAGCGCCTCCCCGTCGGCGGGCATTGGTCACCCGGCCTCCTGCTCGGGGGTCCGGGGATCGTGAAACGTCTACACTGCTCGCCCATGCGGCAAGGTTGACCGCGGCATTCAGGTCTCGATCGCCGCGGAACCCACACCCGCAGGTGATCGGTCCGCGTACTGACGTGGAGGCCGAAGCGTAGGCGAATGCATCGCACTGCCTCCTCCGGACATGACCCGCTCACGCCGGGGTCAGGCCTCGACCCGGGGTCAGGCCTCGACCGCGGCCGCCACGAACTGGGCGTTGTAGAGCCGGTAGTACGCCCCCTGCCGCGCCAGCAGATCGTCGTGCGACCCGGTCTCCACGATCCGGCCCGCCTCCATCACCACGATCAGGTCCGCGTCGCGGATCGTGGACAGGCGGTGCGCGATGACAAAGCTGGTCCGGTCACGCCGCAGTTCCGCGGTGGCCTGCTGCACCAGCAGTTCGGTCCGGGTATCGACCGAACTCGTGGCCTCGTCCAGCACCAGGATGGATGGTTTGGACAGGAAGGCCCGCGCGATGGTGATGAGCTGTTTCTCACCTGCGCTGACCCCGGTGCCCTCCTCATCGATCACGGTGTCGTACCCGTCCGGCAGGGCGTGCACGAAACGGTCCACATAGGCCGCGCGGGCAGCGGCGAGGATATCGTCGTCACTCGCGGTGGGATCGCCGTAGGCGATGTTCTCCCGGATGGTGCCCTTGAACAGCCAGGTGTCCTGCAGCACCATCCCGATCCGCGAACGCAACTGTTCCCGGCTCAACGCGGTGATATCGACCCCGTCGATGGTGATCACCCCGGAGTCGAGTTCGTAGAACCGCAGCAGCAGGTTGACCAGCGTGGTCTTCCCCGCACCGGTGGGCCCGACGATCGCGACCACATGTCCCGGTTCGGCGACCAGCGAGAGATCTTCGATGATCGGCGTCTCCGGTTCGTAGCGGAAGGAGACGTCGTCGAACTCCACCCGGCCGCGTTCGGGCGGACGGGTGACGTTCTCCGCCGGGTCGGGGCTCTGTTCCGGAGCGTCGAGTATCTCGAAGATCCGCTCCGCCGAGGCCACCCCTGATTGCAGCAGGTTGGCCATGGCGCCGATCTGGGTGAGCGGCTGGCTGAATTGGCGCGAGTACTGGATGAACGCCTGCACCTCGCCCAGCGACAGCTGACCCGAGGCGACCCGCAGCCCGCCGATCAGCGCGACCAGCACGTAGTTGATGTTTCCGAGGAACATCGACGACGGCATGATCAGGCCGGAGATGAACTGCGCGCGGAAACTGGATTTGTAGAGATGGTCGTTGCGTTCGTCGAACTCGGCACCGACCTGCTTGCTGCGGCCGAACGCGGTGACCACCTCGTGCCCGGTGTAGGCCTCTTCCACCTGGGCGTTCACCAGTCCGGTGTACTTCCACTGGTCCACGAAATGCGGTTTGGACCGTTTGGCGATCTGGGCGGTCACCACCACCACCGCGGGCACCGTCAACAGGGCGACCAATGCCAGTAGCCACGAAATCCAGAACATCATGCCGAGGATGCCGACCACCGAGAGCACCGATATGAGCAGCTGGCTCATCGTCTGCTGCAGACTCTGCGAGACATTGTCCACATCGTTGGTGACCCGGCTGAGCACATCGCCGCGGGGGGCGGAGTCGAAGTAGCTCAGCGGCAGCCGGTGGATCTTGTCCTCGACATCGGAGCGCAGCCGTTTGATGACCCGGTTGATCACATCGTTGAGCAGGAAGGCCTGCAACCAGCCGAACACCGCGGCGCCCAGGTAGAGCGCGAGCACGAGCGTCAGCACCCGCCCGACCGCATCGAAGTCGATGCCGACACCGGGTACGACATCCATCCCCGACAACATGTCGGCCATGGTGTCCTGCCCCTGGGCCCGCAGGCCGGCGATCGCCTCCTCTTTGCTCACCCCCGGCGGCAGCTGCCGGCCGACGACTCCGTCGAAGATCAGGTTGGTGGCCTTACCGAGCAGGTACGGCCCGGCGATGTTCAACACCACCGAGACGATGCCCAGTCCGATGATCACACCCACCCGCACCCGCTCCGGCGCGAGCCGCCGTACCAGCCGTTTCAGCGAAGGTTTGAAGGATTTCGGTTTGGCGTCCGGAGCACCCGGCGTTCCCGGCCTCACAGCACCTCCTCCGATGCGAGTTCGTGCGGTCCGCGGCGACCGGAGCGTTGGCGGAGGTCTCGCACCGAGGGGCCTCCCTGGACGCGAGTACATGTGGTCCGGCGGAGGCCGAAGCGTCGGCGGAGGTATCGCCTCATCGCGCCTCCTCCACACTCAGCTGGGATTCGACGATCTCGCGGTATTCCGCGCAATCACGCAGCAATTCCTCGTGGGTACCGACGCCCGCCATTTCACCGTCCTCGAGTACGACGATCCGGTCGGCGTCGCGAATGGTGGCGATCCGCTGGGCCACGATGATCACCGCGGCGTCCGCGGTCGCCGGGCGCAGGGCAGCGCGCAGCCGCGCGTCGGTGGCCACGTCGAGCGCGGAGAACGAATCGTCGAACAGATACACCCGGGGCCGGCGTACCAGCGCCCGGGCGATGGCCAGCCGCTGCCGCTGGCCGCCCGAGACCGTGGTCCCACCCTGCGCCACCGGGGTCTGCAGGCCCTGGGGCATGGCCCGTACGAAGTCGGCGGCCTGGGCGATCTCCAGACAACGCCACAGTTCCTCGTCGGTGGCATCCGGATCGCCGTAGCGTAGGTTGCTCGCCACGGTGCCGGAGAACAGGTACGCCTTCTGCGGCACCAGTCCGATGCGCGACCGCAATTCGGCCAGGTCGAGGTCGCGCACATCGGTGCCGCCGATCTCCACCGTGCCCTCGGTGACGTCGATGAGGCGGGGGATCAGATTCAGCAGGGTGGTCTTACCGGACCCGGTGGAACCGACGATCGCCGCGGTCTCTCCGGGACGCACCTCGAAATCGATCCCGCACAGCACCGGTTTCTCGGCGCCGGGGAAGCTGAACGCGGCATCGCGCACCCGCACCGCGGCGGGATCACCGAGGAACGGCTTCGGCAGGTCCGGCGAGCGCACCGACGCCGGGGTATCGAGGACCTCGGAGATCCGGTCGGCCGAGACGGCCGCGCGCGGGGCCATCATGGCCAGGAACGATGCCATCATGACGGCCATCAGGATCTGCATGATGTAGGAGAGCAGCGCGGTCAGCGAGCCGATCTGCATCTCGCCCGCGTCGATGGCCTTTCCGCCGAACCAGATCACCGCCACAGAGGTGACATTGCTGATCAGCATGACCGTGGGGAACATGAGCGCCATCAACCGGCCCACCCGCAGCGAGATATCGGTGAGGTCGTTGTTGGCCACCCCGAATCGCCACGTCTCGAGCGGCTCCCGGACGAAGGCGCGGACCACGCGGATACCGGTGATCTGCTCGCGCAGCACCCGGTTGACCTGGTCGAGCCGGGTCTGCATCTGCCGGAACGCGGGGACCATGCGGGCGATGATGAAACCCATGCTCAGCGCCAGGGCCGGCACCGCGATCAGCAGCAGCCAGGACAGCCCGAAATCCTCGCGCAGCGCCATGACTATGCCGCCGACGCACATGATGGGCGCCATCACCGCCACGGTCGCGGCCATGACGATGAGCAGCTGGACCTGCTGGACATCGTTGGTGTTGCGGGTGATCAGCGAGGGCGCGCCGTACATCCCGACCTCACGCGCCGAGAAGGCGCCCACCCGGTGCAGCAGGGCGCCGCGCAGGTCGCGGCCCGCGCTCATCGCCGCCTGCGCGGCCAGGAACACCGAGGACGCGGAAGCGATGATCTGCACCCCGGAGACCAGCAGCATCCGCAGCCCGGCCGTCCAGATGTAGCCGATATCGCCCTTGGTGACCCCTTCGTCGATGAGGTCGGCGTTCAGACTCGGCAGGTACAGCATCGCGATCACCGAGATCAGCTGTAGTACCACGATCCCGGTCAACTGTTTCCGGTACGGGCCCAGGAAACCACGGAGCAGTCGGATCAACATGATGACCGCACGCTACCGTCTGCCCCGGTGGGGCTGCCTGTGATTTTCGGCGGATCGGCGCGGTGCGGTTCGCGGCGCACCCAGGCGCCGGGGTCGGCGGTGAGCGTCCCGATGAATTCCGGCAGACCGTTCGCGGCGATATCGGCCAGGCTCACGTTCTCCAGCACCGCGCGCAGGTTCACCCGCAGCGCGATCCACACTTGCCGCAGCGGTTCGGCCACTCCCGCGTACTGCACTTCTTCGGGACGCAGGCCCCGCACCGAGGCGAGCGGGCCCTCGAGAGCACGTATGACATCGGCGATGGAGATATCGGCAGGTGGACGGGCCAGCCGGTAACCGCCGTCGGGGCCGCGGCGGCTGGTCACCAGCCCGGCCCGGCGCAGCTCGGCCAGCACGCTCTCGAGCACTTTGGGTGGTATGCGCTGAGCTGCCGCGATGGACTCCGCCTTCACCGCGACAGCCTGATCGGATGCCGTGATCTCGAGCAGCGTCCGCACGGCATGATCCACCTTGGCGGTGATGTGCACGACTGACCTGACCTTTCGCTGTGCCGGGGCACGATGACGCGACAAACCTAGTCGGCGCCGGGTTTCAGTACCGCGAGCGCCGCTTCCAGCAGCGTCGCCTCCACCACATCATCTCCTGTGTCCTGCACGATCTCGTTGGAAATCAACGCGACGGACAGGATTTCCATGGCGGCGCTTGCCCGCAGCAGCCGGACCGCGGTGGGCTCGGGCCCGGAGAGCCAGTTCCGCAACGCTTTGTTGGCGTCCACGATCACCGGATACTGGTCGGCCAGCGCATTGACGATCGGAACGGCATTGCGCAGCATCATCTCGCCCGCGTCGCGGTGCCGGATCATGGTCCGGATATAGGACTGCAGGACAGTCCGGCGGGCGCCGACGTCCGGAGGCATCCGCTCGACTTCCTCGGCCAGTGCGCGTAGATCGTCGAGAAGGGGATTGACGATCGCCACGAGCAAATCGAGCTTCGACGCGTAGTGATAGTAGAGCGACGGCTTTGTGATTCCGACCGCATCCGCGACTTCGCGCAGGCTCGTCTCTTCGTAGCCCTTGGCCACGAACAGCCGCACGGCGGCGTCCAGGATGGCCCGCTTGGTGTCTCGACCTGCGGTAACGTTGTCGCCAGTTCTGCGATTCGCCATGCTCGGCCCCTTCTGGTTCTCCCGGTGGCATGCGCTGTCGGCACCGGAAGTCGAGCTTGTTCCTCCACTTAACCTGCCGGTAGCCTACCTACCGTACGGTAGATATATCTGACGTCCACCGTGTAGGCGGATCCATCGGCTCCGGGCACGCGAAAGCGTCCGGCCCGCGCAGCCCGGTCCGCGATAGCGACGTCGGCCGTCAGTTCGTCACAGCGCATATGACCAAACCGTCCCGGCCTCGCTAGGAGAAATCCCTCGTGTCCGTATTCCTGTACAGATGGGGAAAGTTCGCTTTCCGCCGGAAATGGATAGTGCTGCCCGTCTGGGCGCTGATCCTGGTACTGCTCGGTGGGGCGGCGGCCTCGCTGTCCAAACCGTTCCAGGACAGCTTCGAGATGCCGGGACTACCGTCGGAGAAGGCCACCGCCATCCTCGAGGAACATATGCCGCAGATGGCGGCGATGTTCAGCATCGATGCCATCAACGGTACCTATGTGATCGCGGCCCAGAACGGCAAACTCACCGACGAGCCGAATATGGCCGCGCTCGACGCACTGGTCCAGCGGCTGAACGAACTCGACATCGTCGACCACACCGAGCAGGTGGTCAACCCCGTTCTCGCCACCTCGATGATGCCGGCCAGCCAGGAAGCCGCCCAGGCACAGGCGCAGGCCGCGGCCGGACTCGCGCCCGGTGAGGCCCCGCCGCTGCCGGAGCCGAACTGCCTCGACGGTCAGGGTTCCCCGGAGTTCAAGGGCCTGTGCGGTGGCGCTCCGCTCAACGTGCTCAACGAGAGCAACCCCGAAACCGTCGCCGTGCTCGACGTGAAATTCACGATGCCGTCCTTCTCCGACATCACCGAGGAGAACCGGCAGGCCGCCGAGGCCATCGCCCAGCAGGGCCGCGACGCCGGCCTGACCGTTGAACTCACCGGCGCCATCGCCCAGACCCAGGCCGAATCCGGCCAGGCCGAGATGATCGGAATCGGGGTCGCGCTGATCGTCATGATCATCGCCTTCGGCGCCATCGTGGCGGCATTCGTCCCGATCGTCACCGGCATCGTCGGCGTCGCCTGCGCGGGCGCGCTCATCCTCACCGGCACCTCGCTGACCGAGGTCCCGACCTTCACCCCGATCCTGGCCTCCATGATCGGCCTGGCGCTGTCCATCGACTACGCGCTGTTCATCGTCTCCCGGTACAAACATGAGCTCGTGGTCCAGGATTCACCCGAGGAGGCCGCGGGTGTGGCGGTCGGCACCGCGGGTTCGGCCGTGGTATTCGCCGGGCTCACCGTGGTGATCGCGCTGCTCGGGTTGTCGGTCGTCGGGATCGGCTTCCTCACCATGATGGGTATCGGCGGGGCCATCGCCGCCGGATTCGCGGTACTCGCCGCCATCACCCTGATGCCCGCGCTACTCGGCGCGCTCGGCCGGTTCCTGTTCAAACCGAAACTGCCGCTGGTCGCCCAGCACGATCCCGAGGACGACAATTCGGTCACCAACGGGATGCGCTTCGCCCGCGTGATCGCCCGGGTACCGGTGCTGACCCTTGTGGTGAGCGCGATCGTGCTGGGAGCGCTCGCGGCCCCGGCAACCCAGCTGAACCTGGGACTGCCCGGCGGCGACAGCATGCCCGAGGACTCCTCGGTGCGTAAGGCCTACGAATTGCAGACCGAGGGCTTCGGCGAAGGCAAGAACGGCGCACTGGTGGTCGCGGTCGACCTTTCCGCAACCCCGCAGGACCAGCGCAACACCGCGCTGACCGCACTGCGGGACGAGCTTGCGGGCTACGACGGCGTGGACTACCTGAGCGTCGCGCAGCCCAGCCAGGACGGGCAGGCCGCGCTGTTCCAGGTGGTGCCCGATTCCGGCCCGAACAGTGCCGAGACCCAGGACCTGGTGGCCCACGCCCGGGATGCCGAGGCCGCGCTGAAGGCGCAGTACGGCATGGAGTACGGCATCACCGGCCAGACCGCCATCTACGCCGACGTCAACCACGTCCTGCTGGCCAGCATCATCCCCTACCTGGCCATCGTCGCCGCGGCCGCGTTCGTCCTGCTACTGCTGGTGTTCCGGTCCATCCTGGTACCGCTCACCGCCGCGCTGGGCTTCCTGCTGTCGATGGCCGCGACCTTCGGCGTCACCGTGCTGATCTTCCAGGAGGGTGCTTTCGGCCTGGTCAAGGACACCCATCCGATCATCAGCTTCCTGCCCATCGTGCTGATCGGCCTGGTGTTCGGTCTGGCGATGGACTACCAGGTCTTCCTGGTGACCCGGATGCGCGAGGAGTACGTACACGGCAAGGACCCGAAGGAGGCGATGGTCAGCGGCTACCACCACGGGGCCCGCGTGGTCACCGCGGCCGCGATCATCATGATCTCGGTCTTCGGCGGCTTCATGCTCTCACCGGACATCACCTCCAAGTCCATGGGCTTCGCCCTGGCGGCGGGTGTCTTCTTCGACGCCTTCCTGGTGCGGATGGTGCTGATCCCGTCGCTGCTGGCACTGCTGGGCAAATGGGCCTGGTGGATGCCGGCCTGGCTGGACCGGATCCTGCCGGATATCGATGTCGAGGGGACGAAGCTGCGGGAACTCCAGCAGCGCGCCAAGACCCCCGCGGTCGAATCCGAACCCGCTGGAGTCTGATCCACCGGTATCTCCGGAGAACGGCCGGCGTCCGCAACGGACGCCGGCCGTTTTCGTTTCCGGCCACTCTCCGTTCCGGCCCAGGGGGTAGGCCCACTCCGCGCCGGGCGGTCAGTCCCCTCCGCGCCAGATGGTCAAACCCACTCGGAGCCGGGTGGACAGTGCATCCAGCGCCGGGCGGGGAGTTCCGAGCCGGGCAAGCAGTTCCACTCAGCGCCAGGCGGGCAGTTCCGGCAGCGGCCGCGGCAGCGCGCTGTCCGCACCGCGGCCCAGCAGCCAGGCCAGCAGCGCCGACGCCGGCCCCGTCACGACCTGCTCCGGCTCCCCCGCTCCGATGATCGCTGTGAAACCCGTATCGGTCGCGTCGACGGCGAAGGGCCGCACGCCCGCACGCCCGCCCAGGTCGACGGCGGCCTCGGCAAGTAGTTCGGCCACAAAATCCGCCGGCCAGTGCGCGTGGGTGTAGCCGGCGTCCAGGTCGAGGTGGTGGATCAGGACCTCCTGCAACCGCATCCACGGGATCCGGGTCGCCTCGATCGGTGTGCCCTGCCTGGTCCGGACCTCGGTCCGCCACTGCTCGGCGGAGAGCACTCCGGCCATCCCGGCCAGCCGATCGGCCGACTCCACCAGGTCGGCGCGCTGTTCGGCCAGCGGACGCGGCGCACCCGCCTCGATATCGGAGTCCCGCAGCGCCGCGCTGGCGTACTGCGGCGTCTCCACCCCGGTGTGGGCCCAGAGCAGCAGGTTGACCAGGCTATCGGCATTACGGGACAGATGGGTCAGGACATGGCCCCGGGTCCAGCCCGGTAGTGCCGCGGGGGCGGCGACCGCCGCGTCGTCCAGGCTGTCGACGGTGGCGAGCAGCGCACGGGTGGCGTCGGTGACCGCCTGCGTCCGCGCGGTGAGCAGTTCGATGAAATCACTGGGCACGGCTCCGACCCTACTTCCGGGATATGTTTACGTCCCAGCGGTTTCCGGGCCCGTCGGATCTTCCCCCAGGGCGGCCTGCACCCGGTCGGCGGCCCGCACCGGATCCTCGTGTTCCCAGATCCGGATGACCCCCCAGCCCGCCGCGCGCAATGCCGCGTCGGTGGCCCGGTCCCGCGCGACATTGCCGGCCAGTTTCTCCGCCCACCAGGCGGCATTGTTCTTCGGGTCGGTGGCGTGGTCGGGACAGCGGTGCCAGAAACAGCCGTCCACATAGATCGCGATCCGCCGGCGCGGGAACACCACGTCCGCGCGGCGCCGCTGCCCCCGGATCGGCGCGCGGTCCACGAAATAGCGCAGTCCCCGCCGGTGCAGTTCGCGACGCAGTGCCAGTTCGGGGGCGGTGTGCGCGCGCCGCTGCCGCGACATCCGTGCACTGGTCGCCGCGTCGGTCGGCGGACGCCACGAGCCGTCGCCGGTCATGCCGCCCAGCCTCCCATCCGATCCAGGTGGGCCTGCACATCGTCGAGGAACCCGGCCGGGAAACGCAGCGACCCCATACCGGTGCGGCGCAGGAAACCGGCGGTGGCCCGCGCCGACAGCAACTGCGTGTCGGTGAGGAAGAAGCGCAGGTCCTCGTAGGGATCGTGCACGGGCCACGGCGAGATCGGCACCTCGAACGCCGCCCCGGCCCGGCCCCACGCCGCGCCCGGCCACGGACTGCCGGGCGGCAGCGGAATATGCCCTGGGATCGGCTCGGCCGGAGTACGCAACCGGGAGCCGACCCACGCCGCCATCCGCACACTCACCGCATTGCCCACCAGTTTCCAACGCTGTCCGGGCCGGAACCCCGGCGCGTCCAGCGCGGGCTCGGTCCAGCCGGGCGCAAAGCCCTGCAACCGCTCCCCGTCGGTGATCCCCGGCGTGACGATCTCCCCGGACGGCAGCCGCACCGCCGGCGGGCTGGCGATCCCGAGACCCGACCCGCCCTTCAACGTCGGCACCGCGTTGACCACCCACCCCAGGCCGCGCACACCTTCGGTCCAGTAGAAGCCGCACGGGTCGTGTTCGGGCGAACCCAGCAGCCGCGGCCCCACGTCGTCGGCGAACAGCACCGTGCGCGGATCCTCGGTACGCGAGGCCAGCATGATCACCCGGTTGCGCCGCTGCGGCAGACCGAACGCGCGCGCGTCCACCACCCGGTAGGCCCAGGTGTAGCCGAGTTCGTCTAGGGCCGCGGTGATATGGCGCATGGCCGCACCGCGACCGAGTTGCAGCATGAACGGCACGTTCTCGATGAGCAGCCAGCGCGGCCCACGTTTACGCCGGACCAGCCGGAACACATGGTCGACCAGACTCGATCGGGTTCCGGTGATACCCGCGGTGCGGCCCGCCTGCGACAGGTCCTGACATGGGAAACCGGCGGCGACCAGTTCGGTGTCCGGCGGCAGCGCACGCAGCCGGGTGATATCGGTATGCAGTTCGGCGTCGGGGAAGCGGCTCGCCAGTACCGCCCGTGCGCCCGGGTCGATCTCACAGAGCAACGTCGAATGCCATCCGTGCGCCGACAGCCCGAGTTCGAGTCCTCCGATCCCGGCGAAAAGCCCCACCATCCGCGCGCCCGTCACGAAGTCCTCTCTCCATCCGGTCCGGCTCCCGAAGCGAGATTACTCCGCGGATTCTTCCGGCTTTCCGGGTCGCGGTGCCCGAGTGTGCGATTGCCGCACGCGGCTGTCTCCAGGAGCGGTGCGCGGCCGTGAGATACACCACCGTCGCATATGCGCCCGCCCGCGAGTCGATCATGGCCGATCCAGAGTTACTCAGCGACAACACCATAGAAGTACCTGGTCAGTGGTATATCACTGCTGGTTTCAGGTTCGCGGGCGCGGCCCGGAGGTCTGGCAGGATGGGCGCCATGAAGTTGCGTGTCGGTCTGGCCACCGTGGTGTCGGGTGCTTTCGCCCTGTCCGGTGCGATCCTGCCCGGCGCTGCGGCAGCCGTCCCCGAACCGCCGCATGCCGCGCCCGCGCGGCCCGATACCGGTTCCGCCGAAGACCCCGGCCCGGTGGAGAAGGCCGAACCGGTCCCGGCGCCGCATGCCGCGATCATCGGTACCGAACCGGTGAACGACCGGCTGATGCGGGTGTTCGTCGATTCCCCGGCCATGCACCGCACGGTGCAGGTGCTGGTCCTGCAACCCACCGACCGGAGCACACCCCGCCCCACCGTCTACATGCTCGACGGCCGCAGCACCCAGCCCGACAGCAACAACTGGCTCGACCGCGGCGACGCCGCCCGGTTCTTCGCCGACAAACCGGTCAATGTGGTGTTCACCGTCGGCGGGCCCGCCAGCTTCTACACCGACTGGCAGCGCCCCGACCCGGTGCTCGGGGTCAACAAATGGGAGACCTTCCTCACCGAGGAACTGCCCCCGCTGCTGGACGCCCGGTTTTCGGGGAACGGCCGCAACGCGGTGATCGGCACCTCCATGGGCGCCGAGGCCGCGATGATGCTCGCCATCCGCAAACCCGACCTTTACACGGCGGTCGGCGCGCACAGCGGATGTTTCTCGACCGGCACCGACCTCGGCCAGGCCCAGGCCCGCGTCGTCGTCTCCACCTACAAGGGCGACCCGGAGAACATGTTCGGTGCCCCCGAGGACCCGGCCTGGCTCGCCCACGATGTGACCCTGCATGCCGCCGCGCTCCGCGGTAAAGCGCTCTACCTGTCGGTGGGCAGCGGACGCCCGGGTATCCACGACACCCTGACCAACCCGGAAACCCCGACCAGCGTAGTGATGGGCGGCCCGCTGGAGGCCGCCACCGATTTCTGCACCCGCCGGCTGGCCCAGCGTCTCGACACCCTGGGCATCACCTATACCGCCAACTTCCGCCCGACCGGCACCCACTCGTGGCCGTACTGGGCAGACGAACTGGTCACCTCCTGGCCCACCATCGCCGGCGGGCTCGGACTCGACTGAGCCGCCGGTCAGACGCCGGCGAAGCGGGCCGCGGTGTCCGGATCGGTCGCGAAGCGCAGGAACAGATCGTTCTCATGCGGATCGCCCGCGGTCACCCGGACACCCTCACCGGCGAAGGGCCGGATCAGCACACCCGCCGCCGCGCTCGCCTCCGCGAATTCGGTGGTCGCGGCGTCCAGCGTGATCCACAGGAAGTTGGATTCGCTCACCGGCACCCGGTAACCCGCCGCCAGCAGCGCGGTACGCATCCGGTCGCGTTCGGCGATCACCGCTTCGGTGCGGTCCAGCAGTTCGTGGCGGGCCTCCAGGGAGGCGATGGCCGCGGCCTGCGCGACCCGGCTCACGCTGAACGGGATATGCACCTTCAGCAACGCCGCGATGACCTCCGGTGCGCCCACCGCGTACCCGACCCGCAGGCCCGCCAGCCCATAGGCCTTCGAGAAGGTCCGCAGCACAACCACATTCGGCCGGTTCCGGGCCAGCTCGACCCCGTCGGGGTGATCACCGGGCGTCATCCGCAGGTACTCGTAGTAGGCCTCGTCCAGCGCGACCAGGACATTGCCGGGCACCCGGTCCAGGAACCGCTCGAGTTCTGCCCGGCCGACGGCGGTGCCGGTCGGGTTGTTCGGGTTGCATACGAAGATCAGCCGGGTCCGCTCGGTGACGGCGGCGGCCAGCGCGTCCAGATCGTGGACATGGTCGCGCAGGGGCACGGTCACCGCGGTCGCGTTGCCGACCTGGGTGATGATCGGATACGCCTCGAACGAACGCCATGCGTAGAGCACCTCGTCGGCCGGGTCCCCGCAGGTGATCTGGACCAACTCCTGGCACAGCGCCACACTTCCGCAACCGACCGCGATATTCGCCGGCTCGACGCCGAGGAACTGCGCCAGCGCCGCTCGCAGTTCGCCGGACTGATTGTCCGGGTAACGGTTGGCCAGTTCCACCGCCTCGGCGATGGCCTTGCTCGCGGCGGGCAGCGGACCGATGGTGGTCTCGTTGCTCGCCAGCTTGACCGCGCCGGGATGGCTGCGGCCGGGAACGTATGCCGGAATGGAATCGAGGTCCGGCCGGATGTGCGCGGTCACGTAACGAGCTTAGTTCCGGTCTCGATCGAGCCACGTTCGGGCTGCTCAACCACTAATTCTCCCCGGTCCCGGGATATCGCCCTACGCTGGGAACATGTCGGGCACTTATGACGATATCGCGCTCCTGCGGCGCGGCGAACCGGAAACGAACGGACACGACCAAGCGCCGACAGGGGCTGCCACCAGCCCGAAAGCCGACGAACATGTGCCCATCACAGTCATCGAACCGGACGGTTACGCGCGCGGCGGGATCGTCCTGTTGCACGAAGCCCGCGAGTTCACCGGATCGTTGCTGGAGTTCATGCGCGCCCTCGCGGGCGAGGGGTGGCTGGTCGTCGCACCGAACCTTTTCCATCGCGCCACCGCGTCGTCGTCCGGGGTGTACGGCGACGAACTCTTCGAGGATTTCGACGCCTGCTTCGACTGGCTCACCCACCGCGGCGTCTTCCCGGACTGCATCGGCGTGCTCGGTTTCGACACCGCCGGCACCGCCACCTTCCTCGTCGCCACCAACCGCCCCGTCGGCGCCGCGGTGAGCGTCGGCGCCACCGGCATCACCACTCCCATCACCGACCAGGCCGAAGCACTCGTGGTGGCCGCCCCCCGCCTACAGGCCCCCTGGCTGGGTCTGTTCGGGCCCGAGGCGGAAACCTCCGCCGACGATGTGGACGCCCTCCGGGACGCCACCGCCACCGCCGCCGTCGCCAGCCTCGTGGTCACCTACCCCGGCCGGCTCCACCGCGCCGATCGCCCGGGCGGTGAGGACGGTGACGACCTGATCGACTCCCGAACCCGTATCTTCGACTGGTTCGACAGCCACTTACGCTGATCGACCAGCCGTTTTGCAGTTTTCATACAAGCTCGGGTAGCCTTTCTGCTCGGCGGTTCGAAAGGACCGGTGCCCTCGAAGAGAAGGCTCCAGGAGGCGTGCCAGAGCGGCCGAATGGGACTCACTGCTAATGAGTTGTCCCTTCACGGGGACCGGAGGTTCAAATCCTCTCGCCTCCGCCACGCCCGGGAAACCGGGCGACAACTGAATACGCGTACGCGCCCGTAGCTCAACGGATAGAGCATCTGACTACGGATCAGAAGGTTAGGGGTTCGAATCCCTTCGGGCGCACAGAGATCGGCCCCCGATCCGCCAAAGCGGATCGGGGGCCGATCGGCGTTTCGAGTGCATGCATCGCGTCGGCGGCGGGCCCCACCCTGGAACTCCCGTTCGAATGCCGGCTGCGAGCCGGGAGCAGATTCTTTCCGTCGGGCCGTCGCACAGCGTCGACCCTGCGGGCTTCGGCGCCCGCCAGAGCCCGCACCGTTTCGCGGACCATCGGGTCGTATCGGGTCTGGGTGGGCGCGATGCTAAGCGACCGACCAGATAGCTACATTGGTCGGGCCGAACGACAGTATTCGATAGCGAAGCGAGAAAGTGGTTACACCGGCGACGAAGACCGATCCCACGACAACCCGGAGCTGGAAGGACGCAGACATGAGCGGCGGCGGCGACAAGTATCTGTCCGACCTGGGGCCCGAGGATCTGCTCGGCCGGAGCGACGAGCTGACCGCTGTGCGCGACCGCTTGGTCGAGCTGGGGGCCGCCGATGTGGCGACGGAACTCGATGAGGTCCTGTCGGCGATCGCCGATTACGACGAGCCCGATATCGAGAACTACCGCCCACAGGTCGAGCGGCGCATGGCCAAGATCGCGGACGTGCTCCGGGCCGTCGAGCGGGAGAACTCCGGTGACAGTCGGCAGATCGAGGAAGCGGTCACCCGGTATCGCGCCGGCATCGACTGAGTGCGCCGGGCGTCCGGCCGGGTAGCGGAGGCGCCGGTCGGGGCATAGGTTGCGAATCGGCCCGTCGGTTGTCCGAGCTGTCGGCTCGGCATGCTGCTAGGAGAAGTTGTGGCCGATCAATCGTCTACTCCGGACCACCCGCCGGAGCGGGTTCCCGACGGGCTGCGCAGGCGGCTCGGACTCTCCGACGCTGTGGTGATCGGTCTGGGATCGATGATCGGTGCGGGAATCTTCGCCGCGCTCGGGCCGGCCGCGCGCGCGGCGGAGGCCGGGCTACTCGCCGGGTTGGTGGTGGCGGCGGTGATCGCCTACTGCAACGCCGCCTCGTCGGCTCGGCTGGCGGCGCGGTATCCGGTTTCCGGCGGCACCTATGTGTACGGCCGGGAGCGGCTCGGGGAGTTCTGGGGGTTTCTGGCGGGCTGGAGTTTCGTGGTCGGCAAAACCGCCTCGTGCGCGGCCATGGCGCTGACCGTGGGCGCCTATGTATGGCCGGACCGGGCTCATGCCGTCGCCGTCGCGGCCGTGGTGACGATAACCGCGGTCAACTACCGCGGGGTGGAGAAATCGGCCTTGGTGACCCGCGTCGTGGTAGCCGTCGTGCTGGGTGTGCTGGCCGCCGTGGTGGTGTCCGCCGTCACCACCGGGCACGCCGAAACGGTGCGCCTCGTGGTCGACGACGAGGTGACCGTCGGCGGGATTCTCCAGGCCGCGGGACTGCTCTTCTTCGCGTTCGCCGGGTACGCGCGAATCGCCACCCTGGCCGAGGAAGTGCGTGATCCCGCGCGCACGATCCCGCGGGCGATACCGCTCGCGCTGGCCATCACCCTGGCTGTCTACGCGGTGGTCGCGGTGGCCGCGCTGGCCGTGCTCGGTCCCCGGCAGCTGGCGGCGGCGGCCGCGCCCCTCTCACAGGTCGTGCATGCCACCGGTGTGACCTGGCTCGAACCCGTGGTCCGCGCCGGTGCCGCGGTGGCGGCACTCGGCTCGCTGCTCGCCTTGACCCTGGGGGTTTCACGCACCGTCCTGGCCATGGCACGCGATCGGTACCTGCCACAGGCGCTCTCGGCGGTGCACCCGCGGTTCGGGGTGCCGCACCGCGCCGAGATCGGGGTCGGAGTGGTCGTCGTGGTGGTCACCGCGACCGCCGATGTGCGTTCGGCCATCGGGTTCTCATCCTTCGGCGTGCTCCTGTACTACGCCGTCGCCAATGCCGCCGCCCGGACGCTGACCGCGGCCGAGAACCGGCCACCACGCGTGATCCCGGTCCTCGGCCTGTTCGGATGCCTGGTATTGGCCTTCACCCTGCCCTGGACGGCAGTGGCTTCCGGTGTGGCGGCTACCACTGCGGGAGTGGCGATCTACGTGATTCGTTCGAGGGCGCGGCAACGGTCGTCCGGCAACGGCGCTGCCTCCTGACGGCGAGCCGGCCTGCTCTGAACGGGGCGTTGTCGCCACGGTGAGCTCTAGGCCGTTTCGCGATCGCGTTCCGGATGGACACACGCCGTCGGAGTCGGTGGACCGAGTATGCCGACTATTAATAGTTACTCTGGCGAATTATGTAACACATCACACTCCATTGGATATGGACATGGGCCGGGATTCGGACTGCGCACTCCGACCAACCTGAACAGGGGAAACCTTGACCCACCAGCCTTATCCACCTGCCCAGCACTACGGGGTCCACCCGCATCAGCCGCCACGGAAGAAGGCCAAGTGGCCGTGGCTGATTCCCGTCGGCCTGGTCCTGCTCTGCGGTTTCGGTGGCTGTGCGGCCATCGTCGGCCTGGCCGGCAGCGACTCCGACAAGGCCACCAGCTCGGCCGGACCCGTCGAGGCCGCCGCCGAATCCGATGCCGCCGCAGCGGGTTCGGCGGTGCGCGACGGCAAGTTCGAGTTCCTGGTCACCGAGGTAGAGACAGGCCTGGAAACGGTGGGCACCAACCCGTATCTGCAGAAAGAGGCGCAGGGCCAGTACGTCCTCATACACACGACGGTCGCCAACATCGGCGACCGGCCGCAGTCCTATTTCGGCACGAACCAGACGTTGATCGACAGCCAGGGTCGAAAGTTCACCAACGACAGCATGGCCGAGATCAATGTGAACGATTCCGCGATCGTGAGCGCCGATATCAATCCGGGCAACAAGATCGAGGTCGTCATCGCCTTCGATATCCCCGCCGACGCGCAACCCGTGGCCATCGAATTCCACGATGCGATGTTCTCCGGCGGCGCTGTGGTGGCGTTGCGGTGACAGGCCGCGGCGACCGGCCGCTCCGCCGTGGCGGAGCCGGGTAGGCGGATGAGGCGGAGGGCGCCGATCACGGCGCCTTCCCACCTTCCGGGCAATACCGGAATCAGGCCCGGGGCCGGTTTCCATTCCGCACCCATCCCTGGGCGACATCACCGAGATTCCACCAGCAGACGTGCCGCTCGTCCACCGATTCCAGCGACCACCCGGCTGCGAGGCGATCGAAGAACGCGTCGTCGCCGGTCTTGCCACCCTGGGGTTCGCCCACGTAGATCAGGCGCCGGCCACCCCGGGACTCGAAGAGTTCGAGTGCGGCCGACGCCATACGATCGCCCCACCCAGGAGGCCAGCACAGAAACAGGACCGAGTTCCCGTCCAGCCCGGCCGCGAACCCTTCGGCCGCTGCGACCGGGAACCACACCGCCGGGTGCCCGGCGCTGCCCGGGAAGGACACGTTCAACGTGGTATCCGGGGGCGCGGAATCGAAGGCCGTCACCGCGACACCCCGGTCGGCGAGCAGTTTCGCCCAGTAGCCGCGGCCCGCCCCCAACTCGACCACGGGGTGTCCCGCGCCGAAGGCCACGATCCAGTCGAGCGTTTCCGGTGCCGGGATCGCATAGGCGTAGGCGGCCTGCAGGATCGTCTGGGCGAACCCCAGCCGCACGCTCCCCCGCGGGTTGCCGCCGTCGACGACCCGCCGGGCACCGGCGGCTCCGACGGCCGGGCCGACGATATCCCAGTACGGATTGCCCGACTCGGTTTCGCCTCCGGTCATGTAGTGCACGAACCGCAGGTCGAAGGCAGCGTCGGCGTGCGGATCGCCGGTCCCGTCCAGCAGTGCAGCGGTGGACAGGTACTCGGCGACCTTCGGATAGTCGGTGCGTAACCGGGCCTCGTCGTCGAGCAACGCGGCCAATTCGGTTCGACGTTCGGGCGTCAGGACGAGACCGGTCATGCCTTCGATTCTCCAGGGCATCGCACGCTGCCCGTGGTTTTCCGCGGTCCGCGCCGAAACCGTGACACTGCCGCTGCCGGCACCGGCGAACTGGCGGAGAACCGCCACCGCCGGAACTACGTCGTCGAGCCCACCGGGGCGGACAATTCCCGCATGGCCCGGCAGATGGTCGCGTGGATCTCGGACTCTTCCGTCGCCGCGTCCGGGTCCCAGGTCGGTTCCGGCGCGTTCTCGATCGCAGGTCCGAACAGCCACCAGACATTGCGCCACGGATCGATGAAACGGGCGAGGGAGGAAGCGCCGTAGAAGGGCGTGGTGTCGGTGATGATCCGCGCGCCCCGGGCCGCGGCCCGCCGCAGTATTTCGTCGCAGTCGGCCACATTGACCTGCAGCAGGGCCGGGGTGAACACCCAATCCGGTTTGGAGTCCACCACCATCAGGCAGGAATCGCCGATCCGCACTTCCGCGTGGATCAGCAGGCCGTCGGTGTCGACGGCGTGTGCCTCCGGGGTCTCCACTCCGTCGAACACCGCGCCCAGGAATTCGATGAAGGACCGGGCGCCACCGGGTCCCTTGACCGCGGCGAATGCGTTGACGCTCCCGTAACCGTTGCCGAGCTCGGATACGGGACTGATCAGCGGTGTAGTGGTCATGGCGCGAGCATGACATCCGTTGCGGTCAGTTGCTGTCCGCTGCGCCGCCGCCGGGCGGCTCGGTTCTCACTGCCCGGAGGCCACGATGGGAACCACGTAGGCGCGGGCGAATTCGTCGAGTTGCTCGTCGGACTCCAGGGGCACCAGGCCCGACGGGCAGAGAATGAACGAGTGCACCAGCCGGCACGCCACTTCCGCACGAGTCAGCAGATCGGCGGGTTCGGTGAACAGTCCGGCGTCCGCCGCGCGGCACAGGGCGGTATGGGCGGCCGCCACCGACATGGCGAAGACCGGACCACCCTCCACGGTCAGTTTTTCCAGAATGCGTTCGGGTTCGACGGTCAACATGCGCTTGACCAGCGGATGATCACGCCATCGTGTGACTACTGTCACAAATATATCGGCAATCAGGTCGGCCAGGCTGGAGTGCCGGGTGGAAATGGCGTCGACTTCGATGAGGACCGCGGCTACCTCTCGGCTCACGACCGCCTGCACCACATCGTCGCGGGAACCGACGCGGCGATATATGGTGACGCGGTCGACACCGGCCTGCCTGGCAATGTCTTCGATGGTCGTCTTCTTGACGCCGAACTCGCTGAATCTGATCAACGCCGCGTCCAGAATGCGAGCCTCGATACCGTCCTGCAGTCCGGGTGACGATGTGTACGCGGCGGACATGCAGTTAACGCTAGCAAGTACCGCGTGAGCGCAAACACCTATCGGGCACTCGCAATATTGCAACATTGCTATTAATTATGTTGCGATGTAGATTCGCCGAATGGTGCAGACCAGCCAAGCAGCCGCTTGTTTCACCCTGGTGCGTCGTACATCCCGACTATCGGGAGACAAGTGATGGGCACCCAGGTACCGGCTCGCGGATTCCAGATGATCGGCACGGCCGTGGACGTCTGCCGGTCCATATTCGTCGCCCACCGGCCCGCCTCGTTGCTGCCGCATTCGAAGGTGCTCTGGCACAGCGGGTTCAACCGCAGGCTCGTGGTCGCCGCGATCCGGCGCAAGGCCGTCGACGTGGTGACCGTGGTCCTGGTGGACCCCGACGGCGACCCGTTACCCGCCTGGCTGCCGGGCGCCCACCTGGAATTGTCCCTACCGTCCGGTCGCCGCAGGCAGTACTCACTGTGCGGCGATCCCCGCGACCGCTCCGCCTACCGAATCGCCGTCCGGCTCATGCCACACGGCAACGGCGGCTCGATCGAAATCCACGAAACCCTCCGCAGCGGTGACGCGCTGCGGGTCCACGGCCCCCGGCACACCTTTCCGTTCATCGACGCGGAGGAGTATCTCTTCGTCGCCGGCGGCATGGGAATCACCCCCATCCTCCCCATGGCCCAGGCGGCCGGCCGGCGGGGCCACCTCGTCTACGTCGGGCGCAGCCGGGAGTCGATGCCCTTCCTCGACCGGGTCCCCGGCGCGGTCATCCGGCCGGACGACGAGTTCGGGACGCCGGATATGGAGGAGATCCTGGCCCGCGCGAACCCGCATGCCGCCGTTTACGTCTGCGGCCCCACTCCCATGCAGGAAGCCGCCGCGCGTGCCCTGCCCCGGGTGAACCCCACCTGCACACTGCATCTCGAACGCTGTCCGGCGACTCGGGCCACCCCGGCCCCCGAAGCGGTGCCTTCTCGGCCATACCACTGAAAAGCCCCTCACCTGGCATTTCAGGTAAGGGGCCGGAGCGGTGGCGGAGGGATTTGAAATTTGAACTCTTACTACCCCCTGGTAGCAACCCCTAAACCACCCTCAACTGCGAAAACAGGTTATTCGGATTCAACTGAGATCACCGAGTATCAAGTGGTGTTGTGGGCAAAATGTGGGCAGCGGCGGGCGGCCTTGCCTGCACGATCAGGCAGGACACGCACCGTGAGTGCGCCCCGTGCCGAAAGATCGGTTTGCACTCCGCGAAGGCGAGCACGGACCCGGGATCGGGCCGCGCCACAGCTGGACTACGTCAGGGCTTCACATCGGCCGGAGTTGCGCCGGCGCCCTCCGCAATCCTGTCGATATCCCGCGCGAGGTCGAAGTCCCGCCCGGTCAACTTCCGCCCGGCATCGTGGGTCGTGATCCGGAACTCGATCCGCTGCCACGTGATGAGCATGTCGGGATGGTGACCGACTTCGCGGGCTTTCGCCGCGACGTACACCGCCAAGTGCACGCACTCGTGGTAGGTGTGGGCGAATGTGCGCGTGATCTCGTCACCGTCGCGTACCCACCCGGGCAGGGCTTCAAGGTGGTTGGAGATCTCGCTGTCGTCCAGCGGCGCAGGCAGAGCGTTCATGCCACGGACCCTACGAGGGCGCGCAGCTCATGTCCTGCGGAGGTGTGCGCCCACGTGCGAGCATGGGCGGCCAACCCCTTCAGCTCGCTGCGAAGCCTGGCAGAACCAGTGATTTTGACGGCCTCCGCAGCTTCCGATGCTGACCAAACGGCGCGTTCGGGGTCCGGCACCATGGCGAGGACAGCTGACTGCCGCGCCCGGAAAACCGCGTTGTCGCGGCGCGCAGACTCCGGCATGGAATCCATGGTCTCGTCCCACAGGGCGACGGCGCTGACCGCATCCCGCGCGTTGCCGGTGCGACCGTAGCAGGTCGCCCGCTGCACCACGACATAGTGCGGGGTGCGGCGCCAAGAGTTCCCCCATGGCTGCTCGTCGTCAATCCGGCGGATGAGGGAGACTGCGGTGTCGAGCAACCGATCCGCTGCGACCCGATCACCGAGCATGGCGTGGCCCTGCGCCTCATGCTGGAGCGCCATCACGCGAACCTTGGCGGACAACCTCGTCCCGGCCGCCATTGCGGCCCGCGCGTAGTCGATGACAGCACGACCGTCGCGGTTGTCCAGCGCGAGCATCGCCATGTTGGACAGGGCATAGGACACGAGCTGCGAATCTCCGCTGCGGTGCGCGAGCGACAGCGTGGTGTCGCGCCACTTCCCCGACGCTGAACGGTCGCCCGCATCCTGGTACAGCCATCCAAGGAGAGCAGCGTACGCAGTGCCTATTTCCAGCAGGCCCCGCCGTACAGGTGCATCGGCCGTGCCCGCGAGATGGGCGATGAGTTCGGTCTGCGTCTGCACGGTGGGGATCAGGTAGCGCGGCCCCAGGTACATGTCCGCGGTGTAGTGCCCTGCGAGCTGAGACCGGAAGTAGTCGACCAGTTCGGGGGCCACACCGGCACTGCTGACCATGTCGGATACCGGAACATACGTCACCCCTACGTCAGGGTTCGCAACGCTGGCAGCGAGGGCGGACAAACCCATGACAGTGGTTCCGAAATCGCGTCGCCTCACTTCGTCGACTTCCTGTACCTCAAGTACAACTCCTGTATCACCCAGTCCTGACGATGCACCCGGCGCGATTTGGTGGCGTTCGTCGGAATCCCGCAGCGCGGCATCGAATCGGGCCCGCTGTTCGTCGTCGAGTCTGCTGTGCGCAGTGTCCATGCACTCGGAGTACTTCGCGCCCAGAGTGATCGTCGCGCCCCTGCGCTCCCATTTGCTGACGGCCTCAACCGAGCACCCGATCCGGTCGACGAACTGATCCTGCGTGTCCCGCAACGCTGTGCGCAGTGCGGTGACTTCGTACCGGTCCACTTGACGATCGTCATCTCTCAGTGCCCTCCCGTCAGCTGAAGTACTGCCAGAGTACGGGCCCGGTGCGGGCTCGGTGAGTCCTTCAACTGCAACGACCAAAGGATGCTGAATGGACCAACCCCAACAAACGTTCCGAGGTCTCCAATGCGCCAGGAGTCACCGGCCCTACCAGCCAGGGTCACGCACAACCAGGCCATGGCCGCTACCTTGCGGCTCTGGCGCGAGAGCGAATGCTACGACCGCACGACTATCGAGCGGTGTCTTGAGGGCTTGCGCTGCCTCGATACACCGGCAACGGACGCCCCCGCGATGCAGGACGAGATCGACGGCGTGATTGCGCGGTGGCGGGCCGGGAGGTGCGGCGTGCGGGATGATCTCTCGACCCTCCACCGAATCGCCGCCAAGCTACGCCCGGTCACGGGGCAGCCCGAAGGCCGGCCATCGGTTCAGGAGCGCATCGCACGATTTCGCCGCGACCGTCGCCGATCTATGGGCAGCGCCGACCGAGGAGGTGTGCCGTGTCGGATGAACGGAGCGGACAGTGGCGCGCGGTTGTCGTGCGCCCTGCCGACCACGACGCCGAGGACCTGGAACGGCTGATCCGGCAACACAATCTGGACGTGGTTTTTACAACCGTCACGGACACGGACGTGCCACGAATCGCGGCACTGATCGCCATCCAGCACGTACTCGACTACCGGGCCGAGGTGTTGGTTGCTCCACACCTCACCCTCACCGACGCTCGATCGAGCCACGAATGGCGGGCGCTGGCCGAGCTCGTGGACGTGGTGACTGCCGCCGGTGTGCTCGGCGGCGACCCCGGCCTCGCCCTGCCGTGAACCATCAGCGCTGCTGCGAAGAAAAGCTGGCGGGTATGTGGCCCGCCCATAAGCCCTGGCCAGGGAATCAAAAAATGGAAACCGGAAGGAATGCAATGAGCAATCTCAAGAACGATTCGATCGTCGGCGACGCGGTGCAGCGGGCGGCGGAGGACTCCGAGGCGGCCGACGCGGCGGTGCGGGATCGCATCGCCCGGTTCCGCGGCGACGACAACGCGGCGATGATGGGCGGCTGGACCTGATAGGTCTGCTGACCGAAACCTGAGGGCGGGCGGCGGGTACACCGCCGCCCGCCCGTTTCGTCTCACACACTTTCTGATTGGACTTACGCAATGCATTTCCTGAATGTCGGCCACGCCTACGAGAACGCGGCCAGGTACACACGGGCGGTGATCGGGGAAGCCCCCGACCACGCGGTTCTGCCCTCGTCCTACCGCGAGGCAGTGAGCCGGCACCGGCCGATCGACGCGCCGCTGCACGGTTCGGCAATCCATTACGAGAACGGCAGTTGGGGAGATTATCTGGCCGAGGCCGACGTCTTCGACGGGATTTTCAAGGGCCTGCGGCCGTCGACTGTGGAGGAGCGCGACGTGTGGCCCGGCCGCGTCTCGCAAGCCGTCGAGTATGTCCGCGACTTGAACACGGATCTCGGGCGCCTCGTCGATCTCCTGGTCACCGATGTCATCCTGCTGCCGTCCGACAGCACCGGGGGCGGATCGGCTGCGCACCTGCCCGGCCTGGTGGCCCTGAGCCCGGGAGCGGACTGGACCGTGTACGACTTCGCGGAGTCTCTCGTCCATGAGGCCACACACCTGAACTTGTTCGTCGGCGACATGGTCCACGGGCTCTACACGAAGCCTGTGACCGCACTCGCCGCCGACCGGTACCGCGTCCTGTCTGCGGTGAAGTTCGGTCAGCTCCGCCCCCTTGACCGTGCCTTCCATTCGGCTGTCGTCGCCGTGCCGCTGATGTGGATGCAGCACCAGCGCGGCGAGACGGAACTGGTCGATAAGTTCACGGGCTCGCTGCGGGAATGTTGCGACGGTTTGAACAACAAGCGAGAGCTGTTCACGCCCTATGGGCAGCTGCTCGTGCACCAACTTGCCGAGTTCGCGTTCTCCCTGGATTGGGATTACGTGGAGGAGTCGATTTCTGGGGACAGATTCTCTACCTACGCGGTCGCGGCCTGAGCTACCAGTCGACGTCGATGCCGACCTCTCGGGCCAGGCTTCCCGCCAGCCCGAGCAGGTCGTCACCGCGCACTTGTGCGCCCTTCAGTCCGCGGACGCCGCGCACGTCTATCAGTCGGCAGTCCACGAACGTCGTATTGTGCTCGATATTCGCCTGCGAGAATTGCGCGCCGGTGAGGTCGCAACTCTCGAATCGGACGCTGCGGAACCGGACCCTCTGGAAGTCCGCACCCGCAAGGTTGCAGCCGGTGAACACCACCTTCTGGAACTTGCTACCTCGGAATGACGCCAGGTCTGCGCGTGTGTCATCGACTGTCACATCACGCAGCACGCCCTCGAAGAGGGAAAGGCCGGTCAGCCGTGATTGCGTGAATGCAGATTCAAGGAACGACGTCTCGTCCGCGCGCAGGTTCGACAGATCCGAGGAGTCGAACAGGCAGTTGTCGAACGTGGTCCGGCTCAGCGTGCAGCCGATGCGCGCCCCGGAAAATTCCGACGCGCTCACCGCCATAGCTTCTCCACCGTCGAGACCGGCGCTAGTCCCTGAGTACCGGACACCGCTCACCGTCAACTCGTCGGCGAACTCTTCACCCGGTCCGGCGTTGCGTAATGCACTCGCAGTCCGCGGTTTTGCCGGTGCGACCTGTACGCGTGTGACGCCCATGGCTCCCCTGTCTGACGCGGAATCGGCACCGAACCTAGCATGCTTCGGCTGTTCTACCGCGAAGAGGGAGCCGCCCGGTACCGGGCGGCTATCTCGACTTCCTCTCGGGATGAGTGCCGCACCGGTGGTCGGTTCCTGACCGCCGATAAGCAGGGTCTTACCGGCGCGGTGAAGCGGGCGAAGGTGCAGCCGATCACGTCTCACGATCTGCGGCACACGTGTGCGTCGCTGGCGGTGAGTGCCGGCGCGAACGTTCTGGCGCTGGCGCGCCTACTCGGACACAAGGACGCCAAGGAGACACTGAACACCTACGCGGACCTGTTCGACGACGACTTGGACAAGGTCGCGCAGGCGAAACACGACGCGTACGCCCCGCCGGAGTGTGGGCAAAACGTGGGCACTGAGCCCCCGCAGGAGTTCTGCGGGGAAGAAAAAAGCCCCTCACCTGGCGATTCAGGCGAAGGGCATAAGCGGTGGCGGAGGGATTTGAACCCTCGGAGGGGGGTTACCCCTCACACGCTTTCGAGGCGTGCTCCTTAGGCCGCTCGGACACGCCACCGCCCGCAACAATACCGGAACCGCCCCATATCCCTAAATCGGGGGCGCGACCTGCGAACTTCCGCGGCGCCCACACGCACGGGCCCCTCCCCGGAGAAGCAGTCAGCGCCGGACCCGGAAGAAATCGTCGAGGATCGCCGCGCATTCGGTCTCCAGGATCCCGCCGCGTACCTGGGGCCGGTGGTTGAGACGCCGGTCGCGGACCACATCCCACAGCGAACCGACCGCCCCCGTCTTGGGCTCCCACGCCCCGAACAGCAGCCGATCCACCCGGGCCGCCACCAGCGCGCCGGCGCACATGGTGCACGGCTCCAGGGTCACCGCGAGAGTGGTGCCGGTGAGCCGCCAGCCGTCGCCGTGCACCGCGGCCGCGCGGCGCAGGGCCAGCACCTCGGCATGCGCGGTGGGATCGCCGTAGGCCTCGCGCGCATTGGCGGCGCGGGCCAGCTCGCGGCCCTGGTCGTCGAACACCACCGCGCCCACGGGTACATCCCGTGGGTCGACGGTGGCGGCGACGGCGAGGGCCGTACGCACCATCTCGATATCGGCGAGCGGAACGCTCACCTCAGCGGGGCAGTTTGTCGAGCACCGCGGAGAACTCCGACGCGAAGCCCAGCCGCTGGGCGATCATCGCGAGCTGTTCGTCGGGATAGAGGTCGGTCTCGGCGAGGATCACACTGAGCACCGGTTCGGGCAGACCCAGATCGGCCAGGATGCCGAGGTCGCCCTCCTCCCACGGTTCGACATCGTCGAGTTCGTCGGGATCGATATCGGGGATCTCGACATGGAGTTCCTCGAGAACATCGGCGGCGATGTCGTAGTCGATCGCCGCGGTCGCGTCCGACACCAGCAGCCGGGTACCGCTGGGAGCGGGCCGGACCACGATGAAGAACTCGTCGTCGACGTCCAGGAGTCCGAAGACCGCGCCGGAGGAACGCAGAGCTTTCAACTCGTTCTCCGCGGCCGACAGGGTGGTGAGCGCTGCCGAGGTCAACGGAGTACACCGCCAGGTACCGTCTTCCCGGACAACGGCCACCGCGAACCCCTCCACGTCGTCGTAATCATCCGACGTCGCCCTGTTCGTCCCCGAGCGCTGTGCTGCCATGGGCGCAACGGTAGTCGGCCCGGGGCCGTTAGATGAAGTCGTATGCGAATCTGTTCCGGTGACTGCTGACGACCATACGGCGCTCTGTGTTATCGGAACGGGTTTGATCGGCGGCTCGCTGCTGCGTGCGGCGACCGCGGCCGGTCGGACATGCTGGGGATACAACCGCTCGGCGCCGGGCGTGGCGGCGGCCCGGACCTCAAGTTTCGATGTCAGCGACGATCTCGCGGCGGTATTGCGCCGGGCCGCCGAAGCCGATGCCCTCATCGTGGTGGCGGTGCCGATGCCGGCGGTGCACGCCATGCTCGACGCGATCGCCGAACACGCGCCGGGGTGCGCGCTGACCGATGTGGTGAGTGTGAAGGCCCCTGTCGCGGCGGCGGTGCGGCGGTATGGGCTCGAGGCCCGCTATGTCGGCGGGCACCCGATGGCGGGCACCGCCGAATCGGGCTGGCAGGCAACGGATGCGGGACTGTTCCGCGGCGCGGCATGGGCGGTCGGGGTGGACCCGGGCACCGACGCGGACGTCTGGACGCGCGTCACCCGGCTGGCTCTGGACTGCGGTGCGGTGGCCGTCCCGGTGACCGCCTCCGAACACGACCGCGCCGTGGCCCGGATCTCCCATCTACCGCATGTTCTCGCCGAAGCGCTGGCGGTGGCCGGGGCCCGCGGCGGGGACCTCGCGCTCGGATTGGCAGCCGGGTCGTTCCGGGACGGCACGCGGGTCGCGGGCACCGCACCCGATCTGGTGCGGGCGATCTGTGAACCCAACTCCGAGGCGCTGCTGGCGGTACTGGACGAGACGCTGACCGCGCTGGGTGAGGCCCGGGAGTCCCTCGGTGCGCAGACCTCCCTCGCCGACCTGACCGCGGCCGGTCACGCCGCCCGGCAACGCTATGAAGCGGCCGAGCGCTGGGAGATCACCGACATCTCCCCGGGCGCGGCGGGTTGGCTGGAGAAACTGCAGGAAGCGGGCCGGGCGGGTGGGGTCGTCACCCACCTCGCGGCGCCGGCCGGCGACTGACCCGTACTCAGACCCGCTCGGCCAGGCCTGGGTAGTCCAGCACGAAACCATCGGGATCGACGGTGAGGGTCGCGCTGGACACCGGCGAAAGGACGCTGATCCCGTCTTTGGCACTGCTGTAGGTGAGATCGGCCTCCTGCACCGTCAGCTCCGGCAACCGGACATAGACCACCGGGACCTGCACATCCTCCATGGCGTGCTGCAGATCGAACCGGCGGATGGGCAGGGTGTTGAAGAACGGGCTGAGCACCACATCCGCGTCCAGAGCGCCACCGAACATGGACCGGATATGGGTGCCGGTGGCGTCGACGAGCCAGTAGTTCTCCTCGTCGCGGGCCAGGGACGCGTGCCGCTCCCCGGCCGCGGTGGTGCTGCTCATCGACAGGCGCCTGGTCGCCCCGTTCTCGTCGGTGACCAGGTCGTAGGAGGCGCTGAACGCGGTGTGCTCGCCGCACCCGCTGCCGATGATGCGGCCGCTGGCGCGGATCCGGTTGCCGTTGAGCGTTACGCGAACCGATTCCATCCGCGAGCCGTCGTGCGCGCGCCAGGTGAGAACCGCGGGCCACCGTCCGGCGACCGGCGTCGCCGCCGGTCCGGGGGTTACGTCGCTCGATTGCGTCACGTGTCCACCGTACGCAACACCCGCGCCGGCAGCGCTCATACGGGCCGTGTTCCGCGTCGCAGCCGACGGCGGCACCGACCCATCTCATATGCCGACATGGAGCGAGGGGACCCGGGACGTGAACCGGTTGCGCTCCGCCGCCGAGGTGCGTGGCCGCTCCGGCAGGCCCCCGGAGCCGCGGCCGAGTAGCACTGTGGGCTGCCCACCGGCGAGAATCCGACACAATCGCATCCTGTGGACTGATGTGAAGTGCCTGCGGTCACCGGTTTCGGCGGTCGCGGCGCGGGGAGCCGGCCAGATCGGCAACGCGATCTACTCCGCGAGCGGCGAACTGAGCGGATCGATACACGGATTCGCGGGCCAGTTGCGCAAGAGCGCCCTTCGCTTCGCGTTGTCCGATCACGATATGCGCCGGATCTTCGAGACGAGAATCGTTCCCGAACAGCTGGATATCCCGGGTCGGGCCAGGGCCGCGGCGGGGCGGCCCCGCCTGGTCGTCGCGCTGGCCCAGCCGGGTGCGGGAAAGTCCACGGCCATAAGGACCATCGTGGCGTCCTTCCGCGACCGCGGCGGCGCGGTCCCGCTGATCGCCGACAACTACATGCGGTACCACCCGATGTTCGCCGAACTTCGTGCGCGCGACGACTTCACCGCCGGCGACCACCTCTATCCGACCGCGGAACGATGGCTCGATATGGCCATCGACCATGTGATCGCGGGCCGCCGGAATGCCGTCCTCGAGGAGGGTGCGGGCAACCCGAGCCGGGCGGCGGGGGTCATCGACCGTTTCCGGGTGCACACCTATCACTCGGCCGTGGAAGCCGTGGCGGTATCACGTGTGGAGAGCGGAGCATCGGTACTCACCCGCTTCCTCGGTGAGCGCCTGCGCGACGGCACCGGCCGATACGTGCCCGCCCGCGCGCAGGACATCTGTTTCGACGGATCGGCCGAGCTGTTGCGCCTGCTCGAATCGCCGCATCCACCGGTGGCCGTCGACGAGATCCGGGTGCGCACCCGCTCCGACCTGCTGTACGTGAACCACCGGACGGCGACGGGCGAATGGTCCGCATCGCCGGAGGGGGGACTGGTCCTGACCGAGGAGCGGGATCGCCCACGCACGCCGGCCGAGGAAGACGCCTACTCCGCGCGAAGCCGGAATTTCCGGGAAGAGCTCACACAGGCATACGCCGGCCGCCCCGGGCAGGCCGCGGACTGGCATCGGCTGTGGAACGAGATGAACCTGGTGGAGGAGACGGTCCTCAGTCGCGTGCCTCCGCTCGAAGCCGGTCCACGGCCGTAACGAAGTCCGGGTGCGCCGATACGATCAACTGCTCGGTCGAATCGGTCAACCAGACGTCCGCGAAGTAGCCGGACCGCACCCACGAGACAAGACCGACGGCCATGGCGATGGGAAAGCATCCGGGCACGGCGGCGAAGCCCAGCGGCACATAGAGCTGCTCGACCCGGAAAACAACCGCCGCCACCAGCGCCCCGATCGCCACCACAACGATCAGCAGTATCAGCAGCGCAACCCGCCGGAACCGACGGACCTCGTGCATGCAGTATTCGCAGGCCGGATACTCGAACCGGAGGCAGGCCTGCACCCCGTAGTTCTCCCGGGGCTTCCAGGGCGGCCTGATCGATCCGAGGAAAGCCCGCATCGTCGGAATCTCCGATCCCGGCTGCCCCATGGAATTCACTGTGAAAGAACGACTCTCCACAGCAGGCCAGCCGTGTTCGCTGCACACATCGGGCAGCGACTCGGCAAGTCTCAGGATCAGCGGTGCTGTCGTGAGAAGCGGGACACGGTCCGGATCCATTTCGGTCTCGAACAGCACCTTCTGCCGCCCGGTCACTGCAGCCAGCCGTTCTTCCAGCGATCACGGAAGTAGAGGTCGTCTTCATCGGGTTCGTCAGGGGTGACCACCTGGTCGCGATAGGACCTGCGTCGGCCCGGCGGTGCGCTCGCCGCAGAGGACACGGGCGACTGCGGCGCCACTTGTGACTGTTGCGGAGGCGACGGCTCGGCCGACTGCGCCGGGACCGACCATGTCGACGGCTGCTCGCGGAGCTGGTCGAGCTGTCTTTGTCCCTGTTCCGCGAGCCGCTGGCGTTCCTCCTCGGGCATCTCCGCCAACTGCTGCATCGCCGCGGGCATGGTCTGATCGAGAACCGCGTTGAAAGCGTCGCTGTGCATCAATTCCCGAGCGCTGGCCCGGCCGTCGAGAATGGCACGGATCTGATCTTTCAGCCGCGGGTCGGTTGTGCCCGCCATGATGACCTGCAGCGCCTTCGAGAGCTGGCGCGAGACCCCGATATCGCCGCGCGCGAGGTCGTGTACCGGCTCCGGTGAACTCACTTCATGCCCCTGGATGGTCGTAGGAGTTCTGCGGCAGTGTGGGTAGGTCGCCGGATTGGATCGCACCAAGGCCCGCGTAGATGAGCCCGGCCGTCCCTTCCAAACCGATGTAGAGGGCGGACAGCTTCGAGACCATCATGTTGAATTCCGCGATTGCCCGGAGGGTGGTCAGGGTAGCGGCTGCGACCAGCGCCGCAGTGGCGACGACCCCGACACCGGTAGCCGCGGAAACCTTGACCGCAGCCCATTCGATGATCGCGATTGCGCCGATATCCAGCAGCGTCTGTACCGAATCGCCGATCGTCTTCGCGCCGTAGTACGCGGCGTTGGCGTAGTTTTTGATCTCGTCGGCGACAGCGTTCAAGGCATCGACCTGAGCCGTGACCGCGGTCGCCAGCTCGGCGAAATACGTTTGCGCGTTCGTGGCCGCGTTGCCATCCCAGGTGGGGTCGACCGCCTTGGCCGCGTTCTCGACCTCGGTGGCGAAGCTCGTGTTGTAGGCCGCGAGATTATCGACTGCCACACCCGCTTGCTGCAGCGCCTCCCAATCGCCGGCGACCTTCTGCGAGAACCACTCCACCGGGTCCACGCCGACAACATTCTTGAGCCAGGTACACGCCCAATACGTTGGTGAGATCTCGTTGGAGGTCACGAGGAACTCGAACTTGTCGTTCATGGGATCCTCGAGCGCGGGCTCGGCCAATTTCTCGACAGGTGCGCCGGCCATCACTTACCGGCCTCGTACGTGCGGTCCAATGCCGCGGCATTCGCGCGGTCCGTAGTCCGGTACATCTGCGCCACCGCGGCCAGTTCGGTCGCGGCGGCTGCGGACAGCCGGCCCAGTGTTTCGTAGTTCGGCTTCAACTTCGCATGGGCCTCGCTGATGGCACTCAGTCCGAGCCGGATCAGTCCACCGTCGCCCCATACCGTGTTGTCGACCACCAGCCATTTGTCGATGTAGGCCGTGGCGCTCGCATTCTCATCCGCCAGCTTCTGCAAGCTCGCCGAGAGTTTGTCGACTTCCTCCGGATCGACATCGAGTTCTTCCGGCATTCGACCCCTCCCTCCCGCGGCGCTCCCACACCGTGCTCTGCATCGGCAAACCATTGCACAGCCGGACGGGCGGGGGACAACCACTCGGCCGCGACCACCGCGCGACCTACCGAACTCTCTTGCGGAACAGGCCATTTGCGACGGGGCCGCGGCCCCGGGGTTGACAGTCGATCGAACTGCCGATTCTGGCGGAGACGGAGGGATTTGAACCCCCGGTCGCTCTCACGACTCTCGCTTTCAAGGCGAGTGCATTCGGCCGCTCTGCCACGTCTCCAGGGCCTCGATGGTAACCGATGGGGGTGGGAGCGGCCCAAAGGCGACCACCGGTCCCCGGCCGGCCGGCCGAGCGGTCACCGGGGTACGGCGAGCAGGTCACGGGTGATGCCGGCGAGGTCGGCGCAGCCGGAAAGCCCCATGGCGGAATCGAAATCGGCGAGCAGCAGGCGCAGTGCGTGGCGCACCCCCGCGCTGCCGGCGATACCGAGGGCGTAGGCCCAGGGCCGGCCGTAACCCACCGCTTTGGCGCCGAGAGCGAGTGCGACCAGCACATCCGAGCCAGAGCGGACACCGGAGTCGAACAGCACATCGGCTCGGTCCCCGACCGCGCCGACCACCGCGCCGAGCGCGTCCAGCGCGGCGATCGAATTATCGATCTGCCGGCCGCCGTGGTTGCTCACCCATACCGCGTCCGCGCCGGCGTCCACCACCAGCCGGGCGTCATCCGGATGGAGCACGCCCTTGACCGCGATCGGCAGATCGGTCCATTCGCGCAGCTTGGCCAGGTCGGCGGGACGCAGCGTGTGGTTGCCGAACAGGCCGACCCAGGTGAGGATGGCCATCCGCAGCGCGTCCTCGCTCTCCTCCGGTGGCGCGGCCAGCTTCGCCCGGAAGACCGGGTCGGACAGGTAGTTGGCGAGACCTTTGCCCAGCAGGAAGGGCAGATGCGCCTGTTCGAGATCCTGCGGCCGCCAGCCCAGGGAGGGGGTATCCACGGTGACCACGATCGCCTTCGCCCCGGCCCGCTGCGCGCGCTCCACGAACGAACGCGCCAGCTCGTCGTCGGCGGGCCAGTACAGCTGGTACCACCAGTCACCGGCGACCTCGCCCACCTCCTCGATGGTCGACGAGGACGCGGTGGACAGGACGGTGCAGACCCCCAGTTCCTTCGCGGCCCGGGCCACCACTACCTCGCCCTTCTCGTGTAACAGTTCCAGCACCCCGACCGGTGAGGTCAGCACCGGAGCGGCCAGTTTGGTGCCGAGCACTTCGACCGCGGTATCGCGCGCACCCGGACCACTGGTCCCGCAGAGCATGCGCGGCACGATCCGGTACCGGTCGAACGCGGAGGTGTTGGCCGCGGCCGTGCGTCCGGTGGAGGCGCTACCGGCCACATAGGCGTACGCGCGTGCGTCGAGCAACTCCCGGGCCCGATCCGCGAGCCCGTCCGCGGTCATGGGCAGTTCGGGGACCGTCCCGCCCATTCCCTGGAGGTAGATCTCGTTCTGGAAGTCGATGAAGCTGCTCACGGCGCTCACGGTAGCCGTGTCCGGCCAGTCGCGGGCACCCTCTCGGCAATTTCTGATGCAGTATGGGTCCCGTGCGTGCGATCAACTTGAACGGATTCGGCGGCCCCGAGGTGATGGAGTGGTCCGACGCCCCGGACCCGGTACCCGGGCACGGCGAGGTACTGATCGACGTGGCGGCGGCCGGAGTGAACCGGGCCGATCTGCTACAGCGGCGAGGCCTGTACGCGCCCCCGCCGGGCACCACCGCCGTGCCCGGGCTCGAATGCTCGGGGGTGATCGCGGCGGTCGGCGAAGGTGTCCGGGACCGGTCGCCCGGTGACCGGGTGTGCGCGCTGCTTTCCGGCGGCGGGTACGCCGAGAAAGTAGTGGTCCCGGCCGGTCAGGTACTACCGGTGCCGGACGGCGTGGACCTGGCGGCGGCCGCGGGGCTGCCCGAGGTCGCGGCGACGGTCTGGTCGAACCTGGTGCTGACCGCCGGCCTGCACTCCGGGCAGTTGCTGCTGATCCACGGCGGTGGCAGCGGTATCGGCACCCACGCCATCCAGGTGGCGGCGCAACTGGGCGCCCGGGTCGCGGTGACGGCCGGGTCGGCGGCGAAACTGGCGCGCTGCGCGGAACTGGGCGCGAGTGTGCTCATCAACTACCGGGAACACGATTTCGTCGATCTGATCCGGGCCGAACAGGGACTGGGCGGACCCGGTGCGGACATAATCCTCGACAACATGGGCGCCGCCTATCTCGGACGAAATGTGGCGGCGCTGGCCCTGGACGGGCAGGTTCTGGTGATCGGTATGCAGGGTGGGGTGAATGCCGAACTGAACCTGGCCGAGCTCATGGCCAAACGCGGGACGGTGCGCGCGATCAAATTGCGTGATCGGCCGGCCACCGGCCGCGGCAGCAAGGCCGACATCATCGCCGAGGTACGGGCCCACGTCTGGCCGCTGCTGGAGACGGGTGCGGTCGTCCCGGTGATCCACGCCGAGGTTCCGGTCACCGAGGCCGCCCGGGCGCATGAGCTGCTCGACGAGCACGATACGTTCGGCAAGGTGATCCTGCGGATCGGCGAGGAGGCCGCGAGCGAACCGGGCCGGTAGGAGCAGATCCCGACCACGACGGGCCCGCGCTCGTGTCCGAACGTGGCCCGGGCAGGTCAGCCGAGCGCGGCCAGGGCCCGGCCGAGCTGATCGATCTCCCGCCGAGTCGTGTACGGCGCGAGACCTATGGTCACCGCGCCGCCCTCGTCGTTCACACCCAGTGCGTCCAGTAACCGGCTGCCGCCGTGCGAGCCCGCCAGCACATTGATGCGCTTGTCCGCCAGCTCGGCGGCGATCTTCTCCGCCTGCATACCGTCGATGGTGAAACTGACCGTCGGGATGCGGGTGGAGGCCCGGCCGATCACGGTGAGCCCGCCGATCTTCTCCAGGGTGCTCATCAGATGGTCGAACAGCTGGTCGTGGTAGTCCTGCAACGAGGTGATCGACAGTTCCAGCCGTTCCCGGCGGGTGCCGCGGGCCCGTTCGTCGAGCCCGGCCAGATAATCGATCGAGGTGGTGAGACCGGCCAGCAGCGCGTACTGGTGCCCGCCGACCTCGAGCCGCTCGGGGCCCTTGGCGTAGGGGTTCAACGACATGGACGGGATCCGGTCCAGAAACGCCGGGTCCCGGAAGACGAGCGCGCCGACCTGCGGACCGCCCCAGCTCGGCGCGCTCAACGCGACCACATCGGCGTTCAGGTCCTCGATACCGATCAGCGCGTACGGTGCGGCGCCGACCGCGTCCGCTACCAGCAGGCCCCCGACCTCGTGCACCCGTTCGGCCGCCACCCGCACCGAGGGAGCCGAACCCACGATCGGTGAGGCGGCCGTCAGCGCCACCAGCCGGGCGGTGGGCCCGATGAGTTCCTCGAACTGCCAGGCCGGCATCTCGCAGGTCTCGATCTCCACCTCGGCCCAGCGCACATGGGCGCCGTAACGGTTGGCGATCCGCAGCCACGGCGCCACGTTCGCCTCGTCGTCCAGCCGGGAAAGCACGATCCCGGTACCCAGGCCCAGCCGGGAACTCAGGGATTCGGCGAGCCAGGCCAGCAGGACGGCGCGGTCCGGCCCCAGTACGACCCCGCTGGGATCCGCGCCGACCAGGTCCGCGACGGCCACACGGGCGTCGTGCAGCATTTCGGCGCTGCGTTTGGCGGCACCGTGGCGACCGAGGTGGGAGAACGACGACGAGCGGAAACCGATGGACACCGCGCGCGAGACAGAATCCGGAACAAGCATGCCCGCCTGCGGAGCCAGGTTGATCCAGCCGTCGGCCAGGGAGGGGATCAGGCCCCGGACCCGCGCGACGTCGTAAGTCATGCAGGTCACTTTAAGGCAGCGCACATATTCCGGTAACCCTGGTCCAGGGTCCGCAACCCGCGTCACCACCACCGGCTTTAGCGCGTTCGGCGCGAACACGACATGATGGGGACCATGACGCAATCGGATGACGCATCGGATCCCGTTGTCGTGATCGGTCCCGAGGGCCGTCCGCTGGTGCTGCCCGCGGGCGCCGCGGCAAGCGCGTCCTACCCCGGGCGGGAGACGCCCGAGCAGGAGGGCGCCGAGCGCGACACCTCCGAATCGCTGGCCGATATGGTCGAGCAGCCGGCCAAGGTCATGCGGATCGGCACCATGATCAAACAGCTGCTCGAGGAGGTGCGGGCGGCTCCGCTCGACGACGCCAGCCGGACCCGGCTGGCCGAGATCCACAAATCCTCCATCCGGGAGCTGGAGCAGGGCCTGGCGCCGGAGCTGCGCGAGGAGTTGGAACGGCTGGCTCTGCCGTTCGGCGAGGACGCTGTCCCCTCGGACGCGGAACTGCGGATCGCCCAGGCGCAGCTGGTGGGCTGGCTGGAAGGTTTGTTCCACGGCATCCAGACGGCGCTGTTCGCCCAGCAGATGGCCGCGCGGGCACAGCTCGAGCAGATGCGCCAGGGCGCCCTGCCTCCGGGTATCCATACCGCCGAGGGCCGCGGCGCGCAGCCGGGCCAGTCCATCGGAGGCACCGGGCAATACCTCTGAACGGCGGTGGTATATAGCCGGCCGGTACCGCGACTCGCCGACCGAGGTAGTGTCGTGCACCGTGCCTGCAGCTTCCGCTCGCTCCGACCTGGTAAACCCTGACGATCCGGAGAGCACCGACGAGAGCCCGGTGCGCCCCGACCACGACCCCGCCGCAGATGAGAAGCCCGTGAGTTCCGAGCAGACCCCGGTCGCCGGCGCCGATACCGCCGTCTCCGATATCACCGAGGTGACCGCCGCGGATCCCATCGAGTCGGATTCGCAGTCCTGGTCCCGGGCCTGGCGCGATATCCGCGACGGCTTCGGGCAGCGCGAACTATGGTTGTCGCTGGGCTGGCAGGACATCAAGCAGCGCTACCGGCGGTCGGTGCTGGGTCCGTTCTGGATCACCATCGCCACCGGTGTGCAGGCCACGGCCATCGGCATCCTGTACGCCGCGCTGCTCGGTCAGCCGCTGACCGAGTATCTGCCCTATGTGGCGGTCGGTCTGATCGTGTGGAATGTCATCAACGCCTCGATCCTCGAGGGCTCGGATGTGTTCATCGCCAACGAGGGTTTGATCAAACAGCTGCCGTCGGCGCTGAGCGTGCACGTCTACCGGCTGGTGTGGCGGCAGATCCTGTTCTTCGCGCACAACCTGCTGATCTACTTCGTGGTGCTGGCCCTGTTCGGTGTCTGGCGCGATCTGCACTGGACCGTGATCCTCGCGATACCTGCCCTGGTACTGCTGTTCCTCAACGCGATGTGGGTTTCGGTGCTGTTCGGTATCTTCAGCACCCGCTACCGCGATATCGCACCGATCCTGGGCAGTATGACGCTGATGCTGTTCGTGCTGACCCCGGTGATGTGGAATACCAAGAGCCTGCACGAGCAGGGCGGTCAGGTCGCCGAACGGGCCCGGCTGGCCGAAGTGGTGCCCACCTACCACTATCTGGAGATCGTGCGCGCACCGCTGCTCGGCGACGACCAGAAGCTGTACCACTGGGCGATCGTCGGTGCCATCACCGTGGTGGGCTGGATCGCGGCTGCTGTGGCAATGCGCCGGTACCGTTCGCGCGTGCCCTACTGGGTTTAGGAGTCAGGCGATCATGACTGATCACGTGAGTATCGAAACCCGCAATGCGTGGGTGGAGTTCCCGATCTTCGACGCGAAATCCCGGTCGCTGAAGAAAGCGTTCCTGGGTAAGGCGGGCGGTTCGATCGGCCGCAACCAGTCCGATGTCGTGGTGGTCGAGGCACTGCGCGATATCAACCTGTCACTGAAAGAGGGCGACCGGGTGGGCCTGGTCGGCCACAACGGCGCGGGCAAGTCCACGCTGCTGCGGCTGCTGTCCGGGATCTACGAGCCCTCGCGTGGTAGCGCGCGGATCCGCGGGCGGGTCGCGCCGGTGTTCGATCTGGGTGTCGGGATGGACCCGGAGATCTCCGGCTATGAGAACATCATCATCCGCGGCCTGTTCCTGGGGCAGACCCGCAAGCAGATGCTGGCCAAGATCGACGAGATCGCCGATTTCACCGAACTCGGCGAATACCTGTCCATGCCGCTGCGCACCTATTCGACCGGTATGCGGGTACGGCTGGCGATGGGCGTGGTGACCTCCATCGACCCGGAGATCCTGCTGCTCGACGAGGGGATCGGCGCGGTCGACGCGGAATTCATGAAGAAGGCGCGGATCCGGTTGCAGGAGTTGGTCGCCCGCTCGGGCATCCTGGTGTTCGCCAGCCATTCCAACGAGTTCCTGGCCCAGCTCTGCGATACCGCCATGTGGATCGACCACGGCCAGGTGCGATTGCAGGGCGGAATCGAAGAAGTCGTCCGGGCCTACGAGGGTCCGGACGCGGGTAATCATGTGGCGGCGGTCCTGCGGGAGATCGAGGCCGAGAAGTCCGATCGTGCGGACGACGCGTCGGCCCCGGAGTCGGCCGACCGCGAACGAGAACTGGAGAACAACACAGCATGAGCGAGTCAGGCCCGGAGGCGGAAGCGGAGCGTGACCACGTAGGGCCCTCGCTCATGCTCGAACAACACAGCATGAGCGAGTCCCGCCCGGAGGCGGAAGCGACGCGTGACCCCGTAGAACCCTCGCCGGTGCCCGAAGACGGCGCGAGCGAGCCGGGCTCCGGGGCGGAAGCGACGCGTGACCCGGTAGCGCCCGCGCCCGGCGGACACGGCGGCTCGGCTCCGGAGGCGAAAGACGAGCGCGACGAGGTAGCGCCCGCGCCGGTATCCGGCGAGCCGGTATCGGAAGCGCAGGAGAAGCGCGATCACGCGCCCGTCATCGGTGGGCGCGGCACCGACGGCCCCCGGCATTCGGCTCCGGGTCCCGCGCGGGAGCACGACGCGGCCGCCGCGGTGCTGCCGGAGGTCGAGTACGGACCGGACGCCAAGATCGTCGCCGTAGTGGTCACGCACAAGCGCCGCGATCTGCTCGCCGAGTCGCTGAAAGCGGTCGCCACGCAGTCGCGCGCCGTGGACCACCTGATCGTGATCGATAACGGAAACGAGGCCGAAGTAGCCGAACTGGTGGCGGATCAGCCCATCGAGACCACCTATCTGGGCTCGGCGCACAATCTGGGCGGAGCGGGCGGCTTCGCGCTGGGCATACTGCATGCGCTGAGCCTGGGCGCCGACTGGGTCTGGCTGGCCGACGACGACGGCCGGCCGGAGGGCCCCGAGGTACTGGCCACCCTTTTCGACTGCGCGCGACGCCACGAATTGGTGGAGGTCTCACCGGTCGTCTGTGATATCGACGAACCGGACCGGCTGGCGTTCCCGCTGCGCCGCGGCGTGGTGTGGCGACGGTTGCGGTCGGAACTGGGCGGCGAGGACTTCCTGCCCGGTATCGCGTCGCTGTTCAACGGCGCCCTGATCTCCGCGCAGGCGGTGGACGTGATCGGCGTACCGGATCTGCGGCTGTTCGTGCGCGGCGACGAGGTCGAGGTGCACCGGCGGCTGGTCAGGTCGGGATTACCCTTCGGAACCTGTCTGCAAACCGCGTATCTGCACCCCAACGGCGCGGCCGAGTTCAAGCCGATCCTCGGTGGCCGGATGCACACCCAGTACCCGGACGATCCCGTGAAGCGGTATTTCACCTACCGCAACCGGGGCTATCTCATGTCCCAGCCGGGTATGCGAAAGCTGCTGCCCCAGGAATGGATTCGGTTCTCCTGGTTCTTCCTGGTGACCCGCCGCGATCCGGCAGGCCTGCGCGAGTGGTTCCATCTGCGCAGCCTCGGCCGCAACGAACAGTTCCAGAAACCGGACTAGCCCACAGCACCCGCAGGCGCTCGAATCGGTCGCCCACCGGACAACCAGGGTTGACGGCCGATGCGAGAGATTCCTCCCCGCCGGGTAAGTTCGGCTGGCAATCTGCATGATTCGGGAGGAGATCGATGAGTTACCCCGGCGGTCAGCCGCCACAGGGCCAGCCCGCACCCGGCCAGTTCCCGCCGCCGCAACAGCAGTTCGCGCCGCCGGCACCGAACCAGGGTGGGCAGCCACATTATCCAGGGGGGCCACAGGGCGGTCCGCAGCCGTGGGGGGCCCCGCCGCCCGGCCAGCCGCCGCAGGGCTTCGGGCAGCCGCCCGCCCAGCCGCAGTACGCCAGCGGCCCGTACGCGCAGCCGACCGGGCAGCCCCCGGCCCAGTTCGGTCCGGGCGGGCAGCCCGGACCCTACGGCCAGCCGCCCCAGGCGGCGCCCAACGACCCGCCGGGGATCACGGTGGACTGCTCCTACACCCCGATGGCGTTCCTGCTCGCCATCACCAAGCCGAAGATCACGGTGAACGGGCAGCGGGTGCCGAACACCAGGTGGGGCGCCAACCATATTCCGGTCGGCCCGGGCCAGTACCACGTGCGGGTCGCGACGCCCTGGTTGTTCGATATGGGTCCGGCCGATGTGGCGGTGCCGGTGCAGCCCGGGCAGGCCGTCCGGTATTACTACCGGACACCGGCGCTCATCTTCCTCAACGGAGCGATCGGCCCGGTTCCGCAAAAGACACCCGGCATTGTGGTCATGTACGTGATCTGGGCCTTCGTCGCCCTGATCTTCCTGCTGAACATCCTGATGATCGCCACGATGTGAGCGGATGTCCGCATGCGGCGAGGTCTCCCGGGGCCCGCCGCATGCGGACCCGGCCCGGCGCCTGCCGGCACGCCGGCCGGGCGGGCAGAGTTGTGAATCGCTGCGGCCGAGTCGGCAGACTCCGGCGTTCTGCCCGACACTCGCAGACCGGTGCGCGCGGTCCCTGGGCAAGCCCGGACCTGTTGCCTACGCTCGAAGCGCAGCGCCGAACGCACGGCGGTCGGCGCCCGCGACCAACAGGAGGGCAGGCAATGACAGCAACCGGAGACAAGCCGCTGAGCGGCCGGACGATGATCATGTCCGGCGGCAGTCGCGGAATCGGGCTGGAGATCGCCAAACGGGCGGCCGCCGACGGCGCGAACATCACGCTGATCGCCAAAACCGATCAGCCCCATCCCAAACTGCCGGGCACCATTCACACCGCCGCCGCGGAACTGGAGGCGGCGGGGGCGACCGTACTGCCGTTCGTCGGCGATGTGCGGATCGACGAATCGGTCGCCGAGGCGGTCCGGCTGACCACCGAGCGCTTCGGCGGTATCGATATCGTGGTCAACAACGCCTCCGCCATCGATCTGTCCCCCACCGATTCGCTGGCGATGAAGAAGTACGACCTGATGCAGGACATCAACTGCCGCGGCAGTTTCCTGCTGTCCAAGCTGTGCATACCGGCGCTGCGCGATTCCGCCGCGGCCGGCCGCAATCCGCATATCCTCACGCTGTCACCGCCCCTGAACCTGGACCCCAAATGGGCCGGTTCCTCGTTGGGCTACACCATCGCCAAGTACGGGATGTCGCTGACCACGCTGGGGCTGGCCGAGGAACTGAAATCCGATGGTGTAGGCGTCAATTCGCTCTGGCCGCGCACCACGATCGCGACCGCGGCCGTACGCAATCTGCTCGGTGGCGAGGAGATGGTCCGTACCTCGCGGACCCCGGATATCTACGCCGACGCCGCCTACCTGGTACTCACCTCACCGGCCACCGAGACCACCGGCAATTTCTTCATCGACGACGAGGTGCTCGCCGCCCACGGCAGCACCGATCTGGACAAGTACCGGGTGACCCCGGGCGACGAACCCCTCACCACCGACCTGTTCCTCTGACGACCACGGGCCACGCCGCGGATACGGCGTGGCCCGTTCGGACGGAGTGCGTCCGGGTCAGTTACGGTCGGCGTCGATCCCGTACAGCCGCTCCCAGTTCTCCCGGCTGGTGAGTTCGGCGTGCGCGGCACGGTAGCGCTGCTGCAGGTCCGGCAGTTCCTTGTACAACCGGCGCAGTACCCGCACTGTGCGCAGCAGCAGGGCGCGCGCGGTCGCCTTGTCACGCTTGCGGATCCGGACCCCCGACTGCGAGGCATCGGTGACCACGACATGGTCGAACAGCGAGACGTGCCACCAGTGCGCGTCCTCGCGGGTGACCCCGACCAGCCCGTATTGGACCTTACCGGTCCACTGCTGGATCGCGCGTTTGATCAGCACCGCCAGCAGCCGGCTGGGTTCGCCGCCGGCCCGCCGCACCCGGATCTCGGAGGAGTCCACCGGCGGCGTCGCCGCGGGGTGTTTCACGGTCTCGGTGTAGTCGGCGCGACTGGTCCGGGCCCGTTTCAGCGGCTCGATGCCGCCGTCGCGCAGGATCGACGGTCCCGACAGGAAGTCCTCGATGCCCTGCAGAGTGGTGTGCGCGAGCCCGTACTGCATCGCGACCAGGTATTCGGAGATGTTCCGCAAGAGCTGCCGGGTGACCGTGCCCGGGTTCAGGTCCGCGTGCATCGCGCTGACGATCAGCGAGTTGCGGGTGCTGAAGTACCGCGCCCAGTCGTCGAAGTCCTTCCAGTAGAAGTCCGCGTGCCAGACCGCCGCGTTGGGCAGCGTGACCGTGACGAACCCGTGCTCGCGGGCGCGGACCCCGTATTCGACATCGTCCCACTGGAAGAAGATGGGCAGCGGCAGCCCGATCTTCTTCACCACCTCGGCCGGGATGAGGCAGGTCCACCAGGCGTTGTATCCGGCGTCGACCCGGCGTTCCTGGTTCTTCTTCAGCATGCTGGTGTTGCGCAGCGCCTTGGGCACCTTCTGGCCGTGCATGAGCCGGTGCAGGTGCACATCCTCGGCCCCGACATTCAGGTAGTCGGGGTTGAGCAGGAACAGCATCTGCGCGCCGACCAGTGTCGGTTCCACGGTGAGGTTGGCGAAGGCCTGCAACCGCAGCACGGTTTCGGGTTCGCAGAGGATATCGTCGTCCATGAGGATGACGTCGGCGTGTTCGTTGGCCGCGGACACTTCGTACAGCCCACGGGTGAAACCGCCCGCCCCGCCCAGGTTGGGCTGGCGGATGTAGCGGAGTTTGTCCCCGAACATGGACCGCGTGGCCTGATACAGCGGCCGGTCCTCCACCAGATCGGTGCCCTGGTCCACCACGTACACCGCGTCGAGCGAGCCGAGAACGGTCTGATCGGAGGCCAGCGCGGCGATGGTCTCGGCGCAGTCCTGGGCGCGGTTGAAGGTGCAGATGGCGATGGCGACCGGGCGTACGGTCTCGGGCGCGGTCGCGGTCCAGGTGAGTTCGGAGATCTCCAGGTCGGCACCGACCGCTTCGAACTCCAGCCACAGGGCCCCGCCGTCGACGAACTGGTCCAGCGGCGCGGTCAGGGTCAGTGGTCCGCTGGCGGTGACCTCGGCGGTGCCGACGATCCGGCGGTGCCCGGCGATATCGGAGGCCACGATCCGCACTCTGGCGTGCTTGCCGACCTGCAGGATCATGGTGGCCTGTACTTCGGTGACCACGGTCCAGCGCTGCCAATAGCTGGCGGCGAAACGGCCGAAGTAGGTGTTGGTGTGCGCGGTCGAGCCCTTGTCCAGGCGCAGGCTCATCCGGTCACGGGTGGCACGGCCCTTGACGACCGCGTACAGCTCGTCGCTGATCTTCGCCGAGGGCCCGGTGAAGATGCCCCGGGCGAGCACCAGTCGGCGTGGAGCCCGGTGGTGTTCGGCGCGCAGCGACTCCGGCGCGACCGCAGCGTGATCGTTCGTCTCGGTAACGGCCTGCATAGCCGACTGGTCCATGAAGTCCTCGAAATCCTCAATATTTTCGCGCATGAGCGAGGGCCCTGCGTGGTTACGCTCCGCTACCGCCTCCGGGCCTGACCAACTCATGCTGTGCCGACTGGACAAACATGTCCCTGAATACGGTTCGCGGCGGGCCCGAGGATATCAATCAGCCACGCCGGTCGCCCGGTTGGTCGTTTCCCGATCGGGTTCCCCGGTAAACACGAACTTGTCATAAGCCCAATACCGGAACACCACGGCCACGATCTGACCGATCAATGTTCCAGAGATATTGTCCGCCAGCGGTGTGGCCAGATCCAGGATGTACCTGGAGAAACCCAGGCAACCCAATTGCAGGCCGATCGCGATCACATTGATCGCCGCGTAACGCACGTACTCACGGGCCGGACTGCCGGACTGCTTGTGCGAGAACGTCCACCACTTGTTGCCGAAGTAGGTGACCACCGTGGCCACACCGATCGCGATGATCTTGGCGGGCAGCGGCGCCGAGTGCATGAGACCCTCACCACCCCAGGCGCCCAGATTGAACACCAGCAGGTTGTAGGTCCCCGCATCGACCAGGAAGCCGACCACGCCGACCACCAGGAACGCCGCACTCTGCCGCAGCCCGGTCCGCAGGCGCTCGGCGAGCGAACGGGGGGCCGGCGCGTCGGCGGCGACGGCGGCCGTTGACTCACCAGATGACACGCGCCGACGGTACCGCAGTGACCCGAGCCATCCGCTGTGGCACGGCATGAGCGGGTCAGGCCCGGAGGCGGTAGCGAAGCGTCACCACGCAGGGCCCCCGCTCATGCCCGACGAAAGCAGCATGAGCGGGTCAGGCCCGGAGGCGATAGCGCAGCGTCACCACGCAGGGCCCTCGATCATGCCCAATGTCACAGACCCGGTACTCTCCCGGTGTTCCCATATCCGTCGATTTCGAGGATTTGACCAGGTGGAATCCACCGACGAACTGCGCATTGCCGCCGTTGTCCCGTGTCACAACGAAGAGGCGTCGGTCGCCAAGGTCGTCACAGACCTCAAGGCGGCGGTGCCCGGAATTGTCGTCTACGTGTACGACAATCTCAGTACCGATGCCACCGCCGAAAAAGCCCGGGCCGCCGGCGCGGTCGTGCGCGCGGAGCGGGCCAAGGGCAAAGGCAATGTGGTGCGGCGCGCTTTCGCCGATATCGAGGCCGACGTCTATCTCATGATCGACGGCGACGACACCTACGAGGCGTCCGCGGCGCCGGCCATGATCGAAACGCTGCTGTCGGGTCCGTACGACCATGTCCTCGGCGTCCGGAAACAGGACGAGAGCGGATCGGCCTACCGAGCGGGACACGAAACCGGGAACAAGGTCCTCAACGGTGTGGTGGGCAAGGTTTTCGGCGAGAATGTCGAGGATATGCTCAGCGGCTTCCGGGTCTTCTCGCGGCGCTTCGTGAAGAGTTTTCCCGCGGTCTCCCGGGAATTCGAGATCGAAACTGAACTCACCGTGCATTCACTGCATCTGCGGGTCCCGCAGACCGCGGTACCGGTGGGATTCCGGGACCGCCCGGCCGGCAGTGAGAGCAAACTGCGTACCTACCACGACGGTTTCAAGATCCTGGCCCTCATCGCCGGGTTGGCCCGGCATGAGCGCCCGGTCGCCTTCTACGGCCTGCTCGGTACCGTGAGCTGGATCATCTCGGTGGTGCTGACCGTCCCGATCATCGTCGAGTACTACGACACTCACACCGTGCCCCGCTTCCCGACCCTCTTCCTGGCCTGCACCCTGCTGCTGGTCGGTTTCCTGGCCTGGACCGCCGGTCTGATCCTGGACGGTATCCGCCGGTCCCGGCACGAGGCGGCACGGCTGATCTATCTCCGCTACGAGGCTCCCGGCGCGGGCCTCGCTGCCGCAACCGGCGCCGACCACGGCGTGAGCGGGTCAGGCCCGGAGGCGGTAGCGAAGCGTCACCACGCAGGGCCCCCGCTCACGCCCGATGAAAGCAGCGTGAGCGGGTCAGGCCCGGAGGCGGTAGCGCAGCGTCACCACGCAGGGCCCCCGCTCACGCCCGGACAACACAGCGACCAGGTGGGCGGGGACATCCGTTGACCGCCGAGACCGGGACCCGCCCTGCCGAAGAGAAGCAGGCCGCGGGTAGTTCCTTCCTGGCCGGCCCCCGGCGCGCCGGGGATGCCCTGCTGCATCGGATGGGCCCGGCGACCGTCGCGTTCGTCCTGCTGGCCGGGATCTTCGGGCTGGTGTTCGCGGTGATGAGCCCGCCGTTCTGGGGTCACGATGAAATCACCCAGTTCGGGCGCGCCTATCAGGTGGCCCACGGCGGCCTGGGGCCCACCCGGATCGACGACGACCGCGGCGTCGCCTACGGCGGCGAGGTCCCGGCGGCGATCGAAGCGCTGATGGGCTACGCCATCGACGACTACACCCACAACCCTGGCGAACCATACCCCGATGTGGCCGATCCCGCTGCCTACCAGCGGCTGAGCGATGCCCCGGTCACCGACGAACGCAAGATCATCTGGTTCACCAACACCGCCGCCTACTCCGCGGTCCCGTACGTGCCCAATGCGATCGGTATCGGATTCGCCGAACTGATCGACGCCGATGCCGGCACCATGCTGCGTCTCACCCGGTTGTCCGGGTTGGCCGCCTACCTGCTCGTGGTCGGCTTCGCCCTGTGGGCGTTGCGGGCGCATCGCATCCAGTGGCTGGCCTTCACCGTGGCCGTACTGCCCATCGCCGTCTTCCAGGCCGGGACGGTCACCGCCGACACCCTCACCAACGCACTGGCCGTCCTGGTCTCGGCGCTGCTGGTGAAGGGCCTGTTCCTCGGGGACCGGCTGGGCCGGGTGGAAACCGCCGCGGTGCTGGGTACCGCGGTCGCGCTGCCGCTGTGCAAACCCACCTATGTGCTGCTGGCCATGCTGGTGGTGCTGATCCCGGCCGAGCGGATGGGTCTGACCGGTTGGCGCCGGTGGCTCACCTGGGTGTGCGCGGCGCTCGGCGCGATCGGGTTCGCGGTGTGGATGAAGATCGCCGCACCGACCGGCGAGGGAACCAGCCTGATGCGGCCCCCGCACCAGTGGTACACCGTGGACACCGGCGAGCAGTTGATGGGCATCATCACCGACCCGCTCGGTTTCCTGCGGACCTTCTGGGAAAGCATTCTGCGGCGTGACCAGGAGTGGTTCCCCGAATTCTTCGGGGAACTCGGTTTCGCCTATATCAACGTGCCGGCCACCGCGATCGTGGCCTGCCTGCTGGCCTTCGCGGTGAGCGTGGGGACGGCGGAACGCTTCGACCGCCCGGATTTCCGGCGCACGCTGGTGGTGGCGCTGACCATGGCGGCCAGTGTCGCGATGATCTACGTGACCCTCTACATGTCGTTCACCCCGGTGGGCTACTACATCATCGACGGTGTCCAGGGCCGCTACTTCGTTCCGCTGGCCATCGTGTCGTTCGCGGTACTGCTGCGCTGGATGCCCTTCCGGCTCCGTGGCCCCGGCGACCGCGCACCCGGCCGCTACGCCGCGGTGACCATCGTCGTCGCGGCGCTGATCGCGCTGATCGCCTCGGTCGCGAAGTACCACATCTACGTCTGGGCCTGACCGCAATCACGCCGGATACGCCCGGCCCGCGCTACGGCGGGGCCGGGCGTTTCATTACACGGAGATGGTCCGCTCCCCCGCGTCCGCGTACGCCCGCTCGGTAGCGGCTTTGACCGGACGCCACCAGGATTCGTTGTCCCGGTACCAGGCGACAGTGGCCGACAGTCCCGCCCGGAAGTCCGCGTAGTGCGGCTGCCAGCCGAGTTCCGTACGGAGCGGGCCCGCGTCTATCGCGTAACGCTGATCGTGTCCGGCGCGGTCGGTGACATGGTCGAAATCGCCGGGATCCCGCCCGAATTCGGCGAGAAGCAGTTCCACCACCGTCCGGTTGTCCAGTTCACCGTCGGCCCCGATCAGATAGGTGCGACCGATCCGGCCCCGGTCGAGGACATCCCAGACCGCGCGATTGTGGTCCTTCACATGGATCCAGTCGCGGATCTGATGTCCGGCGCCGTAGAGCCGGGGTCGCACCCCGTCGATCAGATTGGTGATCTGGCGTGGAATGAACTTCTCCACGTGTTGGTACGGCCCGTAGTTGTTGGAGCAGTTCGACAGCGTGGCGCGGAGGCCGAAGGAACGCACCCAGGCACGCACCAACATATCGCTGGCGGCCTTCGTCGCCGAGTACGGGCTCGACGGGTTGTATGCGGTGCGTTCGGAGAACGGGGGGTCGTCGGGGCCTAGATCCCCGTACACCTCGTCGGTGGAGACGTGGTGGTACCGCACGTCATGGCGGCGGACCGCCTGGAGCAGCGAATAGGTGCCGACGATATTGGTCTGCACGAACGGCCAGGGTTCGGCCAGCGAGTTGTCGTTGTGTGATTCGGCGGCGAAATGGACCACCGCGTCCACTCCGCTCACCAGTTCGTCGACCAGGTCCAGGTCGGCGATATCGCCGTGGACGAAGTCGATCCGATCGGCCACCGGGTCGAGCGAGGCCCGGTTGCCCGCGTAGGTGAGCGCGTCCAGCACGGTCACCGTCGTATCCGGCCGTTCGGCGACCGTGTACTGGACGAAGTTGGCTCCGATGAACCCGGCTCCACCGGTCACGAGTAGACGCACCCGTTCACTCTACGTCCTGGTCACCGGGCCGGGCAGCGCTCGGTGGCGCCCGGTCTCCCAGGCCCGGCGCCCGGTCCCGTGTGCCGGGTCCAAGCGCGTTGCGCGCTGAGCCCAGGGCCGATCAGGAATACGAGATTTTCCGAAAAAGCCGGGGTACGAGCAGCTTTCGTGACCCCATCGGCCAGAGTCCGATACCGGGCCATTAACCTTTTTGTCTGGATTCGGCCGGGACCCCACCGGGCGGCCGATTCCGTTCGTTTGACACGTATCTGTGCCCGCACTCCCATATGAGGTGAATACATCCATGCTCGTCAGGAGTTTGACCACGATGTCGACGCTGCTCATCGCCGCGCTCGGTATCGCATCCGGCAGTGCCCATGCCGCGCCCACCGCCCAGCCGGAGCCGGTCGGCTTCACGGCGGAGGTTGTGGAGGGGCGTTCCGTCGTCACCACCGATTCGGGATCCATGGTGGTCGAGGACGGCGATTTCAAGATCAAGTCCGCCGACGGCACCGTGGTGGCCGGGACCCCGCTGAAATTCCGGCTCGACGATTTCGAGTTTCCCATCGCGGCCGAGATCTCCGGCCACACGGCGACGCTCACCCCGCAACTCGACCTGGACCGGGCGGTGTATCGACCGGCCGCGCTGCCCCATCAGGAAACAGCGCCCTGGAAGACCCCCTACGACCGTGAGGTCGCCGCCTTCACCCGGCTGAAGGACACCATTGCCACCGGGGCGGCGATCGGCACCGTGGTCGGCGGCCTGGGCGGCGCCGGTCTCGGCTGTGTGCTCGGTGGTATCGCGGGCGCGACCGTGGCCGCGGCGACCATCGTCGGGCTCTTCGGTCCGTTCGTACCGGCCGCGGTGATCGGCTGCCTCGGCGGCATCGTCGCGATCGGTGCCCTGGGCACGGTGGCCGGCCAGCTCTTCGTCACCGCCCCGGTGATCATCGGCGCGGTGATCCAGTACGTCACCACCATCAACGAACCGTTCCCGCCGAACGGCTCGGGCCCGGCCCGATAGGGCACCGGTAGCTCCCCGGCGCCGTGCCCGCGCAGGAAATATTCGCGCATGGGCACGGCGTTCGGACCTGTCATGAAGATCGGCGTCAATACCTTCCTGACCGATGAGGGAATCAGCCCGGCCGTGCTCGGTCCGGCACTCGAGGAACGCGGTTTCGAATCGCTGTTCCTCGCCGAGCACTCGCATATCCCGGCGAGCCGGGAGACCCCGTACCCCGGCGGCGGTGACCTCCCCCGGGTCTACTACCGCACCTTCGATCCCTTCGTCGTACTCGGCGCGATCGCGGCGGTCACCGACCGGCTCGTCCTCGGGACCGGGGTCACGCTGCTGATCCAGCGCGACGTCATCCATACCGCCAAGGAGGTCGCCACCCTCGACCACCTCTCCGGCGGCCGCGCGGTCTTCGGCGTGGGTGTCGGCTGGAACCGCGAGGAGATGGCCGACCACGGCACCGATCCACGCACCCGCGGCGCCCTGCTGGACGAACAACTCGAGGCAATGATCCGGATCTGGACCGAGGACCTCGCCGAATATCACGGACAATTCATCGATTTCGATCCGATCTACGCCTGGCCGAAACCGCACCGCCAACCCCATCCGCCCGTGTTCATCGGGGGTGGTGAGGCCGCGGCGCGGCGCGCGCTCCGGCACGGCGTGGGCTGGATACCCAACGGCGTCTCCGACCCCGCCGCGGTACCGGCCCAGCTCGCGGAGTTCACCGCCAGCGGTCTGCCGGTGACGGTCACCCCTGCCCCCGCGGACCCGGCGGTGCTGGACGCCTACGCCGAGGCCGGAGTGCAACGGGTCACCCTGAAGCTGGAAACGCGCCCGGAAGCGGACTCCCTGCGCGATCTGGACGAACTCGCGAAACTGCTGGAGCGGTACCGGGACTGAACGGTCAGGCGGGCAGCCGGTCGGCGCCCCAGCTGCGGTGGACATAGCCCACCACCCGGTCCAGCTCCTCCCGGTCCACCGAGGCCAGTTCGCCGGGCTCCAGCGGATCGAAATGGAAGATGTAGAGGCGGGAGGCGAACTGTTCGAACGGCAGCGAGGCCTCGCCGAACCGTTCGCCGTGCCCGGCGGTACCGACCACCACGCCGTCTCCCCAGTCCTGTCCGCTGTCGTTGTTCGGATTGTAGAAATAGACCCGCATCCGATCCTGCGGGTCCAGCGCCACCCGCAGCACCGTGATCGCGTGCCAGCCGACGAACCGAGCGGCGCTGTCGGTCACCGCGACTCCGGCCGGCTGCGGGTGGATCAGCGGCTGGTTGCCGTTGTGGAACGGGTGGTAGCTCGCGTAGAAATGCCGCAGGAACTCGTCGAGATCGGTCAGGTTGCCGGTCGCCACGTCGACATTGATCCGGAAGCCGCGCCCGGACCACCACCCGTGGAATTCCGGGTTGACCCAGCGGTGCGGGTCGCCCTCCCGGTCCGCGCAGCGCCGCCCCATCTCCGCGTAGATCCGGTCCAGGTGGGGCACGACCAGCAGCGATACCGGGTCCAGGTCCACCGGTAGCTCGGTGGCGACCCCGCCGGCACTGTCGCGCGAGGAGATCGGCTCGCCCTCGAAATGCATAACGACCTCGTCGTCGCGCGCGGCCCAGGCCAGTGTCTGCAGCAGATAGTCGGGGTCGTTGTAGGCCCACATGGACAGCGCCCGCGCGGACTGACAGGTCGGGTTGTCACCCTGGCCGATCCCGAGCGGCAGCCCGAGCACCGACAACATGCCGGCCAGCAACCGTGCGGAGGGAGCCGGGTCCGGTCCGAAGGCCTGCGTCAGGCGCTGCCGGGCATGCGCCGACAGTTGCAGCGCCAGTTGCCGCCACAGGGCCGGGGCCACCGGGGGCTGGTAGAGGATGCCGCGTTCCAGCATCAGCGCCAGCCCGTAGATACACTGCGCCGTCTCGACGTGCACGGCCTCGTCGATCAGCCGCCGCACCAGTTCGTGGTAGCAGAGCAGGCATTCGCGCCCGGTACTGGACAATCCCAGCGCCTCGCCCAGCAGGTATTCGCCCTTGCTCAGCAGGAAGCGCAGCAGGACGGCGTGGTACGGCGACACCAGGCCCGTATCGTGCATCGACCGCGCGAAACCCGCTGTCTCGTACTGCAGCGCGCTGTCGTCCATGGTTTCCAGCCGGGTGCGGTACACCTCGACACCGGGATCCTCCCGGCAGGCGTCGGTGGTGCCGTACAGGCTGCTGATCAATCGGTCCGCACCCAGCCCACCGGCGCCCAGATCGATATCCGGATTACTGCGCGCCACCGCGATCTGGGTGATCATCCGTTTCACCGAGTCGACCTGGACCGGACGCTGGCGCAGGATCCGCCAGATCTCGTCGACCAGATTCTCCAGGACCTTCTCGTAGCCCACCTCCTCCACCAGGTGGCGCAGCAACTCACGCGACACCTGGGCCATCCGCCCCTGCTGGGTCCGCTCGGCCTCGGACGGCGGGGTGAACAGCAACGACAGGTTGATGGCGAGCACCTGCGACACATGGTGGTGGGCCTGCTCCGCGGAGATCTGCGGATGCACGTACGCGCCCTTGGCGACCTCCAGCAATCGCAGATCGCTCACCGTCTCCAGGACGACGGTGTCCGGATTGGTGCTGCGTAGCGAGCCGCTGCTCAGCGACGGGATGAGGATCTGCGGGCGCGCCCAGTCGGTACCGAGGAACAGTCCGGCGGTATCCAGCCGCGCCGCGCGTGACCGCACCGCGGCGCAGCCTCCGGGCAGCAGCAGGACGCGGCGCAGCGCGCCGAATACCCGCGACAATCTGACCTGCTTGCCGAAATCACCGGCATCCGCAAGTGCCTGGGTGGCCTCGTCCAATCGGGCCAGATGCCTGTCCATGGACTCCCCGCCGCTGCTGAGTGGACTCAATCGCCGAACCTCCCCGACGAACCCGTTGCCGACAACGGATCAAATATAGAAATCGAGCTCTTCCTGCCTTTTCAACAGGTCCCGGAGAGTGTACGGGTCCTCTCCGAAGAAGTACAGAAGACCCCAATGGTTTCCGAACGCGGTACGTTTCATGACTTTTTCGGTCAGCGGAGCGGTGAGCTCGTGTGAATCGAAGTATTCGTGATCCTCGGTTTCCTCCGGCACCGACAATCTGCTGACCACCCGGCGGCGCGGATAGACCCCAAAAGTACCCGCGTGTCCTTTGGCGTCGACCACCGGTTCCGGGAAGAATTCCACAATCTCCTCCTCCGTCGTCTTCGGATCGAACGCGAGCACCAACCCGTGGTAGGCGTTGAAGCCGTACGCCCGCTCCAGCAACTCGAACACTTTGAATCCGGGCGGCCGGTAGGCGACCTCACCGAAATACATCTCGCCGTCGCTGGTCACGAAGTACTCGGGATGGACGAACCCGAACTCGATATCGAACGTTTTGATGAGCCGTTCCACCTGGCGAGTTATCTCCGGCCGGTATTTTTCCAGTTCCGGGGTAGCCGGAACGAATACGGAGTAACCGAGGGTCACATATTCCGAAATATTCAGGAATCGGATCTTGCCGTCGTGGATCCACGCCTCGACCGCGAACTCCCACCCGTCGAGGTGGGACTCCATCAGTACCGGGAATTCGTCGTCGGGGATGGTCTCGATCTCGTCGGGTGTGCGGATGACCCGGTGTCCGAGGCAACCGGCCTTGTCGAACGCCTTGATGTGGATGGGATCGTTGGGGTCGCCGTCGAGTTTCATCAATGTCTGGTTGACCCGTTTGAGGAAGCGAATCACGTCATCGCGCTCGTGCGCTTCCTCGAAGATCCCCACTCTGATACCGCCGAGCTGTGCGCGGCGTTTCATCAGAGCTTTGTCCCGCAGCAGCATGGCCTGCCCGAAGAGCCGCGGATTGTCCATCAGAACAGAATTTATGGCCCCCGCCCATTCGACGGTTTCCTCGAAGACGGGGATGGCGACGTCGACACCCATGTCACGTAACGTCTCGGCTATTTCCACCGAGCGTTCATTCAGCCTTTCGAAATTCCAGCGGATATATGGTATGCCGTGCTCGGCACAGTATCCCTCCGCCCATTCCGGGGCCACCACCACGTAACGCCTGTCGAAACGATCTACCGCTTCGACCGCACCCAGACTCCAACCCAAAAGCGCTACATACCCCTTGTCCGGGTTTCGTTTTCTCGCGTCCACAGCCGGAACCGACAAAGCCTCTCCCCTCTCAATCCCGTTTCACCTATCAGATCTCGAGGGCGCAATATCACGGCCGTACACGGAAAACCGCGGCGGCACGGAATTCGGGCTGATACTCGACCGAATCCTCAACAAGAATATCGAGACGGATCTGGATCGGACCCCTGTATCGCCCTCATTTTCGGTGAGTACCCAGGAAAGCGCGCCACCAAACGGTACCGAGGGCGCGGCGGGCCGGCCCACCGCGCGGCAGCCGCCGCCCGCACGCGGGACCGGCCCCGGCCCACCGCACCCGGCGGCGCGGTGAACTACCGCCGCACGCACCCGCACACACCCGGGCTGGCACACTGACCGAACATGCGCGGAATCATTTTGGCGGGCGGCACCGGGTCGCGTTTGCATCCGATCACGCGCGGGGTGAGCAAACAGCTGGTCCCGGTCTACGACAAACCGATGGTCTACTACCCGCTGTCCACTCTCATGCTGGCCGGGATCCGGGACATCCTCGTGATCACCACACCCGAGGACGCCACATCCTTCCAGCGTCTACTGGGTGACGGATCCCAGTTCGGCATCACGATCGACTACGTCGTACAGCCGGTGCCCGACGGCCTGGCCCGGGCGTTCGTACTGGGCGCCGACCATATCGGCCGCGATCAGGCCGCACTGGTGCTGGGCGACAATATCTTCCACGGTCCCGGCCTCGGCACCAGCCTGGGCCGGTTCACCGCGATCGACGGTGGCGCGATCTTCGCCTACCGGGTGTCCGATCCGACCGCCTACGGTGTGGTCGAATTCGCCGACGGCAAGGCGGTTTCCATCGAGGAGAAACCCAAGCTGCCGCGGTCCAACTATGCCGTCCCGGGACTGTATTTCTACGACAACGACGTAGTGGAGATCGCGCGCGGGCTGCGTCCCTCCAGTCGCGGCGAATACGAGATCAGCGATATCAACCGGGCTTACCTGGAGGCGGGCAAGCTCAGTGTGGACGTGCTGGCCCGGGGTACCGCCTGGCTGGACACCGGCACCTTCGACTCACTGCTGGACGCGGCCAACTACGTCCGCACCATCGAGGAGCGGCAGGGTCTGAAGATCGGAGTACCGGAGGAGGTCGCGTGGCGAATGGGTTATATCGACGACGAGCAACTGTGCCTGCTGGCCGACCCGCTCACCCGTTCCGGTTACGGTAGTTACCTGCTCGATCTGCTCGAGCGCGGACGAAGTTGGTGAGTGGGTAGATGCGGATCAGTGAGATGTCGGTCCCCGGCGCCTGGGTTTTCACACCGAGAATCCACGCCGACGACCGGGGCGCCTTCGCCGAGACCTTCCGGGCCTCGGAGTTCGAGAAGGCGACCGGCCGGTCCTTCGATCTACTCCAGGTCAACACCTCGGTTTCCGCCGCCGGCGTCCTGCGGGGCATCCATTACACCGACGATCCGCCGGGCCAGGCCAAATACGTGACCTGCGGCCGCGGCGCATTTCTCGACGTCGTCGTTGATCTGCGGCCCGGCTCGCCCACCTTCGGCCGCTGGGACAGCGTGGTGCTCGACGATGTGGAGCGCCGGTCGGTGTTCCTGTCCGAGGGGCTGGGGCACGCGGTGCTGTCCCTGCAGGACGATTCGGTCCTCACCTACCTGTGCTCGCTCGAGTACAGCCCCGAGCACGACCACGATCTGGACGCCTTCGATCCGGACCTGGCCATCGACTGGCCGGAAACCGGCCGAGACGGACAGCGACTCACCTTTCTGCGCTCCCCGAAAGATGCCGCGGCGCCCCGCTTGCGGAGTCGCTGAAATACCGGCCGGGCGACCCGATCCACAGACCCCGGAAGCAGCCGAATTATTCGGCCGCACGGCAACAGTGATTTGTCCTACTTCGAGAATTCGGCGCTATCACGCGAGTCGCGGTGTTATTTGCGCGACCCGCGCCGGAAACGCCAGAACTGTACCGCCCGCACATCTTCGGAGAGCTGGTTCACCGGTTCGGCCACCTCGGACAGCACCTGGAACAGATCGTCGGCGAGGTCGCTGATGTGTTCCACCCGGGTCGCCAGCCGGGATGCGTTCACCAGGAACTCCAGGAAAAGCCGTACCGCGGCGGCGATCGTCACCGCGAAAGGTAGCGCCAGCAGGGCCGCCATTACCCCGAGCAATGCCGAGATCCGCCAGGCCAGCACGGTGAGCGCTACCGGCACGGCCACCGCGAAGACCAATCCGAGCAGGTAGACCAGCGGTAGCAACGTCCTGGTGGCGGGCCGGCGGAACTGCACATCCAGCAGTGCGCGGACGGCGTCGGCGCCCCAGTGCCGGACCATCCGATCACCGGCTTCGGGAAGGGCTTCCTCCTCGGCGGCGGCCGCGTCGGCGAAGCGTCGCGCGGCTTCGGCGCGCCAACTGAGCTTCCGCCGGATTCGCCGACCAGGCGAATCCGCAGTATCGTCCTCCTCCGGCGGTCTCACTCCCGCGCCGGCTGTGGGAGGAACCGCCGCCTCAGGTGCTCCGGCCGCCGCCGGACCGGTTCTCGGGGATTCGTCCGCTGCCTCGCTGGCCATAACGGAATACTTCCCGGATTGCGCGCGCGAAGCCAACCAACATCCCGATGATCGTCCTGTACCAGTGAATGTCGACTGCTGCCACAAATGAGAGGAAGCCGACAGTCGAAAAAAATCGCTGGAACGGCGTAACGCCCCGGGCACCCGGCACCGATACGAACCATGAAAGCCGGAGCTTATCTATACCGGGGAATGGAGATGACAGTGCGTACGACGTTTCCGACTTCCGTCTCGGCGGCCGCCAAGTCCGCTGCCGCGCGGGATTACGCCCAGCGTGGCTGGACGGTCGCCGAAACGACCAACGGCCTGTGCCTGATCACCGACGCAGACCTTTCCGCCGTCGAGGTCACCGGGGAGTTGGCCGCGTCGGTCCGCCGCTATCTGCGAGCGAACAACATGACCGGTCCGGTGATCGAGATCCCGGGCGCCGAGCGGCGGGAGATCCATCTGGTCACCGGGATGCGCAAGGCCGCACGTGCCGTCGCGGCGCTGCGCGCCGCCGGTGCGGTCGTGCACACCGACGGCGACGGCATCCCGCTGCCGCCCACCCACCTCTCGGCCGGTTCGGCCAGTTGGAGCGTGGACCCGGAGGAAGCCCGCTGGATCCCGCCGGTGGTCGCGATCGGCGCCGCCGTCCGTTCCGTACGTGCCCGCCGGCCGCAGCGGCTGGCCAGCGTCGCCTGCGCCTGAGGCACCGGTAGCACCCGACCACGACAGAACAGACAGCAATGAGCCCCGGAAGTCTCCGACGACCGGGGCTCATTGCTGTGTGCGGGGGAACTAGCGGATACGGAAGATGACCAGGCGCTGGACGACGAAGTTGATCACCGTGGCAGTGCCCTGCGCGATCACATAGGCCAGCGGGACGCGCCACCACAGCCCCTCGTCGAAGGCGTGATAGAAGACCCAGTTGATACCCACCTGGACGCAGAAGGTCAGCGCGTAGAGGATCACCACCGCGATGAATCGGGCCCGGCTCGGGGCCGCGTTGAAGGTCCACCGCCGGTTGATCAGGTAAGCGGTCGTGGTGCCGGCAATGAAACCGATCGCCTTGGCCGGATTCACCGGCAGACCCACTACCTCGAGCAGCAGCACGTAGAGCCCGAAGTCGACCACGGCCGATAGTGCCCCGGTGACGGCGAACCGCACCAGCTGGGTCACCAGACCGATCTGCGCGCTCCCGGATCCGGCATCATCCGGCTCGCGCACGGAGACGGCCGGCTCTTCGGCCGAGACGGAAACATCCCCGGTGCCGCCCGGCGTCACCCGGGGGCTCCGGCTCACTGCGTTGCTTTCAGGGCCCACCGACGGAAATGTACTTGTCCGGAGCCGCCCGTGGGCCCGCGGGTGCAGTCGACCGACCATGGAATGGCGACCATTGAGCACCTACAGTGCCGTGAACCTACCCATGCCCGTCGAGGCGCACGTCGACGCACACCTCTTTTCTACGTCGGATCGTCAGCGTCCGTGGTCGGGGCCCGACCCCGGTTCTGGAGCGACAGAGCGAAGGGGCGAAGCGACTGAGCGGCGGAGTGAAGAACCGGGGTCACAGGGCCCCGACCCCGCGGCGCCGAAGGCGCCGCAAATGGATACAGCCTGTAGCCTCTATGCCGATGTCCACGAAAGCTCCGACCTCGACTCAGGCGTCCGGTACCGAGACCCCGCCGGCCGGCGATTCAGAAAACGCCGGTACGGGGTTCACGCTACCCACGCGAACCCGGACGCTCACCGGGTGGGCCCGTACGGCGGCCACCACCGCCGAAGTGCTCTCGACGAGCGACCCCGAACTCATCGCCCGCGCGGTCGCCGCGGTCGCCGAGGACAACGACGGCAAACCAGAGCACCTACAGCGCGGTGTGATCGCCCGCGGACTCGGCCGCTCCTACGGCGACAACGCGCAGAACGCGGGCGGGCTGGTCATCGATATGACCGCCCTGAACAAGATCCATCGGATCGATCAGGACACCCGGTTGGTGGATGTCGACGGGGGTGTCACGCTCGACCAGCTGATGAAGGCCGCACTCCCGTTCGGCCTGTGGGTCCCGGTACTGCCGGGCACCCGGCAGGTCACTGTCGGCGGCGCCATCGGCTCCGATATCCACGGTAAGAACCATCACAGCGCGGGCAGCTTCGGCAACCATGTGCGGTCCATCCAGCTGCTCACCGCGGATGGCGAAGTGCAGACCATCGGCCCCAAGAAGAACGCCAAGCTGTTCTGGGCCACCATCGGCGGCTGCGGCCTGACCGGCATCATCCTGCGTGCCACCATCGAGATGACGCCGACCGAGACCGCGTACTTCATCGCCGACGGCGATGTGACCTCCGGCCTCGACGAGACCATCGCGTTCCACAGCGACGGCTCCGAGGACAACTACGAGTACAGCTCGGCCTGGTTCGACGCGCTCAGCCCGATGCCCAAACTGGGCCGGGCGGTGATCTCGCGGGGTTCGCTGGCCAAGCTGGATCAGCTGCCGAAGAAACTGCGCAAGAACCCGCTGGGCTTCACCGGGAAGACGTTCCTGACGTTCCCCGATGTGTTCCCCAACGGTCTGCTCAACAACAAGACGTTCACCCTCGCCACCGAGGTCTGGTACCGCAAGGGTGCCACCTACCGGCAGAAGCCGCAGAATCTGACGGCCTTCTACCACCCCCTCGATATGCTCGGCGAATGGAACCGGGCCTACGGGTCGCGGGGCTTCCTGCAGTACCAGTTCGTGGTCCCGCCGGAGGCGGTGGAGGAGTTCAAGCAGATCCTCATCGACATCCAGGCCAGCGGGCACTATTCGTTCCTGAACGTGTTCAAGTACTTCGGCGAGGGCAACCAGGCGCCGCTGAGCTTCCCCATGCCGGGCTGGAACGTCTGCCTGGACTTCCCGATCGCGCCCGGGCTCAACGACTTCGTCACCGAATTGGACCGGCGGGTACTGGAATTCGGAGGGCGGCTCTACACCGGTAAGGACTCGCGTACGACCGCCGAGACCTTCCATCAGATGTATCCCCGGATCGACGAGTGGATCAAGGTCCGCCGTAGCGTCGACCCCGCAGGCGTTTTCATGTCCGATATGGCGAGAAGGCTGGAGCTTCAGTGATCAACGCGGTAGGCAATCCGCAGTCCATTCTGCTGTTCGGCGGGACCTCGGAAATCGGCCTCGCGATCGTCGCGGAGTACCTGAAGAAGGGACCGGCCCGGGTGATCCTGGCCACCCTGCCGGGCGATCCGCTGCGTGATACCGCGGTGGCGCAGACCAAGGCCGCGGGCGCGAGCCAGGTCGATGTGATCGATTTCGACGCCCTCGACACCGACAGCCACCCGAAGGTCGTCGACCAGGCCTTCGCCGACGGGGACGTCGATGTCGCGATCGTCGCGTTCGGGCTGCTCGGCAATGCCGAGGAATTGTGGCAGGACCAGCGCAAAGCGGTGCAGATCGCGCAGATCAACTACACCGCCGCGGTCTCGGTCGGTGTGCTGACCGGTGAGAAGATGAAGGCGCAGGGCTTCGGCCGGATCATCGCCATGTCCTCGGCGGCCGGTGAGCGGGTGCGCCGCTCCAACTTCGTCTACGGCTCCACCAAGGCCGGGCTAGACGGTTTCTACCTGGGGCTCGGCGAGGCGCTGCGCCCGCACGGTCCCCGGGTACTTGTGATCCGGCCGGGTCAGGTGCGCACCACCACCACGATCGAGCACTGGAAGGCCACCGGCGCCAAGGAAGCGCCGTTCACGGTCGACAAGGAAGAGGTCGCCGCACTGGCGGTGGAAGCGTCGGAGAAGGGCAAGGAACTCATCTGGGCACCGGGCGCGTTCCGGTACGTGATGATGATCCTGCGCCATATCCCGCGGTCGATCTTCCGCAGGCTCCCCGTCTAGTCCGTCGAGCCGGCCTGCCCGTATCACCGGGCAGAACCGGTGATACGGCTCACCCCGCACAAACTTCGAGGGCCGTCGCACACCGATCCGGTGTGCGACGGCCCTCGTCGTATTCGGTAATTCCGGCGGGCCATCCGGGTCCGGTGGCCGCTACCGCTGTCACACGCGGGTCATACGCTGGCCCAACTCCCGGCGCAGCACCTCCTGAGACGGCAGGCGTCCGAGGACGCGCAGGACCGACGGTCGTAGTTCCTTTTGCTCCTCATCGGTGAGCAAGCCGACGAGATCGCGCAGTTCCATATCGTCGAAGGCCGAAGTCATGCGAACCAGCCTACGGGCCGTGTTGCTGTTCGTCATCCGTTCGGCAATTCCCTCACATGGAAATAAACCGATATGTGAGCCATAACACTTGATAGACGAGTTTCGATGTAGCGCAACCTCGTTCAACTCACTTTGATCGGATCATCGGTACTCGTACCGCCGCGGACTTCCTCGGTGACGGTCGTTTCGGCGGGTGCCGCGTCGGGCCGGTGGGGGGTGAAACGCTCCAGCGAACCCCAGTCCCGCGCCCAGTCGTCGGACAGATAGGTGGCCACCGAATCGGCTTCCAGCAGTAGCTCGGTCCAGCCGAGCGGGCCGCCGCCGATATGGTCCTGCCACGCATTGGAGGCATCGGAACCGACGCGGTCGGGCAGGATCCGCCAGCGCGGCACCTCAGCGATGCCGTGGCTGTGGTCGAACGGCCGCTGGCAGCCGAAGGCCAGCCCGACGTGCCAGTCCAGCAGGACCGGGTCGGTATGCCCCACAACGGAATCCAGCGTGGCCAGGCGCGGCAGCCGCGGCGGCGTGACGGCCAGCCACTGCCGGGCCGTGATGTCGTTGTCGACGGCCACCAACCGGACCGCGTTCACCTCGCGGGGCAACTGATCCAGGGGTACGCGCAGATTGCGCCAGGACGGATTGGGGCCGATATCCAGCGGCGTCACCGAACCGAGCACGGTCATGGTGCCGTCGGCGGCGCGGGTGCTGTACTCCACCGTGAGGTCCTGGCCGTAGGTGAGCACTCCGTCGGCGTCCACCGATCTGATCCGTCCCGCCGCGGTCAGGGCGAGCACGCGGTAGGCCGGATCGGCCCGCATCTCATCGGTGAGATCCAGCCGGTACCAGCCGGTGGTGAGCTTCGCCTGTTGCTGGTCGCCGGTCGTGTAGCTGCCCAGCACCGGGGTCCGGGCCGGGTCCAGACCGAACGGCAGCGCCACCGTGGAACCGTTGATACCGGCCTGCACAGATGTGCCGCCACCGGTCCCGGCGCCGGTGGTGTCGGTCGTCTTGTTCTCGGTATCGGATTCGACGGAATTCGCACCGCCGGAGGTGGTTTCCTCGGCGTCGGCGGTCAGGTCCGCGGCCACTCCGTCCGGAGTGAATCCGACCGTCCGCGCCTCGGGGTCGGTGGAGACCAGACCGTCGGCGGGGGCGCCGTCGTACGGGAGCAGCAGCGAATCGGCGGTATTCGTCTCCACCAGCACATCGTCGGCCAGCCCGCACGGATCACCGGCCAGTGCCCGGATATTCGACTTCGCGACGGAATAGGCCGGATACTGTCCGACGGCGGCCTTGGTCAGCGACGCGATCTCGAAGAGCACCAGCAACGCCGCGGCCACCGTGAGCGGCGCTGTGTAATACTGTGCCGCCTTCGGCGTCACGGGTCCGGGGCCCCCTCGGTCTCGGTTCTTCACTCCTCCGCTCGGTCGCTCCAGAACCGGGACGGGCCCCGAACCACGGAGGTACGGCATCCGGTAATGCAGCCACAACGCGGTGAGCAGCGCGAGCACGGCGAGGCCGAGGAACAGGGTGGACAGGCCCTTACCGGCGAGCAGCGGCGCCTTGTCCCACCACGGGACGCCGTAGCTGGACACGTACCACCAGCCGTTGGAGCCGGTGAAAGTGATCGCCAGCAGGAAGAGCACGGCGGCGGCGAACAGGGCGCGATTGCGCGGTGCCCGGATACCGTTGGTACCCACCGCGACCGCGGCCAGCGCGGCCAGCGAACCCGCCAGACCCGCGTAGACACCGAAGTGATGGGTCCATTTGGTGGGTGTGAACATCATCAGCAGCAGCGAGGCGAACACGATGCCCAGGATGCGCACCGACGGGCCGCGTGACGTCCCGGGGATCCGGCCCTTGCGCAGCACCTGGAGTACGCATACCAGCAGGCAGAGCAGCATGAGCAGAACCCCGAACCGCCGCGCCAGCGAACCGTCCGGGGACAACATGAGCAGCGAATCCCAGCGGGTGCGCTCGTCGAACCAGGCGACATTCGGCCCGACCGCGGTCCGGACGCGGGTCGCCTCCATCACCGTGGACAGGGTCTGATCGGCGAAGATCACCACCAGCACCAGGGTTCCGGCGGCCAGGCCGGGCAGGATCAGGCTCGCGTACCGCCACAGCGACTGTGCCCGGGCAGCGCCGCCCCGGGCGCGGGCGATGATGATCTGGAGTACCGGCCGGGAGCCGGCGATCAGCGCGGCGATGCAGATGAGCCCGGTGGGGCCGGCGGCCAGCGAGAACGCCGCGATGAGTACCGCGACCGCGGCGGGCAGCAGCCGGGCGGTGGCGATCGCGCGTTCGATCGAACACCAGGTGAGCAGCGCACCGGCCGCGATCAGCGGTTCCGGGCGCAGACCGTTGTCGTAGGGCAGCCAGAACGCCAGGAACACCAGGCCCGCGGTCCACAGAGCGATCTGGTTGCCCCGGACCCGCGCGCCGAGCCGGGGCAGCACCTCCCGGCTGATCACCAGCCAGCACACGATCCCGGCCAGCAGCGTGGGCAGTCGCATCCACGGGCTCGACTCCGAGATCCGCGTCATCCAGGCCAGCACCTCGTAGGACCAGCCGAAAGGCGCTTCCGGCACCCCGAACCAGCGGTAATAGTTGGCCAGATAACCGGCCCGGTCCGAGACCCGGGCCATGTTGAGGATGTAGCCGTCGTCGGAGGTGTTGGCCCCGATGATGTGCCAGGCGACGAGAACGCCGAGCACCGCGCCGTCGGCGGACCGGAAGCGCCACCAGTGCGCGGGCAGGAAACGGCGGGCGCGGCGGCCGTCGGTGGTGTCGAGCAGATGCAGCGCGATCAGGGCGAGCACCGTGAACACCACCGCGCCGACGATCGCGGCCAGCTTGAGGGGAGTCGGGGACGAGGTGAAACGCGAGTCGATATCGGCGTGCAACCGGATACCGTCGAGCCGCGCCTGTGGCAGGTCGGTGAACACTCCGACCATTTGCGGGCGGATATCCCGGTCCACCTCGGCACGGAACGGTGTGCCGTCCGCCCGCGCGGTTCCGGTGAGTTCCGCGGTGGTGGCGGCCGCCGCCGAGGTGACGGTCAGGGCATCGCAGCCGCTCAGTTCGGCGCGCTCCGCGGCCAGCAGCGGCACATCGCGCAGCACCACCGACAGGGTGTCGCCGGTCACCGTGACCCGCAGCCCGCGCGCCGACGACTGTCCGGAACCGTCGGGCACCGTTTCCACCACGGTGCCCTCGGCGGTGTTCAGCACCGGGCACGGCACGGTGAGGTCCAGCCGCAACGGCTGGTAACTCACCAGCGGCGCCTCGACACTGGCCGCGCCGGCCTGCGGCCAGTCCAGGGCGGTACGGTCCTGGCGTACCGGCAGCAGCGGCGCGGCGACGGCCAGCACGAATCCGAGTAGCCCGGATATCAGGGCCAGCAGTCGGATACGGTTCAACGCTCGAGGAGATCGGTCCGGTCGCACGGGGCTCGACTCTAATAGGCGCCGCGGGGCGGACCTCACCCGCAGACCGCGCGGCCGCCGCGGGAGCGTCGGCGCGCCCGGCCGGCCGCGCCGCAGCCGACCGGCGACTGTGCTCAGCGCTTGACGACGACCAGGGTGAACGGACCGATATCGGTCACGGTGAACCGCGGGTCGTCGAACAATGTCGCGGGGAACGCGACGGTGTAGCGACGGACATTCGGATCGTTCGGGTACACATCGGCGGCCAGTCGCAGTGTGTACTCGTCGCCACTGCGGCGGAACAGGAACGCGTCCGGCGCACGCCACGGTGCCGCGGCCAGCGCATCGAGAAGTTCGTCCGGTGTGTCCTTTTCGCTCCACTGCTCGATCGCCGCGGACCGATCCGCGTAATCGGCCAGCGGGTTGGCGTAGTGCGAGGTCATCCCCTGGAACCCGAAGTACGGATAGTAGGCGAGGAAGGTGGTGTCGCCGGTGAGCACCACCGTGTCCGAGGGTTCGCGGCCGGTTTGGGCCCGCAGCGCGTCGTCGATGTTGTGGTAATGCCGGACCGCGGAGGGATCGCGCTGGTCGGCCCGCCGACCGTCCCCGTCGGTATCGGTGTAGGCGGTGGTGATCTCGGGGGCCAGGACATGGGGAATGTCCTGGACGTAGGCGAGCGCGCCCACCGTCGCCAGCACGATCGCCACCCAGCGGAATCGCGCCGGCTCGTTCAGCGCCTGGTACACCGCCCGCGCGCCCTCCACGAAGCCGAACCCGCCCGCGGCTGCCAGCAGCACCAGCAGCACCGGTTCCAGCCGGAACGACAGCAGTGTCGACCCGGCCGCGGTGGCCAGCATCGACAACAACGACCACAGGTACACCGCGAGTACACCGAGGCCCAGCGACTGGGCGCGCCGCGAGGAGCTCGCGCGCATCACCAGCCAGACGGTTCCGATCAGGCACAGTGCGCCGAGCAGCGAGAAATGCGCCATGGGCAGCGGCAGTTCGGACCCGGCCTCGGGCAGGTAGTGGAACGCGCCACCGGACTGCAGTTTCGGCCGTTCCAGCATCCGGCCCAGGAACGGCAGGAACACCGGTAGCGCGATCAGCGCGGCGATCAGGCCCATCACGATCAGCCGCAGCAGCGGGGCGCCGATCGCCCGTCCGGCACTACCGACCGGCGCATGCGACTGCCCGGTGTGTACCGCGATCCGGCGCGGTGTCCGAGCGACGTAACGCGCCCGCACCCCGAGCCCCGCGGCAACCACCGCCATGAGTACGACAGTGAACACGGCGAAGGCGAAATAGAGCGTGTAACAGGCGGCGGCGAGGCCCAGGAACAGTCCGGTACCCAGGGCCGCCCCCCAGCCGCCGGCGGTACGGGCGCCGCTGTCCGCGCCGCCTCCGCCGCCGGTCTTCGCCGTGATACCGGTGAGCTCGGCGGGGCGGTACAGCGCTCCCCAGGCCATCACCAGGACCGGCGGCAGCAGAATCGCGATCACCGCGCCGTAGGCCTCCGGCGCGGCATAGGTGACCGCCACGGCCGTCACCGCACTCGTGACCCCCACCGCCCAATCCGCGCGGATCAGCTGGGTCCACAGCACCAGCGATACCACCGCCGCCACCGCAATCGACCCGATCGCGTACGGCTTGAACACCTCCCAGCCGTCCATGCCGAGCACATTCGCCACCCGGCCGCCGACCCAGAACCAGCCGGCCGGGTAGAACGGCGGCAGATCGGCGTAGGTCATATCGCGCAACGCGGCGCTGTCGGTGAGCCGGGTCAGGTATTCGGTCCGGAACTCCTGGTCCACCGAGATACCGAACAGGTAAAGCTTGGTCGCCGCGAGCGGCATCCCGAGGGTGACCGTGACGAATGCCGAGATACCGGCCCAGGACAGCAGTTTCGCGAGCCATCGCGAACGCCGCAGCCGCAGCAGGGCGATGGAACCCGCGATGAGCGCCGCGGCCGCCACCTGACCGACGGTGGTGAGCGCTCGCACGACATTGGAGGAGTTGAACGCGGGCCACTGCACCAGGGAGAACGCGACCAGCCCGACGGCGACCACCACCACCGCGACGACCGTCGCGGCCACCGCTTCGCCGACTCCGGCCCCGACCTGACGCACCAACCGCGCGCCGCGACTCGTCGTCATCGGCGTACTTACCTCCGGCTCCCGATCCACCTACTGGGCGTCGGTCAGCCTAGTGCAGGGTTGTTGCTCGGACGGCGTGCACACATAACGTGGACCCGACGGCGGTGCCCCCACGGTGTCGGGGGCAGTGGACTCAGCGGCCGGGATCGATCGGACCGTCGTGCACATTGAGCTGCTGAAGTTCTACCGAGAGCCGAGCGGCAGTAACGAAGTCCGCATCGTCGTGCACAATCACCAATCCATGGTGTGCGGCAGTTGCGCAGATCTGTAGATCTACCGCGGACAGGCAGCGGTGGGTCCCCCTCTCAGCGGCGAAGTACTGCAACTTGCCTATCCATTGGCCTGCCGATTTCGGAACGGCGACCTCGGGATACAGCTCGTCGTACATACGGCAGAAGGTCGTGTATTCCTTCAGATTGCGCGCCGACTTCAAGAATTCGGCGCGCTGCGGGTAGCAGGACCGGAATTCGCCTTCGGCGGCCGCCGGGAGCCAACGGTCCACCAGCGCCGGGTCCCTGAGAAATCGCCACATAGCCGAGGAGTCGACAAGGTAACCGATCACCCGCCGAAAGCCTTCTTCTCAGCCGCGTGAGCTGCCTCAGCGCCCTCGATATCCCAGTCCCGCGCAAGTTCGAAGTAGCGCAAGAACGCTTCTGCACGAGACCGGCGTTGGTTGTACTCACGCAGAGCTTCGGCGACAGCCGCCGTCTTGGTCTTGTGCCCGCCCAGCTTCTTCGCGGTCTCCAGTTCCTCGTCGTCGATCTCGATGTGGGTTAGCGACACAACAACCTCCTGTACAAGATACGGCGACCGGACACCAGAAATTGTACATTCCGGTGCCCGGTCGCCGCAGTCGTCAGCAGATCAGAAAACCCGCAGCTTGCCCGGATCCCACAACCCGTTGCGGGTCTCGGTACCCGTCGCCAGCCGCGCCGGTACCGCGTCGTAGTACTGGTCGTAGCGTTCCAGCGTGCCCCAGTCCCGGCCCCAGTCGTTCTTCAGGTAGGTCGGGATCGTGGTCGACTTCGCCAGCATCTGGGAGAACCCGAGCGGACCGCCGAACTCCTGGGCCTGCCAGGTGTTGGTGGAGCTCACCGCGAGCGGGCGGTCCGGCAGGATGCGGAACTTCGGTACCTCGGCGACCCCGTTCACGTGCCGGAACGGGCGCTGGCACGGGAACTGCAGACCGACCGCCCAGTCGAGCAGGATCGGCTGCTGCGAGCCGAGGTAGTCGTTGGCGGATTCCAGTTTCGGCACCCGCGGCGGGGTGAACGCCAGCCACTGGTCGCCGATCAGGATCGGATCGTTGGCGACCACCCGGACCGCATCGGCCTCGGGGGCGATCTCGTCCAGCGGTACCCGCAGATTGCGCCAGGACGGGAAGGGGCCGATATCGCGGGGCAGGTAGGTGCCGAGCGGTGTTACCGAACCGTCCGGCTGCCGTTTGCCGTAATCGACGGTCAGCGACTGGCCGTACTGCATGGCGCCGGTGTCGTCGTAGGACAGGATGCGACCGGCCGCGGTGATGACCACCAGCGGATGGTCGGGCGAGCGTTCCGGCAGTTCATACCAGCTCGACGAGACGAACGCGGGCTGCTGCACACCCTCCTGGTAGCTGCCCAGGATGGGCGTGGTGGCCGGGTCCAGGCCGAAGGGCAGGGCCACGGTGCTGCCGTTCACGCCCTGCGCGCCCTGACCGCCGCCGGTACCGGCGTTCTGGCCCTCGGCGAACGCCGCACCCACCGACTGATTGGAGGTGTTGCCGGTACCCGGTTTCACCTCGACAGCATCGGCGGACAGATCGTCGGGGACGCCGTTGGGCGAGAAGCCGACCGGGTCGACGCCGGCCAGCGGATCGTTCGGGTTGGTGGGCGGATTCGCCGGGTCGATGATCGGGTTCAGCCGCCCGGCGTTCGCGTTCGATTCGACCAAGACATCGTTGGCCAGACCGCAGCTCTGCCCGGTCAGCGCGTCGATATTGCCGCGGGCCAGCGAATATCCCGGGTACTGCGAGTAGGCGCCCTTGGCCAAGGACAGCACCTCGAACAGCACCATGGCCGCGGCCACCAGCGTGAGTGGGATCGCCGCGAACTTACGGACCCGGCGGCCCCGGGCGGTGCGCGTGGAGTTCGGTGGTTTGGCGTAACCCTCGCGCAGGGTGTGCCAGCCGACAAGCAGCAGGGCCGCGGCGAACAGCACCAGCATCACGGTGTTGGAGGAGAGACCGGCCAGCACCACCCGCTTGTCGAACCAGGGCACCCCGTAACTGGACACATACCAGTAGCCGTTGATACCGGAGAACGCCAGCGCCAGCGTGAACAGCAACCCGGCCAGGAAGATCGCCCGGTTCTTACGCGCCCGCAGCGCCGAGGCCGATACCGCGACGGCGGTCACCGCGGCCAGCGAACCCGCGATTCCGGCGTAGGCGCCGAAATGGTGGGTCCACTTGGTCGGGTTGAACATCATGAAGAAGATCGTGCCGAACACCACGCCCATCAACCGCCAGGTCGGTCCGGCGGCGATACCAGGCACCCGCCGCCGGCGCAGCAGCACCAGCATGGTGGTGAACAGGCACAGCAGCATGACCAGGAAGGCGAAGCGGCGCGACAGCGACCCGTCGACGGTCTCGACGAACAGGTAGTAGTACCGCAGGTAGTCCTCGTACCAGGCCAGGTTCGGTCCGGCCAGCTGCCGGACGCGGTTGGCCTCCTGGATACCGGCGAAGGTCTGATCGCCGTAGACCACGGTGAGCACCAGGAATCCGGCGGCGGCCAGCGGCGCCAGCAGCGCGACCGTGCCGTGTTCCCGGTGCCGGCGCACGATGACGCGGGTGACGGGCCGGATACCGGCCAGCAGTGCGGCCACACACATCAGGCCGGTCGGGGCGGCGGCGAGGGTGAACGCCGCGACCACCACCGCCACCGCGGCCGGCAGCAACCGCCCGGTCGCGATGGCGCGTTCGATGGAGACCCAGGTCAGCAGTGCGCCGAGGGCGACGATGGGCTCCGACCGCAGGCCGTTGTCGTAGGGCAGCCAGAACGCCAGGAAGACCAGACCGCCGGTCCACAGCGGAACACTGCCGAACCAGGCGCGTCCCCGCGCGCCGCGCAGGCCGTTACCCAGCCGCGGCACCACCTCGCGGCTGATCACCATCCAGCACAGGATCCCGCATGCCAGCGCGGGCAGGCGCACCCACGGGCTGGCCGTGGAGACCTCGGCGAACAGCTGGATCACGTAGTAGTACCAGCCGAACGGCGCCTCGGGTACGCCGTACCAGCGGAAGTAGTTGGCCATATAGCCCGCGTCCGGCGCCACCCGGACCATGCTCAGGATGTAGCCGTCGTCGGAGGTGTTGGCACCCAGGAAATGCCAGATCAGCAGCGTCCCCACGACACCACCGTCGGCGAGGGTGGGCTTCAGCCAGTGCGCCGGCAGGAAACGCCGGTGGCCGCGCCTGTCACTGGTATCCAGTCGCGCCAGCGCCACCAGCGACAACACCGTGCACAGCACGGCGGCCACGATCGCGGCGAGTTTGATCCAGGTGGGGCTGGAGCTGAACCGGGTGTCGATCGTGGACTCCAGGCTCAGCCCGGCCGGGATACCCCCGGTCATATCGGTGAACACACCGACCATCTGCGGACGCAGATCACCGACCAGCCGGCCCGCGTTGGGTTCGCCGGTCTCGGTGGTGAGTCCGACGAAGGCCGCACTGGTGGCTTCACTGTCGGAGTGGATCGTGATGGCCGAGCAGTTCGCCATCTCCGCCCGGTCGGCGGTCGCCACGACCGCGTTGCGGTCCACCACATCCACCGAGGTTTCCGAAACGCGGACGAACAGTGCCTCGAGCGCCGCGCGGTCACCCTGCGGGGGTGCGGTGGCCAGCAGCATGCCGCCCTGTGGGGGCAACTGGTTCACCGCCGCGCACGGGATGGTCGCGGTGAGGTCGATCGGCACCTGCGACATGAGCGGCGCCTGCACATTGGCCAGACTGCCGTGCTGCGGCCAGCTCAACGTCGCGGTCGTCTGGGTGACCGGCAGAAAGGGTGTGGCGATCGCGAACAGCGCCCCCAGCACACCGGTGATGATCGCGACGAGACGCGCGATCCGGAAATCCTTCGGCGCGACCTTCGGCTCCAGCTCCGGTGGCGTCTTCGTCAGTACTGCGGTGGCGACTTCTGGCACGCTGGCATGCTACTTGGGCGCGGCGCGCGGGGCCCGGTGGTGCCCCGGCGCGTACCCGATCCGAACGCAAACACACCCGGCATCCGGCGCATATAAACCACCCGGATGGGGTAAAGACGGGCGGCTGGCACAATCTGCCGGGAAACACCCCCTTAAGCGCGGGGTCCAGCGGCGGTAATGGAAAGGTAGGGGCATGACCAAGGTGAATCTCGAGACGAACTACGGAACCATCGGCCTCCAACTGGACGAGGCGAAGGCGCCGGACACCGTCCGTAACTTCGTCGAATACGTCAAGTCGGGACATTACGACGGCACGATCTTCCATCGCGTTATCCCGGGCTTCATGATCCAGGGCGGTGGTTTCGACGGCCAGATGCAGCAGAAACCCACGCAGGCGCCCATCCAGAACGAGGCGGCCAACGGCCTGAAGAACAACAAGTACACGGTCGCCATGGCGCGTACCAACGATCCGCACTCGGCGACCGCGCAGTTCTTCATCAATGTCGCCGACAACGACTTCCTCAATCACACCCAGCCGGCGGGCCAGGGCTGGGGCTACGCCGTATTCGGCGAGGTCACCGACGGCACCGACGTGGTCGACAAGATCGCCGGTGTGTCCACCTCGTCGCAGGGCATGCACCAGGATGTCCCGGTGGAGAACGTGGTCATCGAATCCGCGGCGATCACCGGCTGATCAGGATCGGTACGTAACGGTTCGGGTTGTTCCACGGAGCAACCCGAACCGCGAGCGGCTACAGCGGCAGCAGGTGATGTTTACGCGGGTTGCGGATCACGGTCTTGTCCCGCAGCAGGTGTAACGCCCGCCGTAGTTCCAGCCGGGTCTGCGCCGGTTCGATCACCGCGTCGATGAAGCCGCGTTCGGCCGCGACCCACGGCGTGGCCATGGTGGCGTTGTAGAAGTCGATCATCTGCTGGCGCACGGCCGCCTTCTGATCCTCGGGTGCGGCCGCGATCTGCGCCGCACCGATGAGGCTGACCGCGCTCTCCGCACCCATCACCGCGATCCGGGCGGTGGGCCAGGCCAGATTGATATCGGCACCCAACTGCTTGGATCCCATCACCGCGTAGCCGCCGCCGTAGGACTTGCGGACAACCACGGTCACCTTCGGCACGGTCGCCTCCACGAAGGCGAACAAGAACCGGCCGCCGCGTTTGATCACGCCGACCTTCTCCTGTTCCACCCCGGGCAGGAAGCCCGGGGTGTCGACCACGAACACCAGCGGGATCTCGTAGGCGTCGCAGAGCCGGACGAAATGCGAGGCCTTGTCCGAGGCCCGGGCGTCGAGGGCACCCGCGTAGACCATCGGCTGATTGGCCACCACACCGACACTCCGGCCGTCCACCCGGGCGAACCCGGTGATGATATTGCGACCGGCTTCGGCACCGTATTCGTGGAAGTGACCGTCGTCGAAGATACGCAGCAGCACCTCGTGCATGTCGTAACCGGAGTTGTCCGAATCCGGTACCAGGGAGTTCAATTCCCGGTCCGAATCGGTGATCTCCGGTTCGAGGCCGGGGTTCACGATCGGCGGCTTCTCCTGGCAGCTGGTCGGCAGATACGACAGGTAATCCCGGACCCATTCGAAAGCCGCCTGCTCGTCCTTGGCGACATGATGGATATTGCCGTACTGGGCCTGGCTGTGCGCCCCGCCCAGCTCTTCCAGGCTGACGTCCTCACCGGTGACCTCACGGATCACCTTGGGACCGGTGACGAACATATAGGCCGCCTCGGTGGCGACCACGACATCGGTATTGATCGGCGAGTACACCGCACCACCGGCGCATTTGCCCAGGATCAGCGAAACGGTCGGCACCATCCCCGACAACAGTTCCTGCCGGGTCGCCAGCTCGGCGTACCAGGCCAGCGAGGACACCGCCTCCTGTACCCGGGCACCGCCGGAATCGTTGATACCGACCAGTGGGCAACCCACCTTGGCCGCGTATTCCATCACCGCGGCCACCTTGCGGCCGAACATTTCGCCGACCGAACCGCCGTACACGGTCTGATCGTGGGAGAACACCGCGACCGGACGGCCGTCGACCAGGCCGTGGCCGGTGACCACACCGTCGCCGTAGAGCGCGTCCGGATCGCCCGGGCGCCGGACCAGAGCACCGATTTCCACGAACGAACCCGGATCGAGCAGCATCTTGATCCGGTCACGAGCGCTGGGGATCCCTTTGCGCGCCCGCTTCGCGACAGCGGCCTCCCCCGCCGGTTCCTGCGCCAGTTCCAGCCGCTTACGCAGATCGGCGAGTTTCTCGGCAGTCGTGCTCACTAGCTCCCTTTCCTGGCCGCGCTCGAGTTGATCCGGTCGAGTTTAGCGGTCAGGTCCGTGCCGATTCGGCCGATCCTCGGTTCATCGATGATCTGGAGGTGGTCGCCGGGGATGTGCACGATCTCCAGGTTGGGCAGGTACTCGTCCCAGCCGCCATTGGGCCGGCGCTCGGCATAGCGGGGTTCGAGCTCGATCGCGCCGTCGTGGTAGCGGTCGGCCAGATAGAGCACCACATCGCCCTCGTAGTGCGTGGGCTGGACCCGCTGCAGCGCGCGGTTCTCGATCCACGAGGTCTTCTGATGTTCGAGTACTCCACCCGGGATCTTGGCCCCGGTCATCTTGATCAGGTCGGTGATCATCTTGAACTGCTCCTCCTCGGAGGAGTCGGCCAGTTCACGGAGCTGGTCGTCGTCGAGCTCACCGGCGACATTGAAGGTCTTCTTGGCAAACACCTGATAGCGACGCATGCGCTCCAACCGCTCCTGCGGGCTGTTGTCCTCCGGTTCGGCGGGGATGGCGAGGTCGATCAGGCCCACCAGGCGCACATCGGCGCCCTCGGCACGCAGGATCTGCGCGACCGCCATCGCCAGAACCGCGCCCAGCGACCAGCCGTAGAGGACATAGGGGCCGTCACCCTGCAGTTTGCGCAGTTCGGGTACGTACTCCCGGGCTCGTTCCTCGATCGCACCGTCGACCCGCTCGAACCCGTACATCGGCGTGCCCGCGGGCAGCCGCTTCAGCAAGGGCTCGTAGACCAGAGTGTTCCCGCCGGCGGGATGGAAGACGAACACGGGCACCGCGTCGGAGTTCTCGCCCCGCGCCCGGATGGGACGGACGAAGCCGTCCACATCGGCACCACTGTCCTGCAGGGTGCGCACCACATCGGCGAGCTGTTCGATGGTCTCCGAATCCAGCACATCGTCGACGGTGACCTCCGCACCCACCCGCTCGGTGAGCCGGGCGGCGAGCTTCTCGGCGGTGTCCTCGTCCAGGATCGGCAGGGTGTTGAAGATTCCCCCGGCCGATTCGCCGGTGATGGTGGCCCAGGCCGCGTAGGTGAGGCGTTCGGCAGCGTCACGTGGCGGAACGTTGTCCTCCTCCGAGCCCGCGGCCCCGCCGAAGAGGGCGGCACCCGCGGCCGGTTCGGCCTTCGGCGCGGCAGGGGGCGGCGCCGCAGCCGGTTCCGGTTCGCTCGCTACCGGCGCTTCCGCGGCGGCACCGGTCGCCTGGTTCAGCGCGGCGACCGGGTCCTCCCCGGCCTCCATCGCGGCCTTGGCGGCGTTCACGAAATCGTCGTCCACGCTCAGCGCGCCCGATTCCCCACTGGCCTGCTGGTCGGCCATAGCCTGGACCTCGTCGCGGTGTTCGATCGCGTAGCGGAGCACCTTGCCGACCTCGTGCAGGCTGGCGTCGCGAACCGCGGAGACCTGCAGCTGCGGGATATCGAATTCGTATTCGACGCGGTTCTTGATCCGCATGGCCATCAGGGAGTCCAGCCCGAGTTCCATGAGCGGGATCTCCATCGGCAGGTCCTCGACCGCGTAACCCATGGATTCGGCGACGATCAACGCCAGCCGCTCCTCGACCGTCTGGCCGCTGTCCGGATTCCACCGGTCGCCGGATCCGGCGGTGTCGACGACCTCGACGACCTCGGGTTCGGTGAGCGCGGGCGCGACCGGGGCCGGTTCGGCGGGCACCGGCAGCGCGGCACCGGAGGTGACCACCGCGTCGAACAGCAGCCGGAACTGCGCGCCCTCGCGGGCATGCACCTGGATGGACGCGCCGCCCGGATGCGGGGTCAGCGTCGTGACGAGCGTGCCGGTGGCGGGCAGCGGCGCGTGCGAGATGCTCGCACCCGGGTTCACATCCGCGAGTACCTGCGTCGCGGCCGAACGCACCAGCGTGGGCAGATCGTCGACCGATGCGGCCTGGACCTCCCAGACGTGCCGGCCGTCCGGCAGCGCGACCGACGCACCCGGCACCCGGGTGTTCCCACCGGCCGAGAAGCCGCTCATCTTGGGCCAGTACGGTTTCCGCACGAACGCGGTGCGCGGGATATCGGCGTACGGTCCGGCCGGTACCAGTGAGGCCAGGTCCACGGCATGTCCGTGCACATACAGCTGCGCCAGCGCGGCGATGACACCGGCCGATTCGTCTTCCTTGCGCTTGAGCGTCGGAATCAGCTGCGCGTCGGGGAGCCCGGCGGCGAAGGTGGTGCCCAGCACCTGCATCAGCGCCACCGAGTTCGGCGCCAGCTCCAGGAACGTGGTGATCCCGGAACCGACTGCGAGTCGCACCGCGTTGGTGAAGTACACGCTGTGCCGCATGTTCTTCACCCAGTAGTCCTCGGTGTGCACGGGGTCGTGGCCGGGTGCGTAGTACTGCTCCTTGTCGACCGTGGAGTACAGGCCGACCTTCGGCTTCGTGGGCTCGATCCCGGCCAGTTCGGCGGCCAGCTCGCCCAGCAGCGGGTCCATCTGGGAGGTGTGCCCGGCGCCCTTGGTCTGGAGGACGCGGGCGAATTTACCGGCTTCCTCCACCCGGGTGACGATCGCCGAGACCTGGTCGACCGGACCACCGATCACCGTATTGGTCGGTGCGGCGTACACCGCCACCTCGACATCGGGGAATTCCGGCAGCAGCGCGGCGACCTCGTCGGCACTCATCTCGACCAGCGCCATATTGCGCACATCGGCGTCGGAGAGCATCTGCTCCCCCTCACCCATCAACCGCGACCGCGCGCAGATGACGCGCACCGCGTCCTCCAGGGCCAACCCGCCGCAGATGTAGGCGCCGGCCACCTCACCCATGGAATGCCCGACCACGGCGGCGGGTTCCGCGCCGTGCGCACGCAGCAGCGCGGCCAGACCGAGCTGGATGGTGAAGATGCCGACCTGGGAGGTGCCCACGTCGTAGTCCTGGCCGTCGTCGAGGATCATTTCGCGCACCGAGTACCCGGCCTCGTCCTGCACGAGTTCGTCGACCTCGTCGATGGTGCGCCGGAAGATCGCGTTCTCCTGGTAGAGCTGCTTGCCCATCTTCCGGTGCTGGGCGCCGAATCCGGCCATCACCCACATGGGTCCCTGCGCGGCCGGGGCATCGGCGGTGAAAACGCCCTGGCCTGGTTTACCGGCGGCGATCGCGCGCAGTCCGGCCACGGCCTCGGCGTGGTCCTTGGCCAGCACCACGCCGCGTGAACGCCAGTGACTGCGCCGGGCCAGCGACCGGGCCACATCCACCAGCGGAGTATGTTGTCCCGCTTCGGTTTCCAGCCAGTCGGCCAGGTCCGCGGCGGCGGCGCGGCGGCGCGAGGGCAGATAGGCGGAGACGGCCAGGATCACCGGCAGCGGCTCGGCACGGTCGGCCGACCATTCGGGCTCAGGAGCGGCGTCGGCGGTGACCGCCTCGGCTTCGGCGACCACATCGGTGCTCGCCACGTCCAGTGTGTCGCTGTCCGCGTCGGGGACGGAGGGCTCGGAGACCGCCGCCGGCGCGGCGGGTACGTACTCCTGCAGCACCACGTGCGCGTTGGTGCCGCCGAAACCGAAGCCGGAGATACCGACCGTGGCGGTACCGCTGTAGCGGGGGAACGGGGTCGGCTCGTCGACGACCTTCAACCGGGCCTGCTCGAACGGGATGTAGGGGTTCGGGCCCGCGTAGTTGATCGTGGCGGGCAGCACATCGTGCTGGAACGCCAGGAGCACCTTCGCCAAGCTCGCCGCGCCCGCTCCGGATTCCAGATGCCCGAAATTGGTTTTCGCCGAACCCAGCAGTACGGGTGCATCGGCGGCGCGACCGGCACCGACCACCTGGCCCAGCGCCTGGGCCTCGAGCGGATCGCCGACCAGGGTGCCGGTGCCATGGGCCTCGATGTAGTCGACGGTGGAGGGCACGATACCGGCATCACGGTAGGCGCGGCGCAGTACATCGGCCTGGGCGTCGGGATTCGGCGCGAGAAGCCCGTTGGACCGGCCGTCGCTGTTCACCGCGGAACCCTTGACCACCGCGAGGATGTTGTCGTTGTCGCGTTCGGCGTCGGCGAGCCGTTTGAGTACTATCAGCCCGGCGCCCTCGGAGCGGACCATCCCGTCCGCGTCGGAAGAGAACGCCTTGATCCGACCGTCCTTCGCCACCGCGCCGATCTTGTCGAAACCGAGCGTGGTCATCGGCATGAGCAGCATGTTCACCCCGCCGGCCAGCGCGACGTCGGCGTCACCGGCGCGCAGCGCCTGTACGGCCTGATGCACCGCGACCAGGGTCGAGGAACAGGCGGTATCCACCGCGACCGAAGGTCCGCGGAAATCGTAGAAGTAGGAAACGCGGTTGGCGATGATGCTGCTGGCACTGCCGGTGATCTTGTAGCCCTCCGCCGAAGCGGGGACGTTCGGATCGGTCTGCCCCAGACTCATCGCGGCGACCAACTGGAAGTCGGTGGTGGACGTACCGATATACACCCCGACCGACTCACCGCGCAGGTCACTGGCCGGGATCCGGGCGTGCTCGAGCGCCTCCCAGGTGAGTTCCATGATGAGCCGCTGCTGCGGGTCGATCCGCTCGACCTCGACCGGGGACATGGCGAAGAACTCGGCGTCGAATCCGGTGACGACGTCCTGGTCCAGATAGCCGCCGCGGGTATTGCCCTCGGCCACGGCCTGCGCCAACTGCGGTTCGCTCAGGAACTCCGCCCACCGGCCCTCGGGCAGATCGCGAATGGCGTCACCGCCGTTGATCAGGAACTCCCAGGTCGACTCCGGGGTGTCGCCTGCGCCGGGCAGCCGGGTCGACAGGCCCACGATGGCGATATCGTGCGCGTCTCCCGGTGCGTACCCGGCGGTGTAGAACTGGTCGTCGGTGGCCTCGGCGGTGATCTCCGGCGGACCGTTGACGATGACATCGGCCAGCGAGGCGATGGTCGGGTGCTGGTACACGACGGTCGCGTTCAACACCACACCGGTGAGTTCCTCGATCTCACCACCCAGCGCGAGCGCGTCCCGGGACGCCAGCCCGAACTCTTCCATCGGACGGTCCACGGTGATCTTGTCGATCGATTGCCCGGTGGCCTCGGCGACCCAGCGCCGCAACCATTCCCGTAGCTCGGCGACCGTGAGTTCGGTGCCCGGCGTGGACGCACCGGACGTGGGCGCATCGCCGGTCCCGGCGGCGCGGCCCTCCTCGGCGGAAAGGTTCTCGGTCGTCTCCGGCGACATGCCCTCGTTCTCAGCCATCAGTCCTCAAGCTACCTGTCTTTACGCGGTGCCCGGCGGGAGCCTCGCATCGCTGTGGTGGATGGGCGCTTCGCTCACTCGAGGCCGCGACCCGGCTCGGTTGTCGGCCTATTCCTCGGGCGCGTCCGGGAACGCCTGCTGGGTGTAACCACCCCGCAGGGTGCCCTCGACATAAGCCGCCTTGCAGGCGCGCCGGGCGATCTTGCCGCTGGACGTACGCGGAATGGAGCCCGCCGGTACCAGAAGCAGATCGCGCACCGTCACGCCGTGACGCTGCGAGACCGAGGCACGTACCGCGTCGGCGATCGGCAACGGATCGGCCTTACCGGCGCCCGGGCCGCGCTCGGCCACGATCACCAGCTGCTCGGAGGCGTCGTCGGCGTCGAACTTCAGACCCGAATGACTACCCTGCGCGAACACCTCGGCCGGCAGCTGGTTGGCCGGTACCGAGAACGCCGCGACGAACCCGGGCCGCAGCGCACCGCTGGCCTCCTGTGCCGAGAACTCCAGGTCCTGCGGGTAGTGGTTACGTCCGTCGACGATCACCAGGTCTTTGACCCGGCCGGTGATGTAGAGCTCGCCGTCGAAGTACACGCCGTAATCGCCGGTCCGCATCCAGTGCGCGTCGGGCGTGGTACCCGCGGCATGGCTGCCCTCGGCCAGCGGGGTGACGATCTTGTTCTGGAAGGTCGCCGAGGTCTCCGCCGGCCGACCCCAGTACCCGATGCCCATATTGTTGCCGTGCAGCCAGATCTCGCCCACGTGGCCGTCGAGCTGCTCCCGGGCGTCACCGTCGACCGATTCCGGATCGACGATCACCGCCCACTGGGACTTCGCCACATAACCGCAGCTCACCTGGGCGATCGCGTTCTCGGAGCCCGGCTCTACCCGCACCATGCGCCCGGCATTGAGCTCGGCGCGGTCCACATAGGTGACCTTGGCCTCGTCCTCGGCCTTGGTCGCCGAGACGAACAGGGTGGCCTCGGCCATGCCGTAGCACGGTTTGATGGCCGTCTTCGGCAGCCCGTAGGGCGCGAACGCGTCGTTGAACTTCTTCATCGACGAGGTGGTCACCGGCTCGCTGCCGTTGATCAGGCCGATCACATTGGACAGGTCCAGCGATTCGCCGCTCTTGGGCAGACCGCGCACGGCCGCGTGCTCGAAGGCGAAGTTCGGGGCGGCGGCGAAGGTACCCGCACCGTCGGAGGCGGCGGCCAGCTCCTTGATCCACCGGTACGGCCGCCGCACGAACGACGCCGGCGACATGATGGTGATGAACTTGCCGCCCACGGCCGGCAGGATCACCGTCAGCAGACCCATATCGTGGAACAGCGGCAGCCAGGTGACGCCGCGGGAGTTCCAGTCGAGATTGATGGCGTCGACCATTTGCAGCAGGTTGGTGCCCACGGCGCGGTGGGTGATCTCCACACCGGCCGGGGTCCGGGTGGAACCCGAGGTGTACTGCAGGTAGGCGATATCGTCGACCGCGATATCCGGGCGCGACCAGCTGTCACCGACACTGTCGGGAATCGCGTCCACGGCGATGATGCGCGGCCGCTGCGCGGCGGGCAGTCCACGGAAGAACTGACGCACCCCGGCCGCCGCCGAACTGGCGGTCAGAATGGCCGACGGTTTGCAGTCACCCAGTACCGCGTGCAGCCGGTCGGTATGACCCGGTTCGTCCGGATCGAACAGCGGCACCGCGATCGTGCCCGCGTAGATGGCGGCAAAGAATGAGATCACATAGTCGAGTCCCTGCGGCGCGAGGACCGCCACTCGGTCACCGGGAGAGGTGACCTGCTGCAGGCGACCGGCCACCGCGCGCAGCCGGACCCCGAACTGTTGCCACGTCAGCTCGTGTACCTCGCCATCGCGCTCGCGCGAGTAATCGATGTAGCGGTACGCCAAGGTGTTCGCGTCGTTACGGGTGTGCTTCTCGACGTGGTCGACCAGGGTGCGATCATCGGGAATGGTGATGTTCCCGTTCTCGTCCAGGTAGTCGTCGAAAGTCTCGTCCATTCCTTCTCCTCCGAGGCGCACGCGGCAACGGCACGATTGCCGTTATTTACTGTGTGGCCCCGACTCGCTTTCGCCACGGGCGCTCTCCATTCGAGAACCGACCCTGCGGGTTCTGGGTGCGGTCTGCGCGGTGACCGCTATCGGCTAGATGTTCTCAAACCAGAGACATGTTACAGAGACGAGCTTCTCACTCCTCCCGGAGCAAGGGAATCACCGGCGCGAATGCGTCCATCTGGGTGGGGAATATCCCCACATAGGACATACCGGTGAGCTGCCGCACACGGCGCATCTGGTCGGCGATCTCCTCGAACGTGCCGATTGCCACATACGGCGAGCTCAAGATCTCCTCGACCGACAGCTCGACGTCGACTTCCAGGTCGGGATGCAGCCCGCGCTCGATGGCCGACAGCGCCATTTCGGCGGTCTTCTCCCGGTCGTCGGTGATGACGATGGCCGTGATCGCCCAGTTCAGCTCGATCTGCTCGAACCGGTCGCCGGCGGCCTCCTTGATCAGGTTCACCTTCTCGACGGTCTTCTCCAGGGTGATGCCGGAGAGCAGACCTTTACCGTTCGACGTGGTGACCGGGACGATCGAGATGATGTCGGCGTGCTTCGCGGCGAGTTTCAGCATCCGGGGGCCGCCGCCACCGGTACACAGCGGCGGCCGCGGGCCCTGCCGCGGCCGTGGGGTCCCCTTGACACCGTGCACCTGGTAGTACTTGCCCTCGAAGGTGCAAACCTGTCCGCGCAGCAGCGTGTCGAGAATGGTCAGTGTTTCGTCGAGTTTGGCCAGGCGCACCCCGGGCCGGTCGTAGTCCAGCCCGGCGGCCTCGAATTCGTCGGCCTTCCAACCTGCCCCGATCCCCACCTCGAGCCGGCCCTTCGACAGCACATCGATGGTGGCCAGATCCTTGGCCAGCACCACGGGGTGCCGAAAACCGTTGGCCAGCACCGAGGTACCGAGGCGAATCCGGTCGGTGGCCTGGGTGAGCGCACCCAGGGCCGCGATCGGGCCGATCTGGTCACCGAGATGATCCGGCACCACGAAGGTGTCGTAGCCGTACTCCTCGGCCTGCTGCGCCGTCTGGATGAACTTGCGGGCGCCGCCCTCCTGCTTGTTTCCCTCACCCGCGGCCGCGAAGCGGAACTTACGCAGCGGGGTGCCCAGCGCGCTCAACTCATCCACCGGTACGGCGGCTTCTGTCATGAACTCATGCTCCTGGATATCGGAAGTCTGCGCATCCCGTGCCGGCGCAGGGCCCGGGATGCGCGATCACCAGCGCACTTTACAGCCTGCCAGGCAGCGGGGAACACGCTGACTGCGGTGAATTGTCACAAGACGGCCGCCACCGCGACGTCCGGGCCGTATCCGCGGATCACGAGTGCGGCGGAGACGGCGCGCTACCGACCAGGCCGATCGCCCAGTCGGCCGCCCACTGGGTGGCGGTTGTGCCGTTCGGGTCGACCACGAAGTTGTGGTAGAGGCTGTGTACCGGATTGCCCACGGCCTGCGCGAGGGTGCCGATACTGCCGAGAATATTGGCCGGACTCAGCGCGTTGCGGGGCGCGTCGCAGATCAGGTCACCGGGCGCGCAGATCGTGTACACCCGGTCGGCCAACTCGCCGAACCCCTCCTTGCGGACACCGGTCATGGTGATACCGGGAACGGTCAACCCCGCCAGCGCCACCTCCGCGCCGACCCCGGGCGGCGGCGTACCGACCTGGATCGGCTGACCGTCACCGGTCTCGCCGGACCGCCGCCCGTCGGCGATCAGGGTGACCCCGAGCACCCGGTCCGCGGGTACCGGACCGTTGCCTTTGCCGATTTGTTCGGCGATATCACCGACGATCACCGCGCCCTGCGAGAACCCGGCCAGCACGTAGGTGGTGAGCGGGCACTCCTGATGGCGCTGGGTCAGGAAATCGAAGGTCCGCCGGCTGCCCTCGGTGCGGCTGGCGTTGTAGGAGGCCTGACCGTCCGGCGGAATCGCCACCGGATTGGAGAACTGCGCGATGTAGGGGACGGTGTAGACGTCGACCCGGCTCTCCGGGAACTGGGCCCGGACCGGATCGCTCACATTGCGCATGAGCGAGGCCGGGTTGGCCGTTGGGTTGTACGGGTCGTCGGTGCTGCTGGACTCCCACGTACCCGGCACCGAGATCATCTGCACATCCGGGCAGCTCGCGGGCTGACTCGTCGGCTTCTCGGGCCCCTGCCCGGGACCCGGGCCGGGCCCGGGTTCCCGCAGGCAGCCGGCCAGCAGATACCAGAGCAGGATCACGATGACGAGCCCGACGACTCCCACCGCGAGCAATGTCAGACAACCCTTCGGCCGGGACCGACGGGACCCGGTACGTCCTCTACTCATCGGCTATCACTGGCAGTAATGCGCTTTGGCGGTGCTGATGTAGATCTGACCCGCCTGCTCCACCGGCATCTTCGCGGGGTCGAACGACGGATCCGAACCGGCCATCGCGTTCACGAACGTCGCCATATCGGCATCGGAGGTCCCGGCGGCCACGCCCTGGCAGACATAGTTGCCGATGCTCAGCGCGATATCCGGGGACGACGGCGTAACACCCTGCTTCGCCAGCTCGTCGACAAAGGTCTGCTCCTTCGCGCCGAGATGCCCGGTGTCGGTTTCCTGCGGCGGCACCGGGGCGGGACGCTCCGGCTCCTCGGCCGGCGCCTCGGGCTCGGCCGGCTGCTCGGGCGCGGGCGTTTCGCCCTCCGGCGCCGGGGCCGGGGCCGGGCTCTCGCTCGACGGCGCGGGGGCCGCACTCGCGGAGGTGGTGCCGGCCGAAGTCGACAGCGTCGGGGTGCCGGTCGCGGTCGAGTCGTCGCTGCCGCAGCCGGCGAGCAATCCGGCGGCCGCCACCGCCGCCACCACTCCGAGCAGTGTGCCTCGGGTCCGATACATACATTCCATCCTGTGTTCCGGCGCACGCATGCGCGCGGGTTCACGGCCGCTCGAGTCGGGCCGCCGAACCACTGGGTTGACGGTCGGGTGTGCGTGCCGGCCCGGCGGGTTGGCCCGGGCCGCGACCCCCGAGGGTAGTACTAGACCCGGAATCGCCGCTGGACTGCCCGGGGGACGGGGTTCCGACGACTCGTTCGGGCAGGGGGATCGTGCGCTGGGCGGGGTGGATCGGGGATGGTGTGAAGTCCGGGTGGGAAAGGTTCACTTGCGCGAGCGGGGGTCGGGCTCACCAGCGAAAGCCGAGGGTCGGCGCACTCACGAAGACCACGGCGTGGACCTGCTCGCAAAGGCCGAGGCGTGGACCTGCTCGCGAAGGTGCTGTGTTTTCGGCGTCGCCTCCGGTGCCCCGGGGTCGAGGCCCCCGGGGGCTCGCCATTCAGGCCTCGAGCCTTGGCCGAAGGTGCTCGATGGTCGCCTCCCTCGGATGGCCGACCGCACATCGCATGCACTTCGAGGCCTCAACGCGAGATGGGCCTCCACCCTTTGAGGTGTCTCGCAAAACTCGACACATGGGGTTGTGCCCCCGCGTCCGAAGTCCGGATCGCATGTGGATCCGCACAGACCAAAAGAGCGCTGCCGGTCCTGGGGACGCGGTGACGCGGCTCACTTGCGCGCTGATCAACCGTGGACTTCGAGGTGGTTGTCCTTGATGGTGATGAAACCGCGCTGGAAGTTCTGCTGGACCCCGCCCGGGATCGGGAATTCGTCGCTGACGGGGAAGCCGAGCCGGCCGTTCTCGTAACCTGCGTCACGCCAGGCATCCATGATCGGCCCGTCGCGGACAGCCCATGCGCCGGACAGGGGGCTCCAGTAGATGCTGCCGCCCTCGAAGCGGGTGAACTGGCCGAGATCTTTCAACGGGACCTGGGCGGCGGCCGGGAAGCCGAGCCGGCTGTTCTCGAAGCCGAGTTCGGCGTATTTCGCCAGAATCGTGCCTTCGACGCGATGTGCGCCGGTGGCGGGGCTGAAGTAGAAGGGCCCGCCCTCGAAGAGCTGGACCGCGCCGTCGCGGTTCGGCGTTTTCACTTCGGGGCCGGCGGGGTAACGCGCGGACCCGCCCTCGAAACCCTGCCTGCCCCATTCCTCGAGGATCGCTCCGCGCACCACCTGCGCGCCGGTTTCCGGAGTCCAGTAGAGCGAGCCGTGCTGGAAGGGCTGGAAGCGGCCGCGGCCGTCCGGGAGCGGCTGTTCGGCCCCGGTCGGCAGACCGAGCACGCCGTGGGGCCCGGCTGCCGCCTGGTAGCCCCCGCCGATCCGGCCCGTCACCGGATACGCGCCCCCGTCGCGGGAAAAGAAGACGCGGCCGTGGCGGAAATCCTGGGCCAGCCCGCCGGGCACCGGGTATTCACCGGTGAGGCAGTCGCCGAGCCAGTCGTTCCCCCCGGCGACCGCGCCGATGGCGCCCGCGACCACGCATTCGGGCTTCCCGACGGGCACCCCGAGCGCTTCGGCGGCCTGCGACCACGACTGCCGCATTTCGAAATCCCAGTACGGCCAGGTGTGGGTGCCCGCGGCCCGATACTTCACGGTCGCGGGGATTCCCAGTTCACCGAGTTTGTCCACGAAGTTCTGTGAGGTCAGCAGGGCCAGTGTCTCCAGACCCATCCCGAACATATTCGTGCTCACTCCCGGAATTTCGCTGCCCTCGTCGTGTTTGCCGGAGACACCGGTCCCGCTGGAGATGTAGAGGGATTCGCCTTTCAGCCGATCGGCGAGCAACAGCGGATCGTGTTCTTCCCACTGCGGGCTGCCGGGCGGTCCCCACATGGCACCGGAGTCGAAGCCGCCGGCGTCGGCCATTGCCAACCGAATAGCCTGCGGCATACCGAGGCTGGTGGTGGTGAGAAAACCCGAATAGGAGGCGGCGTATTTCACGAACTCGGGATTGCGCGCGGCCAGGAACATTGCGGCCGTTCCGCCCATGGACAGTCCGGCGATTCCCCTGGTCGAGGTGGCGCGCCACTGGCTCTCCAGCAGCGGAGGGAGTTCCTTGGTGAGAAAGGTCTCCCATTTGTAGTTCTTGCCGTTGTCCGGTCGCAGCCAGTCGGAGTAGAAACTCGATTGGCCGCCGACCGGCAACACCACGGTTGTGTTCTTGTCGGCGTAGAAATCCACCGCCCCGGCTTCCTTTATCCAGCCGCTCTCGTCGTCGGTGGCACGCAGGCCGTCGAGCATGTACAGCACCGGGAACTTTGCGTCCGGCTGGATGTTCCAGTCCCGGGCGAGTAGTAGCCGCACTTGAATGGGTGCGCCCATGGCGGGCGAATCGACCCAGACGGCCACATCGCGGTCGGTGTGCCAGACCACATTCCGGATCGTGGCCGGAGACGCGGCGGCGGCGGTCGGCTGGGCGAGGGCGGGGGCGGGTGTCGCGGCGAAGGGAAGCACTAGGGCGGCGGCCCATGCCGTCAGCTGTCGCCGGGCGCGTCCGCGGGACCGGCCGGTCGTCCCCCCGTACGCGCATGTCATCCCTGCCACCCACTGTTTGTACCGCCGTGGCATGCGGATACCCGGTAGGACGCGCGGGCAGCAAACCAGTTCGCAACCCACCGTGTGGGCCTACGACAACGGCGCCACCTGCTTCGATACGAAGCGGGTGGCGCCGTTGGAGAGAACTATCGGTTCAGCGGCAACCGATCGGCATAGGCGAGTCGGGCCCGGAGGTGGTAGCGGAGCGTAACCACGTAGGGCCCTCGCCCATGCGGCATGGATACATGCCTACCTTCGATCACCAGCCGTTGGTGGAATCCAGGAACATCTTGCGCGAGGCGAAGAGCTGGCCCTCCCAGTACTTCCAGGAGTGGGTGCCCACGCTCGGGAAGTCGAAGTAGGCGTTGATGCCCAGCGTCTTCAGCCGTGCCTGGAAGGCGCGGGTGTTCACCAGCGACAGCGCTTCCAGCGCCATGGCGTTACCGGTGTTGAACGCGCCGACCGCGCCGGCCGGCTTGTCGTACGGCCCGGGCAGGCCGCTGGCCGCCGAGATGTACATGGGCAGGCCACGCAGCTGCGGGGCGAACACGAACGGGTCCATCCGCAGCCACTGCGGGCTCCACGGCGCAGCCATCGAGTCGACGTTGTAGCGGCCCGCGTCCAGCATGGCGATACGGATGGCTTCACGCATACCCGGCGCCGAGATGTTCAGGTAGCCGGAGTAGGAGGCGGCCGAGCGGAACTGGTCGCGGTGGTAGGCGGCCAGGGCCAGGGCGGCGCTACCACCCATGGACAGGCCCGCGATCGCGTTGTTGGTCCGCGAGACGCCGTGGCCCTCGAGGAAGGCGGGGAGTTCCTGGGTCAGGAAGGTCTCCCACTTGTAGGTGAACTTCTGCCCGTTGGTGTTGCTGGGCGAGTACCAGTCGGCGTAGAAGCTCGACTGCCCACCGACCGGCATGATCAGCGAGATATTGTCGTTGCCGAACTGCTGGAGCGCATTGGTCTCGAACGACCAGGCGTTGCGGTCGTCACGGGCGCGCAGGCCGTCGAGCAGGTAGAGACCGGCGTTGCCGCCGCGCGCCGCCCACTGGACCTGGACCTTGATCGGGCCCATGCTGGAGGGAACCATCAGTTCTTCGAAGGCGCCACGCTTGACCGGTGCCGCGGGCGAAGCCAGTGCGGTCGGGGCCGCGACACCAGCCGCGACCGGTAGCGCGAGCACTGCCGCACCGATAGCCAGAATCCGGTTACGCCAGCCGCGGGGTGCCCGCGACCGCCCGGTACTTCTCTTCGGGCCGGCTGCCCTGCCGAAACGCATGAATTCTGCTCTCTTTCTGCTGTTGTGGCGTTGTCGCTACCGCTGCGCGGACAACACCCCGTTTCTCCTCGGCGGCGCCGGCGGCCGGGTCCCGACCTACCACTGGGCCGACAGCGCTACAACGATCTGGTCACAGATGTGCTCGCTGGACTTTATTCGACCTCGTCGAGCCGAGCAAGGCCGTGCTGATCGGGGTGATCGAAATCCGCCGCGAGAACCGCTGTGATCGCCCCGTGACGATACCTTGCCGGAGCGTTGATGTCTCGGCGGGCCGGGATATTCGGCTGTTATCGAAAATCGCCCTCCGACCTGGCTTGTGTAACGGAATACGAACCGGGGGCGAATTCCTATCGACAGCGGTGTGCCCGCCCGGAAGGATTCCTTCCGGGCGGGCACACCGTGCTGCGTTCGGAGCCCCGCGAACGGGACCCCCGAACTGCCGTTATCCGATATTCGCCGACAAATCCGGAAGCATCCGATACACCTCGGCCTCCCAGTAGGTCCAGGAGTGAATACCGGTATCCGGGAACGAGTAGGTGACATTGTTCGCGCCGAGGGACATCATCCGCAGCTGGAACGAGCGGGTGTTGGCCAACGCGAGCGCCTCGAGCCCCATACCGTTGATCGTGTTGCCGTCGAAACCGTCGGCGGGCCCGGGCAGCGCGCTGCCGGCGGAGATCCACAACCGGGTGTTGTGGTCGCGCAGCAGCGGCGCAAAGACGAACGGGTCCATGCGCAGCCACTGCGGACCCCACGGCGGCGCCATGGAATCCACGTTGTAGCCACCGGCGTCGATCATGGCGGCACGGAGGGCCTCACGCATACCGGGCGCGGAGACGTTGAGGTATCCGGAATAGGACCCGGCAAAGCTGAACTGGTCGGGGTGGTAGGCGGCCAGGGCGAGGGCGCCGCTGCCGCCCATCGACAGACCGAAGACGCCGTTGCGGTTCGGGTTGAAGCCGAGCCGGTCACGCAGGGCCCACCGCAGATGCTGGCTGATGAAGGTCTCCCAGGCGTAGCGGTAGCTCTTGCCCGGCCCGCCGGAGATGACGTTCAAGGCCCCGGAGCCGGAGGATGAACCGGTCGGTTCCATCCCGAGGAAGGAGCTGGGCGCGTTCCAGTCCGCGTAGAAGCTGGACATACCGCCGATCGGCATGACGACATTGATATTCCAGTCGGTCAGCGCGTTGGCGACATTGGTGTCGTTCTCCCAGCCGCTGTGCGTTTCGGGAGCCCGCATACCGTCGAGGGCATAGACCACCCGGTTGGTGTTGCCGTCCTTGGCGCGGAATACCCGCGACCTGATCGGGCCCATCTCCGGTGAGTCGACCCAGAAATCGAAGCCGGCCGGATTGGGGGCCGCCTCGACCCGGGGAGCCACATCGGACAGAGCCACCGCGAGGGGGGCCAGTAGCGCCACCGACACCCCCATCACCCATCGCTGTACCCACCGCCGGGTACGCACCGATCCGGGTCTGCGCGCACTTCGCATTCGACTAGACCTTTCGCCTGGACAGCCGGACAGCAAGTAACTGGCTACATTACCGGCCCCATCTCGGATACATAGATCACGGCGACCATCGGGAGACGGAAGCCGTTATCTGGATACCTGTTCCTGGTGCGTGAAGCGGCTATACCCGCGTTCATGTTGCCAAATAGTGGCGTAGGTCACAGTCGTCCGCAAGGTGGCGTACACATTCCCCACCCAACCGGTCGGCAACACCCCGTGGCAACAATTGCGCAACGCGGCCCGCGGACGGCGCCGGCCGGGCCCGGTCAGCCGATGTTCGCCGACAGATCCGGGATCATCCGGTAGACCTCGGTCGCCCAGTACTGCCAGTTGTGCACGCCGACGGCCGGGAAGTCGTAGGTGGCGTTGGTCGCCCCCAGCGTCATCATCCGCACCTGGAACGCCCGCGTATTGGCCAGCGCCAGCGCCTCCAGACCCATCGCGTTGATCGTGTCGAAGCTCAGACCATCGGTGGCGGCCGGGAGACCGCTGCCGGCCGAAATCCACAGCCGGGTGTTGTGCGCGCGCAGCTGCGGCGCGAACACGAACGGATCCATCCGCAGCCACTGCGGGCTCCACGGCGGTGCCATGGCGTCGATATTGAAACCGCCGGCGTCGAGCATGGCCACGCGCAGCGCCTCCCGCATACCGGGCGCCGAGACGTTCAGATATCCGGAATAGGAGCCCGCATAGCGGAATTGATCGGGATGGTAGGCCGCCAGGGCCAGCGCGGCGCTGCCGCCCATGGACAGACCGAACACGCCGTTGCCGTTCGGGTTGAATCCGAGCCGATCGCGCAGCGCCCAGCGGAGGTCACGGGTCAGGAAGGTTTCCCATTTGTAGGTGGTGGTCCGCCCGACGCCGGCCGCCGAACCCGAGGCCAGGCCCGAGCCCGAATCGGCCGCCGAACCGGTGGCACCGCCGGCACTACCCGAACTGCCCAGTCCGAAGAAATCGCTCGGGGCGTTCCAGTCCGTGTAGAAGCTCGACCGGCCGCCCACCGGCATGACCACGTTGATATTCCACTTGGTCAGTTCCCGGGCGACATCGGTGTCGATCTCCCAGCCGCTGAGATCGTCGCGGGCCCGCATTCCGTCCAGGGCGTACACGACCCGGCCGGTATTGCCGTCGGCGGCGCGGAACACGCGCGATTTGATCGGCCCCATCTCCGAATCGACCCAGAAATCGATACCGCTGGGATCGAATTGCGCCGACGCCGGAGCCGCGGGCCCGGCCACCGAGGCACCGACCGGGAGCAGGACGGCCAGGGACAGCAGCACCGTGCGCTTCAGCCGACCGCCCAGCCGCCGCCCCGGACGCGCGCTCCGGACATCACGGCCGATAACCCCTCGCATGTTTCCCGCCCTCCGTCGTGCGACCCACGGCCGCGCAGTACGACTACCGGTCCCCGGCCCGGACGAGCCGGGGCCGGACGCCAGCACTCTAACCCGACCGCAGTCCGACCGACCACCAGGAATGCGAAGTCGCGGCGAACAGCCGAACTACTGTCGGGGAAACCGCAGTTCAGCGCACCGGTGGGATCGGATCGACGAGACCACAGCGCTGAATCTCATATTTCGGTACCCGGTCTATGCGGTACGACGCGAAATCGAAGGCGTGCAGCAGATTGTGTTTGAACCGTTCGAATGTCAGGGGGCCCTTGTAGGAGAGCGTCAGCGCGTAGGTGTCCGGGCACGACATCGCCACCCGGGCCTGCTTGACCCAATCCTCGTCCATGTACCAGGGCAGCCAGGGCTTGATGTCGACCATGCCGGTCTCCACGATCACCCAGTCCGCGTACAGGCTCTTGTCGTGCCCGATCCGCCCGTCGGTGAGCCGATCGGTATGCGCGGCCAGCGGGAAGGCCAGGCCCATCGGATCGATGACCCGGACGTCCAGGGGGACGTTCATGCTGGTCATGCCGAGGTTGAGGAAGTAGACCGTATGGCCTGCCCCGCCCGGCGGGATGGGCAGTGGCGGCGGGGCGATGTACCACATCATGAACGACGGGGAATTGAGCAGCAGACCGCCGTCCGGTGTGTTCTCGATCGCCTCCACCATAGGCCGCATCCGGGCGTAGTCGAGGTAGTCCTCGGCGCGGATGGGGTGATCATGACCGGTATTGAGGACATAGTAGATCCGCTCGTCCACGATCCCGGACTTGTTGATGTGGGTACCGGTCTTGATGGCGGTGGTACCCGACGCCAGCAACGCCCACGCCACCGTGCCCACCAGTGCGACGACGATCACCGCGAAAGTGGGGGCATCGCGGCGGGTCAACGACCGCAGCCCGCCTTCGGGCAGCCGCACCGGAAGCACCGCGACCGGCAGCAGGAACAGGAACAGCTGCGGCAGCAGCATCCGCCCGTGCATGAAATCGCCGCCGACACGCAGGGCGTAGATCGTCAGCAGCACCGCGGCGCCGAGCACCAGCGCCACCACCGCCGACGGTGAGTGCAACCGCTCCCGGAACTGTCGCAGCCGACCGGCCGCGGGATCCACTGCGGTACCGGTATCCGGGCGCACGTAATGCGCCCGCGCGGCCACCAGTCCCGCGACCAGCAGGACGACCAGCGGTACGTACAGGTAGTAGGGGCCGGCCAGATCCCACAGGTAGGTGAAACCCTGGCCCCATTTCGCCCCGCCCGCGTCCTTGGCGACCGCGGTGTTGGGGTAGGGCAGGCCGTAGTAGCCCATCCGCCAGACCTGGTAGAGCAGCGGAACCGCGCCGGCCACGGCGACCACCAGACCCCGCAGCAGCCATGGGCGCAGCCGCGACCGCGGCATCGGCGCGCAGAAGATCAGCAGCAGCGCCAGGCCGCCCACCACGGTCATCTCGGGCCGGATCAACGGTGCCAGGCCGGCCAGGAAAGCCAGGCCCAGCAGCCCGGGCACGGTCGGCTGTTCGGCCTTGCTCCAGCGCACCAGCAGCAGCCACAGCAGGGCGATCCAGCAGATGACCAGGCAGTTCTCCAGACCGGAAGTCACATAATCGCGGGCGGGCGGCACCGAGATATAGGCCAGCGCTCCGGCGGGCAGCAGCAGCGTCGACGACGCCGGACCCCAGAGTTTGCCGGTGCCGAGCATCGCGAACAACACCGCCAGCAACGACAGCGTCAGCGCGACCCCGAGCACCACGTATTCCAGCCGGCCCTGGGTGAGCCAGCTGAAGAACCAGACGACATAGGTCCACGCCGTACTGGTGTTGGTCTCCACCCGCTCGCCCGCGTTGAAGACCGGACCGTTGCCGGCCAGCAGGTTGCGCACGGTACGCAACACGATGAGCCCGTCGTCGGCGATCCAGCGCCGCTCCCAGCCACCGAACGCGAACAGCGCGACGGTCACCAGGATGCCGCCCGCGAACACCGCGCGCGAGACCGAACTGCCCGGCGAACGCCGCCGCTCGGTGGCGGCGCGCTCGTCGGGCTGTTCTGTTTCGGCTACCGCAATCTCGTCAGAAGAGATAGACAGCGACACCTACCGCTCCGATCCAGGCGATGGCGAGCAACTGCAGGACGCGATCGCCGAACGCGATCTCCTCGGGTTCACCGGCCTCACCACCGTCGACATCCACGGCGTAGCGCAGGATCGCGATGGTGAACGGGATCATCGAGAGGGCGAACCATTCGGTGTCCTTGGCCGCGCCCTGTTCGAAGGCCCACAGACCGTAGAAGACGACCACGGCGGTCGCGGCCAGGCTCCAGATGAACCGTAGGTAGGTCGGGGTGTAGTACTCCAGCGATTTACGGATCTTGGCACCGGTGGACAGCGCCAGTTGTAGCTCGGCGTAGCGCTTACCGGCCGCCATGAACAGCGAGCCGAACGCCATGATGAGCAGGAACCACTGGGACAACGGGATCCCCGCTGCCACACCGCCGGCGATAGCACGCAACAGGAAGCCCGAGGACACGATGCAGATGTCCAGGACCGCCTGGTGTTTGAGCCCGAAGCAGTAGGCCAGCTGCACCCCGATGTACACGGCCATCGTGACGGCCAGCTGCCAGGACGCCAGGAACGATAGCGCCAGTGAACCCAGCAGCAGTACCGCCGACAACGCGAAGGCGAGATTCACCGGGACCACACCGGCGGCGATCGGACGGAACCGCTTGGTGGGATGGGCCCGGTCGGCCTCGACATCCATCGCGTCGTTGGTGAGATATACCCCGGACGCGGCCATGCAGAATACGACGAAGGCGATGGCCACATTGGCGAGCACATCGAGGTCGGTCACCGAACCCGCCGCCATCGGCGCGGCCAGCACGAGGACGTTCTTCACCCACTGGCGCGGACGAGCTGCCTTGACCAGGCCACCGACCAGCGTTTTGGGAGGCCCTTTGACTTCGGCTTCGGCCAGATCAGCGCCGGTGGGCTCTTCACTCATGGCGGGCAGCGCCTTTTCGTCTTGTGCGGTCACTGTCGAGTCTCTTTTCGGCGGCGAGCAGGGCGGCGGCGGACGCGGCACCGAGCGCGGAACCGGCGAGCACATCGGAGGGGTAATGCACCCCGAGCACGACTCTGGACAGCAACATCGGCGGTACGAGCACCGCAGGCAAGGGTAGCCCGGTCAATTTTCCGAGTAGCACCGCCGCCGCGGTTGTCGAGGTCGCGTGCGAGGAGGGGAAGCTCAGCTTGCTCGGTGTCGATACGTTGACCTGCACCGATGGCGCATGCGGGCGGGGCCGGCGGACGATCCGCTTGATCACGATGGAGGCCGCGTGCGCCCCCACGGCGCCGACCGCCACCCCGGCCCACTGCCGGCGCCTGGGTGTGTCGACCAACGCGCCCACGGCGGCGATACCGACCCAGCCGAGCGCGTGCTCGCCGAAATGCGACATACCGCGTGCCGCCGAGATCACCGGCGGGGTCGCGATGGCACCCTGGACCGCTTCGAGGATCTTGACTTCCGCCGGTGCCCGGCCGGTACCCGAATCCTGCAGGCTCGGGTTCATGGCGTTCACCGCTGGCTCTCCTCGCTGCTGTCGATCCCGAAAACCTTCTCCCACGCGGCCGTACCGGTGAGTTCCGCGTGCGCGGCCCGGTAGCGCTGCCGCATCTCCGGCAGGCGCGCGGCGAGTTCCTTGCGCAGCCGCAGCGCCTCCCGGAGCAGGCCGTAGGCCTGGCGGGGATCGCGCTTGCGGTACACCACGCCGCGTCCGTCCGCGGTGGTGACGGTGACCCCATCTACCTGCGAGAGCAGGAACCAGCGCGCGTCCAGGGTGGGCACATTCAGCTGGGGCCGGTCGTGGTGCTCCTCGTGCGCGGGCCGCAGGTTGTGCAGCAGGCCCTTGCCGAGCCGCACGATCTTGGCGATCGGGTTGGCGGGTTCGCCCACCGCACCGACCCCGATCCCGCTGGCCAGCGGGAGTTCGGTGGACGAGGGCAGGATCACCGCGTCCGGATACTGTTTGCGCAGCTCGTGTACCGCGCCAAGCGCGCTCGGCAACAGTTCGAACAGGCGCTGCGGACCGGCCAGGAAATCGCGGATCGCCAGATTCTGGATGGCGACCGTCGAGTACTCCAGGCAGAGCAGATGTTTGAGGGTCGCCTTGACCGTATTGGCGATCATGGCGCGGCCGTTGCCCGGCTGGTGCAGGGCGGCGACGACCAGGCGATTGCGCAGATGGAAATACGCCTGCCAGTCGATCGCGTCGTCCTTGTCGCTCCACGCCATATGCCAGACCGCGGCACCGGGCAGGGTGACCGTCGGATATCCGGCCTCCCGGGCACGCAGTCCGTATTCGGCGTCGTCCCATTTCAGGAACAACGGCAGCGGCTGCCCGAGTTGTTCGGCCACCTGCCGCGGGATGACGCAGGTCCACCAGCCGTTGAAATCCACATCGATACGCCGGTGCAGCAGTTTCGAATTGTCGCGGTCGCGCAGCGGGTATTTCGCGAAATCGTGGTCGTATTCGACATTCGGCGCCGCCGACCACATGAAGATGTTGCGGTCGACGACCTCACCCATCACATGCAGATGCGAGCGCTCCTGCAGGTTGAGCATCTGGCCGCCCACCAGTACCGGCGATTTCGCGAAGCGGGCGAACGCCAGCGCGCGCAGAATCGAATCCGGTTCGATCTCGATATCGTCGTCCATGTAGACGATGAATTCGGCGCTGGTGGTTTTCAGGGCCTCGTACATCACCCGGCTGTACCCGCCCGACCCACCGAGATTCGGCTGATCGTGAATGGCGAGCCGGTCCCCGAGGACGGCGGCGGCTTCGTCGAATCCCGGCTCGTCGACGACCTTGCGGGTGCCCTGATCGGGAATGATCACCGCATCGATCTGCGCCAGCACCAGCGGATCGGCCCCGAGCGCTTTCAGCGTCGTCACGGCGTCGGTGGGGCGGTTGAAGGTCGGCATACCGACCGCGATCCGGCCCTCGCCCGGCGCCTCGACCGGCGCGTACCAACCTCCGGACACCAGTGTGACCGCGGTGTCGGTGGTGATGTCGAACCAGAGCCAGCCGCCGTCCTCGAACGGGCCGAGATCGGCCTCCATCTCGACCGACACCGTCTCCGCGCCGGACGCCACCGCGAACTCCCGGCCCTGTACGTGGATACGGGACCCGTCGGCCTTGGACCGGTACAGGTCGACACGACCGTGCCCGGCCAGCTCCAGCCGCAACACCACCGAGCCGAGGATGCTCCAGCGCCGCCAGTAACTGGCCGGCAGCGCGTTGAAATAGGTGCAGAACGACACCTCGGACTCCGCGCCGACCGACAGCGAGGTCCGGGTGGTGGCGTGGGCGCGCCGCGCGTTGGTCGCCGACTCCTCCAGGTAGAGGGTGCGCACATCGAGCGGCTCACCCGGGCGGGGCAGGATCACCCGTTGCAGCAGCGATTTCGCTCGGGTCGCGGACGCACTGTGCGCCAGTGATGCAGAGGTCATACGTCGTTGTTCTCCTCGGCCAGCGGCGCACCCGTCTCCAGGTGCGGGCGCAGCACATTGTCGAACATGTTCAGCGCACTCGCGATGGCCATATGCATGTCCAGGTACTGATAGGTACCGAGGCGGCCGCCGAACAGAACCTTCGCGTCGACCGTCTCCTTCTTGGCCAGTTCGCGATACGCGGTCAGTTTGGCCCGGTCCTCGGGGGTGTTGATCGGATAGTACGGTTCGTCGCCGGTCTTGGCGAAACGCGAGTATTCGCGCATGATCACCGTCTTGTCCGTCGGGTAGTCCCGTTCCGGATGGAAATGCCGCGGCTCGATGATCCGGGTGTAGGGCGCATCCGCGTCGTTGTAGTTCATCACCGACGTGCCCTGGAAGTCGCCGGTGGGCAGCACCTCGGTTTCGAAGTCGATGGTGCGCCAGCCCAGCTCACCCTCGGCGTAGTCGAAGTAGCGGTCCAGCGGGCCGGTGTACACCACCGGGGCGTTCGGGTTCTGCGCGCGCAGCTCGTCACGGACGTCGAACCAGTCGGTGTCCACCCGGATCTCGATCAGGTCACTGGTGGCCATGTTCTCCAGCCACTTCGTGTACCCCTCCTTGGGCAGACCCTCGTAGGTGTCGTTGAAGTAGCGGTTGTCGAAGGTGTAGCGGACCGGGAGCCGGGTGATATTGCCCGCAGGCAGTTCCTTGGGATCGGTCTGCCACTGTTTGGCGGTGTAGTCGCGGACGAACGCCTCGTACAGCGGACGGCCGATCAGCGAGATGGCCTTTTCCTCGAGGTTCTGCGCGTCGGCGGTCTCGATCTCGGCGGCCTGCTCGGCGATCAGCGCGCGCGCCTCCTCCGGAGTGAAATACCGGCCGAAGAATTGCGACACCAGGCCCAGCCCCATCGGGAACTGGTACGCCTGACCTTTGTGCAGGGCGAAAACGCGATGCTGATAGCCGGTGAACTCGGTGAACTGCGTGACATAGTCCCAGACCCGCTTGTTCGAGGTATGGAACAGATGCGCGCCATATTTGTGGATCTCGATCCCGGTTTCCGGTTCGGGTTCCGAATAGGCATTACCGCCGATATGCGGGCGGCGATCCAGCACGAGGACTCTCTTGCCCAGTAAGTTCGCGCTGCGCTCGGCGACGGTCAGCCCGAAGAAGCCGGAGCCGACGACGATCAAGTCGAACTGTGCGGTGTTATCTGAGTTACCCGGAGACGATGCGGCGGTCACGGGAGCCCAGCGTATCGGAAGCGTTCCCCCGCGCCAGTCGGAGTCGGAAGGTCAGGGGTATTGCCAGGTGAGCGGGTTTCCGCGCCGTCCATCGCGGAAATCCCGCGCCGGGACCGGTGCGGTCCGGCGCCGGCGCGGAAAAAATGCCGTTCACCGGCACTGTCAGCGGTAACCGTAGGGGGCGACGCCGTAGGCACCGACCGGAACGGGCGTGCGGGCGGCTTCGATCCACCGCTTGGTGGGGGCGATGACGGCCAGCACGAGGGTGAGAACCGCGAAGAGCGGAGCACCGAGAACGCTGATACCGCCGCCGACGGCGACCACACCGACCACCACGACGGTCAGCACGATGGAGAGCACGCAGCCGAGGATGACCATCACTCGCCCGGTATTGCTGCGACGCAGCAGCAGGATGCCGCCGATCAGGAGCAGCAGAGCAAGGACGCTGTAGGCGATGCCGAGCACCACACCGGTCCCCGCGAGATCGAAATCGAAATCGATATCGGGACCGCTGGAACTCGAACCGGAGCTACTGCGGCGGCGGGCGCCGGTGGCCAGGACAGCGCCGCTGGTCAGCGAACTCTCGGAAGTAGCCGAGGCGAGCACGAACATCCCGAAGGCGGACAACGTGCTGGCGACTCCGCCCAGCAACGCGAGAATCCCGGCGGTGATACCGGTGCCCCCACTGGGTGGCGCCTGGTATCCGTAGGTGCCGGCGAACTGTGGCCCCGGCGCATAGCCCATCGGGTGGGCCGGCGGACCCTGGTAGGCGGGTGGCGGCGAATACGGTGCCGACGGAAATGGCGGCGCCGGCTGCCGACCATACGGATAATTCACGGGACCTCCCCCTCGTCACGGTTTCGGGCACTGTACCGCGCATTGCCGGCGAACGTCGGTGCGCCGATTCCCGGCGAATGTGAAACACGAGTACCCGCACACGTATTCGTGTGCGGGTACTGGGCGGACGCCGTCGCTATTCGAGATTGTTCTCGGCGTAGATGCGCATTGCGTCCCGGATCAGTTCGGTCGTGCCCTCGGCGTGCACGTCGTAGTTGGCTCCGAAACGGGCGTCGGCGACGTACATTTCACCCAGGCCCGTGAATTCCCGCGCGCCGGGACGACGGCCCTGCCAACCGCCGCTCACCCATTCGTAATGCCGCGCGGTGATCTCCTGGACCTCGGCGCTGTCCGGCGCGAGCCCGGCTTTACGCGCCCGCCCGAAGGCTGCGGCGATATCGAGCTGCGCCTGCTGGAACGCCTGCTTCTCCGCGGCGCTCAGCGAACGCCACCAGCGGTCGCCGCCTTCGTAGGCGTCCTTGCCCCAGCGTTCGACGACCTCGTCCCTGTACTGCGTGTGATCGAATTCCTCGAAGACTTCCGCCGCCACGAGTCGTTCACCTCTTTCCAACTTGCCCAATGTGGTGTGCACCGACGCGATCCGGCGGCCGATCCGCTCCTGTTCCTGCCGCAGCAGATCCAGCTGGGCACGCAGCGCGGTGATCGCGTCACGTTCCCCGGCGAGGATCTCGCCGATCACCGGCAGGCCCACGCCGAGCTCACGCAACAGCAGGATCCGCTGCAGCCGGACCAGTGAGCGCTCGTCGTAGTAGCGGTATCCGTTCACGCCGATCCGGCTGGGCGGCAACAGGCCCAGCTGCCCGTAGTGGCGGAGGGTGCGGCTGGTGGTCCCGGCCGCCTTCGCCAGGTCCTGGATGGACCATTCGTCGCTGCGGGAGCCCGCGCCCACGACCCTCACCTCTTCCGTTCCGCGTCGGTGTCTTCGGGCATGGCCGGGGCCCTGCGTGGTGACGCTCCTCTGCCATCTCCGGGCCTGACCCGCTCATGCTGTGCCACCAGCCTGCAAGTTGACGCTGCGGAAAGGTCAAGCCGTCGGGCGCCGGCGGCTAGAACACCTCGGTGGTCTCCATTCTCGTCGGGATCTGCTGGGCCCCGGGTACGGGTACGGGCCGGTCGCCGCCGAGCGTGCCGGTCCCGGCCGGCCGGGTGCCGGACTCCGGTGTGCTGCCCGGGGCGGCGCGACCGGCAGGCATCCGGCCGGGAATCGTCGCCGCCTCGGAATCGGCCGCGCCCGGCCCGGAACCGCCGGATTCGGGAGCGGCAGGGGTCGCGCCGCCGGCTTCGGCGCTACCGGCTCCGTCCGTGAGGCCGGGTACCAGCTGCATCAGGGTGTCGAAGTCCACGACCTGGGCACCCAGGTCGTCGGTGTAGACGATGACGCCGTTCTCGAACAGCCGGTATTTGCCCGCGTCCTCGGGCAGGGGCAGTTCCGGGGTGACGGGCAGGCCGAGCGTGCCCTGCATACCGCCCATTTCGGCGTAGGCGGTATCGATCGGCGAGGGGGTCGCACCCGGGAGCGTGCCCCCCGGGGAGACCGGGAGCGAGCCTTCCGGGGTACGCGGTACCGGTGCACCCGATTTCGTGCCCTCCGGCGAGGTCTCGTTCCACGGTTCGGGAGTTCCCGGAGCGGCGCTCTCCGGCAGGGGGTTCACCGGGGGCGGCAGCGGCATCGGTGTGGTGACCGTGAGTTCGTCGGGTGTCGGCCCCACCTCGAAGGTCTGGATATCGGCCGGTGATCCGCCGTCCGGCGCCGCGGAGTACTCGGCGCGCAGGATCCGCCCGTCGCGCAGCAGTACCCGGCCGGCCGTGGCTTCCACCGCGGCGGTGGTGCGTGGATCTTCCTGGGCGGTGCCGCTGTAGACCTGGCAGTCGGTGGTATCGCAGGTCTGCGCGTAGGGCCAGCGGGTTTCGGCGAGCGCGTAGGACCGGGCGGCGACCGTCTGGGCTTCCAGGGCGGCGGGGGCCCAGTCCGGCGGCATCTCCGCCGGGACCACCCCGAGCAGATAGTCCTGGATGTCCACCTGGTTGACGGTGCGCGCCTCCCCGTTCTCGGTGGCCACACCCAGGGACCCGCGGTAGGCGCCGCCGCCGCACAGTGTCAGGTGCTCCGCCGCCGGGCGGTTCGGGTTGGGGTCGATCGGATAGACCCACGGGTCCTGGATCGGGTTCTCCCACCGGACCGGGCCGTCACAGCCCTGGGTGACCACCGCGTGCGCGCCACCGTCGGGCAACGGTATGAGCCGGACGGCCTCGCCCGCCTGCAGTTGCTGTCCGGCGAGCCGCATACCGGCAGCGGAGGTGACGACCAGATCGGCCCCGTCCTGTTCCTGTAGCCGGACCGATACCGACGCCGGGCCGATGGTGCCGAACTCGGCGCCCGGGTAGTAGTAAGCGAGGATCTGATCGACGTTCTGCCCGTTATCGGCGTTCTGCAACGCCCCGTGCTGACTCAGGCCGCGCCCGTGCCCCGGGCCGGCCTCCGCAATCATCTGGTACACATCTGCGGTGCCGGGCACGAACAGCGCCCCGCCAATGGCCAGCGCCGTCGCGCCGCAGGCGAGTAATGGGCCTGGACGAATCCGCCGACCTCTCATCGACTGTGGCAAAACCGCAATTACCAGCGGGTTACCTAGACGCCCTGAGGCTTTCGGCCGAGTCATGTTGTTTCGGTATGACATACGAGCACTCCCATCGTCAGCCCGGACGCTTTCGACTCGGTACGACGTCGGCATGTCGTTTCGACCGGCCACGGTCCGGGAGCTACATTCGAGCGAACAGGAAAGCCTCAACCTCAGGTTTAGATTTGTGACGAATGTGGCTAGTGTGGTCCGTGGGACTGAAGTTCGCAAGCATGACTTGCTCACCGATCACTGGTTGCAACCCTGATTGGAGAAGCTCGTGCCCTACCGCAAACCGAAGCGTTCCTGTGTACTGCCGGTTGTCGCGTTAGTAGCGGTAGCGGGCCCGATCCTCCTGCCCATGGTCACCGACCCGGGCAAATCGACCACTCGGATCGAACTCACCGCGGTACCACCTCAGCTCACCGAACTCGCGCTGCGCAGCGCCCCCGATACCGTGCTGCCACTGGGCGAACTGACCGGCCTCGACCTGCCGGACCTGCGCTTGGGCGATCTGCAGGCGCTCGGCGTGCCCGGCCTGACCCCGAACGGTACGACCACCCACACCGATCCGGGCCGGCGGTTGCCGGGGCGGCAGCCCGGACTGGGTTTCGTGACCGAGGGCGGGCCGCCGCCCGCGGACACCCCCGCGCTCACGCCCGGCGTCATTCCGCCGGAATTCATGGACGCGGTCGGCGCGCAGGTCAAGGAACTGAACCGGGAACAGCCCTTCAGCATGGTGGCACTGACCGCTGCGGACCTGACGAACACCACCGTCATGATCCGGGCCAAACAGCCCGACGGCGGCTGGGGCCAGTGGTATGAGGCCAACCCGATCGACGGCGCCGACGGCGCGGCGGCCGGCGGGCCCACCGGCACCGACCCCATCTACGTCGGTAACACCACCTCGGTGCAGGTGCTCGTCACCCGCAAACCGCAGCAGCCCGGGGGTGATCCGCTCGGACGGACCCCCGCCGCGGCGGGTGGCCCGCAGCAGCCACCCGACCTCACCGCTGTCCTCATCGATCCCGGTCGCGGCGCGGTCGACGACCAACTCCAGGACATCGCCGCCGCACTGCCCGGCGGCGGCCCCCGGGTCATCACCCGCGACCAGTGGGGCGCCGACGAATCGATCCGCTGCCAGGAACCCACCTACGACGACGGGCTGGGTGGGATCACCGTGCACCACACGGCCGGCCGCAACGACTACAGCAAATCCGAATCGGCCGGAATCGTCCGCGCCATCTACGCATACCATTCGCAGACCCTGGGCTGGTGCGATATGGGGTACAACGCGCTGGTCGACAAGTACGGGCAGATCTTCGAGGGCCGCTACGGCGGTCTGGACAAACCGGTACAGGGCGCGCACGCGGGCGGTTTCAACGAGAACACCTCCGGCGTCGCGATCATGGGCGACTACCAGGTCGAACAACCCACCGACGCCTCGATCGAGGCCACCGGCAAGTTCATCGGCTGGCGCGCCCGGATCGCCGGACTCGATCCCAAGGGCCAGACCACCATGTATTCGGAGGGCACCGAGTTCACCCCGTACGCGCAGGGTGAGGAAGTGCAGCTGCCGGTGGTCTTCGCGCACCGCGATGTGGGCAATACCAGCTGCCCCGGCGATGCCGCCTACGCGCAGATGGACCGGATTCGCACGATCGCCGCCGGTGAAGCGGGGGCGACCCGTTCGTCGACCCCGCGCAGCCAGGCCTCCCGCTCGGATCTGGCCGCACTGGCCGATCTCACCGCCAAGCTGCTGACCATGGTGAACGACAATGTGATCGCGAAGTACTGGGTCTCCAAAGGCGGCCCGGACGGACCGCTCGGCCAGGCCGCTTCCGAACCGATGCCCGCGGCGCAGGGCCAGCAGTACGCGAAATTCGTGAACGGATACGTCTACACCGCACCGGACGGCCAGGTGCACGAGGTCGGCGGCAAGGTCCTGGACCGGTTCCTGGAGCTCGGCGCCGACGCCGGTGCGCTCGGTCTGCCGCTCACCGACGCCTACCCGGTCCCTGAGGGCTTGCGCACCGACTTCCAGAACGGCTCCCTGATCCTGAACCAGGTGGCCGATATCGTCACCACCGTCTGGAAGACCTACAACGACACCTACCAGCAGCAGTTGCAGGGGCAGGGCACCCGGCCCGGCGCCGCGCCGCACGCGGTACCCGGCGCGAGCCCGGGGCCGCAGGTAGCGCCGCCACCCGCACCCGTCGCCGCGCCGGCCGAAGAGCAGTCACCGGCACCGCAGGTCGCGGACCGGGTGCCCGAGGCCGCGGCACCGCCCGCGCCCGTCGCCGTGCCGGCCGAGGAACAGTCACCGGTACCGCGGTCCGCGCCGGCGCCCGCCGACCAGGCCGGTCCGGCACCTGCCGCTCAGGGCGGATCGCCGCCCGCGGCCGAAACAGGCCCGGGACCCGCCGCCGAGGCCGGTCCTTCGCCTCCACCGGAGCCCGCGGTACCGCCTCCACCGGCCGCCTGACCCCTCCCGTGTACCGACCGCGC
>JBFARE010000021.1:0-140346 GCA_040674215.1 Nocardia sp. NPDC050193 | reverse complement strand
CGGGAAACGGCCGTCGGCCAGGACGAGCAGTGCTGCCCTTGTCACAGTCGTGTCCTCCGCTCCCGGGGCCAGGTGGCAGGCGTACGTGCCGGGTGTAGGTGCAGGTGTGGGTGTCAGAACAGGAAGTACCGCTGAGCCATGGGCAGTTCGGCGGCCGGTGTCGCCTCGACGAGTTCGCCGTCGATGTGCACCGCGAAGCTGTCGGGGTCGACCTGGACGCGCGGCCGGGCGTCGTTCTCCCGCATGTCCGCCTTGGTCACCGCGCGGGTGGAGTCGATGGCCACGAACCGTTTGCCCAGTTGCAGCCGCTCCGGCAGACCGTCCTCGATGGCGAGCGGCGCGACGAAGTTGAACGAGTTCGCCGCGGGCGCCCGGCCGATCGCGCCGTACATCGGACGCGGCAGGATCGGCTGCGGCGTCGGGATCGACGCGTTGGCGTCGCCCATCTGCGCGTACGCGATCTGCCCGCCCTTGATGACGAGGTGCGGCTTGACACCGAAGAACGCCGGCTCCCACAGCACCAGGTCGGCGAGCTTGCCGCTCTCGACCGAGCCGATCTCGCGGGCCAGGCCCTGGGCGAGCGCCGGATTGATCGTGTACTTGGCGACGTAGCGGCGTACCCGGTGGTTGTCCGCCCGGCCGTCCCCCGGCAGGGGGCCGCGGCGCCGCTTCATCACGTGCGCCGTCTGCCAGGTGCGCAGGACGACCTCGCCGACGCGGCCCATGGCCTGCGAGTCGGAGGAGATGATCGAGATCGCCCCGAGGTCGTGCAGGACGTCCTCGGCGCCGATCGTCGAGGGCCGGATCCCGCCCTCCCACACGCTGATCACCACGACCAGTCCGGCGAAGGCGGCGATGATGGCTTCATGGCTCACGAACCGCACGACGACGGTCGCGGCCCGATGGGCGAAGTTCATCGCGAAGGGGTAGGCGATGAGGCCGGCCACCGCGACGGCAGCGAGTCCGTAGAACAGGAATTCGGTGCTGGTGAGTGCGGTGGACAGGTTGTCGATATTGCCGTTGCCGTCGTCGGTGGTGAAAACCGGTGGCGCATTGAACAGGGGGGCGGCGGGCCCGGCGGCGACCGGACTCAGCGGCAGTCCGAAGGCGACGAGTGGGATCAGGGCTTCGGCGATATAGGTGGATTCGGTCGTGCCGTTGCGGGCGGCGATCACCGAAGTGAGCCGGCGGTAGCCGTGTTTGATGCGGCTCCCGACCACTTCACCCATCAGGACCGTCATGGCGACCGGGCTGAAAACGAAAGTGGCGCTGGAAACGGTGGCGGTGGCCGCGACATAGCCGGTCTGGCCACGGTCGAGGATCCGGAAGGGGTTGGGGAAGTAGCCCTTCCAGGTCTTGACGTCGGGTGCCAGCCATACCGTCGCCGGCTCCTTGCGTGCCATCTCGGCACGTCCCTGCGGTCCCAGCGACAAGAAGAGATCGGCGATCAACGGTCCGACGGCGATGCCGAGGAAGTAACTGATGTTGAGCGCGACATCGTAGGAGGCCGTGAGCTGTTTGAGACCGAGGATGAGGACCACGAACGGTACGAGCGCGAGCACGCCCGACCATTTCCCGGGCGAAGCGTAGGCGATGCCGATGGCGGCCAGCAGGAACAACCACGGCGCGGCGGACTGGACCGTGTCGGCGACCGGGGCCAGCAGCACGGCGAACAGCACGGCGGCGGGCACGGCTATCACCGCGGCGATCAGGGCCGCGGAGATCGCTTTGCGGAGCGCGATATGGGGCACGCCCAGTGCGCGCAACATCCGTGCTTCGCGCATGAGCGGAACCGCCATCGTGTCCCCGGGAATACCGAGGAGTGTGGTCGGCGCCGCATGCGTCATATGTTTGGCCACGGCTCCGGCGAGGAAGAATGTGAACACACCTGCCGGGGGAGCGCCGAGCAGAATCACCAGCAGGGTCAGCGGGGCGATGGTCGCGGTTTCGTCGGTACCCGAAACCATTCCGATCAACGAGAAGACGATTGCGCCGACCACGGCGAGCATGATGGCCAGCGCGAAATCGCTGGTGAGGATCGAACTCATGACACTGTCCCGGTGGTGGAGTGTTCGGCTTCGGTGAACCGCCGGCTCAACCCGAGTTCGTCGAGTTCGCGCCGGGTGTGTGCGGGCAGATCGTCGAGCGAGCCCAGCCCCTGTCGTTCCTCGCGCAGTGCGGCGATGACCTCGCCGACGGCCGCGTCTTCGGACACCTCGGTGACCACGATCCGCTTCGGGCGGAAAAATCGCCCGCAGATCAGGCCGGCGATCACACATCCGGCGATCCCCACGAGGAGTGCGTAGGCGTCGGCGAGCGAGTCGTTCGCCACGAACGACGAGAATGCCCAATCCGCCAGCAGAAGTGCGGACAAGCTCACGCCGATGCCGATGACCACGGATAAGGCCAGGTGGCGACCGACGACGGTATCACCCCACACCTCCAGGTACTGCGGATGTTCGCGGCCGGAGGCCGGCTCTGCGGTGGGCGGGTCGACCGGTGTCACTGCCGCGGTCGGCGGGGGTTGGGTGGGCATGGGTACTCCGTCGGCGTCGAGGGGGCGGGCAGGTCAGGATGTCGAGGCGGTGAGGGCGCGGACCACTCGTGAAGGGCTGGGCCGACCGAGGACGGTGGACATCCACCGGGAAGTCGCGGTGAGCGCGTCCAGATCGATACCGGTGGTGATACCGAGGCCGTGCAGCATCCACACCAGGTCCTCGGTGGCGAGATTTCCGGTGGCTCCGGCGGCATACGGGCAGCGACCCAGGCCACCGGCGGCGCTGTCGAACTCGGTGATCCCGGCGCTCAGGGCGGCATAGACGTTCGCGAGCGCCTGGCCGTAGGTGTCGTGGAAATGCATCGCGGTGATCTCCGGGCGGATACCGCGGTCGAACAGGGCTTTCAGCAGATCGAGGACGTGTCCGGGCGTGGCGACCCCGATGGTGTCGCCCAGCGAGATCGAGGCCACCCCCATGTCGAGGAGGCGTTCGGCGATATCGGCGACGGCCGAGGTATCGACAGCGCCCTCCCAGGGGTCCCCGAAACACATCGAGATGTATCCGCGCGTGGCAAGCCCCTGTGCTCCGGCGCCGTGCACTACGGGGCGTGCGGATTCGATCGCACCGTCGACGGTGGTGTGCAGGTTCTTGGCCGCGAAGGTCTCGGTCGCGCTCACGAATACGGCGAGTTCCGTGGCGCCGGCGGCCAACGCCCTGTCGAGCCCGCGGCGGTTCGGTGCCAGCACCACCCGGCGGATATCGCTGGGCAGGTCCAGGACGGCCAGCAGTTGCTCGGCATCGGACAACTGTGGGATCCATCGCGGTGAGACAAAGCTCGTGAGCTCGAGCGCCGACACCCCCGCGGCGGCGAGCCGACGGCAGAATTCGGCTTTGGCCGGTGTCGGCACCACAGTCGCTTCTGCCTGGAGACCGTCGCGGGGGCCGACTTCGTATACCCGGACCGCGGCCGGCAGATCCGGCCTGCGGTGGACATGCGGTGCGGGCCGGCGGACGGCCTGGGTGTGCGGCGCCACCTCAGCTCCGGCTCCGCAGGTCGTCGAGCACCCTTTCGGCGTGCTCGACGCGAATGTTCCGGTCCTGGATGAGTTGCGCGACGACAGCGTCGAGCTCCGCGGTCCGCGCTCCGGCGGTGACCGCGACGGTACGGGCGTGCAGACTCATATGGCCACGCTGGATGCCTTCGGCCGCGAGGGCGCGGCAGGCAGCGAGATTTTGGGCCAGTCCCACCGCGACCACGACCTCCGCGAGTTCGGTGGCCGACTCCACGCCGAGGATCTTGATCGCTGCCCGCGCGACGGGATGGGCCTTGGTGGCTCCACCCACCAGACCCACCGCCATCGGCACCTCCAGCGTGCCGGACAGGTGCCCGTCGGTGGTCTTCTCGAAGTGCGACAGGGCCGTGTACCGCCCATCGGGACCGACGGCGTGGGAGTGACAGCCCGCTTCGACGGCGCGGGTGTCGTTGCCGGAGGCCAGTACCGCGGCGGTGATGCCGTTCATGATGCCCTTGTTGTGCGTGGTGGCACGGTAGGGGTCGGCTTCGGCGAGCGCGCAGGCGTGCACGATATCGTCGACGACCTGCTCTCCGCCCAGCAGCTCACGGTCGAAGACGGCGCGGGCCCGCACGATTCGCCGGTCGGCCATATTGGTGAGGATGCGGAGCAGGGGCCGCCCGCCGGCGATGGCCGCGAGCCGAGGCGCGATGGCCTCGGCCATGGTGTTGACCGCGTTGGCCCCCATCGCATCGCGCACATCGACCACCAGATGCGCGACGACATGCGTGCCGGTTCGCGTCGGCACCAGGCGCACCTGTAGGTCCGTCGCGCCGCCGCCGAAGCGGACCAGGGTCGGGTCCTGCTCGTTGGCGAGGTCCACGATGGTCGAGCGGTGTTCCAGAATGCGCAGGCGCGCGGCCTCGGGATCGGGCAGGTCCAGCAACTGGATCTGCGCCTGCATCACCGGACCGGTGCCGGAGGTGAAGAATCCGCCTCGCTCGCGGGCCATGCGCGCGGCATTGCTCGCCGCCGCCACGACCGACGGCTCCTCGGTGGCCATAGGGACCAGATAATCTCGGCCGTCGATCCGGAAGTTGGTGGCGATGCCGACCGGAATGCCCAGCACCCCGATCACATTCTCGATCATGTGATCGGCATGCTCGGTGTCCAGGCCGTGCGCGGGTTCGAGAACGTCCAACTCCGCGACAGCTACTCCGGTCCGCTCGGAGACCACCGAGCGGCGCTGCTCGACGGACGAGTCCTTGAATCCCGGAATCCTGCTGTTCACGGTCACCGCGCCGCCCTCCACATCGCGGGGGCGCGGTATCCGCGACCCCGATGAACATTTGCCGGGTCCGACGGTACGACCGCGCTGTAACCCGCGACATGTGGAGTAGCCACATGAATCCGCGGTTTTGGTGTGTTGAAAGCACATTTTGCTGTTCAGGGGCGGGATACCGAACGCAACTCGTCCAGCCGAGTGGCGAGCGAGATACGGAACAGATGTTCGTCTTGGCGCCAATCCGCTCCGAGCAGGGCTTTGAGGCGGTCGAGTCGCTGCAGGATCGTGTTGGGGTGGTAGTTCAGCGCTCGCGCGGTCTTCGTCGGGCTTGCCTCGTGCCGCACGAAGGTGCGCAGTGTGGTGAGCAGATCCGTGCCGTGCTGGGCGTCGTAGTCCACGACCGGCCCGATGGTGAGATCGAGGAAGGACTGCAGGGCTTGCGGGTTGGCGCCGAACAGGACGGTGTAGGGGGCGTAGGCGTCGGTGGCGACCGCGCGGTCGTCGATGCCCAGCCCGGTCAGCAGGCGCGCTGTCTGTTGCGCTGTGCGGAACAGATCCGGGAGTTCGTCGGGCGTGGCGGCCTGCGGCGGAGCCACGACCAGCACCGGGGCCCCGAGCGCGCCGATGAGATGCCTGCGCAGATCGTTCGCCAAGGCCATCGGATCGACAGCCGATCCGATGACCGTGATGGTGGCCGCGTGCTCACCCACCAATCCGCCGCGGCCGAGGAAACCCGCGGCGGCGCGTTCGGCCCCGGTCCGCCGGGCCGGCGGCACATCCACGATGAGCAGCGTACGCAGTTCGGACAACGTCAGGCGGTGGTTGCGCGCCCGCTGGTCCATGCCGCGACGTCGCTCCGGCGAGGAATGCAGCAGGTCGGCGATGAGTTCGCCGCGCTCACGGCGGTATGCGTCGGTGACCGCCCGCTGTTGCAGGGCCAGCAGCGCGGCGACCTGAGCCGCCCGTTCGATGGTGCGTCGCTCCACCGGACCCAGTTCCACGCTGCCCGGGCTGAGCAGCAGGGCACCGAAGTGGAGTTCGCCGGCGGTGACCGCGGCAACCGCCTCGACCGATCTGTTGTTCGCGACCGTCCGGCAGTGCCCGCTCGCACGACTCAGCGAGATCGCGGCACGCACATCCGGGGACAGACTCACCGCCGTATGTTCCTGGTCCGCGGCCGCGGAGGCGGCCAGCGAGAAGGAATCGGCGTCGATGATCGTCACCCGCCGGTCCAGCGCCGCCGCCAAGGTGCGCGCGACCTGTGTGAAGCCACCGCCGGACAGGACGGCGTGGACGAGTTCCTGGTGGACTGCGCTCGACCGATCGCGTGCTTCCAGGTGCGCGGTCAATTTCTCCAGGGCGCCACGAGTGCGGTCCTGCGACTCCCGCAGTTGCGTGAGGATGTTCGCGGTCTGCAACACCACCGAGGCGTGGTCGGCCAGAGCCGAGAGCAGCGCGATCTCCTCGGGGGTGAACTGGTGTTCCTGCCGGGTCGCGGCGAAGAGCACGCCGAGTACGGTCCCGTCGGAGAGCATGGGGACGCCGAGGATGGAGATGATCCCCTCGGCGAAGACGGCATCGTCGATGGTGTGCTCATGGGGGCCACCCGCGTACTCGCTGTACCGCGGCACCCACTGCGCCGACCGGGTATCGGCGATCCGGCTCGCCAGTCCCGTCCCGGCAGGGACGTGCAGGTCCTGGAATTGCGGGGTCACCGCCCCCATCGTCTTGCGGACGTGCAGGTCGCGGGTGGTGGTGTCGAACTCCGACAGATAGGTCACGTCGGTGCCCATCATCTCGTGGGCGCGCGCCACCAACCTGGCCAGCAGCGCATCGATATCACGCACCTCGGCCAGATCGCGGGCACTGGAGAACAGCGCGGTGAGCTCCTGTTCGCGGCGCCGTAGGCGGGTGACCTCGGCCCGGTCGCGACGCGCGTGGTCGACGATATCGCCGACCGTGCCGGTATCGAGTCCCAGTTCGGTCAACGAGGACGCGAGCGTGGTGACATCGGGTTCGCCGCGGGTGACGGCACGAAGAACCTCGTGCAGGACACGGGCGAGGTCACTGCTGTTCATGGTTACAGACTGCCCGTGTCCACCCGCCCGGCTCGATGCGCTCCCCGTGACCGCCGCCGAGTACGACACCGGGGAGCCGAGGTGTTCCACGCGGCGATCCCGGAACGCCGACGGCGAGCAGGAGGAGCAGGCCCACTTTCCCCATCCGTGGCGGCGCGCCGGCTGCGCCGCGATCGCCTCCAGCGCCGAGGCGAACCCATGGGCAGCGGTGTCGGCGGGTCGCGTGAGGCCGGTCGCCCGCACCCATCGCGGCACCGATCAGCGGGATGAAGAACAGCAGACCCCGGAACGCGCCGTCCAGCGCACCGTGCCCGGCCAGGCTGTGTAGCCGGCGGGTCTTGGGTTTCTTCGCGTCCGCCGGCCAACTGACCACCGCGGCGTCCGGCACGGTGATCAACTCCCGGCGTGGCAACTGTACGGCCTCAACTTCCGATTCGGGGCGGGCGTACCGCGTCCGTCACCACCGCCTCGAGGGCCGCCGCGACCGCCAGCGCGCGAGCGTCCTGGCCGGGCGCCGCGGTGATCGTCAGCCCGACGGGGAGCCCCGCGACCTCGCCGATGGGCACCTGCACCGAGGGCGCGCCGGTGTTCGAGGCGATGCCGGCCGCGGCGGTCCCGGCCCCACCGGGCTGCGCGATATCGGCGGCTGTGGGGTAGATGAGCACGTCGATGCCGCGGCGGGTGAGCAGTTCGGTGAGCGCCCGGCGCCCGGCGCGCTGCTTCGCCAGGGCCGCATTGTAGGCGGGGTTCGGTATCGGCGGCGCCGCCAGCCAGGCCGCGGCCGTGTCCCGGTCGAGGGCCGTCGTGGTGAGCAGAGCGGCGAAGGTGGGCCGGGACCCCGGCCGGGCGCCGGCGCCCGGCTCGTACCGGGCCGGGGTCCGTGCGAGGAATCGGTCGATCGAATGCCGCGCGTCCGTCCATCCACTGTCGGTGAGGACATCACCGGCGAAAGCGGCATCCAGCTCGGGCAACGCGGCGCGGCGCAGCCGGAATTTGCGGGTCAGCGTGTCGATCGTGTGGTCGGCGAGCGCCCGTAATCGAGCGGATCGGCCGGCGCGGCCGCGGGCCGCGGCGCGACCGGACGGTATATCGAAAGGCCAGGTCAGGTAGGCGGCGGTGAGTTCGGTGAGATCGGTCTGCGCCGCTTCTGCCGCCCAGGAATGCCGCCCACCGGTCATCGCATCGGCGAATTCGGCGATATCGCGCACGGTCCGGCCGATCGGGCCGACGACATCCTGGGACGGGGACAGCGGGATGACGCCACTGCGGCCGACCGCAGCGCCGGAAGGCCGGAACCCGACGAGTCCGGCATGCGCCGCCGGTCCCACCACGGAGCCACAGGAATCGGTGCCGAGAGAGATCGGCGCGAAACCCGCGGCCACCGCCACCGCGCTCCCACCGCTCGACCCGCCGGCGCTACGCGCGGGGTCGAAGATATTGGCGGTGACACCGCGGATGGAGCTCTCGGTGAACGTTCCGTGCCAGGCGAATTCCGACATATTCGCGGAGGCGAGGACGATCGCGCCCGCGGCACGGAGTTCGCGGACCACAGCGGCGTCGGTGCGGGGGCGGTAGGAGGCGAGCCCGCGATTGCCCGCCGTCGCCGGCAGGCCGGTCGCGGCGATATTGGTTTTCACCACGAACGGGATACCGTGCAGCGGTCCGCGGACCCGGCCCGCCGCACGTTCGCTGTCCCGGGCGCGCGCGTGCTCGGCCGCTGTGTGGTCGATATCGACAATGGAGTTCAGCGGCGGGGATCCGGCGCCGTCGAAACGGGCGATCCGGTCCAGATACGTTCGGGTGATCTCCGCGCTGGTCACGGTCCCGTCCGTCAGTAGCCGGCGGAGGTCGGCGACGCTGTAGGTCTGCCAGGGCGAGAGGGGCACGAACCAGAACATAGGAGCCGTACCGGCGCCGGACAAGGCGGGTAGTGACTGCATTTCGCATAGGGTCACCCTGTGACTCTTCGGCAACTGCGCGCGTTCCTGGTGACGGCCCGGACCGGGACGTTCACCGCCGCCGCCAGATCGCTGGGCATCGCCCAGGCCTCGGTCTCCGAACTCGTACGGACACTCGAGGACGAATACGGAACCATCCTTTTTATCCGCGGCGGCCGCAAACTGGTCCTCACCGCCGCCGGGGTCGCGCTGCTACCGCATGCCGAACACGCGCTGGCCGCGGCGGACAGCGGAGTGGCGGCGCTGAAATCGGTGCGGTCGCTGACCGGCGGTGTGGCCACCTTCGGTGTGCTCCGCAATGCCTCGTATTATCTGCTGTCCGATCTGGCCGAGGAGTTCCATCGCCGGTTCCCGGAGGTCCGGATCCGGCTGGTGGGGATGAACTCGGTCGAGGTCGCGGCGGAAGTCGCCGAGGGACGGCTGGAAGCCGGCCTGGTCGTGCTGCCCATCGATGCCGACGGGCTGCGGGTGACTCCGCTGATCCGGGACGAGGTGCTCTACGCCTCCGTCGTACCGGAGCGCGTGGCGAGCGCGGTCACCATCGAACAGTTCGCCCACGCCACGGTGATTCTCTACGACGCGCACTACGGATGGAAGGAACCGACGCGTCGCCAGCTGGCCGAACGGGCCCAGCTCGCGGGCCACAAGATCGAACCGTTGATCGAGGTGGAACAGGTGGAATCGGCACTCGGGCTGGTGCGCCGGGGGATCGGGGACACCGTCATCTCCCGTGCCGTCGCGACCAGCTCCGCCTGCCCGCCCGAGGTGCGGGTGGTGGGTTTCGCGCCGCCGCTGTACGACACCATCGCGCTGGTCCAGCGGGAATCGGGGGTGCTGTCGCCCGCTACGCGGGAGCTGGCGCGGATGGCGCAGCAGATGCTGCTCCGCAATCGGGTCGCCGCCGCGCGCGACGGCGACCCGGACGGCGATCAGTAGATGTTCTGGCTCACGTACGGTTCGTCACCACGATGGGCGTAGATCTGCGACCGGGTGGCGATATCGTCGTAGATCCGGGTCTCCTTGACGATCTTGCCGGATTGGACCAGGAACTGGGAGATGCCGATGATCTGGACCGGTGAGCCGGTGAGCGGGCCGTAATCGGCGATGCCGTCGTATTTTCCGGTGAATTTCCAGGTCACTGCGATGCGCAGGCCGCCGTAGCGGGGTGCATTGTTGGCCGCGACATCCCGGATGTCGAACGTGCCGCCGGGGAAGGGCCGCAGCATGCGCAGCAGTGCGCGCCGGTAACCCTCGGGACGGGCGATGGTGCGATCGTCGATGGTGTTCAGCCACAGATCGCGGATCCAGAACTGCTCGACCCGTTCCAGTTCGCGCTTGTTCCAGACCGAGTCGATGAACTCGAGTACCATTTCGACCTCGGGCCGGAAATCGTCCGGCCGCGGACCGCTACCGCCTTCGGCCATCACATCGGCGGGCGCGGGGCCGGCCATGGAACCGCTGAAGCCGCGGAAGGCCTGCCGGCGGGCGAGTTCGTCGGGATCCTGGCCGAGCTGGCGGGCCACCGCCAGTGCGTCGCGCACGACCCATTCCTCCACCATCCGGCCGCGGCGGTAGAGACAGTTCGCGATATTGCGGCTGCGGTACTCGATATTCTCCAGGTCGGTACCGAGCACCAGATGCGAGCTGAGGAACGCGTCGTCGCCGCGGGCTTCCCAGACGATGTCCTCGGCCTGGCCCACCCGGTTCGGGGTGGTCGAGATCCGCATGAGCGTTCCCTCGATCACCTCGCGGGCGGTGGTGGAGGTGCCGTACACGCCGTGCACGATCGAATCCGGTTCGTAGTTGTCGTTGATATGGCCGATCGCGCGCTCGATCCAGATGTGATCGGTGACCTCGCGGATGAAGTCGTCGGGGTCGGCGTAGGGCTGATAGGCAATCGGATCGAGTGGCATGGGACCTAGAATACATACGTATTCATCACCAGGGAAGTATCGGTTCCGGCTGGATGGAAAGGATATCCGGGAATCGTGCCGGCACATCGGAAGCCGTGCCGGGCTCGGACAGCGCAATGCGCCGGCCGGGACGGAGCCCGGCCGGCGCACGGTGAAAGGTGAGATCAGGCTGCCAGGCGAGCACCCGTATCCGGATGGAACAGATGCACTTCCGCGTGGTTGCGCACACCGACGCGCACCGTCTGCCCGATTCGTGGCGGAGTCCGGCCGTCGACCCGGACATTCACCCGATGCGGTCCGGACGGGCTCAGCACGGTGCCGTAGACATACGCATCCGCACCCAGCTCCTCGACCAGTTCCACGGTGAGTGCGAAGCCCTCGTCTTCTTCGCCGATCAACCGCAGTGTCTCCGGCCGGATCCCGCATACGATCTCGCGCAGATCCGCGACCGCCGACCGCGCCACCGGAACGGTGCAATCGCCGATCTCGACCCCGTCGGCGCAGACGCTCAAGGTGGTGAGATTCATTCCGGGCGAGCCCATGAAACCCGCCACGAAGGCATTGGCCGGACGGTCGTACAGTTCGCGCGGAGTCGCCACCTGCTGCAGCACACCGTCTTTCAGCACCGCGACCCGATGCCCCATCGTCATGGCCTCGACCTGATCGTGGGTGACATAGACCGTGGTGGTGGCCAGCCGCTGCTGGAGCGAGGCGATATTGGCGCGGGTCTCCACGCGCAGTTTGGCATCGAGATTCGACAGCGGCTCATCCATCAGGAACACCGCCGGATCCCGCACGATCGCCCGTCCCATCGCCACGCGCTGACGCTGCCCGCCGGAGAGTGCCTTGGGTTTGCGATCGAGAAACAGGGTGAGATCCAGCATCTTCGCCGCGTCGGCGACCTTCTGCCGGATGGTGTCCTTGGGTACGCCCTTCAGCTTCAGCGCGAAACCCATATTGTCGCCGACGGTCATATGCGGGTACAGCGCATAGGACTGGAACACCATCGCGATATCGCGTTCCTTCGGCTGGACGAAGGTGACATCGCGGGTGCCGATGGAGATCGACCCGTCGTCGACGTCCTCGAGTCCGGCCAGCATGCGCAGTGCGGTGGTCTTACCCGAGCCGGACGGTCCTACCAGCACCAAGAATTCGCCGTCGGCGATATCCAGGTCCAGACGGTCGACGGCGGAGCTGTCGGACCCGGCGTAGCGGCGGGTCGCCTTCTGGTAACTGACTTCTGCCATGTCACTGCCTTTCCGGAGCGGAGGCGGCCGCCGCCGCGGTGGGTTCGTCGCCGCGGGCGCGGGCGAGCTGGGCCAGGACGGCGAGTTGGTCGTAGACCCGCCATTCCTCGACGATGCGGCCCTCGCGCAGCCGGAACTGCGAGGACCCGAGAATCTCGGCCCGCGACCCAGTGACCGGGCCGAAGACAGGCAGTCCCGAATAGGTGCCGGTGAGCCACCAGACGACGCCCACCCGCAGCCCGCCGTGCGGCGCCGAATCGCCTGCCACGATGTCGCGCACCTCGATCCGGGCGTCGGGGAACGGCGCGAGCAGGTCCATCCACGATTCCTGATAGTTCCGCGGCCGGGTGAGGGTGCGGTTGCCGACGGTGTGGCAGGTGATATCGCGAGCGATGTACTCGTCGATGCGGTGGAACATGGCCTGGCCCAGCACGGTGTCGAACATGTCCAGGACGAAGGCGCACTCGTCGTGGTGAGTGGCGGGGCGAGCGCCCGAATCGCCGGCGGTGAGGGGTTGTACCGCTTTCTCGCGAGTGGCCGAGCCGGTGAAACCGCGGAAGGCCAGGGTGCGCGCCACCTCGAACGGATCGAGCCCGAGGTCCTGGACCACCGCGAGTTCGTCGCGGATCACCCACTCCTCCTCCATCACCCCGTTGCGATAGAGGCAGTTCGCGATGGTCCGGTGCGAGAACCGGCGATGGGTGGGCGGGCCGTAGACGGTGTGCTTGGCATTCGTTCCGCTGCTGAAAATGCGATGCGAACTGAGGAACGCGTCGTCACCGCGGGCCTCCCACACCACATCCTCGGCCTGGCCCACCCGGTCGGGGAAGGCACTGATCTTGGCCAGGGTGGAGGCGACCACGGGCTCCACGCCGACCCCGGTGCCGTAGGCGCCGTGCACGATCGCGTCGGGGGCGTAGTTCTGCCTGATCAGTCCGACCCCGCGCTGCACCCAGATGCGGTCGGTCCATTCGACGATGAACTCCTCCGGATCGGCGTAGGGCAGGAAGGCACTGTCTTTCAAAGTCATACTTTCGGCTTTCGTGTGGAAGCGAGGGTGATCGCTCAGTCGAGCTCGTCGATCCGGCGTGCCGCGTCGGTGAGTTGCGCGCGCACATCGTCGCCGTTGGCCATATTGCTGATGGCCACGGCCAGGACATCCATGATCCGGGGCCAGTCGAGGTTCATCGGGATGGCGCGGGCGGACTGCAGTGCCTCGTACTGCAGCCGGGGCAGATCGTTGTTGGCCGCGTTGACCGCGGGATCGAGCATGTTCGAGTCGTGCATGGTGATCCCGGTGCTGGTCGCCGGTGACGATTTGTCGAGCGTGATGGCGCGTTCGGTCTCCGCGTCGGTCATCCACTTCACGTACTCCCAGGCGGCGCCCTGGTTGTCCGAGGTGTTCATGACGCCGGCCAGCCAGGTGTAGGCGTAGCTCTGCGCCTCGTGGCCGGGGAAGCCCGGCATCGGCGCCACACCCACATTGCCGGCCAGTTCGGGGGCCGCCTTCGTCGGATTCGCGAAATCCTCCAGATGCCAGGACCAGGTGAACACGGTGGCGGCGTCGCCGTTCTGGAAGGCCTTGGTGGATTCGAGTTCACCCCAGTTCGAGGATTCCGGCGGGCTGTAGCCCGCGCGGAACGACTCCAGGTACTTCTCGGTCGCGGTGACTCCCGCCGGCGTATCGAATGCCGCGTCGCCGTGCTCGTCGAGGAGTTCCGCGCCATTGCTCCACAGCATGGACAGCCAGGTGTTCAGGTTCTGGCCGTTGCGCCGGTTGAACTGACCGGCCACCGGATATTCCGGGGCGGCCTGCTCGAGTGTCTCCAGCTGGCGGTAGTACTCGTCCCAGGTGGTGGGCGGTTCCAGGCCCAGTCTCGCGTAGATGTCCTTGCGGTAGAAGAGGTTGTAGGAGAAACCGCGCAGGGGCATCCCGTAGGTCTTCTCCGGATCACCGGCGGCCGCGGCCTCCTTGAACGGACCGGAGAAATCGTCCATGGTCACCCCGTGGGCGGCCATCACCTCGTTGAGCGGCTGGACCCCGATCTTCAGCGACGGGCCCCAGGCGTCCGGCCAGATGAGCGCGTCGTAGGTGCCGCCGCCGATGGCGCTTTCGGCCACGATCTTCTGCAGGTAGGCCGCGTAGGGGATATTCGACCATTCGACCTCGATACCGGTGCGTGCGGTGAACTCCGCGGTGCGCTGGTGCAGCGCGGCGAACTGGGGCACGGTGGCACAGCAGGTGAGGAGGCGGATCGTGGTGCCGTCGTAGGGCTTGCCGTCGAGCAGGCCGTCCGGGCCCACGGGTGCCGTCGCGACCTGATCCATCAGGCTCTTGGTCTCCGGGGCGCTCGTGCAGCCCCCGGCCAGGACGGCCAGCGCGGTCGCGAAGACCAGAGCCAGCGCACCGCGTAGTCGTCTCTTGTGTTCCGGTCGTCCGGACAGCACCCTCACTTGACTGCTCCTAGGGTCATGCCCTGCGCGAAGTGCTTACGCACCAGCGTCGCCAGGACGATCATCGGCACCATCACCAGCAGGCCGGCCGCCGCCATCTGGCCCCACAGCACACCGTCGGGCTGGTCCAGCGTCATCAGCGAGACCGGGAGGGTGACCGCGTTGCTGCGGGCCAGGAAGGTCGGGAAGAGGAATTCGTTCCAGGACAGCAGGAACGAGAACACCACGCCGACGAAGATGCCCGGTGCGGCCAGCGGGGTGACCACGCGCCACAGCAGGGCGAGCTGGCCGCAGCCGTCGAGCCGGCCCGCCTCCTCGATCTCGATGGGCAGGCCGTCGACGAAGCCCTTGAGCAACCAGGTGTTGTAGGGCACCACGATGGCCAGATTGGTGACGATCAGCGCGAGATGGGTGTCCAGCAGGCCCAGGTCGCGGTACATGGTCAGGAAAGGCAGCGCGATCGCCACACCCGGGATGAACTGGGTCGCGACGATGCCCAGCAGGATCGGTTTCGCGCCGGGGAACTTGTACCGGGAGAAACCGTAGGCGGCGAGCATGGACAGCGGTACCGCGATCACGGTGGTGACCACGGCGACGATGACGCTGTTCCACATCGGCCCCACCAGATCGTTCTGGCCGCCGATGATCGCCCGGAAGTTGTCGAGCGAGGGCCGGAACAGGATCGAGGTGGAGAAGACCTCACGATCCGGTTTGAACGCGGTGAGGGTGAGCCACAGGATCGGGAACATCACGAAGAACAGGATCGCGAGGGTGCCCAGCAGTCGCAGCAGATTGCCTGCCCGCCCGAGCGGCGAGGGACCGCGGCGGCCCGCCTGCACGACCGGCGGCGCGGCGGTGGGAACGGATTCGAGGGTGTCGGTCATTTCTGCTCCTGCCGACCCATGAGGATCAGGTATCCGGTGGCGAGCACGCCCAGCACGACGACCAGGATCCACGAGACGGCCGAGGCGTAGCCGATATCGAGGAAGGTGAAGCCCTGCTCGTAGGCGAAGAAGTTCAGGGTTTCGGTGGCCCGGCCCGGACCGCCGCCCGTGGTGGTGACGACCTGGTCGAACATCTTCACCGACCACACGGCCTTGAGGAATACGACGATCAGGATCAGCGGCCGCAGCAGCGGGAACTTGATCCGCCAGAACTCCTGCCAGGGGTTGGCGCCGTCGACGCGCGCGGCATCGCGAATCTCCGGTGAGATGGCACCGAGGCCGCCCAGGAACATGAGCGCGATGAGCGGCGCCCAGCCCCAGATCTCGCTCAGGGTGACCACGACGAGCGCCCAGAACGGTTCACCGAGCCAGTTGATATCCCGCGTGAACGGCAGCAGGGTGTCGAGCATGTCGTCGTAGACGCCGTAGTCGGGGTTGAACATGAACCGCCAGGAGTAGCCCTTGAGCGCGGGCGCGATGGCGAACGGCAGGATGAGCAGTGCCTTGGTGAGGCCGTTCAACCAGGTCGCCTTGTTCAGGATCAGCGCCATGATGAGGCCCAGCCCGACCGACAGCACCACCGACATGACAGTGAAGAGCGCGGTCACCCAGACCGCGTTGTGGAAGGTGTCGTCGGTCAGCGCCTTGGTGTACTGCGCGAATCCCACGAACTGCTCGGGTTCGCGGGTCTCGTTCACCCGCCAGTGCCGGAAGCTGTTCACCAGGGCGACGCCCAGCGGGTAGATCGTCGTGAGGACGATGGCCACCAGGGCGGGGGCCAGATGCGCGTACGGCACGCCGATCCGGCGCCAGGCGGAATGTCCGCGGCGGGTGGGCGCCGCGGTGGTGGCCCTCATCGCCGGGCCCGCGAGCGCGGCGGACAGGAGGTCGGGGCGCCGGGGTCGGCGAGTGGCTCGGCCCGGTGGGGGCGGCTCGGCTTCACTCTGAACTCCTTCGGATTGTGATCCCACAGGACGGGGGAGAGGGAGGGGAGGCGGCGCGGTGTAACGCGGCTCTCAGTGTCCGGTGAGTGTATTCGTATGTATTCAAGAAAGACAAGGGGTCCTACTCCGGCGGGCGGGGAAGGTTTACCTACCCGTCACCTCGTGCCTGCCGCCGTGATTAGGTCCGAATCGGCACGGGGGGTCGTTGTGCCGGCTTTCCGGAGCACGGGAGCGACGGCCTCGTCGGGCGAGGTCATGATACGTATGCACGAGCCGGTCGGAGGCGCACCCGACCCGGCGATGGCCGGAGTCGGGCATCGGGAACGGCGTCGGCGCTGTTACGGGCGCGGGGCGGAAACGGTGGCGCGTTCGATCAGCTGCGGCGTCATGACGATGCGGCGGGGGCCGTCGTCGCTGTTCTTTTTTTCGAGACGCTCGACGAGCAGGCGCGCGGCCGCCGCGGCCATCGCGTCGAGGTCGTGACCCACGGTGGTCAGGCGGAAGGCCTCCCACTCGGCCATCGGAATATTGTCGAAGCCGATGATGCCGATGTCCTCGGGAATGCTAACGCCCCTGGCCAGGGCTGCGTTGAGCGCCCCGATCGCGACGACGTCGTTACCGCAGAACACTGCTGTCGGACGCGGGCCGGCATCGAGGAGGTCCAGCATCGCCCGGTAGCCGGTCTCGAATTCGAACGGACCCCGGCGGGTGAACACGCTCGGCAACGCGATACCTGCCTCGGCGAGCGCGGCGCGGAACCCGGTCTCCCGGTCGCGTCCGGTGCTGGTGGTGGCCGGGCCGAAGATTCCGGCGATCCGGCGGTGACCGTGGTCGGTGAGATGGTTCGCCGCCAAGCGTCCGCCGAGCTCGTTGTCCACCACCGCGGCGTCGGCGGTATGCGGGGTGCTCTCGCGGTTCAGGAAGACGAACGGCAGCCGGCGGCGCTGCAACTCACCGGGAAGCAGGGAGTCGATATTGCTGGTCAGTAGGACCGCGCCGTCGATGGAGCCGTCCACCAGCTGTTCGAGCGGGACCTGATTGTCCGACCGTTCGGTGAACACCATCATCCGGTAGGAGTGCTGCTCCAGCTCGTCGTGCAGCGGGCCGAGCAGGTGCGGATAGAAGGGGTTGGTCAGATCGCTGACCACGATGCCGATCCGTCTGGTCCGGCGGGTCACCAGGCTGCGTCCGGCTTCGCTGGGCACATAGCCCAGGGCCGCCACCGCCTCCTGCACCCGGGCCCGGGTCTCCTCGGCGACCCGCGGATCGCCGCGTAGCGCGCGCGAGACGGTCGGCTGCGATACGCCTGCCAGTCGTGCGACATCGCGGCTCGTGATCGGCATGAATCTCCCTGATCGGGTGCGCGGCCGCCGCGGAAGCGGCCGGTGCGGTTCTGTGAATACGAATCTTAGTCGATGTGGTCGGGTCTGCTGTCGTCTGCTTCCCAGCGGGGCTGCCGATCGTCTTCGGGTAGCGAATAGCCGTCATGATCGGGGAAAACCGGGCGGACGGCGATCCGGATTCACTGTCCGGCGTTGACACGGAGCTGCCGTTCCGGCACGATGCATACGTATAAATAATCGTCGTTTTCGCGATTTCCGTCCGTGTGGTTGCGCCGCCCGTTCGTGCCGAGCGCCCACCGTGAGAAGAAGAGGTCAGATGTCTGCCGAAGTCACCGTCACCGCTGAGGATCTGGACCGGTACACCATCCGGCGCACCGACTTCGTGTCCTGCAACCAGGCGTTCATCGATTGCCGGACCCCGGGCTCGGACCGCAAGGAGAACTACTCGATGATCGGGCGCGGCGTGAGCCAGAGCGCCGGTCAGGTGATCAACCTGCGTGAACCGCACGGCTTCCAGATCGGCGCGGCCGCCATGCCCAACGGGGTCACCAACAACCTGCACCTGCACTTCACCGCCGAGGTGTTCCTGTGCTTCAAGGGTGAGTACCTGTTGCGGTGGGGCGCGCAGGGGGAACAGGGCGAACTCGTGCTCCGGGAAGGTGAGATCGCCTCCATCCCGACCTGGATCTTCCGCGGTTTCACCAATATCGGCCCCGACGACGGCTTCCTGTTCACCGCGCTCGGCATGGACGACACCGGCGGGATCATCTGGGGTCCCTCGGTCCTCGAGGACGCCAAGGGGCACGGCCTCTACCTCGCCGCCGACAACACACTCATCGATACCGTCGCCGGGGACGAGATCCCCGACGGCATCGAACTGGTCGAACCGATCAGCGACGAACAGATCGCGGCGTTGCGTCCGTTCACGGTCGACCAGATGCGGGAACGGATCGCGACCCCGCAGAACATCGAATGGTCCCGGCGCGCGCTGCTCGATTCCGCGCTGTCCGGCGGCGGCGTCGAACTCGGCCTGGTGATCGGCTACGGCATGACCGAGGACGCGACCCAGGTGCCGCGGATCCACAATCCGCACGGACACAACATCGCGTGGCTGCGCGCCGAACCGGGCGCCGGCATCTCCGCGCACCGGCATGCCGAACGCCAGGTGCTGATGGTCAAGGACGGCGAATGGGAGGTCACCCTCAACCGTGGCGTCGACGCCCGCACGGTCCGGCTGGGCGAGTGGGACATGCTGTCGGTTCCGGGCGGCGCCTACCGGTCGATCCGGAATGTGGGCAGGCAGACCGCGCTCATGCTCGTGGTCAACAGCGGGGACGGTCGGGTCCGGCTGACCTGGGACGAGGAGGTCGTCAAGGCGGCCGCCGACGCCGGTGACGCCCTCGACCACAACGGCTACCTCGCGCCCTACGCGCTGGTGCCGCGCCGGAAGCGCTGAGATGACCGCCGATATACCCGTCGTATTCGTCCCGGGCATGCTGTGCGACGCGCAGTTGTGGGAACGGGTGGAACCCGGACCCGGTTTCCGCACTGTGCACGGGGCCATCGACGCGCCGTCCATCTCCGGAATGGCCGAACAGGTGCTGAGTGCGGTGGAGGGGCCTTTCGTCCTGGCCGGTCTGAGCCTGGGCGCGATCGCCGGATTCGAGGTGCTGCGCCGGGCGCCGGAGCGAATCCTCGGATTCTGTGCGATATCGACGAATCCACACGCTCCCACCGCCACCCAGTACCGTTCCTGGCACGATATGGCCTTCCGGACCACGCGCGGGGAGTTCGAGACCGTGGTGCGCGAGGTCATCGCGCCCACCATGTTCGGCGAGCTGTCCGGCACACCTGAGCTGGTCGACCGCTTCGTCGCCATGGCACTGCGCGTCGGACCGAGTCGATTCCAGAGCCAGCTGCGGGCCCAGGCCGATCGTTTCGATTCGGTCCCGTCCCTGGGTGCCGTGCACTGTCCGGCCTTGGTCGTCGCCGCGGACGACGACGCCCTGTGCCCCCGCGAATACCACCGCGCCATCGCCGCGGGGATCGAAGGTTCCCGCTTCGAGACGATCGCCGGCGCAGGTCATCTGTGCACCTGGGAAGTGCCGCACCGAATTTCCGAACTTCTGAGCGATTGGCTACCGGCCGTCGCTCGGTACCGAACCAGCCGACAGGAGTCGACATGCCCATAGTTCTGAAGAAACCGGTCCAGGCCGAAGTGGTCCGCCAGGACCGCTCCGAGGTGGGCGAACGCGTCGCTGCAATCCTCGAGGACATCCGGCTGGGCGGCGACGCCGCGGTGCGCAGGTACTCCGAGCAGTTCGACAAGTGGAGCCCCGAATCGTTCCGGCTCTCCCCGCACCGGATCGAGGAGATCATCTCCTCGCTGCCGGCGCAGGTCGTCGAGGACATCGAATTCGTCCAGCGGCAGGTACGCACCTTCGCGCGGCACCAGCGCGATTCGCTCACCGATTTCGAGGTCGAGACACTGCCGGGCGTGCACCTCGGGCAGAAACATATTCCGATCGACCGGGTAGGCGCGTATGTGCCGGGCGGCCGCTACCCGCTCACCGCCTCGGCCCATATGACCATCGTGACCGCGAAGGTCGCCGGGGTGCCGAGCGTGGCCGCGTGCACCCCGCCCATCCGGGGCGAGATCCCGGCGGCGACCGTCGCCGCCATGCATCTGGCCGGGGCCGACGAGATCTACCTGCTGGGCGGTGTCCAGGCCGTGGGCGCGCTCGCGCGCGGCACCGAGACCATCGACCGGGTCGATCTGCTCGCCGGACCGGGTAACGCCTATGTCGCCGAGGCGAAGCGGCAGCTCTTCGGCGAGGTCGGCATCGACCTGTTCGCCGGGCCGACCGAGATCCTGATCATCGCCGACGACGACGCCGATCCGTTCGTCGTCGCGGTCGATCTGCTCTCCCAGGCCGAACACGGCCCGGATTCCCCCGCGGTACTGATCACCACCTCCGAGACGCTGGGCCGGCAGGTCCTCGACCATGTCGAAACGCTGCTGCCGGGTATGCCGACCGCCGATTTCGCGGCACCGGCCTGGCGCGACCACGGTGAGATCATCGTGGTCGATTCGCTGGACGAGGCCTATGAGCTCGCCGACACCTACGCCAGCGAGCACGTCGAGGTGCTGACCCGCGCACCGCGCGAGGCACTGGAGAAGATGACCAACTACGGCGGCCTGTTCCTCGGCGAGGGCACCTGCGTCTCCTACGGCGACAAAGTGATCGGGACCAACCATGTGCTCCCGACCCGCGGTTCGGCCCGCTACACCGGCGGTCTGTGGGTCGGGAAGTACCTGAAGACGGTGACCTACTCCGAGGTCGTCGATCGGGCGTCGAGTGCGCAGCTGGGTGAGGTGTGCGGACGGGCCGCCCGGGTCGAACTGTTCGAGGGGCATGCGCGCTCGGGCGATGTGCGGGCCGCCAAATACGCGGGCGCCGAGCTGCCGTGGGCCGGGAACATCTACGCCGGCGCGAACTCGTGAGCGCCCCGGGTGCCGCGACGGGGGGTCCGGTTTCCGGGCGCGGAGCTGATGCTGCCGGAGCGCGCGAGGTCGCCGACCCGGCAGTGGGAGGGCGCGGACCGGTGTTCGCGAACCCGTCTTCGGATGACCCGATCACCGGCCGTACCGCGCTGGTCACCGGTGGCGGTAGCGGGCTGGGTGCGGCCATCGCCCTGGCGCTGGTGGGCGCCGGGGCCAGGGTGATCACGGTCGGACGGGACCGGGACAAACTCGACCGGGTCGTGGCGCGGCATCCGGAGTCGATGCGGGCCGCGGTCTGCGATGTCGCCGCTCCGGAGTCGGTGACCGCGCTGGCCGCCGAACTCACCGGCGAGGACGTCTCCATCCTGATCAACAATGCGGGCGTACCGGGCCCGGTCGCGCCGCTCACCGGGATCGACCCCGAGGAGTGGGACGACGTCTTCGCGGTCAATGTGCGCGGGGTGTACCTGTTGTGCCGCGCTTTCGTGCCGGCGATGGTCGACGCGGGCCGCGGCGATGTGATCAACCTGGCGTCGGTCTCCGGCAAGCGGCCGCTGGTCCGGCGCACGCCCTACTGCGCGTCGAAAATGGCGGTGATCGGGCTCACCACCACGCTGGCTGCCGAGGTCGGGCCGTTGGGGGTGAATGTGAACTCGCTGTCGCCCGGTCCGGTGGACAGCGCCCGGATGCACCGCAACTTCCGGCTCGAGGCCGAACGGACCGGAAGCAGCTACGAGGAGGCCGAGCGGGCGTTCGTCTCGCGGGCCGCGCTCGGGCGCATGGTCACCGAGGACGAGGTGGCCCGCGCGGTCCTGGCCATGCTGGCGATGCCCGGTCTGTGTGCCGCCGATATCGATCTGTCGGCCGGAATGGTGGCCCGTTGATGACGGCGATGAAACAGCGTCTCCGCGACGGTGAGCGGCTGCTCGGCGCGCTGGTCCGGATGCCGGCGGAAGAACTCGTCGAGATGGCGGGGGTCGCCGGATTCGACTACATCCTGATCGACTGCGAGCACGGTCCCGCCGACCTGATCCCATTGCGACAGCATCTCGCCGCCGCCCGGGTGCACGGCATGGATGTCCTCGTGCGGGTGGGTCAGCGGGAACCAGCGCTGATCCAGCGGGTGCTCGACCACGGCGCCGCTGGCGTGGTGGTACCCCATATCGACGACGCCGGGCAGGCCGCCGCGGCGGTCCACGCGGCGCGGTACCCACCGGTGGGCGACCGCGGTTTCGCGACCTACAGCCGGGCCGGCCGGTACGGGACACGGACCGCGGTCGACCACCTCGCCGCCGACGCGAGGGAAACGCTCGTCATCGCCATGGTCGAATCCACGGCGGGCTGTCGCAATGCCGCGGAGATCGTGGCGACTGCCGGGGTCGACGGCGTGATGGTCGGCCCGGCGGACCTCGCGGTGTCCATGGGCGCGAACGGTCCGGGCGACCCGGCTGTCCTGGCCGAAATCGAGAAGGTCCACGCGGCCGTGGCCGATCACGACCGGATCCGGCTCGATATCGTCTCCAGCGACCAGCGGGCCGCCGCCTCGTTCGACTCGGGCGCGGGCCTGGTGGTCATCAACCTCACGCACGTGCTGATGGAGACGTTCGCGAGGTTGCGATCGGTGCGCTGAGCTGCCCGGAACCGGTCGCGTCGCGCCTCGATGCCGGGTTCGCGGCTTATGGCTCCGATCGGTCGGCGGGTGACAGGACAATGGCTTCCGGATTACATTTGTGCAGCTCAGGGCAATTTTCGATGGAAGCGGCGGGTAGGCGCCGATAGGATTTCCGGCATGATCGACCCCGCGCGACTCCTGACCCGCCGCGTCGCTGTGACGGCCGCGATCCTGGCGGCCACGGCCGCCGGACCGGTACTGGGCGCCGCGCCCGCCACCGCCGCGCCGGCACCCCCCGCCCCCGCACCGGCGTTCCCGGTCCCACCGCTCACCGAGGTGGCCGCGGCGGGCACCGAGGGCCTGGACCCGCTGCTGGCCCTGGCCTACACCATGGCCGAACAGGAGGCGCACGCCCGCGGTGTGCCTATGACGATCAACTCGGGCTACCGCTCACCCGAGGAGCAGCGGGCGATGTGGGAGGACGGGCTGCGCACCTACGGGAGCCCGGAGGAGACCCGGCGCTGGGTGCTGCCCCCGGAGGAATCCACCCATGTCACCGGCCGGGCCGTGGATATCGCGCCACGGGAGGGCGCCGCCTGGCTGGAGGCCAACGGCAACCGATGGGGGCTGTGCCGGACCTTCGACAACGAATGGTGGCACTTCGAGTTACAAACCCTGCCGGGTACGCCCTGTCCGCCGCGGGTGCCGGATGCCGCCCATCGGTAACCGTGTGTGCGGCGCGGAGTGACCTGCGCCGGGTCGGTGGCCCCTCGGGGCGGCCGGGTGTGACGGTTCGCCGCCCACGCGCCCCGGCTCCGGCGCAGCCGGCGTAGCTCAGGCGCTCGACAGCGATCTGAGATCGTCCAAGAAGGCGCGGGTCCGCGGATCGCCGGGGAAGTTCTCCATCAGTTCCTGCGCCACCTCGCTACCAATACACAGCAGCGAGGGCAGGGACCGCCGTTTCGCCTCGAACGCCCGCCGCCCCTGGGCCACCGCGAGTTCCAGATCACGCCCGCGGGCGGCGACCACGGCCAGGGTGAGGTGGGCCTCGGCGACCCGCATCGGATTGCGCACCGAACCATCCAGAGCGACCGAATCGGCCAGTACCGCCTGCGCGTACATCTCGGCGCGTGCGTCGTCGCCGACGACCCGGGAGCAGTCCATGGCGTAGAAGTCGAACTTCTGCGGATCCACGACGAAATGATTCTCGAGATCGTCGGGGTGGCCGAGCCGGTTCAGCAGGGTGCGGCCCTCGGCCAGGGCGGCGTCCACGGCCGCGCGATCGCCCAGCCGCGCCCAGGCCTTCGCGCGCTGAGCGGCCAGCTGCACACCGACCCCGCTGACCGCGCATTCCGACGGCACCGCCTCGGCCGCCTGGATGACCCCGCGATGGTTGCCCTGGGTCAGCGCGAACCATGCCGCCAGTTCCGAACTCCAGCCGATGATCTCGGCATGCCCGGCCTCCTGGCCCAGTGACCGGGCCGCCCGCCGGGTGGCCTCGGCGCTACTGCGCCGGCCGAGATCGTATTCGAGACAGCCGAGCAGCAGGGCCACCCAGCCGGCCAGTTCCAGGACCTCTTTGTGCTGGGCCAGGGTGAGCCGGCTGTCGAGCAGCGCGGCGATCCGGCGCAACCAGCCCGCGGCCTCGAGATGGAGTTCGTGCGGATCGGTGGAGGCGTAGTCACAGCACAGCCGCTGCGCGGTGATGCGCACCGCGTCCAGGGTGGCCGTCGAAATATCGGACATCCGAAGGCGTCCCATGAACTCGAGCGTGTCCATCCCGGTGGCGGTGAGCAATTCGTCGTCGCGGCTCGGGCGGGCCTTCGGGAAGAACGCGGCGGCCACCGAATCGAAGGCGGAGGCGATGAGGGGTGCGTAGAAATCGTCGGGTCGTGATTCACCGGATTCCCAACGCCGCCAATTGCGTAGGAGGGTGCTGTCGGTCGGGAGATTGTGGGACGACTTGGCGCGCAGGGCACGGACGGCGTCCGCCTGTGACCACCCACGCGCATCGCGTTCCGAGCGCATCCGGATGGCCCACAGCGGACGATCTTCAGCAGCAGTCACGCGGCCAGTATTGCACCAGCAAACTTTCTGTGGACCCCTGAGGGCATTCAGATGTCCCCCGCATGACCTCTTCTGCCATTGTCGCGCTTGGGCGATGCTCGAATCGGACCGGCTTCGCGCCGGTTCAAGCAACACCCCCGCGAATGCGGGGAGGAGATCCCGGAGCAGGAAATGGTTCCCCGCCCCCGTGTGGGGAAGGATTCAGGAGGTTCGGGTGGAAGCGTTGGTATACGGGTATTTACGCGACGATCTGGCCGCGGGCGACGGTGACGATATGGAGGCCGCGCTACGTGAGTTGGCCGAGGCCCGGGGACTGTGCTTCGCCGCGACGTTCCACGAATCGCGTCCCGGCGACGGGACGGCGTTCGCCGAGCTGACCCGGGAACTCCAGCGGGCGGACGCCCATCACGTGGTGGTCCCCTCGCTCGATCACCTCACCGGCCAGACGATTCCACGCGAACTTCTCATCGCGAAACTGGCCAGTGATGCCGCCGCACGCATCTGGTCGGTGGCCGGCTGAACCGAGGACCCGGCGGCCCGGCGTCCCCCCTCAGCGCCCGAAGCCGCCGGGTCCTCGTCTGCGCAGGTACTTCTCGAATTCGGCGGCCAGTGCGTCGCCGTCGATCTTGGCCATCACCTCGTTGACATCGATCGCGGCGTCGCCGCGCTCCTCCAGCGAATGCACGTATTCGGCGATCTCGTCGTCGGCGACGGTCATCTCGTTCACCGTCGACTCCCACTCCTCGGCCTGCTGCGGCAGCTCTCGCAGCGGCACCTCGATATCGAGGACATCCTCGACCCGGTGCAGCAGCGCGATCGTCGCCTTCGGGTTCGGCGGCTGCGACACGTAGTGCGGCACCGCGGCCCAGAACGAGACCGCCGGAACCCCGGCCTTCACGCACTGATCCTGCAATACCCCGGTGATACCGGTGGGCCCCTCGTAGCGGGTCTGCTCGAGGCCGAACTGCTCGGCCGCCTCCTTGCTGTAGGCCGAACCTGTGACCGGCACCGGCCGGGTGTGCGGGGTATCGGCGAGCAGCGCGCCGAGGATCACCACGGTCTGCACACCGAGCTGATCGATGAACTCCAGCAGATCCGCGCAGAAGCGCCGCCACCGCATATTCGGCTCGATACCGCGTAAGAGCACCACATCGCGCTCGCTGCCGGGCGGGGAGCACACCGACAGGACGGTCGCCGGCCAGACGATCTCCCGGGTGACGCCCTCCACCTGCCGGACCATCGGCCGGTTCACCTGGTAGTCGTAATAGTCCTCGGAATCGAGTTCGGCCAGCGGCCGCGCATCCCAGATCAACTCCAGATGCTCCACCGCACCGCTGGCAGCGTCACCAGCGTCGTTCCAGCCTTCGAAGGCCGCAACGAGCACCGGGTCGCGCAGTGCGGGCAGTTCCCGATCCACCGGAGATTCACTCGAGCTCACCCCTGCCAGCCTACGGGGCGGGCGGCCACCGGCGCGCAGTATCGGTCTCGCCGCGCCTGTCGGCGGCGTCGCCGGTTGTGGTCGCCCGCACAGCGCAGGAAGCAGGACGACACCGTGACGGAGGCGCACACTAGTCTGGAATCCATGTCTGCCTCCCGCTCCGCCGAGTTCGATACCACGTTGCTCGACACTCTCACCAGGCGTGTCGTGATCGGTGACGGCGCGATGGGCACGATGCTGCAGGCCGTGGACCTGACGCTCGACGATTTCCGCGGGCTGGAGGGTTGCAACGAGATCCTCAACGACACCCGCCCCGAGGTGCTGCGGCATATCCATCGTTCCTATTTCGAGGCCGGCGCCGATGCCGTGGAAACCAATACCTTCGGCTGCAACCTGCCCAATCTGGGCGACTACGGGATCGCCGACCGGATCCGGGACCTCTCGGAGAAGGGAACCCGGCTGGCCCGCGCGGTCGCCGACGAGATGGGTCCGGGCCCCGACGGCGTGCCGCGGTACGTGCTGGGCTCCATGGGCCCCGGTACCAAACTGCCGACCCTCGGTCACGCGCCGTACGCGGCTCTGCGCGACGCCTACACCGAGGCCGCGCTCGGCATGCTCGACGGCGGCGCCGACGCGGTACTGATCGAAACCTGCCAGGATCTGCTCCAGGTCAAGGCCGCCGTCACCGGCACCCGTCGGGCGATGGAGCAGGCCGGTCGCCGGATCCCGATCATCACCCATGTCACGGTGGAGACCACCGGCACCATGCTGGTCGGCAGCGAGATCGGCGCGGCGCTGACCGCACTGGAACCGCTGGGTATCGACCTGATCGGCCTCAACTGCGCCACCGGGCCGGACGAGATGAGCGAACATCTGCGCTACCTGTCCCAGCACGCGCGCATCCCGGTGTCGGTGATGCCCAACGCGGGCCTGCCGGTACTGGGCGCGCACGGCGCCGAGTACCCGCTGACCCCGGAAGAGCTGGCCACCGCACTGCGTGGATTCGTGGCCGACTACGGTCTGGCCCTGGTCGGCGGCTGCTGCGGTACCACCCCCGAACATATCCGCCAGGTGGCCGAGGCGGTCCGGGAGGTCGAGACCGGGCTGGCGCCGATCGGGCAGCGCCGTACGCCCGAACCGGAGCCCAGCATTTCGAGTATGTACACCGCGGTGCCGTTCCGGCAGGACGCCAGTGTGCTGATGATCGGCGAACGCACCAACGCCAACGGTTCGAAGGCGTTCCGGGAGGCGATGCTCGCCCAGGACTGGGCGAAATGCCTGGATATCGCCAAGGACCAGACCCGTGACGGTGCCCATATGCTCGACCTCTGCGTCGACTACGTGGGCCGCGACGGCACCGCCGATATGTCGGAACTGGCGTCCCGGCTGGCCACCGCCTCCACCCTGCCGATCATGCTCGATTCCACCGAGACGCCGGTGCTGCGCGCGGGCCTGGAACATCTGGGCGGGCGCTGCGCGGTGAACTCGGTGAACTACGAGGACGGTGACGGCCCGGGTTCCCGGTTCCAGCAGACCATGGCCCTGGTCGCCGAACACGGCGCCGCGGTGGTCGCGCTGACCATCGACGAGGAGGGGCAGGCCCGCACCGCCGAGCACAAGGTCGCCATCGCCGAACGGCTCATCGCCGATATCACCGGCAACTGGGGTCTGCACGAGAGCGACATCATCATCGACACCCTCACCTTCACCCTGGGCACCGGGCAGGAGGAGTCGCGTCGCGACGGCCTGGAGACCGTCGAGGCCATCCGGGAACTCAAACGCCGGCACCCCGAGGTGCAGACCACGCTGGGTCTGTCGAATATCTCTTTCGGGCTCAACCCCGCCGCGCGCCAGGTGCTGAATTCGGTATTCATGCACGAATGTGTGCAGGCCGGCCTGGACAGCGCTATCGTGCACGCCTCGAAGATTCTGCCGATGAGCCGGATCCCGGAGGAACACCGGGAGACGGCCCTGGACCTGGTCTACGACCGCCGCCGCGAGGGCTACGACCCGCTGCAGAAACTCATGCAGCTGTTCGAGGGTGTGTCCACGGCCGATTCGAGGGCCTCGCGGGCCGACGAACTGGCCGCGCTGCCGCTGTTCGACCGGCTCGAACGGCGCATCGTGGACGGTGAGCGGGCCGGAATGGAGGCCGATCTCGACGAGGCCATGCGGGAAGTGCCACCGCTGAAGATCATCAACGAGACCCTGCTGTCGGGGATGAAGACCGTCGGCGAACTGTTCGGGTCCGGGCAGATGCAGTTGCCGTTCGTGCTGCAATCGGCCGAGGTCATGAAAGCCGCGGTCGCCCACCTGGAACCGCATATGGAGGCCACCGACGACAGCGGTAAGGGCCGCGTCGTCCTCGCCACGGTCAAGGGCGATGTGCACGATATCGGCAAGAACCTGGTGGACATCATCCTGTCCAACAACGGCTACGAGGTGGTGAACCTCGGCATCAAACAGCCCATCGCGACCATCCTGGACGCCGCGCTGGACAAGAAGGCCGATGTGATCGGCATGTCCGGACTGCTCGTGAAATCCACCGTGGTGATGAAGGAGAACCTGGAAGAGCTCAACTCCCGCGGGGTCGCCGACCAGTTCCCGGTGCTGCTCGGTGGTGCCGCGCTCACCCGATCGTATGTGGAGAACGATCTCACCGACGTCTACGACGGCGATGTGCACTACGCCCGGGATGCCTTCGAGGGCCTGCGGCTGATGGACGAGATCATGTCGCGTAAACGCGGAGAAGGTCCCGATCCGGACAGCCCGGAGGTGGTGGCCGCACGCGAGAAGGCGGCCGAACGCAAAGCGCGGCACGAGCGTTCGCGCCGGATCGCCGAACAGCGGCGGGCGGCAGAGAAGCCGGTCGAGGTCCCCGCCCGCTCGGATGTGGCCGCCGACCTGCCGGTCCCGGTGCCGCCGTTCTGGGGGACCCGGGTGATCAAAGGTCTCCCGGTGCACGAGTACTCGGGGTTGCTCGACGAACGGGCGTTGTTCCTCGGCCAGTGGGGGTTGCGCGGCCAGCGCGGCGGCGACGGCCCCAGCTACGAGGAACTGGTGGAATCCGACGGCCGGCCGCGGTTGCGGGCCTGGCTCGACAAGCTCAGTACCGAGGGCGTGCTACAGCACGCGGCGGTGGTGTACGGCTATTTCCCGGCCGTTTCCGAGGGCGACGATGTCGTGGTGCTCACCGAGCCGGAACCCGATGCGCCGCAGCGGCACCGGTTCACCTTCCCGCGCCAGCAGCGGGACCGGTTCCTGTGCGTCGCCGATTTCATCCGTTCCCGCGAGCGTGCCCGCGAGACCGGGCAGGTGGATGTCCTGCCGTTCCAGCTGGTCACCATGGGTCAGCCGATCGCCGATTACGCCAACCAGCTCTTCGCCGCCGATAACTACCGGGACTATCTGGAGGTGCACGGAATCGGGGTGCAGCTCACCGAGGCGCTCGCCGAGTACTGGCATCGGCGTATCCGCGAGGAACTCACCCTGGAGGGTCACGCGATCGCCGATTCCGATCCGGCCGATATCGTCGACTACTTCTCGCTCGGCTACCGCGGCGCCCGGTACTCGTTCGGGTACGGCGCGTGCCCGGATCTCGAGGACCGCGCCAAACTGGTGGATCTGCTCGACGCCGGGCGGCTCGGGGTGACGTTGTCGGAGGAACTGCAGCTGCATCCCGAGCAGTCCACGGACGCGTTCGTTCTCGTGCACCCGGAGGCGAAGTACTTCAATGTCTGAACTCGGATAAACCTGCGGGCAATGTGATTGTCATCACTTGTGCGGTGGCCCGGCTGCTCCGAACCGCCGTCAGAGATCGAAAACGCAGGTGATCACGGTGCGACGGGGTCGGTAAACCCCTACTGCCCGCGCGGCTTCCGGGTGCCGGAGCGTAGGATTTCCGGGAATTTCCGCTGAGGTTACCGCCGAATCAGAAGTCTCGACAATGTTGTCGGGGGGTTCGGTCGCGCCGGGCCGGAGCGGAGCCGTAGGCAGCCGCCTGTGACGCGCGGAGTGCTGGAAGACTCGGCGGCGAACAGAAGGGGCCACGACAGAGATGACCAAGGATCGGCTGATAGCCGGACGGTATCGGCTCACGGATCCCATCGGCACCGGCGCCATGGGTGTGGTGTGGCGGGCACTCGATATCCGGCTCCAGCGCACCGTCGCGGTCAAACAGGTGCTGCTCGGACCCAACCTGACCGAACAGCAAACCTCGGAGGCGCGCAAACGCGCACTGCGCGAAGGCCGGATCGCCGCGCGTCTGCACCACCCCAACGCCATCTCGGTGTTCGATGTCGCCGAGGAGGACGGCCAGCCCTGGCTGGTCATGGAATACATGAACGCGCCGAGCCTGGCGAGCCGGTTGAACCTCGACGGCACCATGGGCCCGCTCGAGGTCGCCAAACTCGGCGCCCAGGCGGCGGCCGCGCTCGCCGCCGCGCACGACGCCGGCATCGTGCACCGCGATGTGAAACCGGCGAATCTGCTGGTGGGCGATGACGGTACGGTGAAGATCACCGATTTCGGTATCTCACGCGCCACCGGTGATGTGACGGTCACGGCCACGGGTTTCCTGGCCGGCACCCCCGCGTATCTGGCCCCCGAGGTCGCCCGCGGTGAGCAGCCGATACCCGCCTCCGATGTCTTCGCCCTGGGATCCACGCTCTACCACGCGCATACCGGCCGCCCGCCGTTCGGCGACGGAGACAACCCGCTCGCGGTGCTGCACGCGGTCGCCGGCGGGCAGGTCGAGCCGCCCGCCGGTGCGGGTGCCCTGGGCCCGGTACTGATGCGCCTGCTGGCGACCGAGGTCGCCACCCGTCCCACCATGCACGAGGCGCAGGTCATGCTCGAGGAGGTAGCCGCCGGGCGGGCGCCGGAACCGGTCGATCCGGTGGCGCCCGCCGCCACGAAGATCCTGCCCGCCGATGCGGCCGCGACCACCCCGCTGTCGCGGGATGCTCCCGCCGCGGCTGTGGTTGCGCCCCCGGGCGGCACCCCACCGGCGTTCCACGGCGCCCCCTCGCCGGCCGCAGCCGTCCCGGCCGGTGCCCCCGCTCCGGCACCGCAGCGCGCAGCGGCCCGCGGTGGCTCCGGAAACCGCACCAGGAGAGCGCTGCTGGCCGGCGCCGCCGCATTGATCCTGGTGGTCGTCGCGGGATTGGTCATCGCGAACTTCACCGGCGGTGACGACACCGACGATCCGGCCGCGCTCGCCCCGGGCACCTCGCAGGCGCTCGCCCCGGAGACCACCGAATCCGATACGGAGACCACCGCCCGGCCGTCGACGACCACCACGGCGCCGCCGACCACCACGGCCGAGACCGGCCCACCTTCGGCGGCCCGCGTCGAACAGTTCGTCCGCGGCTACTACGGCCTGCTGCCCGGTAACCCGTCCGCCGCCTGGTCCCAGCTCTCGCCCGCGTACCAGGCCACCACCGGCGGCTACGCCGAGTACACCCGTTTCTGGTCGACCATCTCCGCCGTCAGCATCGGCGCGGTGACGCCGTCGGGCACCGGCTCGGCCGTGGCCACCCTCACCTACACGATGAGCAACGGTTCGGTGCAGTCGGAGAGCCGGTCGTTCCAGGTGGTGCCGGAGAGTGGCCGCCTGGTGATCACCGCGTCGGAGCTGCAGTGAGCCGCCGCCCGCGACCTTCCCACCGGACGCACTGCCGAGAAGGCCGGCCGGGATTCCGGGTCTCCCGGGCACAGGCGCTGTGATCGACCGCGACGAAAGGCCGTACATATGAACCGGGTTGCCGGAGTGCTGTGGGATATGGACGGCACCCTCCTCGATTCGGAGAAGCTCTGGGATATCGGGGTGCGGGAGCTGGCGCGGGAACTGGGCCGGGAGATGACCCAGGAGATCCGGCACGCCCTTATCGGGGCGTCCGGGGCGAATGCGCTGCGAATCATCTTCACCGAGCTCGGTCTACCTCCGGAACCCGAGGCCGTGGCGGCGGCCGGACATTTCCTGGAACAGCGTGTCACGGAACTGATGAGCGGGCCGATCCCGTGGCGGCCGGGCGCGGTGGAGGCGCTGGAGATGGTGCGGGCCGCGGGCCTGCCCACCGCGTTGGTGACCAACACCAAACGGTCGCTGACCGAGCTGGCGCTGGAGACCCTGGGCCGCGACCGCTTCGATGTCTCGGTCTGCGGTGACGAGGTCCCGCACGGGAAACCGGATCCGGCCGTGTATCTGCGGGCCGCGGAACTGCTCGGCGTCGACCCCCGTGAATGTGTGGCCGTGGAGGATTCGGTCACCGGGGTGGCGGCCGCGACGGCCGCGGGCTGCGGGGTGCTGGTGGTGCCCTGTGAGATACCGGTCCCGGTGCATCCGTCCCGGGTGCACCGCGACAGTCTGATCGGCCTGTCACACACCGATCTCGACGAGGTGCTGCGGACCTGCCGCGCCGTCGCCGCGGGCGATCCCGCCGTGTCCTGAACCGATCGCTTTCCCGGTCGATGTCCACGGGTCGTCGAGCCGGTCCGGGTTCCCGCCGTGATCTCGGCTGTTACGTGCCCGGGCCCGCCTCCGGCCGCGACCGGGTCGGCCGCGGCCCGGACGACCATCGAGGTCCGGAAATCCGCGCGACGACACCGGACCCTCTGCGACCATGACCCGGTGACCGCATCACCCATCTCTGCCGGCGACTTCGAAGCGCACCTCACCGTGCGTGGCGCCGATGCCGCAAAGCTCGAGCAGTACGCCGTCGCGTCCGGTCTGAAGTTCGTGCATATCGTGCTGGATCGCGGACGGGTGCGCGAGCAGCCCATGCTCACCGTCCGGGAGTCCGGGGCCTTCGCCGCGGTGCGGGACTCGGTCGCTGTGCTGCGGCGGCGGCTGGAGGCGGAAGGGTTCCCGGTGGTACGCGTCAAGATCGAGGCCGCGCCCTCGGCCACCGGAGTGCCCGTCACCGATATCGAGGCCGGGGCGCTGGGCGGCCGCTACTACTTCGAGCACCACATCAAACTGCTGCTCGACTCCGGTACGGAGGTGAGCGGCTTGGCCGGGCTCGCCGTGGCGCACGGGGCGCACCTGTCGGTGAACGCGCGGCGCCGCCGCGCCGACGGCCGTGCCGAGCGCTTCGTGACCCAGCGCTGCCGCTCGGTCGGTGACCCCGTCGCTGCAGCCCGATGCGCCGATCTGATGGCCGCGTTGGCGGCCGCCGGACACCGAATACTCTCGGCGGAAAGAGAATTCGTGGTGTGCGACAGCGACGAGTCCCTTGATGCCGGATGGATCGAGGAGAGCGGGGAGCAGCGATGACCACCGAGGCGGACCACTCGTGGCGCGAACTGGGCCGCGGCGAATGGCCGGCGGATGTAGTCGTTCCGCAGGAACCGCCGTCGGAGCAGGCGAGGGCGAGCCTGGGTCTGCCGCCGACCCGGCGCCCGATCCGGGCCGCCGGTGTACGCCAGACACCGGTGTTCGATCCCGCCGCCCAGGAATACATTGCGGGTGTACCACGCCGCAGTCCGGTAACCGGGCGGCTGCCGCGACGGCCCGGCGCGGTGCCGGAATGGATTCGGGTCCACCGGGTTCGGGGGTACGAATGCGACGCCGATCGTGTCTGTGCACCCGAACATCCGATGATGGACTGCTTTTCCCGGCTGTGCCCGTCGTCACCGCTGTGATCATGGACGACGGGTGGTCGGGAACGATGGTGCGGAACAACAAGACCGAACGGTCCGTGACCGGACTCACCCGCTATCTCCGGCAAACACCGGGCGTGTCGCAGACAGTCCGATAACAATATCGCTATGGCCGCCACGGTGACCTCGACCGACATCGTCGACACATCCCGCTACCCGCTCGCGGAGCCCGGTGCCCCCGGCCGGCGTGCCGCGGTGGCCGCGGCCCGGGCCGATCTCGCCGCGGACGGCTGCACCGTGCTGCGCGAGTTCATCCGACCCGAACTGCACACCCTGCTCGCGGAGCAGGGAGAGCGGATGGCGCCGCACGCCTACTACCGCACCGAGCGGGTCAACGCCTACAACATCCCGCTCGACACTGAATTACCGGAGGACCACCCGGGCCGGGTCGTGTTCGAACGCGGTAACGCCTTCGTGCCGCGCGACCGTATCCCCGCCGACGCGCTCATCCATCGCCTGTACACCGACGATCTGTTCCAGCGTTTCCTCGCCGACTGCTTCGGCCGGGACCGGCTGCACGAATTCGCCGACCCCCTCGCGGGGCTGGTGCTCAATGTGGTCTCCCCGGGGCAATCGCATCCCTGGCATTTCGACACCAACGAGTTCACCGTCAGCATGCTGACCGCCACCCCCGAGGCGGGTGGCGTCTTCGAATACTGTCCCGGGATCCGTTCCCCGCAGGCCGAGAACCTGGCGGATGTGCACGCGGTCCTCAGCGGCTCGGGTGAGCGCCTCATCCGGCGCCTGGTACTGCGCCCGGGGGATCTGCAACTCTTCCAGGGCCGCTTCTCGCTGCACCGCGTCTCCCCGGTGGAGGGCGCGGCCGCGCGGCATACGGCGATCTTCGCCTACAGCGACCGTCCCGGTGTCATCGGCACCGTGGAACGCACCCGTCAACTGTTCGGACGGGTGCTCCCGGATCATCTCGCCGCGGCCGACGCCGTCCGGGGTGACCGGCTGCTCGATTGATCGGACGCGATCGAGTGGATACCGCCCGAGGAGAGGAACACACCGTGCCAGTTCCGTTGCACACCACCGGGAAAGCATCCTTCGACGACATCTACTCGCGGCCCGACCCACGCGACTATTACGCGCGGATGTCGGAGCTGGACTATCGGATTCCGGAACTGGCGAAACCGCATCTGCGGCGGCAGATCGCCGAATGCGCCGCGGCCCGGGGGGCGGCACCCGGCGTGCTGGACATCGGCTGCTCCTACGGTGTGAACGCGGCCCTGCTGCGCTGGGACACCTCCCTTGCCGAGCTGGCCGGATGGTATGCGGACCCGGCGGCGGATACGGCCGAGTTGATCGCGCGCGACCGCGCCCGGCCGGCCGGCGCCGACGCGCTGCCCGGGGTGCGGTTCCTCGGTATGGATGCCTCGGCGCCCGCACTGGACTACGCCCACGCCGCGGGCCTGCTCGACGCCGTGGTGCACGCCGACCTCGAGGCCACCGATCCCAGCGACGAACAACGCGCGATCCTCGCCTCGGCGGACCTGATCGTCTCGACCGGCTGTATCGGATACGTCACCGAGAAGACGATCGTGCGGATCGCCACCGCCCATCCCGACCGGCGCCCCTGGATGGCTCATTTCGTGCTGCGTATGTACGGTTTCGATCCCATCGAGGCGGAACTGGCGGCCCTGGGTTACCGCACCCGGCGGATGCCCGGGGAGTTCGCCCAGCGCAGGTTCGCCTCGGCGGCCGAGCAGGAGCAGGTGCTGAGTACGCTGGCCGGTAACGGCATCGATACCACCGGCCTGGAGAACGACGGTTGGCTGTATGCCAATCTCTATGTGTCCCGGCCACTTTCGGCGCCCGAATCCACCGCTTGACGCCGGACCCGACCCGACGACCGACGACCGAACCGGAGAACGACTTGACCGAGCCCACCTTCGCCGCCGAGGACCAGCTCCCGAGGGTCCCGTTGCCGACCCTCGAGGACAGCTGCGCGCGTTTCGTCCAATGGTGCACTCCGCTGCTGACCGCCGAGCAGCTCGCCGCCACCGAGGCGGCCGTGGCCGATCTGCTACGCCCCGGCGGCCCCGGCCGCGTGCTGCACGACGCGCTGCGCGAATACGACGAGACCCCGGGCGTGGGCAGCTGGCTCGACCGGTTCTGGCCGTCGCGCTACCTGGGCCGGCGGGACCGGATCGCGTTGAACGCCAACTTCTTCTTCCTGTTCCGCGACGATACGGCGCTGGCGGGTTCCACCGCGGCCGACCAGGCCGAGCGCGCCGCCGCGCTGGTCGCCGCCGCGGTCGACTACAAGCTGGCCCTGGACCGGGAGGAGATCCCGCCGGTCACCCAGCGGGGGCAGCGCCTGTCCATGTGGCAGAACAAGTACCTGTTCTCCGAGACCCGCATTCCCGGCCTCGAGCAGGACACCGTGCGGGTGCCCTACAGTGAGGCCGAACCGGGCCCGTCCACCGCGCGGCACATCCTGGTACTGCACCGCGGAGCCATGTTCGGGCTGGACGTTCTCGGACCCGACGGTGACCCGTACGCCTTCGAGGATGTGACCGCGGGTCTGCGCGCGATCCTGAAATCGGCCACCGAGCCGGCCCCGGCCGGCACCTCGGTCGGACAACTGACCACCGCGGCGCGCGCCGACTGGGCCCGCGCCCGCGCCCGGCTGCTGACCGATCCGCACAATGCCGAAGCGCTCGACATCATCGAAACGGCGCTGTTCGCCGTCTGCCTCGAGGATTTCGCCCCGCGCGACGACCTGCACGCCGCCGACACCCTGCTGCACGGTGACAGCGCCAACCGGTGGTTCGACAAATCGATCTCGTTCATCGTCTTCGCCGACGGCCGGGCCGGCATCAATGTCGAACACTGCGGCCTGGACGGCACCACCATCCTGTCCTTCGTCGACACCCTGCTGGAGACCCCCCTCGGCGAACACCTCCAGCGGTCGGGGGCGCGGGGGCAGGGGCTGCCGCCGGCCGAGCAGATCGAGTTCCGGCTCGACGCGGAGCAGCAGGCCGAAGTGGTCGCGGCCGGGGCGGCGTTCGCGCAGTACGCCGCGGACAATGCCACCACGGTGGTCTCGTTCGCCGATTTCGGCACTGCCCGGGCCAAACAGCTCGGTATCTCCCCGGACGCGTTTGCCCAGCTCAGCTACCAGCTCGCGCATCGGCGTAGTAAAGGCCTCACCGGCGCCACCTATGAATCCATCGCCACCCGGCAGTACCGCAACGGCCGTACCGAGGCGATGCGGGTGGTGACCCCGGAGATGGTGACCTTCGCCGACACCATGACGGACCCGGCGGCCGATACCGCCGCGAAACTGGCCGCCGCCCGCGCCGCCGCCACCGCGCACGTGGAACGGGCGAAACAGTGCCAGTCCGGTGCGGCGCCGGAACAGCATCTGTGGGAACTCGAATGGATCCAGCGGCGCCGCGGCGCCGAACTCGGCGTCACCGACCCGATCCCGCTGTACTCCAGCCCCGGCTGGACCGCCCTGCGCGACGACTATCTGAGCACCAGTTCCGCGCCGTCGGTGAACATCAGCTACTTCGGGTTCGGGTCCACCAGCCCGAAATGTATCGGTATCGCCTATGTGCTGCTGCCCGACCGGTGGAACCTGTACCTGGCCACCCCGGCGGCCGTCGCCGACCAGATGCACGCGTTCGCGGGGCATCTGCGCACCGCCGTCGCCGAACTGGAGGCCCTGCTCTCCGGAGCATGAGGGTCAGGTCCGGAGGCGGTTGCGCAGCATGACCACGTAGGGCCCTCGCTCACGTGCAATGGACACAGCGTGAGCGGTACTCGCCCGATCGCCCGAGTGGGTGCCACGACACAGTGGCGCCCACTCGGGCGGAGTCGCGCGGCGGTGGTCTGAAAGAATCACCTGCCGTGAAGACTTTCGAGGCCCTGTTCGCCGAGCTCCAGGATCGCGCATCCACCCGCCCCGCCGGGTCGGGTACCGTCGCCGCGCTGGACGCGGGCGTCCATACCCAGGGCAAGAAGGTGCTGGAGGAGGCCGGTGAGGTGTGGCTGGCCGCCGAACACGAGGGCGACGAGGCGCTCGCCGAGGAGATCTCCCAGCTCCTCTACTGGGTGCAGGTTCTGATGGTGGGCCGCGGGCTGCGGCTGGAGGACGTCTACCGACATCTGTAGACGTCCCGACCGTTCCCCCGACCGAAAGGACCATCATGCTGCGCGTCGCAGTACCCAACAAGGGCGCACTCTCCGAATCCGCGGTCGCCATCCTCACCGAGGCCGGCTACCGCAAACGCACCGACTCCCGCGATCTCACCGTGCTCGATCCGGCAAACCAGGTGGAGTTCTTCTTCCTGCGGCCCAAGGACATCGCCATCTATGTCGGTTCCGGCGAACTCGACCTGGGGATCACCGGACGCGATCTGTCGCTGGATTCGGGCGCACCCGTGCACGAACGACTCTCGCTCGGATTCGGCGGTTCGACCTTCCGCTACGCCGCGCCGCAGGGCCAGGACTGGAAGGTCGAGGATCTGCAGGACAAGCGGATCGCCACCTCCTATCCCAACCTGGTGCTGGCCGATCTGGCGCGCCGCGGGATCGACGCCGAGGTGATCCGGCTCGACGGGGCCGTCGAGATCTCCATCCAGCTCGGGGTGGCCGACGCGATCGCCGATGTGGTCGGCTCCGGCCGGACCCTGCGCCAGCACAATCTGATCGCCTTCGGCGAATCGCTGTGCGATTCCGAGGCCGTGCTGATCGAACGGGCCGGCTCCGACCAGCGCGACCGGGCGCGTAACCAGCTGATCGCCAGGGTCAAGGGCGTGGTATTCGCTCAGCAGTATCTGATGCTCGACTACGACTGCCCGAAGAACCTGCTGGAACGCGCCGCCGAACTGACCCCGGGCCTGGAATCCCCGACGGTCGCCCCCCTGGCCGACCCCGGCTGGGTGGCGGTGCGGGCCCTGGTGCCGCGCAAGAAGGGCAACGAGCTGATGGATCAACTGGCCGAACTGGGCGCCCGGGCCATCCTGGCCACCGATATCCGCTCCTGCCGCGCCTTCTGATCGCCCACGTCTCTCGCCGCCCGGTGCCGAGTCCATACCTCGGCACCGGGCGTGCGCTGTCGAGGTACTTCTCGGCGGCGTGCTGGACCTGCCGGCGTCGGTGATAGCTCTCATGACGGATCACCAGCGCATCGCGATACCATCCCCAGCCCTTCAGGGGCGGGAGGATGTCAATCCGATACCGATTCGGCGAAGGATTCGGCCGGGGGTTCGTCGTCCGCGGGCCAGCCGGGGTAGGGCGGGGGTGTTCCGTCGAATGCCGGGCACAGGCTTTTGTAGGCGCAGTAATCACACAGCCAACTCGGATTCGGTGGAAAATCTCCGGTGCGGCCGGCTGCGCGCACCGCGTCCCACAGCGCGGTGAGGGTGCGTTCGAAGCGGAGTAGTTCGTCCTCGTCGGGGGTGTAGGTGAGCAGTTCGGCGTCGGCCAGGTAGATCAACCGCAGTTGGGTGGGAACCACCCCGCGGGTGCGCAGCAGCATCAACGCGTAGAACTTCAACTGGAACAGCGCCCGCGTCTCCTGGGTGGGCCCCGGCGCCCGGCCGGTCTTGTAGTCCACCACCCGCAGTTCCCCGGTGGGGGCCACGTCGATGCGGTCCACGAAACCGCGTAGCGGGGCGCCGTCGGGGAGATGGACCTCGAGCCGGGTCTCGCAGGATTCGGGATCGAACCGGCGGGGGTCCTCGAGCCGGTAGTAGGTGCGCACCAGGGCGCGGACCTCGTCGAGGAAGGGCGCGACGTCGAGTCCGGCGGCGAGAAGTTCGGCCGCTTCGGAGCGTTCGGCCAGCACCCGGGTCCAGGCCGGTTCGGCCAGCGCGGTCGCGTGGTCGGGATCGCGTTCGGCGGCCGGCAGGGCATAGAGATCTTCGAGGACGGCGTGCACGACGGTGCCGCGTACCGCCTGGCGGGTCGGCGGCTCGGGAATGCGGTCGATGGTGCGGAGCCGGTACTTCAGCGGGCACTGTTTGAAATCGGCTGCGCGGGAAGGGGACAACGCCGGTCGGGCGGGGGCGGGTGCCGGTTCGAGGCCGGAACCGGCCGGGGGCGTGCTCGGTGGCGCTGACATACCTGGCAGGCTATCCGGCGGCACCGACACGGTGCCGCGCCCGGTGATCGGCCCGGGCGCAGTCCTCATCGGGAACGGAGATCCATGACGGCCAGACGGACCGGGCCATTCGTCGTCGGCGACCGCGTGCAGCTGACCGACGCCAAGGGCAGGCTGTACACGGTGCTGCTGGAACCGGGTAAACAGTTCCACACCCACCGCGGCGCCATCGCCCACGACGACCTGATCGGCGCCGACGAGGGCACTCTCGCGCACTCCAACAACGGCACGCCGTATCTGGCCCTGCGCCCGTTGCTGACCGACTACGTGATGTCCATGCCGCGTGGGGCGGCGGTGATCTACCCCAAGGACGCCGCGCAGATCGTGCACGAGGGCGATATGTTCCCCGGTGCCCGGGTGCTGGAGGCGGGGGCGGGGTCGGGTGCGCTGACCTGCTCACTGCTGCGCGCGGTGGGGTCGGAGGGGGCGGTCGTCTCCTACGAGATCCGCGAGGACCATGCCGAGCACGCCGTCCGCAATGTGGAGCGTTTCTTCGGCGAACGGCCTGCGAACTGGCAGCTCACCGTCGGTGACGTGGCCGACTACGCGGGGGAGCGGGTGGACCGCGTGGTGCTGGACATGCTCGCGCCGTGGGACGCGCTACCGGCCGTATCGCGGGCCATCGTGCCCGGCGGGGTCCTGATCGTCTACGTCGCCACTGTGACGCAGCTCTCCCGGCTGGTGGAGGCCTTGCGTGAACAGCAGTGCTGGACCGAACCGCGGTCCTGGGAGTCGATGGTGCGCGGCTGGCACGTGGTGGGGCTGGCGGTGCGTCCCGAGCACCGTATGCAGGGCCATACGGCCTTCCTGGTGAGCGCGCGGCGGCTCGCCGAGGGAGTGGTCACCCCGAAACCGCAGCGCCGGCCGTCGAAGGGCTGACCGGGCGCTACGGACGGTCGCGGGACCACGGGGCCGGATCACCGGCTCCCGTGACCCGTGGTGGTCAGGCGGGGGTGCAGGGGAGCTGCGCGAACCCGAACAGCACGCAGGCGCTCGCGTCGGACAGCTTCCAGGTGCCGTCGTCGTGCTCCCAGGTCATCGGCATGGGCGGTGCGCTCTGGCCGGAGGGACTGGTGATGGTGGTCTGGCCGGTGGCGGTTTCGCCGTCGACGGTGACCTCGCCGACCTGGTAGGTGATCCCGCGATAGGTCTGCAGGGCGGCGTTGAGCTTCTCCAGGATGTCGCGCCGGTTCTCGCCGTCGTCGATCAGCTTCACCTTCTCGTCCACCGGGACATCCGGGTTTGTGATCTGTTCGAGGGTGGACTGTAGGCTCTGCGCGGTGGGCGCGGGCGCGGTGTCGCCGTGGTCGTGATCGTCCCCGTGGTCGTGCGCCGCGGCGCCGGTGGTGGCCGCGACACTGCCGGCGGTACCGGTATCGCCGTCGTTGTCGGACCCGCAGGCCGTGAGGCCCAGCGCCAGGGCGGCGGCCGCGGCGGTAGCCGCCGCGACGCGGGACAATCGCCGTGTCCGTGCGGGAAGTTGCATATCTGGCAACCTTTCGGCTAGTCGGTGAGCATGCCCACCATAGTTGGGTTAGGGGAGGCTAACATGGTGTGACCTGCAGATGGCCGCGGACCAGATGTGATCACGACGAAATCGTGTCGGACAGCGCAAACGGGCCGCGCCCGGTAGCGTTGATAGACCGGGACTGGGAGGAGCAGCACATGAGCCCCATCGAGAATTCGGATTCGGCGGCCTGGAGAGAGCTCGAGGCAGTGCGCGCCGAAGCGGCTGCACTCCGGAGGCAACTCGCCGACTCACCGGATCGCACACGGGAATTGGAAGCCCGTATCGATTCGCTGACCATTCGCAACACCAAGCTGATGGATACCCTGAAGGAAGCGCGGCAGCAACTCGTCGCGTTGCGTGAGGAGGTCGACCGGCTCGGTCAGCCACCGAGCGGTTACGGGATTCTGATCGGGGTGTACGAGGATCAGACCGTCGACGTGTTCACCTCCGGCCGCAAGATGCGATTGACCTGCTCGCCGAACATCGACACCACGACCCTGGCCTACGGCCAGACCGTCCGCCTCAACGAGGCGCTGACGGTGGTCGAGGCCGGGATGTTCGACGCGATCGGAGAGATCGGCACGCTGCGGGAGATCCTCGACGGAGGCCGCCGTGCGCTGGTCGTCGGGCATGCCGACGAGGAGCGGGTGGTGTGGCTGTCCGGCCCGCTGGCCAAACTCGCCGAGGCCGACGATCTGGACGATCCGGACTCCCCGATCCGCAAGCTGCGGCCCGGTGACTCCCTGCTGGTCGATACGAAGGCCGGGTTCGCGTTCGAACGCATCCCCAAGGCCGAGGTCGAGGATCTGGTGCTGGAGGAGGTTCCCGACGTCGGATACGAGGACATCGGTGGTCTCGGCCGCCAGATCGAGCAGATCCGCGACGCCGTGGAGCTGCCGTTCCTGCACAAGGATCTGTTCCGCGAGTACGCGCTGCGCCCGCCCAAGGGTGTGCTGCTCTACGGTCCGCCCGGCTGCGGTAAGACGCTGATCGCCAAGGCGGTGGCGAACTCGCTGGCCAAGAAGATTGCCGAGGCGCGCGGTGAGGATGCCAAGGAAGCGAAGTCCTACTTCCTGAACATCAAGGGCCCCGAGCTGCTGAACAAGTTCGTCGGTGAGACCGAACGCCATATCCGGATCATCTTCCAGCGGGCCCGGGAGAAGGCGTCGGAAGGGACGCCGGTCATCGTGTTCTTCGACGAGATGGACTCGATCTTCCGCACCCGTGGTTCCGGTGTCTCCTCGGATGTGGAGACGACCGTGGTGCCGCAGCTGCTGAGCGAGATCGACGGCGTGGAAGGCCTGGAGAACGTCATCGTCATCGGCGCCTCCAACCGCGAGGACATGATCGATCCCGCGATCCTGCGGCCCGGCCGGCTGGACGTGAAGATCAAGATCGAGCGGCCGGACGCCGAATCCGCGCAGGACATCTTCTCGAAGTACCTCACCGAGGGGCTGCCGCTGCACGCCGACGATCTGGAGGAGTTCAAGGGCGACAAGGTGGCCTGCGTCCGCGCGATGATCGAGCGGGTGGTGGACCGGATGTACGCCGAGAGCGAGGACAACCGCTTCCTGGAGGTCACCTACGCCAACGGCGACAAGGAGGTCCTGTACTTCAAGGACTTCAACTCCGGCGCCATGATCCAGAACATCGTGGACCGGTCCAAGAAGTACGCCATCAAGGCGGTGCTCGACACCGGTAACCCGGGTCTGCGGATCCAGCATCTCTACGATTCGATCGTGGACGAGTTCTCCGAGAACGAGGACCTGCCCAACACCACGAATCCGGATGACTGGGCCCGTATCTCGGGTAAGAAGGGCGAGCGGATCGTCTACATCCGCACGCTGGTCACCGGCAAGAACGCCAGTGCCAGCCGGGCGATCGACACCGAGTCGAACACCGGCCAGTACCTGTAACCGGCACAGTCACCGAGGCCGCGCTCCCGTGGGAGCGCGGCCTCGGTCGTTGCCGGGCCCCGAGGGGCGAGTCGTCGCCGCGTGGTGTTCGCGGCCGGTGCGGTCGCGTTGGCGGCCGCGGTGCGGCGCGCCGAGTCGGCCCGGCGCCGCCGCGTACTGCTCGGTGCGGGCGCGGCGCTGGTGGCGGTATCGCTGGCCCTGGTCGCGGGATCCACGCCCTGGCAGGACCCCGCCGAGATCACCCCGCCCGCGAACGATACCGAGGCCGCGCTGAACATCGGGCTGTACGGCGAATTCGGCTGGACCGAACTCGCGGGCGCGGTGGTGGCCGCGCACCCGCCGAGTCGGCCACCACCATGGTGTGTGTCGGTGGCGACGAGGGCCTGTTGCGCGCGCAGTTCGCCACCCTCGAACCGATCGGCCACGTCGACACCCGGCTCGGTTTCCTGGGCAACACCCGTGATGTCACGTGCTGGAAATGCGCGCAGCCGCGGCGCCCGTGGTCGCGGGTGTGGCCGGAATGGATGCACCTGTAGCGGACTACGCTCACCACCATGAGCACTCCGGAGACCGAGATCTGGCACAACCCGCGCTGCAGTAAGAGCCGGGCCGCCGTGGCCCATCTGGACGCCGCCGGAATCGAGTATTCGGTTCGCCGGTACCTCGACGAGCCGCCCACCGTCGCGGAACTCCGCACGGCACTCGACCGGCTCGGCGCGCAACCGTGGGATATCACTCGCACCGGTGAGGACATCGCGAAGGAACTCGGCATGGCCGAGTGGGGCCGGACCGAGGCGGACCGGGACCGCTGGCTCGCGGCGCTGGCCGAGCATCCGCGGCTCATCCAGCGTCCCCTCGTGTTCACCGCCGGGCGTGCGGTCATCGCCCGTGATGTGGACGCTCTGGATTCGCTGGGCTGAGTCCGCGGTGGTTTGCCTGGGCGTAGCCGTGAGTGGGTAGTGGATCCGGCGCCCGAGCGCGCGGGAGATCTCCGGCATTCGGCGCCCGGCGACCAGGGACCGGTCGGCCGTTCTCGGCGTGCAGGCGGCGGGGATCGTCCCCGACCCGGCCCGGGAATCGCATGTACGGTACCCGTACGTACTGTCACAGGTACCGTACGGTCACACCCACGGTGGCGGTAATGTCGGCTCATGAAAGTTGAACTGCGGCACAACCCGTCGTCGACGGTCGCCCGGTGCGTTCTCGCGGGTGGTGAGCCGGTCCGCGTGGAATCCGGTGCCATGGTGGCGCATTCGGCGGGAGTAAGCCTGGAGGCCAAGGCCGAGGGCGGCGTCCTGGCCGGTATGAGGCGGTTGATGCTGTCGGGCGAATCGTTCTTCGTCTCCACCTTCACCGCGCCGCCGCAGGGCGGCTGGGTGGATCTGGCGCCTTCGCTGCCCGGGGATATGCTCGCGCTGCAGATCGCTGCGGACCGGCCGTATTTCATCAGCCGTGGCGGCTGGATCGCCAATTCGACCGGCGTCCAGGTGGAGAGCAAATGGGGCGGTTTCGCCAACCTCTTCGGCGGTGAGGGCGGCTTCGGCCTGCGTGCCTCGGGTCAGGGCGAAGCCGTGGTCGGCGTATTCGGGGCCATCGATGTCATCGATCTGGCACCCGGCGAGCCGGTCACCATCGATACCGGGCATGTGGTCGCCTACGACCTGTCGATCCGGTTCACCATCCGGCGCGCGGTCTCCGGCCGCTCTCTCCAGTCGCTCAAATCGGGTGAAGGCCTGGTCTTCGACTTCGTCGGCCCCGGCCGGGTCCTGCTACAGACCCGTAACCCCAGCGCTTTCGCCTCTTGGACGGCCTCGGTTTCCTCCGGGTAGGCCGACCGCACCGCGCCGATCATCCGTTCGGCGCGACGACCGTGTAGCGCACGCAGGCGAATTCCCCGTTGCCGGCCACCTCGTCGACCCGCAGCTCCAGCCGGCGCGGCAGCAGCGGTGCGCCGGCGCCCAGGGTCACCGGGGCGATCGAGACGATCACCTCGTGGAGCAGGCCGCGATCGGCGAACTGCCCCGCGAGTTCGCCGCCACCGACGACCCACAGGTTCTTACCGGCCGCCACCTCGGTCATCGACTTGTGGACGAGTTCGATCGGATCCTGGGTGAAGCGCACATCGCCGTCGGTGCGCGGGACGAATTCGCGATGGGTGCAGACCCAGGTCGCGACCTCGTAGGGCCAGGGTTGCGTGCCCTCGTTGTCGAGCAGCCACTGGTAGGTGTTGGCGCCCATGACGATCGCGCCGACACCGGCCATGAACTCGGTCATTCCCATGGGGCCGTGGTCGTTGTCGGCCTCCCGGGACAGCAGCCAGTCCAGCGAGTGGTCGGGGGTGGCGATGAAGCCGTCGAGGCTGGTCGCCGTGTAGTAGATGGTCCGGGGTCCGGTCGCCGGGGTGGTCATTCACTCTCTCTTTCGCAGCCAGTCGATCGGGTCGCCCCAGCCGACGGGATCATCGGGTGATGTACCGCGTATCCAGTACCGCACCAGCTGGCGGCGATACGCGGAGTAGGTGAGCACATGCGCGATCACGCTGCCGAGGACGAAACTCTCCGGCGGCTCGCACAGGGCATCGATCAGGGTGTCGCCCCAGCCGCCGCGCCGATCGATCTCGCGGACCGTATCCAGCCACCGGGGGCCCACCGCTTCGAGACGGGCGGTGAGCGCGGGCGGGTCGTCGTCGCCGGTCACCGGGGTGTCGGCTCCCTCGATCGAGGCCAGCCAGACCTCCTTGCTGCGGATCAGATGGTGCAGTACCGCGGCGACCGAGTCCTCGGGACCGTCCCAGGGCAGCACGGTCCCGCTGCTGCCGCGGGGCCGCCGGTACTGCTCCTCGGTCAATCCCGTGGCCGCCTTCACCAGGAGGGCGGTGTCCTCGAGGTCGTGGTGCAGCAGCAGCGCGGTCGGGTCCATATCGGATCGTCCTCTCGGTTCACCCTCCACCCACAGCGACATGGGCGGGTGGAAGTGGATTCCGTTCGCCGCGGGCAGCCAGCGCGGGGTCCGGCCCGTCAGCGGCGGGGTCGCGCTCGGTGGGTGGCCGAACGCACGGGTGAACGCCCTACTGAACCCCTCCACTGTGTCGTAGCCCGCGGCGAAGGCCACCTCGGTGACCGCCGCACCCCCGCCGAGCTGCCAACACGCGCGCTCGAGCAGCACCCGCCGCCGCAGGCCCACCGGGGACTCGCCGGTTCCGCGACTGAATTGCCGGGCGAAGTGGTATCGCGAGGCGTACGCGCCGGCGGCCATCTGCCCGAGCGTGGTGTTGTCTTCGTCGAGAACGGCGTCCAGCAGTTCCCGCAGTCGGTCCCGTCGGTTGATCACCCGTCGAGTCTGGCGGGTCGGCCGGGCGGTGCGCTTGACCGAGCTTGCGCAGTCCGGCCGGTGTTGCCCGCGGACTGCGCCGACGCTCACCGGTTGCTGCGGCGCTCCAGGCCCTTGCGGTCGTAGAGGATGGTGAAGACGAGACCCAGCACCAGGCCGATTGCCAGCCCGGCCAGGCTCATCCAGACCCCGCGCGCCAGTCCGGGGTTCCCGTGGGCGTCGAAGTACAGGATGGCGCGGATACCCAGGTAGATCTGGTGCATCGGTTCGAAGGCGGCCAGCCAGGCCATGTAGTGCGGGGTGGCCTCCAGCGGGATGGTGGCACCGGCGGAGGGCAGCCCGAGCACGATGAACAGGATCAGGTTGATCAGCAGACCCGCCGACCCGAACACCGCGAGCACCGACAGCGCCGTTACCCCGACTGCGAGAATCGCCAGGGTGCCGAAGAGGAACAGCGCCAGGCCGTGTTCGAGCGGTACATCCAGCAGGGTGGCGATACCGACGAACAACCCGGAGGCGATCGGTGCGACCACGGCCATCACCCCCCACTTCAGCAGCAGGGTGCGGGCCCGGGAATGCGGGGAGGTCGGATGGTGCACGAACCACGGCCCGTATTCGGTAGGAACGAAACCGAGCGCCGAATCCACCATGGTGTGCACGATCATGGCGCCGGTGAAACCGGCCAGTACCACCAGCAGCGTGTAGAAGAACGCGGACAGGCCCTGCCCCGTCCCCTCCGGCAGCGGCCGGTACTGCTCGATGAGCACATCGATCGGTTGGGCCAGCATCAGCCGGGATGCGCCGGAGACCTGGGTGCCGCCACCGGGACCGGAACTCAACTCGCTGTCGACCGTCGCCGTGAGTTGTCTGCCGACCTCGGTGTTCACCTGGGTGAGTGCCTGCCGGGCGATGAGCTGGGTGATCTGGGTGGCGAAGGTCCCGGTCCGCGGATTGGTCACCACGGTGATCACCGGCTGCTGGATATCGCCGGGCACCACACTGCCCGCGCCCAGGATCGACAGTCGTTTGGACAGATCGCTGGGCAGGATGATCGCGCCGTACACCTCGCCGTTGTCGAGCAGGCGCTGGGCCTCGCCGATACCGGTCACACGCAGATCCACCTTGTCGGCCGGGATACGCTCGGTGAGCGCCGTAGTGATCTGGTCACCGATATTGATCTGCTGTCCGTCGCGGATATCGCCGTCGTCCTGGTTCACCAGTGCGATCGGGAAATTGTGCAGATTCTTCTCCGGGTTGACGACATAGCCCAGATACATCGTCGACAGCAGGGCCATCAGCAGCGTGACCACCACGATCGGACCGGCCCAGATGCGGAGACGGCGCCGCACCCGGGCGCGGCTGTCGGTATCGCCTGTCTCATCCGGTGCGGCGTGTGCGCCCGGCTCGTCGCCGGTGCTGTCGGTCCCCATCGCGTCCTCCGTCGAAGCTGCGCGCCCGGCCCGGGTGTACGGGCCGGGCGTCTGCCGATACGGCCGGGTCAATGGTGGCAGCTACCCGGGCGCGGAGCGGTACCGCGACCGGGTGTGTCTGCTCACTGTGGCGGGCGTATCAGCGCGGCGCGGCGGCTATGCCCGATTCAGCAGCCGGTAGCTCGAATGCCACAGCCACTCCACCGGACCGCGTTCGAACCGGCGCAGCCAGCAGTGGGCGAACAGCGCGATCACGGCGCATACGATGAGGTAGACGGCAACGGTGAAAGGTACCCGGGCTTCCGGGGCGAACCGCGCGGCCAGCCCGAAGCCCCAGCCGTAACAGAGGATCGACGCCACCAGGTTCTGCAGGATGTAGCAGCTCAGCGCGGCCCGGCCGATCTCGCTCAGCCGGCGTCCGGCGAAACCGGTGCGGGATCGGCGCACGTAGAACTCGGCGACCAGCGCGAGGATGCCCAGGGAGACCACCGGCGCCACCATATAGCGGGTGATCAGTACCAGATCGCCCCCGCCGGCCAGTCCGGCCAGCAGGTCGATCGGCGCGGCCACACCGAAACCCACGAGCAGGAGCCGCCGCCGCAGCCGCGCCCCCTCGGGCCGGAACACACCGGCGTGGAACAGGCGGGCGCCCACCAGGAACAGCACGATGGACAGCGGCAGGATGACGATCGCCTCGGCGCGGAACGCCAGTGCGTGCTCGGTCCGGAACAGCACGAGATCCCAGAACGAGCCGTCGGCGTACGGGTTCGGGTGCAGCGGCGCCCGCTCCCGCGGCGCGGAAGGCTCCGCCAGGACCAGCGAGACGACGTAGAGCGCGATCAGGGTGAGGTGCACGCCGAGCATCGCGTAGAGCCACCGTGCCTGTGCCCGGTCGCCGCGGGCGAGCAGGAAGGCGACGATCGCCGCCGTCACGGCGTACCCCATGAGCACGTCGAACTCGGCGATCAGAAGGAAATTGAGCAGGCCGTCGAGGAACAGCAGTGCGGCGCGCCAGGGGTATCCGCCCGGCCAGGGCCGACCGGTCCGGCGGGCCGAGCTCTGCTGGATGGCCAGGCCGATACCGAACATCACCGTGAGCAGACCCAGGAATTTGCCCTGGGCCAGTTGTTGCAGCACCTTCTCGGCCCACATCCAGCCGTCGGCGGGGGAGAGCGAGATCCGGTGCAGATATCCGTTCAGGCCCTCCGGGTCGGTCAGGATCCAGACATTCGTGCCCAACGTGCCCAGAATGGCGATTCCGCGCAGGACATCCAGGGCCGCGAGCCGGGTCGGGCGCGGCGGATTCGGGCCGGAGGCGAGGGGGTCGGCGACGGTGCGGGTCATGGTCAGAGCATGTGGTCGCGGGCTACGCCACGGCATCGGCCGGAAGTACCACTCGACGGATGATTCGCCGTACGTCGCCTACGCTCGAACCCATGCAGCGCATCATCGGTATCGAGGTCGAATACGGGATCTCCACGCCCACCGAGCCGTCGGCCAACCCGATCCTCACCTCTACCCAGGCGGTTCTGGCCTACGCCGCGGCCGAGGGGGTGCCGCGCGCCAAGCGCACCCGATGGGACTACGAGGTCGAGTCGCCCCTGCGCGATGCCCGCGGTTTCGATCTGAGCCGGATGAACGGTCCGGCGCCGGTGATCGATGCCGACGAGGTCGGCGCGGCGAATATGATCCTCACCAACGGCGCCCGTCTCTACGTCGACCACGCGCATCCGGAGTACTCCGCGCCGGAGGTCACCGATCCGCTCGACGCGGTGATCTGGGACAAGGCCGGGGAACGGGTGATGGAGGCGGCCGCCCGGCACGCGTCCAGTGTGCCCGGCGCGCCCCGGATGCAGCTGTACAAGAACAATGTCGACGGCAAGGGCGCCTCCTACGGCACCCACGAGAACTATCTGATGAGCCGCGAAACCCCGTTCAACGCGGTGATTCTCGGGCTCACCCCGTTCTTCGTCTCGCGGCAGGTGATCTGCGGGTCCGGCCGGGTCGGGATCGGGCAGTCCGGCGACAACGCGGGCTACCAGCTCTCGCAACGGTCGGATTACATCGAGGTCGAGGTGGGGCTGGAGACCACGCTCAAGCGCGGCATCATCAACACCCGCGACGAACCGCACGCCGACGCCGACAAATACCGCCGACTGCACGTCATCATCGGTGACGCCAATCTGGCCGAGATGTCGACCTATCTGAAGGTCGGTACCACCGCGCTGGTGCTGGACCTGATCGAATCCGGCGCCGATCTGTCCGATCTGCAATTGGCCCGCCCGGTCACCGCGGTCCACACCATCAGCCACGATCCCACCCTCCGCGCCACGGTCACCCTGGCCGACGGCCGCGAACTCACCGGGCTGGCGATCCAGCGGCTCTATCACGAACGGGTCGCGAAATTCGTCGAGGAGCAGGGCGACGACGACGAGCGGGTGCGCGATGTGCTCGACAACTGGTCGATGGTGCTGGATCTGCTGGAACGCGATCCGATGGAATGCGCCGACCTGCTGGACTGGCCGGCCAAGCTGCGTCTGCTCGAGGGCATGCGCAGCCGCGAGGGTCTGGGCTGGGTGGCGCCGAAACTGCATCTGATGGATCTGCAGTACTCCGATGTGCGCCTGGACAAGGGCCTGTACAACCGCCTCGTGGCACGCGGATCCATGAAACGGCTCGTCACCGAACAGCAGGTGCTCGACGCCATGACCAAACCACCCACCGATACCCGCGCCTACTTCCGCGGGGAGTGCCTGCGCCGGTTCGGGGCCGATATCGCCGCCGCGAGCTGGGACTCGGTGATCTTCGACCTGGGTGGTGATTCGCTGGTCCGGATTCCCACCCTGGAGCCCCGGCGCGGCACCAAAGCGCATGTCGGGAAACTTCTGGACGGCGTCGATACCGCCGCTGACCTGGTGCAACAGCTCACCACCTGAGTGTTCACCGGAAATGCCGCCGGAGGTCGCGGCCACCGGGGTGGGACGTAATCCGACTACGTGTCGTCCCGGCTGGGTAGTGTTGAAGAACGAGCACAGGGGTGCTCACGATTCGTCCGGTACGCGAGCGCGGCCGGTCGGTGGAAACAGAGGAGGTCGGCTGCGATGGCACAAGAGCAGACCAAACGCGCCGGGGGCGGCGACGATGACGAAGGCGTCGACGGCGTAGACGCCGCGGGTCAGGAACGGCGCGAGAAGCTGGCGGAGGACACCGACGACCTGCTCGACGAGATCGACGATGTGCTCGAAGAGAACGCCGAAGACTTCGTTCGTGCCTACGTGCAGAAAGGTGGCCAGTGACCGCAGGTGACCCCTTGCGTCTCCAACTGGGGTACGCCCTCTCGTCCTTTTCCGAACATCTGCGTCAACACGCCCCGGATCTCCTGCCGGGTAGTGGATTCGGCGCCCTGAGCCAGCCCACCGCCGCCGGAAAACCCGGCGGCGGTGCCGCGGGGGATATCGCACCGCACGGCACCACCGTGGTCGCGGTGTCCTATCGCGGTGGTGTCCTGATCGCCGGTGACCGGCGCTCCACCCAGGGCAATCTGCTGGCGGGCCGCGATGTGGAGAAGGTCCATATCACCGATACCTACTCGGCGACCGGTATCGCCGGGACCGTGGGCATGGCCATCGAACTGGTCCGCCTGTTCGCGGTGGAACTCGAGCACTACGAGAAGATCGAAGGCGTTTCCCTCACCTTCGACGGTAAAGCCAACAAACTGTCGAAGATGGTGCGCGACAATCTGCCGGCCGCCATGCAGGGCCTGGCGGTGGTGCCGCTGCTGGTCGGCTACGACCAGCAGGCCACCGATCCCGACCGGGCCGGGCGCATCGTCTCCTACGACGTGGTGGGCGGGCGCAGCGAGGAGCGGTTCGGCTTCACCGCCGTCGGCTCCGGCTCGATGTTCGCGCGGACCTCGCTGAAGAAGCTGTACTCCAAGGGGATCGACGCCGACCGCGCCCTGCGTATCGCGGTCGAGGCCCTGGTGGACGCCTCCGACGACGATACCGCCACCGGCGGGCCGGACCTGCTGCGCGGGATCTACCCGACCGCGATCCTGATCGATCACGAGGGCGCCGTCGAGGTGGCCGAATCCCGGCTCGAGGAGATCGCGCGCGGTATCGCCGCCGACCGTCAGGCCGCAGAGGAAGGGAGCGCCCGGGCATGACCCTGCCGCTGTATGCGTCCGCCGAGCAGATCATGCGCGACAAGACCGAGCTCGCGCGCAAAGGTATCGCCCGGGGCCGCAGTGTCGTGGTGCTCGCCTACGACAAGGGCGTGGTGTTCGTGGCGGAGAATCCGTCGGCGACCCTGCACAAGGTCAGCGAACTCTACGACCGAACCGGTTTCGCCGCCGTCGGCAAGTACAACGAATTCGAGAATCTGCGCCGGGGCGGCATCCTGCAGGCCGATCTGCGCGGCTACCAGTACGACCGCCGCGATGTCACCGGCCGGGCGCTGGCCAACGCCTACGCCCAGACGCTGGGCTCGATCTTCACCGACCAGCTCAAACCCTACGAGGTGGAGATCTGCGTCGCCGAGGTGAGCTATCCGGACCAGGAGCCCGAATCGGTCCTCTACCGGATCACCTTCGACGGATCGATCGTCGACGAGCGTGAATACGTGGTGATGGGCGGTACCACCGAGCCCATCGTCAGCGCGCTGAAAGAGTCCTACCGGCGGGGGCTCGACCTGGCCGGGGCGATCCGGGTCGCAGTGGAAGCGCTGCAGTCCAGTGAAGGCGCGGACAAGGACAAGCGGACCCTCGGCGTCGGCTCGCTGGAGGTCGCCACCCTCGAGCAGGCGCGACCGCGGCGGGCGTTCCGCCGGATCGGCCGCGCCGCCCTCGAAGAGCTGCTGGGCACGGCGGGCGAGGCCGGCTCGGCGGAGCCGGAAACCGGCGGCAAGCCGGACTGAACAGGCCGGCTCCGCGCCGGACGAGAATCCACGGGTCGCGCACCGACAACGGTGCGCGACCCGCTTTCGTGCCGTGCGATGTGCCGTTGGCCGTCCATAGATCGGCGACCATTGAGCACTTACAAGGTTGTGAGCCTGCTCGGGCTGGTCATGACGTAGTCCGTACCCACCTTCTGTCTACTCCCGACGGTTGGCGTCATGGTCGGGGCCTGTGCCCCGACTCGGAGGAACAGAGCGGAGGAGCGTAGCGGCGGAGCGTGTGCAGTTGGCCGTCCATGGATCGGTGGCCTTTGAGCACTACAGTGCTGTGAGCCTCCTCGGGCCGGTCCAGGTGCACGACAGCATGCACCTTCTGTCTATTCCGGATGGTCGGCGTTCGTGGCCCCGACCCGCCCCGCCGGAGGCGGGGCCGATAAACACAGCCCAATCGTTGCCAAGCCGTATACATCGGGTTTTGCGCACCGACCCGCAGGAATCCCTCCGCGCTGTAACCTCGATAGTGTGCAGCGACGAATTATGGGGATCGAGACCGAATTCGGTGTGACGTGCACCTTTCACGGACACCGCCGGCTCAGTCCCGACGAGGTGGCCCGGTATCTGTTCCGCCGGGTGGTTTCGTGGGGGCGTAGCTCCAATGTGTTCCTGCGAAACGGCGCCCGGCTCTACCTCGACGTCGGTTCGCATCCGGAGTACGCCACCGCCGAATGCGACAGCCTGGTCCAGCTGGTCACTCATGACCGGGCCGGGGAGCGAGTACTGGAGGAGCTGCTCATCGACGCCGAGCAGCGCCTCGCGGAGGAGGGTATCGGCGGGGACATCTATCTGTTCAAGAACAACACCGATTCGGCGGGCAACTCCTACGGCTGCCACGAAAACTTCCTGGTGGTGCGGGCCGGTGAGTTCTCCCGCATCTCCGACGTGCTGTTGCCGTTCCTGGTGACCCGGCAGTTGATCTGCGGGGCCGGCAAGGTGCTGCAGACACCGAAGGCGGCCACGTTCTGCCTGTCGCAGCGGGCCGAGCACATCTGGGAGGGCGTCTCCTCGGCGACCACCCGCTCGCGTCCGATCATCAACACCCGGGACGAACCGCATGCCGACGCCGAGAAGTACCGGCGTCTGCACGTGATCGTGGGCGATTCCAATATGGCCGAGACCACCACCATGCTGAAGGTCGGCACCGCTGCCCTGGTATTGGAGATGATCGAGGCCGGGGTGTCGTTCCGCGATTTCGCGCTGGACAATCCCATCCGGGCCATCCGGGAGGTCAGCCACGATCTCACCGGCCGCCGCCCGGTGCGGCTGGCGGGTGGCCGGCAGGCGAGTGCCCTGGACATCCAGCGCGAGTACTACGCCCGTGCCGTGGAGCATCTGCGTAACCGGGATCGTGATCCGCAGGTCGATCAGGTGGTCGATCTGTGGGGCCGCACCCTGGACGCGGTGGAGTCGCAGGATTTCGCCAAGGTCGACACCGAGATCGACTGGGTGATCAAACGCAAACTGTTCCAGCGCTACCAGGACCGCTACAACATGGAGCTGTCCGATCCCAAGATCGCCCAGCTGGACCTGGCCTACCACGACATCAAACGCGGCCGCGGCGTCTTCGACCTGCTGCAGCGCAAGGGTCTGGCCAAGCGGATCACCGAGGACGAGGCGGTCGACGCCGCCGTCGACACCCCGCCGCAGACCACCCGGGCGAAACTACGCGGTGATTTCATCACCGCTGCCCAGGCGGCCGGCCGGGATTTCACGGTCGACTGGGTCCACCTCAAGCTGAACGACCAGGCCCAGCGCACCGTGCTGTGCAAGGACCCGTTCCGGTCGGTCGACGAACGAGTGGATCGCCTGATCGCCTCGATGTAGACCGCGTCCCCGGCGCCGATCGGACCCAGCCGGTCGGCGCCGGGGTGGTCGGCCGCCGACCCGCCGAATTCCCAGCACATCGGGACGGGTACGGAATTCGTCGCGTGAGTTTTCGGTGACGAATGTGTCGGTGCCCGACGCCAGCGTGCGCCCAATGGATCTTCGGATGAGTTGGATCGGTACCGGTCTGGGCCCCTATCGCCAGTGCGACAGCACCTACGGTCACTTCGCGGCCGAGGCACTCCCGGCCTTGCCCGAGCGCATTTTCGACGGAACGTTCGGGTGGCTGGTACCGGACGAGGTCCGTGCAAGTGTCGGCGCCGACTCGCTGCCGAGCGCGCTGCGGGACCAGGTCCCAGCCGTTTTCGCCGACTTCTTCGACCGGCCCGAGCTGCAACAGGCCATCCCGTCGTGCACCGATTGCTATTGGGATGTGAGCGCCTCGGCCATCCCCGGTCCGTACGGTGACGGCGACCGCCTCGTCCGGTTCCTCGCCGATTCGCAGGACTGTGTTCTGTGGTACCTGCATATTTTGTCCGACGGCGCCCACCGGGTCGTCGCTGCCGGCGAGCGGTACTGCGACGGCGGACCTGTGCCGTCCGTCGCGCACTTGAACTCCGCGCTGACCCTGGTGGCCGACGATTTCGAGCGGTTCCTGTACCGGTTCTGGGTCGAGAACACGGCGTGGTTCGAAGTCGTCCACGACGAGCTGGACGAGGTCGACTTCTCTCCGGCGGTTCGCAATTACCTGGCCGATAGCCCCAAGCTCTCGCCGACCGCAGACCAGTAGGCCTGCCGCGTTCCCGCCCAACTCGGAGCGGATGAGCACAACGGCGAGTCTGGGAGACGTCCGGGGACCCGCCGCAACTTCCGCGCACTCCGGATGCTCCCCTTCCGTGGTCGGGGCCTACGATTCTGGACCGACGGAGCGAGGGAGCGCAGCGACCGATCGTGTGCAGTCGGCTGTCCAGAGACCGGTGACCATGAGAAATGACAGTGACGTGAGCCGCCCCGGGTTGGTCGAGGCGCACGACAGCATGCACTTTCTCCCTATTTCGGATGGTCTGCTTCCGTGGTCGGGGCCCGCCCCCGATTCTGGACCGACGGAGCGAAGGAGCGCAGCGACTGAGCGGCGGAGGGAAGAATCGGCGTCACAGGGCCCGACCCGCGGCGCCGGAGGCGCCGCAAACAAACACTGCATTATCCTGCTCGGGTGGCGATATCCAAGGTCGAGCGCCTGATGAATCTGGTCATCGCGCTGCTGTCGACTCGGCAGTTCCTGACTGCGGAGCGTATCCGGGAGAGTGTCGCGGGCTATGAGGACTGTGCCAGCGACGAGGCATTCAGCCGGATGTTCGAGCGGGACAAGAACGAGCTCCGGGATCTGGGCATACCTCTCGAGGTGGGCCCGTCCGGTCGTTTTTCGACGGTGGAGGGTTACCGCATCAACCGGGACGCCTATGAGCTGCCGGATATCGATCTGACCAGTGAGGAGTCGGCGGCGGTGGCGGTAGCCCTGCAGATGTGGGAGTCGCCGGAGCTGGCGTCGGCCGCGGCGGGGGCGCTGTTGAAACTGCGGGCGGGGGGTGTGCACGTGGAGACCGATACCGCGTTCGCGGCGATTCCGGCGGTGCCGGCGCGGACGCGCGGGTCGGAGCCGGTGCTGGGTAAGTTGCTGGCGGCGATCGATGCCGGGCAGGCGGTGCGGTTCGAGCATCGCGGTGCCAGTAATGCGCCGTTTCTGATGCGGGATGTGGAGCCGTGGGGTGTGGTGACGTGGCGGGGGCGCTGGTATCTGGTGGGGCATGATCGCGACCGGGGCGCGGTGCGGACGTTCCGCTTGTCCCGGATCGGGGAGGAGATCACCGCGTATGGGCCGCGTAATGCCGTGCATCCACCCGCGGGGACGGATCTACGGGAGATCGTGACCCGGGTGACCGGAAGCGCGCCGGTCACCGGTTCGGCGACCATTTGGGTGGCGCAGGGCCGGGGCCGCGATCTGCGCCGGATCGGCGAGGTGGTGGGTAGCCGGACCGTCGGCGGCCGGCCGGGCAGTGTGCTGGAGGTGCCGATCCGGTCGCAGCACTGGCTGGCCCGGTTGATCACCGGGTTGGGTGCCGATGCGTTGGTGCTGGAACCGGCGGAGTTGCGGGCCGATGTGGTGGCGCGGTTGCGTTCGGTGATCGACCGGACGGAGGTGGCGTTGTGAGCACCCGGTTGTCGGCGCGACTGTCGCGGCTGCTGAACATGGTCCCGTATTTCGTGGCCAATCCCGGGATCAGCGCGGCCGAGGCCGCGGCGGATCTGGGGGTGACGACCAAGCAGCTGATGGCCGATCTGAATCAGCTGTGGATGTGCGGGCTGCCCGGCTACGGTCCCGGTGACCTGATCGATCTGTCCTTTTCGGAGGAGAGTGTGCAGGTCACCTTTACCGCGGGTATCGAGCGGCCGTTGCGGCTGACCTCGATCGAGGCGACGGCGGTGCTGGTGGCGTTGCGGTCGATCGTCGATCTGCCGGGGATGGTGGATCCGACCGCCGCGCATTCGGCCATTGCCAAACTCGAGGCGGCGATCTCGGGCGCGGCGCCGGCCGCCGACGCGGGACGCGTGCCGGCCGGCGAACTACCCGCCGAGGCCCCGGCGGTGACCACGGTGCGGTCCGCGGTGGCGGCGCGCCGGGCGTTGCGGCTGGAGTACTACTCGGCGAGCCGCGATGTGGTGTCGGACCGGGTGGTCGATCCCATTCGGATCGTCGCGGTCGACGACAACAGCTATCTGCAGGCATGGTGCCGGGAGGCCGAGGGCGTGCGACTGTTCCGGTTCGACCGCATCGAATCGGCGGCCGAACTCGCCGAACCGGCTCGCCCGCCGCGGGAGGCCCGCGATACCGAGGCCGGACTGGACCTGTTCCAGGACGATCCCGCGGTGCCGTTGGCGCGGCTGCTGATCGCCGCCGATCACGGCTGGGTGCTCGACCAGTACCCGATGCACCGGGTGGCGGTGCACGCCGACGGGAGTATCGAGGCGACCATGCGTTTCGCCACACTGGACTGGATGGCGCGGCTGGCGCTCGGTTTCGGGTCGGGGGTGACCGTGCTGGGCCCACCGGATCTGGTGGCGGCGGTTCGGGAGCGCTCCGATGCCGCCCTGGCGGCGTATTCGGCCGCGGGGCTCGACCTGCCCGCCTGACGACCAGTGGGCGTGCCGCGCCCTCGTGACCACCCGATGTGCCGGTGAACAGCGTTCTACCGGCGGGTGACATGCGGGCATCTGCCCCAGGTTGGGTTCGATGCGGCTGTCTGGGCAGGTAGCATCGGAAAGACCACAGTCTTGGGAGGTAACCACAATGGGCAGTCTGAGCATCTGGCACTGGCTGATCATCGCGGCGCTGTTCGTGGTGTTCTTCGGCGCGAAGCGGATGCCCGACGCGGCCCGCAGTCTCGGCCGGTCGCTGCGTATCTTCAAGAGCGAAGTGAGCGAGATGCACAACGACGGCAAGCCCGCGGGCACGGCGACCGCGCAGCCCGCTCCGGAGCTGCCGGCCGGCCGGGAGGCGGCGCCGCCGGCCACGGAGACGCGGAGCGAGTCGAAAACGCTCTGAGTCCGTATGCGCGGGTCCGGGTACACCCGGACCCCGATACGACGCTGTCGACCCGGCGCTGCCGACCGGGCCCTGACCGAATACCGGGCGGAGTATCGCCGGGGCACCGGGCAGCGCCGCAGGCCGAGCGGAGCGAGGCACGCTGATACGAGGGCATCCACACACCATGCGAATTCCGTTCGACCCCCGGCACAGCAAGCGCCGGACCAATCCCGATGGCACCATGTCCCTGGTCGACCATCTGCGGGAGTTGCGCACCCGGCTGTTGATATCGCTGGCGGCTGTGCTGGTCACCACGATCGTGGGTTTCCTGTGGTACGCGCATTCGTTCTTCGGGCTGGAGAGCCTCGGCGAGATCCTGCGCGGTCCGTACTGTTCGCTGCCCGATTCGGCACGTGCCTCCCTGTCGCCCGACGGCGCGTGCCGCCTGCTGGCCACGGCACCGTTCGAGCAGTTCATGCTCCGGTTGAAGGTCGGCCTGACCGCCGGCGTGGTGCTGGCCTGCCCGGTCTGGCTGTATCAGGCGTGGGCGTTCATCACACCGGGTCTGTATCCGAAGGAACGCAGGTACGCGGTCGGTTTCGTGGTGACCGGCTCGTTCCTGTTCGTCGGCGGCGCGGTGCTGGCCTACTGGGTCATCTCGCACGCGCTGAGTTTTTTGCTCAGCATCGGCGACAATGTGCAGATCACCGCGCTCAGCGGTTCCCAGTACTTCAGTTTCATCATCCAGTTGCTGATCATCTTCGGTGTCAGTTTCGAAACCCCGCTGCTGATCGTCGGTCTCAACCTGATCGGGGTGCTGCCCTACGAGAAGCTGAAGGCCTGGCGGCGCGGCATCATCTTCGGCCTGTTCGTGTTCGCGGCGATTGTCACCCCGCAGGACCCGTTCTCCATGCTGGCGCTCGCGCTCGCGCTGACGGTGCTGTTCGAGTTCGCGGTGCAGTTCGCCCGGTTCAACGACCGGCGCCGGGCCCGGATCGAGGAGCAGCAGCTGGGCGCGCTCGACGACGAGGAGGCCTCGCGGATCGAGGCGCCGACCTCGGTCGATCCGGCCACGCCCATTCCGTCGGCCGATACGGTGCCCGCCCCGGAGCGGACCGGTCGCCCGACCACGGACTATTCGGACACCCTCTGACCGTTGCGGTCCCGTCCCCGGAAATTATCGGCGCGACCGGTGTCGGATTCCTCGATTAGTCTCGGAGCCGTGACACCGAACGCGTCGCTGACCGCCGAACTGTCCCGGTTCGCCGCCCAGCTGACATTCGAGCTGGACCCCTTCCAACGCCAGGCCTGTACCGCCCTCGAGGAGGGGCACGGGGTACTCGTCTGCGCGCCCACCGGCGCCGGGAAGACCGTAGTCGGTGAATTCGCGGTGCATTTGGCGTTGGCGTCGGGTGGGAAATGTTTCTACACCACGCCCATCAAGGCGCTGTCGAACCAGAAGTTCGCCGATCTCACCGAGCGGTACGGCCGCGATCTGGTGGGTCTGCTGACCGGCGATCAGTCGATCAATCCCGATGCCCCGGTGGTGGTGATGACCACCGAGGTGCTGCGGAACATGATCTACGCCTCGTCCGACGCGTTGCGCTCCCTGTCCCATGTGGTGATGGACGAGGTGCACTACCTGGCCGACCGGTTCCGCGGGGCGGTCTGGGAGGAGGTGATCCTGCATCTGCCGCCGGAGGTGCGGCTGGTGAGTCTGTCGGCCACAGTGTCCAATGCCGAGGAGTTCGGCGCCTGGATGGAAACCGTGCGCGGTAACACCGCCGTGGTGGTGGATGAGACCCGGCCGGTGCCCCTGTGGCAGCACGTGATGGTCGGGCGCCGGATGTTCGACCTGTTCGACAGCGAATCCTCCGACCAGCGGGTACTGGTCGATTCGGACCTGGTCCGCTACATCAAACAGCGGGAGAGCGCCGACCGGATGGAGGGCTGGGGCGGTCCGCGCGGGCGGGGCGGGCCACGGCGGTTCTTCCGGCCGCTGCCCCGGCCCGAGGTACTGGCCCGGCTCGACGAAGAGGGCCTGCTGCCCGCGATCACCTTCATCTTCAGCCGGGCCGGGTGTGACGGCGCGCTGGCCCAGTGCCTGCGCTCGGGGCTGGATCTGAGCGGCGCAGCGGACCCGGAGGTCGTGGACGCGATCATCGACAAGCACACCGGCGAACTGCCGCGCGCCGATCTCGAGGTGCTCGGCTACTGGGAGTGGCGGGAGGCGCTGCACCGCGGCCTGGCCGCCCATCACGCCGGAATGCTGCCCGCGTTCCGGCACACCGTCGAGGAGCTGTTCGTCAAGGGCCTGGTCCGGGCGGTGTTCGCGACCGAGACGCTGGCGCTGGGGATCAATATGCCCGCGCGCACCGTGGTGCTCGAGCGCCTGGTCAAATTCAACGGCGAGACCCACGCCGAACTGACCCCGGGGGAGTACACCCAGCTCACCGGCCGGGCCGGCCGGCGCGGGATCGATGTGGAGGGCCACGCGGTCGTGCTGTGGCAGCCCGAGGTCGATACCAGCGCGGTTGCCGGGCTGGCCTCGACTCGCACCTATCCGCTGCGCAGTTCCTTCAAACCCGGCTACAACATGTCGATCAATCTGATCGACCGGCTCGGCGCCGAGGAGGCGCGGCTGCTGCTGGAGCGTTCCTTCGCCCAGTTCCAGGCCGACCGGTCGGTGGTCGGCCTGGTCCGCGGGATCGAACGCAACGAGGCCCAGTTGCGTAAACTCGCCGCCCAGCTCGGCGGCGAGGACGGGGATTTCCTGGAGTACTTCGGCCTGCGGGAACGGATCAAACAGCGGGAACGCCGGCTCAACCAGCAGACCCGCACCGATCGGCGCACCGCCGGTGTCGCCGCGCTGACCGAACTGCGGCGCGGCGATGTGGTCGCCATCGGCGCCGGACGCCGGGCGGGCCTGGCCGTGATCCTGGAACCCGATGCCACCCCCGGCGATCCGCGCCCGCTGGTGCTCACCGAGGACAAATGGGCGGGCCGGGTCTCGGTCGCCGATTTCCCGGTGCCGGCCCAGCCGCTGGGCCGGATGCGGCTGCCGCGCCGGGTGGACCATCGCACCGCGCGGACCCGACGCGATCTCGCCTCGGCGTTGCGCAGCACCGGGATCATCGCGCCGCATCGCCCGCGCCGGGACAAACGTGCGGCGGGCGCCGACGATCCCGAACTGGGCGCCCTGCGCCGGGCGCTACGGGCTCACCCCGCCCACACCCGGCCGGACCGGGAGCAGCTGGCTCGAATCGGGGAGCGCTACAACCGGGTGGCGCGGGAGACGGAGTCGATGCGGCAGAAGGTCGCGACGACCACCAATTCGCTGGCCCGCACCTTCGACCGGATCGTCGGGCTGCTGGAGGAACGCGGTTTCGTGCATCAGGGGGAGGTCACCGCGGACGGGCGGCGACTGGCCCGTATCTACGCGGAAAGCGATCTGCTCGTGGCCGAATGTCTGCGGCAGGGACTGTGGCGCGGGCTGGGCACGGCCGAGCTGGCGGCCGTGGTGTCGATCCTGGTGTACGAATCACGTTCGGAGGGAGGCTATCTCGGCGCCTCCGGGCCGACCGCGCCGATCCGCCGCGCGGTCGCCGACACCATCGCCGAGTGGTCACGCTTGCGCAACGACGAGTCCGAGCACCGGCTGGCACCCAGCCGCGAACCGGATCTCGGTTTCGTGGGCGGTATCTACAAATGGGCTCGCGGTGACGCACTGGCGGATTCGCTGCTGGCCAGCGGTGATCAGGGCACACCGCTGTCGGCCGGGGATTTCGTGCGCTGGTGCCGGCAGGTGATCGATCTGCTCGATCAGATCCACACCACCGCAGACGATACCGAAGTCGCGGCCACCGCGGCCAAGGCCGTCCGGGCGATCCGGCGTGGTGTCGTCGCGGTGGACGCGGCATGAGCGAGTCAGGCCCGGAGGCGGTAGCGGAGCGTAACCACGCAGGGCCCTCGCTCATGCTGCGGTAGGCGCAGCGTGAGACCATCGATTGTGGTTTGATTTCAACCGCACGCGGGGGGCTACCGTGTGTTCGACAATGCGAGTGGAGGCAACCAGATGAGCGGGCCGTACGGACCGAACGACGCCCCGGGCCCCGGCGAGGGACGTAACGATCCCACCCAGGTCTGGGGTGGGCAGCAGCCGCCCGGCGCGGTGCCGCAGTGGGGGAGCCAGCCGCCCGCGCAGCCTCCGGTGCTCGACCCGCAGCAGGCGCAGCCCACCCAGCAGTGGGGTGGCGACCAGGGCGGTCAGCAGTGGCAGCCCGCCCCGCCGCCGCAGCAGCAGTGGAGCCAGCCGCAACCGCAACCGCAGCAGCCCCAGCCGCAGCAGTGGAACGACCCCAATCAGCAGCAGTGGGGGCAGCAGCCCCAGCAACCAGCGCAGCAGTGGGGCGACCCGAACCAGCAGCAGCCGCAGTGGGGCGATCCGAATCAGCAGCAGCCGCAGTGGAGCGATCCGAATCAGCAGCAGTGGGGGCAGCAGCCGCAACAGCAGTGGGGGCAGCCGAGCCAGCAGCAGTGGGCCGGTCAGCCGCAGCCGTCGGGCGGTGGTAAGAAAACCGGCCTGATCATCGGCGGGGTGGTGCTGGCGGTGGTGCTCGTCGTCGGCGCGGTCGTGGGCATCCTGACCCTCACCGCCAAGGACCAGCTGGACCAGGCCGCCGTGCAGACGGGCGTGGCGAAGGTCCTCGCGGATTCCTACGGTATCGACGATGTCAAGGATGTCCAGTGCCCCGCGGGCCAGGAGGTCGCGGTGGACGCCACGTTCACCTGTGATCTGAAGGTCGGTGGCGAGGCCAAGAAGGTCAACGTCAAGATCACCAAGGACGACGGCACCTACGAGGTCGGCCGTCCGAGCTGATCTCCGCATCGGTCGAACCCGCCGGACGCTGCCCTCCGGCGGGTTTTCGCTCCCGCGGCCCGGTCAGGCGGAATTCGCCAGTGCGGTGATCAACCGCTCGACCGGGCTTTCCGCGTTGTAGGCGCGGGCGAGTTCCCGCAGTGCGTCGGTATCGGCCGGGATGGGATGCAGGGTGTCGGGCCGGGACAGGATCACATCGGCGTCGCGCACCACCCGTACCACCGGCGCCGCCGCGTCGAGATAGCCGGAGGCCGTGCGCAGTTTGGTCCGAATGCCCTGGGCCAGATCGGCCGCGGGATCGTCGACCGCCGCGCGCAGCGCCTCGAGTGAGCCGAACCTGCTGATCAGGGTGGCCGCCGTCTTCTCGCCGATTCCCGCGGCACCCGGGAGCCCGTCCGACGAATCCCCGCGCAGTGTCGCCATATCCGCGTAGGCCGGGCCGGCGTTCCGCTCCGGGACACCGTATTTCGCGGCGACCTCCACCGGCCCGAACAATTCGGCCTTGGCCAGCCCGCGGCCCGCGTACAGCACTCGCACCGGGGGTTCGGGGATATCGCGGACCAGCTGTAGCAGATCCCGGTCGCCGCTGACCACGATCACCGGGTCGGTGAGTTCGGTGGAGGCCAGGGTGCCCAGCACATCGTCGGCTTCCAGGCCTTCCGCGCCGCCGGTGGCGATCCCGGCGGCGGCCAGCACCTCGAGGATCATATCGACCTGCGGAGTGAGCCGGTCCGGTACTTCCTCGGCGCCCGGTGCGGCCGTGGCAGAGGTGTCGAGACGATGGGCCTTGTAGGTGGGCACCAGGTCCACTCTGAACTTCGGCCGCCAGTCCAGGTCCAGGCACACCACGAGCCGGGCGGGGCGATGCCTGGTGACGAGGGAGGCGACCATATCGGTGAACCCGCGCAGGGCGTTCACCGACCGGCCGTCGGACGCGGTGATCTTGTCCGGGATCGCGTAGAAGGCCCGGAACCACAGACTCGCGCCGTCCAGCAGCAGCAGGGGACGCGGCGTGGATTCGGTCGTAGTCACCCGGTGAATCTACAAGGACCCACCGACGTATCCGATGTGCCGCCCCCCGGGTGCGAGGTAGGTTCGAGGTCATGAGCGAGCACACGGAGTCACGGTTCGCGGCGGAGGTCTACGGGCAGCGATTGGAGCGGGCGGTCCAGTTGATCCGCGACGCCCATCTCGACGCCCTGCTCATCACCCCCGGCCCGGACCTGCGGTACCTCATCGGATCGGCGGCCCAGTCGTTCGAACGGCTGACCTGTCTGGTGGTCACCTCCGACAAGGCCACCCCGTCGGTGGTGATCCCCAAACTGGAGGTGTCGGGGCTGGCGGAGTCCGCGGTGGACGCACTCGGCCTGCGGGTGCTGGACTGGGTGGACGGGGTGGATCCATACCAGCTGGTGCGGTCGGCCCTGCACATCGGCTCCCGGGTCGCGGTGGCCGATTCCATGCCCGCGCTGCATCTGCTGCCGCTGGCGCAGAGTTTCAGCGGGCTCCCCGTCTCGGCGACCCCGGTACTGCGCGAACTGCGCATGATCAAAGACGATGCCGAGATCGCGGCGCTGCGCCGGGCCGGCGCGGCCATCGACCGGGTGCACGCCCGGATGGGAGAGTTCCTGCGGGTCGGGCGTACCGAAGCCGAGGTCGGTAAGGACATCACCGACGCCATTGTGGCCGAGGGGCATACCGAGGCCGCGTTCGTGATCGTGGGTAGCGGGCCCAACGGCGCCAACCCGCATCACGAGGTGTCGCAGCGCCGCATCGAGGCCGGTGACGTGGTGGTGATCGATATCGGCGGCCCGGTGGAACCAGGTTACTACTCCGACTCCACCCGGACCTATGTGCTGGGCGAACCCGATCCGGAGATCGCCGCGCGCTGCGCCGAACTGGAACGCGCCCAGGCCGCCGCGGTGGCCGCCGTGCGGCCCGGTGTCCGTGCCGAGGCCGTGGACGCGGCCGCCCGCGAACCGCTGGAGGCCGCCGGGTTGGGGCCCGCGTTCGTCCACCGGACCGGGCACGGTATCGGCCTGTCGGTGCACGAGGAGCCCTATATCGTCGCGGGCAACGACCTCGAACTGCGGCCGGGTATGGCGTTCAGTATCGAACCCGGGATCTACTTCCCGGGCGAATGGGGTGCCCGGATCGAGGACATCGTGGTCGTCACCGAGGACGGTTGCGTCGCGATGAACGAGCGTCCGCACGGACTGACGGTCCTGCCGGCCGGCAGCTAGCCGGTCCGCCGTTCAGGCCTCGCGCAACCGGACCCCGCACAGCACCCGCCGGACCTCGATCGCCAGCACCACCCGGGTCGGGTTCTCCCGCGGTACCCGGTAGCGCTCGGCATAGCGCCGTTCGGCTTCCCGGACCGCGGCCGGATCGTCGAGGACGACCGCCGGACCCTCCAGGGTCAGCCAGCGCGCACCGTCCACCTGGCCGACCGCGGCGTAACCCGATCGCCGCACATTCCGGGCCTTCACCGAGGCGCCGTCGGTGATGATCCGGGCCAGCCCGGCGTCGGGGTCCCAGGTGAAGCCCACCGGCACCATGTGCGGGGTGCCGTCGGCCCGCAGAGTCGTGAGGGTCGCCAGATGCCGTTCGGTGAGGAACTCGACGGCCGCCGGGGACAATTCGGCAGAACGCAGCGTCATGGACCGACCGTAGCGGGTGGCCGCGCGGGCCGGCACGTCTCCCGGTTCCGCACCCCGCCGCGGGCGGATGACAGACTGAGCGCATGGTTGTGCGTCGAACACGAGGAATCGACCCGGGCACGGTGCTGGTGCTGGGTGGACGCAGTGAGATCGGTCTGCAGGTGGCACTGCGGCTCGCACCGGGGCGGGCGGTGGTGCTGGCCGCGCGCCGCTGCGAGGATCTGGACGCCGAGACCGCGGCGCTCACTGCCGCCGGCGCGACCGCGGTGCATCCGGTGGAATTCGACGCCGACGACACCGCGAGCCATCCCGCCCTGCTCGGCAAGATCGCCGCCGACTACGGGCCGATCGGGGTGGCGGTGCTGGCCTTCGGGGTGCTGGGCGAACAGTCCCGCGCCGAGGCCGACCCCGCCCACGCGTTGGCGGTGGTGCATACCGACTACACCGCCCAGATCAGCGTGCTGACCGTCCTGGCCAACGAGATGCGGTCCCGGGGCAGCGGTCAGTTGGTGGTGTTCGGTTCGGTGGCCGGGGTCCGAGTGCGGCGAGCGAACTACGTCTACGGGTCCGCCAAGGCCGGATTGGACGGGTTCGCCTCCGGGCTGGCCGATGCGCTGCACGGGAGCGGGGTCCAGCTGCTGCTGGCGCGGCCGGGCTTCGTCGTGGGCAAGATGACCGAGGGGATGACCCCGGCCCCGTTCTCCAGCACGCCGGACCAGGTGGCCGCCGCGGTGGTGACCGCGCTGAACCGCCGCTCGGCGCGGGTCTGGATCCCGGGGATCCTGCGCCCGGTGTTCTTCGGCATGCGCCTGCTGCCGCAGGCCGTCTGGCGGCGGCTGCCCCGGTGACCGCCGACCCCGCGCTCTCCTGGGCGGGGCCCCCGATTCCGGTGGTGGGTATCGGCGCCGACGGCTGGACGGGGCTGCCCGACCGTTCCCGGCAGGTCCTGCGGGACTGCGCGGTGCTGTTCGGTTCGGCGCGGCAGCTGGAGTTGCTCCCCGGCGAGGTGGCCGCGCGGCGCGAACCGTGGCCGTCGCCACTGCTTCCCGCACTCCCCGGGCTGCTGGCCGCGCATCGCGACACCGGTCTCGGGGTACTCGCCAGCGGCGATCCCATGTTCTACGGAATCGGTGTCACCCTCGCCCGGCTGCTCGGGCCCGGCGCGCTGCGGGTGTTCCCGCAACCGTCGGCGGCCTCGCTGGCGTGTGCCCGGCTGGGCTGGCCGGTGGCCGAGGTGGGGATCGTCAGCGCGGTCGGCCGACCGCTGGAGCGGTTGCTGCCGGAGCTGGCCGACGGCCGGCGGCTCCTCGTGCTCAGCGCCGACGCCGGTACCCCGGAGCGGATCGCGCAGTTGCTGCAGCGCAACGGGTTCGGCCCTTCCACGCTGACCGTGCTGGAGCAACTCGGCGGGCCCGCCGAACGCCTGGTGTCCGGGACCGCCGCCGACTGGCGGGAGCCCGCGGGCGACGCCCTCAATATCGTCGCCGTCACCGCGGCGCGTGAGCCCGGGCGTACCCGCCTCACCCGGCTGCCCGGCCTGCCCGACGACGCCTACAGTGGGGACGGGCAGCTGACCAAGACCGAGATCCGGGCGCTCACCCTGGCGGCGCTCGCCCCCGGGCCCGGGGAGACGCTGTGGGATATCGGCGGCGGTTCGGGCAGCATCGCCATCGAGTGGTGCCGCACCGATCCCGCCTGCCGGGCGATCACGTTCGAGATCCTGGCGCGGCGCCGGGCGCAGATCGCCGCCAATGCCGTCGCGCTCGGTGTGCCCGGTATCGAGGTGCGCGGTGAGGCGGTGGCCGAACTCGCCGGGGACGCGGTGACCGGCGATCCCGATGCCATCTTCCTCGGCGGCGGACTCACCACGCCCGCGTTGTTCGAGCACTGCTGGTCCCGCTTGCCCGCCGGCGGCCGGCTGGTGGCGAACGCGGTGACCGCGGAATCGGAGGCGCTGATCCTGGACTGGTCCGCGGCGCACGGTGGCGGCCTGCGCCGCTTCCAGGTGTACCGCGGGGAACCGCTGGGGCGCTTCACCACATGGCGGCCCCAGCTGCCGGTGACCCAATGGTCGGTGGTGAAGGGCCGGGCCGCGGGACTTCCCGTATGTCACAACACGAATGGACGAATCGGGCATCGGGAGTAAGGTCACGGGGGTTCCTAGCGCGGGTCACGCGGATTCGCGCGCGACGGGGAGAATCGATAGTGAAATACAAGAAGTTCGCCGCGACCGCGATCATGGCGGCGGCAGCCACCGGTATCGCCGCGGGCACGGGCTACGCGGCGCCCGCTCCGACGGCGCCCGCTGTCGAGCAGCAGCAGAACGCGGTTCCGGAGGTCACCGGTCACGATCGCGGCGTCGACTACACCCTGGCACTGGCAGAGGCCGGGAAATCGGTGGTCACCACGGTTTCGGGCGGTGCGTTCAGTCTGGACGCCGCCAATGACGCGGTGGTGCTGAGCAATGTCGCCGGGGAGCGCCTTACCAGTATCCCGCTCACCCAGGCCACCAATGGCCAGGTGGTCTCGGTCGCCGCCACCATCGACGAGGGCAACAGCCGGCTGACACTGACCCCGCGGGCCACTCCGGTCGCGGGTGCGCCGTCGCAGGCGCAGTTCATCGGGGCCCAGCAGTGGTTCATGAGCGAACTGCAGGCGGCTTCGCTGGGTGCGGCCGTGGGCGCGGCGATCGGGGCTGCCGTCGGCTTCCTGTTCCTGGGTGTCGGTTTCATTCCGGGGGCGATCATCGGCGCGGGTATCGGCCTCGCCGTCGCCGGCGGCCCGCCGCTGCTGGATTCGGCCATCGCCTATTTCAGCGGCCAGCCCTGAGAATCCTACTGCTGGGCGGCACCGGGGAAGCCCGGGAACTCGCCCGGCTGCTCACCGGCGAGCGGGAACACGAGATCGTGTCCTCGCTCGCCGGTCGGGTCTCCGCGCCGATCCGGCCCGCGGGCGAGGTGCGGATCGGCGGCTTCGGCGGCGCCCACGGGCTGCGCGAATGGCTGGCGGACAACCGGATAGAACTCGTCGTCGACGCCACCCATCCCTTCGCCGAGGTGATCACCGCCAATGCCGCGCAGGCCACCGCGCGACTCGGGCTGCCCATGATCCGGTTGAGTCGTCCGGGCTGGACCGCCGGCCCCGGTGACCGCTGGTACCGGGTCCCCGATCTGGCCGCCGCCGCGGACACCGCCGCCGGGCTGGGTGACCGGATCCTGCTCACCATCGGCCGTCAGGGGGTGGGGGCCTTCGCCGGCCACACCCGGCCCTGGTATCTGATCCGGAGCATCGACCCGCCTGCGGGCGAACTTCCCCCGCGGCACGAAATACTCTTGGCCCGAGGGCCTTTCACGGTCGCCGCGGAATCGGAGCTGCTGACCCGGCACCGGATCGATGTGGTGGTCACCAAGGACAGCGGGGGTACGGCGACCGCCGCAAAGCTTGCTGCCGCGCGCGCCGCCGGGCTTCCGGTGGTGGTGGTGGACAGGCCGCCCGTGCCACCGGGCGTCGCGGTGGTGGCCACGGTCGAGCAAGCGCGAGAAGCGCTGTCCGGGTGGCACGGCGAGGATTCCGGCGGACATCCGGACTGAAGCCGGTGCGCCTACCGCGGGGTACGCATGCCCGGCCTGCGTGGCTTCGCTCCGACGCTCCGGCATCACCGTCCGTGGGCGACCGGAACGATCGTCCGGGATGCGGAAGGGAGGCCGCCCGCATCGTTATCGCGCCGGATCCGGGTCCGTGGAGCTGCCGGTCGGTGATCTGCGGCGGACTCGATACGGCGCTGAGTCGTCGGCGGTCGGGCCGCGGTGGATCACCACCGCGTGTTCAGGAACCGAGTAGTTCGGGTAGCCGGTCGAACCAGTCCAGGACCGCGCGCTCGTATCCGATGCCGAATTCCAGCGTCGCCCGGGTATGCGGGGACAGATCCGGGCCCGCCTCTTCGGCGCGGTAACGGTCCAGCCGTTCCTGATGGACCTTGCGGGCGTTGTCGATGATCGAGGCCAGATGCGCAGGCTCGAGATGACCGCCGAAATGCAGGGTGAGCAGCAGCGGGAAGCGGATGGTCTCGGGGCTCGGATCGCGCGCGATCCACTCGGCGAATTCGGTGCGGCCGGCCTCGGTGATGTGGTACGGAGTGCGTTCGCGCGCACCGGTTTCGCCCTTGACCACCAAGCCCGCCGAGTCCATGGTGGCGAGTTCCCGATAGACCTGGCTCTGGGTGATGGTCCAGAAATCGCCGATACGGTCCTGGGCCAGCGCCACCAGATCCCAGCCCGACATCGGCCCCTCGTGCAGAAAACCCAGAAGTGAGGCGGCCGTGGAGTTCAGCGGCCGCTTCTGTTTGCCGTTCACCGCATTGTCCTTCCACCGACGCTATTCCATAGTGGAATGCTATCGGATGGTGTGCGCTCAGGCGTTGTAGCGTCGCGCGGTGTAGACCCGCGGTACCCCGGCGCCGTCGACGACCGCAGTGGTGGAGGCGCCGATGATCAGCAGGGTCCGCATATCGACCTCGGCGGGTTCCAGTTCACCCAGGGACACCACCCGCACCGATTCGCCCGGGCCGCCCACATCGCGGCCGAGCACCACCGGGGTGTCCGGTGCGCGGTGCACGAGCAGGATGTCCTTCATCGCGCCCACCTGCCAGGTGCGTTTACTCGAGGCGGGGTTGTAGACCGCGATGGCCATATCGGCCGCGGCCACCGCCGCCAGGCGCCGGGCCACCACGTCCCACGGTTTGAGGCGGTCGGACAGGGAGATCGTGGCGTAGTCGTGCCCGAGTGGGGCGCCGACGCGGCTGGCCACCGCGTTCGCCGCCGTCATCCCGGGCAGGACCCACACCGGCACCCCTGCCCACTGCGGGTCCGCGGATTCCTCCAGGACCGCGGCGGCCATCGCGAAAACGCCCGGGTCGCCCGAGGAGACCACGGCGACCCGCCCGCCGCGGCGGGCGAGGTCCAGGGCCATGGCGGCGCGTTCGGATTCGACCCGGTTGTCGCTGCTGTGCCGCCGCTGACCGGGGCGAACCGGGACGCGGTCGATATAGGTGGTGTAGCCGACGAGGTCGGTGGCGGCGGCGAGCGCGGCGGAGACCTCCGGGGTGGTCCATCGCGTATCGCCGGGGCCCAGGCCGACGACCACCACCTCGCCGGCGCGCGGCGCGGCGCCTTCGGTCACCGGGGTGCTCACCGCGCGGGTCACCGGCTCGGCGGCCGCCGGATCCCGGCGAGCGGGGACCGGGGTGGTCGGTTCGGGGCCCGGGACGATGGTGATCGCGAAATACGGGACCTGGGCGTCGTCTATTTCGCCGGCCGGAAGCACCCGTTCGCGTCCGGTGCTGGCCCGTTCGACGTAGTAGGCGCGGTCGAGGCGGCCGGAGTCGGCGAGCGCCTTGCGGACGGCCGGGTAGGTGCGGCCGAGTTTCATGATCGCGGCGGCCTCGCTGTCGGCGAGGCGGCGGGTCAGTTCGTCGGGGGGCAGGGTCGCGGGCAGCACCGTCAGGACCTGATCACCCTCCACCAGCGGAGTGGCCAGTGCCGCCGACGCGGCGCTCACCGAGGTGATCCCGGGCACGATCTCCGCCTCGAACCGGTCGGCCAGTCGCCGGTGCATATGCATGTAGGAGCTGTAGAACAGTGGGTCTCCGGCGGCCAGCAACGCCACCGACCGGCCCGCCGCCAGATGCGCGGCCAGCCGGTCGGCCGCCGCGGCGTAGAACTCGTCGATCGCGCCCTGGTAACCACCGGGATGGTCGGTGGTTTCGGTGGTGACCGGATAGATCAGGTGTTCCTCGAGCTGGCCCGGCCGCATATACGGTTCGGCGATACCGCGCGAGATACTGCGGCCGTGCCGGGCACTGTGGAACGCGATCACATCGGCCTCGGCGATCACCCGGGCCGCCTTCACCGTCACCAGTTCCGGATCGCCCGGGCCCAGCCCGACCCCCCACAGTTTTCCCGTAGCCACCGTCATTCCACTTCGCTCGCAATCGCATTCAGGGCGGACGCGGTGATGGCGCTGCCGCCGCGCCGCCCGCGCACCGTCAGATACTCCACGCCCGTACTCGCGGCGAGCGCATCCTTGGATTCGGCGGCGCCGACGAAGCCCACCGGGATACCGAGCACGGCGGCCGGCTTCGGTGCGCCCCCGGCGATCATTTCCAGCAGGTGGAACAGCGCGGTCGGCGCATTGCCGATGGCCACCACCGCGCCGTCGAGCCGCTCCCGCCACAACTCCAGCGCCGCCGCCGACCGGGTGGTCCCGAGTTCGGCCGCCAACTCCGGCACCCGGGGGTCACGCAGTAGGCACAGCACCTCGTTGTCCGCGGGCAGCCGGGTCCGGGTGACTCCCGAGGCGACCATGTTCGCATCGCACAGAATCGGCGCACCGGCGCGCAGCGCCGCCCGTGCCGCGGTCACCATCCCCGGGGTGAACAGCACGTCCCGGGCCAGATCGACCTGGCCGCAGCCGTGGATCATCCGCACCACGACCTGCGCGATATCGGCCGGGAAGCGGTCCAGTTCGGCCTCGGCTCGGATGATCGCGAACGACCGGCGGTAGATCTCGGCCGCGTCGGTGACGTAGCTGGTGCGCGTGTCGGGCATGCGGACACCCTATGCCGGGCCGGGCGCGTCGGGCCGGTGTGGGTGGGCCTCGGTCACCGCGGTGCCCGGGTCACCGCGGGGCCGTCGCCGAGACGAGGGTGCGCGCGGTGGGCAGGATTGCCCGCGCGTGCTCGAGTTCGTCGGCCACCCGAGGATCCGCGACGGCGACGAACCCCACATCGTCGGCGCCGGCCGCGAGGCAGATCTCGCGGAGCCGGTCGGCGGCGAGGACCGGGTCGGGTTTTCTCGCGCTCCCGGCCGGCCATCCGCTGGACGGTCGGATGCTGTGTCAGCCGCCGCGGGGCGGCCGGGTCGTGGTCGGTATCCGGCATCGGGACTGCTTCTCGCAACGAGATCCACGCGGGCTCACTGTGAACGAGGTCGTGGGCGAGCGGAATTCATCGGTCGCCGGATCCACCGGGCCCGGTGCGGGGCGGAGCGGACGTCAGTGCGGATGCAAGGGCACGTCCGCCGCGTCGAGGCAGTACTCCCACAGGGACAACAGATGGCCCTCCGAATACCGGGTGTGGCGCAGATAGTGTTCGTCACGGATACGCCGGTCGTGCCAGAAATGGCCCGACAGCGGCGCCGGGCTGGTGGTGGCCAGCCAGACCGCGGTATCGGCGCCCTCGGCGGCGGTGCGCATGGCCGGGCGCAGCGCGGAGCCGACGCGGGGGAGTGCGGCGGTGATCGCCGGTGTGGCGACCCAGCCCGGGTGCATACTCTGCACGCTCACCCCGTGATCGGCGAGACGTCCGTCCAGCAGCGGCCCGAATGCCACCTGTATCCGCTTGGTGCGGGCGTAGGCGGTGGTGCCCCGGTATTCGCCGCGGCGATACTGCGGATCCCGGAACGGCAGCGGCTGCTTGTACATCCCGCCGGAGGCCACGAAGATGACGCGGGCGTCGCCGGCGGCAGCGAGCAGCGGGGCCACCCGGTCGGTGAGGCGTATCGGACCGAGGACATGGGTGGCCAGGGTCAGTTCGTGCCCGGCGGAGTTCTCGGTGCGGTCGCCGGGTAGGACGCCCGCGTTGTGAACGAGTACGTCCAGCGTCTCGTGGCGCGTGCGCAGGGCCCGGGTGCAGGCCTCGACACTGCCGGGTTCGGCGATATCGCATATCTCGAGTTCCACCTGCGCATCGGGGACGGCGTCGAGGATCTCCCGGCGGGCCCGCTCGCCGCGGCCCGCGTCCCGGACCGCGAGGACGGTGCGCGCGCCCAGGTCCGCGAGGCGGGTGGCGATCGATTTCCCGATTCCCGAGGTCGCGCCGGTGATCAAGGCGGTTTTGCCGTGCAGGGCATCGGTGGGCGGATCGTCTCGGGTCCAGGAGACCTTGCGCAGGTGGTAGCCGAGGCGGGTGTAGCCCGGCACTATCGTCCGGTCGAGCAGAGCGTCGACTGTACGGATCATCGGATCACACCTCGCCTCGTCTCGTCGGCACGAACCGCTCGACATCCGGCAGCCGCTGAGGAAGCCCGCCCCGGCACGGGCCGGAATGTGCCGGCACTCGCGCCGGAACACGGGGTAGACGCCGCGCGCGCTCGTCTGCTCGGTATACCCATCGGATCGCTGTTGCCACCCTCGCGACCCGTCGCCCCGGACCGGTGCGGTGTGTGCCTTTGCTCGACCATCACACTCCTCTTCTCGCTGACCACGGGCTGATGTATGCATCGATTATGCATCGTTTTATGATCGTTAGCGACCCGGTGCTGTTTCACGGGCCATCGGGCCGCGAGGTGGTTCGGCTGGTGTGTGTGGGTGCCCGGAGTGGGCGAGCGGGAGCGGACTCAGCCGAGTCGCCGGACCGCCTCGGGGAGGCTCGCCAGGCGTTCCACCGCCGCCGGGAGGATGACGGCGTCCCAGCCCGGTCCGCCGACGAAGACCTGCGCGCCGGCGTCGCGGCCGGCCCGCACACTGGAGGTCAACGCCGTCGACTCGTGCTGTGACCACAGCACCAGGTCGGCCGGCCGGTCCAGCCGCGCCAGAGTGTCGGCGACGGCGGTGGTGGGCACATCCGCGCCGAGCATCTGCGCCCCGATCTCGTGTTCGGCCAGCGCGGCCCGCAGCACCTCGAGGGGCAGCGCGTGGGATTCGCCGCCGGTGCAGGCGAGCACGATGGGTCGCGGGCGCAGCCGGTCCGGGGGGTTGTTGCGATGCAGCGCCGAGGTGATGCACCAGGAGAGCAGGTGCTCGACATCGATACAGCCCTCGCCGCCCAGTTGGCGGGCGACGATCTCGGCGAAAGCGGGGCGGCACAGTCGTTCCCAGGTGCCGACCACGCCGTAGGTCCGCAGTGCGCCGGCCAATTGCGCTGTCACCGACCTGTAGTCGAGGGCGAAGGCGGCGGTCAGCAGCGAGGACAGGTCGCCCGGCGCGATGGCCGGTGCGCGCACCGCGGCCGCTGCGCCGGCCGGGGTGGCGCCGCCGCGGATCAGGTCGAGCATCCGATCGAGCTGGGCGATATCGGCTTCGGTGTACAGCCGGTGGGTACCCGGCCGGTGGCCGGTGGGGCCGATCTCGTAGCGACGGTTCCAGCTGCGCAGGGTGGCGGTGGGGATGCCGAGCCGCTCGGCGACCGCGCGGACGGTGTAGCCGGCCGCGTCGGAAGCGGAGCTGGGACCGTCGGGCATCGTCTTATTCTGCCTCTTCCGATTCGCCCGCCGGGGCGGACCCGGATCTTCGGCGTGCGCGCCACGGCCGTACGGCCGTGTTCACCGCGCCCTCGTCGTGGTCGGGCCCGCCGCGCCGCACAGCAGGCCGGGCCGGCGGCCGCCACGACGGCCTCGGTGCGCTGCGGGAGGTCGTGTGGCGCGGCGTCCGGTACCACCACGGCGTCGGGCAGGTCGAAGAGCGCCCTGGGGCTCGTGGGCGGCCCGGGTCGGGGGACAGAGTCATCCCGAGGTTCCAGGCGGTTTCCCGGCAGGCGGTCGTTCGCGCAGGCGCGCGGTGGACGGGATCATCGTCGCGGCCGCGCGGTGGCCCGGTCACCGCCGGACGGGTGGCGGTGACCGGTGGGAAACACGCCGTGGCCGCTCCCATGGACCGGGCGGACCCCATGGCTACCATCGATCCTCCTGCCCGAAATGGATATGCATCGATTATGCATCAATACGCGGTTAGAGTGGTCGGACACCGCCGAACGCGAGGAGTTTTCGTGAGCACAGATCGCGCAGTTCGCCGCACTGCCGGCCTGCCGGCCGCCCTGCTGGCCCTCGGTGTCCTGGCCTGCGGTGGCGCCGCCGCCCAGCCACTGCTGCCACCCGGCCCCGCCCCGGTACCCGCGCTGGACCTGAACCGGTACCTGGGCGACTGGAACCAGCTCGCCGCGGTACCCCAGCCGTTCAATCTCGACTGCGCGCGCGACACCCGCGCGCAGTACACGCTCGATCCGCAGGGCAATGTCGCCGTGCACAATTCCTGTACCACCTGGGCGGGCGGCCTGAACGAGATCCGCGGCACCGCGAAGGTGAACGACCCGGTGACCGGTGCGCAGTTGCACGTCAGTTTCCCCGGAGTGCCGAGTCAGGACTCGCTCGACGGGCCGACGAATTACATCGTCACCGCGCTGGCCCCCGATTACTCCTGGGCGCTGGTGACCGACCCGAGCCGGCTGTCGGGTTTCGTACTGGCCCGCTCGGCCACGCTCGACGCGCCGACCTGGGGCCAGGTGAAGTCCGCCATCACCGCGGCGGGCCAGACACCGTGCATGTACCTGAGCTCGCCCACCACCGGTGGCCGCCCCGACATCACGCCACTGTGCCTGCGCTGACCACCGCCCCGCGGTGAGCGCGGAACCCGGTTACGCCCCGACCGAGACGTAGCGCCGCACCTCGTCGCCGTAGCTGTACTCGTGGGCGTCGCCCGGAGGCCGGGTCGAGCCGGAACCCGGCGGTACCGGCACCTCCCGCGGCCCGGGGCGCAGTGGGCCCGGCTGCCAGGCGCCGGTCGCGTGCCGTCGAATGCGAAGCGCGCCTTTTCGATCCGCGGATCCGGCGTACCGCTCCAGGAGCAGGTGCGCGCGTACCCGTACCGGCGGTCGTCCGCGGGGCAGGTCGAATTGCGGTGGTGACCGCTGTGCTGTCGGTGCGGAAGGTGCGCAGCGCGACGACTCGGTCGCCGTCGGGGCGTCGGTGAACGCCATGGTCCGTGGTGCCGGGCCGGCGCTGACCCGCCGCGCGGCCGGGAGTGCGGACCCGGCCGCTGGTCGGCTGCATAATGCCGGGTATGGCAGACGACTGGAACGACCGGATCATCGCGGAATTCCGGGCCAACGAGGGCCGCGTCGGCGGGCCTTTCGAGGGTGCTCCGCTGGCATTGGTACACCATCGCGGCCGGCGCACCGGCCGCGAATCGGTGACCCCGATGATGTACCTCGCCGATGAACAGGATCCCGACGGACTGGTCTACGTATTCGCCAGCAAGGCGGGTGCGCCGACGAATCCCGACTGGTACCGCAACCTGATCGCGGCCGGGGAGGCCACGGTGGAGCGGGGCACCGAGACCTACCCCGTCACGGTCACAGAGGTGACCGGTGCGGAGCGCGACCGCATCTACGGCGAACAGGCCCGCCGTTATCCCGGATTCGCCGAATACGAGCAGAAGGCGGCCGGCGTGCGCACCATTCCGGTCCTGGCGTTGCGGCGCGCCTAGCGGTCCGCCGTTCGCCTACGACCCGCGCGCGAACCGCGGATGGGCCCGGCCCGCCACCATCGGTAGTTCGACCGAGGTGCGGATACCGGGTTCGGCCGCGCAGACGTACGGGATGGAGTTGACGCAGTGCGCGGCCGTCGCGGCGATCCCGGGATTCTCGGCCTCCGGCGGGTCGCCGGGTTCGGATTGCCACCCCCGGATGGTGACGAATGTGCCCGGGTCGCCGTCGATTTCGATCTCGAACCGTTCGCCCTCGGCACCGAGGGTCCACGGCGGGTCGAGATGCTGCTGGCCCATCAGCCAGTTGACCCCGATGCGCACGACGGTTTCGCCGCCGGTCACCGCCTCCCAGTGGAAGCGCTGGCCGGCCACCTGTCCGGGTTCGATGGTGCCGATGGGTGAGTCGATCGGTGCGGTCGCGACCGCTGTCTCGTGCACCGTGCGGATTTCCGGGTGCCCACCGAACCCCAGCGTGTCCAGGATCATCCGGACCGATTGGCGGAAGCCGCCGTCGAGCAGTTTCATCATGGGGCCCGCGGCGGCCTCGGCGGGAGTGGCACCGAACCGCATGATGTGGCGCACCACATCGGGCGCGCCGTAGCTCCGGATATCGGAGAACTCCTCGCCGCGCACGAAGGTGACCGCCGCGGACATGGCCGACAGCATCAGCGGGAACACCTCGGTGACCCCGCCGGGGTCGATTCCGGTGCCGTGCAATGTGGTCCCGCCCGCCAGACAGGCCTGCCGGACCGGTTCGGCCTGGTCCCCCTCGGGATAGAACCAGCCGACCGGTGTCACCACGTTCTTCCCCGACCGGAGCAGCGCCGCCACCTCCTCCGCGCGCGGAAGCAGCGGCGCGTAGACCACGGCGTCGGCGGGCAGCCCGAGGATCTCGTCGAGACTGTCGGTAGTCGTCACTCCGACGGGTGCGCGGCCGAGGATCTCACCCACATCGCGGCCGCGTTTGTCCGGTGAATGCACCCGGCATCCCACCAGTTCCAGTTCGGGGTGATCGATGACGGCTCGCAGCGCGGCCCGGCCGACCGATCCGGTGGCCCACTGCACGACCCGGTAGGTCATACGTCCTCCTCGTCACTGTCCGGTCGCGCGGTGGCCCGGCGCCGGTGATCCGGGCGGCTCAGCGGTCCGCGTCGGTGTAGCGGATGATGCCGCGGATATTGCGGCCGGCCAACATGTCCTGATAGCCGTCGTTGATGTCCTCGAGCCGGTACTGCCGGGTGACCATATCGTCGAGATTCAACTTGCCGACCTGGTACATCGACAGCAGATGCGGAATGTCGTAGTGCGGGTTGCCGCCACCGAAAATGGTGCCCTGCAGGTTCTTCTGCAACAGCGAGAGCATGGCCAGGTTCAGGGTCGTCTTGTTCTCGGTCAGGCTGCCCATGGCGGTGAGGACGCACGTTCCGCCCTTGGCGGTGATACCCATCCAGCTGTCGACATCCTCACCGTGCACCTCGCCGACGGTCACGATCACCTTCTTGGCCATACCTCCCCAGGTGATCTCCGCGCAGCCGGCGGTCGCCTCCTCGATGGTCGCGTAGGCGTGGGTGGCCCCGAATTTCAAGGCCTGTTCGCGTTTCCACGGCACCGGGTCGACCGCGAAGATATAGCGGGCGCCCGCGTGGGCCGCGCCCTGCAGCGCGGACATACCCACGCCGCCGAGGCCGATGATCGCGACATCTTCGCCCGGCCGGATATCGGCGGTGCGGACGGCCGACCCGTAGCCGGTGGTGACACCGCAGCCGACCAGGCAGGCGACCTCGAACGGTATCGACGAATCGATCTTCACCACCGAACTCTGGTGCACCACCATGTACGGGGAGAAGGTACCCAGCAGGGCCATCGGGTAGACATCGCGGCCGCGGGCCTGGATCCGGAACGATCCGTCGGTCACCGAGGTGCCCGCGAGCAGCAGCGCGCCGAGATCGCACAGGTTGCGCAGGCCCGCCTGACAGGATGTGCATTTCCCGCACGACGGGATGAACGAGAGGACGACGTGGTCACCGACCGCGAGATCCTCCACGCCCTCGCCGACCTCGGTCACGATCCCGGCGCCCTCGTGTCCGCCGAGTACCGGGAATCCCATCATCGGTATGCCGCCGGTGACCAGGTGGTGATCGGAGTGGCACATTCCGGCCGCTTCCAGCTGGACCTTGACCTCGTGTTTGCGGGGATCGCCGATCTCGATTTCCTCGATCTGCCACGGCTGGTCGAATTCCCAGATGAGAGCGCCCTTGGTCTTCATCGGTGAACCTGCTTTCTCCTACCGGATCCGGTCGCTGAAGTAGCCGGACCCGGCTGTATGCACATGTGTATGGACATTAGTCCAGACGACCATACGACACGAGTGTGGCGGGCGTCGTGGAATCCGGCCGGCGATATCTCCGCACCCTCGGTCGGCGAGAAACTGAGAGGATGACCTACTATTCGTCTCAGAGTTTCGCGTTGTTCGACAAGGAGGTCAGATCGTGGGTGCTCCGGATATCGCCGCCGCAACCCGTCTCGTGGGGGCGCCGATCGGACCCGGGTCACTGACCTGGGAGTACGCCGGCGACCTGCGAAATATGCTGTTCCTCGGCCGCACCGGCATCCTGCAGAACATGCATCCGGCGGTGGGCGCGGCCCTGCAGGACCATTCGAACTTCTTCCGCGACCCGTGGGACCGCCTCATCCGCTCCCTGCCGCAGATCCAGGGCATGATCTACGACGCCGACAACCAGGCGCAGGCGGCCCGGGTGCGTGACTACCACCGTCCGCTGAAGGGCACCGATTCCCGTGGGGAGCGCTACCACGCGCTCAACCCCGAGGTGTACTGGTGGACCCACGCGACCTTCGTCGAACTCACCATCGCCCTCAATGAGCATTTCGGGACCCCGCTCACCGCTGCGGAAAAGGACCAGCTGATCGCCGAGGGCATCACCTGGTGGCGGATGTACGGACTGTCCGACCGGGTGCTGGTGGCGAACTACGCCGAGTTCGAGAAGTACTGGCACCGCACCATCGACGAGGTGCTCGAGGCCAACGCCACCACTGATTTCGCGCTCCGGCTCGGCAGCACCCGGATCCCGGCGCTGCCCGGTATCCCGGAACCGGTGTGGTCGGTGATCTGGCGGCCGGTGATGGCGTTCAATGTCTGGCTGGCCAACGCGCTCATGCCCGAACGTGCCCGCGAGATCCTGGATCTGCGCTGGACGGCGGTGGACCAGAAGCTGTTCGAGATACTCGCGGCGGCAGTGCGTACGGTCTGGCCGTTGCTGCCCGATCGCCTGCGGTACGCGCCCCGTGCCTACGCGGGTGTCCGGCGCGTCCGGGCCGGTTGATCTATGGTTTGCGACACATGGCCCGAGGTGGCCGAACAGCGTACCGCACGTCACAGTGGCCCGATTTGCGTTGTGGGCCTGCTGTTCCCGGCTTCGCGCCGCTGACCGGCGCATACGTGACCTGGGACACCTCCGAGTCATCGCGCGGTAAATTCCCCAATGCTGGGAATTTTCCGAAAATCCGCCGGTCGCACGTCGATACGATTTCCGCATGCTCACAGTTCAGGAGCCGCAAGGCAGGTCGTCGTTCGTCACCGGGAATACGATTCGGTCGAATGGGTGTCCGGCAGCCGCGAGGCACCCCGAGCGCCGTGCCCCCGAACCCGTCGTGCCGTGGCCGGAGGAGATGTCGGTGCGCGAGGAAACCGAGCAGTTGCGCAAACCGTCGGCCGCGCTGGCCGTCGCGGCCGTGATGGGGCTGTTGATCGTCGTGCTCCTGGTGGCCAGCCACGGTAAACAGGACGACGGGGACCGTCGCTCGCGGCCGATCGAGAAGCCCTCGACCTCGCAGCAGCAGTAGGTCGTCCGCCGGGGCGGCCGCAGCACTCCGCGGTGCGGTGGCTCAGGTGCGCGGCGGTACCACCCGGTAGCCGTCGGGACCGGCGGTCACCTCGGTGACCGCCGCGGCGGGCCGGCCGCAGCGACGCTCGCACCCCGCCCAGTGTTGCCGCCCCGCCGTGGTGATCTCGGCGGCGGGGACCGGCATCTCCGAGCCGCCGGCGCCGGAGGTATCCGTCCGGCCCGAGTCGACAGCGGCCGCGGCGTCGGCCCGGACGTCGGTATACGATTTCGCGCACCCGGGCGCTCCGGCGCAGGCGGTGATCCGCAACCATGGTGAGTCCGCGTCGAAGACCAGACCCATCGGCGCCAGCACCCGGACGACCTGTTCGGCAGGCCACTCCTCCAGATCGGTGACGATCAGGCTGCGCCACGGAGTGAGCAGGACCGGGCGTTCGACCGCGGCGAGGAATTCGGCGGTGCGGGCGGGCAGGGAGCCCAGCCGGACACCGGCGCCGAGTGCGACGAGCCCGTCGTGCTGGGGCAGCCAGCCGATCGGGGGAGCCCCGGCGCCGGTGAACTCCAGCCGGTCGGGCCCGGGTTCGAGCCCCAGCCGCGCGGCCAGCCGCGCGGCGCCGTCGGTGACCTCGTGCAGGCGCCACTGTCCGTCGGCGAGTGCCAGGAATCCGTGCGCGGCCGCCAGCAGCACCTCCGGCGCTTCGGTGGTGGTCACGCGGATACCGCTGTCCCGCCCGGCGAGCAGGAGGGCGGATCGGTCGTCGTCGAGTACGTGCAGGCCGATATCCGGGCCGAGCGGGCTCACGTCACCCCGGCCGTCGTCGAGGGTGAACAGGACCCGGCCCGGGAGTTCGGCCAGCCGGGGCCAGGCCAGCAACCCCGCGTCGAGGGCGGCGACCAGCGGCCGGATATCGGCGTGGTCACCGACCCGGCCGGACAGGGGCGAGGCGATGATGTTGCGGACCCGCTCATGGGTGCGGCTCGGCAGCAGCCCAGCGCCCGCCAGCCGTTCGGTGAGCGCGTCGGCGTCGCGGATCCGGCGCAGCTGCACATTGCCGCGCGAGGTCAGCTCGATATTCCCGTCGCCGAGCTCGGCGGCGGCCGCGGCGAGCGTCTGCAACTGCTCCGGCGCGAGCGCCCCGCCCGGCACCCGGACCCGGGCCAGCGGGCCGTCGGCGGCCTCGTGCAGGCGCAGGACACCGGGGCAGGAATCGGGATCGGTACGTGCCATGATCCGACCAGTTTACGGACGCCGGACTACCGCACCGCCTGGGTCTGCGTCACCTTCGCCACCAGCTTGCCCGCGTCGTCGCGCACCTCGGTCTCGACCACGATGAACGACCGCCCGGTGTGCAGCGGCCGCGACGAGGCCTCGGCATGACCGGACCGTACGGCGCGCAGGAAGTTCGTCTTGGATTCGACGGTGGTGGTCGCCTGGGCGCCTTCGGGCAGATTGAGGAACGCGCAGACTGCCGCGGTCGAATCCGCCAGCGCCATCAGCACGCCGCCGTGCAGGGCGCCGCCCAGGGTGCACAGTGTCTCGTCCCACGCGATGCGGCTGCGCACCAACCCGGGACCGTGTTCGAGCACCTCGACGCCGAGGCGTTCGGTGAAAGGCATGGACTGGTGGAACAGTTGCGTACCCGCGTCATCGGTCATGGCAGGAAGCCAACCCGGAACGGGAACCGTCGGCAAGTACCGGCGTACGGGTGGCCGAAGCGGTCTGGAAGCCGGGCCCGGCTTCGGACCGCGGACCGGGGTCACCCTGCTGCCGGAGGCCTGTGGTCCCGGGTGCTCTGTGGTGTCGCTCGGCGGTGTGGTGACGGACGGCTCCGGCCGTCGCGGTAGCATCCGGGGGCTCGACGGGTGACGAGGAAACCGGTGGAACTCCGGTGCGGTCGCGCCACTGACACAGCCAGACCCTCTCCGGCGAGCACACAACCCCCCACGGGCGCGTCACCCAGGAAGGTCATCGCTGTGATTCTGCTGCTGTCCACCTCCGATACCGATCTGCTGAGCGCGCGCGCCAGCGGCGCCGAGTACCGGTGGGCCAATCCGGCCCGGTTGCTGGTGGAGGATCTGCCCGGCCTGCTCGCGGACGCCGATCTGGTGATCGTCCGGATTCTCGGCGGCAAGCGGGCCTGGGAGGACGGCCTGGCCGCGGTGCGGGCGAGCGGGGTGCCGGTGGTGGCGGTCGGTGGCGAGATGGCTCCCGACGCCGAACTGATGGAGTGTTCGACCGTACCGGTCGGTGTGGCCTCCGACGCGCACAACTACCTGGCGGCCGGTGGACCGCAGAATCTGCGCGAGCTGCACAACTTCCTCTCCGACACCGTCCTGCTCACCGGGCACGGGTTCGAACCGCCGGTGCAGTTGCCCGCCTGGGGCCGGCTCGACCGCGCCGCGCGGTATCCCGAGCCGGTCGCGGGGAAACCGACGGTCGGCGTCGTCTACTACCGGGCCCAGCATCTGGCCGGGAACACCGCCTATATCGATGCGCTGTGTGGTGCGATCGAGGACGCCGGCGCGGTGCCGCTGCCCGTCTACTGCGCCTCCCTGCGTACCGCCGAACCCGACCTGCTCGCCACCCTCCGGCAGGCCGACGCGCTGGTGGTCACCGTGCTGGCGGCCGGCGGCAGCAAACCGGCGCTGGCCGTGGCGGGTGGTGACGACGAGGCATGGGATATCGGCGCGCTGGCCGAACTGGATGTGCCTATCCTGCAGGGCCTGTGCCTGACCAGTGGCCGCGCGCAGTGGGAGGCCAACGATGACGGGTTGTCCCCGCTGGACGTGGCGACCCAGGTCGCGGTCCCGGAGTTCGACGGCCGGATCGTCACGGTGCCGTTCTCCTTCAAGGAGTTCGACGAGGACGGACTGTCCACCTACGTGCCCGACGCCGAACGTGCCGCCCGGGTGGCCGGTATCGCAGTGCGGCACGCGCGGCTGCGGTATATCCCCGCCGACCGCAAACGGCTGGCGCTCATGCTGTCGGCCTATCCGACCAAACACGCGCGCATCGGTAATGCTGTCGGACTCGATACGCCCGCCAGCGCTATCGCGCTGCTCACCGAATTGCGTGCCGCCGGATACGATCTCGGCGCCGCCGGCGAGGTCCCCGGCCTGGAGGAACGCGACGGCGACGCGCTGATGCACGCGCTGATCGCCGCCGGTGGGCAGGATCCCGACTGGCTCACCGCCGAACAGCTCGAGGGCAACCCGGTACGGATCGGTGCCGAGGTCTACACCGCCTGGTTCGAGACGCTGCCCGAGGAGCTGCGCACCGCCGTCGTCGAGGCGTGGGGACCGCCCCCGGGTGAGCTCTACGTGGACCGCTCCGCCGACCCGCGTGGCGAAATCGTCATCGCCGCACTGCGATTCGGCAATGTGGTGCTCATGGTGCAGCCGCCGCGCGGTTTCGGCGAGAACCCGGTCGCCATCTACCACGACCCCGATCTCCCGCCGAGCCACCACTACCTCGCCGCCTATCGATGGCTGTCCACCGACCCCGTGTCCGGGGGTTTCGGTGCGGACGCGATGGTGCATCTGGGTAAGCACGGCAACCTGGAATGGCTGCCCGGTAAGACCCTGGGCATGTCCGCGGCCTGCGGTACCGATGCGGCCCTGGGGGACCTGCCGTTGATCTACCCGTTCCTGGTGAACGATCCGGGAGAGGGCACCCAGGCCAAACGCCGGGCCCACGCCACCCTGGTGGATCATCTGATCCCGCCGATGGCGCGGGCCGAGAGTTACGGCGATATCTCCCGTCTCGAACAGCTGCTCGACGAGCACGCGAACATCTCCACGCTGGACCCGGCCAAACTGCCCGCCATCCGGCAGCAGATCTGGACGCTCATGCGCGCCGCGAAGATGGACCACGATCTGGGGCTGGCCGAACGCCCGGACGAGGAAACCTTCGACGATATGCTGCTGCACGTCGACGGCTGGCTGTGCGAGATCAAGGATGTCCAGATCCGCGACGGCCTGCACATTCTCGGCCGCGCCCCGGCCGGCGACAGCGAGGTCGACCTGGTTCTGGCCATGCTGCGGGCCCGGCAGTTGTGGGGCGGGGAACTCTCGGTGCCGGGGTTGCGGGAAGCGCTCGGGCTCAGCGAATCCGGTGGGGAGGCGCGGGAGCGGGTCGATACGGTCGAGGCGCGCGCCCGGGAACTGATCATCGCGCTGCAGGCCGCCGGGTGGGCGCCCGAGGCCGTGGACCGGCTCGTCGACGAGCACGCGCGCGAACTGTTCGAAACGGCCGGCGGCGATCGTGCGGCGGTCGCCGCGGTGCTGCGTTTCGCCGCGACCGAGGTGGTGCCGCGGCTGCGCGGGACCGGGGTCGAGATCGACCGCGTCCTGCACGCGCTGAACGGCGGTTTCATTCCCGCCGGCCCGAGTGGTTCGCCGCTGCGCGGCCTGATCAATGTGCTGCCGACCGGCCGTAACTTCTACTCCGTCGACCCGAAGGCCGTGCCGTCGCGACTGGCCTGGGAAACCGGGCAGGCCATGGCCGAATCACTGCTCGAACGCTACCGGGCCGACCACGGCGAGTACCCGCGCTCGGTGGGTCTGTCGGTGTGGGGCACCTCGGCCATGCGGACCTCCGGTGACGATATCGCCGAGGTCCTGGCCCTGCTCGGGGTGCGCCCGGTCTGGGACGAGGCCAGCCGCCGGGTCACCACCCTCGAGGTGATCGATCCCGCGGAGCTGGGCCGGCCGCGCGTGGATGTGACGGTACGGATCAGCGGTTTCTTCCGCGACGCCTTCCCGCATGTCCTGGCGCTGCTCGACGACGCGGTCCGGCTCGTGGCCGATCTCGACGAGCCCGCGGAGACCAACTACATCCGCGCCCACACCCGCGCCGATCTCGCCGAGCACGGTGACCGGCGCCGCGCCACCACCCGTATCTTCGGGTCGAAACCGGGCACCTACGGCGCGGGGCTGCTCCAGCTGATCGATTCCAAGAGCTGGCGCACCGACGACGATCTCGCGCAGGTCTACACCGCCTGGGGTGGCTACGCCTACGGGCGCGACCTCGACGGCGCCCCGGCGGCCGACGATATGCGTACCGCGTACCGGCGGATCGCGGTGGCCGCGAAGAACACCGATACCCGCGAACACGATATCGCCGACTCCGACGACTACTTCCAGTACCACGGCGGGATGATCGCCACGGTGCGCGCCCTCACGGGGAAGAACCCGGAAGCCTATATCGGCGACAGCACCCGCCCGGATGCCGTCCGCACCCGCACGCTGTCGGAGGAGACCACGCGCGTGTTCCGGGCCCGAGTGGTCAATCCGCGCTGGCTCGAGGCCATGCGCCGGCACGGGTACAAGGGCGCCTTCGAGATGGCGGCCACCGTCGACTACCTGTTCGGCTACGACGCGACCACCGATGTGATCGCCGACTGGATGTACGAGAAACTCTCGGAGAGCTATGTGTTCGACGAGACGAACCGCAAGTTCATGGAGCAGTCCAACCCGTGGGCATTGCACGGTATCGCCGAACGTCTGCTCGAGGCGGCCGAACGCGGGATGTGGGCGAGCCCTGAGCGGGAGACGCTGGACCGGCTGCGCCAGGTGTACCTGGAGACCGAGGGCGAACTCGAATAGCCGGTCAGAGGGTCCAGCTGCTCTGCACGAAATAGTCGCTGGTGGCGAAGAGGATCCGGTCCGGTGTCTGCTGCCGGTCGATGCCGAAGGCCACCAGCCCGTGGCGGGGCTGTCCCGGCTCGAGGAACCCGGCCGGGTATTCACCGGGAACGTCGGTCAGCGGATACACCGTCGTACCGTCGGCGGTCACCATGCGCAGGTCGAGGGTCGGCAGGAAGTAGGGGTTGCCCGCGGTCTGTTCGGCGGTCACGTCGTACACCAGCACCTGCTGACCGTCGGCGCGTGGCTCGACCACCGCGTCGGCGGGGTTGATCGTCACGGCCATATCGCCCCCGGTGCGGACCGGAAAGGTGGTGCCGAGCGGTCCGGAGGGCACCGGGTCCTGTTCGGCCACCACCGGCGGTTCGGGGATCACCGGTATCGGTTCGGCGCCGGCGGTGGTGGCGGAGACCAGCGGGAGAACGACGGCAGCGGCGGCGAGCACGGTCTTTTTCACGAGGGGTCCTTCGGGGTCGTCGGCGCGCGGGGCGCGGTATCGGTGCCGGCACGCCGTTGGCCGGTCGGGCGGTCGGCGTCGCTGGACGCCGTGTCCGGGGCGGGCCGCAGCCGTTGGTCACGGGGGAGTGGCGGCGGCCCTCCGCGAGCCTAGAAGCCCCGCGGGCGCCGACACACCCGGGGAAACCGATCTTGCCGAACATGTGATGTTCGATCTTGCCGAGACCGCGTCGTGATCTGGGACGCACACTCGGCCCGCGAACGACCGGTCACCCGGTATCTCCGCCGGTCGGCGCGGTGGCGTCGAACAGAGCCCCGGCAGCCTCCACCGCTCGGGCGAGTACCGCCGGGTCGGCCGCCAGCCCGCCCACGATCTCGTCGACGGCCCGTAGCCGCGCGCGGTCCAGCAGTCGCTTCTCGTTGGTGACCCACTCGCCACGGGCCGCCAGCACCGCGTGAGCGGTCTGCGCGGCGGCGGCCAGCGCGCCGGCGACTTCTGTCGCCTGTCCGCGCCGGATGTACGCGTCGCGCGCGTAGCGCAGTGCCATGGTCGCGCGGTCCCGCCATATCGGCGGCGCCGTGTGGCGCAGCGCGGCCGGGTAGGCGGGCAGGGCAGAGTGCCGTGCAGTACCTGGTTGACGGCGAGTTCGGCGACAACGATGTAACTGGGGATCCCCGCGAGGTGGAACATCATGAGTGGTTCCCAGTGGAAGCGACCCTGCCGGGACTCGGCGAGCTCGTATTCGACGACGTCGAGGTCACGATAGTGGACGTCCACGTGCCGGTCGTCGATCATGAGCCAGGCGCCGCCGTTGGACACGCCCCCGCCCCAGCCGCCGACCTCGGAGACCTCACCCGCCCAGCCGAAAGCGCGCAAATCTGCCGGGTCGAAATCGCCCCGGTAGTAGACCGCGAAGTCCCAGTCGCTGTCCGGGGTGTGGGCACCCTGGGCACAAGAGCCGCCGGGGTGACGGCGTGCACCGCCGGCAGGCCTGCCAACCGGTCGGCGACGTGGGCGGGGAACTCTTCGTCGGTCACGATATCCGTCCATGGCATCGGGGGGTTCGGTGGTCGTCGGCCGGCATGGTCGGCCCGGACTCGCTGCCGCTCGCCGGGATTGCGGGCCCGAAAGTTTTCGGCCGCAAGCCCGGGAGGCCACCGGGATCGTATCGAGAGCCCGTGGTGGGCGGGCTCTCGATACCGACCGCTCCCTTGTCACCAGGGCACGGGGCCGTCTTCACCGAACATGCCCGCCGTGGGCCCGTCGGCGCCGAGGGTGGCCAGGCGCACCAGGACCGCGGCGCCCTGCGCGACCGCGAGGAAGCCGGTGTGGTTGTTGCTGTCTGTGTCGACGTAGCCCGGGCAGGCGGCATTGACGAGAAAGCCGTCCTTACGCAGTTCGTTGGCGTAGTTCACGGTCAGCGCAGCCAGCGCGGACTTGGAAGGGTTGTAGGCGGCCGAGGGCAACAATCCCGCGAAAGACCCGTCCGGGTCGCTCATCAGGGTCAGCGACGCGGCATGACTGCTCACATTCACGATGCGCGGCGCCGGCGACCGCCGCAACAGGGGCAACATCGCATTGGTCACCATGATCACCCCGAAAACATTGGTCTCGAACACCGCACGGACCATCCGCAGATCGACGGTGCTCGGCACCTGATCGTAAGCGTCCTGCGGCGAGATCTGCCCGGAGCCGGTGATTCCGGCATTGTTGATCAGCACGTCGAGACGGCCGAAACGCTCCTCGATCTGTTCCGCCGCCGCCGCGACGCCCGCCGGGTCCGTGACATCCAGGACCACGGCATGGGCGTCACCACCCTGCGCGCGCAGCGCCGCCGCCGCCTGCTCTCCCCGCTGCGGATCTCTGGCACCCAGTACGACGGTCGTACCCAGCGCAGCGAGTTGTTCGGCTGCCCCGCGCCCGATCCCTTTGTTCGCCCCGGTGATCAGCGCGACTTTCCTGGCGGTGGTCTGCTCGCTCATGGTCGGCTCCTTGCCTCGTCGTGTATCGAACGAACACAAGACGCCGGCGATCCGGACTCCGTAACAGGGCAGCTCTATGTCTTGGGTCACCCTTCACAGAGCCGGTCGCGGCCGTGGTGGGACTGTCCGGCAGGCGACTCCACGAGGTCGGGTACGCGGTTGGTCTCGAGCAACTCCGTTCATCGGCGGCGACCTCTACCGGAACCGTCCGCACCGAGGCGCGTCGGACGGAGGTGTCAGCGGGCGCGGCACACAGGAGCCGCGACCCGGGGCCGAGTGTGCGTGCGCCTGCCTGCCCGTTGTGGTTCGGGCGGTTGTCAGCGACCGGGGCGTGATTCGTCCACATCCGTGGGCGGCGCGGGTTGCCGGGCGCGGAGCCGGGCCTCCAGCCCGTCCAGCAGGCACAGCAGCCCGAAATCGAAGCCCAGCGCATTGCCGACCGCGGAGTCCTCCGGCATGTGGATCCGGTAGTCGGCGCGCATCTCCGGATAGTCCGCGCTGAGTTCGTCCAGTATCCGCATCACCTGGCCGCTGTCGACGGGACCCCCGTGGGCCTTCTCCATCGCGATCAACGGGACCACCTGGCCGAGGACGAAACTGGTGACGGTGCCGCTGGCCAGGTAGACGTCGAAGCCGCGGAAACCCGCTTCGGTGAATGCCCGGCGCAGCCGCTCGGTCAGCCGGAAGGCCTGTGGGCCCACGCTCGGTATCTGGCCGATGAGCGTCGCCGACCACGGGTGCGCCAGGAGTGCGCCGCGGAAGTTGTAGGCGAAGGTGCTGAGCAGTTCGCGCAGGCCGGACGCGGATTCCAGCCCGCCGTCGTCGACCGAGCCCCAGATCTCGTCCAGGGCCAGTTCGAGCAGTTCGTTCTTGTTCGCGACATGCCAGTACAGGCTGGTGGCGCCCGCCCCGAGCTCGGCGCCGAGTCTGCGCATGCTGAGCGCCCCGAGGCCCTCCTCGTCCAGGATGGCCACCGCGGCGCGCACGATCTGGTCCCGGCCCAGGCCGGAGGTCCTGGGACGGCGGGGTGCACGCGTCCACACACTTCTGAACTGCTCGGTCACCCCTTGATCCTAATACCGCTCGCACATTGTTCGATTACATCGTACGGTGTGCGAGTGGAATCGAACACCGTACGAGATCCGCGCCGTTGGCTGATCCTCGCCGCGCTGTGTCTCGCCCTGCTGGTGCTCATGATCGATAGCACCGTGCTCACCATCGCGATCCCCTCACTGATCCGTGAGCTCGACGCGACCCCGTCCGACGTCCAGTGGATTCTGGACTCCTATGTGCTGGTCTTCGCCGGTCTGCTACTGACCGCGGGCAGCCTGTCCGACCGGTTCGGTCGCCGGCTGATGCTGATACTCGGCCTGATCGTGCTGGGCGTGGGTTCGGTGGCCGCGGTCCTGGCCACCGAACCGTGGCAGGTGGTCGCCGCCCGGGCCGTCATGGGAGTGGGCGGCGCGCTGCTGATGCCCTCGACGCTGTCCATCCTGATGACCACCTTCGACGAGAGCGAACGCCGGATGGCGCTGGCCGCCTGGTCCGCGGTGTCGATCCTCGGCATCGTCGCCGGTCCGACGCTGGGCGGTCTGCTGCTGCAGCACTACTGGTGGGGCTCGGTCTTTCTGCTGAACATTCCCGTGGCCGTCCTCGCGATCGCGGCCGCACTGGTGCTGATGCCGGAGACCACCGGGGAACAGCGTCCGATCGATGCGGTGGGCGTGGTGCTGTCGATCCTCGTGCTCGCCTCGACCGTGTACCTGATCATCGAGCGCGAGTGGAATCTTCCGGTGCTGATCCTGGCGGTCGTCTCCGCCGCCGCGTTCGTCCTGTGGGAGCGCCGGCAGGAGCATCCGATGCTGCCCCTGGGCCTGTTCGCGAACCGCGACTTCACCGGTACCTGCGCCACCGTGCTGCTGATGGTGTTCGGGATGGGCGCGGTCATGCTGATGCTCACCCAGTACCTGCAGTTCGTCCTCGGCTACGGGCCGATGAAAGCCGGTCTGGCCCTGCTGCCCTACGCGCTGGCCGGCGCGGTGTGCAACGGCTTCGGCGCGACCCTGGGCAAGAATCTCGCGAACAAGACGCTGATCGTGGCGGGATTATCGGTCATGGCCGCCGCCTTCGCGATACTGGCCGTCGGGACCGGATACCTGTGGGTGCTGGTCAGCATGCTGGTCATGGGTATCGGCGGCGGCCTGGCCGGCCCGGCCGCCTATACCGCCATCATGAACGCCATCCCGCTGCGGCACGCGGGTGTCGGCTCGGCCCTGAACGACACCCTCCAGCAGGTGGGTATGGCGTTGAGTATCGCCATCCTGGGCAGTGTGCTGGCCGGTGTCTTCACCGCGCGGATGCCGGCCGACGCGCCCTCGGCCGCCCGTGAATCGATCGGCGCCGCATTCGAACTCGGATACTCCGAGGTCGCGAGAATCGCGTTCACCGACGCAGTGTCGACAGGAGCGTGGGTGGGCGCCGGGTTCACTGCGGCGGCCGCCCTCCTCGGCGCGCTCGTCCTGCGGGCCCGCCCGCACCAGGCCGCGCGCGAAGAAGCGGAGGCAGTGGAGATCCCGGCCCGCCATCCGTGACGCGCGACCGCGGTCGGCCTACCGTGTAGCAATGAGCTGGGACCAGCTGGCACAGGCCAAATATGTTTCGCTGACCACCTACAAGAAGGACGGCTCGCCCGTCGGGACCCCGGTCTGGGTGGCGCCCGACGGCGACCGTCTCCTGGTGTGGACGAACCCGGCCTCCTGGAAGGTCAAGCGGATCCGCCGCAATCCGGAGGTCACCCTGCAGATCTCGGACAGCCGGGGTCGCACGAAAGATGGCGAGGCACTCCCCGGCGCCGCCGAGGTCCTGGACGCGGCGGGCACCGAGCGCGCCCGGGAGGTCGTGGGCCGCAAATACGGTCTGATCGGAAAGGTCATGATTCGCGGCCACAAACTGCTGCGCGGGGCGGACGGGTCGGTGGGGATCGCGATCTCGCGAAGGCCGGGTACCGTGGCCTGAATTCCACGGGTGATCGACGGCCATTCGCGAAATGTCCACGGCGCTCGAGTATTCGGTGCGCCGTGGCGAGAACCCGTGCCCGGCACGGACGGTATCGGCGTGTGGCCCGGCGCCGAACTGTTCCCGGCCCGTCCGTGCCGGTCCGCTTTCGCGTGGAGTTCGATCGGTCCGTCGGCGCTCGCGTAGGGCGGCGCGGCGGTGCGGCCGGTCGGTGGGCCGCCGTGGACATCGGTGGGCGCTCTGGTTAGCGTTCGTAACGCATCGGCCGGCGAAGGTCCGGTCGGCATAATCGAGTAGGCGAGGTTTCCGATGCACCCGTTCCGCAAGGCCGTGGAGGACCGCGATACCGTCGCCATCGAGGCACTGCTGGCCGACAATGTGGTGTTCACCAGCCCGGTCGCGTACAAGCCGTACCCGGGCAAGCCGATCACGGCGGCGATTCTGCGCGGTGTGCTGCGGGTGTTCGAGGATTTCCGCTACATCCGGGAGATCGCCGACCCCGGCGGCCGCGATCACGCGCTCGTCTTCGAGGCGACGGTCGCGGGTAAACGTCTCACCGGATGCGATTTCCTGCATTTCGACGCCGACGGCAAGATCGACGAGTTCATGGTGATGGTGCGGCCGCTCTCGGCGGCGACCGCGCTGGCCGAGGCCATGAGCGACCAGTTCGAGCGCATCCAGACCGAGGCGATCGCCGCCGGCAACGCCGCGCGGTAGCACCGCTGGTAGGCGTTCGAGAACTCCACTCCGGACAGTTCGGCCCCGGCCCCGGCCCCCGGACCTTGCAGTCCGTTGCGCAGTTGCTTGCCGTCGGACCCCATCGGGAACGGGAAGCGGGCCTCTTCGGCGAAGTCGTTCAGACGGTCGTAGGTTTCCTCCAGAACCCGCTCCGACCAGCGCCGATCGGCCGGGTAGCCGCCCAGGGCCGCGCGGCTCGCGATCGGGGCCTCACGTGCGTCCGGCTCCGGCGGGACGTACCAACACGCCGGTGCCGGCCGCGGCGGTCGCGCCGCTGGTCTCGCAGTAGCCCTTGCCGGCGAGCACCACTCGCGCGCCGGCGCGGGGGGCCCTCGTTCCGGCGACCGCGTCCACCTCGGGGCAGCGCGGGTCACAGTGCCGAACGCCAGGCTGCACCCAGGGCCACCCGGCGGACAACGATTGGAATCGCGGGTAGTGCAAATCTCGTCGCCAATGACCGCCGTCGTCATGATCACGCCATGCGTAAACGTGTGCCGGCCTTGCTCTTCGCGCTGCTCGCGGCCGTCTCCCTGGTGTCGGCGTGCGGCACCTCGTCGGAAACCCGGACGACCGAGGACGGTAGGACGCTCATCCGGTACCAGGGCTGGGCCGGTCAGGTCACCTATCCTGAGCTCGCTGCCGAGCTGGGGTATTTCGACAAGGTCGCGCTGGACTGGGTCGGCAACACGACCAGCGGCCCGCAGGACATCCAATCCGCCGCCACCGGTGCCACCGATATCGGCGGCGCGTTCAACGGCGCCGTCGTGAAACTTGCCGCCGCCGGTTCCCCGATCACCTCGGTGATCAGTTACTATGGTTCGGACAAGGAGAACTTCACCGGGTACTACGTGCTGGACAACAGCCCGATCCGCAGTGCGCGCGATCTGATCGGCAGGAAATTCGGGGTGAACACCCTCGGTGCGCACCACGAGTTCGTGGCCCGTGAGTGGCTGGCCCGGCAGGGGCTGTCCAACGACGAGATCGCGCAGGTGGAGCTCACCGTCCTGCCGCCGGTCAATGCGGAACAGGCACTGCGGCAGGGGCAGATCGACGCGGTCGCGCTGTTCGATATCTGGCGGGACGAGGCGGTGGCCCGGGGCGGGGTCCGGCCGCTGTTCACCGACGGCGACCTGTTCGGGGCGTTCAGCTACGGCACCTATATCGTTCGTGACGACTTCCTGGCCCGCAATCGTGACGCCGTCGCCGATCTGACCCAGGGCACCGCCCGCGCGATCCGCTGGGCCCAGACCACACCGCGCGACCAGGTGATCGCCGAGTTCGAGGACATCATCACGCGCCGTGGACGGGAGGGAGAAAACCCGGACAAGGCGAACTACTGGAAGAGCACCGGTGTCGCGGGACCCGGTGGCGTGACACGCGAGCAGGAGATCCAGCTGTGGATCGACTGGCTGGTCCGCAACGGTGAGGTGGAGAGCGGGAAGCTGATCGCGAAGGACCTCTACACCAACGAGTTCAATCCCTACGCCAACGGCACCTATCCGGAAAACGCCGGACCGGACGGCAAGGTGGTCGGATAGCGCGCGGCCGAGCCGAACGGATGACCTCCACCTGGACAACGCTGCGTCCCCTGCTGCCCGCCGTCTTTCTCCCGTCCGCGGTGTTCGGTATCGGTCAGGACGCGGGTTCCCCCGTGATCGCCCTGCGCCGGTACATCGCGGTGCCGTCGGTGCTGACCATCGCGCCGTCCTATTTCCTGCTGCCGCCGACCCACGATGTGTGGACCCTCGGCGTGGCGGCCGGGATCATGGGAATCGGCAACGGTTTCGGTAACGGCGTGATCATGACCCTGGGTGCCGATGTGGCCCCGGCCGGCACCCGCGCCCCTCAGCCCACCGGCAGCGGCGGGGTGGGCGGGAAGGTGACCGGCAGTGCGGCGAGGGTGCGGTGCAACGCGCCCGGCCGCCGGACCAGTTCCGTCGGCGGGACCGCGAGCCGCAGGTCGGGCAGTGCGTCGAGCAGCTGGTCGATGGCCTCCTGTGCGATCAGGTACGCGGTCGGCTGGGCCGGGCAGGCGTGCGGACCGGCACCCCAGGCCAGATGCGACCGGTTGCCGGTGTGGTGACCGGTCCCGATCTCCGGGTCCTTGTTGCATCCGGCGAGGCTGATCACCACCGGCTGGTGGGCGGGCAGCCAGACGCCGTCGACCAGGGTGGGCCGGCGCGGATAGGTGACGCTGGCATTGGGCAGCGGCGGGTCGTCGAACAGCACATCGTCGAGTGCGTCACGGGTCGCCAGTGCGCCGCCGAGCATCTCGTCGGCGAACCTCTCGTCGGTGAGGATCAGGCACAGGGTGTTGATGATCAGGCTTTGCATCGGTCCCATCCCGACGCCGTAGAGGGAGACCACCTGGTGGGTCATCTCGTTCGCGTCGAGCGCCGCGGAGTGGTGCAGGAGCCGGGTGGTGACATCGTCGCCCGGCTCGGCGCGTTTGGCGTCCACCAGTTCCTGCACCGCCTCCCCGAACATCAGATTGCCCTTCTCGGCGTCGACGCCGTCGAAGATGGCGGCGGTCGCGGCGGCGGCGCGATCGCTGATCTCGGGTGGGCAGCCGAGCATCGCGTTGATGACCTCGAAGGTCAGCGGGAACGCGTACTGGGCGACCAGATCGGCCGAACCGGACTCGCAGAATGTATTGATCAGTGGTGCCGCGACGCGTTCGACGGTATCGCGCAGCCGGTGCAGGTCCACCCCGGCCAGTGCCGCGGTGACGGCGCCCCGATAACGCGTGTGCTCGGCGTCGGCGCTGCGCGGTGCGTTCGGCCGGTACTGCAGTACCGGTAGCACCGGACAGTCGGCGGGGATGGTTTTCTCCCAGTGGCGCGGATCGGCGGGAAAACGGGCCGGGTCGTTGAGAATGCGCAGCGCGGCGCGGTATCCGATCACCAAGGTGGCGGGGACACCGGGCGCGAGCTCCACCGGCACCAGGGCACCGTGGCGTTGCCGCATCTCCTGATAGGCGCGGTGCGGGTCGGCGGTGAATTCGGTGCAGTACAGCGGATATCGCCCTTCGTCGCCTCGACCGGGTCCCGGGGGTGATGACACGGGGTCGGGCGGCGTGGTCATGGCGTGCTCCAAACATATCGGCAGCCAACGCCAGGGCGATGCAGAGACGTTGGCCCGGGAACTGTTTCGGCCGGTCCGCTGCGTTGCGGGCACCAAGATCATAGGTCATTTTCCGTCGGGGAGGTTGCGCGCGGGTTGCCGTGGATGGGCACAGTGGCCATCGACTTTCGACAGTCGGTGTCATATTGTCGAAGTACGGCAAAAGTGCAGATACGGCGCGGGATACGGAGTAACTCATGGGCAAATTGGATGGCAAGACCGCATTCATCACCGGTGCCGGGCGGGGCCAGGGACGCTCCCACGCAGTACGTTTCGCGCAGGAGGGCGCCGATATCATCGCCATCGACACCACGGCCGAGGTCGCCACTGTTCCGTACCCGCTGGCCGATGCCGCCGACCTCGCGGAGACGGTCCGCCTGGTGGAGGCCACCGGTCGCCGCATCGTCGCCCGGGACGCCGATGTCCGTGATCTCGCTGCTCTGACCGCGGCGGTTTCGGCGGGGGTGGCGGAATTCGGGCGGTTGGATATCGTCGTCGCCAACGCCGGAATCTCCAGTCCGGCCCCCACGCTGGAGATGAGCGAAGACGTCTGGCAGGACATGATCGATATCAACCTCACCGGGGTGTGGAAATCGCTCAAGGCCGCTGTTCCGCACATCATCGAGGGCGGCCGCGGCGGCTCCGTGGTGATCACGAGTTCGCTGGCCGCGTTCCACGTCAACGAAAACACCGCGCACTACTCGGCGGCCAAGGCCGGCCTGGTGATGCTGATGAAGGTGCTCGCCAAAGAACTCGCGCCGCACGATATCCGGGTGAACACGGTGCACCCGACCACCGTCGCCACCCCCATGATCCTCAACGACGCCACCTACCGCCTGTTCCGGCCGGATCTGCCGAACCCCGACCGCGCCGATTTCGAAGAGGCGGCCCGCACCCTGAACCGGCTTCCGGTGGTCGCCCTGGAGCCAGAGGACATCACCGCCACGGTGCTGCATCTGGTCTCCGACGACGGCCGCTACATCACCGGCAGCACCCAGCAGATCGATGCCGGGGGGACGCTCTGAACGCCGACTCCAGGTAGCCGGCCCGCTCGTTTCCGGTGCCCCGCGTACCGGTTGCGGCTCCGGCCCCGCGATCGGCGCGAGTACGGTTGTCGCGCGCCGGAGGGTCACCGGTGTGATCCGGCTCGCGCACCGAACTGATGGCGCGCGGGCCGGATGGGCCTCGCCGCAAGGAGTTCGCAAGGTTTTCTCGAGCGCGCCCGATAGGTTTGCGGGTATGACGCACGGAGTTGTCCGTCGGGTGCTGCTCGGCGCGGGGTGGTGTGCGCTGCTGGCCGGGACCTTCGGCCTGGCCCTTCATCTCGGGGGCTGGCAGCGGCGGGAGCTGATCCTGCTGGCCGCGGGCGCGACGTATCTGATGCTGGGCGCCGTGGCCGCCCTGCTGTTCTTTCTGGCCGCGCGCGGATGGCGCAGTGCCGCGGCGGCAGTGGTCGTGCTCGCCGGTGTGCTGTGGACCCAGCTACCGCTGTTCGTTCCGGACGGCCGCGCCGCGACCGGCGCCGAACTGACCGTGCTGCAATCGAATCTGCTGTTCGGTGGCGCCGATACGACCGCGCTCGTGACCGCGGTCGCAGAGCGCGGGGTCGATGTGTTCACCGTGGACGAACTCACGCCCGAGGCGGTCGGTGCCCTGGCCGCGGCCGGTCTCGGCACGCTGCTCCCGTACAACTATCTGGACCCGGGGCCCGGCGGCGGAGGTACCGGTATCTACAGCCGGTTCCCGCTGTCGGAACCGGTGCGGCACCAGGAGTTCGTACTCGGCAACCTGTCCGCGACGCTCACCCATCCCGCGCTCGGACCTGTCGCGGTTCATGCCTTCCACCCGCTTCCGCCGACCGCGGATGCCGCCGTCTGGGCGAAGGAGATGAGCGCCGTCGACACCATTCTGCGCGAGACACCGGGACCGGCGGTGGTCGGCGCCGACTTCAACGCGACCAGTGATCACGCGGCCTTCCGCCGCCTGGTGAGCGGCGATTTCGCCGCCGCCGCCGAACAGGCCGGTGCGGGCAGGCTGCTCACCTATCCGGCCGACCGAACCTGGGGTCCGCTGATCGGTATCGACCATATTCTCGTATCCGGCGGCACCACCGAGCACATCACTACATTCACCCTCGCGGGTACGGACCATCGCGCCGTCGTGGCCCGCCTCCGGCTCGCCCCCTGATCCGCCACCGCGCGGTCACCCGTCCCACAAAAGACCAGGAGAGAATATGTATTCCGGCACCCGTCTACGCACTGTCACCGGCACCGTGGCGATCGCCCTCGCGGCCGGCCTCGGTTCGATCGCCTGCAGCAGCGACCGCTGGTGCGAATTCGACGCCACCGACACCAAGGTCGCCGACTCCTACTGCGAGAACGGGACTCCGGGCTACGAATGGGAGCCCGATAGCGACGGCAAGGACAACAGCAAGAAGAAGCCCAGTAAATCCACCACGTCCAAACGCACTCACTGAGTGGGGCGCGGTCACGGGTGACATGGTTGTCCCCTCGCGGATGGGCGGTCGAAGCCGGGACCCGCGCTGCCGTGCCGAGCGCCCGTGGTGCGGGACCGACGGGTCGCGGCTACGGGGAACGCGTCGCGATGCCGCGCGCGGACGCGGGTCGATCGCTCACTCCTGCTCGGGCGATCCGTTGGCGGCTTTCGGGCCGGGCGAGCACGGCGGACTACTCGGCGCAGCGGTCGGGGCCCGGCCGTCGACGCTCGGTGATCGGGTCGGTATCGGGGCACACCGGGCCGTGCCGGAAGACCGCGGGGGAACGGACGGCCGGGCCGTTCCGGATCGTTCAGGCGGATTCGGCGAGGTTGTCCGCGGTCCAGATCTCGGCCAGCTCCTCGAGGGGGAGTTCGAGGACGCGGCTCAGGGAAACGACCGTGCCGAAGCCGGGTGAGGGGAGGCGGCCGGTCTCGATCTTGCGGAGGGTCTCCGGGGAGATACCGGCCGCGCGGGCGACCTCGGCGAGGTCGCGCCCGTCACGGGCGGTACGCAACCGGACTCCGAGGCGGCGGCCGGCGTCGATCTGGGAGGCGGTGAGGGGCAGGCGGACCATGCCTCCACTCTAAAGAGTGGTATTAATGTACCGCAATGACGGTATAGAAATACCATTGGCTGTGGAGGTTGTAATGGTCGAGTTGAAATCGCCCGAGGAGATCGAGCGGATGCGCGTCGCGGGGGCGTTCGTGGCCGAGATCCTGGCGGAACTGCGGGCGGTCGCGGCGGTGGGCGTGAACCTGCTGGACCTGGAGATGATCGTGCGCGAGCGGATCCGGCAGCGGGGTGCGGTGTCGTGTTACTGGGACTACGCGCCCTCGTTCGGGCGCGGCCCGTTCCGCAATACAGTCTGCCTGTCGGTCAACGACGCCGTCCTGCACGGTCTGCCCTTCGACTACGCGCTGCGCGACGGTGATGTGCTGACCGCGGATCTGGCGTTGAGTATCGACGGCTGGGTCGCCGACGCCGCGACCACCGTCATCGTCGGCACGCCCGCCGCCGCGGATCTGCGCCTGGTGCGGGCCACCGAGGAGGCGCTGGCCGCGGCGATCGAGGCCGCGCAGCCGGGTAACCGGATCGGTGACATCTCCGCGGCGATCTCCGCGGTCGCCGGTGCGTACGGCTATCCGGTCAACACCGAGTTCGGCGGTCACGGCCTCGGGCGGACCATGCACGAGGACCCGCACGTCGCCAACGCCGGACGCGCGGGCCGCGGCTTCCGGCTGCGGCCCGGCCTCACCCTCGCCCTGGAACCGTGGTTCGCCGCCACCACCGACCGGATCGTCACCGATCCCGACGGCTGGACCATTCGCTCGGCCGACGGCTCCCGCACCGCCCACTCCGAGCACACCGTCGCGATCACCGCAGACGGGCCCCGGGTGCTGACCGCGGTGGCGTGACCGGCCGGGCGCCGGGCCGCAGCTCGTCGCCCGGCGGCGACAGCGGCACTTGCCGGGTGGTCACTGTCGCCGTCGCCCACCGGCCTCGTGTCGACCCGGCACTGGCGGCCCGGTGACGGCCGGCTCGCCGACCGGGCGGCTACCAATGCCGCCTGCTGGCCCGGTGCCTGCCGACGCCGAGTCACATCGGACAGGTCCGGGACGAAGTCCCGGGACGACGGCGTGCCGGGCTCAGGTCGCCCGGCTCACCGACGACATGTGGAAGTCCGGGATCCGCAGCGGCGGCATCGCCGTGCGGGTGAACCAGTCCTTCCATTCCCGCGGCAGCGTGAGTTCGGTGGCCCCGGCCTCGGTGACCCGGCGCAGCAGGTCCAGCGGACTCTCGTTGAACCGGAAGTTGTTCACCGCCGCGGTGACCTCGCCGTTCTCTACCAGGTACACGCCGTCGCGGGTGAGCCCGGTGAGCAGTAGGGTGGCCGGGTCGACCTCGCGGATGTACCACAGGGTGGTGAGCAGCAGGCCGCGTTCGGTGCGCGCGATCATCTCATCCAGCGTCGCGGCGGAACCACCGGTGAGCAGCAGGTTCTGCACCGGGACAGTGGGGGAGACGGCGTAGTCGGCGGCGGTGGCACGCGGATACACCAGATCGGCGATCGCGCCGTCGCGCAACCAGTCCACCCGCGGCGCGGACAGTCCGTTGTCGAATACCGACACCGTCTCCGACGAGGCGGAGGTGGCCACGAACGGCAGGCACTGGAGGTCGGGCGCCGCGGGATCGGAGAAGAGGGTCAACGGGATATCGGTGAGCTTCTCGCCGACCCGGGTTCCGCCCGCGGCGGCGAACGCGGTGTGCCCCTCCTGCGCACCCCGGCCCTCCATGGACCAGTACATGTAGATGAGCAGGTCCGCGACCGCCGACGGTGGTAGCAGGGTTTCATACCGTCCGGCGGGCAGTTCCACCCGCCGCGCCGACCAGTCCAGCCGCCGGGACAGTTCCGTCAGCAGGCCGGGAGTGTCCACATCGGTGAAATCGGCGGTGCCCGCACCCACCCAGGCACTGGCCAGTTCCGCCCCGTCGCCGCGTTTTCCGTTGATCTCGATCGACCCGGTGGGCTGGGTGTAGCGGCGCCGGACACCGGTGGAGGTGCCGAGCCAGGTGGTCTGCACCTGGTGGTGCGCGAAACCGTAGAGCCGGTCGCCGCCGTCGAAACCGGTGGCCAGATCGGCGGCGAGCCCGGTGAACACATCGATTCCGGTGACGGCCGGCCCCTGCTCCCAATCCGGTGCCGCCGGAACCGCGTCCGCGTCCAGCAGCGGCATGGCGTCGCGAGCCGGTTCAGCGGATCGGGCGGCCTCCTCACTCGTCCGTACCACGGCCTCGATATCGGCGGGGTCGACACTGGTCGAGGCCACGCTGCCGACACGCGCCGAGCGCGGCCCCTCCCGGAACACCGAAACCACCGACCAGCGCCGCGAGACGGAGGCTCCATTGGTGGTCATGGAGTTGCCGGCCCAGCGCAGCGAGGCCTCGTATTCGTCGCTCACGATCACGATCGCCTCATCGGCACGGGACGCGCCGAGTGCCCGCTCGACCACCGCACCCGCGGGCAGTACACCCGCACCGGTCACCGTCATCGTCCTGCCTCCGTCCGGGTGTTGAGGACGTTCACGCCGCGCACCAGCACCGACGGACAGCCGTGACTGACCGCCGCGACCTGGCCGGGTTGTGCCTTGCCGCAGTTGAACGCGCCGCCCAGCTGCCAGGTCGACGGTCCGCCGACCGCCTCCATCGAACCCCAGAAATCCGTGGTGGTCGCCTGATAGGCGACATCGCGCAGCTGGCCGGCCAGCTCACCGTTGCGAATCCGGAAGAAACGCTGCCCGGTGAACTGGAAGTTGTAGCGCTGCATATCGATCGACCAGCTCTTGTCACCCACGATGTAGATTCCGTCCGCCACCCGCGAGATCAGCTCCGCGGTACTCGTATCGGTCTCAGGGTCCGGTTGCAGTGAGACATTGGCCATCCGCTGGATCGGTACATGATGCGGGGAGTCGGCGTAGGAGCAGCCGTTGGAGCGGTCCAGGCCGAGTCGCGGCGCGAACACGCGGTCGAGCTGGTAGCCCACCAGCACGCCGTCGCGCACCAGATCCCAGCGCTGACCGGCCACTCCGTCGTCGTCGTAGCCGACGGTGGCCAGCCCGTGCGGCTGGACCCGGTCGGCGGTGACATGCATGACCGGAGTGCCGTAGCGCAGCGTGCCCAGCAGATCCGGGGTCGCGAACGAGGTTCCGGCGTAGGCCGATTCGTAGCCGATCGCGCGGTCGTACTCGGTGGCGTGGCCGATGGATTCGTGGATGGTGAGCCACAGGTTGGTGGGGTCGATCACCAGATCGGTCGGGCCCGCGGTGACGGTCGGCGCCTTCACCTTCTCGGCCAGCCATTCCGGGATGCGGGCCAGTTCGGTATCCCAGTCCCAGACCCCGTCGGCGCCGGTGACGTACTCCCAGCCGCGACCGACCGGGGGCGCCAGGGTGCGCATGGTCTCGAACCCGCCGGAGGCGGTGTCCACGGTGATCGCCTCCAGCTGCGGGTGCAGGCGTACCCGCTGCTGGGTGATCGAGGAACCGGCGGTGTCCGCGTAATAGGTCTGTTCTTTGACCTGCAGGAGTGAGACGGTGACGTGGTCGACGCCGTCGGCGGCGGTCAGCCGGCCCGAATAGTCCTGGAGCAGCGCCACTTTATCGGCCGAGGCCACGGTGAACGGATCGATCCGGTAGTCGGAGATCCAGCGGGCATTGTCGTAGCGGGGTTCGGCGGCGAGTTCGACGCGTTCCCGGTTCAGGTCGCGCAGGGTGGTCGCGACGGCCACCGCGGACCGCGCGACCTCGGCCGCGGTCTCCCGGGTCAGCGCCGCGTGCGAGGCGAAACCCCAGGTGCCGTCGACGATGACGCGGACCGCGAACCCGAGTTCGACGGTATCGGTCAGTGCCTCCACCCGGCCGTCGCGTAACCGCAGTGTCTGCGTACACAATCGGTGCACCCGCAGATCGGCGTGCGCGGCCCCGGCCGCGCGGGCCGTGGCGAGGGCCGATTCCGCCAGCGCCGCCAGCGGTAGCTCCGCGAACTCCGGATCGATATCGTGCCCGGACGGTAGGCCGCCCGATTCGGTGGAGGTTGTCGCCGTCACCCTGCACAACTTAGTCGACGGTGCGGACCTGTCCACGTGGCGCGATGTCGAGGGTCACGCTGCCCAGGTCGTGCACGTCCACCCTGATGTGGGCGCACGAGTTGATCGATGCGGCCGCTGTCGCGCCACCGGCCAGGACGACCGCGCCGCCGGGCAGGGCGAAGCCGTAGCGCCGGGCCATCGTCGACAGTTCGCGAAGCGCGTTCCACGGATCGTCCAGGATTGCCGAGGTGGTCCCGGTCTCGACCGGTTCACCGTCCAGGCTCAGGGTGACGGGTAGCTCCGCCACCTCGGTGGTGGAGTTCGCGGGCTGCCACGCGCCGAGGACGAATCGACATGCCGAGGTGTTGTCCGCGACCACGTCGGGGAGGCTGAACCGGAAGTTCCGGTACCGCGAATCGATGATTTCGAGGGCGGGGGCCACGGCGTCGACCGCGTCGATGATGTCGTCGTCCGGATCGTTCGGGTCCACATCGCGGCCGAGGCGGAATGCGATCTCCGGCTCCGCCCGCGGGTGGACGAGCTGCTCGAGGGAGAGGGTGCCGCCCGAGGGGATCTGCATCTCGTCGACGAGCCAGCCGACTATCACCTCGTCGACCCCCATCTGTGCCATCTTCGCGCGGCTGGTGAATCCGAGCTTCGGCCCCACATAGACCGCTCCCTCCGCGCGGCGGCGGTCGAGTAGTGCCCGCTGGACGGTGTAGGCGTCGGTGAGCGTGAGTTCGGCACCGAACTGGTCCACGGCGGTTCCGGTGCGCTGTGCGGTGGCGAGGATGTCGGCTACGCCGGACAGGTCGAGTGAGGACATGGGACTCCTTGAATCGGGGGTTGATGGGTGGGGATATGCCAGGTGAGGCGGCCGCGAGGCGAGTCCGTGCCGGCCGGGTTACGGGCCTCGGAAGATTCGTAACGCCGAATTTTCGCGAAAAGCCGTGTCGATCGTTATTAATTGTGATTGATTATAGTCGATACTGATCCGGGGGTACCAGCAAGGAGACCCATGCCGAACTTTCCGAAGAGCGTGCGGGCATTCGCCGTCGCGCTGAGCCTGCTGGCGGCGACCGCGTTGACAGGCTGCGGCGCCGGTGGATCCGGCGCCGGGGACAGTGGCGCCGTCAAGCTCGGAATCATCCCCATCATCGACGTCGCTCCCGTCGAATTGGGCGTCGCACGCGGTCTGTTCGCCGCCGAAGGACTCGAGGTGACCACGCAGGACGCACAGGGCGGCGCCGCGATCGTCCCCGGCGTCATGAGCGGCGACTTCGACTTCGGCTATTCCAATCTGGCCAGCCTGCTCGTGGCGCGGGAGCAGGGGCTTCCGCTGAAACTGGTCGCGATCGGCGCCCGCGCGTCGGACGACATTCTCGACGACGGCTCGGGCCAGTTGATGGTCTCGGACCCGTCGATCCGCACCGTGGCGGACCTGAAAGGAAAAACCGTCGGGATCAACACGCTGAAGGGCATCAGCGAGGTCGCGGTGCGTGCCGGACTCGAGAAGGGCGGCCTCGCGCCCGGGGATGTCACGCTGGTCGAGATGCCCATCCCCAATATGGTCGCGGGCCTCGAATCGGGCCAGATCGCCGGAGCGATGGTGGGCGAGCCGTTCATCACGATCGCCGAGAAGGCGGGCGCACGGCCGTTGCCGGTCGGCTACGCGGCCATGGGCGAGGGTATTCCGTTCGCCGGGTGGTTCGCCTCCGAGAAGATGCTGGCCGAACGTCCGGATGTGGTCGAGCGGTTCACCACCGCACTGGAGAAATCGTTCGAGTACGCCGCCGCTCACCCCGACGAGGTGCGCCGGTCGCTGAACACCTACCTGACGCTGGACGACGGTGTCGCCGACAGCGTCCGGCTACCGGTGTGGGGACCGGCTGTCGATCGGGACGAACTCGACGGTCTGGCGACGCTCACGGCCGAGGCCGGCCTGATCGGCGATCCCGGCGTACTCGACGGCCTGATCGTCAAGTGATCCGGTTTCCGTTCGGCCGCGACGTTCCGGCTTCGGTACCGGGTGAAGAAGCGAGGTAACAGTGCCACCCACAATTTCGGAATCGGTCACCGTGGACGATTCTTCGAAGGCCGGCCGGGCGCGAGCCGCGGGAATGACCGAGTCCCGTCCCTATCGCGCGCCCGAGCGAAGGCAGAAGGTACCGGATGCGGCGTTCGGCGTCGTCGGGGTCTTCGTCTTCGCCGCACTGCTGGAGTCGTTGCCACGCCTCGGCGTGCTGCCGCGGAAATATTTCCCGCCACTGAGCGAAATGCTCACGGCGCTGGCCGGGCAACTCGGCTCGGCGACCTTCTGGGTGGCCCTGCTGGACACCGTGCGCGGCTGGGGCTTCGGGTTGGGAATCGCCCTGATCGCGGGCACCGCGGTCGGATTCGCTATCGCGAGTTCCGCCAAGACGATCGCGATCACGGCGTCGACCATCGAATTCCTGCGCCCGATACCGTCGGTCGCCCTGATTCCACTGGCAGTGCTGTTGTTCGGCACGGATATTCGCAGCACACTGCTCTTGGTCGTCTACGCGTCGTTCTGGCCGGTTCTCGTCCAGGTGCTCCACGGCGTACAGGACATCGATCCCGTGGCCGCGAACACGACCGAATCGTACAGATTCTCGCGCTGGGCCGTGTTCCGGCACCTGGTCTGGCCGACGACATTGCCGTACCTGATCACCGGCGCGCGCCTGTCGGCCTCGGTCGCCCTGATCCTCACCATTTCGGCCGAATTGATCATCGGGAGCCCGGGGCTGGGTAGCGCGATCGCGCGAGCCCAGGCGAGCAATGCGATCGCCGATGTCTACGCGATGGTGATCGTCTCGGGCCTGCTCGGTATGGCGGTCAACGTACTCATTCGATCGATCGAACGGCGGGTGCTCAGGTGGCACCTGTCGATACGAAAGGACGAGGTTTCATGAAACTCGTCGCGGTGGCGCAGAAGATCCTCTATATCGTTGGACTGCCGGTCGTCCTGATCGCACTGTGGTGGGTCGGCACAGCGAATTCGGGCAGCTACTATTTCCCTTCGCTCGGCAAAATCGCGCAGGCGTTCGGTGATTCCTGGTTGACCGGCGAAAGGTTGACGAAGGACGTCGTGCCGAGCATGCTGCGTCTGGCCGCCGGCTACGCCATCTGTGTGGTGTGCGGGGTCGGGCTCGGGGTGTTCCTCGGGTTGCACCGCCGGGCCCGCGCAACGGTCGAACCGGTACTCGAATTCTTTCGCGCGATCCCGCCGCCGGTATTGATCCCGGTATTGATCATCATCGCGGGAATCGGTGACGGAATGAAAATTCTCGTCATCGTTCTGGGAGCGGTGTGGCCGGTACTGCTCAATACCGTCGAGGGTGTGCGGGCGGTGGACGATGTCCTGTCGGATACGTCGCGGTCGTACGGTATCGCCGGCGCGGCGCGAATCCGTCACCTGGTGCTCCCGGCGGCGAGCCCGCAGATCGTGGCCGGAATGCGTCAGGCTCTGTCGATCTCGATCATCCTCATGGTGATCAGCGAAATGTTCGCCAGCTCCAGCGGTCTGGGATTCACGGTCGTTCAATTCCAGCGCGGATTCGCTATTCCGCAGATGTGGAGCGGGATCATCGTGCTGGGCCTGCTCGGCTTCGCTCTGTCGCTCGCGTTCGGTGTCTTCGAACGCCGTGCCCTCGGCTGGTATCACGGAATGCGCCGTGCGCAACTAGGAGAGAAATGACCACAACTCGAACCCGCCCCACCGAGGCGACGATCGATGCCGCGCCGGCCATGCTCGACGTCCGCGGGGTGCAGAAGGTCTACTCCGGTCACGGCCGGCGCGTGGAAGCAGTACGCGATCTGACCTTCCGGATCGGCCGGGGCGAATTGGCCTGCATCGTCGGACCTTCGGGAGCCGGGAAGACGACCCTGCTCAAATGTATTGCCGGCCTGCTGTCACCCACTTCCGGTGCGGTGTACCTGGGCGACCGCCCGGTAGTCGGTCCACCTCGCGATATGGCGATCGTGTTCCAGGAATACGGCAGAAGTCTGTTCCCCTGGATGACCGTCGAGCAGAATGTCTCGCTGCCGCTCCGGCAGAAGAAGGTGCCGAAGGCCCGTAGAGCCGAACTGGTCGAACAGGCTCTGCTCGCGGTAGGTCTGAAAGATGTGCCGCAGGCATACCCGTGGCAGCTGTCCGGTGGTATGCAGCAGCGTGTCGCCATCGCGCGCGCCGTGGCCTACGAGCCTTCGGTGCTGCTCATGGACGAACCGTTCGCGGCCGTCGACGCTCAGACGAGATCCGAGCTCGAAGACCTGACCCGCTCGCTCTGGGAGCGGTTGGGCATGACCGTGCTGTTCGTGACCCACGACATCGACGAGGCGGTGTACATCGGGCAGCGGGTTCTGGTGTTGTCGGCGTCGCCGACCGTGGTGCTGGACGACATCACGATCGATCTGTCCGACGAGCGCGATCAGTTGCGCACCCGCGCACTGCCCCGCTTCGCGGAGTTGCGCGCATTGGTCTATCAGCGGATCCAGGACGCCAAAACATTCCACGACACCCGGGCCGGAGGCTGAGCAGATGGATATCTTCAGCGGTTCGCTGGCCGAGCTGACCTGGTACGAGATCGATGCCGCGGCCGCCGCGGGGGCGGTGCTGCTCTGGCCCATCGGAGTAATCGAACAACACGGACCGCACCTACCGGCGGGGACCGATGTGTACGTGCCGACCGATCGGGCACACAAGGTCAGGGCCGCGCTGGCCGAACGCGGTGTCGACGCCCTTGTCGTTCCGCCCTACTACTGGGGCGTGAACGTGGTGTCCGGGTCGTTCCCCGGGTCCTACAGTATCCGGCCCGGCCTGATGCGCGAGGTACTCGCCGATCTGTTCGTGAGTATGTCCGGTGACGGCTTCGGTCATATCTTCTGCTTCTCCGGTCATGGCGACGCCCTGCACAACAGGACGATCTACGAGGCAGTGGAGACGGGTACGCAACGGGCGCCGGCCGATATCAGCTTCGTCGTCGACGCGGCCCTCGCGCGGCGCCTCGAACTGTCCCCGGATGATCCCCTGCTGACCGTCCACGAAGACCCGGACGTCGCGCCCCCGGTGACGGCGCCGCCCATGCGACGTGGACCGGACGGCCGCGCATTCGTCGATGTGCACGCCGGTCGGTGGGAGACCGCGATGATGATGGATTCGTGCCCCGACCTGGTACGTGAGGACGTGCGGAAAGAACTACGGGCCACCGACTACGGGGCCGCGGAACTCGCCGTCTGGCGGCGCGGATACGACGACGCCCGCCGGACCACGCCGCTGGGGTATTTCGGAGACCCGGCGGGCGCGACCGCGGACGAAGGGCGCGATACCCAGGCGGCCACGGCCGAAGCCGCCGCCGCCGCGATCTGCCGCCGCTTGGCCGCGCGGCAATCGTGACCGGGCCTCGGCCTTCTCGACCCGGGCGTCCCGCATACGGGACACCCCTGCTGCACACGAACTCGGAGGAATGATGGCCAGTATCAGTTTGGCGGTGGCGGCAAGTCACGCACCGGGGCTGACGGGGTGGTTCGACAAGGCGCCCGCGGCCGACAGGGAGACGGTACGGCGGGCCTACGACGCCATCCACGACGAGATAGCCGCCGCGGATCTGGACGCACTGTTGATCATCGGGAACGATCACGTGGCCAATACCCGGGTGGGTGACCCATGGGACTTCTCGTTCGGGCTGACCGATCGGCACACCGGGCCGGACGAGTGGTTCAAGCCGTGGCTGCGGGTAGCGGACTACGACCTGCGCGGGGCGCCGGACATCGCGGAAACCCTGTTCGAGTCGGTGCGTGACAGCGGCCCCCGGGTGCGCGGGGCCCGCGACCGTCTCAGGTTCGACGACAATGTCTCCGTCCCGGTGACCATGGCCGGATTGGCCGCCCTGGACGTACCCATCATCCCGATCCTGCAGAACTGTACGGTTCCTCCGGTACCGCAGGAGCGGGTCTGCTACGACTTCGGGAAGGCACTGGGGCGTGCCATCGCCGAGGATCTCCCGGCCGACGCACGGATCGGCCTGTTCGGCTCCGGCGGGCTCAGCCATGAGCCCGGTGGCCCTCGGTACCTGGAGATCGATGAGAAATTCGACCGCTGGTACATGGATCTGCTGACCGCGGGCGACCACGATCGCATCCTCGCCGAGGCGACGTTCCAGCGTATGGAGGAGGCCGGCTCGGGCGGTACGGCCGAATTGCTCTCCTGGACAGTGGTTCTGGGTGCTGTCGGACCCCGTCCGTGCACCGATCTGGGCTACGTCGCGGTGGACCAGTGGCGGTGCGGCGTCGGTGCGGTGCGCTGGACCGTCTGAGCTCTGTTTCGAATGGAAGGATCTGAAACCATGGCATTGGATCGGTTCGATCCCCTGTTGAAAACCAACGATCTCGTGCAAGACCTCAAGTGGGACCAGGAGTTCCGGGCTCGATTCGAATCGGACGAGGACGCGGTTCTCGATGAATATCCGCTGACCGAGGCGGAGCGGCGGGCCATCGGAGAACGCGACTTCCGCGGGCTGCACGAGCTGGGTCTGCACCCGTACCTGCTCTCCCAGCTGGCCCGCCTGATCTACGGCACCGGCGAGAAGGCCGGTACGTCGGGCGCGGCCACGGCACTGATTCGTTCGCTCCTGGGCGACGACTACGACGCATACATGGCCGAGCGACGTGACTAGAGAGATATCGTCCCGTCAGAGGTCGTCCCCGGTCATCGATATCCACAGCCACGCAATGCCTTTGCCGCTGCTCGTCGCGCTCGAACGACGCGGGTTGGCGGACCTGTCCGGTATGGAAGCGGGTTCGATCTCGATCGACCCGGCAGTCAGCGGGCTGAACCGGGGTGCGGCGATTCCCTTCCCGGCCGAGCAGTACGACATCGAGAAGCGTCTCCGTTCGATGGATGCGGCGGGTGTGTCGGTGCACGCGGTCTCCGCGCCCCCCTTCCTGTTCGCGTCGGAGTCCACCGACGATGCGCTCACCACGGCGGTGGTCCGGCAGTCCAACGACGCGCTGGCAGAGTTCGTCGCGCAGGCGCCGGACCGATTGGTGGCAATGGCCACCCTTCCGGTGGGTCTGCCCGAAGCGAGTGAGGAACTCCGCCGCTGTGTCGACGAACTCGGATTCGCCGGGGCGACGATCGGGACATACGGTGGCGGGGCGGAATTGGACGCGCCGGTCAACGACGCCCTGTGGGACGAACTGTCGAAAAGGCAGATTCTTGTTCTGGTGCACCCCAGCCGGGTATCGGGCCGGACGCGTCTTGCCGAGTACCATCTGGTCCAGCTCTTCGGCTACCCGGTCGAGACCGGCCTCGCGATCTCACGCCTGGTATTCGGGGGTGTGCTCGACCGGTACGATCTCCGGCTGTGTCTCGCGCACGGCGGCGGATGTCTTCCCGGTATCACCCCCCGGCTGGATCTGGGTTATGAACGGAAATCGTCTGCTCGGATGATGCTGCGGCCACCGTCGGACTATCTGCGCACATTGCTGTATGACACGGCCGTCTTCGACGACGATGCGCTCGCCCGTCTGATCGACAACGTCGGCGTGCCCAATGTCCTGATGGGCAGCGATTTCCCGTTCGATCTCGCGGACCGGTCGCCGCTGCAATCGGTTCGGGCACTCGACCTGACGGACGAGGAGGAGCACATGATCCTGGGTGGGAATGCCCTTCGATTTCTGTCGAGACCGACGGGTCGACCGAATCGGCTCGAAGAGATACCGCAACTACGGCAGAGCAGAGGGATACCATGAGCAAACGTGAACTCGATACCCAGTCCTCGTCCTCGCTGGCCGATGAGGTGGCGCGTGATATCGAGCAGATGATCCGTGCCGAAGGCCTCGGCAACGGCCATCGTCTGGGCACCAAGGAGAGCCTGCGCGAGCGGTACGATGTGGCGGTCGCCACCTTCAACGAGGCGATCAGGCTGCTGAGCGCTCGGAAGATGATCACGATCCGGCCCGGTGTCCGCGGCGGGATCTTCGTGGCCTCGCCGCCGCCACTGGTTCGCCTGGGGCAGAAGATGCTGGAGCTGAGTGGCGATTCGGTATCGGTGACCGACTGTCTCATCATGCGCGAGGCGCTCGAACCGCTCATCACCCAGGACGCGACCCGTTTCCGGAACACCGTCGACGTCGAGGAATTGCGTGCGCTGAGCGAGGTGATGTTCGCCCCCGACCTCGGTGTGGAGGCCTATCTGCGTGCCAACTGGGCGTTGCACAAGCGTATCGCCGAGATCACCACCAACGAGATCCTCAAGCACACGTATCTGTCTTTGCTCGAGTTCGTCGAGAGCCGATTGGCGGGGGTCGTCGCCTCGGGTTCTCCGGTGGACACCGGCGTCGGGGCGCGGGTGCACCGGGAACTGGTCGAGGCCATCGCGAGCGGCGATTCCGGTCGTGCGGCCACTGCACTCGAAGCGCATGCGGCGCTCACGGCCGACCCGGATCGCGCATGACCGCCGCGGCGCCGAGCTCCGAGTACGGGGTCGGGGCGGTGGTCGTCATCGATATGCAGAACGACTACTGCCATCCGGACGGGGTCTTCGCGCTGGCCGGCTTGCACGTTCGCGATCTGGCCGCACTGGTCGCCCGCATCAACACCCTGGTGCGTGCCGCCCGCGCGGCCGCGGTGCCGGTCATCTGGGTCCGGATGGAGTGGGCCGACGATTCCGAGGTCGGAATACTCGCTCGGCGCAGCCCTTTTCTCGCCGCGGCGGGCCTGCGGGCCGGCACCTGGGGAAGCGAGCTGGTGGCCGGACTCGATATCCGGCCCGAGGACCCCATCGTCGTCAAACAGCGCTTCAGTGCCTTCTACCGAACATCGCTGGCCGAGACGCTGGCCGGGGTCACCGGGATGGCGGTGGCGGGTGTGCGCACCGACTTCTGCGTCGAATCGACCGTTCGGGACGCGTTCTTCCGCGATCTCGAGGTGGTGGTGGCCCGCGACGCCGTCGCCGGGTACTTCCCCGACCTGCACGAGAACAGTCTGCGTGTCATGGGCACCGTGTTCGCCCGTATCGAATCCGTCGACGCCCTGGTGGCACATTTCGAGGCGGTGCGCGGATGCCCTTCGTCGAAGTGACGCTCGTGGCAGGACGCAGTCCGGAGGTCCTGCGTGACCTGATCTCCAGACTCACCCATGCCACCGCCGAGTCCACCGGGGCACCGCTGCCCAGTATTCGCGTCGTCATCCGGGAGGTTCCCAGTTCTCACTGGGCGGCCGGAGACGTCACCATTGAGGAACGAGACCGATAGCCATGGAACTGATCACCCACTTCATCGATGGACAAGAAGTCGAGTCGAAGGACAACGGCCGCTTCGACAATATCGACCCGTGGACTCGCGAGGTGCGCACCGAGGTCGCGCTGGGCGGGCCCGCGGAAGCCGATTTCGCCGTCGCGGCAGCCCGTGAGGCCTTCGACTCGGGGCCGTGGCCGCGGATGGGTTTCGCCGAGCGTGGGCAGATTCTGCATCGGCTGGCCGATCTCATCGATGCGAACACGCACGAGCTGGCGATGGCCGACACCATGGACATGGGCAAACCCATTGCCGACAGCTCGTCCAAGGACGTTCCGCGCTCGGCGCTGAACTTCCGGTTCTTCGCCGACCACGCGCGCATATCGTCGGCCGAGACGCTGCCGATGGATTCCGGCCACCACGCGTACACCAGATTCGAATCGGCCGGTGTGGTCGCGGCCATTGCGCCGTGGAACTTCCCGCTGATGCTCGAAACATGGAAGATCGCACCGGCCTTGGCCTGGGGAAACACCGTCGTACTCAAACCCGCCGAGGACACGCCGCACTCGGCGACCATCCTGGCCCGGCTCGCGCGCGAAGCCGGTATGCCCCCGGGCGTGCTCAACGTCGTGCACGGGTTCGGGCCGGATTCGGTGGGTGAGGCGCTCACCACGGATGCCCGGGTGGACCGCATCACCTTCACCGGTGAATCGAACACCGGCCGCGCCATCGCCCGGGCAGCCGCCGCCAATCTGACACCGGTGAGCCTCGAACTCGGCGGTAAGGGCGCCAATATCGTGTTCGCCGACGCGGACCTCGAATCCGCGGTGCAGTGGTCGATCAAGGCCATCTTCAGCAATGCGGGGCAGGTCTGTCTCGCCGGTAGCCGCCTGTTCGTCGAACGCGGCATCTACGACGCCTTCCTGCGCCGCTTCTGCGAAGTGGCCGACGCGTTGGTGCCGGGTGACCCCAAAGATCCCGCGACACAGCTCGGCCCGCTGGCCTCCGCGGAGCACTACACCAAGGTGCGCTCTTTCCTGGAGGGCGTCGCTGCCGACGGCGGCACCACGGTGATGGGCGGAATCGGCGAGGGGTGGACGGTCCGTCCGACCGTTGTCACCGACGCCCCCGCCGACGCCCGGGTCTGCCGGGAGGAGATCTTCGGCCCGGTCGTCGTGGTGACCCCGTTCGATTCCGAAGCCGAGGCCATCGGCCGGGCCAACGACACCCCGTTCGGGTTGAACGCGATGGTGTTCACCGAGAATCTGTCCCGAGCGCACCGGGTCTCCGCGCTGCTGCGTGCGGGAACCGTGTGGGTCAACTGCTTCTTCGTCCGAGATCTCAGGGCACCGTTCGGCGGGGTCGGCGACTCGGGGGTGGGGCGCGAAGGCGGCAACTTCAGCCGCGAGTTCTTCACCGAACCCAAGGCCGTCGTGATGGATATCCGGAGCGAAACGCGCGGGTAACCACGCGGCGAGCGGGCGCAGGGGCCCGGATCGGGTGGCGGTGGACAGCGGGACCGCGGTTCACGGAGCCGGTTGCGGTGGGGAACTGCGGCGCAACCGGCTCCGGACGAGCCGTGGATCTGCCGGCGCGGGCGCTCAACCGAACTGCTGCCAGCCCAGCCTGATCACCATGGCCACCACGACCACCAGCAGCACCGCACGGACGAACTCCGCGCCGCGGTCCAGAGCCATCCGCGAACCCAGTACCGCGCCCGCGATATTGGCCAGCGCCATCGCCGCGCCCAGCGCCCACAGCACATGTCCGGTGGCACCGAAGTAGATCAGCGCCCCGATATTCGAACCGCAGTTGATCACTTTCGCCATCGCCGCCGCCCGGACGAACTCGGTGCCGAGCAGGGTGGCGAACGTGATGATCAGGAAGGTCCCGGTGCCGGGACCGAGCAGTCCGTCGTAGGCGCCGATCAGACCCGCGGCCAGCGCCACCACCAGCACGACCTTGCGGCGCGAGGGGGGATGGGTGGCCAGGGTGATCCCGATCGTGGGCCGGGCGGTGACGAAGATCGCCACCCCGATCAGCACCACCAGCACGATCGGAATGAACAGGTCTCGGTCGATGAGCGCCACCGCGGCCGCGCCCGCCGCCGCCGTGATCGCCGCCAGTACGGCCGCGGGTATCAGCAGCCGCCATTGGAGCGGAACCTTCCGGGCGAAGGTGGCCGCCGCCGTGGCCGTGCCCGCAACCGCCGCCAGCTTGTTGGTACCCAGTGCCGTCTGCGGCGCGAGGCCGGGGGCCACCAGCAGCAGGGTCGGCAGCACGATCAGGCCGCCACCGCCCACCACGGCGTCCACCCAGCCGGCGGCGGCCGCAGCCGGCAGCAGCATCAGCCAGTCGGTCACATCCACCCGCCAAGCAAACCAGACGGTCCGCAGGCCGAGATCACCCGCTCACGGATTCTGCCGCAGCCTTCCTCCTAGGCTGGGCGGGTGCGCCGGTTCATTCTGTGGCTTCGAGACAACCCTGTCGTCGCGGACTCCGCGCTCGCGGCGGCGCTACTGGTGTTCGACCTCACCATGGCCCGCGACAGCACCCACCTCGCCGCCTTCCTGGTGTTCTCGGTGCTCATCCCGCTCCCGATCGTGCTGCGCCGCATCTATCCCCGGGCCATGGCGGTGACCTTCATGGCACTGTCGATCTGTGCCAGCACCATCGGCTACCTCGTCGGCGACCCCACCGGGCACGCCGCGCTGATCGGCCACGGGGTGATGCTGTACACGCTGGTCGCCTATGTCGGCCGGCGTGCGGGACTCTGGTATGTGCTGGCACTGGTCGCCGATACCGCGTACGGGATGGCGCTGCTGAGCGGATTCCGGGCCGGGGATCTCGCGTTCGTCTCGGTCTTCTTCGCCCTGTGCTGGGCGCTGGGCGAGTTCACCGGCGCCCGCCGCGCCTACGACGCCGAGGTGGCGGCCCGGCTGGCCGTCGCCGACTCCGACCGGGAACGTCGTGCGCACGACGCGGTTTCGGCCGAGCGCACCCGGATCGCCCGGGAACTGCACGATGTGGTCGCGCACGCGGTGAGCGTGATGATCGTCCAGGCCGACGGCGCGCGCTTCGCCCTGCGCACCGACCCCGACACCACCGAACAGGCGCTGGTCACCATTGCCGGGACCGGGCGCGAGGCATTGCGCGAACTCCGCCGCACCGTCGCGCTACTGCGCACCGAACACGCCCCCGACGAAGTTCCCCAGCACGGGACGGCGGGGCTCGCGGCGGTGGTGCAGCTGATGCGGGACGCGGGCCTGGCGGTCGAACTGGAGCTGGCCGGCGAACTGGACGGCGTCGCGCCCGAGATCAGCCTGGGCACACACCGCATCGTGCAGGAAGCACTGACCAACACCCTCCGTCACGCCGGCGCGCACCCGAAGGCGTGGGTGCGGGTGCGGCGGCACGCCGACCACATCGAGGTGGAGGTCGTCGACTCCGGCGGCGTCCCGGTGCGCCCCGAGGACCGCATCGAGGGCAGCGGCCTGGGCCTGGCGGGGATGCGCGAACGGATGGCGGTGCTCGGCGGCAGTCTCGAGGCCGGGCGCCGGACCGACGGCGCCTGGCGGGTGTATGCGCGGATTCCGCTGTCCGCACCGGATCGGGAATAGGTACCGGCCGCCACTACATTGGAATCCGTGCCGATCACCGTGCTCGTTGTGGACGACCAGGAACTCATGCGCGTAGGACTCAAGATGGTGCTCGGCGCACACCCCGATATCGAGGTGGTCGGCGAAGCCGACAACGGCGCCACTGCGGTCGCCCGGGCCGCCGAGCTGACCCCCGACGTGGTGCTCATGGACGTCCGGATGCCGGTCGTGGACGGGGTCACCGCCACCGGACGCATCCTCGCGGCCGACCACGGCGCCCGGGTCCTGGTGATGACGACTTTCGACCTCGACGAACACGCTCTGGGCGCGCTGCGTGCCGGCGCGAGCGGCTTCCTGCTCAAGGACACTCCGCCCGAAGACCTGATCTCGGCCATCCGCAGTGTCGCGGCCGGGGACGCGGTGGTGTCGCCGAAGGTCACCAAACGCCTCCTCGACCGGCTCATCGCCGAAGAACCCACGCCCTCGCGTGACCCCGGGATCCTCGAGGTGCTCACCGCCCGCGAACGCGAAGTGCTCGAACAGATAGCCGCCGGGCGGTCCAATGCCGAGATCGCCGGCCAGCTGTTCCTGTCCGAAGCCACGGTGAAGACCCACGTCGGCCGGGTACTGACCAAACTGGGCCTGCGGGACCGGGTGCAGGCGGTGGTGCTGGCCTACGAAACCGGCGTGGTGCGTCCGGGCGGCTGAATATCGGGAGCGGGCGGCCGGAACAGGTGAGGTGGAGACCGGCCCGGAACTTGCGCCGCGGGCGGCCGGAATCCGGAGGCGGGGTTCGGGCTCCCGCCGCCGGAAGCCAGGCAATCGAGGGTTCCGGGAGCAAAACGGACATCTCGTTCGTTGGGTGGGTAGCCCGACCGAAAGGTTCGCCCATGCCCGTCCTCGGTTTCCTCGTCTACCTCGTCGCCGAGATCGCCGTCTTCGCCGCCGCCGTCACCTGGCTCGGCGCTGTTCCCGCCATCCTGTTACTCATCGCCAGTTCCGCCGCGGGCATGCTGCTGCTCGGCTCGCAGTGGCGCCGGGTGGGCGAACAGTTCCGCCGTGCCTCGCGGGGTGAGATCACCCCGGGTGCCGCGGTCGCCGACGGCGCGCTGGTGGGTGCGGGCAGCCTGCTGATGTTCGTTCCCGGGCTGGTCTCCTCGGTGGTGGGGCTGCTGATGCTCATCCCGCCGACCCGCGCGCTGTTCCGCCCGATACTGGCGGCCCTGGCCGCGCGCCGGGTCGCGAAGATCGCCGCGGCCGCGCCGTACCGGCCCGCGGTGATCGATGCCGATGTCGTGGACGGTGTCGTGGTGAGCGAGTGGTACACCGACGAGCGGCCGCACTCGAGCACTATCGTGGAAAGGCGGCTCCCGCCCGCGGAACCGCGCGGGATCTAGGCATCGTCGGCCATGCGGTACTCGCCCCGCTCCAAGCGGTCCAGTACACCGGCGGTCCAGCCGGTGAGATTGTCGAAGACCCCACTCCACAGTTCGAGCAGATCGGTGGCGTGCGGGGGTTCGTAACGGCCCGGATAGTCGCCGACCATGGCCAGCAGGTCGTCGCGGATCGCGCGGCCGGCCTCGCGTTGTTCGCGTAGTTTCGTGATCACATGGGCGCGCGGCAAGGCGTCCATGAAGGCGATACCGGCACCCAGTTCCTCCATATCCACGCTGGTCAGCGCCTCGTCCATGCGCTCCAGGAACTCCGCTTCGCCGGCGGGGGTGAGTTCGAACAGAGTGCGGCCCGGGCCCCGGCCGCCCTCCTCGGTGCCCAGGGTGCGGAGCTTTCCCTCCTGGGTGAGCTGTTTCACGGCGTGATAGATGGAGCCGGGCTGCACATTGGTCCAGGTATCGGCGCGCCAGGACAGCAGTTCACGGCGCACCGCGTAACCGTGGGTCGGCTGCCGCCGCCGTGCCACTCCGAGAACCAGCAACCGTACCGCCGCCATCGGCGCTCCTTCCGTCACCGGAACAGTACGGTACTCAAATTTGACTTCCTAGGGACGCGCACCCTAGCCTTCGGTAGTCAAAATTGACTATTGAGAGGGTTCTCATGGGAGATACCGCGGTACCGGTGCTGCCCACCCACGATCTGGCCCGCACGCTCGACTTCTACCGGGCGCTCGGTTACACGGTCACCTACGAACAGACGAAGCCGTATGTCTACGGCGCGATCTCGGCGCACGACTGCGACCTCCACTTCACCTCCGCCTCCGCGGACCACGCGGCCACGGAGGCGGTGTGTCTGGTCATGGTCGACGACGTCGCCGACCGGCATCGCCACTTCGGCACCGCGCTACGGGAACGGTTCGGGCGAATCCCCGCGCAGGGGCCCGGGCGGATCACTCGGTTCCGGGCCGGGCAGACCCGGTTCAGTCTTATCGACCCGGACGGCAACCGGGTGATCTATATCGCCCGGACCGAGCCGGCGGAACTCGAGTACGGCGGCTCGGCGAAACTGACCGGTCTCGCCCGAGTGCTCGACAACGCCCGGATCCTGCGTGATTCCAAGAACGACGACAAGGCCGCCGAACGAGCGCTCGAGTCCGGGCTGCGCCGCCACGGCGCGGCCGCCGGTGTGCTGGACCGGGCCCGCGCCTTGGCGGCGCTGGCCGAACTCGCCATCGCGCGCGGAAATCCGGACAAGGCCGCCGAGCGCCGGGCCGACCTGGTGGCGCTGGGGCTGACCGACGCCGAGCGGGCGGAACTCGCCGCCGAGCTCGGCGCCGCAGACGATCTGGAGGAATGGCTGCGGCCCCGAAGCGGTCCACCTGGCACGCCGGAGCGGTGATCAGCGGGTTTTGCTCGCACTACGCGTCCGCTCGGAACCGGTGAGGTCCAACTCCTTCCGGCACACGGCGTGGTCCGGGCCCGATACGGCCCATCGGTCGCGGTAACGGCGCCCGGGGCCCGGCGCGCGAGCGGTAACCGCGTCGCGTGCCGGGCGCTGCCGGGTGGAAATTTCGCCGCCACCGATCCGGACGGTGGCCGTTTATTCCGGGGTGGCCTACTCGACCCGTGGACTGAGTTCGATGCCGACGGTGCCCGACTTCCCACGACGCAGGACGCTGCCGAACACCACCAGTGGCCCGGTGAGCCGGTACTTGCGGCGAATCAGGCGGCGGACCCGCGCGCTGCCGTCGGCATCGAGGACCCGGCCGGTGCCGTGGATCACCTCACCACGCGGAGTGCCCTTGTAATCACACGGTTGCAGGGTGACCTCCGGGTTGCGCCGCAACCTTTTCACCTTCCAGCTGTCGGTAACGGTCCAGACATAGAGTTTGCCGTCCTCCGCCACCGCCCACAGAGGTGTCGGCACCGGGGTGCCGTCCTTGCGGAAGGTGGTGAGCAGAACGTAGTCGGCGGTACCGACCGCGCCGAGCGTGTTGGTCATGCAGGCAGCGTAATTCGCCGCGGTCGGGCAGGTGATCCGGCGCCGTCGTGGTCCCGCCCCGCCGGCCGGCGCACGGACCGGCCCGCGCGACCCGGGCGGCGGTGCGGCAGACTGGACTCCCGTGAGTACGCAGCTGCTGGTCGGAGGCCGGATCTACAGTTCGAGTGCGCCCGATGCCACTGCCCTGGCGGTGACCGACGGCGTCGTCGTATGGCTCGGTGCCGACCATGTGGGACGTGCCCTGCATCCGGACGCCGAGGTCGTCGAGCTCGACGGCGCCTTCGTGACTCCCGCGTTCGTGGAACCCCATCTGCACACCACCGCGCTCGGCCTGCAACTCGCGGGCCTCGACCTCTCCGCGGCCCGTTCCCTCACTCACTGCCTGGAACTGGTCACCGACCACGCCGCCCGCCACCCCGACGGCGCGATCCTCGCCGACGGCTGGGACGAGACCCGCTGGCCGGAGGGCCGGCCGCCGACGGTGGCCGAAGTGGACGCCGCCGCCGGGCCCGGCCAGGTGGTGTATCTGGCGCGGGTGGACGCGCATTCGGCGGTGGCCTCCTCCGCACTGCTGGACGAGGCGCCGGGACTGCGTTCCGCGTCCGGGTTCACACCGGGGGAGCCGGTACGGGCGGCGGCGCATCATCTCGTACGGGCCGCGGCCCGGGCCCGGCTCTCCCGGGCGCAGCGGGACGCGGCCCGGCGGACCGCGCTGGACGCCGCGGCCGCGCACGGGATCGCGGCCGTGCACGAATGCGCGGGCCCCGATATAGAGGGAGAAACCGATCTGCGCGAACTGCTCGCCTTCGAGCACGGTGTGCTGGTACGGGGCTACTGGGGTCAGGCGGTGCGCAGCGCGGACGAGGCGCGCACCCTGCTGTCCGATCTCGGGGCGCACGGGCTCGCCGGTGACCTGTTCGTGGACGGATCCATCGGCTCTCATACCGCCCGGTTGCGCGACCCGTACGCCGACGACCCCGGGACCGGGGTCTCCTACCTGGACGCCGGGGATATCGCCGCGCATGTGCGGGCCTGTACCGAGGCGGGTGTCCAAGCGGGCTTCCACGCCATCGGCGACGGAGCACTGGACGCGGTCGTGGCCGGGTTCGGGCAGGTGGTTGCCGAACTCGGCGGTCCGGCGGTGGCCGCGCGCGGCCACCGGGTGGAGCACGCGGAACTGCTCGACGCGGCACAGATCGAAGCACTCGCCGCCTGGGGTGTGATCGCCAGTGTGCAACCGGCGTTCGACCTGGCCTGGGGCGGGCCCGACGGGATGTACGCCGAACGGCTCGGCGCCAGCCGCGCTGCGGCCCTGAACCCGTTCGCCGCCATGGCCTCGGCCGGTGTCTCGCTGGCCATCGGCTCGGACGCACCGGTAACCGCCCTCGACCCGTGGGCGGCGGTCCGCGCGGCCGTGCACCACCGCACCCCCGGGCATGGTCTCTCCCCCCGGGCCGCCTTCGCCGCCGCCACCCGCGGCGCGTGGCGGGCCGGTGGCGTACGCGACGGCGTCGCCGGAACCCTGGTGCCGGGGGCACCCGCGTCGTACGCGGTATGGGAGGCCGGTGAACTGGTGGTCGCCGCGCCCACTGATACGGTCCAGCGCTGGTCCACCGACCCCCGCTCCCGGGTCCCCGGACTGCCGTCGCTGGCCCCGGACGCCGACCTGCCGCGCTGCCTGCGCACCGTGCGCGACGGTGTCCCCATCTATCAGGCGTGATCTCGGCTCGAGTGGAACAGGATGCAGCAGTGAACCAGGGTGACGGGCCGGCGATTCGGTGGACCGGGGGGCTCACCCGCCACCCGGTGGTGGTGCGGTCGGTGGCCGCGGTGTTCGCCGGAGTCCTACTGTTCGGCAGCTTCCCGCCCCGGCCGTGGTGGTTCCTCGCCCCCGCCGGGATCGCGCTGCTGACCCTGGTCGTGCGTAGCGGGCCCCGGCTGCGGGCCGGTTTCGGCTACGGCTTCCTCGCCGGACTCGGTTTCTTCCTTCCACTCCTGCCGTGGACAGGGATCTATGTGGGTCCGCTGCCGTGGCTCGCGCTGTCCACCGCGTGCGCGGTGTATCTGGGCCTGTTCGGGGTGCTCGGCCGGATACTGGGCCGTTTGCCGGGGTGGCCGCTGTGGCTGGCCCTGGCGTGGACGGCCGCCGAATGGGGCCGATCGAGTTTTCCGTTCGGCGGGTTTCCCTGGGGGCGATTGGCCTTCGGGCAGGCCGACGGATGGTTTCTGCCGCTCGCGGCCTATGGTGGCGCGCCGCTGGTGAGCTTGGCCGTCGCACTGAGCGGTACCTGCGGGGCCGCGGTGGTGCTGGGGGTGCTCCGGGAGGCAGGCCGGCGCCGTAGGCCGGTGAGTGCCGGCTCGGTGGAGACGGTCGGCCGCGGTGAGGAGAGCGCTGCGGTGCATGGAGAAGAGGACAGGGCCGCGGCCGCCTCGCCGGATCTCCCGAGCCGCGGCCCCGCCGGGCGTGACGGACGGGCGGCGACGGCCGCCGCGGCGGCGACCTGTCTGCTGCTGGCGCTGGCCGGGCTGGGACTCCGGGCGACGCTGCCCGGTCCGCTGGAAGGCGACCGGACGATCACCGTGGCCGCCATCCAGGGCAGCGTGCCCCGTCTCGGCCTCGATTTCAATGCGCAGCGCCGGGCCGTGCTCGACAATCATGTCCGCCGGACCGAACAACTGGCCGATGAGGTGGCGAGCGGTCTGTTTCCGGCTCCGGATGTGGTCGTGTGGCCCGAGAACTCCTCCGATATCGACCCGTTGCGCAATCCCGACGCGTCCGCGCTCATCTCGGCGGCGGCCCGGCGCATCTCGGCACCGATTCTGGTGGGAGCGGTGCTGGTCAACGGGGACGGCACCACGACGAATTCGGTGATGGTGTGGACCGCGGAAAACGGCCCGGGGGACCGGCACGACAAAAAAATAGTACAGCCATTCGGTGAATACCTGCCGATGCGCGGATTCTTCCGGCTCTTTTCGGACTATGCGGACCGGGCAGGATACTTCGTGCCGGGTCACGGAGATGGAACAATTCGGGCCGCAGGTACGGAAATAGGGGTGGCAACCTGTTACGAGGTCGCTTTCGACCGGGCTTTCCGGGATTCGTTGCACTCGGGAGCGCAATTGCTCGCGGTCCCTACGAACAATGCGACTTTCGGCGACAGTGAAATGACTTACCAGCAACTGGCGATGTCCAGGGTGCGGGCGGTCGAACACGGGCGCTCGCTGGTCGTGGCCGCCACCTCGGGGGTCAGCGCGATCATCGCCGCGGACGGCACGGTGCGGCAGCAGAGCGCGCTGTTCACCCCGGAGGCGCTGATCGCCGAGGTGCCGCTGCGTGATTCGCACACCCCGGCGACGGTGCTGGGGCAGTGGCCGGAGCTGCTCGCCGTATTCGTGACGGCGGCCGGTGTGGTGCTCACGATCGTCCGGCGGCGAGTCGCTCGAGGACCGGCCGAGACCCCCACGGCGCCCGTGTCCGGCTGACCGCCGACCCGGATTATCGCCGTCACCGGCGAGTCTGCGATAACGTCTGGGGTGTCGGCGGTTCTTCCGTTTTGCGCATTGTTTATTTTTCGGTTTCGAGGGGTAAACATGCTGGCTCTTTGTGCGTAGTATCTAGGCAGCGTCCGGCCCCGCCGGGCCAGAAGTTAAGCGATCTTCCGTGTCTCGGCGTCATCAGCGTGCCGGAAATCGGACATTGTGGTCCGATAGCTGTTCCGGTCTTAGGTAACCATTCGGTTTCGACTGCAATCCATCCACCGTGATGCTCCGAATAACCAGTCGTGAATCACACCCCACGGCCGGTGCAGGCCGGTTGCGGGCTGTTCGGGGAGTGTCGAGCTGTAGAACGGAGTGATTGATGAGATCGTCGGCCACCGGGGTCGATAGCAGTTCGTCGGCGGAAGTTTCGGCCGAGCCGTTTCCGCTCACACCCGCGCAGACAGCGATGTGGTACGCCCAGCGGATCCAACCCGAGATCCCTCTCGTCATCGCCGAGTACGTGGAATTCCATGGTGATCTGGACCCGGGTCTGCTGCTGTACGCGATCGAACGTTTCGGCGTGGAGACCGAGGTCGGTCTGCAGCGCATCGTCCAGGTCGACGGAGTGCCCCACCAGGTGATCGATCCGGCGACGCGACCCGGCTGGGCCCGGGTGGATCTGCGGTCCGAGCCGGATCCGCCCGCCGCGGCCCTGGCCTGGATGAAGAACGACGTCCGCACCCCGGTCGATATCGACCACGATCCGCTTGTCTTCAATGCCGTACTGCGCACCGGAGATCACGACTACATCTGGTATTCCCGGGTGCACCATATCCTTGTCGACGGTTATGCGGCGATGAACGCGCTGGTCCGCGCCGCGGAGATCTACACGGCCTACAAGGAGTCCCGGGAACCCTCGGTGTCGCGTGCCACCCCGCTGGCCGAGCTCTACGCAGGGGAGCGCGAATACCGGAATACGCAGCGATTCACCAGCGACCGCGACTACTGGAGCGAAATCCTCGACGGCGCAGGGGAGGTCGTCAGTCTGTCCACAGTGGCCAATCCACCGGCCACCGTGGACGCGGGCCGCCGGCTCGCCACCGCGGTCCTGAGCGAGACCACCGAGGCGTCCCTCGCGGCGGCAGCCGCGCAACGCAAAGCGACCGATCCGATCCTGTACGCCGCCGCCATGGCCTGCTACGTCCGGTCCATGACCGGAGAGAACGACGTGGTACTGAGCCTGCCCGTATCCGCGCGAACCACCGTATCGCTGCGCCGCTCGGCCGGAGTGGTGTCGAATGTGGTGCCGCTGCGGATCCGCTTCGCGGCCGGGACCACGGTCAAGGATGTCGTCCGGGTGGTGGAACGCCAGATCACCGGTGCCCTCCGGCATCAGCGCTACCGGCACGACGATATCCGCCGCGACTGCGGTTACGACCGCGAGACGCGCGGATTCTTCGGCCCGATGATCAACATCATGCTGTTCAGCAAGCCGCTGCGCTTCGCCGAATGCGAGGTCTCGGTCCATGTGCTGGCGACCGGGCCGGTCGAGGACCTCTCGGTCAACCTGTACAACGGTGACGGCGGCCGCGTCCATCTCGATTTCGAGGCCAACCCGCTGCTCTACAGCGACGACGAGGTCGCCGCCCACCACCGCCGGTTCCTGGGCTTCCTGGACCGCTTCCTCACCACCGGCGGCGATACTCTCGTCCGGGAACTGCCCGTGCTCACCGACTCCGAACAGCGGCAGGTGCTGCACACCTGGAACGATACGACCGCCGAGGTCCACACCGGCACGCTCGCCGATATCTTCGCCGACCGGGTGCGGAACTGCCCGGAGACCGTGGCAGTGGAGTTCGAGGGTGCGGCGCTGACCTACCGCGAACTCGACGGCCGGGCGAATCGTCTGGCCCGGCTGTTGATCGCGGCGGGCGCCGGGCCGGAACAGGTGGTCGGGCTGTGCCTGCGGCGCAGTATCGAACTGGTGGTCGCGATGTACGCCGTGATCAAGACCGGTGCCGCCTACCTTCCGCTGGACCCGGAGCATCCGGTCGCGCGGCTGGCCGGGATCGTGGACCGGGCCCGTCCGGTCGCGCTGCTGGTCGCCATCCGTGACGGTCTGGAACTGCCCGGCAATGCCGAACTGATCGCCGTCGATACCGCCGATCTCTCCGGTTTCGATCCCGCGCCGGTCACCGACACCGACCGGATCTCACCGCTGCGCGGCGACCACCTGGCCTATGTGCTGTACACGTCGGGTTCCACCGGCGCCCCGAAGGGCGTCGGCATCACCCACGACGCGATCGTGAACCGGCTCCGCTGGATGCAGCACCAGTACCCGCTCGACCACACCGATGCCGTGCTGCAGAAGACCCCGGCGACCTTCGATGTCTCGGTATGGGAGTTCTTCTGGCCGCTGCAGACCGGTGCCCGGCTGGTGGTGGCGCGCCCGGACGGGCACCGCGATCCGGCCTACCTGGCACAGGTCATCCGCGAGAAGGACATCACCACAGCCCATTTCGTGCCCTCGATGCTCTCGGTCTTCGTCACCGATACCGAGGTCGGCGACTGCGTGTCACTGCGCCGGGTGTTCTGCAGCGGTGAAGCACTGCCGCCGGCCACCGTACGTGATTTCCACGCGGCGCTGCCGGGCCCGCAACTGCACAACCTGTACGGGCCCACCGAGGCCGCGGTCGACGTCACCTATTGGCACTGCCCGGCGGATCCCGAATCGGTCCCGATCGGTTCTCCGGTGTGGAACACCCGCACCTATGTCCTCGATGCGGCGCTGCGCCCCGTCCCGCCGGGCGCGGTCGGGGAGCTGTACCTGGCCGGGGTGCAATTGGCGCGCGGTTATATCGGCCAGGCGCCGTTGACCGCCGAACGGTTCGTGGCCGACCCGTTCACTCCGGGTGCACGGATGTACCGCACCGGAGATCTGGCCCGCTGGCAGCTCGGGTCCGCCGAAAGCCGTCGCGGGGTGCTGGAATATCTGGGCCGCACCGATTTCCAGGTCAAGATCCGCGGGTTGCGTATCGAACTCGGCGAGATCGAATCCACCTTGCTGGCCGACGAGCGGATCGCCCGCGCGGTCTGCGTCGCCCACCGCGGCCCCGCCGGCGATCGGCTCGCGGCCTATGTGGTGGCGCGCGGCGGGGCGGTACTCGAATCGGATGCGGTCCGGGCGGGTCTGGCCCGCTCATTGCCCGGTTATATGGTGCCGGCCACGGTCACCGTGCTCGACGAACTGCCGCTGAACAGCAACGGCAAGATCGACCGGGCGGCGCTGCCGGCCCCGGGCCCCACCGCACAGCGGTCCCGGACCGCGCCGCGTAACGACGTGGAAGAAATCCTGGCCACGATATTCGCCGAACTGCTGGGTGTACCGGAGGTCGGCATCGACGACGGATTCTTCGAACTCGGCGGCAATTCGCTGGTCGCGGCCCGCGCGGTCGCGCGGATCAACACCGCGCTCGGCACCGCGCTGACCATCCGTGATCTGTTCGAGGCCGGCACCATCGCCGAACTCACCGATCGGTTCTCCGTGCACGAACCGGACCTCGCCTCCCCGCAACTGGTCCCGATGGCCCGGCCCGACCGGATCCCGCTCTCCCCGGCCCAGCAGCGGCTCTGGATCCTGAACCGCTTCGCCGAGCACGCCGCCGCCTACAACATGCCGCTCGCCGTCCGGCTGGACGGCATCCTGGATATCGAGGCGTTGCAGGCCGCGCTGCTCGACGTGCTGGAGCGGCACGAAAGCCTGCGGACCACCTTCCCAGAGTCCGGCGAGGGCCCGTACCAGCAGATCCATCCGGCCGCCGAGGCCGGGCTCGCGCTCGAAGTGCGCGCGGCCGACAGCGCCCGGATCACCGGGCTGGCGGCGGAATTCGTGTCCCGGCCGTTCGATCTGCGCACCGAGTTCCCGGTCCGGGTCGCCCTGTACGCCCTCGACGACGACAGCCATGTCCTCGTGCTGGTGCTGCACCACATCTGTGGGGACGGCTGGTCGGTCGCGCCGCTGGCCCGGGATCTGACCACCGCGGTGGAGGCGCGGGTCGCCGGCCGGGCACCGCAGTGGACTCCGCTACCGGTGCAGTACGCCGATTTCGCGCTGTGGCAGCGGGAACTGCTCGGCGAGGAATCCGATCCGGGCAGCGCGCTGAGCCGGCAGATCACCCACTGGCGGGCCGAACTGGCCGGGCTACCCGATCAGCTCGACCTCCCGCTGGACCGTCCGCGTCCCGCCCGCCGCTCCACCGGAGGCGGGCGGGTCTCGTTCACCATCCCGGCCGGCACCCGCCGCGCGGCCGCGGAACTGGCGGCCGCGCGCGGGGCGAGCATGTTCATGGTGGTGCATGCCGCGCTGGCCACGCTGCTGGCCCGTATCTGCGGTAGCACCGATATCGTCATCGGTACCCCCATCGCGGGCCGTACCGATCCGGCGCTGGACGAACTGGTGGGCATGTTCGTCAACACCCTGGTGCTACGCACGGAGGTCGATCCCGGCGCGGATTTCGAGCGGATGCTCGATATCGTCCGGGAAACCGATCTGAATGCCTTCGCCAACGCCGACGTTCCGTTCGAGCGGCTGGTCGAGGTGGTGAACCCGGAGCGCTCCGGGGCGCGTCACCCGCTGTTCCAGGTGATGCTGTCCTACGACAACGCCGGGGAGCTGGAACTGGCGCTGCCGGGCGTACGCACCGAGATCCTGCCGCTGGACGGGGCCATCGCGAAATTCGATCTCCAGCTCGAGATCCACGACGACAATGCCGGCGGTGAACTGCACGCCGAGATCGGTTACGCGACCGACCTGTTCGACGAGCGGACCGTCGCGGCGATCGCGCGAAGGTTCGTCGCGGTGCTGGACGCGGCGGTCGGCACCCCCCGGCGGCCGGTCGGCGATATCGAGGTGCTGGAGCGGCGCGAGCGCGGCAACCTCGTTCCGCTGGCAGGTGGCCCCGCCGAACCACCGGTGCTGCTGGCCGATCTGTTCGGCCGGTCGGCGGTCAAGGATCCCGACGGCGTCGCGGTCCGGTACCGCGGACGAGACACCACCTACCGGGAGCTGGACGAACGCGCGAACCGGCTGGCCCGGCTGCTGATCGAGCAGGGGGCCGGACCCGAAACCGTGGTCGCGCTGGCGCTGCCGCGTGGTCTGGACGCGATCACCGCGGTCTGGGCGGTCGCCAAGACCGGCGCCGCCTATGTCCCGGTCGATCCGGGCTACCCCGCGGACCGGATCGCCCATATGCTCACCGATTCCGGTGCCCGGCTCGGCGTCACCGGCCGAGAGCAGGTCGCGGCGCTGGCGGGGCTGCCCGGCGCCGTGGAGTCGTGGCTGATCCTCGGCTCGCCGGATGTCGAAATCGACTGTGCCTCCGTCTCCGCCGCATCGATCACCGACGCCGACCGGATCGCGCCGTTGCGGGCAGCGCATCCGGCCTACCTGATCTACACCTCCGGCTCCACCGGCACCCCGAAAGCCGTCGTCGTCACCCACGCCGGACTGTCGTCCTTCGCCGCCGAACAGTGCTATCTGTTCGGGGTCACTCCGGACTCGCGCACCCTGCACTTCTCCTCGCCGAGTTTCGACGCCTCGGTGCTCGAACTGCTGCTCGGGTTCGTCTGCGGGGCCACCGTGGTGATCGCGCCGCCGGATGTCTATGGCGGTGCCGAACTCGCCGCGTTGCTGCGGGCCGAAGCCGTCACGCACGCGTTCGTCACCCCCGCCGCCCTGGCCACGGTCGACCCGTCCGGGCCGGAGCACTTGCGCAGTGTCATGGTCGGTGGTGAGGCGTGCAGTCCCGACCTGGTGGCGGCCTGGGCCGACCGGTACCGCATGCACAATATGTACGGCCCGTCGGAGGCGACGGTGGCCGCCACCATGTCCGGTCCGATGCGGCCCGGTCGTCCGGTGCCGCTGGGCCATCCGGTGCGCGGTATGCGGTTGTTCCTGCTGGACTGCCGGTTGCGTCCGGTACCGCCCGGTACCCCGGGTGAGCTGTATGTCTCGGGCCCCGGTGTGGCCCGTGGCTATCTGGGCCGGCACGGCCTGACCGCGTCCCGTTTCGTGGCCGGTCCGTACGGCCGGCGCGGCGAACGGATGTACCGCACCGGCGATCTGGTGGTGGCCGACCGGACCGGCCGGCTGCGGTTCCTCGGCCGCGCCGACGATCAGGTGAAACTGCGCGGCTTCCGGATCGAACTCTCGGAGATCGACCACGTACTGCGCGGCCATCCGGGAGTGCGGTCGGCCCTGACGATGGTGCACACCGACGCGCACGCCCGGCAGCGGCTGGCGGCCTATCTCGTCGCCGACAGCACAGTGGATCCCGCCGCGGTCCGAGCGGCCGTACGCGGGCAACTGCCCGCGTACATGGTCCCCGACGCCGTCACCGTGCTGCCGGAGTTCCCGAAAGCACCCTCGGGCAAGCTGGACCGTAAGGCGCTGCCCGAACCGGTGTTCCTGAATACGGGCAGCGACTCCCGCGCCCCCGCCACCGAGGCCGAGCGCCGGGTCGCCGAGGTCTTCTCGGAGGTGCTGGGGTGCGCGGTGACCGGCGCCGAGGATCCGTTCTTCGACCTGGGTGGTAACTCGCTGCTGGCGACCCGGCTGGTCGGGGAGCTCTACGACCGGTTCGGGGTGGACCTGCCGGTCCGCGCGGTATTCGAGGCTCCGACCGTCGCGGCGCTGACCGAACAGTTGCTGCGGACTCCGGCCACCGCCCGGATCCCGCTGGCCGCCTACGATCCGCGGCCGGCGCGGTTGCCGTTGTCGCTGCCGCAGCAGCGGCTGTGGTTCCTCAACCGATTCGCGCCCGAGTCCAGCGCCTACAACATCGCGTTCGTAATCGATATCGAGGGTGCGCTGGACGTCCCCGCGCTGCGGGCGGCGCTCGGCGATATCGTCGAACGGCACGAGGTCCTGCGCACCGTCTTCCCCGCCGACGGTGACGGTGCCCAGCAGCGCATTCTGCCCGCGGCGTGGGCACTGCCCACCCTGGAACCGCAGGAGACCGACGACGCCGGCGCCGAAGCGGCGCTCCGGGTAACGGCCACCACCGGATTCGATCTCACCGGGGGGACTCCGTTGCGGGCGATCCTGTTGCACACCGGGACCGACCGCTACCGGCTCGGGGTGGTGCTCCACCACATCGCAGCCGACGGCTGGTCGATGGGGCCACTGATCCGGGACCTCGCGCTGGCCTACCAGGCCCGCCGCGCCGGGGCCGTGCCGCAGTGGTCGCCGCTGCCGGTGCAGTACGCCGATTTCGGCCTCTGGCAGCGCGAACACCTCGGTCGCGAGACCGACCCGGACAGCCTCGCCGCTCGCCAGCTCGGCTACTGGCGGGACCAGCTCGCCGGTCTGCCCGACGAGCTGCCCCTGCCCTATGACCGGCCCCGCCCCGCCGAACCTGAGCAGACGGCCGCCGCGGTCCGCCGCAGTATTCCGGAGCCGGTGCGCACCGCCCTGGTGGACCTGGCCCACGCCGAGGGCGTGAGTCCGTTCATGCTGCTGCGTTCGGCGCTTGCGGTGCTGCTGCGGGCGGTCACCGGTGGCCGCGATATCGCCATCGGCACCCCGGTCGCCGGACGTACGGACAGCCGGCTGGCCGATCTGGTCGGGATGTTCGTCAATACGCTGGTCCTGCGCTCCACGGTCGATCCGGCCCGCCCGTTCACCGCCCTGCTGCGGGCGGACCGGGATACCGAACTCGCCGCGCTGGCGCACGCCGATATCCCCTTCGAACAGGTGGTGGCCGCGCTCGGGCACGATCCGCGCGCCACCGCGCGCCACCCGCTGTTCCAGGTCGCGCTCACCGTGCAGGACACTCCGGTGCCCGACCTGGAACTGCCCGGGCTGATGGTGCGGGCGGCCGCGCTCGATATCGCGCGCGCCAAGTTCGATCTGGAGTTGCGGGCCGGTGATCTCTCCGACGGTGACCTCGAATTCGTCTACGCCGACGAACTGTTCGACGCGACCACTGTCGAAACGCTCGCGGACCGCTTCCTCCGGGTGCTCGCCGCGATCGGCGCCCGGCCCACGGTACGGGTCGGCGATATCGACACCCGCACCGATACCGAACGTGACACCCTGTGCCCGGCCCGCGGCCCCGCCCCCGGGATCCCGCGCACGCTGGGCGCTCTGTTCGGTGCCACCGTGCTCGCTCACGGTCCGCGTCCGGCGCTGTACGAGGACGAGACGGTGCTCACCTACGCCGACGTCGACCGGCGCGCCAACCGCCTGGCCCGCGCGCTGATCCAGCGCGGGCTCGGCACCGGCGACAAGGTCGCCCTCGGGCTCACCCGGTCCGTGGATTCGGTGACGACCATGCTCGCCGTCGCCAAAACCGGGGCCGCCTTCGTCCCGGTGGACCCGAACTATCCGGCCGAGCGCGTCGCGCATATGCTCGCCGACTCCGGGTGCTCGGCCGGTATCACCCGTAGTGGTCACGCCGAACGGCTGCGCGCGGCGGGGGGTACGGAGATCGACTGGCTGCTGCTGGATTCCCCCGCGGGCCGCAGCGAGATCGGCGGCCAGGCCGCGAATCCGATTTCCGACGGCGACCGGCTGCGCCCGGTACGGGTCACCGACGTGGCCTATGTCATCTACACCTCCGGGTCCACCGGTAAACCGAAGGGTGTTACCGCGACCCACGGCTCGCTCGCCGATCTCGCCGACGAGTTCCGGGACCGGATGGCGGTCAATCCGGCCGCGCGCACCATGCATTTCGCGTCGCCGAGTTTCGACGCGGCGCTTCTGGACCTGCTGCTCGCGGTCGGGGCCGGAGCCGCCATGGTCATCGTGCCGCCGGAGGTGTACGGCGGTGACGAGCTGGGTGAATTCATGACCCGTGCCGAGATCACCCACACCTTCATCACTCCCGCCGCACTCGCCACCATCGACCACGAACGCTGGCCGCTGCCGGCGCTGCGGAGTCTCATGGTCGGCGGCGAGAACGTCGGTCCGGAGCTGGTGTCGCGCTGGGCGCCCGGCCGGCGCATGTTCAACGCCTACGGGCCCACCGAGACCACGGTCGTGGTCTCGGTGACGCCGGTTGCCCCCGGCCATCCGGCCGGGCTGGGCGATCTGATCCGCGGCACCCGCGCCCTGGTGCTCGACGAACGCCTGCGGCCCGTGCCCGCGGGGGTTCCGGGTGAGCTGTATCTGGGTGGTCCCGGGCTCGCCCGGGGCTACCACGAACGCTTCGGGCTCACCGCGGCCCGGTTTGTCGCGGACCCCTACGGCCCGGCCGGTGCCCGGCTCTACCGCAGTGGCGACGTGGTGCGCTGGACCTCGGACGGCGGGCTGCGTTATCTGGGCCGCGGCGACAACCAGGTGAAGATGCGCGGCTTCCGCATCGAACTCGGCGAGATCGCCGGTGCGCTGACCGCGCACCCGGCGGTGCACTTCGCCCATGTCGAGGTGCGCCGGCTCGGCGATTCGGACCGGTTGGTCGCCTATGTCCATCCGGCCGATCCCGCGCGGCGTCCCGAACCCGAGGAACTGCGCGACCATCTGAGCGCTCGCCTGCCGCGTCATATGGTTCCGGCCGCGTTCACCCTGCTCGACGACATCCCGCTCACGCCGGTGGGCAAACTCGATATCGCCGCGCTGCCCGAACCCCTGGCCCTGCCCGCCGCCACACCCGGTCGCGCGCTCGGCTCGGAAACCGAACGCCGGGTCGCCGCGATCATGGGTGAACTGGTGGGTGTCGCGATCACCGACGCGGACGAGAGTTTCTTCGATATCGGCGGCAATTCGCTGCTGGCCACCCAGCTGGTGGGTCGCCTGGACGCGGCCACCGGGGTGCGACTGCCGGTGCGAGCGGTGTTCGCCGCCCCGACGGTCGCCGAACTCGCGGCCCGCCTCGACGGGGAATCCGCCGGCACGGGGGCCGCCCTGGTGCGCCGGGACCGGCCCGAGCGGATCCCGCTGTCCCCGGCCCAGCAGCGACTGTGGTTCCTCAACCGGTTCGGTGGCTCGGACTCGTCGGCCGGTGCGTACAACATCCCGGTGGTGCTGCGTTTGCGCGGTCCGCTCGATCGCGCGGCGCTGCGTGGTGCCCTGCACCGGGTGCAGGAGCAGCACGAAACGCTGCGGACGGTGTTCCCGGAGATCGACGGGGAGCCGGTGCAGCGGGTGCTCGATGCGGCCGAGGCGGCGGTCACGCTGCACTCGCCGGTGGCCGATGACGCGGGCCACGGGGCGGCGATCGAACGGTTCATCACCCCCGGATTCGATCTGTCCACCGAGATACCGCTGCGGGCAGCGTTGTTCGTGGTGGCGCCGGACGAACACATCCTGGTGCTGGTGGTCCACCACATCGCGATGGACGGCTGGTCACTGGAACCGCTCGCCGCCGATGTGGCGGCCGCCTACCGGGCGATCCGGCTCGGTGCCCGGCCCGATATCGCCGCCGAGCAACTCCAGTACGTCGACTACACCCTGTGGCAACGGGAATTGCTCGGCAGCGAGGACGATCCCGCCGCACCGATCCGCCGGCAGCTCGACTACTGGCGTACCCGTCTGGCGGGACTGCCCGAATTGCTCGCCGTCCCCGCCGACCGCCCGCGCCCGCCGGTGCCGTCCTACCGCGGCGGCACCGTCGAAGAGCGGGTCGACGCCCGAGTGCACCGGGAGTTGCGCGGTCTTGCCGCGCGCCACAATGTGAGCCTGTTCATGGTGCTGCACGCCGCGCTGGCGGTGCTGCTGCACCGGTTGACCGGCGTCGGCGATATCGCCGTCGGCACTCCGGTCGCCGGCCGCGGACGGCCCGAACTCGATCGTATGATCGGCATGTTCGTCAATACGCTGGTCCTGCGGACGCCGGTCGCGCACAACGATCGATTCACCGATCTCCTCGATACCGTGCGCGATACCGATCTCGACGCGTTCGGGCACGCGGATCTGCCGTTCGAGCGGTTGGTCGAGGTGCTCAACCCGGTCCGTTCCCAGGCGCATCACCCGCTGTTCCAGGTGATGCTCTCGGTGCGCGACGAACCGGTCCGTGCCCTGGAACTCCCGGGGCTGAGCATCGAGGCGATGGATATCGACGCCGGTATCGCGAAATTCGATCTCCAATTCACCCTCACCGAATGCCGGGCCGACGATCGGTCGCCGGACGGTATCGGCGTGGCGGTGAACTACAGCGGCGATCTCTTCGACGAACCGACCGCGGCCCGGCTCGGGCGTCGCCTGGTCCGGCTGCTCGGAGCGATCGCCGCCGACCCCGGCGTGGTCATCGGTGATCTCGAACTGCTCGAGCCCGCGGAATGGTCGGCACTGGCGCCGCTGCGTCGTGCCGACCCGGACCAGCCGTGCACCCTGCCCGAGGTCTTCGCCGCCGCCGCGAATGTCGACCGGCAGGCGGTCGCGCTCGCCGGTTCGGGCGTGGAGATCACCTATGACGCGCTCGACCGCTGGAGCAACCGGCTGGCCCGGGTGCTGGTGGGGTACGGGGTCGGCCCGGAAACGCTGGTGGCACTGGGTATTCCGCGTACGGTCGAATCGGTGGCCACGGTCTTGGCGGTGACCAAGACCGGTGCCGCCTTCGTGCCGGTCGACCCGGGCTACCCGGCCGCGCGGATCACCCATATGCTCTCCGATTCCGGCGCGGCACTGGGACTCACCCTGGCCGAGTACCGGGATCAGTTGCCCGAGGGGGCCCACTGGCTGGCCCTCGACGATGCCGAGGTCCGTGAACAGGTGTTGCGGGCCTCCAGTGCCCCGCTCACCGACGCGGACCGCATCACTCCGCTGCGGATGGACAATCCGGCCTACGTCATCTACACCTCGGGGTCCACCGGAACTCCCAAGGGCGTGGTGGTCACCCACCGCGGACTGTCCAATTTCGCGGCGGAGACGGCCCAGCGCTTCGATGTCCGGCCGGACAGCCGCATCCTGCACTTCGCGACACCCAGTTTCGACGCTGCCATGCTGGATCTGCTGTTCGCGCTCGGCGGCGCGGCCACTCTGGTGCTCACCCCGCCGGGAGTGGTCGGTGGCGCGGAACTGGCCCGGGTGCTGATCGCGGAACGGATCACCCACGCCTTCATCACCACCGCCGCGCTGGCGACCGTGGACCCCCAGGGAATCACCGATTTCCAGCACGTCCTGGTCGGCGGCGAGGCGCTGCCGGCCGAGGTGGTGGCGCGCTGGGCGCCGGGCCGTAACCTGCACAATGCCTACGGCCCCACCGAAACCACCATCGTCACCGTGATCTCGCCACCGCTGGTACCGGGCGGGCCGATTCCGATCGGCGAACCGATCCGCGGTGTCGCGGCCATGGTGCTCGACGCCCGGCTGCGCCCGGCGCCGCTCGGGGTCACCGGCGAGTTGTACCTGGCCGGCGGGGCGCTCGCCCGCGGATACCACGACCGGCCCGGGCTCACCGCCGCGCGCTTCGTGGCCAACCCCTTCGGGAAACCGGGGGACCGGATGTACCGCACCGGCGACCTGGTACGTATCCGCACCGGCGCGGACGGCGGCCCCGGCGATATCGAATACGTGGGCCGAAGCGACCACCAGGTGAAGATCCGTGGCTTCCGGATCGAACTGGGCGAGATCGACGCGGCGCTGAGCCGGCATCCGGCGGTCGAGTTCACCCACACCCTCGGGCATCGCACGGCCGCGGGCGCGACCGCCCTGGTGTCGTATGTGAAGGCCGGGGCGGGCACCACCGCCGCCGAACTCACCGCGCACGTGTCCGAACTGGTGCCCAACTACATGGTTCCGCAGTCGATCATGCTGATCGACCGGTTGCCGCTCACTCCGGTCGGCAAACTCGACCGGTCCGCCCTGCCCGAGCCGGTGTTCACCGCCGCGCAGGGTTACCGGGCGCCCGCCAACCCGGTGGAGGCCGCGCTGTGCGAGATCTTCGCGGAGGTGCTCGGGGTCGACCGGGTGGGCGCCGGGGACGGATTCTTCGAACTGGGCGGTAATTCGCTGCTCGCCACGAAGGTGGTCGGCCGGGCCCGGAAGGCCGGGTACGACCTGCCCATGCAGCTGCTGTTCGGCGAATCCACCCCGGCCGCGCTGGCCGCCCGGATCGGCGACGGCACCGCCGCCGATGCCATGCAGCTGGCACTGGCTCCGCTGCTGCCGTTGCGCCCCGGCACCGGGACCGGCCGGCCCCCGCTGTTCTGTGTGCATCCGGCGATCGGGTTGTCCTGGTGCTACGCCGGCCTGCTCGCCGAATTGCCCGCCGACCAGCCGGTCTACGGTCTACAGGCGCCCCAGGCGAGCGGCGAACCGGGATTCGGTTCGATCGGCGAAGCGGCAGAGCACTACATCGCCCATATCCGGACCGTGCAACCGCACGGGCCCTACCAGCTGCTCGGCTGGTCGCTGGGTGGTCTGATCGCGCACGAGATCGCCGTGCGACTGCAGGCGGCCGGCGAGGAGGTCGCGCTGCTCACCATGCTGGACAGTTACCGGCTCTCCGATGATCTGGTCATCGACGCCGTGCCCAGCGTCGCCGAGATCCTCGGCGAATTCGGCGGCGACCTCGTCGCCGACGGAGCGGAACCGTCCCTGGCCGAGGCCGCCGAACTGCTGCGGTCGCGTCCCGGCCCGTTCGCGGCACTCACGCCGGCCCATCTGGAACGGCTGTACGCCGGCTACGCCGACGGCACCGTTCAGGCCAATGGTTTCCGGCTCGGCGTGTTCGACGGCGATCTGCTGTTCTTCGCCGCTGGCACCGACCCGGTGAACCTGGCCGCCCCGGATCGCCGCCCGGAGGCCTGGCAGGGCTTCGTCACCGGTGCCGTGCACGCCCGGGAACTGGCGTGCACACACGCGGAGATGACGACCCCGGAATCGCTGGCGGTGATCGGACCCGTACTCCGGGAACACCTGCGCGGGCCGGACACGACGTCACAGGCCGGTATCGAAACGAAGGAGAACGCTCATTGACTTCCTCCAGGCCCTAAAGCACCGGAATTCCCATCCGGCTCACACCGGACAATTCCTGCTTCGTAGCCGACAACCGAGGGGCGGCCCCTTGCGGATTCACACCAGCTCCACAGGCATCGCCAGGGGTTTCCCCGGCTACCGCACGACCTGCGGCAAGGATGTTCTTCGCGGCATTGATATCCCCGTCGTGCCGGGTGCCGCACTCAGGGCACGTCCAGTAGCGCACCGACAGTGCCAGGCTGGACGACAGATGCCCGCAGTGCGAGCAGGTCTTGCCGGACGGGTACCAGCGGTCGATGACCAGGACCCGTTTGCCCGCGCGTGCGGCCTTGTACTGCAGTCGGCGCCGGAACTCGCCCAGCGCCGCGTCCCGCACCGCACGGGTGAGCCCGGCTTTGGCACGCACATTCCGGCCGGGCTTGTCGACGGTCCCCTTGGCGCTGCGGCTCATGCCCGCGACATTGAGGTCTTCGATCGCGATCACATCGTTTTCGCGAACCAGACGCGTCGAGGTGCGGTGCAGGAAGTCAGCGCGGGCGTTGCGGATCTTGCGGTGCGCCCGCGCGATCTTGGCTTTGGCCTTCCGCTGGTTCGCCGACCCTTTCTGCTTCCGCGCCAAACGGCGCTGATACCGGGCGAGGTTGCGGGCCTTGCGGTCCAGGTGCCGCGGGTTGGCGATCTTCTCCCCGGTCGACAGGACAGCGAAGTCCTTCACCCCGAGATCCACTCCGACCACCCGGCCGGTGTCCGGCAGCGGTTCGGGATCGTCGGTGTCCACCGCGAACGTCACGAACCACCGGCCATCCGCTTCCCGCGACACGATCACCATCGTCGGATTCAGCGTCGCCAAGATCTCCGCGGCCCAGGACCGCACGAAATCCAGCGGTGCTGTGTGCTTGGCCAAGGTCAGCTTGCCGTCACGAAGGCGGAACGCCGACCGCGTGTAGTGCGCGGACTGACGACCGTTGCGGGACTTGAACCGTGGGTACCCGGCTCGTCCGGCGAAGCAGTTGGCGTAGGCGGTGTGCTGGTGGCGCAGGGTTTGCCGCAACGGCACCGAGGAAACCTCGGACAGGAACGCCAGATCCTCGGTCTTTTTTCACGCCGTCAGGGCGGCGTCGGTCTGCTTGTAGGACGTTTTCGTGCCGTCGCCGTGGTAGGCGCGGTGTCGAATATCGAGGGTCTTGTTCCAGACCAGGCGCACACAGCCGAACGTGCGGCCCAGTTGGGTCGCCTGCTCGGTATCGGGGTAGGCCCGGACTTTGTACGCCATCCGCACAGCGGAATTCTCAACACGGAGCACCGACACACATAAAGAAAGAAGGTTGGCATGGCAACCGCTGATCGCGTTGACTGCGGAATCGAGGCGTTTCCTCCCGGCTCTGAAGGACGGGGCTTCCACGCTACGGAGATCCGGTGAAGCCCGCGGTACAGATCACCGGTCTGGTGAAATACTACGGCCGCGTCCGCGTTTTGGACGAGGTCGATCTCGAAATCCCCGAAGGCACGGTGCTGGGGCTGCTCGGTCCCAACGGCGCGGGTAAGACCACCGCCGTCCGGATCGTCACCACCCTGCTGCGTCCGAACGCCGGATCCGTCCGGGTCGCGAATGTCGACGTCCTGCACGATCCGGCGGCGGCCCGCAAACTCATCGGATTGTCCGGTCAGTACGCGGCGGTGGACGCCAACCTCACCGGCTACGAGAACCTGCGGATGGTCGCGCGGCTCTACGGGATGTCGCGTGAACGCGCGGCCTCGCGGGCGCGGGAACTACTCGGGGAATTCGGGCTCGAGGATGCCGCGGACCGCCGTGCCGGAACCTATTCCGGCGGGATGACCCGGCGCCTCGATCTGGCCGGTGCCCTGGTCGCCCGTCCACCCGTGGTGGTTCTGGACGAACCGACCACCGGCCTGGATCCGCGCGCCCGCAACGATATGTGGCGGGTCATCGGCGAACTCGTCCGCGATGGCACCACGGTCCTGCTGACCACCCAGTATCTCGAGGAAGCCGACCGGCTGGCCGACCAGATCACCGTGATCGACAAGGGCCGGGTCATCGCCCGCGGTTCCGCGGACGAACTCAAATCCTCGATCGGTGGGGACCGGCTCACCGTCACGCTGAGTCCCGGACAGGATCCGGCGCCCGCACTGCGGGTCCTCGCCGAGGTCGGAATCGGCGAACCCGCCCATGAGGCGAGCGCCGACGAGGTGTCGGTGGTGGTCGGTGACGGTTCCCGCACCATGGTCCAAGCCCTGCGCCGGCTCGATGACGCAGAGGTGAACGTCGTCGACGCCCGGGTGCACCGGCCCAGCCTCGACGACGTCTTCCTGTCCATCACCGGCTCCCCGGCAGCGCCGGAATCCGAGCCGGAACCCAGTGACGTTCCCGAGGAGATCATGTCGTGAGTACCGCAGAAGTGGCGGTCGATCAAACCACCGGCAAGACCGACGAGACGGAGGCGGAACTGTCACACGCGCCCGGCTCCCACCGGATTCCGAAGTCCACCGAGCCGCGGATGCGGTTCTTCCGTGACAGCGCGATCGTGGCGCACCGCAATCTGATCACCATCATGCGGGTGCCGACCTTGCTGGTCACGGCCACGGTGCAGCCGCTGATGTTCGTGTTCCTGTTCGCCTACGTGTTCGGCGCCTCGCTGGGTGGCGGCCAGTACCGGGAATTCCTGATCGCCGGGATCATGGCCCAGACCGTCGCCTTCAGTGCCGCGTTCACCACCGTGGGACTGGCCGGCGACCTGGAGAAGGGCATCATCGACCGGATGCGCTCGCTGCCCATGTCCCGGCTGGCGGTGCTGATGGGGCGCACGCTCTCCGATCTGGTGGTGAGCATGGTCAGCCTGGTGGTGATGACCGTGTGCGGGTACATCGTCGGCTGGAGCATCAACGGGAGTCTGGCCGAGGCCGCCCTCGCCTACGCGGTGATCCTGCTGTTCGCCTTCGCCATGTCGTGGATCGGCGCGCTCACCGGTCTGCTCGCCCCGAACGTCGAGGTCGCCCAGAGCGCCGGGCTGATCTGGTTGTTCCCGCTGTCGTTCATCTCCTCGGCGTTCATCTCGGCCCAGACCCTGCCCGAGCCGCTGGCCACCATCGCCGAATGGAATCCCATCACCGCGGTCGCGGCGACAGGGCGGAAACTGTTCGACAACAGCGTGCCCCCGATGTTCCCCACCGCGACCGGCTGGCCGGCCGAGCACTGCGTCGAATACGCGGTCCTGTGCTCGGCGGCCATTCTGTTGATCGCGATGCCGCTGGCGCTGTTGCAGTACCGCCGGGTGGCCAGTCACTGATCACGACAAAGGCCGTGCCGGCGGCCGCGGTCGACCGGGCGGTCATCGATGTCCTCGGCAGCGGCGGGCCGCG
>JBFARE010000020.1:0-141562 GCA_040674215.1 Nocardia sp. NPDC050193 | reverse complement strand
AACGCTCGACTGGGATACCCCAGCCGAGCGCCTCGCTATGCTCTTGTCCACCACCAACTAACAGCGGTGTTGCGACGACCCCCAGAATCCGCCAGCCGCGGCGGGCCCGTATTGTGTTCCCGCAGGATCGCTATCGCCGGTGCCGGGTGCTCATTTCCCCAGCACCCGTCACCTTCTGGCCACCTGACACTCATCCGGTCGACACACCGTGTCGGCGGCACGGTATCGGAGTGTTCACCGGTTGTGCGGTTTTTGGTTCATCTGGTGGCTACAGCCGTCCCTCAAGCTCTATGCAGCCTGTTCTCGGGCCGCCCCGACATCGATTCGCTGCGATGCCGGGTGTCGCTGAAAACCTTGATGAGGGGAAATATGAGCAAGAACCGCACCATCGGTCTGCGCTGCGGCGCCCGCGCTCTGGGCGTCGGCGCTGCCGCGGCCGTGGCCATGGGCCTGTTCTCGACCGGTGCCGCGAACGCGGACACTTTCGTTCCGCTGCCCGACGGGGAGAAACTCGGTCCCGGCGTGAAGATCACCCGCACCCATGAGAGTGCGCTCGTCTCGCCGTCCCTGGCCGCCAACGGCGCGGGGCGGACCGTGTGGGTGTCGGGCACGGCCACCGCCGATGTCGCGGTGACTCCCGAGGGTGAGGCCGGTCCGAACAACGGCCCCACGAACGCGGACGGGACCAACAATTCCTCGACGCACGGTGCCTCGCAGATCAATACCGGCTATATCGTCGGTTGCCAGGTGAGCATCGCCGACGACGCGATCGGCCTGGGCGTGTCCGGTGGCCTCGAGATCGGCGGCGGCAGCGTCGGCGGCTCGATCGGTATCGACCTCGGTCCCGGTGAGGTCAAGTTCGTGCAGATCGAATTCAAGGATATCGAGAAGCCGGGTGTCTACTCCGTGGAGTACCAGGACGTGGAGATGGCGATCCAGGGTTGCGCCGGCTACGCGCAGGCCCGGGCCTACACCGTCGTCGAGATCATCGGCGACCACTACTCGAAGACCACCCTCTACGGGCAGCCCTTCAGCATCGGCTGATCGCGGCACCGGTCGAATTCACCCATCACATCTCTCGCTGTAGCGAATTCAACCCCAGAGGGGCATACACACATGTTCAACCGTAAGAATCTGGCGCGCCTCGCCGGTGTCGGCGCAGCCGCCTCGATGGCGCTGGGCCTGTTCTCCACCGGCGCCGCCAACGCCGATACCTTCATCCCGCTGCCCGGTGGCGAGATCACCAAGACTCTGTCCGACGGTACCGCGGTGACCGTGCGGCTGGTCGGTGAATCGGCCACCATCAGCCCGTCGATGGGTGCGACCCCGATCCACCGCAACGCCTGGGCTTCCGGTAGCGCGCAGGTCGAGATCGCCGGTGGTGAGAAGGTCGGCGGCAAGATCTATCCCGGCTATGTCGTGGGTTGCCAGGTCAATATCGACGGTGGCGGTGCCGAGGGTGGCGTCGATGCCGATATCGACGGCGAGTCCGGTGAAGTCAGCCCCAGCGGTGAGGTCGGTGGCAGCCTGACCCTGGGCCCCGGCCAGGCGAAGTCCTTCTACATCCTCGATATCGAGAAGCCCGACGACTACGGCAACGAGGACCACTCCACCAACAACAAGTTCAAGGGCAACAGCGGTTCGGTGACCTGGACCGATCAGACCATCGGCGTCAACGGCTGCGGCGGCTACGCCCAGGCGCGCGCGTTCGTGCGGGTCAAGGTCGAGACCGACAATGTGATGTCCGTGGTGACCCTGTGGGGCCAACCGTTCAGCCTCGGCTGATCCGGTTGTAAGGCTCATCCGGCCGGGTTCCCGGCTCGGCCGGACCCACATCTCGGTGGAGGGACCCGCCGCGGGTTCGCGGTGGGTCCCTTCGTCGTGTGCGCCGGGAGGTGATCAGTGGAAGATCACGGTGAGTGCGCTGTTCAACGAGGCAGCGGCGACGACCGCTGCCCGGCGGGCGTCCATTGCCACCAGCACGACCCGTTCGGCGCGCCGGCTGCCCGAATCCGCCGGCGGCCCCGACACCAGCACCACCGCGGCGTCGACCGCCAGGGTGTGCGCGAGTGCCGGATCCTCGGTACCGGCGGCCACCACATCCACGCGGTCTCCGGCGCGCAGGATCTCGGTGATCGCGGTATCTGCCAGGCGGACGGGCACGATCCGGGCGTCCGGCTGTCCGGTGGCCGCCTCGGCGAGCCGTGGCCCTACCACGCGCAGATCGGTGAGCACCTCGCCCGCGCGCAGGGCGGCGGTGAGCACGGCGCCGAGCAGCGGTGCCGGGTCGGCGGCCGCGCCATCGGGTGTGGCGTCGGGAGGGTAGGAGGCGAGGCGCAGATCCGCGGCGGCGAGTAGGTGTCCGGGCGGCAGATCGCGGGCCGCGACCACGACGGAGAGGCGCGCGTGGGCCGGATCGCCGCGGAGGAACAGCGCGACGGCCGCAAGTGCGCACAATACGGCCAGCACACGGCGCAGTAGGACCCCGTCGGCCCAGGGTGGGCGATCGGCGAACGCCTCGCGCCAGGTGTCGCCCGCGCCGAGGCGGGAGCGACCGCCGATGCCCGTGCGGGCAGGGAGTCGGATGCGGCTCATGGGCCGAGCGTATGGGTACTTTCCGGCCGTGAACCCGGGGTTGTGCGCGGTTGTGGACAACATCCGGGGTGTGGATGGATCATCCGCGACATCCGGCCGCTGTCAACGACCTGTACGGGCGGGGCCGGGTCGCGATCCCGTGCTCAGCTGGCTGCGGCGGCGGGTGCCGAGGAGGTACCCGAGGAGCCCTTGTCCGAGCCCGATTTCGAACCGGATCCCGAAGAGGTCGACGCGGAGCTGTCGGACTTGGCCGGTTCGCTGGCGGTCGAGGCGCCACTGCGGCTGTCGGTCCGGTAGAAGCCGCTGCCCTTGAAGACGATGCCCACCGAATTGAAGAGCTTACGCAGGGCGCCGGAGCACTCCGAGCAGACAGTGAGTGCCTCATCGGTAAAGGACTGAACGATATCGAAGCGGTTGTCGCACTGGGTGCACGCGTATGAATAGGTTGGCACTGGGTCCTCCGCAGTATTCGAGACTTAGCACTCTACAGCCGACAGTGCCAACAGTGCCAATCGCCGATTGATTCCCGGACGCCCTCCATTGTGCCGAGTGCCACCGCGGCGGCGTCTCACAGCGGTGCCACACCGAGCCGGCGTAGCCCGCCGCCCGGCGTGAGCACCCAGGTCATCCGGATATCGTGCGGTTCCTCGGGCAGTCGCTCGACGACCTCGTCGTCGCGGACGATCACGGTGCGCCGGGCAGTGGGATCGGCCATACCCAGGGTCCGGTCGTAGTAGCCGGCGCCCTGGCCGAGGCGGACCCCGCGCCGGTCCACCGCCAGCGCCGGGATCAGCAGCACCTCGGCCCGCGCGACCGTTTCCGGTGGTAGTACCGGACCCGCCGGTTCCAGCAGGCCGTAGCGGCCCGGCCGCAGCGATCCGGCCCCGGTGAACTCGCCCCAGCGCAGCGGACCGGGGGGCCCGGTCACCGGTAACAACACCCGGCTACCGGCCGCGCGCAGCGCCTCGGGCACGGCCACCGAACCCGGTTCCGCGCCCATCGGCACGTAGGCGCACACCCACTCGGCAGGGCCGAGGTCACCGGCCGCGGCGGCCAGCGCCGCAGCCTCCGTGGCGCGCACGAGTTCGGGCAGTCGCGCCCGGCGGGCGCGGATCGCCGCGCGCCAGGCCTGCTTGTCACGCTCGTCGGGCAGAGGCACGGCGACAACCATAGGCTCTTACCGGTTCCGGTTTCGTCGCGTCAGTCCGCGGGGAGCCGGTGTACAGCCGTTTGGGCGGCGCTCCGGGTGGATAGGGTGTGTATATGACAGAAAAGGCCGCAGAACAGGGCAGCGAGGGCGCCTCCGCGCCGGAACCGGGCTTCCGGACGGCCGTCGTGCCCGCGGCCGGGCTGGGAACGAGGTTCCTGCCCGCGACCAAGACGGTCCCCAAGGAACTCCTGCCGGTGGTCGACACCCCCGGTATCGAGCTGGTGGCCAGCGAGGCGGCCGAATCCGGGGCCAGCCGCCTGGTGATCGTGACCTCGCCCGGTAAGGACGGGGTGGTCGCGCATTTCGTGGAAGACCTGGTGCTGGAGAGCACCCTCGCCGAGCGGGGCAAGTTCCAGCTGCTGGAGAAGGTGCGCAAGGCGCCGGGGTTGCTGGACGTGAGCTCGGTGGTGCAGGAGGAACCGCTGGGCCTCGGACATGCGGTGGCCCAGGCCGAATCGGTACTCGACGCCGACGAGGACGCCATCGCGGTACTGCTCCCCGACGATCTGGTACTGCCGCGCGGGGTGCTGGACGTGATGAACCGGGTGCGCCGCAAACGCGGCGGGTCCGTGCTGTGCGCAATCGATGTGCCCAAGGAACAGGTCAGCGCCTACGGGGTGTTCGATGTGGCCCCGGTGCCCGATGCGGTCAACCCGAATGTGCTGCGGGTCAAGGGCATGGTGGAGAAGCCGGGCCTCGAGGAGGCCCCCTCCACCTTCGCCGCCGCCGGACGCTACCTGCTCGATCGCGCGATCTTCGACGCCCTGCGCCGTATCGGGCCCGGCGCCGGCGGGGAACTGCAACTCACCGACGCGATTTCGCTGCTCATCGATGAGGGGCATCCGGTTCATGTGGTCGTCCACCGTGGGTCGCGCCATGATCTGGGCAACCCGGGCGGCTATCTTCGTGCTGCGGTGGATTTCGCACTGGAGCGCGAGGAATACGGTCCTGCGCTGCGCGAGTGGCTCCAGCACCGGCTGAGTCCGGAGTGGAACCCGCAACTCACCGCGGACGAATGAGATCGCCTGCGGGGCGAGGACATCGGGAAGGGCTGGATGCGCTCTGTCGAGGATCAGCAGATCAAGGTGACCGCCGCGGCCGTCGCGCCGCGGCCCGTGCGGGTCGCGATCTCCGAGGCCCAGGGCCTGCTGTGTGCCGAGGACGTGGTGACCGAGCGGCCGCTGCCCGGTTTCGATCAGGCCGCCATCGACGGCTACGCCGTGCGCAGTGTGGATGTGACGTCCGCCGGGGCCGATATTCGTGACGAGGACGGCGAACTGGTCGATTTGACGCTGCCGGTGGTCGGGGAGGTGCTCGCCGGCTCCCGGCAGCCGATCCGGCTGCAGCCCCGGCAGACGGTCCGGGTCGCGACCGGTGCGCCGCTGCCCACCCTCGCCGACGCGGTACTGCCGCTGGATTTCACCGACGGCGGCCGGGGCCGGCTCAAGGTCTACGAACCGGTGCGGTCGGGTGACTATGTGCGCCGCGCCGGTGACGATGTGCAGCCCGGGGATGTCGCGGTGCACGCCGGCACGATCATCGGTCCCGCGCAGGTGGGTCTGCTGGCGGCGGTGGGCCAGGACAAGGTGCTGGTCCATCCGCGGCCGCGGTTGTCGGTGATCTCGATCGGCGAGGAGCTGGTCGATATCGATCGGGCGCCCGGGCCCGGGCAGGTCTACGACGTGAATTCCTACGCGCTGGCCGCCGCGGCCCGTGACGCCGGCGCGGATGTGAACCGGGTCGGCATCGTCGATGCCGACCCCCGCCGGCTCCGGGACGTGGTCGAGGGTCAACTGGTGCGCGCGGAAGTGGTGGTGATCGCCGGCGCGGTCGGCGGGTGGGCCTCCGATCAGGTGTGTGAGGCGCTGGAGGGGCTCGGTGAACTGGAGATCGCCCGGGTGGCGATGCATCCGGGTTCGGTGCAGGGGTTCGGCCGCCTCGGCCGCGACGAAGTACCCACCTTTCTGCTGCCGTCCAATCCGGTGGGCGCCCTGGTGGTTTTCGAGGTGATGGTGCGGCCACTGATCCGGATCGCGCTGGGAAGGCGGCAGCCGATGCGCCGGATCGTCCGGGCGCGGACCATTACTCCCATCCAGTCGATGGCGGGCCGCAAGGGTTATCTGCGTGCCCAGTTGATGCGGGACGAGGCCACCGGTGAGTACCTGGTGCAGCCGCTCGGCAACAGTGCCGGGGCGTCGTCGCATCTGCTGGCCGCCATGTCCGAGGCCAACAGTCTCATCGTGGTCGAACCCGACGACACCGAAATTCGCACCGGTGACAAAGTCCGGGTCGCGTTTCTGGCGCAGCGTGGCTAGAAAGTGGAGTCCATGAACGTTTTCCGGGCCACCCAGCACCCCGGGTGGCCCGCGCACCTCGGTCCGGTGCGGGTGTCCGCCGGAGAGGTGACGTTGCGTCCCGTGCGGTTGCGCGACGCGGCGGCGTGGAGCCGGATCAGATTGCGGGACCAGAACCACCTGGAACCGTGGGAGCCCACCGGACGCGGGACCTGGGACGCGCGCAACCACGCCTCGAACTGGCCGCCGCTGTGGTCGAGCCTGAAGGCGGAGGCGCGCCGCGGCGCGATGATCCCGCTGGTGATCGAGGTCGACGGCGTGTTCAGCGGGCAGCTGACGGTCGGCAATATCGTGCGCGGCGCGCTGCGTTCGGCGTGGATCGGGTACTGGGTGGCCAAGGATCTCGGCGGACAGGGGGTCGCGACCGCGGCTTTGGCGCTGGGGCTCGATCACTGTTTCGGTCCGGTGGGTCTGCACCGGGTGGAGGCGACCGTGCGACCGGAGAATCTGGCGAGCCAGGCGGTACTGCGCAATGTGGGCTTCCGTGAAGAGGGGCTGCTGCGTAGGTATCTCGATGTGGACGGGGCATGGCGCGATCATCTACTGGTCGGGATAACAGTGGAGGAGCTGTCCGGCCGGGTGGTCGATCGGCTGGCGCGAGAAGGGCGGTTGACGCTGCGGTGACGTACCGCCGGAAACCGGCCTGCCCGGACCCGGCTTTGGTGGAAATGTGACTCATGTGGCGGAAGTGCACGGCGCGCCTGCCGTGTCGCGCCCCTACTCGGAATTAACCTACGGACGTCGGTGGTGCGTCCTGCGCCACCGGTGGAGAGCTCGTACCACGATCTGCGAGACGTACCCGCGGGGAAGGACTCCGGCGTCGGGACGCGCACGGTTCATGGCAGCGGCTCGGACGACGACCAGGCGGGACGGAGGTGCTGACGACGATGCCGAATTCGATCCTGTGGATCGGGCTGGTCGTGCTGTGGGTCTTCGTCCTGTTTCCTATCCTTGCCGACCGGCATCCCAGAATCCGCCGGACCACCGACACGGCCCTGGCCACGCGGGTACTGCATCGTGGAGATTCCAAACGGCGTAAGGGAAGTGGGCATGCCCGCAAGAAGCGGACCACGCGGCCTTACCGGAAGCGTCACCACGCCAATGATGCGGAGGATCCGATGAGCACATCGGCCGAGGAGAACGGTACCGCGGCTGACGGGGAGCAACCGGACGAGGCCGTCGGCGATCGGCCCGGGGGCGCCGAACCCGACTCCGGTGCGGACGGTACCGCGCACGACATCGAACCCGGTGCGGACTGGGACGACGACGGATCCGAACGCGACGAGGAGAGCCGGTCGGCCGAGTACACCGAGACCAACGTGCCCGCACGTATCCCGCCGGTACGGGCGACGATGCGGGCGCCGGACCCCGAATTCGACTACGACGACGAGGAATTCGTGCCGTCCCGCCGCGGGCGCGGTGGTTACGATCCCGAAGCCGACGCCGTCGCCCGGGCCGCCCGCTATACCTTCCGGCAGCGCGCCGTGGTCGCTCTCGTACTCGGTGCCGTGCTGTGCGGCGGCCTCGCGGTCGCCGTCGCACCCATCTTCTGGTGGGGTTGCGGTGGCGCCGTGCTGTCCCTGGTCACCTATCTGGGTTATCTGCGCAAACAGGTCCGGATCGAACAGGAGATCCGGCGGCGGCGCAGTGCCCGGCTCGTCGGGCGGGGCCAGGGGTCGGCCGGGCACGGCCCCGCCGATGCCGAGACGGACTCGCCGCGCAGCGCCCGGCCCGGAATGGACCGGGATACCGCTCGCGCGCTGCGTCGCCGTGCCCATCTGCTCGAACCCGACGACGAGGATCCGGCGTTCGAGCATCTGGACGCCTACGACGCGTCCGTCGCGCGGACCGTGCGCAACCGGGCGACCGGCGGCGATATCCGCCGGGCCGCAGGTGCGTGACCGGTAGCAGATCTCGCCGCGCGTGAATCCGCAGAGTAGAGAGAAGTCGCAGGTCAGGGCCCCGATTCGGATTCTGGTGATCCTGTTTGCTAGAGTGGCACAGCGCGGTTCACCGGACCGCACGGGGCTATAGCGCAGTTGGTAGCGCGTCTCGTTCGCATCGAGAAGGTCAGGGGTTCGATTCCCCTTAGCTCCACAATTGGGTTGAAAATCGGCCTTGAACTGCGGATTTACACTATATGCACACGGAGTCGCCGGTCGGGCGTCTCCGTCTTATCCCAGTTCAGCGGCTACCTTAGGGTTCTAATCCTAAGGGGTGCCTTGCGTTGCCCCTGGTGACGAGTGGGTCCAGAGTGGTTGGTGTTGCGCACCTGCGGATATCGCCGGCGGAACTCACGTAACGCGTCGCCACATCGACTGCGGCCACAGTCGGGATCAAGCCGACGGCGAGCCGGCCGCGTATCTCGCCCACGACAGCAGCGACCTCAGCGGCTGCACGTTCGGCGGCGTCCAGGCATTGACGTGCGGCCGGGAGTAACGCGGCATCTGCCGAGGTCAGCCGCGGCCGGCGGCTGGTGCGCTCGAAAAGTGTCGCGCCGAGCTCCTATTCCAGGCGCCGATCCGGTGGCTGAGGGCGGACTGGACGACACCATGGTGCCGGCATCCGCGCATCGGGTAGCTGCGGCTCTTCCCGTCCTTCCCGCAACCATCGATCTTCCGGCCGGTTTCCGCCCGGAGGGCATCGAGATCGGGTCGCGCCCGGTGGCCTACCTCGGCTCGGCGGCAGACGGCTCCATCTACCGTGCCGACCTGGTCACCGGGCAGGGCAGCATCCTGAGCCCGGGTTCAGGCACACCGCCTGCCGGCGGGAAGTTGGCCGGCGGTTACCGCGTCCGGGTAGGCCGGCTCATAGCCAGTGCGACAGTGCCCAGGCCCAGCACGCACACAGCAGCCCCGACAACCACGTTGGACCAGATCATCCCGGCCGTGGTATCGACACCGGAGACGAGCCACGGGGAAACGATCAGCCAGACACCGAGCAGGGGGGCGACGAACGCGATGCCGTGGGTGCGTCCGTATGCGGATCCGTACGCCAATGCCAGCACGGCGATCGCGATACCGCAGATCAGATTGGATATCGTCAGCGACGTCTGGCCGGCGAAGCCGACGATCCACGCCGATGCCGCTGCATATAATCCGGACAGCATCAGCAGACCGTCGGCGACCTGGACGGGGGGTTGTCCGCCTGCGTGGTCGTAGCGCTCGCGCATTGCGACGATATCCGGATGGGTTTCGAGCGAGGTATGCGTTGACGCAGACATGGCGCTCATCTCCTCAGCGGGCTCTCCCCGCGGCGGGTGGGTTCAGTGGATGGAAAGAGCTCTCCGTGGTGCGCACGGCTTCCGGCAAGTGCCGGCCGCGCGTCGACCGGAGCCGGGCACTGCCGGACCACGGCGAGTGTCCCGACCGATCGGCGGCGTGACGGACCGTCGAGCCGACGCCTCCTGTCGACATGGTGTGCCTCCCACGAAGGGAACAAGAACAAGGGCTGACGTTTCTATTGGACTCGTTCACCACTGCACGGCAGTAGGGCCGACGGTCCTTCCCTCGAGGACGAGAGTCCTCGGGCTCGGCTCCATGGCGAGCCGGCTCCTGGCCGGGGCGCTCTTTGCCGGCCGAGAGGGCGCGCGCGTGCAGAGTTGGGCTGTCAGGACGTGCTTCCGGCGCCGGGGGAGGAGTGAGCGGCTTCTTTTCACGCGGTCGCGGTCGGCCCGCCGCTGTCCGCGCCGCGGGAGCTGTCGATCGGGTTTCCGGCACATCGATTCGATGAGAGATGGAGTGCCTCATGGTCTTGAATCGGCGAACGCAATAGTGCGTTTATCGGCCTCCGAGTCATACCTATCAGCTATTGTCATCGACTGAACAAAACATGTCCGATACGCGGTACAACCGAATCGAGAGCCGATCATGTTTCAACAGAGTGTCATGGTGCCGGGCGATGTTCACACGCGGACGGCGGTGTCCGCGGTCACTCCGGGATTGCCCACGGCAACCCAGCTGCTGTGCAGTTTCCAGGGGACCCGGTTCGATGATCACGACGTACTCCGGACGGCCCGGGCCCTCGCCGCTCTGCACAGCCACCGGGTGACGCTCCGGGACGCGCGATCGGTCGCCGAGGTCGACAACCGGCGGCGGGAGCTGGTCGAGGATATCGACGACTGGGTCGACGCGCGGTCCCCGGACCGGGACGCCGACGTATCGATCCACGCCGAAACGCTGGGGGCGGTGATCGATCGCATGGCCTGGGGGTGGGTGGACGCCAACCAACTGGTCGAGACCGACGGCACCCGAGATCACCAGGCGCGTAAACGGTGGCACCGGCTGGCCGAAATGATCGACGGCTATACGGAACTGACCACCGAGCTCATCCGGGGCGGGCGGCGGCTACCCGGCCGGCTGTGACGCTCGCTCGCGATGCCCGGCAGCGTGAGGGATCCGGCCCGGCAGCAACACCGGCATCAGCGGTCCAGCACCGCGAGCATCCCCGAGACGGCCGCGGGCCAGGTGAACTGTTCGGCCCGCTGCCGGGCCGCGCCGCGCCGCTGCGCGGTCGGGCGGGCCAGTACATCGGTGACCGCGTGCGCGAACGCCGCCGGATCATCCGCGGCGACCGCGCCGCAGTCGGCGGTGACGATATCGGCCAGCGCCGAAGACCTGCTCGCGACGACCGGGGTGCCCGCGGCCAGGGCTTCCAGTGCGGCCAGCCCGAAGGTCTCGTGCGGGCCCGGGGCCAGCGAGATATCCGCGGTCGCCAGCAATCTGGCCACATCCGACCGGTCGCTGATGAACCCGGTGAAATGCACCGCGGGTAGGCCTCCCGGCAGGTCCGGCAGCAGTTTGGCCCGGCGTTCGAGCGCGTCCCGGCGCGGACCGTCACCGGCGACCACCAGACGCGCGTCACGCCCGTCCCGGCGCAGTTCGGCGAGGGCCTCGATACTGCGATCGGCGCGTTTCTCCACCGACAACCGGCCGCAGTGCACCAGCAGGGGTTGCCCGGGCACCCCGAGGTCGGCCCGCAGGCCGCGGTCGTGGCGGCGCGGGCTGAACAGGTCCAGATCCACACCCAGCGGCACCATCTCCACGTTCGGGGCGCCGATACGCCGGAACTCGGCCTGCGCGAATTCGGTGCTACACACCACCATGTCGTATTCGGCGGCGGTGTGCCGGTTGGCGATATCGGCACACCGCCGGGCGAACCGGTCCGGCATGATCTGCCCCAGCAACCGGTCCAGGCGCTCATGGGAGATCATCACCCCGGCCACATTCCGGCGCCGCGCCCAGCGGCCGAATCCGCGCAGGGTCAGCCGGTCGGACACCTCCAGCACATCGGGTCGCAGGCCGTCGAGGGCATCGGCGACGCGGCGCGGGTCGGCCGCCCGGTAACCGCCCGTCCACGGGATCCCGACGGCGGGCAGAGTGATCCGCAGTACTCCGCTCGGCAGTACTTCCTCGGCGCGCCGCGGCCCGGGCACGATCAGCACGACCTCGTGGCCGGCGGCCACATAGCCCGCCCCGAGATGGTGCAGCGCGGTACGCAGACCCCCCGAGCGTGGGCCGTAGAAATTCGCCAGTTGCACGATGCGCACGTGGCCGATCGTGGCGGCAGCCGGGTTACCGCCGGAACCGGGGCGTTGAACTCGCGGTGAAGGCCGCGTGTTATTTCGACCTCGCGTGGCTACGGGGCAGGCATACCGCGGCCCACCCGGGGCAGGTCCAGATTCAGCGGAATCCGCCCGAGGGCCAGGTGTTCGCCGACCTCGTCGGCGGGCAGCGGGCGCGCGATGAGGAAACCCTGGGCCCGGTAGCAGCCCAGACCGACCAGGGTGCGGGCCGCGACCGGAGTCTCGACCCCCTCGCCGACCACCCCGAGGCCGAACGATCCGGCCAGCCCGATGATCGATTTCACGATGGCCAGGTCGTCGGTACTGGCCCCCAGGCGCTGGACGAAGCCGCGGTCGATCTTCACCGCGTCCACCGGCAGGGCCTTGAGATGGGAGAGCGAAGAATAGCCGGTGCCGAAATCGTCGATGGCGATCTGGACACCCATCCGTTTGAGCCCGCGCAGCGTGACCTGGGTGCGGGCCAGATCCTGGACCACCACATGCTCGGTGATCTCCAGACAGATCGAACTCCCGTCGATGCCGAAATGCCGGAGGATGTCCTCGATACGCTCCACGAAATCCAGGCTCACCAGTTGCACCGGCGACACATTGATCCGCATGACCATATTCGTCGCCAGGCCCTGCCGTCGCCACTGCGCGAACTGCGCGCAGGCGGTACGCAGCACCCAGCGACCCAGCTCACCGGCGAGGTTGGTGGCCTCGGCCACGGTCACGAACGCACCGGGCGGGAGCAGGCCGCGGGTCGGATGCATCCAGCGGACCAGCGCCTCCATCGCCACGATCCGGCCGGTGCGCAGATCGACCTCGGGCTGGTAGTGCAAGATCAGCGAGCCGTCGGCCACCGCGCTGCGCAGGTTCAGCTCCACATCGTCCTGGAGTTCGAACTGGGCCCGCATGGCGTCGGTGAACAGGGCCACCCCGTTGCCGCCGCCGGATTTGGCGGACAGCAGCGCGTGGTCGGCCCGCCGCATGATGTCGGCGACGGTGGTCTCACCTGGGATACCGACGGCGACCCCGACACTGGCCCCCCGGCTCACCGACTCGCCGCCCACGGTGACCCGGCGGCTGATCAATTCCTGGATCCGGGTGGCCTCGTATTCGGCGGCGACGGTGTCCATGGGTTTGGCGGGCACGATCACGAACTCGTCACCGCCGAGGCGGGCGATCATATCGTTGGGGTCCAGGTTGTCCCGTAGCCGCTCGGACAGGGTGCGGATGAACTTGTCCCCGGCGGTGTGGCCGAGGAAGTCGTTGAGGGCCTTGAGCCGGTCCAGATCGAGGAAGAACGCCGCGACCGGGCCGGGACTGCCCGGTTGCAGCCGCTGCTCCATATGTTCCAGCAGTGCGCGGCGGTTGGCCAGACCGGTGAGATCATCGTGCAGCGCGATGAAGCGGAGCTTCTCCTCGGCTTCCACCCGGGCCTGCAACTGCGCGAACAGGGTGGCGATGGCTTTGAGCACATTCAACTCCCGGGTACTCCAGTCGCGGTCGCCGACCTTCACGAAACCGAGCAGACCGGTCGACCGGCCCCGGGACACCAGCGGTACCGCCGCGGAGCTGATATCGCCCAGTCCGGACGCGGAATGGATGGTCTGCTGGTAGTCGGCGGCGCTGGCCGGGATGAGGAACGGTTCGGTGGCGTGCTCGAGCGATTTGAAGACCGAATCCGCCTGATCGAAATACACGATCTTGAGCGGATCCGGTTCGGGCACGTCCTGGCGCGGTGGCCACTCGGCCACCAGCACCGTGGATCGGTTCGCGGGATCGTTGTGCCGCAGGTAGCTGAAGTCGACGTCGAAATAGTCGATCAGCATGGCCAGCACCTGCTCGGTCGCCGACACCATGGTCGCCGAGTCGACGCCCATCAGCTCCGCGGCGACTTCGGTCACCAGCGAGTCGAGTGTCCGCCGAGGCACCTGATCTCCGATCACACTATCTGCGGCTGTCCGCGCCCGGTGCCGGGCGCCGTCGGCTGCGCACGCTGGCAGCTGCCGCGTAACTCAGGCGTAGTACCAGCGCCACGCTGTCCTGTTCCGGCACTTCCAGTATTTCCAGGAAACGACCCTGAAGTGTGGACAGTCTATCCGCGTATGCCGGGGACAGCGCATCCAGTTCGGTACGGGATCGGGAAAAGAGGAAGACGGGGGACATCGGCTGGACGGCCAGACCGGACCGCTGCGCTTGGATCCACAGCCGCTGCACCGCGGCCCCGGCGCGGGCGTAACCGGTCAATGCCCCGGGCTCGCCGCCCGGATCGGGGGTGAAGGTGAGGGCGACAACGGCCGAACTCGAGCGCACCCTGTCCCGGGCGTAGTCGCCCAGTGCCGCGCCCGCCGACCAGTTGTGCAATTGGGCCATCACATCGGCGCGTCGCCCGATCTGCAGGGCGACCCGCTCATCGGGTGCCAGTTCCAGCGACCGGGTGTCGATACCGTCGGTCAGGTCCTCGCCGGGCCAGCGCATCTCCGCGAACATCTCGCGGTGCAGCAGCGGCGTGAGGTAGCGGATCCGGTCCGATTCGGCCAGGACGCCGGCCAGCGCGCGGATCCCCGGTGAATCGGCGACGGCCCGCATCCGCGCACCTTCGGCCGCCGCAGCCGCGGCCAGCCCCGCCAGGACACCGGCCGGGATCTGCCCGCCGTAGCCGAGCCGGCGATTGGTCTCCCGGGCGAGCGCGTAGGGATAGTCCGCCGCCAGCGCCGGGTCGGTGTCACCGCCGTGCCGTAGCACCGCGGTGAGCGGAGAGTCCGGTTCGGTGCCTTCGAGGCATTCGTACGGACCGAGGACGTCGTAGGCCGCGGCTGCGACCCGGGCGTTGTAGAGGGCTGCCCCCAGGGCCACCGCGCTGCCCCGGTAGCCGATGTCCATGGCGGTGGTGTAGCGGGGCTCGAGCGTGATACGCAACTCCTGTGGTGTGGTGTGCAGTGACCACGGTTGGATGTTGCCGCCGGAGGGCGCACGTTGCGCGCAGACCATGATGCGGTCGACGGTGGAGCCGGCCGGTTGGTCGGGCTCGGGGTCGGCGAGATATCGCTCGGTATCGATATCGGGGTCGGCCAGCGCGTCGAGCGCCTGCTCCACATCGACCCGGGTACGGCCCGACCGCAGTGGCCGGCCCAGCCCGATCCGGCGGATCGCCGTGGCGACACTGGCCGCGCCGAGTACCACGTCACCGCTGAGTTGCGGCCAGCTGTTCAGGGTCTCTCCGACCTCCACGAGACTGCCGGCCATCCGGGCCGACAGATCGCGCGCACCGAGCAGACCGACGACGTAGGGTGCTTTGTCCCGGGTGGACAGGCCGCGTAGTTGTTCGGCCCCGGTATCGCCGAGTAGGCCGTGGAACGGGGCCCGGTCCGGTTCCAGATCGAAACGTTCCACATCGAGCAGACCGCGGTCGCTGGTCTCCATGATCAGCGGCAACCGGCGCCGCCGGGCCGCTTCCCGGATGAGCAGCTTGATGTCCAGGGAATCGCACTCCTCTACAACGATTCCCAGCCCGTCGACGAAATCGTCCGCGGTTTCGGCGTCCACGCCGCCGCCGCGCACTTCCACGGGTAGGTACGGATCGAGTTCGGCGATCCGCCGGGCCGTGACGATCGCCTTGTTCACCGCGATATCGAACAGCGTGGCGGGCACCCGGTTGAGGTTGGACAGTTCGAGTTCGTCGAAATCGGCGAGCCGCAGTCCACCGCATACACCTTCCTGCGCCAGGGTGTAGGCGATGGCGTGACCGACGCTCTGACCCACCACCCCGACCGTCACGGTGCTCAGCCGGTCCTGTTCGGCCCGGGTCAGCTTGTTGCGGTTGCGGTCCAGGCGGATCGCGCGGAAGGTCCGCGGTCCCGGCAGGACGAGCACGCTGCGCCGCCACGGATAGTAGATCCAGCGGTCGTCGGCCGCGCTCTCCCCGGTGTCCGGGGGGTCGTTGAGCCGGCCGAACTCCGCGGCGAGCAGGCCGCGCAGATCGATGAACTCGGTATGCGGGGTGGCGCGCAGCCCCGCGAGGGCGCGTTCGTCGTCGGGGTCGCTCGGGTCCAGGATCAGCGGCCGGTATTCCACCCCGAGATCTGCCTCACCGACCATATGCTTGACGTCCTCCCGGGCCGTGAACGACCGAGACTCCTCCCACGGCGCGAGGTGCCGTTCCGGGGGGTTCCTGTTTCATAGGGGCGTGCCTCCCGCTACGCGGCAGGACTTACAGCCCCTCCGCAGGCGTTCAGTCTCTCGGCGCGTCCCGCCGCGAGAATATTCTTCGCCGCATTCGGATCGCGGTCGTGAGTCGTACCGCATGTGCACGTCCATTCCCGGATGTGCAGCGGTTTCTTGTTTCCGATAGTTCGGCACATCGAACACATGCGGGTGGAGGGGAACCAGCGGTCCACCTCGGCGAAGTGCCTCCCGTATCGGGTGGCTTTCTCTTCGGGCATGCGGGTGAACTTGCCCCACCCGGCGTCGTGAACCGATTTCGCCAGGCGAGTGCGGGCCGATCCTTCGACGTGTCGCAGGAACTTCGGTGCGGCGATGATCTTGCCGTTCGACAGTACCGCGAACATCGACAAACCCAAGTCGATACCGACCTCGGAATTCGTCTCCGGCAGCGGTGTCTCCTCCACCTGCACCACGAACGACGCGAAATACCGTCCAGCCGCATCCTTGATGATCGTCACCGATGACGGCTCCGACGGCAGCTTCCGCGACCACACAACCTTCACATCGCCGGTCTTCGGCAACCGCAGCTTCCGGCCTGCCGCGATCTGGAACCTGGCGTTCTTCGTGAATCGGATCGCCTGCCGATGGTCCCGGCGGGACCGAAAACGTGGTGATCCGATCCGTGTCCCCTTGCGTGTGCCGGTGATCGAGGCAAAAAAGTTCCGGTACGCAATGTTCAGGTCGGCGAGCGCTTGGTGCGGCACCACCGACGACACCTTGCCCAACCACGCCCGGTCGGGATCCTTCTTCGCAGCCGTCAACGCCTTCGACAGTTCCGCATCTGTCAGGTAGACGCGGAAGTTGTACCTGGGCTGCACGAAATCGGGTGTAGTCAACAGCTTCGAGGCAGTGACCTCGCGACTGATACGCCAAGAGTTCCCCGACCTGGTACGCCACCATCGACGGGGACAACGCTTGTGAACCGATTTCTACTTTGCCGGCTCGGTCGGTGGTGCGCCGATCGCAACCCTGCGGCACTACATCGATCAGCAAAGACGTCCGGTTCAAAGCATGCTCGGGCCTTGCCGACCCTGCCGCATCCGCTTTCACCACCACCCGATAAGGCGGTGCACTATCGGACATTCTGGTAGCACCCCTCCCCACTGTGTCCGAACAGTCGATGAGACCGCCGCGACCTCGGTTCAGCTAATCCTATAGCGCGAAGTTCACCACGCATCAGCAGATACTGCAACTTGTCAGCTAATACATGGTACGTCCGGGTGTCCCACCAGATGGGCAGGGTGCGATAGCGCTCGTCCGGGTACGGCACCGGCGGGATCAGCTGGGCCACCACCCCGCCGCTGGCGCGGTGCCGTTCGGTGGTGAAGGAGGCGACCGTGGCGAAGCCGTATCGCGCGTTGAGCAGGCGTGGCGCGTGGGCCATACAGCGTGAGATCGCCGCAGCCAGGTCGTTGCGCCGCGGCGCGTCCCGGGCGACCCACACCGCCCGGGATTCCACCACTCCGCGTGGAATGCGCCGGGCCATCATCAGACCCAGTTCGGCCGCGCCCGCCCGGCCCGCCCACGGGGTGAGCGAGCCGACCTCGGACACCCAGGTGTAGGGGCCTTGGACGCGCAGTCCGCCGACCACTTCGCCACGGGCGTCGGTGGCGGCGAAGAACAGGGCCGTCGAGGTCCCGTCCAGTACGCCGTCGTAGTCCAGGGCGGTTTCGTTCCCGAAGTGGCGGTACGCTTCCCGCGCTCCGGCCAGATATCGGCGCCACAGGCCGGGGGAGAGATGTGGGGTGGTTACGCAGAGGGCGTAACCGGAAACGTTGTCGCGAAATCTCACAGTGCGGCCGCGGCTCGGGTCTTCCTGGCCGACTGTGATCGTTTCGACAGTCATGCAGTTCCTACTCTTTCGCCGCACGACGCGAGGGCCGTGCGGGATTCGTTGTCCAGCAGCCCGACCGACGCCCCGGCTCGTCGGCGTGCCCAGTGCAGTATCCGTCATCGGAAGACAATTGACCAGAACTCTGGTTAATCTTCCGGAAACCGGCTTGGTGTGCGATCGTTATCGCAGGTCAACCCCGATGAATTCAGCACGCGCCGTTACCACCAGACCGGTTGGTACCGAGTTGGTTACCGGCAGGCAACGACCTGGTCGGTCCCCGAGGTCAGGGTGTGATGGAGATGAACAGCTCCACCGAATCCGAACCGTGCCAGATCTCGATCTCCTCGCGGTAGGCGCGGGTGATCTCCGCCGACGCGGTGGCGTCGTCGACCTGGGCCCAGACGTCCTCGACCGGATCGTGGTAGTCGCCGTTGGGGACGAACCGGGCGTACACCCCCCGTGGAACCCGGACCAGTACGTCGCCGACCGGGGCGAGGCCCGGGTCGGTGTACTCGAAACACACCAGCGCGTTGTAGGTTCCGGTCGGTGTCCGGACATATACGGTGTACATGGGCCGCTGTCCGTCGGCCGATCCGGCCGCGGCGTCCAGGCGCTCGCGTACCCGGTCCTTGAGGAACTCGATGAGCTCGCTGTTGCTGACCTTGAAACTGGGCCGGACCTTCGGGAAGACGAGTCCGGCGTACACGGATTCGCCGCGCACCACGATCGTGTAGGTCATCGGGCCTCGACCGCCAGATACAGATCGATCTTGTAGGCATGTGGGTAGAACTCGAAATCACCGGAAAAGGTCCGGTTGATCTGATGGTGCTCCTCGGCGTAGGCGATCTGTGTCCACAGGCTCGTCATGACCTGCGGGAAGTTACCCACCGAGGAGAATTTCGCATAGGTGCCGCGCGGCAGCCGGGCGACCAGATGTCCGCGGGTGACCTCGTCGAACGAACTGCACTCATATCCCACGATCTGAGTGTTGTAGGTACCCAGCTCTGTCGAGTAATCCGTGTACGCCGTGGCGAGGGGGCCGCCCAGGTCATGATGTAGTACCGACGCCCAGGCGCCTTCGAGGTCGCGGTCGTACAACTCACCGAGCGCACGCTTGGGGCTGCGTACCGGAAGTCCGGCCACCCACGTCTCGTCCCGCTCGACGAATTCAAACTGCATGGAACGACTCTTTCGAGATGTGTCCTGGTCGGCAAGCCGACCGAATGGTCGGATGGAGCCGCCATGCTATCAACCGACGGCGATGCCGGCCGGTTGCCCGCGCCGGGTGCTGCCGCCCGGGGCCGTGATCGCGGCGCGGCGGGTTCGGCCGAGTTCCCACGGCCCGATCCGGAACTCGTCATCATGGGATGAAATTTCTCCGGACGCGAGAGCCGGGCAATTCGATAGTAATCGGCTTCATCACCGAATTCCGCTTATTGTGAATTGAATTCGGCATTTTACACTGTTCTCAGTGTTGGGGATTTTGCCGGGTATTGTTTCGTAATTCACCGCGGTGGGTCCGATCCGCCACTGCCAGTTCAGCTGAATTTCATTCGGCGTCGATACCAATGCCAGCATGATCGGCAGACCAGACCGGCGGGCCGTGCCCGCGCCCGGCGAGCGCGCGAAACGCGCCGAGCAGTAGCCGGATCTACGGCCATGGGCCTGTGGGGTGAGCGCGGGAGCAGCGCACCGCGGACAGCAGCGAGATGGGGGCGGTGCCTCCTCTGGTGCCTCGCCGGCCTCTTCGTGCTGACCGTACTGCCGGGGGCGCTCGGAGCGGTGGCCGTCGCGCAGGACGGCACGACCGGGTTGAGCCGGATGGACGGTGTGGCATGGATGAATATCCGGGACTCCTCCGGCGTGGCGCTCGCCGATTACACCTATGTCGGTGACAAGGGCGGGCTGCTCGACCCCGGCGGCACCGTCGTGTGGACAATCGTGGGCTTGGAATTCGTCGGTTACATGGTCATCGTGACCACCGCGATCTGGTTCATCGGCTTCGCACTGAGCTTCGCCTGGCTGGATTTCTTCGCCGACGCGCTGCGCGGTACCGCGGGCGCGCTGGCCGCCCAGCTCGCCACGCCGGCCGTCCTGGTCACCGCGGCGACGATCGGTGCCTTCTTCGTGGCGTGGTTCATCGTGCGGGGTTTCCACGCTCGGGCGGTGATCCAGACGGTGACGATGCTGGCCGTGGCGGTACTGGGCCCGCTGTTCCTGGCCGACCCGCTGGCGGCGGCACTTGGGTCCGGTGGGGTGCTCGCCCAGGGCCGTGACGTCGGCTTGGCGGTCGCGTCAGGGCTGAACGGATCCACGGACCGGAGCCCGGATCTGGCGGTGAGCACACTGCAGGGCGATATGGCCGACAATTTCGCCCGCCGTCCGGTGCAGGTGTGGAACTTCGGTCATATCGTGGACAACCAGTCCGCGTGTGCCGCGGCGTGGTCCACCGGCGTGACCGCCGGGGACACCGATCGCACCCAGCGCGCACTGGAAGCCTGCGGGGACACCGCGGCGGCCGCGGCCGCCGCTCACCCGAGCGTGGGGCAGATCGGCACCGGTCTGCTGCTGTTGGTCTCGGCGGCGGTACTGCTGTTGTTCGCGGTGGTGCTGTCCTATCGGCTGATGCGGGCCGGCCTGGACGCGATCATGCAGGGGTTCATGGCGGTCTTCGGATTCGCCGCGGGTGGTTTCGTCTTCGGGCCCGGCCAGACCTTTCTGGTGCGCAACCTGGTGAATACGGGTATCGCCGCGGCCCGGATGTGCGCCTACACCGTCTTCATCGGCGTGTACCTGCTGTTCCTCGGTAATCTGTTCCAGCAGGCGCGCGGTCAGGTGCTCGCGGTCATCGTCATCACGGCGGTCGTGGAAGCCGTGGCGATCCTGCAGTTCGGCCGGCTGGCCAAGGGGTTGACCCGCGGTTCGAACTGGATGACCAACCGGTTCGCGCTCACGATCCAGGGCGCGCGTGCCGGCTCGGGCGGTACCGCGCTCGGTATGGGCGGCGCGAAGAGTTCCGGTGGCGGTTCGGCCGCCGGGGCGATCGCGAGTCTGGCCGCACTGAACACCGTCAACGCCTCGCCGCTCACCGCCTGGCTCGCGGGGCGCACGGTCAATCCGCTCAGCCCGCTGGCACGGGGCAGGATGCGGAGCGACCGCGTGAGTGTGGCCACCGCGGCGAGCCGGTTGGAGGGGCACGAATGGGCATCGCTGGCCCGGCAGAACTGGCGACTGCTGGCCCGGCGGGAGGCCGACGCCTGGGGCGGGATCCACACCGAACTCGGACTCGCGCGCGCGATCAAGTACCTCGACAACAACCGAGTGCCCTATCGCCACATGTCGGCTGTGCTGCTGGACGCGGGCGCCACCCACGGCGCCGTGAACCAGGCGCTGCGCGCCCGTTCGGTCCGGGACGAGACCAGATCGCGTAATCCGTACGGTTTCGGCCCCCTGCAGAAGGCCGTCGCCTCCGGCAACGCGGTGACGAACCACGCCGGCACCGACGCCCAGGCCGCGTTCGCGGCCCAGGCAGTGGCCGACGCCGACAGCCTGGCCCGGCACACCCTGGCACCGGACCCCCTTGCGCTGCTCGACCACGCTTTCATTGCGCGAGTCGAGCAGCACTGGGATTCCGACCGGGCCCTGCGAGCCGAAATCACCCCGGAAGAATGGAACTCGGTCGGCCGTGCCACCCGGACCGCCATCGCTCATCGGCTCGCCACCGATCACTATGCGATCGCGAGAACGTTCAGCGACCACCCGACGCACACGAATCACGCGGCCCTCATGGCCTCGGTCAAACGTCTCGCCAATCTCGACCACACGGTCCCCGAGTTCGGCCTGGACCCCTGGGACCTGTGATATGGGCGGTATCCGGCCGCGCCGTGCCCGACTGCCCGCGGCGGCAGCTTCCGTGGAGTTCAGCGCAACGCGGTCGCCAGCCAGTTCGCGGTGAGGTCGACCACCTCGGCGCCGCTGCGGTCGCTGAGGTGGATAGTGTCGACGAACAGGTCCGAGCCGCGGCTGTGCGCGACCTGATCCCAGCTGCGCCCGAACAGGTAGTGCTGCGCGGCGGCGGTGAAGGCCAGAGTGAAGCCGAAATCGTAGCGCGCGCTCGGATCGCCGTGCCGCCGGACGAGGTCGGCGATCCGTTCGTGCAGTGGCAGATGGTCGGCGCCGGTGCGAATGGCGGTTTCGGCGATGATGTGGTTGTATCCGGCCAGCCTGCGGTTGGTCTCGTCCTCCAGGTCTTCGCCGAGCGGGGGTAGTGACATCAGCGCCACCCGGGCCGTGCCCGCGGCGGTGATGCGGTCCACGATCGCGGTGAGATTGTCGCGGTAGGTGTCCAGGGGGATATCGTCGCGGACGTCGTTGGTACCGACCAGGACGATGACCGCGTCCGGCCGGCAGGCCAGGACATCAGTGTCGAGCCGGTCCCGCAGATCCGCGCTGGTGTTCCCGTTGACCCCGGCGTTGACGATCCGGTGCCCGCCGAACTCCGCGCGTTTCCGGAGCGCGCCCACCCAGTCGGCGCCGAGGGTGCCGCGGGTCATACTGGCCCCCGCCGCCACGACAACGGGCCGGTCGTCGCTCGGATCTCCGTCGGCGCAGGCCTGTGCCGGAGAGCCGGCCGGGGACCGTACGAAGGTCGCATAGCCGACTGTGCCGGCGGCGCCGAGGACGGCGGCGAGCGTGACGGAGAGAGCGAGTAGCAATCGTTTGCGGGTGATCCGTGGTCGCATATCAGTACCCCGGGGCGATCGGGTGCCCGATGGCGGCCGGCTCGGCAAGTGCGATCGGGACGGCCGCGTCCGGATGGGCGGACGCCGGGCCGCTCACGTCCGGGACCATCGTGGCGCCGGTGGGCACGGTGTCGCCGGTGTGCACGTGGAGTCCGGGCCGATCCACGCCGGGTGGTCCCGCCGGATCGCGAACCACCGCCCGGCCGTCGTGCCCGGCGACGAGAGCCTGCTGTGCCGGATGGCCGCTGGTGCCACCCGGGGCATCGAATATACCGAGACGCATTGCCGAACCTCCAGGAAGAGCGTGGTTAGTAGTCACTAACCACAGAATGGGCTAGTGTTTACTAACCTGTCAAGCTCGCACCGAGGAGACCGAGATGAGCACGCGCGAGCGGATTCTGGACGCGGCCGCGGACATCCTGCGGACCCGGGGCGTCGTCCACGCGACCACGAAGGAGATCGCCCAGCACGCCGGCGTCTCGGAGCCGACGCTCTACAAATACTTCGGTGACAAGGAGAAACTGCTGCTGGCCGTGCTCCGGGAACGATTACCCGGGCCCGCGCGGGCGGCTGTCACCCCGGGCGAGGGCGAGCTGGCGGGCAATCTCACCGAACTGGCCTGTGCGGCGCTCGACTTCTACCGGCAGGCCATTCCCATGCTGGGCGCGCTACTCGCCGATCCGCGGCGGATGGCCGCCCATCGCGCCGCCATGGCCGAATACGGCGCCGGCCCGGAGAAGGCGGTCGGCGCCTTCGCGGCCTATCTGGCGGCCGAGCGGGACCTCGGCCGGATCGCCGCGGACACCGACCCCGACGCTGTCGCCGCGCTCCTGATCGGCGCGTGCTTCCACGAAGCCTTTCTGGATCACTACAGCGGCGGAATGTATTCGACTTACTCGTCGCGCGAAACGGCCGCGGGGCTCGTCCGGGCGCTCATGCGCCCCCTGTTGTAGCGGTGGTCCGCCCGGCGGCCGTTTCCACCGTGCCCGCCCGCCTCCGGGTCGGTAGGCTGCTGCCGACAGCGCAGTCGGACGATCGGGAGTAGCAGCATGGGGCGGGTCGACCGCAGGAAATCGGTGCAGAACGCGAAAACGCTGATCACCGGCGCGGCCAGCGGTATCGGCCGGGCGACCGCGCTGGCGTCGGCGGCCCACGGGGCGCGGTTGGTGCTCACCGATATCGATGCCGCCGGGCTGGCCGATACCGTCGCCGAGATCGAACGGTCCGGCGGCACCGTGCTCATCGCCGAGGCGTTCGATATCTCGGACTACGACGCCGTGGCCGAATTCGCGGCGACCGTGCACGAGCAATTCGGCAGCCTCGATGTGGTGATGAACGTGGCCGGGACCTCGGTCTGGGGCACGGTCGACAGTCTGGAGATCCGGCACTGGCGGCGGATGATCGATATCAATCTGCTGGGCCCGATCAATGTGATCGAGCGGTTCGTGCCGCCGATGGTGCGTGCCGGTCAGGGCGGTGCGCTGGTGAACGTATCGTCGGCGGCCGGCCTGCTCGCGCTGCCGTGGCACGCCGCCTACAGTGCGGGCAAGTACGGGCTGCGTGGACTGTCCGAGGTGTTGCGCTTCGAACTGGCCGAGCACGGGATCTCGGTGCACGTGGTGACCCCGGGCGCGGTCGCCACCCCGCTGGTGCGCTCGTTCGAGTTGGTCGGCGTGGACAAGGAACATCCGCGGGTCCAGCGGGTCACCTCGCTGTTCACCCGGCACGCGGTGGCACCGGAGAAGGTCGCCGCGGTGATCCTGAAGGGCATCGAACGCAACCGGTTCCTGGTGTACAGCTCGTTCGATATCCGGTTCGGATACTGGTGGAAGCGGAAATTCGCCTTCCCCTACGAACTGCTGATGCGGCAGGCCAATCTGCAGTTCAGCACGCTGAAGCAGTCGGTGAATCGGGATCGGCCAGCGGCGAACACAACGAATCCGGACTCTCCGGCACCGCACTGAGCGCATCGTCGCAGCCGTACTCCGGGCAGTTCAGGTGCACGTCGAGCACCCGCGCGCCCGGGCCCTCGGCGCCGAGCCGGTCGTTCTCGTTCACCAGTTTGCAGCTACCCAGGGACAGGCAGCCGCAGCCGATGCACCCGGTCAGATTGTCGCGCAGCCGGACCAGCTGGGTAATCCGCTCGTCCAGGTCCTCGCGCCAAGCGGTGGACAGGGTCTCCCAGTCCCGCCGGGTGGGCGTGCGACCTTCCGGCAAACGGTCCAGGGCGGCCCGGATATCGCTCAGTGGGATGCCGACCCGTTGCGAGATCCGGATGAACGCCACCCGGCGCAGCGTCTCACGGGTGTAGCGCCGCTGATTTCCGCTGGTCCGACGGCTGGAGATCAACCCTTCGCGTTCGTAGAAATGTAACGCGGACACGGCTACTCCGCTACGCTCGGAAAGCTGGCCGGGGGTCAGCTCTCTGGTCTTCCAATCCGCTGTCGGCATCGATACTCCTCCTTTATCTGAACAATACTTCAGGTTGCTGGAGGCCGGGGCGGAATCGGGGCAACTGCCCCGCGAACGGGTGGGCGTCGTCGTGCCCGCATCGCGTGCGCGCACTAGTGTCGGGACATGGGACCAGATGCCGTACCCGATCCGACATCCGCCCGCGACCAGGACCGGCCTTCCCCCGCCGGTTACGGGGTGACCAGCGAAGTCGGCGCGTTGCGCGCGGTACTGCTGCACCGCCCCGGCGACGAGTTGCGCCGGCTCACCCCGCGCAACAACGACCAGTTGCTGTTCGACGGAATCCCCTGGGTGGAACGCGCGCAGCAGGAACACGACATCTTCGCCCAGGTGCTGCGCGACCGCGGAGTCGAGGTGGCGCTGCTGGCCGACGTGCTCACCGAAACGCTCGGGGTGAGCGGTGCCGCCCGCATCCAGGGCGTCTCCGCCGCCGTGCACGCCCGCCGTCTCGGGCACGCCCTCGCCGCCGAACTGGCCGGCCACCTGCGCGGGGTCCCGGCCGCCGACCTGGCCCGAATCCTCATGGCCGGTATGACCTTCGACGAACTGCCCTTCGCCGCCGACAACACCTCACTGGTCCGCCGGATGCACCACGGCGGCGATTTCGTCATCGATCCGCTGCCGAACCTGCTGTTCACCCGCGACTCCTCGTTCTGGGTCGGCCCCAAGGTCGCCATCACCGCCCTGGCCCTTCCGGCCCGGGCCCGGGAAACCTCCCTCACCGATCTGATCTATGCCTTCCATCCGCGGTTTCTCGGCGTACGCCGGGCCTACGAATCGCATACCGCGCCCATCGAAGGCGGCGATGTGCTGTTGTTGGCGCCCGGAGTGGTGGCGGTGGGCGTGGGCGAACGAACCTCGCCGGCCGGCGCGGAAGCTCTGGCGCGCAGCCTGTTCGACGACCGGCTGGCGCATACGGTGCTGGTGGTGCCGATCGCGCAGAACCGCGCCACCATGCACCTGGACACTGTGTGCACCATGGTCGACACCGACGCCGTGGTGATGTATCCGGGAGTCCGCGAAACCCTCACCGCCTACACGATCAACCGTGCCGACACCTCCGGCGACTGTGTCGTCACCGGCCCCGAACCCTTCCTCCCCGCCGCGGCGGCAGCCATGGGGATCGACAAACTCCGGGTGATCGACACCGGGCTCGACGGGGTCACCGCCGAACGCGAACAGTGGGACGACGGGAACAACACCCTCGCACTGCGCCCGGGCGTCGTCGTCGCCTATGAACGCAACGAAATGACCAACGCGCGGCTGGAGGATTCCGGTATCGAGGTACTGCGCATACCCGGCTCGGAACTGGGCTCGGGTCGCGGTGGACCGCGCTGCCTGTCCTGCCCGCTTGCCCGGGATCCGGTATGAAAACCGGCCGGATGCGGTAAGAACGAGCCATGCTCGAGATCACGGTGTCCCACGATTCGGGCGTCCCGCCGTACGAACAATTGCGGCTCGCCGTCATCGCCCGGGTCCGCGCGGGTGAACTGGCCGCGGGCACCAAGATCCCCACGGTGCGGGCCCTGGCCGCCCAGCTGGGCCTGGCCCCCAACACGGTGGCCCGCGCCTACCGCGAACTGGAACAGGACGGAGTCCTGGAAACCCGCGGCCGGCTGGGCTCGTTCATCGCCTCCTCCGGCGACCCCACCGCCGATGCGGCGGGGCGGGCGGCCTCGGAGTACGTGGCGACGATACGTAGGCTGGGGCTGGGTGGGGAGGACGCGGTCCACTATGTGAGGGTCGCGTTGGGCGTATAGATGTACCGGCCGTGGATGTCGGTGCGTGGTCCCGGGTGGCGTGTGCGGCGACGAACTCGGTATCGGCCGGCTGTCCGGACCGGCAACATGATTATGCCTGGGGACCGACCGATCGAACCGGGAGACCTATTTCCCTTTTTTGGGAGGTTGCCATTTGACAACTGGGCACTTTTGGATTAAATCGACAGATTTGCGCTGTGTTGACGCGTTTACCGTAACCTGTTGCAGGTCAACAGTTTTGCTATCGCAACCCCGGCCCTTGATGGCGCTCGTATCCCGGGGGCGCTTCGAAAAATTCGCGTCGCAGTCGTGCGGTTGAAGTCTTGACAGGCCTGCGAATACTGGGTTACCTTTGCGAAGTCCAAGAAGTATTGGGCAATGGAGAACAAGGAGGCCATCATGTCGGACGAACAATTTTTGAATTCTCGTGATGAGGGTGAAATCGCTACCAAGTGGTAACTTGCCACTTCGGGTTCCTCATCGCCGACCGACATAGCAGAAAAGTCTGGAATTGAATCAGTTCTCTGGCATTGCTGACTGCTCCGATGCCGATTATTGGGCTGCGATAGAAAAGATCAGCGCCGAGTGGCGTGAACTCCCCATCGGTGATGAAACGCTGTCATTGCTGGTCGCTCTTTCGCGTGAACATCCGGATTGGCCCGTGCGCGCGGCAGCGATTCGCTACCTCGCCGAGTTTTTCGGAAAGCACGATGCGGCAATTGCTGCAATCGTAGCAGCAACTCATGACCAGACGGACTGGGTGTCTTTCACTGCCATTCGGTTGTGTGGGGAACTGGGAACGAAAGAGGCCCTGCGGGATCTTATCCGTATATCGGGTTGGCCGAGTAATTTCATGCAACACGGTTACGTGCGTAAACCTGTCGGGTGCGGTGCCGCCTTGACCAAGCGGGCACTGGTCTCGATCCTGGGTAGCCGTGACCCCGAAGAATTACGTCGGCTGGAGGACGAACATTTTTCCGGGCTGCGCGCTCGGGCCGACGCTGTTCGGCCTACGCGCAGGCATGAGGACGTCGTCGAGATTCCCGCGGGGCTGTTCATCGCCGGCTCGCCCGCGCAAGCGGTGGGGCCCTTCAACATGGACGACTCGGATAATCCGCCACGAGCGGTCGATCTGCCGGCATTTCTCATCGATCGCACCGTCGTGACCAACCGGCGATATCAAGAATTTCTCGATGAGGTCGGTGACAGCGTGGCGTTCGACCATCCGGACCAACCCGAGGGGCAAGAACGCCATCGCTCGGCCCATCGGCACGATGCCCGCTTCAATGGGGCCGATCTGCCAGTGGTGGGCATCGACTGGTACGACGCGTGGGCATTCGCCAACTGGTCCGGTGGCATGTTGCCGAGCGAGGACCAATGGGAGAAAGCGGCGCGTGGCTGTGACGGGAGAGTGTATCCCTGGGGGAACACCTGGGAGCCCGAGCGCGCGAACTTCGTAGAGCGAGCATTCGGTGCCCGTGTCGATGACCTCGCGGAGCTCGAGCAGTTGCTGGTCACCGTCACGGAAACCGGCTACCCGGCGAAACCGGTGCTCCCCGCCGACAGCATCCCGGAGGGCGCGAGTCCGTACGGCTTGCTGCATATGGCCGGCAACGTCTGGGAGATGACCCGGACCAACTTCTTCAGCCGTAAGGACATGGACCCGTTCTTCCGCGGCCGTCGGCCCGTCGAGTTCATGAACCGTCCGGATGCCTTCTACGTCCTGCGTGGCGGGACCTGGACGTCACCGCCGGTCTGCTTGACGACGTACTACCGGGGCAAAGACCTGCTGACCGACAAACACAACGAGATCGGATTCCGCTGTGTGTACCCGGCCGAATGAGCCGTTGACAGGCACCGGTACCGGCAGCGCCGAGGCTGTGCTGCGATATCTCGCGGCGTCGAACGCCGGAGATCGCGCGGCGGTGGAAGAGCTACTGGCCGAGGAGGCCACTTTCACGCTCTGGGGGCGCCTGCCCGTCTCCGGAACGACGATCGGCAAACGGGCAATCGTCGAGTCCCTGATGCCCGGCGCCCGCGCGTTGTTTCGGCCGGGCACCCTGCAGCTGCAACCGATGCATGTCATGGCCGACGGCGACCATGTGGTCGCCGAGGTGCACGCAACGGGCATCAGTGCTTCCGGCCTTACCTACGACACCCAATACTGCATGGTATTTCAGGTCCATGCCGGACAGATCCATGCGATTCGCGAATACATGGATACTTCATACGCGGAGACTGTGCTGTGCCCTCATCTGTGAACTCGGTGTACGACCTGTTCAGCGACGCCTTTTTCGCTGAGCCGGACCCGGTCCTCCATCGCATGCGCGCCGAAGATCCGGTGCACTGGGAGCCGACGCTCGAGGCCTGGGTGCTCACGCGGTATCGAGATGTGCGCGCGGTACTCAACGACCCTCGCTTCTCGGTCGATCGCAACGGACGTATCCGTGGGGCGACCCCGCCCGATGCACGGAAGAAGCTCGCGGATTGCTACCGCATGCTGACCAAATGGATGATCTTCACCGACGAGCCCGATCACAGTCGGCTGCGCACGGTCATCGGCCCCGCCTACACACCGGGAGCTGTCCGCACTGTGCTGCCGTTCGTGGAACAGACAGTGCGCGAGCTGTTGTCGAAGACATCTGCCGGCGTCGAATTCGATGTCGTCACCGAATTCGCCGAACCACTGACCGGCCTCCTCAACGCGCGGCTCATCGGATTCCCTCCCACGATGGTGTCGGTGGTAAAGCGTTGGAGCGACAATGTTTTTCGGCTTTTCGGATCGGGAATCGTGACCGCGGAAATCGTGGATGCCGCGCACTCCGGTCTCGTCGAGTGCGGCGACTACGCCCGTACGCTGATCAGCGAATGCGCGGACACCGAGGGCGACAGCCTCGTCGCCAGGCTGCGAGCGAGCCTGGACCAGGGTGAGATCCTCGATGAGGACGAAGCCGTCAAGTCCATCTCGATGGTGATGATCGGCGGGCACGAAGCCGCTCGGCACATGATCGGCAACGGTCTGGTGGCGCTGCTGCGCAATCCGGCGCAGTTGCAGCGGCTTCGTGACCGACCCGAGATATTCGATACGGCAGTCGAAGAACTGTTGCGTTACGACTCGTCGTCGATGGCATCGCTGCGATGTGCACGAGAAGATGTCGAACTGGGTGGTAAGACCATCCGGGCCGGGCAGTTCGTCTTTGCCATGTTGCGCGCGGCGAACCACGACCCGGAGATATTCCACGACCCCGACCGCATCGACCTGGAACGCACTGGTTCACAGCATCTCGGGTTCGGCTTCGGTAGGCACTTCTGTAGTGGCGCGTCACTGACTCCGCTTCTGGTCACCTCGGCATTACGGGCGCTCATTGCACTCGAACCCCGGCTTGCGGCTGATGAACTGCACTGGATCCCGAGCCTGTCCAGCCGTGGACCGGCCACCCTTCCGGTTCTGTTCACCGGCCATCCGCGTCTACCGGAGTTGGCCGGTGAGTTGGTGCACGATAGTGCCGCACTCGACGCCGCGGCGCACGATCAGGGAAATACGGTTCGCATTCGACCGACATCGGTGCTGCGACCGGGCACCTTCGATGACGTCGTCCGGATGATCCGGTATTGCCGGGCACACAATGTCCGGGTGGCACCGCGTGGGACCGCGCACACCAGCTTCGGTCAGTGCCTCGTCGACGGTCTCGCGATCGATATGAGGTCGTTGAACAAGGTCCTCGGAATCAGGAGAGATGCTCGGACCGGCGCCGCGAGCATCGACGTGCAGGCCGGTGCGCTCTGGCGTGATGTCGTCGAGGCCGGCTTCGCACAGGGGCTGCGAGTGCGAACAGGTGTACCCGCAGTCGTACGCCTCACCGTCGGCGGCGTCCTGTCGGTCGGTGGTATCAGTACGGTCCGGGTCGGTGGATCTGTCGCTGAATCGGTCGAGGAACTCGAAGTCGTCACCGGTGCCGGCGAGTTGGTCACCTGTTCCCGGACCGACCGCCGCGATCTGTTCGAAGCAGTTCTCGGTGGGCTCGGGCAGTTCGGGGTCATCGTTCGTGCCAGATTGAGTATGGTCCCGGTGGCCCCCCTGGTACGTGGCTACGCGTTGCGTTATGCGCACGCCGAACTACGCGAAGCTTTCGCGGATCAGCGGATCCTGGCCGACCGTGACGGCATCGACGCGCAGTTGCTGCGGTGGAAATGGCAGCCGGACGGCCCTACCGCCGAACTCACCGCCCACGTGTACTACACCGATGGCAACCCACCGGATGATCGATTCCTGATGCGGGGTCTCAGTCGCACACCGGCCCGCGTCAAGGAAGAGACGTATCTGGAGTGCGCCGCATCGATCGACAATCTGTACGCCCAGCACGAGCGCCACGGCTGGGCGGATTCGCTGAAATTGTGGTCGGACAACTTCCTGCCCGATCCCGGTGCGGGAAGCGATTTCGAGGATGTCACCATCGCACTGCTCGACGAGATCGGCGAACAGGAGTGGAGCCCATCTTCGACTGTGCTGCTGTTCCGTAAAGATCGACATGCCTTCGAATTGCCGGGGCTGCGCCTACCGGAGCCCGCGCTGGGCCGGCACGTGTGTTTGGTCGCGGTCTCCTCGGACAGCTTCGGCAAGACGGTCGACACGGAATACGTTCGAGCACGAAAGGCGACCAACCGCCGCTGGTACGAGTGGGCCCGGAATATCGGCGGCACCCTCTACCCGCTCGGTGCGACGGAGTTCGGTCCGGCCGACTGGAAGTGCCAGTACGGCAGCTATCACGCTGCGTTCCAGCAGGCCAAACGCCGATACGATCCCGATGGCATCATGACGCCCACACCGGCGATCTTCGAATGAGACAGGAACTGCGGCAGATGTGGCAGCACCGAACGTGCGCGAACGCGTCCGAACTCGATAACCTGGCATCCACCGCCACTGCCGCGCAGGCGCAGCCATGGTGCAACTTCATTCTGTGGATACCTGAGCGCCTGCCCGAAGAATGCCGATCACTCTCCGGCACGGTACGCCGTGAGGCTCCGCCCGGAACGCCGGTAGAGCCGCTGGCGGACCGGGGGCCGCGAGACGGGAACCATCTCTCGTCCTACCGATTCGAAATCGCCGGTGCCGGCCGCAGGTTACGCATCAAGCAGTTCTATTACGACTGGGCATTCCCGGCATTCGACCACCCGTGCCTCTGGAAATCCCGTACCCACGCCGTCGCCCTCGACGGTACCCATGTCGTGTGGTTCGGTGTCGATTTCCTGGGCAATCCGGCCGCCTCCGCTCGATTGGGCAGGACCACCATCGAACTATCAGTTCTGGAAGGCGATTTCACCGAAACCGAACTGCTGGATGTCTACCAATCTATGCATCCCGCCGTTCCTGCCGAGGTGCCGGCGATCGTGGCGACTCCGCATTCGCAGCTCAGCTATTGGGCACGTCATGCCGATGCCGCGCAACTGGTCGTACCCATCGGGTTCTGGCAATTTCGGCGCGGCGCACACCAGGCGGACTGGTCTTCTACCGAGTGGTTGGTCGATCATGGTATTCCTGGCGTGCTCGCCGGTCTCGAAGTCGACAGTGCCGCACACATCCGGCTCGATGACGACCGCGCCGAGATCGAAGTGATCTACAGCGGAGGCCGAGATCGGGGCGTCGAGCTCCGACTCATCGCTCAACGACCCGGTAAGGGCGGCCTCCGCATCCCCGCCGATCCGGAACCGCACCCCGGCCGGCGAGAGCAGATCCGCCATAGCAGCGGTCCCGACGTGCAACTTGGTTGGATCGACGACCGATACGGCCCCTTTCAGGCCGTTTTCACAACACCGAAGCAGGAATGGGAAGCCACGCTGCTCAGTAGCGCTGGAGTAGGGCTGGGTCGCGACTGGTTCCTCGCGGCACTGGACGAACTGATGCGCTGATGTGTCCGGCGAGCCATTCCAGGGGTTTCGGCGGTATATCGACCGCCGGTAACGGGTGAAGTCATCTCCAGCTCGGTAGCCACAGGTGGTCTTGCCAGTTGTTCGTTGTTATGGGGAGGCCGGTGAGGATGGGCCAGAGCCAGATGAAGTTCGCTATCACGAGGGCAAGGTAGAGGCAGACCACCAGGAGGCTCAGGCTGCGGCGTTCGCTGGGCCGGGCGGGTAAGAACTCGCCGCCGGATCCCCGAGGAGCCGGGCGCCCGGTGGTGCCGAGTATGTCGCCCAGCGCCAGCGCCACCGCCATCACCAGGAATGGGGCCAGGGTGACCGCGTAGAAGTAGTACATCTGGCGGTCGAGGGTCAGGAACCAGGGCAACAGGGCGGCGCCGTAGGCGGTGAGTACGGCCGCGTACCGCCAGTCCCGGCGGACGATCCAGCGCCAGATTCCCCACGCGAGTACGGGCAGCGACACCCACCACAGGGCGGGTGTGCCGACCAGCATGACGGCTTTCACGCATTCGGTCCGCCCGCAGCCGATGACCCCGTCGTCGGCGTAGTAGTACAGCATCGGCCGCAACCCCATCGGCCAGGTCCACGGTTTGGATTCCCACGGGTGATGGTTGCCGGCGGAATTGGTGAGCTCGGAATGGAACGCGAGGGTGCGGGAGTGGAAGTACCACAGCGAACGCATGGCGTCGGGTACCAGATGCGACCAGAATCCGCCGGTACCGATCCCGTCCTCAGGTGCCGAGGGGTTACCCGCCATGTAGCGGTAGACGGCGGTTTCGCTCCGGAACCAGGCGGCGTAGCTCGCCAGGTACACGCCCAGTGGGATCAGCACCAGCGCGTACAGCGCGGGGCCGAGATCGCGGACGGCGGTGCCGTGCAGCGGTTTGCCGACACCGTAGGTGCGGCGCGCGAACAGGTCGAACAGGATGCTCAGCACCCCGAACGCGGCGATGAAGTACAGCCCGGACCATTTGGTGCCGCAGGCGAGTCCGAGCAGGAGTCCGGCCCCGAACCGCCACCAGCGCACGCCCAGGCGGGGACCCCACGGCGTCTCGCCGATCCGTCCCTCGGCGTCGGCGCGGGCCAGCCGGGCCCGCACCTGGTCGCGGTCGACGATCAGGCATCCGAACGCGGCGGTGACGAAGACCGTGAGGAAGATGTCGAGCATCCCGATCCGGGAGGAGACGAATGTGGTCCCGTCCGCGATCAGCAGGATCCCGGCCAGGGCGCCCAGCATCGTGGAGCGTGCCATCCGCCGCACGATCCGGATGACCAGCAGGACCAGCACCGTACCGGCCAGCGCGGCGGAGAACCGCCACCCCCAGCCGTTGTAGCCGAACAGCGCCTCGCCGATCGCGATCATCTGTTTCCCGACCGGCGGATGCACCACCAGCCCGTAACCGGGGTTGTCCTCGATACCGCCGGTGAGGAACTGCCAGCCCTGCGGGGCGTAATGCTTCTCGTCGAAGACCGGCGTCCCCGCGTCGGTCGGATAGTTGAGCATGGTGAAGCGGGTGATGGCCGCGATCACCGTCAGGAACAGGCTGACCACCCAGCCGCGCGCGGTATCGGTGGGACCGAAATCCGGCGCCGGCCGCAGTGGAGCCGGGCTCGACCAGGTGCGCTGCGGCCGCCAGGCCGCGGGGCGGCGCGGTTCGGTCAGCTGAGTCACGGCTCGAGCTTATGTGCTGTGCCTTTCGGCACCGCCTTCGGCGTCGCCGGGCTGAGAGCCTCGCTCGACTCGGTACCCGGGGTGGCGCTTTCCGGACGGACCCGGGCGGGCGGGGTTTGCCGCGTGTGGTGTCTCGGGATGGTGTCCCCTGCTGGTGACGCTCCTGGTCGCGGCGGTCGTGTGCAGCGGTGGCCCGGGGATCTCCGGGCTATCGCGTGAGCGGCTGCGCGCCGCGTCGGCGTGCGAACTTTTCGATGGCCGCGGGGGTGACGGGGGTGAAGAAGTTGACGAGGTTGCCGTCGGGGTCGCGGAGCAGCAGCGACCGGTTGCCCCAGGGCATCGTGGTGGGTTCGGTGACGAAGCCGGTGACGAATCCGGTCAGGTTCTGATGCACGCGGTCTACGTCGTCGACGAGGAACTCGGTGATCACGCTGTGGTTGTCCGCCGGGCGGGCAGAGCCCGGGGCGAACAGTGCCACGGTGCCGGTGCCGGCGATCGCGAGGGTGGCGCCCGCGGTCTCGAGTTCGGCGAATTCTTCGGTGGCCCACGTCGCCCGCGCCCCAGTGGCTCGCTCGTAGAACTCGACGAGGCGCGCTACGTCGCTGGTGATGATGCGGATCGATACGAACTCCATGGGGATCTCCTCGGCGGTCTCGGGTGAGTGCACGTCGCAGCCTAGGGGAAATAGTGGACAGAATCGGTCCTGTATTCGCGTTAGGCTGCGGACATGCCTCGGCCAACCGCCCGCGTGCTGACACTTCTGGAGCTACTGCAGTCCGGCGGCACCCGGACGGCGGCCGAACTGGCCGACCGGCTCGGTGTCGAAGGACGCACCGTGCGGCGTTATGTGGACCAGCTGATCGACCTGGACGTGCCCGTGGAATCGGTGCGCGGTCGCTACGGCGGGTATCGGCTCGCTCCCGGGTACCGCTTGCCTCCGCTCATGCTCGGCGACGACGAGGCGCTGGCCGTGCTGCTCGGCCTGGTCGCCGGCCGCCGGACAGGGCTGACGACGACGCAGCACACGGCAAACGAGACGGCATCGGCAAAGATCCGGCGGGTACTGCCCGGGCATATCGCCCGCCGTCTCGACACACTCCTGGAATCCCTCGCCTTCACGGAACAGCCCGGCGAATTCGCCACCCCGGACGCCGGGGTCCTGCTCACCATCGCCGATGCGGTGCGCCATCGCCGACCGGTGTCGATCCGCTACACCGACCGCGGCCGCCGCCACAGCGAACGCACGCTGCACGCGTACGGGATCGTCGCCCATGCGGGCCGGTGGTACGTCACGGGCCAGGACGCCCGGATCGGCGCGGACCGAACCTTCCGGCTCGATCGCATCGCGGACGCGCGGACTCTGCCCGGCTCATTCGAAACGCCCGTGGGTCCCGGTCCGGCACAGCGCGTGTTGTCGGCGTTCGCCACGGCCGAGTACCGGCATGTGGTGAGCTTGCGGATCCACGGGACAGTCGAGCAGATTCGCGCCCACCTGCCCGCCGGTATCGCGAGCCTGGAGGAGGACGAGGTCGCGGCAGACCAGGACCGGGCGGCCGAGCGCTGGCTGCGCGTCGAGCTGCGGGCGGAGCGGCTCGACTGGTTGCCTCCAGTACTCGCCGCACTCGACCGGCCGTTCGTCATCGAGCGCCCCGACGAACTGCGCGACCTCGTCACCGCGCTCGCCGACCGCCTCGCGTCCTACGCTCGCCGAACCTGACCGCCCGGAACCGCCGCCATGAGATGGCACCGCCGAGCGATGCCGACGCAACCCGCATGCGTCGAGTTTTACGAGACACCTCAAAGGGTTGAGGCCCGTCTCGCCGTTTCGGCCTCGAAAGCGCATGAGCGAAGCTCGAGTCCCGAGGCCGAAACGGCGAGACCGAGGGGGCCTCAACCCCGCGCGCGCCAGCGCGCCAAAAGCACGGCTAGGCTGCCGACATCGACAGGTTCGGACCGGCCGGGCCGGGCAGGAGCGTGGTGACCACGGGTGGGTTGATCTTGGCGGCGACACCGCTGGGGGCGATCGGGGATGCGTCACTGCGGCTGCGGGAAGCGCTCGGTAGCGCCGATATCGTGGCGGCGGAGGACACCCGGCGGACCCGGTCGCTGGCGGACGCGCTGGGAGTGGAGATCCGGGGGCGGGTGGTCAGTTTCTACGACCACGTCGAGGAGGCGCGGGTACCGGCGCTGCTGACCGAGATCGCGGACGGCCGGAGCGTGCTGCTGGTGACCGATGCCGGGATGCCGTCGGTGAGCGACCCCGGCTACCGGCTGGTGGCGGCCTGCGCCGAACGGGGGCTGCCGGTGACCTGTCTGCCCGGACCCTCGGCGGTGACGACGGCGCTCGCGTTGTCGGCACTACCGGTGGACCGGTTCTGTTTCGACGGCTTCGCACCCCGGAAGCCGGGCCGGCGCAAGGAGTGGCTCGGCACGCTGGTGGGGGAGAAGCGGGCGTGTGTCTTCTTCGAGGCGCCGCACCGGCTGGCGGACTGCCTGGCCGACGCGGTCGAGGTGCTGGGTGGCGACCGCCGGGCCGCGGTGTGCCGGGAACTCACCAAAACGTATGAGGAGGTCGTGCGCGGCACGCTGGCCGAACTCGCCGCCTGGGCGGTGGACGGGGCTCGCGGCGAGATCACCGTGGTGCTCGCGGGTGCCGTGGCCACCGTGGTCGATCCGGAGGATCTGGTGGCGCAGGTGGAGGAACGCGCCGCGGCGGGCCTGCGTCTCAAGGACGCGAGCGCGGAGATCGCCGAGGTCGCCGGGGTCTCCCGGCGGGAACTCTACGATGCCGTACTGGCTGCCCGCCGCGCCGCGGTGGACTGATCCGGCGCCGGATCGGTCAGTCTTCGGTTTTCGGCTCCACATAGCGCGGGAACACCGGTTCGGGAGCCGGGAGCGCGACACCGGGTATCAGCGGGGTGGCGAGCGCGGCGAAATCGCGATCCTGCTGGGCGAGCAGGTCGAGGATCCGCGCGGCCGAACCGGGCAGGACCGGTTGGACCAGGATCGCCACGATCCGGACCACATCGAGGGTGACGTAGAGGACCGTCGCCATCCGGGCGAGGTCCTCCTCGGTACCGGATTTGCGTAGCGCCCACGGTGCCTGGGCGCTGAAGTACCGGTTGGTCTCGCCGAGGGTCAGCCAGATCTGCTCGAGCGCCAGATGCATCTGCTGGACGTCGAATTCGGCCCGGCAACGTTCCAGTAGTCCGTTCGCGCGGTCGAGCAATGCCCGGTCCTCGGCGGTGAACTCACCCGGGGTGGGGACGGCCGCGCCGCAGTTCTTGGCGACCATGGTCAGACTGCGCTGCACCAGGTTGCCGAATTCGTTGGCGAGGTCGGCATTGATCCGGGAGACGATCGCCTCGTGGCTGTAGCTGCCGTCCTGGCCGTAGGAGATCTCGCGCAGCAGGAAGAAGCGCACGGCGTCCAAGCCGTAGGCGTCGACGAGGTCGAGCGGGTCGACGACATTGCCGACCGACTTCGACATCTTCTCGCCCTTGTTGTACAGGAAGCCGTGCACGTAGACCCGGCGCGGCAGTTCGATCCCCGCCGACATCAGGAACGCCGGCCAGTACACGGTGTGGAAGCGGGTGATGTCCTTGCCGATGATGTGCACATCGGCGGGCCAGTACTTGCGGAACGCGGCCGACTTGGTATCGGGGAAACCGACACCGGTGAGGTAGTTGGTGAGCGCGTCCACCCACACGTACATCACATGGTCGGGATGGTCGGGGACGGGCACACCCCAGTCGAAGGTGGTCCGGGAGATGGACAGGTCCTTGAGACCGGCCTTCACGTAACTGACGATCTCGTTGCGCCGGGTTGCCGGGGCGATGAACTCGGGGTGCTCATCGTAGAGCGCGAGTAGTTTGTCCTGATAGGCCGAGAGCCGGAAGAAGAAATTGGATTCCTCGGTCCAGGTGACCGGGGTTTTCGTCTCGGTGGAGATACGGCTGCCGTCGTCGAGCAGCGTGGTCTCCTCCTCGGTGTAGAACGCCTCGTCGCGTACCGAGTACCAGCCCGAATAGTTGTCGAGGTAGATATCGCCGTTGTCCAGCATCCGCTGCCAGATGGCGGCGCTGGCGAGCTGGTGGTCGGCGTCGGTGGTGCGGATGAACCGGTCGTAGGAGACGTCGAGGGTCTTGTCCATCGCCTCGAACACATCGGAGTTACGGGTGGCCAATTCCTCCACCGGGATGTTCTCGGCGGCGGCGGTCTGTTGCATCTTCTGGCCGTGCTCGTCGGTTCCGGTCATGAAGAACACGTCGTACCCGTCGAGCCGCTTGAACCGGGCGAGTGCGTCCGAGGAGATGTACTCGTAGGCGTGCCCGATATGCGGCGCACCGTTGGGGTACGCGATGGCCGTGGTGAGGTAGAAGGCGGGACGATCGACTGCGCTCATGGTGTGTCGATTCCATCATGCGGACCGCAGTGAAGCCGACTCGACTGCGTGTTCATGCCATCAGAGCGTACTTGCCGGGCGCCGCGGGCCGGGATCGAATCCGGCGGTGACCGCCCGCGCGCGGCGGAATCGCGGTGCGCGCTGCCCCCGGTGCGGCCGGACGTGGTCTCTACTGTGGTGCCCGTGCCTCTTCTCGATCGTGTGCGTGAATCCCGCCCCGCCCGCGCGGCGGGCCCCGTCCTGCGTGTTCGCCCGCTTCGGCGCCGGGTCGCGGACCGATGAGCGCGAAACGCCCCGCGCCGCCGCTGCCGGAGCCGCTGACACCGCTGGTCGACGCGCATACCCATCTGGACGCCTGCGGCGCCACGGACGCGGCGTCGGTGGTGGAGATGGTGGACCGGGCGGCGGGAGCGGGTGTGGGCCGGGTGGTGACCGTCGCCGACGATCTGGACGCCGCCCGCTGGGCGGTCCGCGCCGCGAACTGGGACGACCGGGTGTACGCCGCGGTCGCGTTGCATCCGACCCGGGCGAACGCGCTCGACGACGCGGCGCGGACCGAGCTGGAGAAGCTGGCCGCCGACCCCCGGGTGGTGGCGGTCGGTGAAACCGGGCTGGACTACTACTGGCCGGGCAAGCTGGAGGGATGCGCGGATGTGGAGACCCAGATCGAGGGTTTCCGGTGGCATATCGACCTGGCGAAGCGCATCGGTAAACCGCTGATGATCCACAACCGGGAAGCCGATCACGATCTGCTGACCGTGCTGCTCGACGAGGGCGCTCCGGAGGCGGTGATCTTCCACTGTTTCTCCTCGGACGCGAATATGGCGGTGTCGTGTGTGGCCGAGGGGTATGTCCTGAGTTTTTCGGGGACGGCGAGTTTCAAGAACGCGCACGAATTGCGGGAGGCGGTGCGGGTGGTGCCCGACGAGCAGTTGCTGTTCGAGACCGACGCGCCGTATCTGACCCCGCATCCGTACCGGGGCGCGCCCAACGAGCCGTACTGCCTGCCGTACACCGTGCGCGCGGTGGCCGAGATCCGCGGTCAGGACCCGGGTGAACTGGCCGAGATCAGCACTGCGAACGCGCGCCGTATCTACCGATTCGGCCGTAGTTGAGCCGCGTTGATCTTGAGTGATCTGAATCACAATTCGGTCCGCGGGGATTTCGTCTACCTGGGGGACCGGAGCTTCCCGGTGATGTGAAGAATCGGCGGGTCGGTTCGTACCGGTTGTCCGCGGCCATCCGCTTCGTTATCGTCTCGTGACCGTGTCACCCTTTGCGAGGATCAACTCCTCACGCTCGCCCCTGCTGTACCTGGTCATCGCCGCTGTGCTGCTGACCTTGATCGCCGGCGCCGGTGCGGCCATCGCCACGCACGACTCCGGCGGCGAACGAGCGCACTCCGCCCCGGTGGGTGTGTCGTACGCGCCGACTCTCGACGCGGCCTGAACTTCCCGTCCGCGTGGGCGGCCGGGCCCGGGTTGGTAGGTTCACCCGGTGTCCGATGCCGAGATGATGGTGCGTGGTCAGGCCGAACTGCTGGGCCCCGCGCAGGTGCGCGAACTGGCGGAGCGGCTGGGTGTGCGCCCGACCAAACAGCTCGGCCAGAACTTCGTGCACGACGGCAACACCGTCCGGCGCATCGTGACCGCGGCCGGTGTCGGGCGGGCGGATACCGTGCTGGAGGTCGGCCCCGGCCTCGGTTCCCTGACCCTGGCGCTACTGGACGTGGTGGACACCGTCCTCGCGGTGGAGATCGACCCGGTGCTGGCCGGGCAACTGCCCGCGACGGTGCGGGAGCGGGCGGCCACCCTCGCCGAGCGGCTGACCGTGATCCCGGGTGACGCACTGCGGATCGAGTCGGCGGCGCTGGCGGTGGCGCCGACCGCGCTCGTCGCGAATCTCCCCTACAACGTGGCCGTGCCGGTGCTGCTGCATCTGCTCGCCGAGTTCCCGAGTATCACCACCACGCTGGTGATGGTGCAGGCCGAGGTGGCCGACCGGCTCGCCGCGAAACCGGGCAGCCGGGTGTACGGGGTGCCCAGTGTGAAGGCGGGGTTCTATGGGAGCGTGCGCAAAGCGGGCGCGGTGGGCCGTCAGGTGTTCTGGCCGGTGCCGCAGGTCGAATCGGGTCTGGTGCGCATCGATCGGTACGCCGAACCCCCCTGGCCGGTCGACGAGGCGCATCGGCGCCGGGTGTTCGAAGTGGTCGATCTGGCGTTCGCGCAGCGCCGCAAAACACTGCGCGCCGCGCTGGCGGGGTGGGCGGGTGGCCCCGCGGAAGCCGAGCGGCGGCTGCTCGCCGCCGGGATCGCACCGACTGCCCGCGGGGAGACCCTGGACACCGCGGCGTTCGTCCGTCTCGCCGCGCAATCCTGATCCGTTCGGATCGACCCTGCCCCGCTGATTACTCGGCGAGCTCGTAACCCGCTTCGTCCACCGCCGCGGCGATATCGGCATCGGAGATGGGGGTATTGCCCTCGACGACGACCCGGCCGGATGCGAGGTCCACGTCGACGCCGGTGACGCCGTCGATCTTGCCGATCTCTGTCTGTACCGACTGGACGCAGTGTCCGCAGGTCATACCGGTGACGGTGTAGGTGCTGGTCGTGGCCATGACATCTCCTTCGTGCTCGTTCCCGTGCGGGAAACCCTGCTTCGAATATACCCCCGGGGGGTAATTGCGGCAACGTGTGTTGTCCAGCGCACCCGCCGGGCCGAGCTCACCGGCCCGCCGCCGACGGGATCCTCGGTGAAGGACCCTTTTCGCAGTGCCCGCGGTCCGGAACCTCCGCCGGTACCGCGGCCCTGCGCGGGCCATGTCCTACCGCGCCTGCTGGACATACCTTTCGCCTGCACTCCGCCCATGCGCGGGTGATCGACAAGGTTTCGCCCGGCCGTGCCTCCGGTGTACCTCCGCATTCGCTCCGGCCGTGCGCGGATTGTGGATGGGCTTCGCCCAACCGCGCCCATTAGGCTGGGTCACCGTGCTGTCCGTTGTGCCCAGCCCCGTCACCGTGCGGGCTCCATCGAAGGTAAACCTCCATCTGGGAGTAGGTGACCTGCGTGCCGACGGCTACCACGAGCTCACCACCGTGTTCCAGGCGCTGTCGCTCGCCGACGATCTGGAGATCACCCCCGCCAACTCGCTCACCCTGCGGGTCACCGGCGAGGGCGCCGCCGAAGTGCCCACCGACCGGACCAATCTGGTGTGGAAGGCGGCGGTCCGGCTCGCCCAGGTGGCCGGACGCGCTCCCCTGGTGGAGATCGTCATCGACAAAGGTATCCCGGTCGCCGGAGGTATGGCCGGCGGCAGTGCCGACGCGGCCGCCGCGCTCGTCGGACTGAACGAGCTGTGGGAACTGGGGATGAACCGGGACGAACTCGCCGCGGTAGGCGCCGAACTGGGCAGCGATGTGCCCTTCGCCCTGCACGGCGGCACCGCGCTGGGCACCAGCCGCGGGGAACGCCTGCTGCCGGTGCTGTCCCGCAATTCCTTCCACTGGGTGCTGGCGCTGGCCAAGGGCGGGCTGTCCACCCCGGAAGTGTTCACCGAACTCGACCGGCTGCGGGTCCAGGGCGAACCGCCCCGGCTCGGCGAGCCCCAGGAGATCATGCAGGCGCTGGCCTCCGGTGACGCACACCAGCTCGCCCCACTACTCGGCAACGATCTACAGGCCGCCGCGGTCTCGTTGCGCCCCGAGTTGCGCCGCACGCTGCGGGCGGGCGTGGAGGTCGGAGCCCTGGCCGGACTGGTCTCCGGCTCCGGTCCGACCTGCGCGTTTCTGTGCGAATCGGCGGAATCGGCGGTGGCAGTCGCGGCGGAACTGTCCGGCGCGGGGGTGGCCCGCAGCGTGCGCACGGCCAGCGGTCCGGTACCCGGCGCACGGGTGATCGGCCACGAGGAACCGCATGCGCCGGCGCCCCAACCCGGGCCGGGCCCGCGCCGCGCCTGATTCGTTCCGGGCGTGCGCGGGTTGCGGATGGGCTGCGCCCAACAGCGCCTATTAGGCTGATCTGGGCCCCGTACAGGCGTGGCCGGCAGCCGGAGGCGGAAGGATCCATGTCCAACCTGATCAACCTCGAACAGGTCAGCAAGAGTTTCGGGATCACACCGCTGCTCGACGGAATATCGCTCGGCGTGCACGCCGGTGACCGGATCGGGGTGGTGGGCCTCAACGGCGGCGGGAAAACCACCCTGCTGGAGGTGCTGACCGGTATCGAGGAGCCCGACAGCGGCCGGGTGAGCCGGCTCGGCGGGCTGCGCATGGCGGTGGTCACCCAGCGGGGCGTACTGCCCGAGGGCGCCACCGTCGGCGAGGTGGTGCTGGCCGGACTTGCCGACGACGCGCCCACCGGCGATATCGCCGAACACGAATGGGCCGCCGACCCCCGGATCCGGTCGGTGCTGGACGGTATCGGTATCGCGGACCTCGGGCTGGATACGTCGGTCACCAACCTGTCCGGCGGCGAACGCCGACGGGTCGCGCTGGCGGCCGCGCTGGTACGGGAACTGGACCTGCTGGTCCTCGACGAACCGACCAACCATCTCGACGTCGAAGGGGTGGAATGGCTGGCCGGACACCTGCTGGCCCGGCGTAGCGCGCTCGTCGTCGTCACCCACGACCGGTGGTTCCTGGACACGGTCGCCACCCGCACCTGGGAGGTGGTCGGCGGCCGGGTCGAAACCTACGAGGGCGGCTACGGCGACTGGATCTTCGCGCGGGCCGAACGCGCGCGGCAGGCCGACGCGACCGAGGCCCGCCGCCGTAACCTCGCGCGCAAGGAGCTCGCCTGGTTGCGGCGTGGGCCGCAGGCCCGTACCTCCAAACCACGTTATCGAGTGGAGGCCGCCGAGGCGCTGATCGCCGATGTGCCGCCGCCGCGCGATTCGGTCTCGCTCGCCGCGTTCGCCAAGAAGCGCCTGGGCCGGGTGGTGGTCGAACTCGAGGACGCCACCCTCGCCACCCCGGACGGCCGGGAACTGGTACGCGATCTCACCTGGCGGCTCGCGCCCGGCGAACGGGTCGGTCTGGTCGGGGTGAACGGATCGGGCAAGACCACGCTGTTACGCGCGCTCGCCGGTGATATCGAACCGGTCTCCGGGAAACGGATCCAGGGCCAGACCGTCCGGATCGGCTGGTTGCGCCAGGAACTCGACGATCTGCCCACCGATATGCGGGTGCTCGAGGCGGTGCAGGAGATCGCCATGCGCATCACGCTCGGCGAAGGCGGCAAAGCGCTGGAGCTCTCGGCCGGGCAGCTCGCCGAACGGCTCGGTTTCACCCCGGCCCGCCAGCGCACCCCGGTGCGCGATCTGTCCGGTGGCGAGCGGCGCCGCCTGCAACTCACGCGCATTCTCATGTCCGAGCCCAATGTGCTGTTGCTGGACGAACCGACCAACGACCTCGATATCGACACTCTCCAGCAGTTGGAGGATCTGCTGGACAACTGGGCCGGAACCCTGGTGGTGATCAGCCACGACCGCTACCTGGTCGAGCGGATCTGCGACAGCACCTGGGCGCTGTTCGGCGACGGTGCGCTCACCAACCTGCCCGGCGGGATCACCCAATACCTGCGCCGCCGCACCGAACTCGCGGCGGGTGGTTCCGCCCGGGCGGCGACGCAGTCGCAGCCGGCGGCGGTGCAGACCGATTCCGCGGCCTACCGGGCGGCCCGTAAGGAACTCACCCGGCTCGAACGCGCCATCGACAAACTGGGCGAGCGGGAGACGGCCCTGCACGCGGCGCTGGCCGAGGCCGCCACCGACCCCGGCAAACTGGTCACATTGGGCGCCGAACTCAAGGACGTCCAGGCCCAGAAGGAAACGGCCGAAGAGCGCTGGATGGAACTGGCCGACCAGGTGTGAGTGCCCGCGGTTCAGTGGTTCTGGGCCGCCGGGCCGTTGTCCCCGGTGATCGGGAGGCTCGCCTGGACGAACTCGCCGCCGAACGGGGTGAGCGCGATACCGCGGTGCTGGAGTTTGCCGCGGCCACCGGCCTGTTTCAGTAGTTCGATCGCGGGTGCCTGGGCCTCCAGCAGTTGGTAGCGCTCGGGCGTGCCCACCGGTTCGGGCAGCAACTCGATCAGCCCGATCCGGCGCAGATTGGCCAGGTAACGCTGGACCCGGTCGGGGTGGCGCAGCCCGGCGTGCTCGCCGATCATGCTGACCCCGATCTCGGCCGTACCCGACCCCCGGTCCGCCTTACGGGAACCGCGCCGGGCGCGGCGGCCGCCGCGGACGGTCACGGCCGGTTGCGGCCCCTCGAGGCGTAGCAGGCGCAGGATGCGGGCTTCGTCGGAGGTGAGTTCGGCCAGAATACGGGCGAAGGCGGGATGGCCCTCGTCGGCGGCCCGGGGGCTGGCGGCCAGGCGCAGCAGCGCGGCACCCTGTTCGCGTAGCGAGCGTTCGGTGGGGTTGTCGAGAGCCGACGGTTCCGCCGCCGCGACACCCAGCGCCCGGCGCAGTGCCTCCTGGGCCTGCGCGACCGCCTCGGTGCGGATCTCGGCCGGCGGAAGCCCGGCCATGCTGCCCCGCACCACCGTCTCGGTGATATCGAGGGCGGTGTGCACACCCCAGCGGGTGGTGCCCGATACCGCCGAGGCCGCTACCCGCGCGACTCCGCTCACCGCCCGCACGGTGGCGGCGGGGCCACCACCGGAGCGCCCGCTCCCGCCGGCCCGACCGCTACCGTCGCGCCGCTCGGGTTCACCGCTGTCCCGCGTTTCCCGTTTCACAGCCATGTCGTCGCCACCCCCGCTCCGAAGACCAGGATATGCGCGTATCCGGCGAACAGTCCCAGCACGCCGCCGTGCACGAACAGCAACCACTCGTCCTGTTTGATCGCCGCCCGCAACATATCGACGAAATCGTTGGGCGACAGTTCGGACATCTGCTTGGAGATATAGGCGCCGATCTGTTTGCCCTGGCGCGCGTTGAAGTCCTCGTCGGCGAAGGCGAGCGGCGCGATGGCCATGGCCTCGGAGGTCAGGGTCTCGGTCAGGGTCCGGTACTCACGGCTGCCGAGTACCAGTTTCACCGCCCCGCGCGCCGGTCCCAGCGCGCGGTCGGCGGCGGGTCGCAGGGTGTCCTCCAGCATCTGCAGGGTGCGATCGGATTTCGGGCCGTTCAGCAATTCGTCGCCGATATTGGCCACCGTCATCACCTGGGTCGAAACCAGTTCGGCGTATCCGGTCGTGATCTCGTCCTGGCGTTTGATCAGCAGGCCCTGCCGCCACGGGCACCACCATTTCGGCTCGGCGGGCGCGAAGATCATGTTCAGGCCGACCCAGTTGACCACCCAGCCGATGATCACCCCGCCGATCGGCAGCACCGCCAGTGACGGCCAGCCGGTCAGCTGCAGTATCGCGACCAGCGCCACGCCCATCGGGGCGCCGAAGTAGAAGCCGAAATTCTGCATGAACCGCAATTCCTTGGCGCCGAGCACCTGGAACAACTGATTGAGTAGTTGCGGCCGCGCCTGGAAATAACGAATGACCATCTGTTTGACATCGAGCAGCTGATCGATGTTCGTGCCGAGTTCGGTGGTGAGTTCGCGCAGGATATCCGGCAGTTGCTGGCGCACTCTTTCGTGCACCATCTCCCGGACCTGGGTGGGCAGGTTGTACCAGAGCTGCGGATGTTCGCGGCGCAGGATCGTCTCGACGATCTCGCGGATCTGGGTCTCGGCCGTCCCCGCCAGATGCTCGGCGAGGGCGTCGGGTTCCAGTTCCCGGTAGAAGTCGGCGACACTGCCCAGTTTCGAAAGACCTTTGTCCACCGCGATACTGGCCATCTTGTCGGCCCGCGACGGGACGATGCCCTGCCAGCCGAAACGGCCGTCATGGCTGAGCAGCGGCAGGATCTGAATCCGCTTGGGCAGGTACGGGTACAGATACCGCAGGCCGGGTAACCGGACACCGTGGAATGCGATCGGCCGGAAGAGCATCAGCACGCCGGTCCAGTTGGTGATGTAGCCGATGACGCCGGTGAACAGGGGAATGGTCAGCAGTTCCAGGAGGATCGTCGGGTGCACCCCGAATACACTCTCCAACACGACACACCCTCCTGCTCCGGTGATCGCAGCCTCACCGGGACCCTCAAATTAGCACCACCACCGAATGACGACCGCGCCGCGGCGGACGTCGCGGCGGCGGCGCGTTCGGACCCGGCACATCAGTGTCCCAGACGAGAGCCGGATTCATGGTCCGGCGGCGAGTGATCGCGGCGGATGGGCAATAATCGGTGAGCGGATTCGTTCATCTGGCGATATCGGAGTAGACGTGGCAGACGACAGGCCCGGACAGGAGATCCCCCGGACCGGTTCCCGTGCCCAGCAGCGCAGCGGGTCCCCGGGGGCCGTGCGGATGTCGGGAATCGCCCGCGGTGCTTCGCCGAACGGTGCGCGCGGGTCCGTCTCGGGTGTCGAACGTCGGCCCCCGTCGAGTGTGGAACGCAGCGCCGATGTCGAACAGCGGCAGATCAGCAACGAGGCCCGCCTCATCCGTGGTGTGTTCCGGGCGGCGGGCCTGGCGGCGGGCAGTGTGGTGCGCGGTGGCCAGTGGGCGGTCAACACGTCCTACGAGATGACCCGGGAGATCACCCAGGCCGCCCTGGACGGGGAATCCTCGGCCGAGATCGCCGAACGGACCGGTAACGCGCTGCGCTCCATCGCGCGCAATGCCCTCGGCGTCACCGAGGGGTCGGTGCGCGAGATCGTCAGCTACGTCCCCACCGGGCAGACCCCGCCCCAGCAGACCGTGGCGGTCGGTTCCTACCTGCGCTCGGCCAGCGTTGCCGAACTGCGCCGCCGCGGCGACGCCCTGCTGGCCCGGTCGGCCGATGTGTACTTCACCGAGGAGGTGCATCCGGCCTATGACCGGATCCTGGACGAACTGGCGCCCGACGAGGCCCGTATCCTGCGCTATATGGCCCTCAACGGGCCGCAGCCGACGGTCGATGTGCGCACCAACCGGCCGCTGGGTATCGGGTCGGAGTTGATCGCCGGGGGGCTGACCTCGGTGCCGGAACAGGCCGGGGTGCGGTACATGGACCGCGCGCGCTCGTACCTGATCAATTTGAGCCGGTTGGGCCTGACCCATAATTCCGAGGATCCGGTGGTGCTGAGTCGCTATATGGTGCTGGAGGTCCAGCCGATCGTGGAGGCGGCACTGAAAAAAGCGGGCCGCGCGCCGAAAATTGTCCGCAAAAGCTTGCGTCTGACCGAGTTCGGAGAGGATTTCTGCCGGACCTGCTTCACCATCGGCAACGGCGAGCGGCCCTGAAATCGGCCCCCGGAAACCGGATGTGAACGGATCTACCCGGTTCTTTCTGTAATCGTTGAGCTGGGCCGGCGCCCGTGATATCGCCGACGCAGGATAGCAATCCGATACAGATCTGAATTACCTCCCAATTTGTCCTTTTCAGGTGGGATGGTGGAGAGATGGACCAGGGCGAAGAGCGCAACGATCCCGGGCCACGCCCGGGTGGCTTTCCGCGGCGGCCGGGCCAGAGCAGGGACACCATGGCCTTCTCGGGCGCCGCGCTGGCGGCCGCGCTGGGGGCCGGACTCGATGTCTCGCTGCCCCCGCGGCTCGAGCCCGAGGGCGATGCGCCGCTGACGATGGGGCCGATGCGGCCCGGCGAACGATCCGGGGTGAACGCTGTGCCGACCGACGACGTCCTCGCGATACATCGCCTGAAATTCCGGTACGTGCGCACGCTGGACACCAAACTCTGGGACGATCTCGCGGATACGATGGTGCCGGAGGCCACGGCGACCTACAGCGAATATCTGCAGTTCGAATCCCGGGAAGCCTATCTCACATTTCTGCGTAATACGCTCGGGCCGCACGTCATCACCGAACATCGTTGCGATCACCCCGAGATCGATGTGAACGGAGACCGAGCCAGCGGAACCTGGTATCTGTCCGATACCGCGCTGATTCCGGAGAACAATATGCTGTTGCGCGGTTCGGCCTTCTACAACGACGAATATGTGCGCTGTGACGACGGCCGCTGGCGGATCGCGCACACCGGATACGAACGCACCTACGAAGTGGTGCTCTCGCTCAGTGATCTGCCCAGTCTGCGGCTGACCGCCAACCGCTGGGGTCTGACGCAGCAGGCCACCGGGGTCGAAGAGGTCGAGCGTGTCCCGCGTGATCACCCGGAGGCGGATGCCCGGGCGGGTAACGCGGAGACAGGCGTCCAGACGGGTAACGGCGAGATCGATACCGACCGTGAATACCCCGGCCCGGAGAACCGGGCGGCCGGGTGAGCCCGGTCAGTCTGCGGCGGCGACCAACGGTTCCAGCGTGAGTTCGGGCATTTCTTTCCGGATGTACTGCAACCGCCACTTATCGCTGAACACGGCCAGGATCGCGCCGTCGGTGCGGGTGAACACCTCCACCCCGCGCTGACGGTCGAGTTCGGGCGCCGACTCGGCGTCCGTGCGCCGGGCGATGGTATAGGCGAGGTGATCGAGCTGGGTCTCGACACCGAACTCACCCTGCATACGCGCCGTCACCACTTCGAACTGCATAGGACCGACCGCCGCGAGGACCGGGGAGGCGTCACCGCGCGAATCGTTGCGCAGGACCTGCACCACACCTTCGGAATCGAGCTGGTCGATGGCCTTGCGGAACTGCTTGTACTTGCCCGCGCTCTGCGCCCGCAGCGCGGCGAAATGTTCCGGCGCGAACGACGGGATGGGCGGGAACTCGACCTTCTTGTCCACGAACAGCGTGTGGCCGGGGGCCAGCGCGGTCGCGTTCACCAGGCCCACCACGTCACCGGGGTAGGCGGTGTCCACAGTGGCGCGTTCCCGGCCGAACACGGTGAGCGCGTACTTGGTCGCGAACGGACGGCCGGTCTGGGCATGGGTGACGACCATGCCGCGTTCGAACTCCCCGGACACGATCCGCATGAACGCCAGCCGGTCGCGGTGGGCGGTGTCCATCCCGGCCTGCACCTTGAACACCACCGCGCTGAACGGATCCGCGGGCTGGCGCCCGGTGCCGTCCACCGCGGCCCGGGCGCCGGGAGCGGGCGCGAGCGCGACCAGGGTTTCCAGCAGCTGCCGGACCCCGAAGTTGAGCATGGCCGAGGCGTAGATCACCGGGGAGGTCTGCCCGGCGAGGAAGAGCTCCTGGTCGTGGTCCTGGCCGGTGGCCGAGAGTAGTTCGCTCTCCTCCGCCGCGGTACTCCACGGCTCGCCCTCCCGGGCCTCGGCGGCCTCCGGGGTCAGCGACTCCTCGGGCGCGATCGTGGCGCCGCCGGCGGTACGGGTGAAATGAATGTATTCGGCGGGTGCGCCCTCGGGCCCGCGGCGCAACAGACCGCGGAAATCGCCGGCGATCCCGACCGGGAGGAACAGCGGCGTCGGCGTGAGGCCGATCCGCTCCTCGATCTCGTCGAGCAGTTCCAGCGGGGCGCGGCCCGGCCGGTCCCATTTGTTGATGACGGTGATCACCGGGATACCGCGATGCCGGCACACCTGGAACAGTTTCAAGGTCTGCGGTTCCAGGCCCTTGGCGGCGTCGATCAGCATCACCGCGGCATCGACCGCGGTCAGTACCCGGTAGGTGTCCTCGGAGAAATCGGAGTGACCGGGGGTGTCGACGAGATTGATCACATTGTCGATCTCGGAGCCGGCGGCCCGGTAATTGAACTGCAGCGCGGTGGAGCTCACGGAGATACCGCGCGCCTTCTCCATCTCCATCCAGTCCGACACCGTCGATTTACGTCCGGCCTTGCCGTGGATGGCGCCCGCCTCGGCGATCTTGCGCGCGTGCAGCGCGAGAGCTTCGGTGAGCGTCGATTTACCCGCGTCGGGGTGGGAGATCACGGCGAAAGTGCGGCGCCGCGACACCTCGGCGGCCAATCCGCGCGCAGCGGGTGCGACGGAGCCCTCGGTGGAGGCGGTCAACGGAAACAACCTTTCGGACGATCGGGACAACCTGTCCAGGCTACGTGACGGTGTTGACCAGGCGTCGACGTGCCGCCCACTACCCGATTCAGGAGTTATGCGGGGACTGAGTTACAGTATTCGGGTTGTCTCGGCGAGGGTTCGCATTTCTGCGGCACCGTGATCGACGCGGCGCGGCTTCCGGCCGCCTCCGATCGGTCTTCGCCTGACGAGCAGACCAACCGACCAGGGGCGCGATTACCCTGGCACCGCCCACCAGCCCGGTATAGCCGTAGGAGTTATCCAGTCATGTCCGACGTCAACCTTCTCGAAGCGCAGATCCGCACCGAGTTCGGCAAGGGCGCAGCGCGCCGTACCCGCCGCGCGGGCAACGTGCCGGCCGTGCTGTACGGGCACCAGTCGGACCCCCAGCACCTGTCGCTGGACGCGCTGTCGTTCGCGGCCATCCTGCGTCAGCACGGCACCAATGCGGTGCTGAACCTGAACATCGAGGGCCGCAAGCAGCTCGCGCTGACCAAGTCGGTCGTAGTGCACCCCATCCACCGCTACATCGAGCACGCCGACCTGCTGATCGTCCAGCGCGGCGAAGAGGTCACCGCCGATGTGCCGGTCACCCTCACCGGTGAGGCCGGCCCGGGCACCCTGGTCACCCAGGAGGCCACCGCCATCTCCGTATCGGCCGAGGCCCTCAACATCCCCGAGTCGATCGAGGTCTCCATCGCGGGCGCCGAGGTGGGCACCCAGATCACCGCGGGCGCCATCGAGCTGCCCAAGGGCGTCAGCCTGGCCGGTGACCCCGAGGCCCTCATCGTCAACATCGTCGAGCCCCGCGCCGCCGAGCCGGAGCCCGGGGCCGAGGCCGGCGAGGGCGAGAGCGCCGAATAAGGAACCGGCCTCCTCTCGATGGCCGATACCGCGCCGGCGCTCGTCGTCGGCCTGGGCAATCCGGGTTCCGCCTACGAGCGCACCCGGCACAATGTGGGCTTCCTGGTCGCCGACTCGCTCGCGCAGCGGGTCGGCGGCCGGTTCACCGCCCACAAGAAATCGGGCGCCGATCTGCTGCAGGCGCGGTTGGACGGACGGCAGGTGCTGATCGCGAAACCGCGGTCGTACATGAACCTGTCCGGCCGGCCGGTGGCGGCGCTGGCCCGGTTCTTCTCGGTCCCGCCCACCGAGGTCGTGGTGATCCACGACGAGCTGGATATCCCGTTCGGTGAGATCCGGCTCAAACGCGGCGGCGGTGAGGGCGGGCACAACGGCCTGCGGTCGGTATCCGGGGCCCTCACCAGCAAGGACTATCTGCGGACCCGTATCGGTATCGGACGCCCGCCCGGCCGGCAGGATCCGGCCGATTATGTGCTGAAGCCCTTTTCATCGGTCGAGCGCAAAGAGCTCCCGACGGTGGTGGAGCAGGCCGCCGACGCGGTGGAACTACTGCTGCGGGTGGGGCTGGAAGCCGCGCAGAACCAACTGCACTGAGCGTGGGTGACCGAATGCCGGGATAGTACGGTCGGCGGTAGCGGACACCACCTGCGCCTGCGTATTACGATTTGTGTTACATTTGGCTGATGGGCACTTTGAATGTACGCACCGATGAGGCAATGGAAACCGCGTTGGCCGAACTGACGGCGGGCACGAATCGGACCCGCTCGGAAGCCGTTCGCTATGCGTTGTTGCGCACCTACAAGGAACTCGTGCTGGAACAGGCAGCCGCGGATGCGGACCGGCTCGCGGAAGACCCCGCTGACCAGGCGGAGATGCTGGCGATCCAGCGCTTCATGGGTGTGGCGTGATCTTTCGTGGTGCGATCTACGACATCAAAGCCGTACCGGGTACCCGTGGGCACGAACAGCAAGGCCGCCGCTGTGCTGTGATCATACAATCCGACAGGTTTCCCGGGAGTGCCGTCATGGTGGCGCTCACGTCGACCAGTGCCGGACCGGCGATCTACCGGCCCGAGATCGAGATAGACGGTACCCGGACACGAATACTCGCCGACCAGATCTACACGGTCGTGCCGGAACGGCTCGGTGATTTCCGGGGCAGCCTCGATGGTAACGAGCTCGCCGAACTGGACCGGGCGCTGATGTTGAAGCTCGGATTGTTCTGAGATGGCCGCCCGGTCTCAGATCCGGGCAGCCAGGACGAGAGCAAAACGGTTGTCGGGGTCGGTCCAGGCGTGTTCGGTGGCGAAACCGGCGGCCCGCAGTTCGCCGTCGAGCGCGGGGAGCCGGAACTTCGCGGAGATCTCGGTGCGTATCTGCTCACCCCGGGCGAAACGCGCGGTGAAACCGAGATCGGCGACCGTGACCTCCATGTCCCGGGTGGCTTCCAGCCGCATCTCGATCCATTCGTTGGCGCCATCCCAGTGCGCGATATGGCGGAATGCCGCCGGATCGAAATCGGCGCGCAACCGGGAATTGAGAACCCGCAGGACATTGCGATTGAATTCCGCGGTGATGCCGGCGGCATCGTCGTAGGCGGGGACCATGATTTCCGGATCCACCACCAGGCCCGCGCCCAGTAGCAATTGTTCGCCCGGTTCGAGGACATCGTGGATACCGGTGAGGAATTCGGCGCGTTCGTCGGGAACCATATTCCCGATGGTCCCGCCGAGGAACGCGATCATCCGGCGTCCGCCGCGCGGCAGCGTACCCAGGGTGTCGGTGAAATCACTGACCACCCCGTGGACCGCCAGTCCGGGAAACTCCGCGGCCACCTCGTCCGCCGAAGCGCGCAGCGCCGTATCCGAGACATCCTGGGGGACATAAGTTTTCAGTGGGCCCTCGGAGGTGAGGGCGTTCAGCAGGATACGGGTCTTGACCGCTGATCCCGATCCCAGTTCGACCAGGACCTCCGCCTGCGCGGTCCGGGCGATCGCCGGCGCGACCGATTCCAGCAGGGCGCGTTCGGTGCGGGTGGGGTAGTACTCGGGCAGCGCGGTGATCTGCTCGAACAGTTCGCTGCCGCGGGCATCGTAGAACCATTTCGGCGGCAGCCATTTCGGTCTCGCGGTGAGACCGCGCCGTGCGTCGGCGCGCAGCGCCTCGGTCAGGTCGGCGTCGGTGAGATGGACTTCCACGATCGGCTGGGTCATATCGGCAGGCTTTCGGTCGCGGTGGAGCGGCCGAGGTCGAAGGTTTCGACACTCAGCTCGCCGGGTTCGGCATGGACGAGACTCCGATCCGGCAGCTGCTGCCACCGGGTGTCGTCGTCGTAGGGTTCGGAGGACAGCACGGCGAATTCGTCGCCGATCAGCGCGTACAGCGAGTGGTAGCAGGTCGTGGCCCACAGTGCCGTGCCGTTGCCGAGCAACAGGTTCATCCGGGCCTCGGGCGCGTGGTGCAGTACCCCGGTAACCAGCAGGCGCAGTGCGGTACCGGGAGTTTCGGCCAGGCCGGCCGGTGGTTCCGGGTCGAGCAACCGGCGCAGCAATACCCACAATGCGGCGGAATCGGTCAGCGCCTCCGCTTCGAGGAGATGACTGGTCTCGTAACGGCGGGTCATCCCGGCCCGGGTGGCGGCCACATCGAGATCGGACAGGACCGCGGTGAGCACCGAACGCCACTCCGGCACCACCCCGTTGTGGCTGAAGGCCCAGTTCTCCCAGCAGAACGGTGCGCACGCCGCGCGCTCCACCGGCATACCGACCGTGGCCGAGCGGACCGATCCGAGGACCGCGTGCGCAGTCAGCTGCGGTAGGACCTCGTCCACCGCGGGATCGGTCCATATGGGATCGGCATTGCGGTAGCGGGTCACCGGCGCCGGGGCCGGACGCCACCAGGCGACACCGAAGCCGTCGGCATTGATCGTGCCGCCACCGCGCATCTCACGAGGCGCCCAGGCCTGGGTGCGCAGCGAATGCGGGCCGCGGGTGAGCACCTCGCCCACCGGCACGGGTGTGCCCACATAGCCGATGTGCCGGCACATCAGGCCTCTTCCGGGCCCACGGTGCGGGCCAGCCGGAAACCGGAGAATATCTGCCGGCGGATCGGATGATCCCAATTGCGGAAGGTGCCGCGGCAGGCGACCGGATCGGTACCGAAGGAGCCGCCGCGCAGCACGCGGTAGTCGCCGCCGAAGAACACCTCCGAGTACTCCCGGTAGGGGAAGGCGCGGAAGCCGGGGTAGGGATGGAAACCCGAAGAGGTCCACTCCCAGATATCGCCGATCAGCTGGTGCACTCCGGCAGGTGAGGCACCCGCGGGGTAGGCGCCGATATCGGCCGGTTCCAGATGCCGCTGGCCGAGATTGGCGTGCGTGGAATCCGGTTCCGCATCACCCCACGGGTAGGCGCGAGTGCGTCCGGTCTCCGGGTCGTAGCGGGCCGTCTTCTCCCACTCCGCCTCGGTGGGCAGCCGTTTACCGGCCCAGTTCGCATAGGCCTCGGCCTCGAACCAGCACACGTGCACCACCGGCTGTTCCGGGCGCAGCGGCCGCAGCGCCCCGAACACCCGCCGCCACCACCGGCCGTCGGTATCGCGTTCCCAGAACTGCGGTGCGGTGAGCCCGGCCTCGTGCCGATGCGCCCAGCCACGCATCGACCACAGCTCCCGCCGCTCGTAGCCGCCGTCGTCGATGAACGCGAGATACTGCGCGTTGCTGACGGGCGCCGCGTCGATCGCGAACGCGGGAACGTGCACCGGGTGCGCCGGCCGTTCGTTGTCCAGCGCCCAGGGGTCGGTCGAGGTGCCCATCACGAACTCACCGGCCGGGATCACCACCTCACCGCGCACCACAATGCGCGCGGTGGGCGGAGCGGGAGCGGTCAGGGCCGGCGCACCGGCGCGCAGCTGGTGGGTGGCGAGCATGGTCTCGTCGTGCTGCTGCTCGTGCTGGGCGATCATCCCGAACGCGAAACCGCCCGCGACCAGCCGGTTGCCCTGGAGCGGGTTGCGATCCAGCACATCCCACACCTTGTCGCGTACCGTGCCGACATAACCGCGTGCCTCGTCGGGGCTCAGCAGCGGCAGCTGCGGCCGATTCGGGCGCGCGTGCTTGAACGCGTCGTACAGTTCGTCGATATCGGGGCGCACCGGGGCCCGGTGGCCGACATCACGGACCAGCCACAACTCCTCCTGGCTGCCGATATGGGCCAGATCCCAGACCAATGGGCTCATCAGCGGCGAATGCTGTGCGCGCAATTCGGCGTCGTCCAGACAGTCGGTGAGCGCGGCTGTCCGGCGCCGGGCCCGGATGAGGGTGGCCGCGATGTGCTCGCGCAGGCGCTCGGTCTCGATGAGGTCGGCGCTCGGCCGGATGCGGGTCACGATGCTTCTCCGCTCGTCGACGGGGGATCGGTGGGATGGGTGGGGTGCGCCGGTGCGCCATGGCCGGCCTCGTCCTGCGGCGGCCGGCCGGTGGCGCACCGGCGGATCGCGGCATACAGCCGTGGCTCCGGACGGGGACTGTGGGCGGCAGCGGCCTCCAGGACGGCGACGGCCGCGGCCCGCAGCTCCGGCTCGGCGAGGCCGTGCCGGGCGGCGTCGTGCCAGCGTCCGGCCGTGGCGCCCGCCGCGGCTTTCGCGTCCGCGACCGCGGCCGGGGTGGACAGCAGGGCGTCGACGACGGCGATCGGGACCGTCCAGCCGTCGCCGGGTTGCGCGTCGAGATAGCGGACCTCGAAGTATCCGGCGGGCCGAACCGGCGGGAACAGCGTGGTCAGGTGGTATTCGAGGTCGCCGATATCGGGGCGGCGGCCGATGATGTCGTCCAGGGCGCCGGACAGCCAGTCGCCGAAGGACACATCCGGGGGCGCCGCCCAGGCGACCCGTTCGGCGGATTCGGGCCGGCGGACACACAGCAGCGGGGCGTCCAGCGCCCAGCGGGCATAGCCGGCGACCGGATCGGGCCAGTCGGCGACCGGGGGGCAGGCACGGGCCGGATCCAGGTGCAGCCAGGTGCGCATGCGCTGGGAGGCCCACTCCCCGGTGGGCGCTCCGCGCAGCACCGGCGAGCACGCGAAAGCGGCGATCAGTGCGGGCCCGACGGTATGCAGGGCGGTCCAGCGGGCGGTGAGGTCGGCGTGGTCGGCGCCGATATCGACACTGATCTGGGCTGCCGCCGTATTGCTCATCATCAGCCGCCCATAAGGGCCGATGCGGGTGAAGTAGTGCTCCATCGCCTGGTACCGCGGTAGCTCCAGCTGACATCGGGGGGTGCGGGCCGGATCGGCGGCGGCGGCGACCATCCGGATGGACCGGGTGCCGAGGAGTTCGCGCAGCCGCTGTTCGTCGGCGCGGAGCCGGGCACAGAGGTCGGCGGCGTCGGTGACGGCGATGCTGGAGAGTTCGATCTGCCCGCCGGGTTCGACGGTGACCCGGCTGCCGCCGGGTAACGGGCGGGCGGGGGAATCGGGCGCGATGGCGCGGGGTGCGTAGGGGCCCAGGGCCTGGGCCAGCAGTTCGGTCGTGGGCCGGGGCCCGGTCAACAGGTGGTGGGTCTCGTCGGGGGCCGGCTGTCGTGCGCCGCGGCGTGCCGTACGACCGGTACGGCAGACGGTGAACCATTCGAGTTCGGCGCCGATGAGCCCGGGTGGGCCCACCTTGAAACAGACGCCCCCGAGAAAGGCTTCGGCCGCCGCGCGGCTGGACAGGGCCGGGTGCGCTGGTAGGTCGCTGGTCGATTCCGGATGTTCGAGCGTGACCGCCATACCAACCTCCGTGCGGCTTCTCGCTGGTTCGTATCTGGTGTCGGGTCCGGGTGCTGTCCGAGCAGGTGTTCGATTGTCGGTTCGTCTTCGATCGACGGGCGGGGCACCGGTCCGGCCGGAGGACCGGTCGGGCCTCGCGTGGAATCCAGAGTAGCGACGGGGGCGGACACGTTTGCGCCGCGAAGGGGTCACGGATCCGGCATAGGCTCGGATACATGGTCGATGAGCAGCGAGTACGTGACGATACGCCCGGAGTCGGGGCCGGGGCGGTTTTCCTGGACAGCGCGGGGTCCTCGTTACCGCCGCGGGTGGTCACCGACACGGTGATCGCCCATCTGCGGCGGGAAGCCGAGATCGGCGGATACCGGGCCGCGAACGAACGCCTCGACGATCTGGCCGGGGTCAAGGAGGCGATAGCGACCCTGCTGAACACCACCTCCGACACCATCGCCCTCGGCGACAGCGCCACCCGCGCCTGGACGGACTTCTTCTACGCCGTTCCGCTACATCCCGGCGACCGGATCCTGCTCTCCAGGGCCGACTACGCCAGCAATGCCATCGCCGCGCTGCACCGGGCGCGGGCCACCGGCGCCCGGGTGGAACAGATCCCCAGCGACGAGGTGGGCCGGATCGATCTCGACGCACTGGCCGCGATGATGGACGAGCGGGTACGGCTGGTCTCGCTATTGCATGTGCCCACCAACGGTGGGCTGGTCAACCCGGTGGCCGCCGCGGCGCGGATCGCCCGCGAGGCGGGCGCGTTCGTCCTGCTCGACGCCTGCCAGTCCGCCGGTCAGCTGCCGCTGGATGTCGCCGAACTGGGAGTGGACGCGCTGTCGGCCACCGGACGCAAATGGTTGCGTGGGCCCCGGGGCACCGGGTTCCTCTACCTGCGGCCCGAGTTGGCGGCCATGATGGAACCGGGCCGGCTCGATCTGCACAGCGCCCGGTGGACCGGTCCGCAGGAGTACGAGATGGCGCGGGACGCGTCCCGGTTCGAGTTCTGGGAGCACGATGTCGCGGCCCGGCTCGGGCTCGGCGCGGCGGTGCGCTACCTGCTCGAGCTCGGTCCGGAGGAGGTGTACGCGGCGATCGCCGAAAGCGCCGAGTACCTACGGGGTGCGCTCGGTGACCTGCCCGGGGTGACGGTCCGCGATCTGGGGGTGGAGCACAGCGGCATCGTCTCGTTCACGGTGGCCGGTACGGCGCCGGTGGAGGTCCGCGATCGTCTGCTGGGCAAGGACATCACAGTGACTGTCAGCCACCGCGGGTCCACGCTGCTCGATATGTCCGCGCGGGGCCTGGATTCGGTGGTGCGGGCGTCCCCGCACTGCTTCGTCAGCCGGGACGAACTCGACCGATTCATCGGTGCCGTCTCAGCGTTGTAGTGGATCCAGGCCGAGAAGTGCCCGCAGCCGAGCGCGGAGCCCGCGGGTCTCGGGTGGCACACCGGCGTCCACGATCACCGGTGCGATGGTGCGCAGGGCGTGCAGTTGACCGCCGGGTAGGTGCGTGGGCGCCGCGATGATCACCGCGTCGGCTCCGGTCCGGTCCAGTGTGGCGCGGAGTACCGTGAGATGGTCCGGGCCGGGGTCGGCCGGGAGTTCGACCAGCCAGCGGAGCCGGTAGCCGTGGGCGATGGCGGCCAACCGCAGTCGCGCGGTGGCAAATCCGCGATGCCCGCACAAATCTGTGCGCAGGTAGCCGATGGCTGTCGGCTGCCCGCCTGGTGCGGGAAGGGAATCGTTCGCGTCCCCGCCGGGTTCGTGGTCGGTCACCGGTAGACCTCGGGTGTGGACGGGATCCACCGGTCCATATCGCCATGGCGATACCAACCGTACGGGTGGACGACCATCAGCCCGCACCGCTCGAGCACCACCGGCGCGCGAAACCCGATATGTTCCACGGTTGGTGTCACGATTACGCCGCCGCCGAGCGTTTCCGATTTCCGTAATGTCCACGGCAGCACATCCACTCCGGATTCCACCACCACCCGGGCGACGGCGAATCCGTGTGCGCGGGCGAAGTCGCGGCATTCGGCTTCGAGATGCTCTTGCTTTGTGCCACAAAGACTTTTGTTCAGGTATACGATCGCCATGGGCACGGCTCCGCCTTTCCTCCAGAGGCGATGGGGTGCAGCCCGGCGCAGGGTCCGATAGGGAGTAGCGGCCGCGATCGGACCACCGGTTCCAGCACACTCCAGGTGATGGAACCGGTGTTTCCCAACGTATTTCGGGGGATTTCCTGCGCCGGGCGCGGAATCAGTAGACCGGAACAGCGCATTATGTGGAACCGCCTCGGTGGAGATTCTTGCCCGATCGGCCCGGCATCCGTGCCGGGTCACCTCCGGCATTGTGTTCCGGGCCGGAGCGTTCCAAAAAAGCATTCGATAATTAGGGAAGGTAAGTAAATGGCGGGTGGATCCACACTCCCGAAACGAGCACTCGGCCGCGAACTGCGCCGGCTGCGGGAACGCAGCGGTATCCGGCAGGCCGCCGCGGCCCGCGCCATCGAAGTGAGTCCCCAGACGATCGGCCGCATGGAAGACGGGCATGCCTCGCGACCCACGACGTTGCAGATCAACGGTCTGTGTGATCATTACGGCGCCTCGGACGAGGAACGTCGGTTCCTGCTGGACCTACTGGAGGATTCACGGGCGGCGAAACAGAGTGGGGGCGGGTGGTGGCGGGCCTACGCCGACGAGATCCATGGGGATTTCAACCACTATCTCGGCCTAGAGGCGGCCGCCTGTCACATGACCAGCTGGCAAGTGACACTCGTGCCTGGTTTGCTGCAAACGCCGGAATACCGGCGGGCGATTATCTGGGCGGCCTATCCGGACTGGCCGACTGCGGATGTGGAGCAGCGGCTGGATCTTGCGGCGCAGAGGCGGGAGAAGTTCGGGGACAGTACCTTCCGGTTGGATGCGCTGCTCTCCGAAGCCGCACTACGGCATCATGTCGGCGGCCCGGGTGTGATGGCGGACCAACTACTGCATCTGATCGAAGCGAGTGCCTGGCCGAATGTATCCGTGCGTGTGGTGCCGTTCGACGCACGAAGCGCAATCGGGCTGGTTGTCCGTTCCTTCGTATTCCTCGAGTTTCCGGTGCCGTCGAACACCAGGATCGCGGAGCCACCCATCGCCTATGTGGAGGGCTACACCGGAGACCTCCATCTCGAACGTGCAGGAGAGGTCTCTCAGTACACGGAAGCCATACGGCGTATCACCCGCGTAGCGCTGGACGAGCAGGAGACCAGGGATTTGGTCGCGCGTATCGCGAAGGAGTACCGGCGGTGACCGGCGATCCAGCAGGCGCCCGATGGTTGAAGAGGTCGCACGGTGGTCACGGACTCGAAAGGTGTCGAAGTTGTTCATCTTACCGAGGTGCCGCCAGAGCCGGGAACAGCAATGCCGAACGGGTCGGCTTTCTCTACGTCGCTGAGACGTCGGAGAAGTTCCTGACCTCGGTACGGTTCGACCGATCGTGATCCGTCCGGGGCTCTTCGCTGGCGAAGGGCCTCAGACGAACAGTGGGTCCTGCCGGTCGGCAGTGCAGCGGTTCTAACGGCGGACGAGATCGTGAGCGTGTCGATACAGCTGGGCTCGGGGAAGAGCGCTGACCGAGCCCTGTTCGAGGTGTGGCGAGAGCTCGGCGCCATACTTGGAATCCGGCGGAACCACGGAGTCTGAACGCGCGTCCTATAGTTAAGGCGGGGTATTTTGCCGCACCGACACAGGGGAGATCCATGCGAACCGCCGACTTCGTCCGTGCCATGCTCGCTGCGGCGGTCGCAACAGCCTGGGTCACCGGGTGCACGTCGAGCACTGAGGGAACCGCAACCGAGACAGCAGCACCGACGACTACTGGGCCCATCGAGGTCTTCAATCCCTGTACAGAACTCCCGGACAACGTCTTGAAGCATGTCGGGCTGAATCCGGCTACCAAGACCGTCGTGACCGATGCGCCGGAGGGAGAGTCGTCCTGGCGAGTGTGTGGCTGGCGAACACCTGACAATCTGATCAGGGTTGACATCATGTCGACCTCCCACACTCTGGACGACGCCCGCCGTAATGAAAACCTGGTCCAAAAGGGTGAAACCGCAGTGGGGGCCCGCCAGGCACTTCGTTCGTACGACAAATCCGAGACCGATGGCAGGTCTTGCTACACCTCCATGAGTGCCGAGCAGGGCATGTTCGAGATAGGTGCCTCGTGGTTCGAAGAGGACGGTTGGACCCGCGATATCTGCGAGGTCTCGAGTGAGTTTGCAGCCGCTCTCGACCCCCATCTCCCGAAATAAGACTCGCCGTTCCGCATCAACCCATGCTGGGGAAAGGATCACAGCATGACTGACCAGGTGAAGTACTGGCAGAACCTCAAACAACAGGCGATCGACGGCGAGCTGAGCATGGAACATGACGTTGGTTTTCTACTTCATCAGGAGTGCGAAACCCTGCTGATGAGCCTTCGGGACCGCCGACGCTCCGCACAGATCCTCGGCCGTCTCGCCGGTTACGGCGGTCTGCCCTCCGCGCAGGACATCCAGAAGAAATTCGAGCTCAAGGCAAACGGCGGCGAGAATGGTGACTCTGCCGTAGAACGAATCGATGGACTGATCGAGATAGTCAAACTCATGCGCGACACCTACGCCGCCATGATCGGCGAACTTCAGGAGACCGATCAGCAGAACTCCTCCCAGACAACCGCTGCCGGGGAAGGACTCCGCTGATGCCCGCACCCTTGCTCGTCGCTGCCGCAATTGTCGCCGCCGTGGCCACCGTCGATGCCGCAGTCGATGAAGTTACCGACAACTACGACGAATCCGAAGGTAACCGGACTCGCGCCTCGGATGCCGCCGGCGTCGCCGAGCAGGAGTGGAGTGGCGACCGGACACATATCAACAATGAATTGGCCAGAGTCAGTGAGGGTTTCGACGGCGAGTACGCCCCCGCCACCGCTACCAAGGAGGCATTCAAAACCTGGACGCATCAGCAGATCTGGGAGGCACTCAACGGTAACTCCGAGCATCCGGCCGGCGTGGCATCCGCCGATATCAATGCCGGTGCGGACGGCTGGCGGCAGCTCACCGGTGACCTTTCGGCCGCGCTCGACGCCTTCGGTAAGAACGTCGATAAGGTGATCAACGATAAATGGGGCGGTCAGTCCGCGAATGCGGCGGTCGAGGGCACCCGCATGTTTACGACCGAGGCTCAGAAGCTGGTCAAGAGCTTTGAGATGGTCGCCAATGGTATCGACCTCATGCAGGGCTACCTGGCCCAGGCGAAGATGTCGATTGTGCCACCGGTCGAGGTGTCCGGGTTCGACGAGTTCGTCGGCCATATTCCCGGTAACGGTGTCGTCAAGGCAGCCAAGCATCGCGCCAATGAGGCGCAGGCGCAGGCGCAGGACCTGATGATCGAGTTCTATCAGCCCGGTGTCACGGCCGTCGACAGCAAAACCCCGGTGCTGCCCGTGACGAAAAGCCCGGTCGGTGCAGGTCCCGGAACGCAGCAGCCGGTAGGACCCGGCGGCACTCGGAACCCCGCCGGTACCAACCCGAGTAGCACCAACCCGACCGGGACGAATCCCGCCGGCACGACCCCGCAGGACACGGCCACGCCCGGTCAGGAGATGCCGCAGGATTCGGCGACCAATCCCGCCGGAACCGAAACTCCGGCGTCCACCACCCCGTCGACAGCAACGACACCGGCGAACACCGTGCCGCTCGAGGAACCGGTGGGCCGCCCGAACACCACCGCACCCGGGTCGCCGAGTACCACCACCGGCGCACCGATGGTCGCCACCCCGGGTAGCCAACAGCCTGCGGGCGCCCCGGGCCGCACTCTCAACGGAACTCCCGGCAATACGAATCAGACGGCCGGTCCCGCGACCCGTTCCGGTAGCCCGGCCGCTACCCGTGGTATGTCCGGGATGCCCGGCGCGATGGGCGCCGGTGGCCAACGCGGCCGCGGGGAGGACGACGACGAACACAAGACACCCGACTATCTCGTCCAGGACCGCGCCACCGAACTGCTCGGCGAACAGCCGCGGGTACTTCCGCCGGGTGGGGTCATCGGCGCATGAACGAGTCAGGCCCGAGGCGGGAGCGCAGCGTGACCAGGCGGGGCCCTCGTTCCTGCGCAATGGGCACTGCATGAACGGATCTCGCTGGCAGCTGGACGGTTACGATTTCACGCTGGCCCTCGAGGCCATGGGACGCGACCGGCTACCGTATCCGCTGGAATACCAGCCGCAGCGGATGGCGCACGATGACGATTTCCGGCGCTACCGGCAGCAGTGCGCACGCCGGTTGCAGCCGGTATTCGACGAAAGGCTGTACCGGGCGCTCAGCGTGCTCCTGGAACCGGAGATCCGCGTGGAGATCTATGGTGTCCACGGTCCCCAGCAGCACACCACGGTACGGACGCACGCCGGCGTCGTCGGCCGGGTCGCTGTGCTGGCCACCCAGTTACCGGGGCCGGCACGGAAATCCGGCGGCGATATCGTCCTCACCGAGCTCCGCACCGACCAGCTGGCGGCCCGGCTGGTGGCGGGCCTGCCGCAGGTCGCGGCCGGTCGCCACCAACCCATCCGCGCCCGACGCAGCGACCTGAGCGCACCCGTGTACTCCCGGCACCCGACGCGCCTGTCCCCGGAGGAGGATCTGCAGCGCTTCTTCCGCCGGCCCCGCACCGGCACCGGCGAGATCACCGTTTATCCGGGCTACACCGTCGACGCGCGACCCACCGGCGACGGGTACGCCTTCCTCTGGCTCGACTACCCGGACGACGGCCGCTACCTGCTGCACAACCACAACACCGACGATTTCACCCTCACCCCCGGCCCGGCCGACGAAATCCTGCATCAACTCCGCAGCCGCCTGGAAGCCGCCCACCGAGTCCGGACCCGCACCTATCAGTGACGAACGGGACTACCCGAGACGGCAGTGGTACGGGCTGCCGGGGACTTTCAGGATTCTGTGAGTCGAATCGACCAGGAGTGTCCGGTCCGCGCACGCAGGTGAGCCCGTTCCCGAGCGGGAACGGGCTCACCGGTTCGGTGGTTCACGCGTTGACCGGGATCGACAGTACGACCTCCTTCTCGTTATCGGGCAGATAGTGGGCGGTGACGATCCGGCCCACCTGCACGTTCCCGATCGCGGTCGGCGGCAGGAACTTCTCGGAGCAGGTGGCGAAGGTGCTGCCGTCGGGGCGGGTGACCACCAGACCCACCGCGACTTTGGAGTATCCGTCGCGGATCTCGCCCGGGACGGTGAGCGATTGGACCACCGCCTGCGCGGCGATACCGCGGGCGGCGATATCCACCTTGGCCGGGGTCGTGAACCCCTTGCGGATCAGAGAGTCGTTCATCACCCGCTGCGCCGCGGCGCTGTCGCCGGACTGATCCAGTTCGACGATCCCGGGCCGGTCCGGCCGGTAGCGGACGGGCAGCACCACACCGGGGGCCAGCAGCGCGAGTTCGGTGAGCGGAACGACCGTTTTCGCTGCGGCGTCGAAACGTTCGCCCTGCGCGCCCTCGACTCCGAACTCGATCCGGATCTGCGGCTGGTCGTTCAGGGTGACCCCGGTGGGGGCGAACGATCGCACGGTGCCCAGACCCAGCGGGGCGTCCCGGAATTCGCCGGTGTTGCGGCCGGTGAGTGCGGTGACAATGCCCGAGCCGGTGAACGCGAAGACCATGACGACCAGGGTGGACGCGATGATCGGCAGGGCCAGGAATCCGTTGAGCCAGGCCGTCGCGGCCGGTTCGTAGACGCTGGTGGGTTCGTAGGTCAGGCCGTGCCAGAGGTAGAAGGCGATCGCGAGCGCTTCGACGGCGAGGGCGGTGGCACGCAGCGTGCGGATCATGGGTTGTCTCCTGATGTTTGTGGTCCGGATACCTGGCCACCTCGTCGCACCGGATATTCGGCCGCGGGGCCGATGTGCGGGGCGACGGGGAGCCGGATGTCCGGGCCGGTCAGCCGCCGACGACAGTCGAGCAGGCGAAGGTGATCTCGAAGGCCGCGGTGGCGGGCCCGGCGAGCGGATTCGCCATATCGGGTGCGCTGATACCCTCGCCGGTCACGGTGAAGGTGTCGCCGTCCTTGGTGACCTGGGCGGACCCGCCGGGCTGGCCGTTGCCGTAGCCGACCGCGTAAGGCATTCCGGAGGAACCGCCCTGGCTGCCGGCGATGGCCACCGCCTGCACGGTCTTGTCGTCGACGATGCTGGCGCTCACGCTCAGCTGCCCGTACTGGGCGTTGTTGTTGTCGGTGAGTGCCAATGCCAGGGTGTTGCCCTGCTTCGCGCAGGTGGTCTCGAAATCGCCGGTCAGCGCCTTTCCGTCGACCAGCGCGGCTGATTCGCCACCGCCGGTGTCCGCCGCGGGGGCCGCGGCCGGTGAGCTCGGGGCCGCCGGGGCGGCGGTGGTGCCCGCGTCGTTGCCGCAGGCGGACAGCAGCAGGGTGGCGGAGGCGGCGAGGGCGACGGCGCCGAGGCGGAAGATGGTGGTACTCATGGTGGGTCCTGTTCTCTCGGTGTTCCGGCCCGGTGTGCGTGGCCGTTAGGAGAAAAGTAGGAACGGCTGCGCGCCTACCGATCCCAACTTTCGGCACCGCCACCCCGGCGGAACTCCGATAACCTGGGCACATGCGACGACCGCGGGCCATGGTGCTCGATGAGGTGTGGCGCGGTCTCGAGGGTGTCGAGGCGTTGAGTGGCTCCCAGGGCGGGCCGCTGCGCCGGACCGTGAAACTGATCCTCGACCCGCTGGTCATCCGGCCGGTGCAGTATCCGAGCTGCGGGGGCGCGGTACTGACGGCCGACGGTGCGACCCTGCTCGCCGCGCGCGTCTACGCGCACGCCGACGCGTTGCGCGCGACCGCCGCCTGGTTCACGCTGCTCAAACAGGTGCGCCGCCGGTTGCGGATCACCGAGGGCACCGCGCAGGATCTCTACTTCCAACGCTGTTTCGAGCTGGCCGCCACCCGGGGCCATCCCGATCCCCACCGGGACCGGGTGCGGGCGGAGGCGGTACTGCGCGAGATCCACGGTTTCGCGGCCGGGCGCACCACCCACGCCCTGAAAGAGCATCTGACCGATCCCGCCCGGGCCGCGCTGCTCGACGACCTGCTCACCACGGCCTGGCGTCGCCGGCCGCCGCCGCCCGCGGTACCGGTCGCGCACACCGCGCAGCTGCGGGAACTGCTGGACCGCGCGGTCGCCTCCCGCACCGACACCGATACCCGCGCCGGTCGGCGCCTGCTCGACCGGCTGGCCGCCGGGAACGCGGGCACCCATACCGGGATCGCGTTGTGGTTCGCGGCAACCCGGGACACGGCTCCCGATCTCGCGCGGTACCGGGCGCGCGAACTCGGCCTGACCGCCCATTCCGTTCCGCGGCGCCCGGAGGTGGGGGATTCGGCGTCCACCGCGACGCTGGGGTTGCCGTTCGATCGCACCGTGCACGAACGAGTTTTCACGGTGCTCCAGGCCTCCACCGAACGCGCCGACCTGCCACCGATTCCGGACCTGGTCACCGCGGAGATCGCCCGGAGTTGCGCACCGTGGGCACTGCTCGGCGAATCGCTGCGCGTCACCGCGGCCGCCGGAGTCGAGCTGGCCCTCGGTCTGGCGCCGATCGCGCCGCCGGATACTTGCCGCTCCCGGGCGGATACCGGTGCGTCGGCCGCGCACCGGCTGGTGAACGGTCGCTGGCAGCGCGAAGCCTATGTGCTGCAGGCCCGGCGGCTGGCCGTCCACCCGGTGCCCGGGGACGGCAACCCGCTCGCTGCCATCGCCACCGAACTGCGGACTCCGTGGCGTCCGTACCTGCGGCGCCTGTGGGTGCGGTTGCACGGGCGCGATGTCCGGGAGCTGCCGGTCACCGAGCCCGACGAACTGTGGGATCTGCTCGACGGGGTGGCCCGCTCGGTGGTGCTCGATCACCGCACCCGCGTCCGGAAAGCCCTCAGCGCGCAGGCGGTGTGGGAGCAGGATACGGCCGAACCGAGGGCGGTCTGATGGTCGACAGTGTGCGTATCCAGCGAATCGAGCCGGGGCTGTGGAGTATCGCGCCACCCGGTTCGCCGACTCCGGCCGATGCCGATCCCGGTCTGGACACCGCCGTACTGGAGGTCGGCGGCGGTCACCTGAGCTGGAGTGTGCCGGCGGGACCGCAGGTTCCGGCGGCGCTCCTGCACGATCTGGATACCGCGCAGGAATGGTTGTGGGCGCTCTACGGCGCCGAGGTCGCGGTCGCGGCCGACGAGTACACCGGGCCCGTGGAGCTGCCGGCCCGTCCGGAACGGCCCGAACTGGCGGCCGCGGTGCGCCGGCTCGGTTACGCGCACTGGGCGGCGCGCTGGTGGCCTGCCTCGACGGTGGACGGTATCCCGGCGCTCGACGCGGCCGAACTCGAGAGTGAGATCGTGGAACTGAGCGAGATCTGTGAGAGCGTCGTCGCCGGTGCGGATGCCGCGATACCGGCCGAATCCGACGAGGTCGCCGAGTCGCCGGGAGGTCTCGATGCCGAGGACACCGGGCGTGCCGCCGACTACGCGCTGGCCGCGGGTGGGCAGCGGGATCCGCAGGCGGCGCTCGTTCTCGAACGGGGGACCGTGGGCTGGGATTGGCGGTACTGCCCGCCCGGTGTGGTCGACGCCTCCGAACGCGCGGTCTCGTGGGAGCTCGTGCGGGCCGCGGGCGCCAATTCGCTGCGAATCCGGGCCGTGACCGCGCCGGGGTTGCGCGCGGAACCGCCCGAATATCTGCGCCCGCACGCGCTGATCCGCACCCCGGCAGGCGACTACGACGCCGCGCTGATGCTGGCCGGGGACAACTGGACGGCCGCGCTCGCCGTGGTGGCCGGCACAGTATCGGAGGTGGCGGTCTATGTGCCGGGGGTCGGCCCGGCGGCACCGGCGGGGACCGGCTCGTCCGAGTCCACCGGCGGCGGGTCCGGACCCGAACCGCGCGACCCCGCGACCCCGGCGGCGGATTCGTGGCAGCGTGCGCGGATCAGGGAATTCGCGCACGCCCGGCTGCGGCGCGCGGAATCCGGTCCGGCATCCGACGCCGGGCAGCCGACCGGGGGACTTGCCGATATCGCATCCCTGCGGGCCGAGCGCACGGCCGCCGAACGAGATTCGGATTTCTGAGGTGAGCGCAGACGAACCGCCCGGACTGGAACTGCTGTACGAGGGCGCCGCCGCCTACCAGCGCGGGGAAATCGCCGAGGCGCTGCGGATCTTCGAGCATGCGGTGGACACCACGACAGACGGTGTCCGCACCAGCGCGCTGATCAATGCGGCGAGCATGTACGACGAACTCGGGGACCACCACGGCGCCGTGGCCCGGTACCGCACGGCCTTGGAACGGATTCCGGCGGATGCCCGCGAAAAACGGGCCTCCACACTGATCAATTATTCGCAGGCCCTTCAGCATCTCGGCATGCTCGACGAAGCCCAAGTGATGCTGGAACAGGCACGGAATCTGCTCGCCGACGCCACGGATCTGGGTGTGCTGCGGGTTTCGTGCCTGCTCTCGCTCAGCGCCGTGGCGGCCCATCGCAGCCAGTGGAGCCGGGTCATCGAGACCGCTACCGAATCGCTCGACACCGCACTCCGTTTCGCGCCCCACCTGGCCGGCCACCCACTGATGAACCTGGCCGGGGCGTATTTCGAAACCGGTCGCCGGGAACTCGGGGTGGATTTCGCGCAGCAGGCGCTGGCGGCGTTCACCGCGGCGGGGGACCGCAATGCCGTCGCCGATACCCAGCAGAACCTGGCCCAGCTCTTCGGCCGGCTCGACCGGCTCGACGAGGCGGAGGAACTGGTGCTGGCCAGTCAGGCCTACTACGAGCGGGCAGGACTCGGGTACCGGGCGGGAGTCGGCTGGAAGATCCGCGGTTTCCTGGCCGAATGCCGCGGTGAGGTCGATCGGGCCGACGAATGGTATCGGCGCGGCCTCGACTGCTTCCAGGCCTCCGGGGCGGTACTCGACGCCGCCTCCGTGCAGTGCCGGCTCGCCACGGTGGCCTACGCGCGCGGGCTGGTCGGGGAAGGGCAGCGGCTGCTCGACGCCGCGTTCACCGTCTACGCCGAACGCGGTCTCGGTCTGCAATGCGCGCAACTCGACTACTGGCACGCGGTGCTGGTGCAGATGGTGGTCGACGATATGGATTCCCCGCCCGCCGAACTGCTGGCCCTGGGCCGTGCCCTGGCGGTACCCGCCGCGATCACCATCGACGCGGTGCGCTACACGCTGCCGGGCGGCAGTCAGCGCGAGCAGTGGAACCGGGAGGTCGCCGACCCCGCCGTCCGGCTGGCCTTCCGCTTCGCCTACCTCTGCGGGGACGGCCGGCTGCTCACCGATCTCATCGAGACACAGTGCGCGGGAACGACGCTGGACGCGACTCCCGGTGAGCGAACCGAAGACCCGCAGTTCCCGCTGGACGGTCCCGTACCGCCGGCCGGTGGCGAACCCGGACCCGGCCCGCTGCATCTGGGCGCCGCTCTGGCCCGGGTCGCGGCGGCGGCCGGTCTACCGGTGACGCCGCCCGCGCGGCTGGCCGTGGGGCCCGAGGCGCGTATCGCGCTCGGGGACTACATCGCGGCCGCCGAACAGCGGTACGGGCAGCGTGTCCGGGAGGATCGGGTGATCGCGGTATGAGCGGCGATCGGAGTACGGGGGAATTGTGCTGAACGATCAGCCCACCGTGATGGTGCGGATGGCCGACGCCGGCGATGTGTACATGTCCTGGCGCTGGATCGGGGACGACGCCGCGCCCGGTGTGGCCGCGCTACCCGGTGCCGATATCGACGCGGTGGTCCGGAAGCTGGCGGCCGCGCTCCCGGATCCGACTGTGCCCGGCGGTCTGGAACGCACCCTGACCACCGCCGCCTTCGCCACGCCCGAAACCGAATACCTGCTGGCCCGCGATCTTTCCCGCGCACTGCTGCCCTATGACCTCGCCGGACAACTGCATACGCTCTACCGGCAGGGGGTCCGGCCGCTCATCCGGCTGCAGCCCTCGCCGCGGGTCGCCCAGGTGCCGTGGGAGATCCTGGCCCCGGCGCCGGAACTGCGGTTGATCGATATCGCCGATATCGGGCTGCTCGCGCCCGCCGGTGTCGTGCACGGGCCCACGCGTATCGCGCGCTGCTGGGCCGAAACCCGGGAACTGCCGGTGGTCGCCGTACTCGACCCACGGATACCCGGCTTCCGCGCCGATTCCGAACTCGGTTCGGTCCTGGGCCGGATGACCCATCCGACACCGCTGACCCGGCGCCTCGCCCGCCATATCGATTCCGGACGGATCCGCCCGGCGGCCACCACGCCCGCCGAGCTCTTCCGCCGTACCGATCTGGACCGCGACTGGCTCTCCCGCACCCTGCGCGCCGGGGCCGCCCGGCTGCTCTACGTCGGCCACGTGACCGCGGCGCCGCCGGAATCCGGTCGGAGCGAGAACACCGAACTGCATCTGGCCTGCACCGCCGAGACGGCCGGGTTCGCCGAACCGCAGCGCACCCATCGGCCGCTGTCGGCCAAGGATCTGCTGCTCGGCACCCACACGCTGCACGCCGACCCCGTATCGGGCCAGGAGTTGTGGCCGGTGCCGAGCCGGGTCGCGCTCATCGCCTGTGAAAGCGGCGGCGATCTGCGGTTCACCGAGGCGCTGGGTCTCGTCGCGGCCATGATCACCGGGGGCGCCGAACTCGTCACCGCCACCCGCTGGCCGCTACCCACCGACCTCGCATTCCAGCGCTGGGGTGCGGCGGCGGACGCGACTCCACTGCAAGAGGTCGTCCGCGTGATCGATACGGCGCACGAGGCGACCGATCCGGTGGCGGAACTGGCCGAATGGCAACGCGACCGGTTGCGCGCCTGGCGTGCGACCGGCGCCGTCGAGGACTCTCCGGTGCTGTGGTCGGCATTCGCCACCTTCGCGACCTGATGCCCGCGAGCGGGCACGTCCGTGTCGCACTCGAGTAATCGCCGGCCCGCCGATTGTCCGGAGCGGTACACCTCGGCCGTATCCGACCACTACAGACGTGGTTTCGCCGACATGCCCGGGACAGACCGGCGAATCGCGGATCATTGGTGCCTTTCACATTGCGGCGCAGGAGATTTTGTTCGGGTATACGATCGCATCGGGTATGGATCCCGCCTGTTCAGGTGATGGGGTGCATCCCGACGCAGGGGTCCGATGTGCTGTGGCGGCCGTGATCGGACCACGGTGGCGCGGCTACCCGGCTGTGCCACCGGTGTCCCCGAAGGGTCCGGGGGCCTCCTGCGCCGCCGCGCCCTCCCGTTCCGCGTCGAGCCCGGAATCGACACGATTCAGGGTTGCAGTACGTATTTCCCGCGTACCCCGCCCCGGGCGAGTTCCCGGTGGGCGTCGGCGGCCCGGTCGAGCGGTAGGACCGCGTGCACCCGGGCCGGAAGACGACCATTCGCGGTATCGGCGAGGAATCCGGCCAGTCGTTCTCCGTCGGGTTGTACCGCGACGGCACGGACCGTGATACCGCGTTCGGCCGGCGGTTCGGCGCCGGGCCGGACTCCGACGAACCGGCCACCGTCGCGGACCAGCGGCAAACCCGCCTCCTGCAGGGTCGCGGCATCGGCCACCGCGTCCCAGCCCGGTGTGGCGGCGGCGGTGAAATCGGCGCCGAGACCGCGCACGAACTCCTCGTCGGTGGCACGAGCCAAGCCGGTGACCCGCCAGCCGCGCGCCTGCGCGAACCGGATGACATAGCCGCCGACCGCCCCGGCCGCGCCCGTGACCAGCAGGTCACGGCCGTCCCCGGCGCCGAGCAGATCCACCAGCTGGGCCGCGGTGAGACTGTTGAGCGGGACGGTCGCTGCCGTGGCCAGGTCGAGTTCGTCGGGCACGCGGGCGATATCGCTCACCGCGACCGTCACCTGTTCGGCATAGGTGCCGAAATCGCGGTCGAAACCACCGATCAGGCCCGCGACGCGGGTGCCGACCGGCAGCTCGACGCCGGGCCCGGCCGCGGTGACGGTACCGGCGAAATCCGTGCCGATCCCGGTGTACTCCGACCGGGTGATCAGGCCGAGGTCGTGGAAGACGCCCGCGGTCAGCGCGAGGTCGACGGGGTTGACGGTGGCGGCGGCTATCGCGACCCGCACCTGGCCCGCGGCGGGCTCGGCGACAGGTACGTCGATGATCTCGATGGAATCGGGTCCCCCCGGGGTACGGACGATCGCGCTGCGGAAAGTAGCGGACACGGTGGCCTCCTGTGGTGATTTCTGTGCCATACCTCCACAATGGAGTGGTAACTCTCCATCGGGAAGTAGGCACCTGAAAGTGCGTATCCCACCGCCGGGTAGGAAGGAGCGGGCCATGGCCACGACGACGGCGGCCCAGCAGCGGGCGCTGCGCAAGGTGGACTACGACGCGTTCTTCGCGGGCTGTCCCAGCCGGCAGCTGTTGGAACGGATCTCCGGGAAATGGGTGGCGCTGGTGCTGTCCGCGCTGGGCAGCGACGGCCCCCACCCGGCGGGGGAGTGCGGCGGCGAGCCACGGCCGCTGCGCTACTCCGAGCTGGCCCGCCGGCTGGCCGGGGTCAGCCAGAAGATGCTCACCCAGACGCTGCGCACCCTGGAACGCGACGGCCTGGTGACCCGTACGGTCACGCCGACCGTACCGGTCACCGTCACCTACGAACTGACCGAACTCGGGCTCTCACTGCACGAGATCATGCGTGGGATCAAGATGTGGGCGGAGGCCAATATGGACGAGGTGCAGGCCAATCGCGAGAAGTTCGATCTCGGCTCGGTCGCCGGAACATGATCGCCGGTCCGCACTCGGCCGGAGTGGTCAGCGGCGGGAGGGGAACGGGATACGGTCCAGATCCGCGGCCACCACTATCTCGCCGGCGAACTCCCGCCGCGCCTCGGCCAGATGCCGGTCGAGGCCGGGATAGCGCTGCGAGAAATGGGTCAGGACCAGGGTCCGTGCACCGGCCTCGGCGGCGATCCGGGCGGCCTGCCCCGCGGTGAGATGACCGTGTTCGGCGGCCAGCCGGGCATCCGCCTCGACGAAGGTCGCTTCGATCACCAGCATGTCCACTCCCGCGGCGAGTGCCCGGGCGCCGGAACAGATGCGGGTGTCCATGACGAACGCGAAACTCTGGCCGCGCCGCAGCGTACTCACCTCGTCGAGGGTTACGGTCCGGCCCTGCCAGTCGATTTCGCCCTCGCGTTGCAGACGACCCACCATCGGGCCGTGCAGGCCGAGTTCGGTCAGCGCCTCCGGCCGGATGGTCCGGTAATCGGGTTCGGTGAGTCGGTAACCGAACGCTTCCACCGGATGGTCCAGCCGGGCGGCGGTGATCTCGAAGGGAGCGCCGGGAGCCGGTAATGTGCCCGGTCCGGTGATCGGCCGCTGCCGCAGTTCGACCGTCCGATGGTAGGCGGTCGCGTCGCAGAGGTTGTCGAAGAAGCGCCGGCCCGAGGCCGGGAAATAGGTGTCGATCGGGTGCGGGACCCGGTCCAGATTGATCCGCTGCACCACCCCGGCCAGGCCCAGACTGTGGTCACCGTGGAAGTGGGTGATCGCGATCCGGGTCAGGTCGGTCGCGGAGATACCGGCGCGGATCATCTGCCGCTGGGTGCCCTCACCGGGATCGAACAGTACGACCTCACCACCCCAGCGCAGTGCGTATCCGTTGTGATTGCGCTGGGTCGTCGGCACCTGGCTCGCGGTGCCCAGTACGACCAGTTCCCGCTGTGACATCTATCCGCACCACGGCGGCGCGGCCGCCCCTGTCGCCGCCGCGAATCCACCGGCGCCTCGTTCGTCGGGCATGGCCAGACGATATCCGCCGCCGCGGCACCGCGTCGTACGCGGGCTCGAGTGCGACCGGAACGGGCCCGCGGCGCGGCCCGGAGCCGGTCACGATTCGTTGGGCACGATCTCGGTACCGGTGAGGAGCAACCCGATCACCACGCCCACCACGAGACATATCGCGGCCGCGATGGCCGCCCACTTGCCCAGGGACTCGCCGCGGATATGCCCGATGATTCCGAGCACGATACCGGCGGCGCCGAACACGATCGGGCAGAACAGCAGCGAAACCGCGGCGCAGACGAAACCGATGATGGACAGCACCTGCGGTCCCGAACGTTCCGGCGACCGGTCGGCACCATAGGGCTGGTACTGCTGTTGTTGGCCGGGGTAGGCGGGATAACCCCCGGCCCCGGGCGCCCCGCCCGGCCATCCGCCCTGCTGTCCGCCCGGCGCGCCGCCGCCGGACCAGCCGGGAGCACCGCCCCAGCCCGCCTGTTCCTGCGGCCCCCAGCCGGTCTGTTCCCCCGAACCCCATCCGGACTGTTCCTGCGCACCCCAACCGCCCGGACCGCCGTATCCGCCACTCGATGGGCCGCCGTACCCACCCTGCGAGGGATACTGCCCACCGCCCGGTGGCGGAGCGGAGGATCCGCCCTGTGCCTGCCCGGAGTCCGGATACCCGCCGGGTGACTGCTGCTGCCATGCCTGCCCTGGGGACTGCTCCACGGGCCGGTCCGACCATGCCTGCGGTGGTACTTCACCGCCGGGTGGGCGCTGCTCCGGGGTGCCGGGCCGCCGGCCGTACTCGTAGGCTCCGGCACCTTCACCGGACCCCGGTGCGGGCTGTTCCGGCCCGGACGCGGGCCGGGGCCCACGGCCGAGCAGTTTCGGTAGGTACTCGGTGGGCGGGTCGTCGGACCGTGCCGCCTGCGCGCCGTACTGTTCGCCGTGCTCCGGTGGCTGCGGGGTGTCGGCCCCCGTGTCACCCGCCGGGGGTTCGGGAGCGTTGCCCGGGGTCTGCGTGTGGTCGGGAGGTTGCGGGGCGCCCGGAGTGACGTACGGCTCGTCCGGTGCTTCTCGCGGCCGATCCGCCGCAGACCGGCCGGTGGCACCGGAATCGGGTTCCGGCCGGTCTGTGCTCCTGTCCTCCGGCCTGTCACCGGAGTCGCGCGGGTCCTGCGGTGTGCTCATCACGTCTCCTCGTTCGTATCGTCGAGGGCTCGTAGGCCGGTACCGCGGTGCGGGCGCAGCGTCAGCTGGCGGGTCGTCCCTATTCGGGTTCTTCCTCGATATGCATGGCGGCGGCCTCGGCGGGGCGGTTGTCGTCGTCGGCCCGGTCACGCCGGTCCGGTTCCTGCCGCAGCTCGTCGGCTATGCCGAGGCGGCCGTCGTCGTCGCCCTCCCGATTGTGAATACGCAGGTCGGCGGGTGGGTCCTCGATATAGCGTTCGTAGGCGCGGACCTCGTCCTCTTGGTCGTCGTCGCCCATATCGGGCTCTCGTGGTTCGCGATCCATACCAACCAGTATGCGCCGCCGCGGGGCTGCTCGGCGCGACCGTGACCAGCGGTGTCGGCGCCCCGCCCCGAACGCCGAACGGCCCCGGACCAGTGGGTCCGGGGCCGCTGGAGGAAAGGATCAGGCGTTGCCGTTGAACAGTCCGGTCACCGAACCGTTCTCGAACACCTCACGGATGGTGCGAGCCAGCAGCGGCGCGATGGACAGCACAGTGAGCTGCGGGAACTTCTTGTCCTCGGTGATCGGCAGGGTGTTGGTCACCACGACCTCCCGGGCGCCGCAGGACGCGAGCCGCTCGGCGGCCGGGGCGCTGAGCACGCCGTGCGTCGCGGCGATGACCACATCGCCGGCACCGGCCTCACGCAGGACGTTCACCGCGCCGGCGATGGTGCCGCCGGTGTCGATCATATCGTCGATGAGGATGCAGGTACGGCCCTCGACGGAGCCGACCACCCGGTTGGACTTCACCTGGTTCGGGACCAGCGGATCACGGGTCTTGTGGATGAACGCCAGCGGCGCGCCGTCCAGCGAATCCGCCCACTTCTCCGCCACCCGGACGCGGCCGGAATCGGGGGAGACCACGGTGATGTTGTCGAGGCTGTAGTTGGTGCGCACGTACTCGGCGAGCTGCAGCTGCGCGTGCATATGGTCGACCGGGCCGTCGAAGAAGCCCTGGATCTGGTCGGTGTGCAGGTCGACGGTGACGATCCGGTCGGCACCCGCGGTCTTGAGCAGATCGGCCACCAGGCGGGCCGAGATGGGCTCGCGGCCGCGGTGCTTCTTGTCCTGGCGGGCGTAGGGATAGAACGGCAGAATCGCGGTGATCCGCTTGGCCGAACCGCGCTTGAGCGCGTCGATCATGATCAGCTGTTCCATCAGCCACTGATTCAGCGGCGCCGGAAAGCTCTGCAGAACGAAGGCGTCGGAACCACGGACCGACTCCTCGAACCGGACGAAGATCTCCCCGTTCGCGAAATCACGCGCGGTCTGCGGGGTGACATGAACGTCGAGTTCCTTGGCGACCTGCTCGGCCAGTTCGGGGTGCGACCGCCCGGCGAAGAGCATCAGGTTCTTCTGGTTGTCGATCCATGACGCGGTCACTGCTGGTTGCCATCCTTAAGCTTTGTTGCCCGACCTGGTGTCTCTTCGGCCGCGAGAGCTTTCGCCGCCGCATCGGCTGCAGCGGTTCCCGGTCGTTTCCGCTGCACCCAGTTCTCGATATTGCGTTGCGCTCCGCCGGACACCGCCAACGCGCCCGGTGGAACGTCTTCCCGCAGCACAGTACCCGCTCCGGTATAGGCACCGTCACCCACGGTCACCGGCGCGATGAACATCGTATCGCTGCCGGTACGCACATGTGACCCCACGACGGTGCGGTGCTTGCGCACGCCGTCGTAGTTCACGAACACACTGGATGCTCCGATGTTGCTGTGCTCGCCGATGGTGGCGTCGCCGATATAGGTCAGGTGCGGGACCTTGGTGTGCCGGCCGATCTCGACGTTCTTGGTCTCCACGAAGGCGCCGATCTTGCCGGACTCGCCCAGCACCGTGCCCGGCCGCAGATAGCTGAACGGCCCGACCGTCGCCCCCGCGGCGATCGTCGCGGCCTCGCCGTGGGTGCGGATCACCCGGGCGCCGTCACCGACCAGCGTATTGGTCAGAGTGGAGTCCGGGCCGATCTCGGCGTCCTCGCCGATCACCGTCGTCCCCAGCAACTGCACCCCCGGGCGCACCACGGTGTCGCGGCCGATCCGGACATCGGTATCGATCCAGGTGGTGGCGGGATCCATGATGGTGACGCCGGCGCGCATATGGCGTTCCAGGATGTAGCGGTTGAGCGTCCGGGCCGCGGCGGCCAGCTGCACGCGGTCGTTCACGCCGGTGACCTTGGCCGAATCCACCAGGCGAGCGCCCTGCACCGGGTAGCCGGCCTCGCGGGCGAGTTTCAGGACATCGGTCAGATACAACTCGTGCTGGGCGTTGGCGGTGGACAGCCGGCCCAGCATGGTGCGCAACACCCCGGCGTCGAAGGCGTACACGCCGGAATTGACCTCGCGGATCGTGGCCTGCTCCGGACTCGCGTCGGCATGTTCGACGATCTCGGCGACCTCCCCGTCGGCGTCGCGCACGATCCGGCCGTAGCCGTTGGGATCGTCGGGTACGAAGGTGAGGACCGTGACAGCGGGACGTTCGGCATAGCTGCGATGCTCGTCGAGCAGGGCGGCGAGGGTGTGCCCGTCCAGGAGCGGGACATCCCCGGACGTGACGATCACATCGCCGGAGAAATCGGCGGGCAGTCCGGTGAGCCCCACCTGGACGGCGTGCCCGGTGCCCAGCTGTTGCTCCTGCACCACCGGCACGATCTCCCGGTCGAGTTCGGTGGCCACCGCGGCCGCGGCCGCCTCGACCTGCTCCCGGTCGTGCCCCACCACCGTCACCAGATGGCGCGGGTCGATGGCATGGGCCGCGTACAGCGCGTGCGCCAGCATGCTGCGCCCGGCGAGCGGGTGCAGCACCTTGGGCGTCTTCGACCGCATTCTCGTACCGGCACCTGCGGCTAGCACGATGACGGCGGTCTGCTCCTGCATGAATCTCCCTCGGGCCGACGATGGTCATCGTGCACGCGAGCTGCTCCGCCGCCAGGACTCGAACCTGAACTATCTGAACCAAAATCAGAGGTGCTGCCATTACACTACGGCGGACTGTCACACCGGCAGGTACCCGAAACCCGCCGCTGTGCCCCGGCACGGGAACGATACTCGCATGCCACCCCGGGATACGTCGAACCGTGGTGGTGGCGACACGCCAGCGGCCCCGGTACCGCCCGGGTATCTCCGGCCGCCACAGGTCTGGGACAGTTGATCTCGATGGTTCTGGTCGCAGGTCCGGCTCCGGCACCCGCGGCCCCGATAACCAGGGAGGCGGGAACGTGGCGTCGGGAGAACCGAGAACAACCGAGGAGTTGCGGGCCGCCGGTGACGCCGGAGAGGTCGCCGAGCAGGTTCCGGTGGGCCGGCAGCGGATGACGGGCACCCAGCGGCGCCAGCAGCTGATCGAGATCGGTCGCGCCCTGTTCGCCGAACGCGGCTACGACGCCACGTCCATCGAGGAGATCGCGCAACGCGCCCTGGTGTCCAAACCGGTCGTCTACGAGCATTTCGGCGGTAAAGAGGGGCTCTACGCGGTCGTGGTCGACCGGGAGATGTCGATGTTGCTCGACATGATCACCTCCTCGCTCACCAACAACAGGTCACGGGTACGGCTCGAACAGGTGGCTCTGGCCCTGCTCACCTATATCGAGCAGCGCACCGACGGGTTCCGCATCCTGGTCCGCGATCAACCGGTGTCCTCCACCGACGGCCGCTACTCGAGTCTGCTCAACGAGGCGGTCAATCAGGTGGCGCATCTGCTCGGCGGCGATTTCGAACGCCGCGGCTTCGATATCAGCCTGGCCGGCCTATACGCACAGGCGCTGGTCGGGATGGTGGCCACCACCGCCACCTGGTGGCTGGATGTGCGCAGTCCGTCCAAAGAAGTCGTCGCCGCCCATCTGGTCAATCTCTGCTGGAACGGTTTGAGCCACCTGGAGGCCGATCCCCAGCTCAGCTCCGAATGGCCCGCCGTGCCCGGCGCACCGCCGGTGAACTCCCCGGGCGGGCAGCGCAGTTCGGGCAACGGTGATGAACTACCGGCGAACTCGGGCGCGCCGGCGAATCGAGAGACGTAGCGAACACGGATGGTACGGTTCACCCATCCTTTGGGTGCTGTTCGGGCGGTAAGTCGGTCTACTTCGACAATGTCGGTCTACTTCAGGATGGCTGGTTATTGGGATGACAGGCGGAAGTGATGGCTAGGCAAGCGCGCGCGGAGATCACTCGCGATTCCGTGCTGGCGGGCGCTGCCGACGTCTTTCTACGCTTGGGCTACGCCAATGCGAGCCTCAGCGAGATCATCGCGCAGTCCAACGTGACCAAGGGTGCCTTGTACTTTCACTTCGGGTCCAAAGAGGAACTGGCCCGTGCCGTGGTCGACCAGGGCAACGAACGCCTCATCGCGTCCTGCAAGGGGTTCTTCGACTCCCGGGTCCCGGCCCTCGAAGCCGCCATCGGTATCACCTATGTGGTGGCCGACCTGTCGATGAACGATCCGATGGTCGGCGCCATGCTCAAACTGACCCACCAGATCGGCGACTACCGCGGCGCCAACGGTGACAATATCGCCAAGACCTGGGGCGAGACCTACCGCATCCTCGCCGAACGGGCGATCACCCAGGGCGATCTGCTCCCCGATCTGGACCCCGAGACCGTCGGCCTGCTGCTGTACGGGCTCACCACCGGAATCCACATCGTGGCGGTCGGCACCGAATCGGTCGATCAGATGGCATCACGCATGGAACGGGCCTGGTACTTCCTGCTTCCCTCCATCGTCCCCGACGACAAGGTGTCGTACTTCCGCGAGTTCGCGGCACGGCGGTTGCGGCGTTACGTGCCCTGACTCCACGTCGCGTCGATCTCGCAGCCCACCCGGCGTAGTTGTGGGTTCGAGTGTGTAACGGGGGGAAGCGGGGAATGCGGGGTTACTCGCGAAGGTGCTGTATTTTTCGGCGGCGGTGCGGGGTCGAGGCCCCCTTGGTCTCGCCGTTTCGGCCTCGAGACTCGAGCCTTCGGCTCACGCGATGTGCGGTGAGCAGACCGATACGCACACCGGCCCCCGCTGTTCGCGGCTGCTGATTGTCTGACCTCGGTAGATCGGCGGGGCTGTCTCCCCGGACCGCTCGTAATTCGCTGGATGCTCGTCGATAGACTCGCGGAGCCCGGTGGAATTCTTTCGTTCGGCGTTCAGGAGAGAACATGTCTGCCCCACGTCCACCACTGGCGGGACTGGCCGCCGCGGCCGGCGCCGATACCGCGTTGCGGACCGTTTCCGGGATGCTCGGGCGATCGCCGGTGGAGCTGGTGGCCCCGGCGGCGGCGCGGTCGTTCGTCGCGGCGACCATGGCCGTCGAGCGGCCGGTGGTGGTGGTGACCGCGACCGGCCGGGAGGCCGATGATCTGACGCTGGAACTGGGCGAGATGCTGGGGTCGGCGGTCGCGCAGTTCCCCTCCTGGGAGACCCTGCCGCACGAGCGGTTGTCGCCGGGCGCCGATACGGTCGGACGCCGGCTGGAGGTGTTGCGGCGGCTGGCGCATCCGGAGGATCCGGTGTTCCCGGAACCGTTGCGCGTCGTGGTGACCACGGTGCGGTCGCTGATGCAGCCGATGGCGAGCGGCCTGGGCGATATCGAACCGATCGTGCTGCGGATCGGCGGGGAAGCCGATTTCGACGAATTGGTCGCGCGGCTGGTCGAATTCGCTTACACGCGGGTGGATATGGTCGGTAAACGCGGCGAGTTCGCGGTGCGCGGCGGCATTCTGGATCTTTTCCCGCCGACCGCGGATCATCCGGTCCGGGTGGAGTTCTGGGGCGACGAGATCACCGAGTTGCGGCCGTTCTCGGTGGCCGATCAGCGTTCATTGGGGGAGACCTCGTTGCGCACCGTGGTCGCGCCGCCCTGCCGGGAACTGCTGCTCACCGCGGCGGTGCGGGAGCGTGCTGCGGCGGTGGCGGCGGCGAACCCGGCAGATGCCGCGCTGGTGGAGATGCTGGCGAAGCTGGCGGAGGGTATTCCGGTCGAGGGGATGGAGGCGCTGCTCCCGGTGCTGCAACCCGGTGAGCTGCGCCTGCTGACCGAGCAGCTGCCCGATCGCACCCATCTGCTGGTGTGCGACCCGGAGAAGGTGCGCACCCGCGCGGCCGATCTCATGCGGACCGGTGAGGAGTTCCTGGAGGCGTCGTGGACCGCGGCCTCCTTCGGGGGTGACGCGCCGCTGGGCGCGCACGGGCTGGATCTGGCGGCGTCGGCCTATCGCCCGCTCTCCGATATCCAGGCCAGCGCCGATGCGCGGGAACTGCCCTGGTGGACATTGAGCCCGCTGGCGTCCGGAGATCCCGCGGAGGTGGAGTTGCCGGTGCAGTCCGGCCCTACCGCGCGGGGGTCCGACGAACTGGTGGCGACCATTTTCGCGTCACTGCGCGCCCATGTGACGACCGGTGGGCGCGCGGTGGTGGTGCTGGCCGGGCACGGTACCGCCCAGCGCACCTTGGAGCGTCTCGGTGAGGCCGACGTCCCGGCCGCACCCCTGGAGGCCGGTGCGGAGCCGGCGCCCGGCGTGGTCGGGGTGCTCTGTGGGTCGCTGCACGACGGGGTGATCTTCGGGGACGCGGGCCTGGTGGTGGTCGCGGAATCCGATCTCACCGGGAACCGCGTCACCGCGCCGGGCGACGGGAAGCGGCTGCCCGCCAAACGCCGCAACCAGGTGGACCCGCTGGCCCTCAACGCCGGTGACATGGTGGTGCACGACCAGCACGGGATCGGCCGGTTCGTGGAGATGATCGAGCGCACCGTCGGCGGCGCGCGGCGCGAATACCTGGTGATCGAATACGCGCCCGGGAAACGCGGTCAGCCCGGCGACCGGTTGTATGTGCCGATGGAATCGCTGGACCAGCTGTCCCGGTATGTGGGCGGGGAAATGCCCAGCCTGTCCAAACTGGGTGGCGCGGACTGGGCGAATACCAAGCGCAGGGCGCGTAAGGCGGTCCGGGAGATCGCCGGTGAACTGGTACAGCTCTATGCCGCCCGGCAGGCGGCGCCCGGCCACGCCTTCGGCCCGGACACCCCGTGGCAGCGGGAGATGGAGGACGCGTTCGCGTTCACCGAGACCGTCGATCAGCTCACCGCCATCTCCGATGTGAAGGCGGATATGGAGAAGGCCGTGCCGATGGACCGGGTGGTCTGCGGCGACGTCGGCTACGGCAAGACCGAGATCGCGGTGCGCGCCGCGTTCAAGGCGGTGCAGGACGGGAAGCAGGTGGTGGTTCTGGTGCCGACCACCCTGCTGGCCCAGCAGCATCTGCAGACCTTCACCGAACGTATCGCCGGCTTTCCGGTGACCGTGAAGGGTCTGTCGCGGTTCACCGATCCGGCGGAATCGCGGGAGGTGCTCGCGGGGATGGCCGAGGGGGAGGTCGATATCGTGGTCGGCACCCACCGGCTGCTGCAGACCGGTGTGCGGTGGAAGAACCTCGGCCTGGTGATCGTGGACGAGGAGCAGCGTTTCGGGGTGGAGCACAAGGAGCACATCAAGGCGCTGCGCACCCATGTGGACGTGCTGACCATGTCCGCGACCCCCATCCCGCGCACACTGGAGATGAGCCTGGCCGGTATCCGTGAGATGTCGACCATCCTGACGCCGCCCGAGGAACGGCATCCGGTGCTCACCTATGTCGGCGGTTACAACGACAAGCAGGTCACCGCCGCGATCCGGCGTGAGCTGCTGCGTGACGGCCAGGTGTTCTATGTGCACAACCGGGTGTCCTCGATCGACAAGGCAGCCAAGCGGATCCGGGATCTGGTCCCGGAGGCCCGGGTCGTGGTGGCGCACGGACAGATGAACGAGGACACCCTGGAACGCACCGTGCAGGGTTTCTGGCAGCGCGAATTCGATGTCCTGGTGTGCACCACGATCATCGAGACCGGCCTGGACATCTCGAACGCCAATACGCTGATCGTGGAACGGGCCGATGCGCTCGGCCTCTCCCAGCTGCACCAGTTGCGCGGGCGGGTCGGGCGCAGCCGCGAACGCGGATACGCCTACTTCCTGTACCCGGCGGAGAAACCGCTCACCGAAACCGCCTACGACCGGCTCGCCACCATCGCGCAGAACTCCGATCTCGGCGCGGGGATGGCGGTGGCGATGAAGGACCTCGAGATCCGCGGCGCCGGTAACGTGCTGGGCGCCGAACAGTCCGGCCACGTGGCCGGTGTGGGCTTCGACCTCTACGTGCGGCTCGTCGGCGAGGCGGTGGAGGCCTACCGCGCGGCCGCGGACGGCAAACCGATCACCGCCGAGGAAACCAAAGAGGTCCGGATCGACCTCCCGGTGGACGCGCATATCCCGCCCGACTACATCGCCAGCGACCGGCTCCGGCTGGAGGCCTACCGCAAACTCGCTGCCGCGCACGACGATCCGGCGCTGGCCGCGGTGGTCGAGGAACTCACCGACCGCTACGGTCCGCTGCCGGTGGAGGTCGGCCGGCTCGTCTCGGTGGCCAAACTGCGGCTGCTGGCGCGGGAGTACGGGGTCACCGAGATCGCGGTCACCGGGACCACGGTGAAGGTGTCGCCGCTGTCGCTGCCCGATTCGAAACAGATGCGGCTCAAGCGGATCTACCCGAGCGCGAACTACCGCGCGGCCAGCTCGGTGGTCCAGCTGCCGCTGCCGCGGGTGCAGGACAGCGTCGGCGCCGACCGGCTGCGCGATGTGGCGCTGCTGCAGTATTTGGCCGATCTGCTGCTCGCCCTCGATGGCAAGGCCGCCGGGGCGGTGGACCTCACGGTCGCGACCGAGGTGAGTCCGGCGCGATGAGCGACGCGCGGACCGACCGGCCCGAGCCGGGTGTACTCGAATCGGAAACCGCCACCGTGGCCGCCGGATTGGCCGGAGCGGTCGAGGTGATGGACCGGCTGTGGCGGTTCGGCGGCTGGGAGGTCACCCAGACCCACGATTCGCTGCGGCCGTATCTGCTGGAGGAGACCTACGAACTGCTCGACGCCATCCAGCACGAGGACGCCGAGACGATCCGGGAGGAACTGGGGGACCTGCTACTACAGGTGCTCTTCCATTCGCGGATAGCGGAAGCGGCCGGGGAATTCACCATCGACGACGTGGCCGCCGCGCTGGTCGCCAAACTGGTGAACCGCAGCCCGCACCTGGCCGCGGGCCCCGACGAATACGGTTTCGGTACGGCGGTCACAGTCGAAGAAAAGGTCGCGGTTCAGGAAAAAGCTTGGGAGGAAAAGAAATCCGCGGAGAAGACCCGGCGCTCTTGCCTGGACGGTATCGCCATGGCGCAACCGGCGCTGGCGCTGGCCGAGAAGGTCTGTTCCCGTAGCGCCCGTGCCGGTCTCCCCGAGGAACTGATTCCGGCGGACCTGCGCGTCGTTCACCTGGGTGGCGCGGAGAGCGCTGAAGAACGATTGCGCAAAGCCACCCTGGCTTTCGCCGCTGCGATCCGCCGGGCCGAGGACGCCGCCGATGCCGCCCGGGGTGCCCGCTGCCCGCTCTCCGCTGCGGACTGGATCCAGTACTGGCCGAGCGTCGCCCCATGAGTCATCGACACATGGGGCAGCTGTAGCAGCCGGGTGGCCGGCAAACGAAATCAGGGTTGCAGTCCCAGGATCAGACGCACCGAGTCCTCCACGCAGCGCAGCTCGTTCGGCGCGAGGAGCCCCAGTTTTCGCCGCAATCGCGGCTTCGCCACCGTATGAAGATCGGCGCAATTCACATACGACGCTCTTACCGTTACGCCCGTGACATGGGCCGATGGCCGGCGTCGAGCAGGTGCTTCGATTGCAGAGGCGATGGTCGTGCCGCACCCCACCGGCCGAGTGGGGAAGATATGGACGGACCGGGAGTGTGTGTCGCTTGCCGAGCCGGCTGTGGCGATCGGCGCGAAGGCTGCTCCGCGCTGCTAGACGTTGACGCCGTAATCGCGCGCGATCCCCGCCAACCCCGAGGCGTAGCCCTGGCCGATCGCCCGGAACTTCCATTCGCCCTGCCGGCGATAGAGTTCGCCGAACACCATGGCGGTTTCGGAGGACGCGTCCTCGGAGAGGTCGTAGCGGGCGAGTTCGGCGCCGGTGAACAGATCGACGACCCGGATATAGGCGTTGCGGATCTGGCCGAAGGACTGGCCGCGCTGATCGGCATCGTGAATGGAGACCGGAAAGAAGATATTGGTTATCGTCTCCGGCGTATTGGCCAGATCGACATTGATCACCTCGTCGTCCCCGTCACCCTCGCCGGTGAGATTGTCACCGGTGTGCTCAATGGTGCCCTCCGGGGACCGGAGGCTGTTGTAGAAGACGAAGTGCTGGTCGGAGAGCACCTTCAGATTCGGTCCGGTGGCCAGGGCGCTGGCATCCAGGTCGTAGTCGGCGCCCACGGTGGTGCGCACATCCCAGCCGAGTCCGACGGCGATCTTGGTCAGGTTGGGGGCCTGTTTGGACAGCGAGACATTGCCGCCTTTGGCCAGGTTGACGCTCATGTTCTCCCTTCCGCGGCGCCGAAGCGCCCGATGATTGCAGCGCCGAGGCGCCCAGAGGTTACGGCGCCACGCGCACCGATGAGGCGCCGGCGCACGCCCGGCGGCGGGACGCGAGAGTTGTTGCGGTGCCGGAGCGTTCGATGATCGGGGCGGAAGCGCCCGCCGGGCGACGCCGGCGAAGACATCCCACAGCGGCGCGCCGGGGCGGGTGAACTCAGATCTTCTCTTCGTTCTCCGCCCAGGACTTCAGCGTCGCCACCCGATGTTCGAGGGCGCGCAGTTCGCTGTCGTCGAGCACCGTGCGCTGGATCCCCTGCGCGACCGCGAAAGCCGACTGCCGATGATCGTCGATCACATCCACATCGAGACGCACCGCCACGTAGTCGTCGGCGCCGGGCATCTCCTCGGCGATAACCTTGGCCGCGCCCCGGGCACACAGCGCCACATCCCCGCCACCCAGGATGAGTAGCGCCACCTGCGGCCGCTCCCGCAGCCGGGCCAGCGAGCCGCGATCGAATTTGAGGCTCAACAGGATTCGGCGATCGCCGGCGCGGACCGGCCACGATACCGGGATGGCGTGTGGCGCGGGATCGGTGGTGACCAGAACCGCGATCGTCTCCTGCGGCCATTCCGGCAGCGCTTCCAGCTCGGGATGGTCGGTGGCGGGATTCTCCGCAGGACTGATTCCGGCTGTCATATCGTCCCCTCCTGGATCGACGGGGCGCGGCGGGGGTGTGCCGTACCACGCACCAGTCTAGAGGTCGGCGCCGACACGCGCGGAGGAAGCACCGGCCCCCGACCTGCGACGAAACACCCCGGCGCCGACCGGAAACCGGGCGGCCGGGGGAAGGCGACCCTCAGAACGGGAGGTGGGGAAGGCCTTTCGGGGATCCCGGCGGCCGGCTGCCGGATGCCGTCGGCGGCTCACCGGTTTCCGGTATCGGCGGGTCAGGCGGGGGCGAGGGTCGCGGACGTCAAGGGGAGGGTCCGGACCCATTCCCGGCCCAGCACGGCGGCTTTGATCTCGGCGGAGGCGTCGTGGCGGGCGTGCTCGCCGATCTGCGCACCGCCGCACTCGGTGAGTTTCTCGGCGGCGATCTCCCCGCCCCGGTTGAAGGTGTGGTCGTAGACCGAATCGCCGAGCCCGAAGACCGCGAAACGCAGCCCGGTGAGATCGGGGCGATGCGCGTCGAGAGCCTCGAAGAACGGTTCGGCCCCGGTGGGCAGATCGCCCTCGCCATAGGTGGAACACACGATGATGTGGAAGATCTCCGGGTCGAGTCCGGTGATATCGAACTCGCTCATATCGAAAACGGCGACTTCGTGTTCGGTCAGCTCCTCGGCGATACTCTCGGCCACCGTCTCCGCTGTGCCCATCTCCGAACCGAACAGGACGACGATACGCACGCATGGCTCCTTCCGTGCGAACTTTGGCGAGGCAATCCTAACTTGCAGCCTCGCGCCGGCGGGGAGCCAGGAGTACGTCGCGCTTGTCGAGCAGGCCGAAGTATTTACGCAACATGAGTGCGGCGGTGGCGGCCAGGCCCGCGGTCAGTCCCCACCAGACGCCGGCCGCGCCCAACCCGGCCGGGTAGGCCAGCAGCAGCGCCGTCGGGAGTCCGACGATCCAGTAGCCGACCACGGACAGCCGGAAACCCGCGTCGGTGGCCCGCAGGCCGCGCAGCAGTCCGGTGCCGATGTTCTGGGCCGCGTCGAAGAACTGCAGCACGATGCCGATGAGCAGCAGCGACCGGGCCAGTTCCACGGTCGCGGAGTCGGCGGGATCGAGGAACGGGCGCAGTACCAGGTCGGGGACGAACACATAGGCCAGGCCGGTGACCAGCGTGACCACCCCGGCGAACCGGAGCGCCAGCCGGGCCAGGCCCCGGGCGTCCGCGGTTTCGTCCCTGGCGACACTATGACTGACCAGCACCGACGCGCCGTGTGAGATACCGATGGCGATCTGGAAGACGATGTAGATCACCTGATACACCACATTGTGGGCGGCCAGCGCCGCGGGGCCGAGCGCACCCATGACCAGCGCGAGCACCGAGAACATCCCGGCTTCCGAACCGTAGGTGAGGGCGATGGGTGTGCCCAACCGCAGTTCGCCGCGTACGGTCGTCATCCGCACCGGCCAGGGCCGGACCGGCAGGGTGGCACCCAGTTCGGGGTCGCGGCGCACCATCGTCCAGAACACGGCGAACATGAGCAGGAAGACCAGCGAGGTCGCCACCCCGACACCGGTCGGCCCGAGTGCGGGCAATCCGGCCCAGCCGTGGATCAGTGCCAGGGCCAGCACGAGGTTGACCGCGATGGAACCGAGAGTTACCGCCAGCAACGCCTGCGGGCGTTGCATCCCGACGGTGTACTGGCGCAGCACCTGGAACCACAGGCACGGCAGCAGACCGGGGGCCAAGGCGACCATCAGCGGCCGGGCGTCGGCCAGTACCCCGGCATCCTGCCCGAGCCACTGCAGCGACCACCCCAGCCCCATGAGTATCGCGCCGCCGAGTAGACCGGCGGCGGTGGCGATCAGAAAACTCGACCGCACCACCTCCCGGACCTCGGGGCCGGGATCGTCGCCGCGTTTGCCGGCGGCGCCCACCGCGGCTGCGATCTGGTTGCCGCTACCGGTGATCAACCCGACGCACATGGTGCGGATCTGATTGAACAGCACCAGGGCCAACCCGCCCGCCGCGACCGCGCGCACACCGAGGCTGCCCAGCAGGGCGATATTGGTGGTGGATACAGCGACCTGCGCCAATTGGGTGAGCGCGATAGGAGCGGCGAGGGCGGCCAGGCCGGCCGGCGCCGCGCGCCGGCTGTCGGAACGGATTCGCGAGAGGGGTGTGCTGATCACCGGGCCCGCACCATGGTGTCCGATTCCTCCGTATGTTCGTGTTCGTCCGGTCGGCCGACTCGGACGGCGTCGGTATTCCCGGTCCCGGCGTCACTCAAAACGGCCGCCCCTACCGGATGTTTGCCCCGGCTCGCGGGAGCGTAACGCGTCAGCATGGCATGGACTTCGCGTTCGGTCTCGGTATCGAGCAGTTCGCGGGCGGCCATCCAGTCGTCGTCGAACACGGTGTCGAGATATTTCTCGCCACCGTCGCAGACGATGGTGACCACGGTGGACCCGGCCGGGAACTCCTCGAGCCGGGTCAGCGCGGCATGGACCGAACCGCCCGCCGAACCACCGAGCAACAGACCCAGCCGCCGCGATACCGCACGGCAGGTGGCGAACGCGGCCCGATCGGTCACCTTCACACCTTCATCGAGCAGGTCGTAGTCGACGGCCGTGCCGATGGTGGCGCCGGGCGGGGTGCCCGTGCCCGACTGCCAGTACGGCCCACCCGGCCCACCGAAGGCGATCGAGCCGACCGGCTCCACACCGATCACCCGCGGGACACAGCCCAGCTGCCGCAGCCGCGTCGCGGTACCGAACAGGGAACCACCGGTGCCGACCGCGGACAGCAGGATATCGACCCGCTCCACCTCGGCCAGTAACTCCTCGGCCACCGCGTAGTAGCCCACCGCGTTGGCGTCGTTGTTGTGCTGTTCGGTGAAGAATGCGTCGGGCTGCCCGGCCGCCAGCGCGGCCGCGTGATCCTCACGCGCCGAGGTCGCCAGATTGTCGTCGCCGTCGTCGGCGACGAAAACCAGCTCCGCGCCCATTGCCCGCATCGCCCGCAATTTGTCCTTACTCGCGTGATGGTCGACCACCGCGGTGAAACGATAGCCGCGTTCGGCGGCGACCACAGCGAGACCGAGCCCGGTATTTCCGGATGTGGATTCGATGATATGTCCGCCCTCGCGCAGCAGACCCCGACGCTCCGCGTCGAGAACCATTTCCCGCGCCATCCGGATCTTGGCGGCGCCGGTCGGGTTGAACTGTTCCAGCTTGAGGAGTAATCGAGTGCCGGACCCGGTGGTGGCCAATTCGAAGAGCGGGGTGCGGCCGATCAGGTCCGTGACACGGGTGACGAGGGGCATGGCGGATCTCCTGGGCGTCGATAATGGGTAATGCGAAGAGACCGGGGGCCGACGGTCTCAGGAACGGGATTGATCGAGGGCCCAGCGATACCGGCCGCCCGGCGCTTCGGAGAGCACCACCTTCGGCGGGAGAGGCAATTCGTGAAAGGGCGATTCGTTCGAATCCATTTGATATCCGGCCGTATTCGGGTAGACCAGCAGATCGCCGGCCGCGCCCGCCCGGGGCAACGGAATCCGGCGCCAGCTCAGCATGTCCGATTCGAGGCAGGTCGCGGCGCCGACGACCGTTGCGGTCGGGGTGCCGGGGCCGTCCGGCCACAGGACCGGGTCGGGAAGATATTCGCTGTCGAACCATTGTTCGGAAAGGCTCAGGCTCGAACCGTCCACGGTCAGGATCCGGTAGGGCTGCCCGTGTTCGTGGCGGGTCTTGCCACCCTGTACCCGGAAAACCGTGCTGCCCGCCCGGTCCAGCAGGGCCCGGCCCGGTTCGACCGCCAGGGTCGTCTCCGTGCGCCGCAAGCGGCCGGCCAGATCGTCGCGTCCGAGAATCGCGGCGAGCATGGCGGGGCCGGGTTCGGGAAAGGAATACGGATAATACGACTCGAACGCTTTTCCGGAGTGGAACCAGCGGCGGGTTACCTGTCCCCGGAACTCGGCCCACTCGGCGGCGGGCACGTAATCGACACCGAACCCGCCGCCGATGGAAACGGTGGTGGCCGGATGGCCCAGCGCCCGTGCGGCGCGGCACCGGTCGAGCAATTGCCCGGCCATTTCGGCTCGGGGGACCGGGTCGTAACCGGATAGATGGAAACTGAACCCCTGCAGGGAGATCGCCGGATAATCCGTCGACTCGGAAACGGCGTGATCGAGTTCCTCGGCCGACATCCCGAACCGGCTGGCCGATGCCGGGGGCAGCGCCCGGAGCAATACCCGGACCGGGATATCCAGGGCCGCCAGTCGTTTCAGCTCGCCGATACTGTCCACGGCGATCAGGCATCCGTGCCGGGCGGCCAGCCAGTGCAGATCGTCGCTTTTCTCCGGCCCGGTCACCAGCAGATCGGCGCCGCGGACGCCCTGTCCGAGTGCGGCGGTGAGTTCGCCGGTGCTCGATACATCGATACCGGCACCGGCGGTGGCGCAGGCCCGCGCCACACAGGCCGCCTTGTTGGCCTTCTTGCCGTAGTACACCGCGCCGGTAACCCCGGTTTCGGTGAAAACCCGCTGGAAGCCGCGGATATTGTCGACCACCCTGGCGGGATACATCAGATGGAAGGGGCCTCCGACCGCGAAGGCGATATCGCCCAGGAGTTGCGGATCGGCCAGGATCCGCTGCTCCCAGCGATCTCGATGGGCGGGGACCGGTGCCGCCACGGTCCCCGCCTGCCGGCCCGACGATCCTGATCCGGCGCCGGTGGGGGCATCGGCTCCGGTCAATCCCATAGCGAGACCTCCGTACCGCGGCCCTCGGCGATGGCCCGTTCGGCCAGGGCGTGCGCCACCGCGATATCGGTGAGCACCAGACCACTGTTGTAGACGAAGATCTTCTCCTCCGCCCGCTGCCGGGCGACGGCGCGCCGGCTCAGAATCTGCGGTAGTTCCGCGTCCACCCGGCGCAGTTCGCCGTTGTCGTCGGCCATATCGGTGCCGGTCAGCGCCATCTGCTCGGCGCTGGTGGCGATCACCCGGTCGGCGTCGTGCAGCGTGGAGGGGGCCAGTCCGTAACCCACCAGCACCACCACCGAACCCGGTTTGAGGTGCTCGGATTCGATGGCCACCTCGGTGCCCGGTCCGGCCGTCGCCAGCACCACATCCGCGGTTCGCGCCGCGGCGTAGGGATCGTCGATGTTCTCCAGCAGTGCGTGCGGGGCGTATTCGGCGAGTTGCCGGTGTACCGCCTCGATGCCTTCGGGGTGGGTGCCGTACAGCATCAGTTTGCGCAATTGCGGGTTGGCGGCCAGCAGATGCGGTAGGGCGTTGCGGCCCTGGGTGCCGGTGCCGACGAGCAGCACGGTATCGGCGTCCCGGTGCACCGTCTCGCGTACCAGCAGCGCCGATACCGCCGGGGTGCGCAGCGCGCCCACCCGCGCGCAATCCATCATGGCGATGGGCGCGCCTGTGGTGTCGTCGTACAGCGTGATCGTGGTGTAGTAGCGCTTGGTGGTGCGGTCGTGGCCGGGATCGAACTTGTAGGACGTCTTCATGGCGACCACCCGGCGCCGCCCGTCGCGGCCGAGCATCGCGTAGGCGACCGACCAGCCGTCCGGATTGGCCACGCTGAGCTTGCGTGGATTATCGGAATCGCCCGCGGCCAGTGCGATATACGCCTCTTCCACCGCGCGGACCACCTCGGCCGGGGCCACCGGCACATCGGCGAGATCGCCGCGGCTGAGGACGCGCAGTGGGGTCGGCCGGTCACGTGTGCTCAACGGATCCTCGATCATCTACTGCACCGTTCCGCTCTGCCCGCGCCCGTTGCGCCGGTAGCGGCGCGAAGGGCGCGATGATTCGCTGACCGTATCCATTCTCCCCGGATTCGGCTGCGCGGCGAGGGCGTTCGGGTAGCCGGATGTTCACTCGTTTGAGCCACCGGTCGGTGCCGTCATAGCGCGCGGTGAACGGAACCCGGCCGTGAACTGCGACATCGTTATCGACCAGGAGTAACTCACCGGGTTCGAGACAGGCCAGGACGCATACTCGTTCGAGTTCGTTTTCCAGCCGCTGGTAAGCCGCGCGGTAGTGGGGGCCGGCGTCGTCGAGCGGGGTATAGGCGGGGTCGAATCGCATCGTGAGGGCCTCGGGCCTGCCTTCGTGCCCGGGCTCGCACCAGAGTGTGGGCACCGGTACCGCGGTTTCGCGGTCGAAATCGGAACCGTAGGAGATATCCGGCAGGATCGGCAGGGTGGGGGTGCGCAGCACATCCTGTTCCGCTGCCGTGAGGTCGATCCTGCGCACCGACGAGATGGTGGTGCCGATACGGTCCGGATTGCGCAGGCAGCCCAGCAGCAGCAGATTCGCGCGCAGCGGGTGGAAGGCGTCCTCGGTGTGCGGGCTGAGCAGGATGGTGCTGCTGGCCCCGGACTGTTCGAACTCGTGTCCGGCCGCCGGCACGATGTTGTTGACCAGCCGGCCGTCCTGCTGACCGGCCCAGCCGAACGGTTCCCCGGCCGCCGCGGCCAGTAACAACATGGCGATATCCAGCTCGAACGAGCAGCCGGGGCGTTCGGGTTCGGCGGTCCACGCGGTCGCGCTCTGCCAGTCCGGTGGGGTGGGACCGATTTCGTCGTCGCGTAGTGGCAGTCGGTGCAGGACGCACGCGCCGGCCGCGGTGGCGGGCGGGCGCATGGCGGTGCGGACTTCCACGGGGAGTTCGCCGGCGCGGGCCGCGATCAGCTCGATCAGGGCGGGGTCGGCGAGGGTGGGCGCGGCGGCCGTCGGTGCGGGACCCAGTGTGAATGCGATCTCAGCAGCCAGTTCACGTACCGCCCGTCCGGCGGTCCCGGGTAACTCACGGTGCTCGATATCTTCGATGCTAGGAGGGTGAAGCGTCTTACGTTCGGAGAGAACGCTTTTCACCAAAATTTCCCTTCCCGGAAGAGTTTTTCGGAGTACCGGTGGCGATGAGTCGATGCGAAGTTAGTGCTTCCACGCACTCGTGGCAAGGGTAGCCTAACTACGGCGTGTGATAGCGTTTATGCATCGCAAGCTCGAAGTGCAGGTGGACGGGTGCGCGGGCGCCGATCGCTCACGTCATGATGAGACGCAGAACACGGTAAGGCTAGCCTGCCCTTGTGGCAAAATCGGCTCGCCGCGCCGAGAGACGAGAAAGTCGGTGCCGCAACGAATTCGGCCGGTCCCCGACCGACCGGCCAGGGTCAGAGACTATTGGCGAGCAGGGCGTACTGGGCCGCGGTCTTCTGCTCGATCTCGTTCTCGCTGTCGCTGGACACCACGCCCACATACCGCTTGTACGACACGAAGCAGCGGAACCGGTACTGGTGCTGCGGATCGCCGGAACTGTTGAGCTGCAGGCATTTCGCGCCTGGAATACCGGCCGGAGCGGGATGGGCGTCGTAGGCCGCACCCGTCGATTCGGCGAAACCGTCCACCAGGATGGGCGCACCCGCCGGATCGCGGACCCGCGCCACCGAACTGCCGTCGGCGTAGGCGGTGGCCTCGAACCCGGACTCGTCGAGCAGCCGGGCGCGGGCGGGCTGATCATCGGCCGAGTTGATCAGATAGTTGCGGCCGTAGACGGCGAACTTGTCGGGATCGGGAACCTGACCCGAGCGGTCGGCGACCACCACCCGCGAGAGCAGATTCTCCGGATCCACCCGGAGATCGGCGATATCGGCGATGGGGGTGGGACTGAACCGGCCGAGCTGGGCGAGCTGCGCGGTCAGGGTCCTGTCCACCCAGGACACCAGATCCTTGCTGTCTGCTTTCGGCCGCTGCACGAACAGCGAGATCACGAACTCGTCATGGGCCAGGAAGGCGCCGATATTGGCGATACCGGGCCGCCAGTGCACCAGGGCCTCGGGATGCTTCTCCGACTTCAGCCGCCGGTTGTCCGGAGAGACCCCGATATCGGCGTCCTCCAGTTCCTTTGCCGCCGCGGCCGCCGCCGAGGTATCGGGAAAACGCAGGGCCACCACCGTAATCGCGGTGGCATCGGCCTCCGGGCGGGTCCGGCCCTCCGGATCGTCGCGATCGGCCCCGCTGGCCGCGAAACCGACCACCATCCGGCGATTCTTCAGCACCGGTTCGGACACATTGGCCAGGAAATCGATCGCGGTCGCGGTATCTGGCAGCACCTTCGAACCGCGACCGTATTTCAGGGACGGATCGACCTGGCTGCTGGTGACGACCGCCTCCGACATGCGGATACCCTCCAGGAGGGTCCCGTTGTCGCCCGCGTCGGCGGAGTAACTGAACTTGTCGACCGGGAAGTCGCCGACCGCCAGGGTGCGTACGTCGATCTCGCCCGGGACCGGCGTCCCCGCCAAGGAACCGCATCCGGACAGTGCGGCCGCTACCAGAGCGACGACCGCGGTGACGGTGCTGGTACGCGATATCCGAACCATGGGTTGGCCCCTCGTTCCGATCGAAACTGCGGTGTCGAAGGTACCCGACGTACAGCGGTCTCGGGGAGGGGCGTCGCGATGCCGTGCCATACCCTGGACTGGTGGCAGGCCAACCGCAGCGCGACTCCGACGGCGGCTGATCCTCGTGTGGGACCAGCAGGTCGAAGTCGTCGCCGGAGCGCACGCGGCGGCCCGGGTCGCGGGGGCGGTGGTGCTGGTGGCCCATCGCGGTGCGGGCCGGCCCACCGAGCAGTCCCCGGCGGTGCGGGCCCTGAGGGAGCTGGTCGAACTGGTGCACGAGGCCGCTGTCCGCCGGCCCGACGGCCCGGGCGCGCTGATCGCCGGGGAGGCGACCAGATGGCTCATGGCCCAGGCGGACCGGACCAGCCCGGGGACCGCCGTCGATTTCGGCATCCTCTCCGCAGCCGGCCCGGACCGGGTGGCGATATTCCTGCACGGTGCCGTGACCGCGGTTCTCGACGGTGCGGACAGTGAGTACTTCCACGGTCGCGACGCGGTCTTCACCGTCGACCGTGCGGTGGCGATACCGGACCGTGCGGCCGCGCTGTTCGTCGACGACCGCGCCGGCGACCCGGACGAGGATTTCCGGCCCGTACTGCCGGCCACCCGCGGGATCGGACGGCTGGTGGAGGGCATCGCCGAGGCCGGCGGGGTGATCGCCTGGACGCCACCCGGTGACCCCGGCGGCACGGCCGGGTCCCGGGTGATGGCGACCGGAAGGCCGACCCCACCCGAGCCGACCGCGGACACCGCGCTGACCGGCGGCACGCCGCGGCCCACCCTCGAAGCACCGGACGGGCCGGCCGCGGCACCGGTGGACCCCGACGCCGTGGCCACCGCCGTATCGACGCCACTGCTGGACACCGTCGAACTGTCCGAGCGGGGAAGTGGGTTCCGCGCCGGCCCGGCGGACCGCGGACCGCGGACCGTGGTCCCGGACACCGATCCGCATCGGGCACCGACCGAGATCAGCGGTCGACAGCCTCCGCGCGGCGGCCCGGCAGCCGGTCCCGGACCCGACGAGACGGCGGGCGCCGGGAACCCGGAGCCGAAAGCACAGCACCGGACACCCGCACACCCCACCCCGCGCCAGCACCGGCCCTACGCGTCACCCGACGCGCTGCCCGGCCCACCCGAGCGTGGGACACCCCCGCTGGACCCCGAACTGCGGCGCCGGACCGAGGCCACCGCGAAGGGCACCGCGCTCACCGTGAAGGTCATGGGATTCAAATGCGCGCGTGCGCATCCCACCGATCCCCGGGCGGCTTTCTGCAGCGTCTGCGGTATGCCGGTGGACCAGACCCAGCCGCTGATCGAAGTGATGCGCCCGCCGCTGGGCATCCTGGTCCTCGACGACGGTGCGACATATCTCCTGGAAAGCGACTCCGTGCTGGGCCGCGATCCGGAGCATTCCGAACCCGCGCGCCGCGGTCTCACCCCGCTACCGGTGGCCGACAATTCCGGCGGAATGTCCCGCGCGCACGCGGAGCTGCTGCTGGTGAACTGGGATGTGACGCTGGTCGACCGGGGTTCCACCAACGGCACCCGCACCCGGGCCACGGGTTTCCGGGACTGGGTCCGTATTCCGCCGCATCAGCCCGTGGTGCTGGTGCCGGGCACCGAGATCCTGATCGGCCACCGGATGCTGCGGTACGAATCGGCCGCGCCGCCCCCCTTCGGCCTGTGACGCGCGGTTGGGCTCCGCGTTATTCGTACCGGGCGCTGCACGTGTCCTCGCCGCCGAGCACCCCGGCGCGGAAGGCATCCACCCGGGAGAACCCGCTCGGCACCGTTTTACCCTCGACATCGCTGGCGGCCAGGCCGTCGGTCAGCAGGCCCGAGACCGCCTCGTCCAGATCACCGGCGGCGAGCGTGATATCGCCCTCGGCCCGCCCGGATTCCGCCAGCTTCCCGGTGGCCACCCCGGACAGGCAGGCCGCCCGCAACCCCGTTTTCGCCCCCACCAGTTCCTGGTCCCGGCTCTGCTGCACCGACAAGGTGTAGCGCGAGATGAACACCACGTAGCCGTTGTAGTCGCCGGTGACCTTCACCGGCAGCGGGACTTCCGAATCATCGGTGGCGGCTCCGCGCTCGGCGAGTCCGCCGATATTGGTGGCGATCGTATTGCTGGCCGGGCAATAGGTGACGGGCTCGGTGGGGACGCCGTCGCTGCATTCGATTTCGGCCCCGTCGTAGCGGTAGGTCGGTTCGTGCGGGTTCGGCAGGATCACCGACAGGGCCTTGCTCAGTTCGACCAGGCTCCGCTCGGTGATCTCGAACTCCCCGGACGCGCCCTCGAAACTCTGGGGCAGATCCCCCCGGCGCTGGTCGATCTCGTCCATATCGATCCCCTTGCACCCCTTGGCGCCGTCGGTGAAACCGATCTGCACCGCCGAAACCCGTTCGAAGGCCGAACCGTGCACGCTCTCGGGATCGTCGGGGTCCGAATCGCGGATCGCCACGGTGGCGGCGAGGACCGAATTCAGGCCGTCGGAGGTGTTGATGGTGAAGTAGTCCGACTTCCCCTCGGCCACCCAGCGCATGTACGCCCCGGCGAAACAGTCTGCCTGCTGTTCTTTGACGATCACCGGATCGTCGCGGTCGACGATCTTCGCGTTGTTCTGGATAGCGTGCCCGTACTCGTGGGCGATCACCATCACCACCGACATCTTCCCGAACGTCTCGGTCATGGTGGGCAGCAGCAGCGCCCGGTCCCAGCCGATGGAGTTGTCCAGTCGGCAGTAGGCGGCGTTCACCATCCGATAGGTCGATTCGGTACAGAACTCCACCGATTCGCGCCGCGAATCCCGGGCACTCCAGGAGATCAATTTGTCGACCGGCTCGAACTCGCCCTCGAACTCGGCGGCGTAGTGTTGCTCCCAGTACGCCTGTACATCGGTGACCGCGTTCAGCGCGAGGGTATCGATCTCACCGCCGTCGCTGTGCTCGGCCACGAGGTCGGAGGTCGGCGGGTTCTCCCGGGGACCGCTGGGACCGCTGGTGGTCGGCAGGCCGGCGACCTGGAAGGGATTGTCGTAGATCGATACCGCCCGGCCGTCCACGGCACGGGTGCACCCGGTGACCAGCAACAGTGCGCACAATGCCGAGACGACGACAGCGGCGGTCGTGAGTTTCGGCATGGATCCTCCCCCAATTTCGGCCGGTTCGGGTGCTGCTCGTTGCCTCCGGAGCGGGGAGTTCACCCCCGCTCGGGGGCACCTCCGACGCCCGGGTAATGGAATAGTATCCGCTGCATGTCTGCACCGGGGGTGCGCACCATCACGGTGCGCCATGATGGAACCGAACGAGTCTTCGATTCGAATCAGCAGATCACTCTGGGCCGTGCGCCCGAGGTGACGCTGTTCGTCGACAGTCCGCTGGTATCACGGGTCCACGCGATATTGGCCTGGCAGTCGGGAGCCTGGGTGCTCACCGACAACGGGAGTACCAACGGGGTGTTCGTCGATGCTCGCCGGGTCGGCGGGCCCGTCCCGATCGACCGACCCACCCAGGTCCGGCTCGGTGACGCGATCAGCGGTCCACTGCTCTGGCTCGTTCCCTCCGGAGTGCCCCAGCAGCAACAGCAGCCGCCGCGGCCGCCGTCGCAGGCGCGTCCCGCCCAGCCGCCGCAGCGTCCCGCGCCGCCGTCCCGGCCGCAGTCCGGTCCACAGCCGCAGGTCGGCGCGCACGGGCAGCGTCCGACCCCCGGCCGGCCGCTGCCCGCGCAGCGTCCGGCACCGCAGCAGTGGCCGCCGCACGGTGGGCAGCCGCCCCGGTCACCGCAGGTAGCCACCGCGGCCCAGCCGCCGGTCGTTCCGCCGCAGCCCGCCAATGTGAACATGACCGCCAAGGCGAGCGTGGCGGCCGTCCCGCCGGTCCGCCACCGCAATACCGAAGGGCCGATCGCCCGCGCCGACCGGATCCCGCCGGGGGGTCTGGCGATCGGGCGGACCTCGGACAATCAGATCGTCGTCAACGATCCGCTGGCGTCGCGTAAACACGCGCGCCTGGTCGCCGAGGCCGAAGGTCTCGCCATCGAGGACCTCGGTTCGGCCAACGGAACATTCGTCAACGGTGTCCGGCAGCAGCGCACGGTGCTGCGCGAACGCGACATCATCACCATCGGCAACATCGACTTCGAGGTCCAGCAGGGCACGCTGGTGCACCGGCAGCGCCCGGTCGCCGAACAGGGCCTGGCCGTGCACGGGGTCGGGTTCACCGTCGAGGGCAACAAACAACTGCTCGTCGATGTGAACATGCAGGCCGCGCGCGGCACGCTGACCGCCCTGATCGGTCCCTCCGGCGCGGGCAAGTCGACGCTGTCGCGGCTGATCGCCGGTAGCACCCAACCCTCCGGCGGTGCCGTGACCTTCGAGGGCCGCGATCTGCACGCGGAATACGAGGCACTGCGCTCCCGTATCGGCATGGTGCCTCAGGACGATGTGCTGCACCGGCAGCTCACCGTCCGGCAGGCCCTGGGTTTCGCCGCGGAACTGCGCCTGCCACCCGACTCCTCCAAAGCCGATCGCCGTGAGGTGATCGACGGTGTGCTGCGCGAACTCTCGCTCACCGAACACGCCGACACCCGGGTCGACCGGCTCTCCGGTGGTCAGCGCAAACGGGCGTCGGTGGCATTGGAACTGCTCACCGGGCCCTCCCTGCTGATCCTGGACGAACCGACCTCCGGCCTGGACCCGGCCCTGGACCGCCAGGTCATGATGATGCTGCGCGAACTGGCCGACGCCGGCCGCGTGGTGATCGTGGTCACCCACTCGGTGGCCTGCCTGGACATGTGCGACCAGGTGGTCCTGCTGGCGCCCGGCGGTAAAACCGCCTACGCGGGAAACCCGGCCGGCGTCGAAGCCGCGCTGGGGACCAGTGATTGGGCCAAGATCTTCGCCGATGTGGCGGCCAACCCGGATGCCGCCTTCGCGCACTACCGGTCCCGGCAGGCGGCGCTGCCGCCCCCGCCGCCGCCCGCCGCACGGCAGAGCGGCGGCGGTTCGCCCCCGCAGTCCGGCGCCTGGAAACAGTTCTCCACGCTGGCGCGGCGGCAACTGCGGCTGATCCTGGCCGACCGCGGATACCTCGCCTTCCTGGTGCTGTTGCCGTTCGTACTCGGTGGATTGTCGCTGGTGGTGCCGGGACAGTACGGGTTCTCACCGCCGCCGCTCACCCAGACCGACGACGGCAACTTCGTCCGTGCCGGCAGTTCCGAACCGCAACAGTTGCTGGTGGTGCTGATTCTGGGCGCCTGCTTCATGGGATCCACGCTCACCGTGCGCGATCTGGTCGGGGAGCGGACCATCTTCCTGCGCGAACGCGCGGTCGGATTGCGGTCGGGGGCCTACCTGACCGCGAAGATCGTGGTCTTCAGCGTGGCCGCGCTGCTGCAGTCGGGGGTGATGATCGGTTTCGTGCTGCTGGGCAAGAAGCGGCCGGAGGAGGGTTCGGCGCTGGCCATCGGTGGCGCCGAACTCTATATAGATATCGCCGTCACGGCCATCGCCTGTGTGGTGTTCGGACTGCTGCTGTCGAGTCTGGCCAAATCGAGCGAACAGGTGATGCCGCTGCTGGTCGTCGCGATCATGGGCCTGCTGGTGATGGCCGGTGGCCTCATCCCGGTGACCGACCGGGTGGTGCTGGAACAGATCTCGTGGCTGTTCCCCTCGCGCTGGGGCTACGCCGCGGCGGCGTCGACGGTGGATATTCGCTCACTGTTCGTCCAATCGCAACAGGACGCCTTCTGGGAACATACGCGTAGCGCATGGTTCCTGGATATCGGCCTGGTGGTGGCCATCACAGTAGTGCTCGCGCTGCTCACCTGGACCCGGCTGCGGCTGAAGAAGTCCGCGAGATGAGACAGGTGAACGGGCCGATCCGCCGCTTCCGCCGCTGGTGGGTGGGGGCGGCGAGCGCGCCGACCACACACCAGGCACACTGATGCCTGTGATGGTGCGAGTTGGGGCGGTACATCTCGGGTGGGATGTGGTGTCCGTGGCCGCGGGCGGATCCGGCGTGCCCATCCGCCCAGTACAGGTCGAGGGAAGCTACAACCCCCCCGCCTATCTGCTGGCCGACGCCTCCGGCCGGCTCTACACAGCCGGCGCGGACCAGCAGCGGCCCGACCTGGGGATGGCGATCCCCGATGTCCGCGACATCCTCGGACATCCGCAGATCGTCATAGCCGGGGCCACCTGGCCCGCCGAACTGGTGTTCCGGGCCCGTCTCTACAACCCACTGGCCGCCGTCGGGTCCTATCTGCGGGGCAAACCCGATGTGGTCGCGCTGCCCTATCCCGACGACTGGCCGGATGCGAAGATCGACGCCTACGCCCAGCTGGTCGAGCAGCTCGACGTCGAGGTCGAGCCGATCCCCGAATCGATCGCGCTGTCGGGCTATGTCCGCGCCCTCGGCCTGGTCCGGCCGCCCGATCCCGCGCTGCCCGAAGGAGTCGGGGCCACCGCGGTCCACTTCGACGGTCAGGTGGTGGATGGCCGGGCGAACGTGCTGGTGGTCGCGGTACACGGGGACGAGGAGCGGCCCACCGAATCGGTGTACGTACCGATCGACCTCGAATCGACCCGCAATCCTCGCGCCGCCGACGACACCGTCATCGAAGTGATGGCCGCGGCCCGCTCCATCGGGGCCGATAATTCGACGGTCCTGCTCGCCGGGCAGGTGGTGTTCAACGAGACCCTGCGGTTCGCCTTCCGCAACCATCTGGGGCAGCGCCTGAAGAAGGCCGAACATCCCATGCACGCCCTCGTTCTCGGTGCCACACATCTGTTGATCAGTGAGAACGAGGACGACGAGGAGGAGCCGGCGCCCTACCCGCAGCCCGGGCCGCGTACGGCATCGCGGCCGGAGTCGGCCGCGAACTATGCGGGTCCCGGGCAGCCGCCGGCCGGAGCCGTTCCGAACGGACCTGGTCCAGGACAGAGCCCGTCGCCCGTCGCCTACCAGCCCGCACCTGGCCCACACCCGCCGGGACCGAATCCGGCGGCCCCCGGGCCGCACGCGGCGGCGCCGGCCCGGCCCGATCCGAATGCCTCGCGTCCCGGCCCGGAACAGTCCGGGCCCGGCGGTCCGGCACCGGGCCCGATGCCAGGGGGGTCCGCGGCTTCGCCGCCGGGGTGGCCCGGCCCCTCGCCGTACGGCTCGCCCGCCCAGCCGGACCGGGACGCCACGGTGAAGGTCGACCGCGGCGAGCTGCCACCACCGATCTCGGGGCCGGCCAGCCGGTTCACCCGGCCACCGGATCCGGAAACCGGTGCTCAGTCCGCGGTACCCCGGGGATCCGGCCGGCCCGGGTCCGCCGGTGAGCAGCGGCCCGGCGCGGCTCCGGAGGGCGACCGAGGCAAGGGCAAGCTCTGGAACAAGATGAAGGACAACCTGTTCGGCGCCCACGCCGTCGTCGGTGTCGCCGCGCTCGCCGCCACCGCGTGGGGCGCGGACGGAACGGGCACCGCGCAGGCCCATGCCGGAATCGAGCCGGTGATCAACGCCCCGGCGGCACTCGGCACCGCGGTATCGACCGCGACGGCCGGATGTGTGCCCATGCCGCGGGTCACCGTCGAACCGCGCGACTCTGCCCCCGGCGCCGAGGACGCGGATGACAACGGTGGCCACCCGCTCTACGCCCGCGTTCCCACGGCCCCCGCGCCCGGGGACTCCACCCGCCGGGCGGCACCGGAACCCGGGGCGGCCGAGGAACGGGATACGGCCGAATGCGCCGAGCCCGGTATCGACACCCTGCGCTATCTGGTGCCCGGTCTGCCGGGGATCGCCGATCCGGGCCCGCCGATCGATATCTGAGCGGCGTCCGGGCGGTTTCCGGGTGGCACCACCCGGCTGGTATCGTGACCCGCTGGTGTGTGGAACGCCGAGGCCCGGGTCTCAACCGGCCGCCGGGAGCCCCTCGTCCACGCACCGGGCCGGCAGCATCGACGACAGACAGGGAAGCACTGTGCCTACGTACAGCCCGAAGGCGGGTGACGTGACCCGGCAGTGGTACGTCATCGACGCCACTGACGTAGTGCTCGGCCGTCTTGCCGTGCAGGCAGCGAATCTGCTACGCGGTAAGCACAAGCCGACCTACGCACCGCATATGGATGGTGGCGATTTCGTCATCATCATCAACGCCGACAAGGTCGCCATCAGCGGCAACAAGCGGCAGAACAAGCTCATCCACCACCACTCCGGGCACCCCGGTGGCCTGAAGTCCCGCACTGTCGGCCAGGTGCTGGATACGCGCCCCGACCGCCTGGTGGAGAAGGCCGTCAAGGGCATGATCCCCAAGAACAAACTCGGCAACGCGATCGCCGGCAAGCTGAAGGTGTACGCGGGCCCGTCCCATCCGCACGCCGCTCAGCAGCCCGTTCCGTTCGAGATCAAGCAGGTGGCCCAGTGACCGCTCCCGAGGAATACACCGAATACGACGAAGCGGTAGTCGAAGACGCCGCCGCCGAGGTGCTGGACGAGGGGGTCGTCTACGACGACGATGCCGAGTTCGTCGAGTACGCGGCCCCGCTGGACCGTCCGGTGCAGACCGTCGGCCGCCGTAAAGAGGCCGTGGTCCGCGTGCGCCTGGTGCCGGGTACCGGCAACTTCGTGCTCAACGGCCGCTCGATCGAGGATTACTTCCCGAACAAGGTCCACCAGCAGCTGGTGAAGTCGCCGCTGGTCACCGTCGAGCGTGTCGAATCCTTCGATGTGTACGCCCGCCTGCACGGCGGCGGCCCTTCGGGTCAGGCCGGCGCCCTGCGCCTGGCCATCGCCCGGGCGCTGACCGTGGTCAACGCGGACGATCGCCCCGCGCTCAAGCGCGCCGGGTTCCTCACCCGTGACCCGCGTGCCACCGAGCGCAAGAAGTACGGCCTCAAGAAGGCCCGTAAAGCGCCGCAGTACTCGAAGCGCTGATATCGCCGATGTCGGCTGTCCACCCGCCGCGTGCGGGTGGACGAGCCGGTGTCGGTTCCGAGAGCAGGCGACCGGCCGGAGTCCGGTCGCCTGCTCTCGTGCTATATCTACCGCGGTGTTCGTCGGCCGGCCGTTTCGAGGGCAGTTTCGGCAGGCGTCGTCGCGCGCTGTGGACTCACTGACGAGGGGCAAGTATGGGACATCTGTTCGGCACCGACGGCGTACGCGGGCTCGCCAACGATACGTTGAGCCCGGAGCTGGCGTTACGGGTTGCCGGGGCGGCGGCGCAGGTCCTGGGTGTGGACCTGCATACGGGTCACCGCAAGGTCGCGGTGGTCGGGCGGGATCCGCGCGCCAGCGGGGAGATGCTCGAGGCCGCGGTGACCGCGGGCCTGACCGCCGCGGGAATGGATGTGTTACCGGTCGGTGTGCTGCCGACCCCGGCCGTCGCCTACCTGACCGCTCTGTACGACGCGAGCCTGGGTGTGATGATCTCCGCCTCGCACAATCCCATGCCGGATAATGGAATCAAGATCTTCGCGGCGGGCGGGCACAAGCTCGAGGACGCCGTCGAGGAACGTATCGAGGTCCGGGTGGCCTCCGGTGGGACGGACCGTCCCACGGGCGCGGCGATCGGCCGGGTACTCGGGGCCGCCGGCGCGCGGCAGCCCGGTACGGATCTGCCCGGCCAGTTCGGCGTGGGCGGGACCCACGAGCGCTATATCGAACATCTGGTGGAGGCCACCGGCCAGGATCTGAGCGGACTGACCGTCGTCGTGGACTGCGCGCACGGCGCCGCCTCGGAGGTCGGTCCGGCGGCCTACCGGGAGGCCGGCGCCCAGGTCATCGCGATCAACGCGGACCCCGACGGGCTCAATATCAATGCCGGCTGCGGGTCGACCCATATCGAACAGGTACAACACGCGGTCCGGGAACACGGGGCCGACCTGGGCCTGGCCCACGACGGCGACGCCGACCGCTGCCTGGCGGTGGACGCCGCGGGCGAAGTGGTGGACGGTGACGCCATCATGGCGATCCTCGCCATCGGTATGCGGGACGCCGGAACGCTGGCCGGGAACACCCTCGTCGCCACCGTGATGAGCAATCTGGGTCTGCACCTGGCGATGCGCGCGGCCGGTATCACCGTGCGCACCACCGGAGTCGGTGACCGTTATGTTCTCGAGGAACTCCGCGGCGGCGGTTACACCCTCGGCGGGGAACAGTCCGGCCATGTGGTCTTCCCGCGCCACGGCACCACCGGTGACGGCGTCCTCACCGGCCTGCAACTGATGGCGCGGATGTCGCGCACCGGCGCACCCCTGGCCGAGCTGGCGAGTGTGATCCAGAAGGTCCCGCAGGTACTGGTGAATGTCCCGGTCACGGACAAGGTCGCGGTCAACGCCGACCCCGGGGTCCTCGAAGCCGTCCGTGCCGCCGAGGCACAGCTCGGGGACACGGGGCGAATTCTGCTGCGTCCCAGCGGCACCGAGCAACTGGTCCGGGTGATGGTGGAGGCCGAGGATCACGAACGGGCCCGGCAGCTCGCCGAGGATCTCGCGAAACGGGTAGCGGCGGTCTGAACCGGGCTACGACTCAGGGACCAACCCTGAGCCGTGGACCCTGGAAATCAGGGTGCGGGTCGGTAGCACTGTCGATGCGGGCCACCGGCCGGGCGCGGATAGTGGACGGTATAGCAACCGCGATCGAAAGGACCGCCATGACCGCCCCCGTACGCCGTTTCACCCTCTCGTCCACCGATAAGTGGATCGGTGGAGTCTGCGGCGGCATCGCCGAATACTTCGGCTGGAGTTCCGGCCTCGTCCGGCTGCTGTTCGTCGTGTCCTGTCTACTCCCCGGACCTCAGTTCCTGATCTACCTGGCGTTGTGGATCTTCATGCCGAAGCGCTGACCCGGCGCTGAAGCGCCCTGCGGAACAGGCCGGTCACGCAGCAGGCGGACCGACCACGCCTCACGACAGCGCTAGCAGCTGGACCAAGTCCGCGCGGCCGTCCGCCGGGAACACACGCCCACGGAATGGACCGATAACCACCCACATGTAGCCACCGGCCAGAGATAGACCGCAGCCCTGGCGACCATTACGGGCTGGATGCGGCACCAAGCGAGCAGGTCCTCCCTCGAGCATCGAGGGGTGAGGGCTGGAGTCCGGTGTACATTGCGGGGCGAAAGTTCGGGCTTCGGTGGGTGGTATTCGTGGAAGCGTGAACTTGTGATCGGTGAATTCGGCGCCCGCACTCCGCATCACACGATTGTCCCCGGCCAGCCACAGCCCCGGCCGGGGACAACACGCACATTATGGAGCTCAGCGGTCCGTCCTGAGTCTTACGCCGTGACACCGAATGCAATCCCGGTGGGGATGGCGGCAAGCAGGGGCGCGCTCGTCGGAGAAGCACCGACTGTCCACTTGTACACCGCGGTCGTAGTTGTACCGATGTAGAGGGTCGTGCCGTCAAGAGACAGCGCGACATCGGTCGTCGCGGGGCCGGGGGTAGGCAGGGTCACCGCGATGCTCACCACGCCAGCGGCCGTGATCTGATACACGTTGGATCCGCCATCGGAAACATAGATCACCCCGCCGGGGACGGGGCCACCGCCGTAGATGTAGGACAAGCCGTTGCAGGAGGGGCGATGGCTGTGATGTGGGTATCGGAGTCGATCGTGAATGTGGTTGCGGTCGAGCCGAACCGGACGGTGAGCGGACCGACATCAGTGAACCCGGAACCGGTGATCCCAACGGAGTTGAAATCCGTTGCGGGGACGGAAGTGGGTAAGAGTGAAGTGAGATCCGGCCGTCGAGAAGGGCACGACGTACCCCATCCACAAACACCACCTCCAGAACTGTTCTCATCCAGATGAATTCCGAGATAGTGCAGTCAACAGGTCGTGCGAGTTGTGATAGGCCGCCATGATCGTCTCGAACCCGGCAATCTCGATACCGAGGGTGAGCCAGGGGTCGGGGAGCATTCGCCGGAAATCCGGGGCCAAGGAATTATGGCAGATAGCGGCGCACTATCTGCCGTGGACTGCGAGTTGTCCTGCCTCGACGGCATGTCCGCGACGGGGATTCGGGAATCTATCTGCCGTAGCGTGGAGGCCTGTTCGGATGAGTGTCGTGCGGGAACTGCCGACGTCGGCGGGCGGGGTCCGGCCGGCCGATGCGGTGAGGATGTTCTTGTCGGCACTCGCCGTCGAAAACACCCGTCGCGGATACCCGCCGTACGACTATTGAGGGCGAGCTACGTTCTGGGGGAATTGCCCCTGTACGTTGCCGGCCGGGTTGTAGAGAGCGACGGCGGCGGTGTAGCCGCCCTCCGAGGCGTACCCGATACCGAGCCGGGTGCTGGCCTTCCACACCAACTGCGTGAAATGACCCGTTGCCATGCTGAACCCGGGGTTGTTGTAGTCGTAGTCCTTGATCTCGTCGTACCACATTTTCGTGCCCATCTGGACAAAGGTGACACCGTCCCAGCTGCCCTCTCCCCCGACGAGGTTCTCCCCGGCCCCGTTCTTGTAGGGGCAGGTGTGATCGATCGTGCGCTTTTGGACGTAGTACTGCGCGCATTTCCGGGCCTGGCTGTTCAGGTCCTGGGTCGCGGTCATGGCCGGGGAGCCGTGCTCGGCCCGGTACTGGTTGTGCAGGGTGAGCCCGGTCTGCGCGTAATCGCCCTGACCGGCGGCGGGGCCGCCGCCGGTGACGAACGCGGCGAGCATCACCGCGGCAACAACCGATACCAATCGACCGACACGCACGACAACCTCCTGAGACAGAGCAGGACACAACAGATACGAACCACACGAACTTCGGAACACCCACAGACCGTGAGCGTTCCGGAATCAGGTGAGCATACCCGCGCTCGCTGCACTGCTCCTCGAATCCCCCGACACGCATTCGACCCCGGCCGCAGAAAACCCGCGAAGGCGGTACGGCAAAGGAGGAACGGGGCTGCGCTGTACCGTCGGGGATGGAAAGATGGACCGGAACCTTCCCGCGGCCGTAGCCCGCCGCCGGTCCTGTTCCACGCGCGGTGGAACCGATCGGGCCGCGGGTGCGTCGGAATCTGTAACAGCACAGCTCGGCCGAAAACGGGGTGGTCCCGCCCGCGGCGGCCATGAGGAGGGGAGTGGCCCATGAGTACGGGTGATCAGCCGGTCGGGATGCAGGCCGACGCGCTGGAGAAGATGGGCGCCGACTTCTGCACCAGCGCGGGTGTCATCGAAAGTCAGGCCACGAAAGTGGCCGACAACATCATCGGAAAGGCGCACGTCGGCGCTGCCTACGAGAGCGAGGGCGTCAAGCTCGAAGCAGGGCTTCGAGAGGTGGAGTCGTGGCTGAAGGATTGGGCGGAGGCCACCGACCTCACCGGTGATGCCATCGGGCGCGACGTTGTCGCCATGTCCGATGTGGACAGGGAGAACTCGGATCAGACCGAGCAGGCGGCGAGCTGACTCCGATGGTGGATATTGGAGAGTGTGTCGGATACCCGCCGATCGGCGATGATTGGACCGTATCCCGAATACTCGAAGAAGGTTCGAAATCGCTGCTCTTCTTCGAGAAGTTCGAGCCGCGCTATCGGCGGTGGGTATCGAATCCTCCCGCGAATATTCTCGGCTACCAGGCTCTGCACACCTTGTTCTACGCCCAGAACGGGCTCGATGAGCAGAGGTTTCGCGATCTGGCGGGCGCGCTGGCCGATGTGTTGAGCACTGCGGATGCCCAGCATGCCGCGCTGAACCAGTACGCGCAGAATCTGCCGTCGATATGGTCGGGCCAGGCAGCTGCCAACGCGGCGAATATGATCGCGACGCAGCTGTCCCTGTCCGCCGGCGATATCGACGCGGTACGAAAGATCCACGAGCAGTTCGACATGGCTCCCGCCGCTCTCCGGAAAACCGTCAAACCCAAGGCGGAGCTGGTACAGGTGATCCTGGAGGATATTTACCAGGTCACCCACGACGGAAAGTCTCCGGAGGACGTCGACTCCATCATCTCGGCGGCCCAGGGCATCGGCTGGAGTACAGGTGCCGATGACCACCTGCTGGGCAAGATCCACAGAATTTTTCCCGAGCTCCCGAACCTGGACGAGTATGTATTCATCACAGTTCCCGGTAGCGGCAATACCGACGACATAGAGGACCATTGCCGTGACTGGCTGAACAAGTTCAAAGATCATTACGAAAAGAAAGTGACCGACTTCGTTCAGACCTGCACGGACATCAACGACGGAGTGAGAACCCAGTACGGCACACTCATCGACCGTCTGGGCGAACTTTCGGAGACCCCGTACCCGTGCCCGCAGGGTGTCGCGCAGACCCCGGGCACCCCCGGTGATGAGACCCCGACGACCCAGACGCCGACCGGATCGCCATCCGGTACCCCCTCGGGTACGCCCACCGGAACTCCCGGCACCACCGACATCCCGGGCACGAAATCCGAGGATCCCGGGACCACCGAGACGGACGATCCGTTGTCGGCGTTGACAGAGCTGGGTACGCAGCTCGCTTCGTCGGGGCTCGGAACCCAATTGGTCACCGGGTTGAGCGAACTGGCGAGTTCCGCCGCCGAGCAGATCTCGGGCACTCTCGAACAGCTGCTCGAGGAGGCCGAACAAGAAGTAGACCTCGACGGTGACGGGCAGCCCGATATAGACGAAGACGGTGACGGTCGACCGGACGATCCCGCCGGAACCGCCGAAGACGACCCTGCCGAAACGGACGAAGAAGCAGGTGCGGGCACCGGTATCGAGCTGGACGGAAAAGAATACAAGCTCGAACTCGGCCCCGACGGTCGGCTGCAACTCGTGGTGACCGGTGCGGACGGCGAACCGCAGAACTACCGGATAGAGATCGGTCCGGACGGAAAACCGACCATTGCCGCCGAGGTACCCGAAGGTGAGCAGGCCCCGGAGACCGGCGACCCGAGCGCCGAAGACCAGCAGAACGCCGGTCGGCCGTCCGGCACCCCAGGTCTGCCCGCCGGGCGGCGAGCCGAGGACGGTGAACACCAGCCACAAGATTATCCGGCCCCCGCCGAAGACGAGACCGCCCCACCGGAGGCGGGCAGCACGCCGCCGGAAGACGATGTCATCGTCGCGGCACCGGACGAAGACGCACCGGCACCGCCGCCCGCAGCTCCGGTCGATTCCGGGGCGCAACTGGCCGAGGCGGGCCCGCTGTGACCCGAGGAGGATCGAGGCAATGAGTTTCCGGGATCTCGAAGAGATAGCCGAAACGGTATATCGGCGCAGCGCGGCCAGGATCGAGGAATTGCGTGCCGCGAATCAACGGGTTGCCGCGGAGAATCGGGCGTTGATCGAACAATCGGCTCAACGTATCCGGGCTGGTCTGCAACAGGCCGAAGCGCTAAAACCCGAGGCGGCGCAGGTATCGAAGACCGATCAGCAGGAGCCGCGGCCCGGCCGGGGACAAGAGTCTTCCACGTCGCAGCCCGATCACCGTGCACAGTCGGAGCAGCTGGAAGAACTACGGCAACAGCGGGAGGCGGTCGCGCGCGCGGCCGCCAACCGCCAGCACCGGAACGTCGTGACGCCCATCGACGACGACGGTGACGACGAAGCCGAGTACTACCGGCGCAACAGCTGGCTGGTCTGAAAAAGCCGGAGCTGTGCGAGCTGTTCGCGCGACCTCGATGTGCATCGGCCCGGGGTGCTGGATGGGCTGCGTAACGAGTTGGGTGGATCTCACCGTGCGGGTGAAACCCGACTATGTTGCCACCGTGGGTTGCCCGGGCGCCGCTTCACCGGAGTTCCGCCAACTCCACCAGTTCTGCAGGATTCTCGCGAGTGGTTCGGTGTACGTTCCCCATGACAGGATCACGTCATTGAGCTTCTTCAGATAGGTCATGGTGTCCAGGCTGCTCTTCGCGAGTTTCGCCAGGAACGAGGCGATGACGTGCCCGGCCGCCGCGCCTGCGGTCACGGCGAGCTCGATCGTGTATCCGATGGCCGCGCCGAGCAGGGCTGCGATGATATCGCGCACCAGATCCCGGACTATGGCAATGATTTTGGACGCTTTGTCCATCAACTCGCCGAGAGCGGCCGCTGCGGCCGCGGCGGTGTCGATTGCGGTGAGTACCTCTGCGGCATGATTGCGATACGCGTCGCCCGCGCTGCCGGACCAGGTGTTGATATCCGTCTCGATGGTGCGCTGCCATTGGGCCTTCGTCGTGGACAGTTCGGTCGAAATCGCTTGCCAGGAACTCGAATACGCCTCCACGATCGTCGGGTTGCCGCTGAGTTCCTCGTAGGCCTGCCGGAGCGGTTCGATATGCTCCAACATCCATTTGGCAACCTGGGTGCCCGCGAAACCGAACGGATCCTTGACCGCCTCGACCGCTGTCCCTACGACCCCGGCTGCACCGAAGACTGCCTCACCGGTATTGTCGCTGCGCAGATTCCCGTAGATATCCCACGCGTCACCCGCGACGGTGCCTTTGAGTACACCCAGGCCGCCGGTCTCTTCGTCGCCTTCGAGCCCGACATTGGACAGCCAGGAGACATCCTCCTGGGAGTAGGCATTGCTGTGATGGGACTCGTCGTCGATGAAATCGTTGTCGGGTGGCGCGGCGTCGTCGAAGCTCATTCGGATTTCCCTATCTCCGCCTGCAGTCCCTGCAGTGTCGTGGCGAACGACCCGTCCGCGTCTTCGAAGGATGCGGCAGTCGCCTTCAGCTTCTCCGGTACCTGGGCGGTGCGCTCACCGGCCGCGCGAATCACCTCGACGGTCGATCGATGATTGTCGTCGAACAGTCTTTTTATCGCCGGCCGTAGCCAGTCCCCGTAACCGTCATCTGCCGATGCGAGGTAGTTGGCGGCTTCGAGGCATTTGTCCAGGCTGCCCATGAGCGCTTCGACGCTGTCCGCGTGCTTCCGCACTTCTTCGGGATCGACCGAGACGGCATCGGGATTGTTTGTCATCGATCACTCCAACCACGATTTGCGGCGGTAGTACTCGGTCTCTTCGTCGGGCTCGTCCGGAGTGACGACCTGGTCCCTGCCGGATGTGCGTGGGGCCGAAGGTGGTGCGGAGCCCCACGCGGGGGGCGTCGGACGGTGCTCGGAGGAATACAGGTCGGTGATCTGCGGGGGAGGCTCGGAGCCCCAGGTGGGTGGCGCCGGACGTTGCTGAGGGGAAAGCGGGTCGGCGGCCGGAGGCGTGGCACGGCCGACCTGCGGCGCATCGGATTCCTGTGCCGGCGTCGCAGTTGTCTCCGCTTCCGGGAAGCGCCGGTCGAAACTGTCGACGAGTGCGGCACCGGCCGGATCTTCGCCGACGATATCGTGCACCAGCCCGGCAATGCCCGGACGAAGTTTGCCCTGCGCCCGGCGCATACACGACAGGATCTCGGTGGACAGCGCGCGCGAATCCATGTTCCGCACACCCGGTGCCAGATCGATCGCTGTCGGAACGCCGCTACTGTCCACGGTGACGCTGACTCGTCCGCCGGCGCCCGATTCGGTCGCCGTCAGAGCTGTCATCCGCTCCTGTAACTCGGAGAAACGCTGGGCTCTCCGCTCCGCATCGGCGGCCAACTGCGCGAATCCGGCTATCGCGCGGTCCAGATCCATCTCGGCGGCCATCGACACCCTTCCCCTGCAGAACATCCCAGCTCGCCGGATCCATCGACGAAAGAACCCGAGCGCGAAACGCTTCGGCATCCTACGTCGGGTTGTCGGAACCGATCAATTCCGGTGCGGCCGGTCATCCCATCGGACGCAGCTCCGCACCGTGTGCCATCATCGTCCGATGAGTTCGGGGGATGCCTTCGGGTTGACGAGTACACAGTTCTTGCCGGGATACCACGGGTCCGAAGGAGATAGACGGTATCCGTCACCGCGCAAGCTGCGGTCGATGGGCGCCACGTTGATCGACATCGTCATGCTGTTCGGCCCGGCTTTCGCGGTGGGCCTGCTGGTAGTGGCAGTGGACATGCCGAGAACGTACAGCTACGTGCTGCTGCCGATACCCTTTGCCATCATCGGCGGGAACTGGATTCTGCTGCGGAAATGGGTGCATGCCACTGTCGGGGGCTTGGTCTTCGGGCTGGTGGAGATTCGCGGTCGGGACGGCGCGTGGCCCGGTTGGGGCGATCTGTGGTCGGGATACGCGCCGGGGCACGATGGCGTGCCGCATATCGTAAAAGTCCGTCGTCGCGATATCCGGAGTCGCGGTCGCGCATCGGCCCGATAGGTGACGCCGGTGGCCTACTTCGCCTCGGCTTTCGATCACGCCTCCCGGGTGGCGCTCAACCCGGTCGCATCGCGTGAATTCATTCGTCGATTGGCTGATGAATGGAGACAGGGCGATGACCGACCATCTCGACTGGCGGGTGTCGTCATACACCGACAACCACACGTGCGTGGAGGTCGCGGCCGCACCGACCGGCGAAATCCTGGTACGCAACTCGAACAACCGGGCTGCCGGCCATATCGCGTTCACCGGTGACGAGTTCTCGGCACGGCTCAAAGGTTGCAAAGCCGGCGAGTTCGACGACCTCGGGTTCTGAAGTCGCCGATTTCAGCTGATCATCGGAACAGCTGACGGGAGCCGCACGGCCGGCTCGGTTTCAGAGCCGTGTTACTTGCGCAGCGACCGGACCAGTTTGCCCACCGCCGCCGGGTCCGGTGTCGCCGCGGCTCGCCGGTTCTCTTCCTGTTCCAGCAGCGCGGCCGACGGGTCGATCACGTGGGTGTGCTTGATCGAGGTCTGCGGGTCGGTGAGCGGCTTGTAGGTCTTGTCGCCGAGCAGGGTGTGCAGCAGGTACCCGGTGAGCAGCGCCCGGGTGGCGCGGGATGTCTTTTCCTCGTGCTTGCCGCCGCCGAGTGCGGCCAGCAGGCGGCGGCCCTCCGCGAGTCCGTGGTGACCCGCGCCGTCGAGAGCGCGCAGGATCACCGGGCCACCCCAGGCGGCGGCGAGGGGGACCGCGTCGGAGATCGGCGAATCGATATCGCTCACCCCGGCCAGGATCAGTGCCGGCGCGGTGAGCTCACCGGCCACCGAGGTGGCGGCGGGGGCGGTGGGAGCCGGGAAGAGGGGAGCCACCGCGGCCACCGGGCGCTGGGCGGCGGCGAGTACGGCCGCGCCCGCGCCCATCCCGTGGCCGGCCAGGGCCAGGCGTTCGGGGTGCACGGTGAGGGTGCCGTCGCCCAACCGGACCCCGGTGCAGATATCGAGGGTGGTGAGCAGGTCGGTGGCGAGGTTCAGGTGGGAGGGCAGCGGGCCGCGCTCGGTATCGGGGGCGGCCGCGACGATGCCCCACGAGGCGAGGTGTTCGAGCAGCGTGCGGTAGTTGCCGGCGCCGTGCAGCCAGCCGTGGCCGAACGCGACCGCGGGTAGATCGCGGCCGGTCTCGGGCGTGTACACCACCCCGGGCTGGCCCGCGATGGCAAGATTGCCGCGGAGCACCCGGTGCGGGCCGCGGCTGGTCAGAGTGCTCAGAAGTGATTTCACAGACGCCGACACGACGAGAACGTTAGCCGATAAGTAGGCTGGGGAGCCATGTGCGGAATCGTGGGGTACGTCGGGTACCGGGACGCGTTGGGCGTCGTCGTCGCTGCCTTGCGCCGCATGGAGTACCGAGGTTACGACTCGGCGGGTGTGGCGATTCTCGACGGCACCGGTGACGTGGCCGTCGAGCGGCGCGCCGGGCGGCTGAGCAACCTGGAAGCGGCATTGGATACCGCGGGCCCGGCCGAGTTCGCCGGCACCACCGGTATGGGACATACGCGGTGGGCCACCCACGGCGCGCCGACCGACCGCAACGCCCATCCGCACCAGGATGTGAGCGGCACGGTCGCGGTCGTGCACAACGGCATCATCGAGAACTTCGCCCAGTTGCGGCGGGAACTCGAGGACGCCGGCGTCGAACTGCGTAGTGAGACCGATACCGAGGTCGCCGTGCACCTGGTCGCCCGGGCCTATGCCGCGGGGCCGACCGCGGGCGATTTCGAGGCCAGCACGCTTTCGGTACTCCGGCGGCTAGAGGGTGCGTTCACGCTGGTGTTCACGCATTCCGACCATCCGGGAACGATCATCGCCGCGCGTCATTCGACGCCGCTGGTCGTCGGGGTGGGCGAGAACGAGATGTTCATCGCCTCCGATGTGACCGCGTTCATCGAGCACACCCGCCAGGCGGTCGAACTCGGCGAGGGCCAGGCCGTGGTGATCACCGCCGACGGCTACCGCGTCACCGACTTCGACGGTTCCACCGACGGGGTGAGTACCCGGCCGTTCACCATCGACTGGGATCTGGCCGCCGCCGAGAAGGGCGGTCACGACTACTTCATGCTCAAGGAGATCGACGAGCAGCCCGGCGCAGTCGCCGATACGCTCATCGGTCACTTCGATCAGACTCCCGGCCGCGACGGCCGGATCGTGCTGGACGAGCAGCGCCTCTCCGATCAGGAACTGCGCGATGTGGAGAAGGTTTTCGTGGTGGCCTGCGGTAGCGCCTACCACTCCGGCCTGGTCGCCAAGTACGCCATCGAGCATTGGACCCGGCTGCCGGTGGAAGTAGAGCTCGCCAGCGAGTTCCGCTACCGGGACCCGGTGCTGGACCGCTCGACCCTGGTGGTCGCGGTTTCGCAATCCGGTGAGACGGCCGACACACTGGAAGCCGTCCGGCACGCCAAGAGCCAGAAGGCGCGCGTGCTGGCGGTCTGCAATACCAACGGCGCGCAGATCCCACGCGAATCCGACGCGGTGCTCTACACCCGCGCCGGGCCGGAGATCGGGGTCGCCTCCACCAAGGCGTTCCTCGCGCAGGTGACGGCGAACCTACTGGTCGGACTGGCGCTGGCCCAGGCGCGCGGTACCAAGTACCCCGATGAGGTGGCACGTGAGTTCGCCGAGCTGGAGGCCATGCCCAAGCTGGTGGACCGGGTGCTGGAAACGGCGCCGCAGGTGCGGGCGATCGCCCGGGAACTCGCGCGCGAACGCACCATCCTGTTCCTCGGCCGCCATGTCGGATACCCGGTGGCGCTCGAGGGTGCGCTCAAACTCAAGGAACTGGCCTACATGCACGCGGAGGGTTTCGCCGCGGGTGAGCTCAAGCACGGCCCGATCGCGCTGATCGAGGGCGGGCTGCCGGTGATCGTGGTCATGCCCTCACCCAAGGGGCGTGGGGTGCTGCACTCCAAACTGCTGAGCAATATCCGGGAGATCCAGGCTCGCGGGGCGCGCACGATCGTGATCGCCGAGGAGGGTGACGATCTGGTGCGACCGTTCGCCGACGATCTGATCGAGATTCCGTCCGCGCCGACCCTCTACCAGCCGCTGTTGTCGACGGTGCCGCTGCAGATCTTCGCCGCCGAGGTGGCGCAGGCCCGCGGCTACGACGTGGACAAACCGCGGAACCTGGCGAAATCCGTCACCGTGGAATAGCCGACGGGGTGACCGGTGCCCCGGTTACCCCGTCTACTTCTCGACCGTGATGGTGCCGCGCATATCCGGGTGGATCGGACACAGGTAGCGGTATTCGCCCGGCTGGGTGAAGGTGTGGCTCCAATCGCCCACCTCGAACAACGGGCTGTTGATGCTCATCGCCTTGTCGCCGATGCCCTGGACACCGTGTGGCAGGTCGCCGTCGAAATGCCAGGACACCGTATCGCCGGCGGAGATGGTGATATCGGCCGGCGAGAAGTGGTCGTCCTCCACCTCGACGGTGACGGTGGCCTCCGGGTCGTGCCGTGAATGCGCGCCGGAGGTACCGGTTTTCGGTGCCTCTTCCGTCGAATCACCGGCGCCGCAGCCGGACAGCAATGCCGTGACGAGGGCGAATCCGGCGGCCGGGACGAGTACGGCGCGGTGAACTCTGGACATGGAGGTCAAGCGTAGTCTGCTGGCATCGCTGCCCGTCCGATCACGGAGGTGTGTTCGGTGACCCAGCCGCTCGGCTATTACACCGCCGACCAGGTACGCCTCGCCGAGGCCGAACTGTTCACCAGAGTTCCCGACGGAGTGCCTATGCGCCGTGCCGCGTACGGGCTGGCCACGGTGGTCGCAGCCGAGCTGCGGGCGCGCTGCGGCGGGGTCGCCGGGCGGACGGTGGCGCTGCTGGTGGGTTCGGGCGACAACGGCGGTGACGCGCTGTGGGCCGGGGCGACATTGCGTCGGCGGGGTGTCGCGGTGACGGCGATGCTGCTGAATCCGGCGCGAGCACATGCGGCCGGACTGGCCGCGCTGCGCCGCGCGGGCGGACGGGTGTGCGCCGATCCGGTTGCGGCGGTGCGGGAAATCGCCGGCGCCGATCTGGTGATCGATGGGATCGTCGGAATATCCGGTCGCGGTCCACTGCGCCCCGACGCGGCGAGAATCGTTGCGGAAGTAACTGTTCCGATCATCGCGGCCGATCTTCCCAGCGGTGTCGACCCGGATACCGGTGCGGTGTCCGGGCCCGCGGTCCGGGCGGCGGTCACCGTCACCTTCGGTGCCCGTAAACCGGTGCACGCGCTGGCCGCGGATCGGTGCGGCCGGATCGAACTGGTACCCATCGGTTTACGGCTGCCCGAACCCGGCCTGGCGGCATTGGCTCCGGCGGCGGTGGGCGCGACCTGGCCGGTGCCGGGAGCCGCGGACGACAAGTACACGCAGGGGGTCACCGGGGTGCAGGCCGGGAGCGCGACCTACCCGGGCGCGGCCGTGCTCTGTACGGGCGCGGCGGTGGCCGCGACCTCCGGGATGGTGCGCTACGCGGGTACCGCCGCGTCCGCGGTACTCGCGCGGTATCCGGAGGTGATCGCGGTCTCCGATCCGGCGGACGCGGGCCGGGTGCAGTCCTGGGTCTTCGGACCGGGCTCCGGCACCGACCGCGCCGCCCGCGACCGGCTCGCCGAGATGCTGGCCACCGACCTGCCGGTCGTCGTCGACGCCGACGGTCTGACCCTGCTCGCAGCTGAACCGGAGCTGGTCCGGGGTCGCCCCGCCCCCACCCTGCTGACCCCGCACGCCGGTGAGTTCCGCCGCCTCACCGGCGCGGAGCCGGTACCCGACCGGGTGGCCGCCGTCCGGGATTTCGCCGACTCGTGGCAGGTCACCGTGCTGCTGAAGGGGCGGGCGACCCTGGTCGCCGCCCCCGGGCGGCAGGTGCTGGTCAACGAGGCCGGTGGTTCCTGGGCGGCGACCGCCGGTGCCGGTGATGTGCTCTCCGGGGTGATCGGGGCGCTGCTCGCCGCGGGCCGCGAGCCCGTGCAGGCCGCGGCCGCCGCGGCCCGCGTGCACGCGCTCGCCGCGGGGCTCGCCGCCCACGACACCCCGGGCGGGACCGCCGCCCCCGTCTCGGCGACGCCGCTGCTTCGACATATACCCGCCGCCATCGCCACGCTGCGTGCGCTGTCCGCCTGAGGTACGCACGCCCGGGTCCCGTGGGTGGCCGCCGTCGCGCCGGTGCGCCGGGATGGCAGTATCGGCAGGTGTGAACGGTCAAGTGGAAGCAGTCGTCGACCTGGACGCCATCGCACACAACGTCGGAGTGCTGCGTGCGCACGCAGGCGACGCCGCGGTGATGGTGGTCGTCAAGGCGGACGGCTACAACCACGGCGCTGTCGAGGTCGCCCGGACGGCGCTGGCCGTGGGCGCGGCCGAACTGGGGGTCACCACGATCGCCGAGGCGGTCGCGCTGCGCGAGGCCGGAATCGAGGCGCCGATCCTGTGCTGGCTCAATATCTGTGACGCGGATTACGCTGCGGCCGTCGCTGCCGATATCGAGATCGGTATCTCCTCGGCGGAGCAGTTGGACGCCGTCGCCGCGGCCGCCCGTGACCTGGGCAAACAGGCTGTCGTAAGTCTCAAGGTCGATACCGGACTCAATCGCAACGGGATCGAGCAGGGGGTCTATCCGGTAGTTCTCGCGGCCCTGCGGAAACTCGTCGACGAGGGGGCGGTGCGCTTCCGGGCGATCTTCTCCCATCTCGCGCACGCCGACGAGCCCTACCACCCGACCATCGACCTACAACGCGCCCGGTTCCTCGACGCCATCGCGGCGGCCAAGGAATACGGTCTGGAACCCGAACTCGTCCACCTGGCCAATTCCGCGGCCACACTGACCCGGCCCGACCTGGCCTTCGATATGGTCCGCCCCGGTATCGCCGTGTACGGGCTCACCCCCGTCCCCGATATCGGCGAATACGGGCTGCGGCCCGCGATGACCTTCCAGGCCGAAGTGGCACTGGTCAAGCACGTCTCGAAGGGCGAAGGAGTGTCCTACGGGCACGAATGGATCGCCCCGGCCGACACCACCGTCGCGTTGATCCCCGCCGGGTACGCCGACGGTGTGTTCCGTCCCCTCGGTGGGCGGATGCAGGTGTGGGTGGGCGGACACAACCGTCCCAATCGCGGTCGGGTGTGCATGGACCAGCTGGTGGTGGACCTGGGTGACAATGCCGAGGGCGTGGCCGAAGGTGATACCGCGATCTTGTTCGGGCCGGGTTCCCGCGGTGAGCCGCGAGCCCAGGACTGGGCCGATCTGCTCGGCACGATCCACTACGAAGTGGTGTGCGCGCCCCGTGGCCGGGTACACCGGCGGTATCGAGGGGGTACCCGATGAAACGAGGAGCGACCCTGTTGCGCGGTGGACTGGCCACCGCCGGGGTGGTCGGCGCGATGGCCGGTGTGCACGCGCTGCGCCGGGCCGGTGCGAAAGTACTGTGGCCTCCCGTCCGCGACGAATACCGGGACGAGAACTTCGCCCTGATCGATCTCGACCGTGCCGGTGAGGTGCTCGCCGACGACGGTGTGTGCCTGGCCACCCGTGAATGGGGCACCGGCGACGCCGACGCCACAGTCGTTTTCGTGCACGGATTCTGCAACAGCATGGAGTCGTTCCATTTCCAGCGGCGCCACCTGGCGCAGCGCTGGGGTTCGCGGTTACGGCTGGTGCTGTTCGACCTGCGCGGTCACGGCCGCTCGGGAACACCGGCCACCGACAGCTGTACGGTGTCCCAGCTCGGCCGCGACCTGCTCACGGTGATCGACGCCCGGGCGCCGCGCGGGCCGTTGATCCTGGTCGGACATTCGCTGGGCGGGATGGCGGTACTCGCCGCGGCCGCCCATGCCGGCGGTCTCTTCGCGCAGCGGGTGCGCGGTGTCGCATTGCTGTCCACCGCGGCCGCCGAGGTCGCCTCCTCCGGTATCGGGCAGTTGCTGCGCAATCCCGCGATCGACGGATTCCGGCTGGCCGTGCACACCGCTCCGGCGCTGGTACAGGCCGGGCGGGTCACCGCCCGCCATGTGATCACGCCGATTCTGCATGTGAGTTCGTTCCATGGGCCGGTCAGTCCGACACTGTCGCGGTTCACCACCATGATGATCGACCGCACCCCGGTGGAAACCGTGGTGAAGTTCCTGAAGGCCATCGAGCTGCATGACGAGGCGGCGGCCCTGCCGGTGCTGCGCGATACCCCGACGCTGGTCCTCGGCGGCACCCGGGACCTGGTCATTCCCTTCCGCAATTCCCGTGTGCTGGCACGTGAATTGGCCGATTGCGAACTCGTCCGGCTCCCCGAGGCGGCACATATGCCGCAGCTGCAGTACCCGGAGGAGGCCAACGCCGCATTGGACCGGTTGCTGGTGCGGGCCGGCGTCGTCGGCGAGGACGATCGATGGGAGGCCACCGGTGGCTGACCGCGGCGAACGCCTGCTGCCGGAGGTCACCGATACCGAGGCGCTCGGGCGGGAACTGGCCGCCGGGCTGCGGGCGGGTGATCTGGTGGTGCTCGATGGTCCGCTCGGGGCCGGTAAAACCGCTCTGACCCGCGGTATCGCCTCCGGTCTCGGGGTCGGCGGGCGGGTGAGTTCGCCGACCTTCGTCATCGCGCGCCGGCATCCGGCAGGCGATCGCGCCGCCGGCCCGCCGGTGCCACTGGTCCATGTCGACGCCTACCGGCTCGGCGGCAGCCTCGACGAACTCGACGCACTCGATCTGGACACCGAACTCGACGACGCGGTCGTGGTGGTCGAGTGGGGCAGCGGGATGGCGGAGCGGTTGACCGGTCGGCATCTGCTGGTGCGAATGTCGCGGGAGCCGGAATCCGAAGTCCGCACGGCATCTTGGGAGTGGGTGCACACCGGAGCGGCGCACTAGTCCGCACGAATCGGCAACCTGGCTGCTGGGGCGCCGTGCGCCACCGCCGTGTGAAGCGGGTCACCCGGTATCGTTGACCAGACCATGCTTGCACTTGCTGTCGACACCGCGACGCCTGCCGTCACGGCGGGTCTCGTCGAATTGGAGCAGGCGGCCGCCGGTGCGAACACCTCGGACGCCGCCGTACCGCGCACTCTCGCCGCCCGGGTACTTGTCGACGCCCGCGCGCACGCCGAGGCGCTCACCCCGCAGATACTGGAATGCCTGGCCGAGGCCGGGGTGTCGCGCGCCGATATCGGTGCGGTCGTCACCGGGATCGGCCCTGGGCCGTTCACCGGGCTGCGGGTCGGGATGGCCACCGCCGCCGCGTTCGGTGATGCGCTGGGTATCCCGGTGCACGGTGTGTGCAGTCTGGACGCCATCGCCGTCGAATGCGCGCCCGAACTGGGGCCCGACGACGAACTGCTGGTGGTCACCGATGCGCGCCGCCGCGAGGTCTATGCCGCGCGCTATCGCGACCGCGGCCGCATCCGGGTCGCCGGACCCGAGGTGCGCAAACCCGGCGAACTGCCGGTGGCCGGTGCGACCAAGATCGCCGGATCGGCCGCGCACACCGCGCTGTTCGCACTTCCCGCGCTATCCGTGCAGACACCCTCGCCGGCCGCGCTCGTGCAGGTGGCGGCGGGTGCGCTGGGGTCGGGCGTGCCCCCCGAACCGCTGATCCCGCTGTATTTGCGCCGCCCCGACGCGGTCGAACGCAGCTACCGCACTCTCGACCGGATGGGAGCGTGACAATGGGAGTTCGTACCACGGGAATTCGTATCGAACCCATGGAGCCGACCGATATCGCGGGCTGCGTGGAACTGGAGCAATTGCTGTTCCCGGAAGACGATCCGTGGCAGGCCGTGGCGTTCCGCTCCGAGCTGGCCGCGGGATACAACCGCTACATCACCGCCCGCGACGATGCCGGGAACATGGTGGGCTACGCGGGAATCGCGCTACTCGGTGACGCCGAGCACCCGGAGGCCGAGGTGCACACCATCGGAGTGGACCCGGCCTGTCACCGTGCCGGAATCGGTACGCTGCTGCTGGAGGCGCTGCTCACCGAGGCCGGGCGGCGGGGCGGGCCGGTGTTCCTCGAGGTGCGCACCGACAACACCGCCGCGATCTCCATGTACGCCAAGCACGGGTTCCACATCATCGGCCTGCGCAAGAACTACTACCACCCCAGCGGCGCGGACGCGTACACCATGCGCCGTCCGGCGCTGGAGGACGTCCCGGTGGTCTTCGGGACCCGGACGCCGGACGGGGTGTTGTCGTGATCGTCATGGGCATCGAGAGCTCCTGTGACGAGACGGGGGTGGGCATCGTGCGCCGCCGTACCGACGGCAGCTGTGAACTCCTGGCCGACGAGGTCGCCTCGAGTGTGGCCGAGCACGCCCGGTTCGGTGGTGTGGTGCCCGAGATCGCCTCCCGGGCCCATCTCGAGGCGATCGTGCCGGCCATGCGGCGCGCGCTCGCCGCGGCGGGGATCGCCGCGCCCGATGCCCTGGCGGTGACGATCGGCCCCGGTCTGGCAGGGGCGCTGCTGGTCGGGGTAGCGGCCGCCAAAGCCTATGCCGCGGCCTGGGATATCCCGTTCTACGCGCTGAACCATCTCGGCGGACATGTGGCGGTGGACACTCTCGAACACGGTCCGATGCCTCCCTGTGTGGCGCTGCTGGTCTCCGGAGGGCATACCCATCTGTTGCATGTGGAGGATCTGTCGAAGCCGCTGATCGAATTGGGCAGCACGGTCGACGACGCCGCCGGCGAGGCGTTCGACAAGGTCGCCCGGCTACTGGGTCTCGGCTATCCGGGCGGCCCCGCGCTGGATGCGGCCGCGGTCACCGGCGACCCGGCGGCGATCGCCTTCCCGCGAGGAATGACCGGACCGCGGGACCCGCGCTACGACTTCTCGTTCTCCGGATTGAAGACCGCGGTCGCGCGTTACGTGGAAGCGCAGGCCCGCCAGGGCGTCGAACCAGAACAGTTACCGATCCCCGATATCGCGGCCTCGTTCCAGGAGGCGGTCGCCGATGTGCTCACCATGAAAGCGGTGCGCGCCGCGCGCGATGTGGGCGTGGACACCCTGGTACTGGGCGGCGGCGCGACCGCCAATACGCGGATCCGCTCGCTGGCCGAGGAACGATGCGCCGCGGCCGGTTTGACGTTGCGAATCCCGAAACCCCGGCTCTGCACCGACAACGGCGTGATGATCGCGGCGCTGGGCGCGCATGTGATCGGCGGTGGCGCGGCGCCGTCACCGCTGTCGGTGGCCTCCGATCCCGGGCTGCCCGTCTCGGTCAGCCAGGTGGGCTGACCCGGCAACGGCTATCCCGCCGAACCCGAATTGGGCAATCGAGGGGGTTGCGGAGGCGGAACCTCCAGAGTCGTCTGAGTTTGCCGCGATCCGGACGGAGGCGGCACGTCCGAGGTGGACGGCTGATCCGTCGGCAACTCATCCGGCGAGGACTGGGGGATCGGCGTGCCCGGGCCGATTCCCTCCGGGAACGGGATATGGGGCAGGTTCGGATCCGGGCGCAGGGTGGGCGGGGACGACTCGGTGCTCGGCGTGGTACTCGTGGACGGTTCGCCCGAGGTGGAGGGGATCTCGTTCGTCGACGGGTACTCGCCGGTGCCGGGCTCGCCGGTCAGCGGAGGCTCGGCGAATGTCGTACCCGGCGCACCGGCTTCGGCGGGCTCCTCGGCGGGCTGCTGGGGGATCTCCTCGGTGGTACCGGGCACCACGGTGGTGGTGGTGGTGGTGGTCGTCGGCGCGATGGTGGCGGTGGTCGGCAGCTGAGCGCTGCTGGTGGTACCGGCGGGGGAGACCTCTTCGTCCGAACTCGGGGCCATGGTGTTCACCCCGTACCCGACGATCAACCCCACCACCACGATGGCGCCGGCCACCGTACCGAACGCCTTGAGCAGGGTGTTGCCGGACTTGTCCGGTGTCAGCGCGCCGATGGGGGCGCTGGAGCGGGCGGTATCGGCGAGCAGCGCGGCGCCTTTGGCGATCACCGCGTCCGGGTCCGGCACCGTGAGTACCGGAAGCCCGAGCTCGCCGCGCAGGGTTTCCAGTACCGCCGGGATATTCGCGCCACCGCCGATCACCACCACCGCTTCCGGGGCGCGGTCGGCCAGACCGAAGGTCATCGACGCGAACCGCGTCATCTCGCGCCACACGCCGGCGGTGAGCGATTCGAAATCGGCGCGGGTGAGTTTGAGCGGTTTGCCCGCGATGTGGTCGATGGTGACGGCCTGGGTCACCGAAAGGTGTTCTTTGGCGGTGCGGGCCCGGTTCACCAGCACACTGCGATTGGGCCGGGTACCGCGCCGGGCGTAATGCTGATCGACGAGATGCCGGTACAGCAGGTCGTCGATCGCGCGGCCGCCGACCGTGGTGGACCGCGCGGTGTGCAGTACGGCGCCGTCGGCCGGGTCGGCCACCGAGACGGTGCAGCCGGAGGCACCCAGGTCCACCACGGCCACCGTGCCGTAGCGGTCCAGCAGGCCGGTGTCGCGCAGGAAGGTGAGTGCCGCGGTGGTCTCCGGAACCAGTTGCGGTTCGCGCTGTTTGCCGGTGGCGAGCCGGATCGCCTGCGCCTGCTCCTTGCTCCGGTAGGCGACCGCGACACCGGTGGGTGGGCGGTCGGCCATCACGTCGAGCCCGGAGGTCTGTGGGGCGGACAGCTGGGTGCCGAAAACCGCCTCGTGGGAATGGCTCGCGGGCAGCTGGGTGGTCATCAACTCGATAGAGGAGGCGACCAGGTCTCCCGGATCGGAGTGGGCGTCCGCGGAGACCACCCGGTAGTCGAAGGTGCGGGCGCCGTTGGCCGCGGTGGTGACCAGGGCGGAGCACACCACTTCGTTCCCGGCGGAGATGCCGAGCGATGTGCGCATACTCTCTTCACCTCCCTTCGAGTGGACGCGGCGGCCGTGCCGGATGGTGAGGTCCGGACATGCCGAAAGGTGTTCGCGAAACCGCCGTCGTCTGCGGTGAACGGTGGCTTCGCGAACAACCATCACACATGGTGTCACGATCTGTTATCCGAACGTTACAGAGTCGGAGAATTATTGGGAAGTCCTCTTCCCTTTGGTCTACCCGGCTTTCGTGCTCCTAACCCCGGCGACCAGCGGGCACGGCGGATGGCGTCTTGGTGACAGCGAGACCGAATCGTTTCCAATCGGTCCCGTATTGGCAGCGCCTGCCCTTGAGCGCTGGCACTCTCATGTATAGAGTGCTAGTCGGCACCGATTGTTGCCCGGTGCCAGGCTTGACCACTGAGCAGGCGGTCCCGGCACCCGCGACGACGGGGCTATGCGCAGGGTCAGCATCGTGACCGAATCGATGGTCCGGGACAACAGTTCCGGACGACCGTTATCCCCTGAAAGTGGAGGGCTCAACGTGGCGAGCGTGAACATCAAGCCGCTCGAGGACAAGATCCTCGTCCAGGCCAACGAGGCCGAGACGACGACCGCCTCCGGCCTGGTCATTCCCGATACGGCCAAGGAGAAGCCGCAGGAGGGCACCGTTGTCGCCGTCGGCCCCGGCCGCTGGGACGACGAAGGTGAGAAGCGCATCCCGCTGGATGTCCAGGAGGGCGACACCGTCATCTACAGCAAGTACGGCGGTACCGAGATCAAGTACCAGGGTGAGGAATACCTGATCCTGTCCGCGCGCGACGTGCTGGCTGTCGTCGGCAAGTAATCGACTGCCGCGCATGCGTTCCGCCCCGGTGTCGCACGGTGACCCCGGGGCGGAGTGCTTTGTGCCACACAACTCGAAGCGCACCAGATACAGGAGCGAAGACATATGGCAAAGCAGATCCAGTTCGACGAGCAGGCTCGCCGGGCGCTGGAGCGCGGTGTCGACAAGCTCGCCGATGCGGTCAAGGTCACTCTCGGCCCGCGGGGCCGGCATGTGGTGCTGGCCAAATCGTTCGGCGGCCCCACCGTCACCAACGACGGTGTCACCATCGCGCGTGATATCGATCTCGAGGACCCGTTCGAGAACCTCGGCGCCCAGCTGGTCAAGAGCGTCGCCACCAAGACCAACGATGTCGCCGGTGACGGCACCACCACCGCGACCGTGCTGGCCCAGGCACTGGTGCGCGGCGGACTGAAGAACATCGCGGCGGGCGCCAACCCGATCGCGGTCGGCGTGGGCCTCGCCAAGGCCGCCGACGCGGTGTCGGAAGCCCTGCTGGCCGCGGCCACCCCGGTCAGCGGTGAGCAGGCCATCGCCCAGGTCGCCACCGTCTCCTCGCGCGACGAGGTCATCGGCGAAATGGTCGGTAAGGCACTCACCACCGTCGGTAAGGACGGCGTGGTCACCGTCGAGGAATCCTCGACCCTGCAGACCGAACTCGTGGTCACCGAGGGCGTGCAGTTCGACAAGGGCTATCTCTCGCCGTACTTCATCACCGACGGCGACAGCCAGGAAGCCGTGCTGGAGGACGCGCTGGTGCTGCTGCACCGCGAGAAGATCAGCTCGCTGCCGGATCTGCTGCCGCTGCTGGAGCAGATCGCCGAGTCGGGTAAGCCGGTCCTGATCATCGCCGAGGACGTCGAGGGCGAGGCGCTGTCCACCCTGGTCGTCAACTCGATCCGTAAGACCCTCAAGGCCGTAGCGGTCAAGGCGCCGTTCTTCGGTGACCGCCGCAAGGCGTTCCTCGACGATCTGGCCGTGGTCACCGCGGGCACGGTCGTCAACCCGGACCTGGGCATCAACCTGCGTGACTCCGGTCTGGAGGTGCTGGGTTCGGCGCGCCGCGTGGTGGTCACCAAGGACACCACCACCATCATCGACGGCGCGGGTAGCGGCGACGATATCGCCGCCCGCAGCGCCCAGCTGCGTCGCGAGATCGAGGCCACCGATTCCGACTGGGATCGGGAGAAGCTGGAAGAGCGGCTGGCCAAACTAGCCGGCGGTGTCGCGGTGATCCAGGTCGGCGCGGCCACCGAGACCGCGCTCAAGGAGCGCAAGTACCGGGTCGAGGACGCCGTCAGCGCGGCCAAGGCCGCCGTCGAGGAGGGCATCGTCCCGGGTGGCGGTACCGCGCTGGTCCAGGCGGGCACCAAGCTCGATGGACTGATCGCCGGTCTGTCCGGGGACGAGGCCATCGGTGCGGAGGTGCTGCGCGGCGCGCTGCGTGCCCCGCTGTACTGGATCGCCACCAACGCCGGTGTCGATGGTGCCGTCGTCGTCAGCAAGGTCGGCGAGGGCAAGGAGGGCTTCAACGCCGCCACCCTCACCTACGGTGATCTGCTGACCGACGGTGTCGTGGACCCCGTCAAGGTGACCCGGTCGGCCGTGATCAACGCGGCGTCGGTGGCGCGGATGGTGCTGACCACCGAAAGCGCCGTGGTGGACAAGCCCGCCGAAGAGGAAGACAACCACGGGCACGGCCACGCCCACTGATCGCAGTCCGGCCCGCCGGTTCCCGCCTCGGTGGGAGCCGGCCGCCGAACCGGATCGGGCCGTTCACATCCGCTGTGGAATGTGAACGGCCCGTTCTCGTATCGGTCGCCGGTCGCCGAGGGAGGCCGGCCCTCCCATACTCTTCTTCAGTCTTATCAGGCCGTCGCGGATACGGGATTTGACGGTCGGTAGCCCGATATCCAGGTGGCGGGCCACCTCGGCGTAGGTCCGGCCGTCGTAATAGGCCAGTGAGATCGCCTCGCGCTGCGTCTCGGTCAGGCTGCGTAGTCCGACGACCACCGCCTGATGGTCGAGTTTGCGCTCGACCTCCTCGATGACCTCGTCGTACTCGTGCCCGAGGATTCGGGCGCCGTAGGCGATCTCGCGCTGGGTGTGTGCCTGCTCGGCGCGGACCCGGTCGACCGCGCGGCGATGAGCCAGTGTCATCAGCCAGGTCACCGCCGAGCCGCGCGCCGGATCGAAACTCGCCGCCGTGCGCCAAGTTTGCAGGTAGACCTCTTGGGTGGTCTCCTCGGCGAACCCGGAATCCTGGAGGACACGCAACACCAGACCGAAGACCCGGGTGCGGGTCCGGTCATAGAGTTCGGCGAAAGCCTCGGCATCCGAGTGGCCGCAGCGCTGCAGGAGCGCTGAGAGCTCGATACTCTCCTGTGTCATCGGTCATAACAATAACCGTAAGCTATAACCGAGAGCGTATGCGGCCCCGCGGAACACATGGTGTCGCGCCACCGGGACGCGACGCGGGGCCGCTACCTGCGACGACCCATCAGACCGCCATCCGGCGCCGACTGCGCCGGGCGTGCATCTCCCGTTCGGTTTCCGACATCCCGCCCCAGATGCCGTAGGGCTCACTGACCTTCAGCGCGTGCGAACGGCACTGCATGAGCACGGGGCACGACCTGCAGATCTCCTTCGCCCGCAACTCGCGTGCCGCCCGCGCTCTGCCGCGTTCACCGTCGGGATGGAAGAACACCGCCGAGTCCACACCCCGGCAGGAACCGCGCATCTGCCAGTCCCAGACATCGGCGTTCGGTCCGGGAAGGTGGGTGGGCATGGGCATGGGGGAACTCCTCGTAGACGCGAGCTCGTCGGCATTGTCGAGCGAGTGATGAGTACAGCTTTCCGGCGGTGCCCGGGCGTTCGGGCGAGCGCGCGGGGCCACATGCGTCGGCCGATGTGCACCGCTGCCGTCGGCATCCGTTGCGTTTTCGCCCGGCGCCGTCCGTGGCGATGAGTTACGTTAGGGGTACCGAGGAAATTCCGTCAACACTTTGGCGCCCTGAATTATCGGCTCTTTTGCGCGCTGAATTTAACCTCGCCGACTGTTTACTTTCGCTAATCGCCCGGCGATACTGTTGGGTTGGCCTGTTGCCGACCCTGCCGACGTGTCCGTGCTGGTCGGCGTATTCGCAGGTGAACGCGGTTCTTTCGAAGACTCCTGATAGGTCCGGACCGAATTCTGGCCCTGGGGCCGACCCGATGAGTTGAGGTGACCCGATCTCGATACGATCACAGATGGCCGGTGTGGGGCCGTCGGGTTAATTAAGCGAAACGTCCTCGAATTCGATGCGCGATCGCTCATGGATTGATGGGTGGAGATTAACCTGATGGAAACGCTGCCTGTTCGGATTAATGCTGAAAGATAGCTGGAACGTCGATATCCCGCGGTGCCCCGTCCGTTCCGCCCGGCGGTGGATCCGGTGGCCGGTACAGTGCGTCGATGATCGCCCCCGGCACTCGCCTCGAATCCGATTCCCGCTCAGTCGCCGATGCCGCGTTCGGCGCGTGGACGGGCCGTACCGCTGCCGAGTTGCCGGAACCGGCCGATCCCCTCGAAATGTGGTGGCGAGCGGTTGCTCTGGGTGGTGCGGGCCACTATGCCGCGGCCCGTACCGCGCTGCGCCGCCTGTCCGGGGCGACCGTCGATCCGGTCTTGCTCTCACTCGCCGCCTCGACCCAGGGGTCGCTATTGCGTCAGCTCGGCTGGCACCAGCGCGCCGCCGAGTACGACGGCCGGGCCGCGGCACTCGTCCTTCCGGCGGCGGCCACCCTGCCCGTCGGGCCACCGCCGACAACTCCGGCGGCGGGCCGCGGATCCGCCCCCGAATCCCCGGCCGCGTATCCCGCGAGAGCCGCGGCGAGGCTGGGCGACTACAGTCGCCGGCCCGATTCGATCGATGCCGTGGCCGACGCGCTGATCGGTCTGGCGGCCGATGCTCTGGGCGTCGGCCGGACCGCCCTGTCCGGCCGGCTGCTGGACCGTTGCGCCGCCCTGCTGGAGCGCCCGGCGCCCGAATACGGTGCGTCCGGGGCCGGCGCGCCCGAGCGGGCGCGGACCCGGGTGCGGCTGCACTGGGTCCGCGCGGAAACCGCGCTGGCCGACGGTCTCGGCGCACCGGCGCTGGCGGCGGCGGAGGCCGCGCTCACACTGGCCGAACAGGGCCCCTCGGTCCGGCATCGGATCAAATCGCGTTTGCTCGTCGCCGCGGCCGCCAGTGCCACGGGGCAGACAGCCCGCGCCCTCGCGCTGGCCGACCGTATCGATGAGCAATGCCGTGTCTCCGGCGCGGTTCCCCTGCGCTGGGCGTGTGCCATGCTGCGTGGTGGCCTGGCCGCCGGACCGGGCGACCGCGACACGGCGGTCGCCGACGCGGCCGCGTGTCGAGCACTCATCTCCGGGCGTGGCGGGCGATTTCGCGATGCGCGTGAATAACCCGAGTTCTACCGTCTCGACCGGTACCGCCGCCGGTGTCCTATTGTGGACCCGTTCCGCTGGACCGGCGGAAGCATCGGTCATCACAGACCGTGCCACTTTGTAACGCCAGGAATTCCGCTGACGATGACGCACACGGGCGAAGAGTTGGACCGCGCCGTCGCCGCCGCTGCGCAGGGCGACAGGTCTGCTTTAGCTCAGGTACTGGAAATGGTCCGCCCGCTGGTGATGCGCTATTGCCGCGCGCGGATCGGTGTCGCGGAGCGTGGACAACTCTCCGCGGACGATGTCGCGCAGGAGGTCTGTCTAGCGGTCATGACCGCGCTACCCAGGTATCAGGACCAGGGTAGGCCGTTCATGGCCTTCGTATACGGAATCGCATCGCACAAGGTTGCCGACGCCCATCGCAACGCCTCCCGTAACAAGGCGGAGGCGATGGCCGAAGTACCAGATGTCATATCCACCGACCACGGCCCGGAGCAACGAGCTCTCGAATCGGAAACCAGCCGGCAGATGAACGCGCTGCTGGCCACTCTTCCGGAGAAGCATCGAGAGATCTTGATCCTGCGCCTGGTCATGGGTCTGTCAGCAGAAGAGACCGCAACCGCCGTGGGCAGTACGGCGGGCGCGATTCGAGTGGCCCAGCACAGGGCGCTCGCAAAATTGAAGGCACAAGTGGCGAGGGCAGGTGAAATGTATGGCTAGGGATGGCGGGCGCGGTCGGGGCGACAAATGGGCGCGGCGTGCATCGCGGAACACCGATCCCTATGCCGAGGGCTCCGGTGCCGGATCCGAACCGGTGGATATCGTCGCGGTTCGTCGTGATGACGAACTGATCGACGCTATCGCCCGTGGCGGACCCGTCCCCACCGAGAGCACCGAGGAACTCCAGCTGGCGACATTGCTGGCGGATTGGCGGGCCGAGATCGTGGCGCCGCCGCTACCCGACGCGCCCGACCTCGATACCGTGGTCGCGGCCGTCAACCAGGAGATCGGTGCCCGGCAGGCGCGGATCGGCGCGCAATCGGGAGGCCGCTTGCGGTTGCTCCGCCCGATCGCGACCACCGCGGCCGCGCTGGCACTCGTATTCGGTGGGCTCTCCGCGTTCTCGTATCAGGCCGAACCCGGCGACGCGCTGTGGCGCGTCAAAGAGGTGGTGTTCAGCGAACAGGCCCAGAGCACCGTCGTGCAGTACGCCGGTGACGATCTGGCCGCCGCGCAGACCCTGCTCGAGCAGGGCAGGCCCGACGAGGCACGGGAACGGCTCGAGCAGGCCTCGGCCAATACGACCCAGGTCGACGACCCGACCAAGCGCAATGAACTCGTCGAACGCTGGAATCAGCTGTTCGAAGCGGTCCGGAAGGTGATACCGCCGGACATCGCCGCACAGCTGCAGCAAATCGCTCCCTCGCCCGATCCGGGCGCGCCGGTGCCGCCGTCGTCTCCCGGTGGGACCACGGAACGGCCCGGTAGCACGGTGACCACCACGCCGGGTCCGGGCAATGAACGGCCGTCCGACCGGCCGAGCGGCCCCGGTGGCGGTGACAAGCCGAGCGCTCCGGATGTCCAGGCGCCCGATCGGCCGGGACCCGGCACCGAACGGCCGGACACCCAGGCCCCCGGCACCCACACCCCGGACACTCCGGCGCCGGATACCCATGCTCCGGATATCGCCCCGGGCGGCACCACCGTCCCGGGCGTTCCGGGCACCACCACTCCGAACGGGCCGGGTGTGGACTCGGTGGAGCCGTCCACGCAGGCACCGCCGTCCACGATCAGTACACCCGGCCCGGCCGAGCCGTCCACCGTGCCGGTGCCGCAGACCGTCGTGCCGGCCCCGTCGGTCCCCCAGCAGGCTCCCACCACGTTGCCGCTGCCGGGAGGCGCCATCAACTGAACGCCGACACACCGATGGCCATCCACCTGGAGACGGGTGGATGGCCATCGGTGTGTTCGGCCACAGTCGGTGTGAGTGCCGGGGAACGGGGCGTAGCCATGAAAAGTCGATCGGCCGCCTGGCGCGGCCGATCGTGCCGGGCGGGGCCGGCTACTCCGAAGTCAGCTGTCGAAGGCGTCGAATCCGTCGCCGTGGAAGGCCTCGTTCATCGAGGCATCCGCGTACCCGCGACAGTAATCCCAGGTGACGTAGGCTTCCGGAGTCGGGTCGTAGGCGGGCTCATGCGGGCGGACCGTGCCGTCGACGAGGAGCTGTAACAGATTCGCGCGCAGCATGTCCCAGTCGTGATAGTGATCCTGCCGACAATCCTCGCAGCTCACCACCAAACCGCGGATACCGCGGTGCGCCAGTAGCGCCTCGTAGACTGCGAGATCGGCGAGATCCTCCTCGACCGCAAGGCGCTCGTGAGGATCCAGCGGTTCCCCCGGCTCGATGGCATCGAGCGCGGCGGACGGGTCGGCGGGGTCTCCGGCGAACGGATCCGGCGGCAAGCCAGGTGGTAGATGGTCACGCACATCCCCACGGTACGCAGAACAGGGTGGTCTGCGCCAGCCGTCCGCGCCGCCAGTTTCGCCGATGCCCTCAGTTGATCCACGGTCCAAGCGGACCGATACCATGGTGACACGGCGCCGACGAGTACCGATCACCCGGCCACCACCGGTCAGAACCGAACCGGTGCCGTAGTCCAATCCCAGTAACAGTTCGCTATCGGGTCGCCGCACCCCGGTAGCTCTGCCGACGTCCAGGAGGGGTCGATCCGAATGAGTAATCCCGTACCGGGCGAGCGCACCGTAGTCCGCCCTCATACGGGTGGTGACGATCCGAACAAGATCGCCATGCTCGGCCTCACCTTCGACGATGTACTGCTGCTCCCCGCCGCTTCGGATCTGATCCCCAGCTCGGTCGAGACATCCAGTCAGCTGACCCGTGAGGTCCGCCTGCGGACCCCGCTGGTGAGCTCTGCCATGGACACCGTCACCGAAGCCCGGATGGCCATCGCCATGGCCCGGGCCGGCGGCATGGGTGTCCTGCACCGCAATCTGTCGGTCGCCGACCAGGCGAGCCAGGTGGAAACCGTCAAACGGTCCGAGGCGGGGATGGTCACCGACCCGGTGACCTGCCGTCCCACCGACACCCTCGCCGAGGTCGACGCCATGTGCGCCCGGTTCCGCATCTCCGGGCTGCCGGTGGTCGACGAGACCGGCGCGCTGGTGGGCATCATCACCAACCGGGATATGCGCTTCGAGGTCGACCAGAATCGGCGCGTCGCCGATGTGATGACCAAGGTGCCGCTCATCACCGCCCAGGAGGGTGTCACCGCCGAGGCCGCGCTCGGCCTGCTGCGGCGGCACAAGGTGGAGAAGCTGCCGATCGTGGACGGCGAGGGCCGGCTGCGCGGGCTCATCACCGTGAAGGACTTCGTCAAGACCGATCAGTTCCCCGACGCCACCAAGGACCGCGACGGCCGCCTGCTGGTGGGTGCCGCGGTCGGTGTCGGAGACGACGCCTGGTCGCGTGCCATGACCCTGGCCGACGCCGGAGCCGATGTCCTCGTGGTCGATACCGCGCACGGTCATCAGCGTCAGGTGCTCAGCATGGTGAGCAAGGTGAAGGCCGAGGTCGGTGACCGCATCCAGGTCATCGGCGGCAATATCGCCACCCGGGCCGGTGCCGCGGCACTGGTCGAGGCGGGCGCCGACGCGGTGAAGGTCGGCGTCGGACCGGGCTCCATCTGCACCACCCGCGTGGTCGCCGGTGTCGGCGCCCCGCAGATCACCGCCATCCTCGAGGCCGTCTCCGCCTGTAAGCCGGCCGGGGTCCCGGTCATCGCCGACGGCGGTATCCAGTTCTCCGGTGATATCGCCAAGGCCATCGCTGCGGGCGCCTCCACCGTGATGCTCGGCTCGCTGCTGGCCGGTACCGCCGAATCCCCCGGCGAGCTGATCCTTGTCGGCGGTAAACAGTTCAAGAGCTACCGGGGCATGGGCTCCCTGGGCGCCATGCAGGGCCGTGGGCAGGCGAAATCCTTCTCCAAGGACCGCTACTTCCAGGACGACGTGCTGGCCGAGGACAAGCTCGTCCCGGAGGGCATCGAAGGACGGGTGCCCTTCCGCGGCCCGGTCAACCAGGTGATCCACCAACTGGTCGGCGGCCTGCGTGCCGCGATGGGCTACACCGGTGCCCAGTCGATCACCGACCTGCAGGAAGCGCAGTTCGTACAGATCACCGCCGCGGGGCTGAAGGAAAGCCACCCGCACGACATCACGATGACCGTCGAGGCGCCCAACTACACCGGTAGGTGAGGCTCGCGCGAGGGCGCGCGGGCCTCGACCCCGCGCGCCGAAGGCGCGCCGGACAACACTGTAAGGTTTATGTGTAATCACGCGGTTCACCAGGTGAAACCATGACATCGGCGCCTCGTTTCCCGAGGCCCGCACCGGGTCGCTGCCCGTTCCGCGTTTTCGCTCTCGAAACGTAGGCGCGGCAGGCGTGGTCTCGCGGGCGGGGAACGTGAGGCGAGGGGGCCCAGAACCCACGCGCGGCAGCGCGCCACCGACACAGGAGTTATTTTCGTGCGCGATATGGTCGAGATCGGAATGGGTAGGACGGCTCGCCGGACCTACGAATTGGACGATGTCGATATCGTTCCGTCGCGCCGGACCCGTTCGGCGAGCCAGGTCTCGCTGGCCTGGCAGCTCGACGCGTACCGGTTCGATATCCCGTTCCTCACCCACCCCACCGACGCCCTGGTCTCCCCGGAATTCGCCATCGAGATGGGCCGGCGCGGTGGACTGGGTGTCATCAACGGCGAGGGTCTGTGGGCGCGGCACGCGGATGTGGCCGCCAAGATCGAGCAGCTGCTGGAGCTCGCGGACAAGGGCAGTTATCAGCGGGCCGTGGCCTTCCTCCAGGAACTGCACGCCGCCCCCATGCAGCCCGACCTTCTCGCCGCCGCGGTGGCGCAGGTACGGGCCGGTGGGGTCACCGTGGCGGTGCGGGTCAGTCCGCAGAACGCCCAGAGCCTGACCCCGGGCCTGCTGCAGGCCGGAATCGACCTGCTGGTGGTGCAGGGCACCATCATCTCCGCCGAGCACGTCGGTGACGGCGAACCGCTGAACCTGAAAACGTTCATCGCCGAACTCGATGTGCCGGTGGTGGCCGGCGGGGTGAGCGATCATCGCACCGCGCTGCACCTCATGCGGACCGGTGCCGCCGGTGTGATCGTCGGCTACGGGTCGCAGGAGGGCGCGACCACCACGGGCGAAGTCCTGGGTATCGGGGTACCGATGGCCACCGCCATCGCCGATGCCGCCGCGGCCCGCCGGGACTATCTCGACGAAACCGGCGGCCGCTACGTGCACGTCATCGCCGACGGCGATATCCACACCTCCGGCGATCTGGCCAAGGCCATCGCCTGCGGTGCGGACGCCGCCATGCTCGGCGCGCCGCTGGCGCTGGCCACCGAGGCCCCCGGCCGGGGCTGGTACTGGCCGTCCGCGGCGGCCCACCCGTCGGTGCCGCGCGGTTCGTTGCTGGCCCTGGACGAACCGTGGGACCTCGCCGACGAACTGCTCAGCGGGTCCGCGCCTCGACCCGCCACGGTGCGTCCCAGTCTCGAACAGGTCCTCACCGGGCCTTCCGACGATCCGTTCGGCTCCCTCAACCTGGTCGGCGGCCTGCGCCGGTCCATGGCCAAGGCCGGCTACTCCGATCTGAAGGAGTTCCAGAAGGTCGGGTTGAGCGTCCGCGCGTAAGCGGTGCGTCCTCCGGGTCCGAGCGGGGCGGCGGACGGTCGTCCGGCTCGCCCCGATTCCGGCCCGGGCCGGGTTCTCGATCCGCCGCAACGGCCGCCGAGTGGCCGCTTCTCGCCCGTGCCGGTGAGCGCCCCGCGCCGCCTGCGTGAAACGGCAGGTCGGCGCGGGCCGGGCCCCGAGGTGACCGACCTCGAGGGCCCGCGGAGCCATCACTAGAATCATGCGGGTGACGCATTCCCAGAGACCCGTACTCGTTGTCGACTTCGGTGCGCAATACGCGCAGTTGATCGCCCGCCGGGTCCGGGAGGCGAAGGTGTACTCCGAGGTGGTGCCGCATACCGCCACGGTCGCCGAGATCGCGGACAAGCAGCCCCTCGCGGTGATCCTGTCCGGCGGCCCGGCCAGTGTGTACGCCGAGGGCGCGCCCTCGCTGGATCCGCGCCTGTTCGATCTCGACGTGCCGGTCTTCGGGATCTGTTACGGATTCCAGGCGATGGCGCAGGCGCTGGGCGGCACTGTCACCAACACCGGGACCCGTGAGTACGGGCGCACCGAACTCGATATCGACGGTGGCCTGCTGCACGAGGGTCTGCCGGGCGTGCAGCCGGTGTGGATGAGCCACGGCGACGCGGTCACCGACGCACCCCAAGGTTTCACGGTCACCGGTACGACGGTGGGCGCGCCGGTCGCGGCGTTCGAGCATCGGGCGCGCCGGTTGGCGGGTGTGCAGTACCACCCCGAGGTGCTGCACTCGCCGCACGGCCAGCAGGTGCTGAGCCGCTTCCTGCACGAGATGGCCGGGATCGCGCCGACCTGGACACCGGCCAATATCGCCGAGGTCATGATCGAACAGGTGCGGGAGCAGATCGGCGACGGGCACGCGATCTGCGGACTTTCCGGCGGAGTGGACAGCGCGGTGGCGGGCGCTCTCGTGCAGCGCGCCATCGGCGACAGGCTGACCTGTGTGTTCGTCGATCACGGGCTGCTGCGCGCGGGTGAACGCGAGCAGGTGCAGCGGGATTTCGTGGCCGCCACCGGCGCTCGGCTGGTCACCGTGGACGCGGTGGACCAGTTCCTGGGCGAGTTGAAGGGTGTCACCGACCCGGAGGAGAAGCGCAAGATCATCGGCCGCGAGTTCATCCGGTCCTTCGAGGACGCGGTGGGCGAGGTCGTGGGCGAACAGACGGCCGGCGATGCGGCCCCGACGGTGGAATTCCTGGTCCAGGGGACGCTGTACCCGGACGTGGTGGAGTCCGGCGGGGGCAGTGGCACGGCGAACATCAAATCGCATCACAATGTGGGCGGCCTGCCCGAAGACCTGGAGTTCGAACTGGTCGAACCGCTACGGCTGCTGTTCAAGGACGAGGTCCGGGCGGTCGGCCGGGAGCTCGGGCTGCCAGAGGAGATCGTGGCCCGCCAACCGTTCCCGGGCCCGGGTCTGGCGATCCGGATCATCGGTGAGGTCACCGAGGATCGGTTGCGCACCCTGCGGCAGGCCGACGCCATCGCGCGTGAGGAACTCACTGCGGCCGGTCTGGACGGGCAGATCTGGCAGTGCCCGGTGGTGCTGCTCGCGGATGTGCGCAGTGTCGGTGTACAGGGTGACGGTCGCACCTACGGGCATCCCATCGTGCTGCGGCCGGTGTCGAGTGAGGATGCGATGACCGCGGACTGGACCCGGCTGCCCTACGAGGTCCTGGAACGGATCTCCACCCGGATCACCAACGAGGTGGCGGAGGTCAACCGGGTGGTGCTGGATGTGACGAGCAAGCCCCCGGGCACCATCGAGTGGGAGTGACGACGAACCGGCCGGACCTGCACAGGTCCGGCCGGTTCCGTTCGTACGCGGTCTGCCCGGCGCTCAGCGGCGGCGCCGCCGGGGCGATACGACCAGGAGCAGACCGGCCACTATCGCCACCGCGACCACGATCCAGCCGATCGGGACGATCGTGGTGAGTCCCCACCGGGTGGGGCCGGCCAGTGCCCAGGCGCTCAGGCCGAGCGTCAGCAGGCCTACGAAGAACAATCCGGGGGAGAAACCACCGCGCCGCGCCTGCCCGCAGGCCGTGCGATCGTTTCGGTTACCTGTCTGCTGTTCAGCCACGGCGCACCTCCGCATCGCCCATCCGCACGTGTACGTTCAAGTTCAGCACCGGCGCGTTCCCACCGGGCCCGGTCAGCCCGTCGGGGCAGGTCGCCTCACCCATCCGGACGGTGCATTCGGTGCGTACGTTCATGTTCTCGGGTAGCAGGACCATCGCCTGACCCATCTGCACGTCGACATCGACGGTCTTGTCCGCGGTGAGGTCGATACCGCGCAGGTCGAGTGTGCCCGACCCCATGGTGACCTTGTACTCCGGCCGCACCTCGGTGGCCGAGGCCGGCGCCCAGGTGCGGTCGCCCATGGTCGGGCTCTGCAGGTCCACCGGTCCGATCACCGCGGCGAACAGCACGAAGGCCGCCAGGGGAGCGGTGACCGGCAGCAGGCCGTGGCCGCGGCGCCGGAATGAACCGAACACCAGCCCCAGCCCGATCACCGCCAGGGCGATCGCGCCGATCCGCCCCGGGGTCATCCATTCGCTGCCCGCCACGGCCGTGGCACCCGCGGCGGCCGCCGCCAGGACCGCGAGGCCGAGAACGACCGGGGTGAAGCGGGACCGCGGCCGTGGCTCGACGGCCGGCGCGACCATCGTGCGGGCCGGTGCGGGTTCGGGCAGATCCCAGGCCAGCGGCGCGACACCCAGTGGGTCCCAGGAGGGCGGGGTGCGGTGTTCGAACTCGGCGGGGCCGGGCTTGTTCATATCGATCGTTGGGTGGGCTGCCCGGAAGGTAGCCGTCCCGGCGGCAGGCCGGTCTCCGGCCGGGTCGGCGGGAGCCGCCGACCCGCCGGACGAGCTCTCGGCCTGCGCGGAATCGCTGGACGCGACGGACGCGGAATCGCGGACCCCACCGCTCTGCTCGGTTCCGGTGACCCGTGCGGGACCGGGGGCCGCGTCACCGCCTTTGGTGAGCAGTGGGCGCACCGGTGGTGGGGGATCGTCGGCGGATCCGGCGGCGGGGCCGCCCGAGGCCGCCGGGGGCTGCGGGATGTCGGCCGGCGGATCGGGGATGTAGTGGTCCGGCAGCCTCGTGTACGGCGTGTATATATCCGACGGGGGCGCGTAGGGGTCGGCCCCGCCCTGCGGGAACATGGCGCCGGGATAACCGGTGGTACCGGGGTTGCCCAGCGACTCCGGTCCGACGGTGCCGGGTGGCAGCGGCGGTGGTTCCGGGGAGCGCATATGCAGCATCCACCAGCCGGCGAGCATCAGCGCCAGCGCGATGACCCCGGAGCCGCCGAGCCCGACCCCCACCGGGCCCATCGTGCTCACCGCGATCGCCAGCGCCACGATCAGCACGATGGTCTTCGTCTGGTTCGGTGCTTCCCGGTCTTTGCGGGTGAGCGACTCCGCCATGGAACCGCGGCCCCCGGGTTCCGGGAACAGTAGCCATCCCGCCAGGTAGAGCACGATCCCGGCACCACCGAAAATGGTGGATACCACGAACGCCACCCGGACCAGCACCGGATCGATACCGTAGCGATGGCCGAAACCCGCCGCGACTCCGGCGATCGGGCCCCGCCGGGGCAGCCGAACCGGCCGGGTCTGCCACATCTGCTGCAGCTGATCGCCGAAGCTCGTTCTCGTCATGGACCCCATGGTCCGCTCGGGGCGCCCGCGCGCACATCGGGGTGAACCCTGAAGTTGGACCGGAAAACCTCCTGAGCACCGTCGACGGGGGCGACCCGAGACCGATATCAGGGTGTTTCCCCATGGCTGCCGCTGCGGTTCCCGTGCCAGTATCGAGGGTATGTTCCCGTTCGGACCTGCCTTCTACCCGCGGGGGGCCGCTGCCGGGTCCGGGGCGGTTCCCGAGGCCGAGACAACACCGCGTCTGGTGCGCCGTTCCGGCGGCCGGATCGTCGGCGGGGTGGCCGGCGGTGTCGCCGACCATCTGGGTATCGACGTACTCAAGGTACGGATGGTCTTCGTCCTGCTGTCCGCGCTGGCCGGGGCCGGGATAGTCGCCTACAGCCTGCTGTGGATCTTCACGCCCGACGGCACCGATTCCGGTCGCCCGTCGGGTACCGAGCGCCGTCAGGCGATCGGGCTGGCGCTGCTCGGGCTGGGTTTATCGGTGGCGGTGTCCTGGGCGTTCAGTGGCGCGGCGGCGCGGGTGATCGCGCCGATCGTGGTGATCGCGGTGGGCGCGGCACTGGTGTGGCGCGAATACGACGCCGACGGTCCGCGGTCGCTGGTCGGAATACCGGCGAAACCGTCGGTGGTGACCTGGTCGCGCATCATCGCGGGTGTGACGCTGGTGGTCACCGGGCTGGCGGTGGTGGTGCTGTCCCAGCTGGACTGGGGTTCGCTCGGCTCGGCGCTGCTGGCGGTGGCCGCGACCCTGATCGGGGTAGGCCTGCTGACCGTTCCACTCGGCCTGCGGCTCATGCATTCGCTCAATGCCGAGCGCGCCGCGCGCATCCGTAACGAGGAACGCGAGGAGATCGCCTCCCACTTGCACGATTCGGTACTGCAGACGCTCGCCCTGATCCAGCGGCAGGCCGATGACCCCCATGAGGTGCTGCGGCTGGCACGCAGTCAGGAACGGGAGCTGCGCCGCTGGTTGTTCGCCGATTCGGGTCCGGCCGAATCCAGTCTCGCCGCCGCGCTGCGCACCATCGCCGGCGAAGTGGAGGACCAGCACGGGGTGAAGGTCACCCCGGTGACGGTGGGCGATGTGGCGATGGACGGTACGGAGAGCGGCTCCGGCCTGCCGAAGGAGCATTTCACCGCGGTGCTGGGCGCCACCCGCGAAGCCCTGGTGAACGCCGCCAAACATGCCGGGGTCGCCGATATCGACCTGTTCGCCGAGGCCGAACCACACCAGGTCAGCGTGTTCGTCCGCGACCGCGGGACCGGTTTCGACCCCGATTCGATCCCCGAGGACCGCCACGGCCTGGCCCGTTCGATCCGCGCCCGGGTGGAGCGTCGCGGGGGCACGGTGGAGATCGTCTCGGAGCCCGGCCGAGGCACCGAGGTCCGCATCATCATGCCGCGAACCGATTCCGGGTCCTCGGAGGCGGAAGAGCAAGTGAACGAAGCCCGGGACGAAACCGTGGAGTCCGTCCCCGCGCAGGCCTTCCGCCGGGCCGCCGCGCCCACCCCCGCGCCCGAACCGCAGGATCTGTCCCGGGTGGCCGCCACCGAGGTCGTCACCGCAGGCCTGACCCGACCGCACCGGGCCGCCTCCGATCCGGCGCGCCCGAACGGTCACCGCCGATGAACTCTGCGGTGACGGGCGCGCCGAACTGCCCGCCCTGCTGGAACTACCCACCGGCCGCCCGCGCCCGCCGGCCTCGGCCTACGCGGGCGCCGATATGCCGATCGAACTCGACGCCGAACTCCTCGCGAAACCGGAACGCGCCGCCCCTGCCGACGGGCCGACGGCCCCCGAATCCCGCCCTTCCCACCCACCTGAAAACATGTATCGCACGATGATCAGCGGTGGTGCCCCGTCCCCCCCGGCCGCCTCACCCGGCGCCGAGTCCAGCGAGGCCCACACGGGTCGAGGCCCGTCCCGCCGTTCAGCGTCCGAAGTGCATGCGCCGCAGGCGCGAGTCTCGGGCGCTGAACGGCGGGACCGAGGGGGGCTCGACCCCGCGGC
>JBFARE010000019.1:0-141610 GCA_040674215.1 Nocardia sp. NPDC050193 | reverse complement strand
GGCCGGGTTTGGGCGGCGGGGGGTCCTTCGCCCGGCGCGGGGGGGGGTGGGGGCGCTACCGCCCCACCACCCGGGGACGTACCGTTTCGCCGTCCTGTTCCCGGGTATCTGCTGAACGTTCCGTTCGCTCGAGGAGGCGTGGCAGCGAACAGGCGAGCGCGAGAAGCGGTTCGGGTCGACGCCGATCCGGGCCCGGCCCGCGTGGGACCTGTTCCGGTACTGCCCGGTCGCGCGCCTCCGGTACGAAGAGAGGCCAGATGATCCAGGTTTCCACATCCAGGCCGGTTTCCGCGGCGCACCGTGTCACCGACAGTCCCGTGTTCGAGCGGCTGGCCCGTGCCGGCTACGTGATGGCAGGGCTCGTGCATCTGCTGATCGGCTACCTCGCGGTGCGCCTCGCCTTCGGTGGTGGCGGCACCACCGACCAGTCCGGTGCCATGGCTGAGCTGGCCGCCAAACCCGGCGGCGTCCCCGCGCTCGTCGTCGGTATCGCCGCCTTCGTGTTCATGGCGCTCTGGCGGCTCACCGAGGCGGCACTCGGGTCACGCACCCGCGGTGACGAGGACCGGAAGTCCGATCTGTTCCACCGCGGTAAGGCGTTCGCCGTGGCCCTCGTCTACTTCGGCTACGCGATCACCGCGTTCGGTTTCGTCCGGGGGAGCGGAAGCTCCAGCGGCGGTAAGAACGCCGGGTTGTCCGCGCGCATGATGGAGAGCGCCGGCGGCAAGATCGTCCTCGTCCTGGTCGGCGCGGTGATCATCGCGGTGGGCGCGTACCACATCCACAAGGGTGCGACCCGGAGGTTCGTGAAGGAACTGCGCACCGACCGCGCGCTGCTGCGTCGGCTGGGCACCGTCGGGTACCTCAGCAAGGGCGCGGCCATCACCGGGGCGGGTGTGCTCGTGATCGTGGCGGTGTTCCAGTCCGATCCCGGTAAGGCCAGCGGCCTGGACGCCGCGCTGAAAACGCTGGGTGAGCAGCCGTTCGGTTCGGTCCTCCTGGTCGCCGCGGGACTCGGCATAGCCGCCTACGGTCTCTACGATTTCGCCTGCGCCCGCTACGCCCGGATGTGACCGGCGCGGACGTCCGTCGCGTCGGCTGTCCGTCGCGCCCCACCCTGCCGACCGGCAGGGTGGGGCGCCGGGTGGTGGCGATCTCGCCGCGCGTCCCGGCGTGTGTCGCGTGGTGCCGAATCCCGGCGGATCCGTATCTTCGGTGACGTGAACCCCACCGAGCTGCCCCGCCTCGGTTCGGCCGCCGGCCGCTGGATCGTGCTGGCCACCGTGCTCGGCTCGTCGGTGGCTTCTCTGGATGCCACCGTCGTCAATATCGCGCTGCCCCGTATCGGTGCCGCGCTCGATACCGACGTCGCCGGGTTGCAGTGGACTCTCAACGGCTACACGCTGACTCTGGCCTCGTTCATTCTGCTCGGCGGATCCTTCGGGGACCGCTTCGGCAGGCGCAAGGTCTTCGTCGCCGGCGCAGTGGGTTTCGCCATCGCGTCGCTATTGTGCGGAGCGGCTGTCAATATCGAGATGCTGGTGGCCGCCCGGGTATTACAGGGCGTGGCCGGGGCCATGCTCACGCCGGGTAGCCTCGCCCTCATCTCCTCCTCCATCGACCACCGCGACCAGGGCGCGGCGATCGGGCTGTGGTCCGGGTTCAGCGGGGTGGCGGGGGCAGTGGGGCCGTTCCTCGGCGGCTGGCTGATCGAGGTGGCGGGCTGGCGGTCCATCTTCTTCCTCAATGTGCCGCTGGTGGCGGTCGTCGTCCTGGTCTCGCTGCGGCATGTGCCCGAGAGTCGCGATCCGAACGCGACCGCGCGGCTCGATCTTCCCGGTGCGCTGGTGGTGGCCGCGGCGCTCGGCGCACTGACGCTGGGGTTGATCGACGAACTACCGGTCCTGGTGGGCGCCGGCGTGGTACTGCTGGCGATCTTCGTCCTCATCGAGACGCACAGTGACCACCCGCTGGTACCGCCGGCACTCTTCGCCTCGCGGGTTTTCACCGTGGCCAATCTGGTGACCCTCGCGGTGTACGCCGCGCTGGGCGGAGTGTTCTTCCTGCTGGTGCTGGAATTGCAGGTCGTCGCGGGGTATTCGCCGTTGCTCGCGGGGTCGGCCACGCTACCGGTGACGCTGCTGATGCTGGCGCTCTCGGCGCCGTCCGGGCGGTGGGCCCAGCGGCACGGGCCCCGCCTGCCGATGACATTCGGGCCGGTGCTCGCCGCGGGCGGGTTGATCCTGCTCCAGCGAGTGGGTCCCGGCGCCTCCTATCCGCTCGATGTCCTACCCGGGGTGCTGGTCTTCGGTCTCGGGCTGTCGGTGTTGGTCGCCCCGCTCACCGGCGCGGTCCTCGGCGCGGTTTCGGCGAGCGAGGCCGGGATCGCCTCCGGGGTGAACAACGCGGTCGCGCGGACGGCGCAACTACTCGCGGTGGCGGCCCTGCCGGGGCTGGCCGGGATCTCCGGTGCGCTGGGCGACCCCGCGGTGTTCGACTCCGGCTTCGGTGTCGCCATGTGGATCTGTTCGGGTCTGCTGCTCTCCGGCGCCGCGCTGGCCGGACTGCTGTTGCGGCCGCCGCGGCGGGCACCCGAACCGGCCCGGGTGGACTGCCTGCCGCAGTGTGCGGTCGGCGGCCCCGCGGTCGCTCCGGCGCGAGCCGCACGGTGAACGGCGTACCGCGGACCGAACAGTCGATACGTTTTGTGTCGAGGTGCATGATCGGGAAGGTCCGGGGTAGACGGCGCATATGCATTCGACATCCCTCGTGTGGGCAGCCGGGCTTTCCGCCGGCACCCCGTGGACCCGGAGCGCGCCATACGTGACGCCGCGGGAATTCTCCGGTGCGACCTGTGTGACTACGGCGTGCCGCGCAGATTGTCGTTGTCCAGGCGTAAGCGGTCGTTGTCGGCGTGCAGATCGGCATTGGCATCCTCGAGGTCGAGGATCCGGCCGATACCCGTGAGGTTCACGCCGGCGGCGACGAGTTCGGTGATCCGGCGCAGGCGAGCGAGGTCGTTGCCGCTGTAGCGGCGCGTACCGCCGTTACTGCGCGCGGGGGTGAGCAGGCCGTGGCGTTCGTAGAGCCGCAGCGTCTGTACGCCGATGCCCGCGAGGCCCGCTGCGACCGAGATCCCGTATACCGCCTGACCGGGATCGGGCAGGTGGTGCCCCGGGTCGCGCTCGTGATCCATGTACTCCTCTTCCTCATCGTCGTACACGAGGTTTCCTACCTTATCAACTTGCACTAGATAATTGGCGGTGCTATAAGAAATCTGTGTTTTGAGATAAAGATTATCTAGTTCGGCTGATGCCTGCGGGGCCGCGGGGAGGCGGCTGCACGACGAGAGGACGGGCGGATCACTCCGATCCGCCGTCCGCGCTCCGCCTCGCCCGCGGATATGCCGCGCCGACGACGAGCATCCTTCTGTCCACCGATTCACCAGTTTGGAGATGTACCTGGTCATGGCTGCCAATGAGATATCGACAGCATGGACTCGAGAACGCGCGGAATCCCGCTCGGAGGCCCGGGTGATCTGGCCGGAGCCCAGTCCGCTCAGTGAGTGGTGGAACCGGGTCATGGGCACCTCGAATGCGAGTGTCCGGTGACGGCGCCGGCCTCTCCGCGCCTGGAGAACGAATCCGGCGCCTCGCTGCCCCGGCCGGTGGCCGAGCGGACCTCGGTCCGGTACGGCCGGGTCATCTGGTACGACGCCCAGAAGGGATTCGGCTATATCGATCCCGACGACGAGATCGCTCCGGTCTTCGTGGAGTACCGGAGCATCGACGCCGACGGGTACCGGGTCCTCTTCGCCGACCAGCGCGTGGAATTCTTCACGGTCGCCCGCGCCGGCGGGGCGGAGGCCGTAGCGGTGCGGGTGTGCGACCGAGCGCCCGACGCGATGCGCAGTGCCCACCCCGACATGACGGATAAATCGCCGTGACCAGCTCAGACGGTCTAATCCCTAGTGCATGCTTGACTCATTCAAGAAAAGGGACGAGACTTTCGGCTGTGCATGCGGCCGTGGATTTCCAGCAGATGCTGCGGGGAGTTTCGCTGCGCGTCACAGCCCCGCGAGTGGCGGTGCTGAGCGCGGTGTACGACCACCCGCATGCCGACACCGATTCGATCATCCGCGCCGTGCGGTCGCGCCTGTCGGCGGTCTCGCACCAGGCGGTGTACGACTCGTTGCACACGCTCACCGCGGCCGGGCTTCTCCGTTGTATCCAGCCCTCCGGTTCGGTGGCCCGTTATGAGTCCCGCGTCGGTGACAACCACCATCACGTCGTATGCCGGACCTGCGGTTCGATCGCCGATGTCGATTGCGCAGTCGGCGCGGCCCCGTGTTTGACGGCCGCCGACGACCACGGCTACTCGATCGACGAGGCCGAGGTCATCTACTGGGGCCTGTGTCCCGACTGTGCGGCATCGCACCGCACCTGATCGCAGCTCCTGCCACTTATTCAGGAAGGAAAGTCGTGACCTCCGATAGTCGTCCACCCGCTCCTGACACCGGAACTCGCAGCGCCAGCGAGAGCGAGAACCCGGCGATTCCGTCGCCTACGCCCCAGACCGACCACCGCCCCCGCACCATCAAGGACTGGTGGCCGGAGCAGATCGATGTCTCTGTCCTGCACGCTCATTCGTCCAAGGCCAATCCGCTCGGCGAGGATTTCGACTACGCCGCGGAGTTCGCGAAACTCGACGTCGAAGCGCTCAAAGCCGATGTCGCGGCGGTGCTGACCGATTCACAGGACTGGTGGCCGGCCGACTACGGAAACTACGGTGGCCTCTTCATCCGGATGAGCTGGCATGCCGCGGGTACCTACCGGATCGCCGACGGCCGCGGTGGCGGCGGGCAGGGTGCGCAGCGATTCGCGCCCCTCAACAGCTGGCCCGACAACGCCAGCCTGGACAAGGCCCGCCGCCTGCTGTGGCCGGTGAAACAGAAGTACGGGAACAGCATCTCCTGGGCGGACCTCATCGTGTTCGCCGGCAATGTCGCGCTCGATTCGATGGGCTTCCAGACCTTCGGGTTCGGCTTCGGGCGCCCCGATATCTGGGAACCGGAAGAGGTCTTCTGGGGACCGGAGGACACCTGGCTGGGCGACGAGCGCTACAGCGGTGACCGGGAACTGGCGAACCCGCTGGCCAACGTGCAGATGGGTTTGATCTATGTCAATCCCGAAGGTCCCAACGGGCGGCCCGATCCGGTGGCCGCCGCGCGGGATATCCGGGAGACCTTCGGCCGGATGGCCATGAACGACGAGGAGACCGCCGCGCTCATCGTCGGCGGCCACAGTTTCGGCAAGACACACGGCGCGGGCGACGCCGGCCTGGTCGGCGCCGAACCCGAGGCCGCGCCGATCGAACAGCAGGGCCTGGGCTGGAAGAGCAGCTACGGTACCGGCAAGGGCAAGGACGCCATCACCAGCGGTCTCGAGGTCGTCTGGACATCCACACCGACCCAGTGGGGCAACGGCTTCCTACAGAATCTGTACGGCTACGAATGGGAGCTCACCCAGAGTCCTGCGGGGGCCTACCAGTGGAAGCCGAAGGACGGCGCGGGCGAAGGCACCATCCCGGATCCCTTCGACGGCCCCGCCCGCACCCCCACCATGCTGACCACGGACCTGGCGCTGCGGGAGGACCCCATCTACCGGGAGATCACCAGCCGCTGGCTGGAACATCCCGAGGAGCTGTCCGAGGCGTTCGCCAAGGCGTGGTACAAGCTGCTGCACCGCGATATGGGACCGATCAGCCGCTATCTCGGCCCGTGGGTTCCCGAACCGCAGCTGTGGCAGGACCCGGTTCCGGAAGTCGACCACGAACTGATCGACGACAAGGATATCGCCGGCCTCAAGGGCAAGATCCTCGATTCCGGCCTGTCGGTGCCGCAATTGGTGAAGACCGCGTGGGCTTCGGCGGCGAGCTTCCGCAGTACCGATAAGCGCGGCGGGGCGAACGGCGCCCGGATCCGGCTGGAACCGCAGAAGAACTGGGAGGTCAACGAACCGTCCGAACTCCGGAAGGTGCTGCCCGTCCTCGAGCGGGTCCAGCAGGACTTCAACGGGTCGGCATCCGGTGGGAAGAAGGTGTCGCTGGCCGACCTCATCGTCCTCGCCGGTTCGGCGGCGGTCGAGAAGGCGGCTCGGGACGCAGGCTACGAGGTGACCGTACCGTTCCGGCCCGGCCGCACCGACGCCGGCCAGGAGAACACCGATGTGGAGTCGTTCGCGGTACTCGAACCGCGGGCCGACGGGTTCCGCAACTATGTGCGCAACGGCGAGAAGGCGCCGTTGGAACGCCTGCTGGTGGACCGGGCGTACATGCTCGATCTCACGGCGCCCGAGCTGACGGTCCTGGTCGGAGGTCTGCGGGCGCTGGGCGCGAACCACGGCGGCACCAAACACGGCGTGTTCACCGACCGGCCGGGTGTGCTGACCAACGACTTCTTCGTCAACCTCCTGAACCAGAACACGGAGTGGAAGGCGTCGGAGTCGGCGGAGAACGTCTACGAGGGCAGTGACCGCCGCGGCGGTGAGACCAAGTGGACGGCCACCGCCAACGACCTGATCTTCGGGTCGCATTCGGTACTGCGCGCTGTGGCCGAGGTGTACGCGCAGCGTGATGCCGGCCGCAAGTTCGTCGACGATTTCGTCGCCGCGTGGGTCAAGGTCGCCGAGAACGATCGCTACGATCTGCGCTGATCCGTGCCGCGGGTTCCGGGCCGCCCCGTATGGGACGGCCCGGCCTCGTCCGGGGTGGCGCGGTTCCTCGCGTGCCGCGGGCCCGGGCCGCCGGTGAATGGCATGTTCAGGGTTCGGGGATCTCGACTCCGACCCTGCTGCAGATGCCAGCGCAGCATCACCTGGGCGGGTGTGCGGCCGTGCGCCGCCGCGATCTCACCGATGACCGGGTCGTCGAGGGTGGAGCCGGGTGACCCGTCGCGGTAGAAGGTGACACCGCCGCGAACACCGCGTCGCGGGAGGTCCCGGCGCGGCGGAGCGCCTCACCGACGCGCGGCGAAGGTTTCAACGCTTCGCGTTCTCCACGACCCAGGCCGCGATCTGCGCGCGTGAGGTGAACCCCAGCTTGGTCAGGATGTTCTCGACATGGCCCTGGGCGGTGCGCTGCGAGATCACCAGCTTGGTCGCGATCTGCCTGTTGCTGAGTCCCTGGGCGACCAGTTCGGCGACCTGGCCTTCGCGTCGGGTTAGCTTCGCCGCGTGGTCTGCCGGGCGGGCGGCGCCGGTGGCCGGTTCGCCGAGCGCGTAGGCCACGGCGGCGTCCATGCCCATGGTCCGCCCCTGCTGCTGGGCCGCCTCGAAGCGCCGGTCACCCAGGGCTGCTCGGGCGTCGTGCTCGCATTCCTCATGGAAGGCGGCCATATTCCGGAAGACGGTCGTCACCCGGGCGCCCGCCGGCCGCAACCCCTGTGCGGCGCCCATGAGTACCGCGGCACGTTCGGCCTCGGCCGGGATATCGATGACCCAGGCCAGTGTCTCGAGACAGAACATATTGATCACTGTGCTGTTCAGGCCGCTGTTGACCCGTAACGCATCTTGTACCAGTCGCCGGGCCCGCTGCTGGTCGCCGTCCCGCCAGACCGCGATTCCAATGCCGCGCAGGGCCGCCGCGCGGTGGAGTAGCTCACCGCGCGGCTCGGTGATCCTGAGCACCTCCTGGTAGTACTCGCTCGCCCGGGCGGTCTCCCCGGTCAGTTCGTGTGCCCAGCCGAGCAGGGTGAGCGCGCTCATCCGGAGCTGACCGGCCGGGTCCGCACCGGTGAATTCCACGGCGCGTTCGAAATATGCGCCCGCGGCGGCGGGTTCGCCGCGGGACATGGCGAAAAGTCCTTGGGAATAAGCGATCTGCGCGCGGCATATCGGCTCGGTCTCCCGCTCGGCGAGATCCTGTGCTTCCGCCAGGGCGTCCGCCGCCGCCGCAAACTCACCGTGCAGCGCGGCCAATTTTCCCGCCGCGCACAGAGCTGCGATCCGGGCGGGCACCGAGCGCCACCCGGGGCGGGCGAGCGTGCGCTGCATCCACGACCGTCCCTCCCCGTACAGACCGCGGAAGTTCCAGAATTCGAAAAGCCCGGCAGCGGTGCGCAAACCGGCGTCCGTCGCCGCCGCGGAGTCCTCGGACAGGCAGTACTCGAGTGCTTCCCGGAAATTGGGTTGCTCGCGCGTGAGCCGGGCGATCCAACGAGGTTGCTCCGCGCTGATCCAGCCGCTCGCGGCATGCGCGCACAACCGCTCATACCATTCCCGGTGGCGCCGGCGCAGTTCTGGGGTCCGGCCGGTTTCCCGTAGCTTTTCGCGGCCGTAGACGCGCAGGGTCTGCAGCATCCGGAAACGCACGGCGCCGTCGGTTTCCTCGCGGATGAGAACGGATTTGTCCACCAGCGACGACAGCACATCCAGAACACGCTCCGGCCCGGGGTCGATATCGCAGACACTCTCCGCGGCGTCCAGCTCACAGCTTCCGGCGAATACCGAGAGCTGGGCCCACAGCCGCTGTTCGGCCGGAGTGCACTGGTCGTGACTCGAGTCCATGCACAGTCGCAGGGTCTGCTGACGGGTCGGTGCGGTGCGGCTGGCCCGGGTGAGCACCGGGTTGCGGATATCGATCCGCTCCAGGATCTGCTGCGGTGTCATGGTGCGCAAACGGACGGCCGCCAATTCGATGGCCAGCGGTAATCCATCCAATCGGGCACAGATCTGCGCCACGGCACCCTTGTTGCTCTCGTCGAGTTCGAAACCCGGCACCGCCGCGGCGGCGCGTTCGGCGAACAGGGTGATCGCGTCGAAGCGGGGCAACCCCAGCAGTGTGGGCTCGCGACTCGGGTCGGGAACCGTCAGCGGCGCCACTCGCAGCACCGCCTCGCCGGCGATGTTCAACGGTTCGCGGCTGGTGGTGAGGATCCGCAGTCCCGAACATCCTTTCAGTAGGACCTCGTCCAGTTCCGCGACCGCTTGCACCAATTGTTCACAGTTGTCGAGCACCAGCAGTGTTTCGCTCGGGCACAGGTATTCGACCAGCACGTCGATCAACGGCCGGCCCGTTTCGTCGCGCACCCCTACCGCGGCGGCCACCACATCGACCAGGATCGTGCGATCGGAGACATCGGTGAGGTCGACCAGCCACACCCCACCGGGAAAGTCCCGGCGCACCTGGGACGCGACCCGTAGCGCCAGCCTCGTCTTCCCCACCCCGCCGGTGCCGGACAAGGTCACCAGCCGGGAATTCGCCAGCAGGTTCTTCACCTCCGCGACTTCGCTGCGCCGGTTCACAAGACTGGTCAGCTCCAAGGGGATGTTTCCGGCGCGGTCGGAGCCGATCGGTTGACGTTGTGCCGGTATACGGGGCTTGTCCACGTGCTTTTTGCGGGCGGGCTGCTCCTGCAGCGCCATATCGTCCACCGGGTAGCCGTGCCGTTCCTGCACCCGCCGGATTCTCTCGCCCAGGGCCGCCGCGGACGGACGCTGCCGGCTGTCCCGGTTCATCGCCGATTCCACCACGTCGCTGATATCGGCGGCCACACCGCGCTCCCGCAGGTCCGGCAGCGGCTGGGAGGTGATCCGCAGGAACTGGGTCACCATTTTCTCGCCGCTGCGCCGCTCGAACGCGGCGTGCCCGGTGAGCGCGCAGAACATGGTGGCGCCCAGCCCGTACACATCGGCGCTGGGGGTGGGGGGTTCGCCCTCGAGGACCTCGGGAGCGGTGAACGCCGGCGACCCGGTCACGGTGCCCGCGGCGGTGTGGAAACCACCCGCGATATGGGCGATACCGAAATCGGTCAGTGCGGGCTCACCGTAGTCGGTGAGCAGGATATTGCCCGGTTTCACATCCCGGTGGACGACGCCGAGCCGGTGGGCGCTCTCCAGCGCACCCGCGATCTTCACGCCGATCTGCAGGACATCCGCGGCGGCCAGCGGCCCGTGGTCGCGAATCCAGGTGTCGAGGGAGCCCAGGGGATAGAACGGGGTCACCAGATAGGGCCGTCCGCGGGCGGTGACGCCCTCCTCCAGCACGGTGACGATATTGGGGTGCCCGGTCAGCCGGCCCATCGCGCGCTGTTCCCGGGCGAATCGGGCCCGATTGTCTTCGTCGGATTCCGTGGTCATCAGCTTCACCGCGACCGTCCGGTCCAGCGGCTCCTGCTTACACCGGTAGACCACCCCGAATCCGCCGCGACCGACTTCCGCCGCGTCCTCGAATCCGGCAGCATCCAGTTCCGTCGCGACGGTCATCGTCGACTCGCGGCGTGTGCGTACGGGGTCGTCACCGTTCATGGGGTGGATGCGATCCACCGAGTCTGGTTGTGGGCACCGGGTAACATACGCGTCCCTCTCGCCACCTCAACTCTATCGCCGGGAGCACTCCGGCGGCGAGGTGTCACCCGGGAAGGCGGTGGCAGGTCCCGGTGCGCGGCGACCATGCCGGTGGCGCGGGGTACGGCGGGGCGGTCACTCCGCGGCCAGGGCCGGCTGCCCGCTGCTGATCACGAACACCGGGAAGCGGTCCCCGCGCGGCGGCGCCTGGAAGCGAACCCGGACCGGCCGGCGCCCGGCCCGCGGCAGTTCACCGTGGATCGTGGTGTAGACCCACGGCCCCTCGTCGAGTTCCACGATCGCTATCGCGGACTCCACCGCTTCGGTGCGGGCGTTCGGCGCGCAGGTGACTTTCCGCCAGCACACGATGGATCCGCTCCCGGTCGAGGGAACGCGTTCGAAATCGTCGCACCGGCATGCCGAGCACCGGGTGACCGGCGGGGCGAACAACCTGCTGCAGCTTCCGCACCGACGGATCATCAGTGCGGCCTCGGTGCATTCCGCGTATGTATCACTGCAGCTCGGGGTGTTGTCGGAATTCCACTGGTGCATTACTGCCCTCGATGTGATGGTTGCCGATTCGTTCGGCTTCCAGGGTCTGGTATCCGGCGCGGATCCGCGCCGGTCGAACGGCCCCGGGTATACCTGTTTTTGAATAACGCCCGGTCAGAGCCGTGCGGAGCCGCTCGCGGTGGACATTCAGGGGGAGTGGCGGGGGCCATACCCGGAAGCTTCCGGGTGGCGCTGTCGTGATGGACCGGTCTCCGGGGTTGTCGCCTCGGCGACACGCGCGCATCCCTTCCGCGAATGCGGGACCCCGGAATTCCGTGTGCCGGCCATTCGATCGACGAGTCGGCCGGGCGCGCCGAACGCCGGTACGGGCCGTGATCGAAGTACCGGGCGCTGATTCTTTCGGTGATCTGTGTATCGCCCGACAGGATGGCGTTCTGTACGGATGCTGCGGTGTCGAATCGCGCGCAATCGGACTCCGCGTCCGGTATGTGCAACCACTCCCGATCGTCCGTATCGACAGTCTTCGATAAAAGACCCCGCAGAATTTCGGTAGCAATATGTGTGAACCTCACGCAAGATGTGGGCTGGAGTACGGCAAAAGCCCGCCGGACGTGATCCGACGGGCTGTTGTCACAGGTGCCCCTGCTCATGCGCAGCGCATACTTACTCGGCAGAGAAGCTCGACAGGGTTCCGATGCCGCCGAAGATGTCACCGAAGGCGCCGAAGAAATCGCCGAGGGCGCTGAAATCCATTGAACCCATGATAATGCTCCTGTCGTATCCGTTGCTTCGGCGATGCCCGTCTGCGCCGCCGCACACCTTGGTACTGGTGTTATCCGAACGTTATAGGTATCGGGGGTTAAATCAAACTGAATTGTGATCCATCCGACACAATCGATCTCCTGCGCACGGAATTACATAGATGTCAGTAAATCCATGCCGAATGGGATACCAAGATCGTATTGGCAGACTAATCGCATGAGTTTCTCATGTATTGCGGTTCCGGCATCGAACGATGTATTTCGCACAGGTAATTATGTGTTGTTCTGGCGCTCTTGCGTTTCCGTCGTCGCGGTGCGGCCCGCCGGCCGCGGCTGTCCTCCCTTCGGGGTGCCGGCGATCGTCCGTTCGGGCGATGCGCACGCCCCGCGCGACCGTAGCTTTGCGCCAGATACACCCGGACTGGTAGGGGACGTCAGATGCTCGACACTGTCCTGTGTAATCCGGTCGCGATTGGAAGGGAGCTGTCGGCGCCGGGGAAAACCGGGCAGCGACCCTGACCGGACGCCTCGCCGTATGCGTCCGGCGCCGGTCAGGTCGCCAGGTACCCCAGCGATGCCCAGATCGTGCCGGCGGCTCGGTACACCGGCTCGGTACCACCGGCACCTGGCCGCGCATCCGCTCGTCGGGCATGTAGGGGGTGGTCGCCGATACGCCGACCGCGTCGACGATCGCGCGGGACGCGTCACGCATCGGCGCCGCGACACAGCGGATACCGGGTTCGTCGTCCTCGAGGTCCAGGGCAGCGCCGGCGTGAGCGTAGGTCCGCATGCGGGTCAGGAACTCCTCGGGGTCGCCGGGCTTCGCCCCGACCGGAAGCCGTGCTTCATCGGCGGCGTACTGCTCGGCCCAGCGATCGGCTGCGTCGGGCAGGAGCGCCGGCCTCCCGGCCGGGGGAACGACCGCGTTGTGGGACTGCCGGGGGATGGGAAATGATCCCCCGATGTCAACCACAACGGATACGCCGGTCGGCTGGGAAGAGCAGCGGCGGAAGGGTTTTCTGGATCTGGCCGGCAGCCGGCACGTGGCGGTCGCCGTCCTCGCCACGATCACCGGCTTCTACTATCTACTCGTCGCGCTAACCAACTGCACCGATACCGAAACCAACCGCCGGGGTGTCGCCGCGGTGCTGTCGATGGAACAGACCATCCACAATGCCGGCACCGACTGGCGGGCCATCGGCAACGAGACCGTCGCACTCGTGGCCTACATCCTCATCGTCGGCTGGGAATTCCTCATCGCATTCGTCCTGCTCGCGGCGGCCGCCGTATGGGTGCGTGCCGTACGTGGACGTCCGGGGGCGGCCGCTACCGCCGCGAAATTGTCCAGCCTGGGCTGGACGCTGGCCGTTCTGCTGTTCGCGGGCGGCTTCCTGACCATCGGTGGTGAATGGTTCCGGATGTGGGCCAATGAGGATGTGAACGCCTCATCGGCCGCGCTGCAAAATTTTCTGATCGCGGGGGCCGGGCTGATTCTGGTGCACCTGCCGCGATCTGCGGACGCCGGCTGATGGTCGGCGGCAGAGGTCCGACACGACCGCCGCGTTATCCGGCAGTGCCCGCGTGAGGTCGTAATCTCAGCGGATACACCCACCACGAGAGGGAGTCGCCATGCTCTCCGGTCGAACGAAGGCGCCGCCGCGGTCGGTCGTTTGCGCGGTGGAGGGGGTCCGCGACGGATTGGCCAGGATTCACCGGCGGATGATCCCGCCACATTTCGCCCTCCTGGAGATGGTCACCGCGGGCTGGCTGTCCCAGGCGATCCATGCAGCCGCCGCCCTGGATATAGCGGGCGAGCTCGTCGCCGGCCCGCGTTCGGGCACCGACCTCGCGCGGGCGGTCGGCGCGGACCCCGATGCGTTGCGGCGGTTGCTGCGCCTGCTGACCGCGCACGGGATCTTCGCCCGGCGCCGCGACGGTCGTTACACGCTCACCCCCCTGGCCCAGGCGTTGCGTACCGACGTGCCCGTCTCGCTGCGGGACGCGGTGCTGTTCTTCGGTAGCTCGACGCACCGCGGCCACTGGAATCGTCTGGTGGATGTGGTGCGCACCGGCCGGCCGGCCGTCGCCGCCCGCGCCTTCTTCGATCTCGTCCGCGCCGACCGTGCGCTCGGCGATATGTTCGATCGCGCGATGTCCGATATGGACGGCCTCGGGCAGCGTGCGGTGCTGGCAGCGCACGATTTCACCCGCTACCGTACGGTCGTCGATATCGGCGGTGGTCGCGGCGCCCTGCTCTCGGAAATACTGCGCCGCGCGCCGGGGTGCACAGGCGTGCTGTTCGATCTGCCCGAGGTGGTGACCGAAACGGCGGAACTGCTGGCCCGGGCCGGGGCCGCCGACCGCTGTACCACGGTCGGCGGCTCGTTCTTCGACGCCGTCCCCGAAGGTGGCGATGCCTATGTGCTCAAGCACATCCTGCACGACTGGTCCGCCGAACAGGCGGGGCAGATTCTGCGGACGGTACGCGCGGCGATGGCCCCTACGGCCCGGCTGCTGGTGATCGAACTGCTACTCCCGCAGCGGAATCACCCGCATCCGGGCAACTACATCGATCTCGAGATGCTGGTCCACACCGGCGGGCGGGAACGCACCGAATCCGAGTATCGCGCCCTGCTCGCCGGCGCCGGGTTCGCGCTGATCTCGTGCACGCCCACGCTGTCGCCGGAGAATGTGCTCGAGGCCGTTCCGGTACCGTGAGACCCGGGCCGACGCGCGGCGCGGGCCGGGCGTGGGGTCACCCGACCACGGCGGACCTCGCCCGGTGCCTGGCCACATTCACCCGGTTGGCACACCGTTCGGAGCAGAAGCGGCGCCGTCCGTTGCGGGAGACGTCGACGAACACCCGCGGGCAGTCCTCCCGCCGGCACTGTCCGATCCGGCCGGGTGCCGCGCAGTACAGTTCGGCCAGCCCCGCGGCGGTATAGGCCTTCACGCGTTCCTCGATCGGCGCGTCCTCGGCAGCGTAGTGCAGATGCGGGGCACGTCCGTCGTGGGTCGAGATATACGGGCGGCTTGTGGTTTCGTCCAGCAGTGCGTTGATCGGATCGACCCCGGGTGCGCGGAACACCGCGTCGAGCCGGCGGGTCCAGCGGCGCAATTCGGCCGCCTGCCGGGGACTCACCGTACCGATCGGTTTGTAACCGGCCTCGGCCAGCAGTCCGGCCAGGTCCTGCTCCGGCGGCGTGTTCACCAGCCTGGCGGCCAGCTCGGCCGCGGCGCCTCCGTAAGGGTTGAAATGCATAGAACCATTACAGCAGACTCGGGTCATGACCATCACCTGCTCCGCGTGCGCTTGGCCCGAACCCGCTCTGATCTCCGAGCACGGCGCGGTCCGCTACTGGCGCTGTGTATGCGGGCAGTGGCTGGTGAGCGAAGCGGGTGCCGTCCTCGCGTCACCCGGCGACAGCGATCTGGCGGGTGTACAGGGCTGACGGCTCGCGCAGTGCGCGGGGGCCGGTCGATTCCCGGAGAGCCGAACGGCAGTGTCGTGCCGCGCCCGGACCGGGTGGCGGTCCGGCGGTGTGGGCCTGCCGGACGCGGGTATTTGCGCGATGAGACGACGAGGAGGAGTGATGAGCCACCAAGATGTTGTGCGCGCCCTGCTGGACCGAGCGGGCACCACCTATGCCGCCGAAGCCGGGATCAGGTTGAGTGACAAACCGGCCCCGCTGTTCCAGCTGCTCGTGCTGACCGAACTGCTCAGCGCCCGCATCTCGGCCGATATAGCGATCTCCGCGACGGCGGAGCTGATGAACAGCGGCTACCGCACCGCCCGGAAGGTGGCGGACGCGGACTGGCAGGATCTGGTCGACGCGCTCGGGCGCGGGCACTATCGCCGCTATGACGAGAGCACCGCCTCCCAGCTGGGCGCCGCCGCCACGACGGCCGTCGACAAATACGGTGGTGACCTGCGAAAACTCGCGGACGCATCCGGTCACGACACCGGCCGGGCGGCGGAGCTGATCCAGCAGTTCAAGGGAATCGGCCCCACCGGTGGCGATATCTTCCTGCGCGAGGTGCAGGACGTGTGGACCTGGGCGCGCCCGTATTTCGACGAACGCGCCGTCCGCGGGGCGGCGAAGGTGGGGCTGCCCACCGATCGAAAAGAACTCGCTCGCCTGGCACCGCCCGATCGGGCCGCCGAATTCGCCGCGGCGCTGGTTCGTATCGGCATCGACGGCGACGCGGCGGACGCCGTACGTTCGGCGACCGGCTGATTTCCCGTACCCACGCCGACGGTGACCCCCGGCTTCGCCGGAGGCGGTCAGTCCTCGCCCGGGTCGAGCGGTGCCAGCGGCGTGTTCGCCGGACCTTCCAGGACCTTGCCGTCGATATCGAAACGCGATCCGTGGCAGGGGCAGTCCCAGCTGGTTTCGGCATCGTTGAACGCCACCAGACAACCCAGATGGGTGCACACTGCCGAGACGGAGTGCAGCCGCCCGCCATGGTCGCGGTAGACAGCGCTGCGGCGACCGGACCTGCGCATCACCGCTCCGTTCCCCGGGGCGAGGTCCGCGGCGGAGTCGACGAAGGTGTGCGGGCGCAGCCGGTCGCCGACGAGATGGCGGCCCACATCCAGCCCGGACTTCAACAGGCTGCCGGCCTCGACCTTCGGGTGCAGGCGGCGCGGATCGTAGATCTTGGCCCAGGGCGTCGGTTCGCCGGCGAGTTCGGCGGCCAGCACTCGCCCACCCATGATTCCGTGGGTCATTCCCCAGCCCCCGAAACCGGTGGAAACGTATACATGCCGGGTACCGGGATGGAAGCGGCCGATATAGGGCATCCCGTCGGAGGTGGTGTTGTCCTGGGCGCCCCAGTGGTAGGCGAGCGAATCCACCGGGAAATGGTCGCGCGCCCACTGGGCCAGTAGCTCGAACCGGTCCGTGGTCGAGGTCGTGCCCGGCCGTAGGTGTTCCCCGGTGATGATGAGCAGCCGCCGGTCCGCGCCGTACGGAGCGGTGCGCACCGAGCGGGTGTTGTTCTCCGGCGTGATGTACATACCGTGCGGGTCGTGTTCGGCGGCGATCGCGCCCGCGACGGCCAGCTCGCGCCGGGGCTGCAGCCGCGTGAACAGCAGTGCCCGGTCGAACACGGGATAGTGGGTGGCGACCACGACATCCCGCGCGCGGACCACGGCGCCGGACTCGGTGGTCAACCGGCAGGGACTGCCCTCGTCCAGCGCGACGACCCGCGTGCGTTCGAAGATCCGGCCGCCATGCGCGATCAGGGCCTCGGCCAGGCCGAGCAGGTAGCGGCGCGGATGGAACTGGATCTGGTCCGCCACGCGAACGGCCGCCGCTACCGGAAAGGGCAGACCGGTCTCGGTGACCAGGGTGGCCGGCAGCCCCGCATGCCGCGCGGCGTCGACCTCGGCGCGGATCTGGTCGACCCGTTTCTCCTCGGTGACATAGGTGTAGGCGGGTGTCCGTTCCAGTTCGCAGTCGATACCGAGTTCCGTGGCCGTGCGGTCGAGATGTTCGACTGCGTCCTGCTGCGAGCGGGCGTACAGACGCGCGGTCTCCTCGTCGAACGACGACCGCAGCATGTCGTAGACCAGCGTGTGCTGGGCGCTCACCTTCGCCGTGGTGTAGCCGGTGGTGCCGCTGACTATCCGATCGGCCTCGAGTATGACGACCGAGCGCCCGGTGGCCGCGATCTCCCAGGCGCCGCAGATCCCCGCGACGCCCGCGCCGACCACCGCGACATCCGCCTCGATATCGCCGGTCAGCGGCGGATACGACGTCGGCCCGGTGGAATCCATCCAATACGACTCGGCTGTTCCGATGGGTGAGTTCACGGCGCGTGAATACCCCGGACCCGGCCGGTCACACCCGGCGCCGAGCGCCGAGTATCGGCAGGTCCGCGGTCCGGACGAGCGGCGCGGCGTTCGCGTCTTCCGTACGGCGTAAAAGGCGGATACGGTGAGGCGGATATCCGGTCAGTGGAAGGAAGAAGATGTCGGTCGGCGCCACGGTGAACGCACATATCCAGGAACTCGGCGGCGGTTTCATGTTCTCCCGGGAGGCCCGGGAGTACGCCGCCGAAACCGGTGTGGACGAATTCTTCGGTCCCTATACCCGTGGCCGCGGGGGCGTGCTCGGTGAAGTGGACGCCGAGGTGGTGACCGCGGCATTCGGGTTCTTCCCGGCCCACTCGATCCGCGCGGCATGGGAGTCGGTTCCGATGCCCGCCGCGAAGGCCGCCCATCGGTACGCGCTCGCCTGTCAGGAATTCGGCCGCCGGAAACTCGCTTCCTTCGACGAAGCGCCGCGCCTGGCCGAACTGCTGGAAGCCGTTGTCGCGGCAGCGGATCCGGCCGGGCTCCCGTTGTTCGCGGGGTGGCGCGCCGTACCCCTGCCCGGTGACGCGCCGGGCCGTGTCATGCAGCTCGCCCACCTCCTGCGCGAATTACGCGGTGGACTGCACCTTCTCGCCGTGCGGGCCGCCGGGATCACCCCGCTGCAGGCCGTCCTGATCTCGGGGTCACCGCTCAACGACGGCCCCGGCCAGGCCCGCTGGTACGGGTGGCCCGAGCCGTTCGCGGAGATCTCCGACGAGACCCGGGCCGCCTGGCAGCGGGCGGAATCGATCACCGACGACCTCATCGCCCCGGCGTTCGCGGCCCTCGACGACACCGCGGCAACCGATCTCGTCCGGCTGGTCGCCGCCGCCCACACCGCCACCTTCGCGCGCTGAGTCCGGCCGGTCGCGGCACCCGGCCTGCGGCGCCGCCGAACCCGCGGCGCTCTTCCCGCCGGTGACAGTACCCGCGGCCGGGGCGGGGTACGTTGTCCCTGCCCGTGGCGTCCGCGCAGGTCCCGGCCGGCGCGGAAACCACGGGCCCGGCGCCGCCGAGCCGCAGGCCACTGCGCATCCGCGTCGCCGAATCCGATGAACTGCGAGCCCATAGCGCATCGGATACTGGGTCACCCGCGAGAAAGACACCGCACGATATGAGTCAGCCCGAACCGGCTATCCGCGACGATTCCGAAACCGCTCCCGCCCCGGCCATTGCCGCTTCCGGACCGCGAAACCGCTGGTGGGTGCTGGCCGTGGTGTGCGTCGGCACGATGATGACCTTCGTCAATGTCTCGTCGACCATCGGCGGCCTGGCGATCATCCAGTCCGACCTGCATGCCGGTTCCGCGGCCGCGGTATGGATCAGTAGCGCCTACAGCCTGGTGGTGGCCAGTCTCGTACTCGGTGCCGGAACCCTCGCCGACCTCATCGGCCGCCGGCTCGTCTTCGCCGCCGGCGCAACCCTGTTCGCGGTCGGCAGCGCCATCGCTTTCGCGTCGCACAGTACGCCGGCGCTGATCGCCGCGCAGGTGGTCATGGGCGTGGGCGGTGCGATGGTGCTGCCCGCCGGTCTGGCCATCGTCAGCCATGCCTTCGCCGAACACGAACGCACCGAGGCGATCAGTATCTGGGCCGGCAGCTCCGGTCTCGGACTGGCCGTCGGCCCACTCGTCGCCGGCGCCCTGCTCGACACCTTCTCGTGGCACTCGATCTACATGATCAATGTGGTGCTGGGGGCGATCGCGCTGCTCGGTGCCGTCACCCTCGTCGCCGAGAGCCGCCAGCCCGGCCGCACCCTCGACCCCGTCGGTATCACGCTGGGCACCCTCGCGGTGGGCGCCCTGACCTTTGCGGTGATCGAGGGTGGCGCCTCGGGATACACGGCCGGGCACATCCTGGTGGCGTACGGCGTACTGGCGGTCTCCCTGGTGGCCTTCGTCTGGTACGAGGCACGCCACCCCGATCCGATGCTGGACGTCACGCTGTTCCGTTCGGCGTCCTTCAGTGCGGTGATGGCCGGCGCCGCCATCACGATGTTCGCGTTCACCGGAACCGCCCTTGTCACTGTGCTCTATCTCCAGCACGTGCAGGAGACCACCCCGCTCGGCGCGGGAAGCCGCCTGCTGGTCATGTTCGCACCGTTCATCGTCGTCAGTGCCGTCGCCGGTCGCCTCGTGCACCGCACCGGTTTCAAAACGATGCTCACGCTGGGGCTGCTCGTCATGGCCGCCGGTGTTTTCGCGCTGCTGGCCGCCCCACCCGAGCCCGGGTTCGGGCGGGTCTGGCCCGGTCTGCTGCTGGTGGGCCTCGGCAGCGGGATGCTCGTGGCGCCGTCCACCGCTGCCGCCGTCATCAGTGTTCCGCTGCACCAGGCCGGCATGGCCAGTGCGGCAGTCAACATGTTCCGCCAGGTCGGCAACGTCCTGGGTGCCAGCATTCTCGGCACCATCCTGACCACGCGGTTCGCCACCGAACTCGCCGACGATCTACACCGGCAGAACCTGCCCGACGAGACCGTCGGCAAGATCGTCGCGGCCGCCGGCGAAGGCGATTCCTCGACCGCCTCGCTCCCCGCGGCCCTCGCCGACCGGATCACGGCCGCGGTGCACGAGGCGTTCACCTCCGCCGATCATCTCGCGCTCACCGCCGCCGGTGCCGTCCTGCTCGTCACCGCGCTGCCCGTGCTCGCCTTCGTCCGGCAGCGGCCGGCGCACGTCGTCGCCGACTGACGTTCGACGGGAGTATGCCCTCGGTCGCCGCATCCGGGTTCCGCACCGGATGCCGCGGCGCCGAGGGCGTTCTGCGCGCCGCTGCCGGTGGGGTCCGCGGCCGTCGCGGGCCTCTTCGACTCACCCGGCCGCGGCTTCCCAGACGAAACCGTCGGGATCGGTGAACGAGCCAGCGGTGCCGGCGATGACGATACGGTGCGAACCGCTGCCGTCCGGGGAGACGCCGGCGTCCTTCGCCGCGGCGCGGCGTCCGTAGAGTGCCAGCTTCACCGGCGAGCCCGGAGTCGCGAACTCCGCGTACTTGCCTCCGAAGCTCTTGGCCACCGTCAGGCCGCGGTCGACATAGAACCGCTTGGTGGCCTTGACGTCGTCGACCCCGAGCAGCAGCACCACCTCGTCGATCTCGCGGGTGACCGGCCCGGTGTCCTTCTTCTTCGAGGTCGTGATCTTCCAGATCGCCCCGTCGGGTGCCCGGAGGACACCGCCGTAGCCCCAGAAGCTCTTCTCGGCGGGCTTCAGGGTGGTGAACCCGGCGCCGAGCGCGCTGTCGACGAGACAGTCGACAGCGCCGGGCTGCGACACCACCAGGGAAAGGATGTAACCACGGAATCCGTTCGTGGGGGCCTGCCCGGCGCGGAAGTCCAGCTCGTCCCCGAGGCCGAAGGCGGCGGTGTAGGTGGCTCGGGCGGCGTCGGGGTCGGGTACCTCGAGGTGGACGGTGAGGGCAGTGGTCGTGCGTGTCGAAGCGTTCATGCCGAACACGCTAATTCCGGGCCGGTCACCTGCGCTTCTCGATTCCTGATCAGTAGGCGCTCGGCGGTCTCCGGGCCGGTGATCCGCACCCGTACCCGCACGGCCTGGAACCCGGCGCGCACCCGGGTCGTCGAGACCGAAGAAGCCGCGCACGTCCAGGTCGCCGTCGGCTTCGACGGACAGGTCGTCGACCACGAGACCCAGTCGCTGGGCCCAGAACCGACAGGTGACGATATGGCAGGAGATCGACGCGCCGAGATAGACCTCGACCGGATCGGCGGCGGTGTCGTCGCCACCGAGCGCCGGTGGCTCGTCCACGGCGAAGTGGTGTGCGCCCGCGGTGATCGTGCTGCCCACCGCGCCCTGCGGGGCGCCCGCAGCCCGGAAGAGCACCGTGGCCGCGGCGGGGTTCTCCCACTGAAGTCGAGTCGACAGGGGGAACGCGGTCGGCCACAAAGCCGGATCGGAAAGCTTCTCGCCGCGTCGGTGAGCTCAACTGCTCGGGGCCTTCATATCCGGGCGGCGCCGAGCGCGGGGCACAGCGGAACGGCCACTGCCGGTATGGCAACGGCCGCGGGGTTCGAGCACACCGGGGCCCCGCCGTGCGGCGGGGCCCCGGTACTCAGGCGGATGTCGTCGAGAACGACTGTCCGGTGATCAGCCGTTCAGCCGAGCCTCGATGGCCTCGATGATGCGCGGACGCAGTTCGGCGGCCCGGATGACGGCGTCTACCGAACCGACCTCGACCGCGCGATGGATATCGTGCACGCGGTCGAACTCCGCGGCGACCTCACCGAGCTTCTCGGTGCGGACCGTGGACCGCAGCTCGTCGAGTTCGGCGGTGAGGGTCGCGCGGTCGGTTCCGGAGGCATTCGCGGCGCGGGCCTCCAGATCGCGGACCCGTGGATCCGCCGCGGTGCGCTTGTCCACCTCGCCGGCGAAGACGACCGCGGCGGCGGGGGCGCCACCGAGGACCGAGGCGAACGAACCCTCCAGCGCGAGCACGGTCATATTCGGGTTCAGCGTCTTGGAGAACACGACGAACGCGCCGCCGTGGTACCGCGAGATCACGGTGAACACGATGGGACCCTGGAAGTTGACGATCGCGCGGCCGATCTCGGCGCCGTACTCGAGCTGCAGTTTGCGCATCGACTCCGGGGAACCGTCGAAGCCGGACAGGTTTGCCAGCACCACCAACGGCCGGTTACCGCTGGCCGCGTTGATCGCCCGCGCGGCCTTCTTCGACGACCGCGGGAACAGGGTGCCCGCGGTGTAGGTGTCCGGGCCGTCGGTGGCGGGGAACCCGCGCCGGGATACGCCCCGCGACTCGATACCCAGCAGGCACACCGGGATTCCGCCCAGATGCGCGTCCTGAACCACCGAGGTCTCGGCATCGGCCATACCCGCCCACCGTTCCAGCACTTCGTGGTCCTGGTCGGCCACCGCCCGCATGACCGTGCGGATATCGAACGGTTTCTTGCGGTCCGGGTTGGCCGTGGCCGAGAAGATTTCGCCGACCGTGGTGAAACTGCTGTCCGCCATGACATGCGGGAAACCGGAGATGTCACGATCCACCGGGTCGGTGGTCGACACCCGGCGCGGCCCCTTCTCCCCGGGGACGACATAGGTGTGGTCGTAGTGCGACATCAGCACGGCCCGGGCGGCGTGCAGGTTCGGCGCCCAGTACTGGGCCTGCCCGTTGGGGCCCATGACCCGGTCGTAGCCGCCGATCCCGAAGTTGTCCTCGGCCGAGACACCGCCGGAGAAGTCCAGGGCCTGCTTACCGGTGAGTACCATGGCCGAATCCGGGGTCATCACCAGGATGCCCTTGGTGTGCATGAGCATGGTGGCCTCGGCGTTCCAGTACGGCTGGGCGCCGACATTGATCCCCGCGACCACGATATTGATCTCGCCACCGTCCTGGGTGAACTCGACGATGCGTTTGAGCGCGGCCGCCACCCAGTCCATGTTCTCGGTGCCCGAGGTCATCGAGATCCGGGCGCCGGAGGACAGCGCGTACCACTCCAGCGGGACCTGCAATTTCTCGGCCAGATCCAGCGCGGCGATCACCCGGCGGCATTCCGGCTCCGACAGCGCGCCCAGCGATTTCGTGGGATCGCCGAGCAGCACCACTCGGGTGACACCTTCGGGGTGGCGCTCGGTCACGGTGCTCACCACACCCGCCACCATCGCCGCTGTGTTGCGGCCTTTGGGCCGGTCGACCGGCACCAGCGTGTGATCGGCGTCGAGGTCGTACTCGGTGAAGTCGCCGAGTTGGCCGGTGAGCTCGTAGGGGTACACCGTGTTGCGGCTGCTGGCGCGCAGCACCTTCTGCCGATAGGCGTCCAACGGCTCGACCGGATCGTCGGACCGCTCGCCGACGGTCAGTTCGGTGCCGCCGGTGGCGTCGAAGGAGATCCGCAGGGCCAGCTTCACCAGGTCACCGGTGCGGGCGTCGCGCTGGCGCGCGATGAGCAGGATCTCTTCCAGGCCCGCACCCATGGTCGTGGGGCGCACCCGCTCGACGATCGCCTCCAGTTCGCCGCGGGTGATATCGATCGGCGGCCAGACGTACATCACGATGCGGTTGGTCTGCAGTCGCTTGGACGACGGCCGTCCCGCCTGCGCGCGGCGGATGGAGTCGAGGCAGGTGGCGATGGTGCTCTCGGCCGTCGGCAGGGTGACCAGCCGGCCGTCGTGGTCACGCAGCGCGGTCAGGTCCCGGACCTGGGCGAAGGCGACGAGACGCTCATCGGCCGGGTTCTCCTTGGCGACACACCGGAACAGGTACACCTCCTCGTTGTCCGAGGACGGCAGCTGGGTCAGGTCGAACTTGTGCAGCCGCTTCATCTGCATCCGCTGCGCGATGTAGGGGTGCAGGCCGCGGATGAGACGTTCCTCGTCGAGTCCGGTCGCCGACGGGCGGAACGTGAAGTGGTAGTGCATGACCGCGTTGTCGCTACCCGCCACGGTGGCGGTGATCCGGTGCACCTGGTTGGATACCGGCTGCGCGTTGAGCACCTCCTGCAGCGCCGCCGCCATGGCATCGAAGTCCTCGGGCTGGTTCTCCCAGGACAGATAGATATCGGCCTCGATGGAGGCGGAACCGGTCGACAGTTCGGCCAGTCCGGCCACCACCCGGGGAAGGGAGTCGAAGCTGACCGCGGCCGATACCAGGCTCACACCCTTGCGTTCGGCGACGACGAAGGTGTAGTCCCCGGCGTCGCGGGTGCGGACGTCGGTGAGATCCTTGTTTCCGTAGTAGCGGCGGGTCAGCACCTCCAGCATGACCGTGTTGTCCGCGGAGCCGCGCGAGAGCCGCTGGCCCAGCAGCCGCACCAGCGGTTCGGTGGCGCTCACCATCTCGGCGATCCGCGTGGACCGGTCGGCCGCGTCCGGATGCGCGTCGAGGTAGCTGAGATGCTTGCGCGCGTCGGTGTAGACGCGGGCCCGGTTGCGGCGCAGCACCGGCTGCCCGTACCAGGCGAAGACCAGGCCGCGGGTGAGATCCGCGATCACCGGGAACCGCACCTGGGTCGCGGCGACGAGTCGCTCCAGCGCCAGGCCGACGGGCTCGCGCAGCACCCGGTCCGGCATCGGCTCGTTCAGCCATTGGCGCAGCAGCGCCGAAACGACCTCGACCGTATCGGCGGGCCGCTGCTGGGCCAGGAAGATCCGGAACACCGCGGCCTCGAGGTCGGGCGTGCGGTCCAGTTCGGTGACGCCGTAATGCCCCAGCGCCTTGGCGAGCTTCGCGCGGTAGGACTCCGGGAGGCCGGCCCGCTCGACGTCGAGGCTCTGCAGGTAGGTGTGGAAGTACTCGCGGGCACTGTGGACATGGCCCGGGGTGGGATCGTCTTCCGAGGACCGATTGTGGCTCAGTTCGGCCAGGTCGGCGAAAACCTGCACCAGTTCGAGTTCCTCGGCCAGCGGCCGGCGATTGTCCGCCACGGCCGCGCGGCGGGCCGCGAGGTACTGGTCGAGCACCCGGCGATCGTCGTGCGGATCGACATCGAAGCCCAGCAGCAGACTGCGCAGATCCTGCTGGCCGCGGTTCATCCGCTGGTGCGGCTGCGGGTCCGCTTCGGCGGGCAGATCCAGTTCGACCGTGGCGGTCGCGGCGTCGGCGTCGGCCTCGTCACCCTCGTCGGCGAGCGGTTCCAGCCGCAGCAGCGGTGCGCCCGTTTCCACCTGGGTGCCGACCGAGACATTGCATTCCTTGAGCCGGGCCCGGAACGGTGCCCGCAGCACCGTTTCCATCTTCATGCTCTCCAGCACCAGGACCGGTGCCCCGGCCTCGACCTCGGCGCCGACCTCCAGCGGGGTGGCCACGACCAGCGCGGGCGCGGGGGAGCGGACGACGCCGCCCTCGTCCCGGCTGACCCGGTGGGTCACACCGTCGACGTCGACGAGGTGCACCGGCCCGTGGGTGCCGGTGATCAGGCGGTAGCGGACGCCGTTGACCACGAGCTGGCCGGTGTGCTGATCGAAACGTTCGAGATCGACATCGGCGGTGCGGATCTCGGTGCCCGCCTCGATGCCGACCCGGAACCGGTGCGCGCCGATGCGGGCGACCCGCACCCGGTAGCTCGCACCGCGCAGCTTCAGGTCGAGCGGACGGCCGCTGTCGTGCTGCACCTGGGGACGGCCACCGGAGGCGGTGGACAGCAGCCGGTGCTGTTCGACCTGCTCCTCTTCCTCGTAGGCGTCGATAGCGGCGGCGGCCAGGGCGATGGCGGAGTGCCGGTGGGAGACGAGCCGGCCCTCACCGCGCACCCGGTCGATCCAGCCGGTGTCCGCGCTGCCGTCGATGACCTCCGGCTGATCCAGCAGGTCGAGCACGAAACTCTTGTTGGTCGCGCCGCCCTCGATGATCACCCGGGTCTCGATGACAGCCCGGCGCAACCGGCCCAGTGCCTCGTCGCGGTTGCGGCCGTAGGCGATGATCTTGGCGATCATGGAATCGAAATCGGCGGGAATCGTGTCGCCTTCGCTGACACCGGTATCGACCCGGATACCCGGGCCGGCCGGCAGGTCCAGATGCGCGATCCGGCCGGGAGACGGGGCGAAGTCGCGGTCGGGATCCTCGGCATTGAGCCGCGCCTCGATGGCGTGCCCGCGTTCGGCAGGCGGTTCGCCCTCGAGCCGGCCGCCGGAGGCTACGTGCAGCTGCGCGCGGACCAGGTCGAAACCGGTGGTGATCTCGGTGATCGGATGCTCGACCTGCAGGCGGGTGTTGACCTCGAGGAAGGCGAACAGTTCGTCGCCCGGGTGGTAGAGGAATTCGACGGTCGCCGCGCCGCGGTAACCGACCGCGACCGCCAGCCGCTCGGCCGACGCCTTGAGTTCGGCCGCCTGCTCGGGCCGCAGCACCGGCGAGGCGGATTCCTCGATGACCTTCTGGTTGCGCCGCTGCACCGAGCAGTCGCGCACCCCGAGGGCCCAGGCCGTGCCCTGGCCGTCGGCGATCACCTGGACCTCGACGTGCCGGGCGCCGGTGACCAGCCGCTCCAGGAACACGATGCCACTGCCGAAGGCGCGGGCCGCCTCCTGGCTGGTGCGCTCGTAGGCGTCGACGAGCTCGGACTCGTTGTTGATCACGCGGATACCGCGACCGCCACCACCCGCGGTCGCCTTCAGCATCAGCGGGTAGCCGATCTCGGCCGCGGCCGCCGCGGCGGCTTCCACCGTCTCGACCGCGCCCCGGCTCCACGGCGCCACCGGCACGCCGACCTCTTCGGCGATCAGTTTCGCGCCGATCTTGTCACCGAGTTTGCGCATGGCGTCGGGGCTCGGGCCGATGAAGGTGACGCCGATCTGCTCGCACAGTTCCGCGAACGCCGGATCTTCCGCGACGAAACCCCAGCCCACCCAGGCGGCGTCGGCGCCGGTCGCCACCAGCGCGCGTTCGAGGGCCTTGAGGTCGAGGTAGGGGCGGGCCGAGGCGGGGCCGAGGTCGTAGGCGATATCGGCTTCCCGGACGAAGGTCGCGTTGCGGTCGACATCGGTGTGCAGCGCGATGGTCTGGATCGGCTGCCCGGTTTCGGCCGCCAGATCCCGGACGGCGTGGACAAGGCGCATCGCCGCCTCTCCCCGGTTCACGATGGCGATACGACTGAACACTATCCCTGGCTCCTTCGTCTGTGGGGCACGGTCACGGATGAACCGTTTTCGGCTCGGCTCTGCGTAGTCTGCACCCGCGGGACCACTATGTGCACAGCGTGCGGGTGCTACTCGCCCGTATTTTCGGCGGGCGGGTCGATCGGCCGGGTTGCGAGCGATCGAGTGATCCGGAGAACACTTACCCGAAAGACATGTCGCATTCCACCGACACGGCGCTACAGTCGCCGATCGTTGGATTGAGCGGAGGCCGGCCGCGAATAATCCCGGCGGCGACTTCGCGCAGGTGACAGGGCGCGTGCGCATGCCACCAATCGATGCCGGGCGCCCGTTCACCGATCCGGCGGGGGCCGCGGGCGTCGACCGGGCGCGGCCCGCATCCGGCGAACACGTCCCGGGCGCGGGCACCGCACGACCCGGACGCGCGGCATGGCCGGTCGTTCCGGGCCGGGGTCAGTGCAGCAGGATGCCCAGTTGCCGGGCCGCTTCGCGGACCGCGATCGCCAGCGTCGGCTCGTCGTCGACCTCGAAGACGGAGATACCGATGGTGGCTTCCGGTTCGCCACGGCGGCGGGGTACCAGCGCCGAGATACCGAACATGGTGGCGACGACTTCCCCGCGGGTGAGGGCGTAGCCGCGGTCGCGCGCCGTCTCCACCTCGGGGCGTTCACCGGGAACGGGCGGCAGCGCGGCCAGCATGGCCAGCCCCGCCGAGCCGCGGTCTATCGGATGGATCTGCCCGGGCCGGAAGGCCACATGGACCTGTGCGTTGCGTGGTTCGACCACCAGCAGCGCGCGGACCTCGGTCTCGTTCTCGCGGAGTACCAGGTGGACGGTCGCGCGGGTGCGTTCGGCGAGTTCCTCCATCACCGGCCGCGCGACCGTGCGCAGATCCTGTTCGACCGGCTCGGCCAGGGTGACCAGGCCCGCGCCCAGGGTGACGCGCCGGGTGTCGTCGCGGCGGCACAGGCGGTGGGCTTCCAGGGTGCGGACCAGCCGGTGCGCGACGGTCCGGTGTACGCCGACGGTGTCGGCGAGATCGGTGATCGACAGCCCGTGTGGATGCCGGGCCAGGGCCTCCAGGATCTCCAGTCCGTGGTGGAGCGTTTTCGACATTCCGGAGTCCGGCTGGATGCCGGCGGCGCGGTCGCCGCCGGTGGCGGTGCTGTGGTTCATCACGTCCTTCTTGACTTTTGTGAGTGGAGACACCTAGCCTTCACTCATATCGCACAGTGCGTGCGATTATCGCACACCGGGCCGGTGGGGGCAAGCGGAGGCTCTGCGATCACGTCGAGGAGAATTCGATGACCACGGTTTCGATCGGCGACCTGCCCGATCCGGCGACGGTCGCCGCGGTCCACCAGCTGTACGGCTTCCAGAGCCACCACATCGACAACGGCCGGGCCGCCGACTGGGCGGCCACCTTCACACCGGCCGGTGAGTTCCACTCACCGAGCTACCCCGAGCCGGTCACCGGGACCGCGGCGCTCACCGAATTCGCGCGCGCGTTCCACGAAGCGGCCCGGGCGGCGGACGAGGTACATCGGCACGTCGTCACGAATATCGCGGTCCGGCGACTGGACTCGTCGACCCTCGAGGTCGACGCCTACCTGCAGATCGTGGCCACCTCGCGCGGCGGGTCCGCGCGCCTGGTGCGGATGACCACGCTCGAGGACCGCCTCGAACTCACCGGCGACCGCTGGTCGGTCGCCCACCGGCGCGTCTCCCGCGACGACGCGCCACAGCGGTAGGCCGCGGCGCGGCCCCGCACGGATTTCCACACGATTTCGGAGGACAAAGATGAGCACCACCACCGAGCAGCCCAACCCCGGGCGCACGGACGCGGCACCGATGACCGCGCACTACCCGGAGCTGGCCGGTAAGGCCGCCGTGGTCACCGGGGCGGCCCAGGGGATGGGCGCGGTGTTCGCGGCGGGCCTGGCGACCCGCGGGGTGTCGGTGATCGCCGCCGATATCAACGAAGAGCAGGTCGTCGCGACGGCGCAGGGGATCGGCACCGAGCTGGCCGCGCAATCGCTCGCGGCGGAGCCGGGCCGCGTGGTCGGGATGCGCGCGGATGTGACCGTCCCCGCCGACCACGAGAAACTCGCCGAACGCGCCGTCGCGGAATTCGGGCGGATCGATTTCTGGATCAACAACGCCGGTATCTTCCCGTTCGCGCTCGCCGAGGACATCTCGCCCGAGCAGATCGGCGCCACGCTGAAGGTGAACGTCGAAGGTGTGCTCTACGGCGCGCAGGCCGCGGCCCGGCATATGTCACCCGGTGGCGCCATCGTGAACATGTCCTCGGTCTCGGCACTGCGGGTGCGCAAGGGGCGCGGCGCCTACTGCACATCGAAGGCCGCGGTGGCGCATATGACCGAATCGCTCGCCGTCGAACTCGGTGACAAGGGAATCCGCGTCAACTCCATCGCCCCGGGCTACATCGATACCGCCATGACCCGCTGGGTGCAGGACGATCCCGCCGCGCTCGCGCACGCGCTCGAGGTGGTCCCGCTGCACCGGCTCGGCTCACCCGAGGAAGTGTTCGGCCCGCTGCTGTTCCTGCTGTCCGACAGTGCCCGCTACGTCACCGGGCACAGTATCGCCGTCGACGGTGGGTCCCGCCATGTCTGATCGGCCGACCTATCCCGGCGTCGTCCTGGTCACCGGCGCCGCCGCGGGCATGGGCGCGGCCCACGCCCGGGCCCTGGGCGCACTCGGCACCCATGTGTGCCTGGCCGACGTCGCCGACACCGCGGAACTGGCGGCGGAGATCATCGCCGCCGGCGGGTCCGCCAGCGCCCATCGCCTCGATGTCGCGGACCGAGAGGACTGGACCCGGGTCGTGGACGAGATCGGCTCCCGTCGCGGCGAACTCGGCGGGCTGGTGAACAACGCGGGTATCTCGCGACGGCTCGAGTTCATGGACACCCCGGATGAGATCTGGGACCGGACACTTCGGATCAACCTGTTCGGCCCCTTCTACGGGATGCAGGCCGTGGCACCGCTCATGCGTGATTCCGGCGGCGGTTCCATCGTCAACATCTCCTCCATCTCCGGGCAGATCGGCTACTTCTCGCCGGCCTATTCCGCCAGCAAATGGGGGCTGACCGGGTTGTCGAAATCGGCGGCCGGTGGCCTGGCGAAATGGGATATCCGGGTCAATTCCGTGCACCCCGGTCTGGTGGGTACGGCACTGGTCAGCGGCTCGGGCGGGTTCGTGGAGTCGTCTCTGCGGTCCATCCCGATGGGCCGGATGGGCGCGCCGCAGGAGATCACCGACGCGGTCCTGCACCTGCTGTCGGACCGGTCGAGCTATATGACCGGCAGCGAGGTCACCGTCGATGGCGGCCTGGTCTCCAACGGCCTGTACCACCGCATCGTCGCGGAGACCGAGGGGAGCCTGTAGTGGATGACGCATTCGATGTCATCGTGATCGGTGGCGGCGGGGCCGGACTGGCCGCGGCGGTCTCGGCCGCCGAGGACGGCGCCTCGGTGCTGCTGTTCGAATCGGAGCGGGATCTGGGTGGTTCCACCCAGCTGTCCGCAGGACTGTTCACCGCGGCCGGTACCAGCGTGCAGCGTGCGCTCGGTATCGAGGATTCGGCGGAGAAGTTCTTCCAGCACTACATGGATCTCAACCAGTGGGTGCTGCGCCCGGGCCTGATCCACACCTTCTGCGAGCAGGCCGCGCCGACACTCGAATGGCTCATCGGCCTCGGAGTCGAGATTCCCGCGGTGGAATCCGGGAACGCCCATCAGCCCGGACTGGCCCGGGCGGGCGTCGAGGACGTCTGGCGGGCGCACGTACCGAAGGACCAGGGCTACGGCCTGGTGCAGATACTGGACCGAGCGCGTCGCACACACGGGGTCGAGGTGGTGCTCAACACCCGGGTGGAAGAACTCCGGGTCACCGACGGCCGGGTCACCGGGGTGGTGGCCGACGGTATCGAGGTACGCGGCGACGCGGTGGTCGTGGCCACCGGCGGATTCGCCCGGGACCCCGGCTTCGTGGACCGGTACTTCCCGGCGGCCCGGGCGGCGGGCGATGCGTTGTTCGTCGTCGCGGCGCCGGGCAGCCGGGGCGATCATCTGCGTTTCGGCGCCCGCGTCGACGCCGCCCTGGCCGGGCACGAATGGGGCCTGCTCATGCCGACGGTGTACTTCCAGCGTCACCACCACTGGCAGTCCGGTTTCCCACCGCCGTCGCGGCTGTACGTCAACCGGGACGGCCGGCGATTCATGGACGAGGACGCGCCGTACGCGGTGTCGACCGGGATCCTCGACCAGCAGGGCGGCTCCGCCTGGATGATCTTCGACGAGAAGGCGCGGGTGGGACTCCCGGCCGGTTACACCGATTGGACCCCCGAGCGCGTCGCCGAGGAGGCCGCGGCCGGACGTACCGCCCGGGCCGATACCTGGGACGATCTCGCCGCGGCCATCGAGGTGCCGGCCGTGACGTTGAAGGCCAGTGTGGACCGGTGGAACGCCCAATTGCCGGCCGGTGCCGACGACGATTTCCGCCGCCACGTCTCGCTGGCCGCCAAGCACAGCGATACCCGGCTCGAACCGATCACCGAGGGACCGTTCTACGCGGCTGAGATCCTGCCTGCCGAACTGGTCTGCACCCATACAGGTCTCGAGATCAATTCCGATACTGCCGTGCTCGACGCCACCGGGCGTCCCGTTCCGGGACTCTTCGCGGCGGGCGAGGCCGGAGGCGGGGTCCTCGGACTCCGCTATGTGGGCGGCGGCAACGCCGTCGCCAACGCATTGACTATGGGGCGCATCGCCGGTCGCGCGGCCGCGGCCGAGTCGCACTCTCGCACGAAAGTACAAGGTAACTGACATGTTGGGAAACGAGCTGATGCCCAAAGAAGCGCACCGCTCCGAGCCGGCCGCCGGTGGCTCCGAGGGCCAGTCGTCGGTGAAGGTGGTCCGTGCGGCCATCGTCGGTACCGTCGTCGAGTACTACGACTTCGGTATCTACGGGTACATGGCGACCGTGGTCGCCACCCTGTTCTTCGTCTCGGAGAACGAGACGGCCGCGCTGCTGGGTACCTTCGCGGCGTTCGCGGTGGCGTTCTTCCTTCGGGTCCCCGGCGGGATCTTCTTCGGCCATATCGGTGACCGGTACGGCCGCAAGAGCGCGCTGTCGTGGACCATTCTGCTGATGGTGGTCGCCACGGTACTGATGGGCTTGATGCCGACCTACGTCACGCTGGGCGTCTGGGCCACCGCGGCGCTGGTACTGGCCAGGTGTCTACAGGGTTTCGCCGCCGGCGGTGAACTCGGCGGCGCCAACGCCTTCGTCTCCGAATCGGCGCCGCGGCGCTGGCGCGCGACCCAGACATCGATGGTCAACTCGGGCACCTATCTCGGGTCCCTCGTCGCCTCGCTGGTCGCGCTCGCCCTCACCTCGATTTTCTCCGAGGAGACCATTCTGTCGTGGGCGTGGCGTATTCCGTTCCTGCTCAGCGTGGTCATCGGTGTCATCGGTATCTGGATCCGCAACCATATGGAGGACACCCCGCAGTTCGAGGAACTCGCCGAAAAGGGTGAGACCAAGAAACTGCCGGTGATGGAACTGCTGCGTACCTCCGGTGGTGCAGTGGTCAAGATCGTCTTCCTGGGTGCGCTCATCACCGGCGGTTACTACATCGCCTCGGTGTACGCGGCGACCTACCTGCAGACCGCGGGCGGTCATTCCTCGACGCTGGCGTTCCTGTCCACCTCGCTGGCACTGGTGCTGGGCGTGATCACCCTGCCGATCGCGGGTTACCTCGCCGACACCTACGGTCGCAAACCGGTCCTGCTGTGGGGCAGTGTCGCCGCGGCCGTGCTCGGTGTGCCGATGTTCGTGTTGATGGCCGGGGCGGGTGCCTGGCAGGCGGTGGTCGGCCAGTCGGTCCTGTTCATCTGCGTCTCGGTCGTCAACGGTGCCTCATATGTCACCTACGTGGAGATGCTGAAGGCCTCGGTCCGCTACAGCGGTCTGGCGCTGGGCAACAACATCACAAACATGCTGCTCGGTGGCACCGCGCCGTTCATCGCGACCTGGCTCATCGACGTGACCGGCAATTCGCTGGCGCCCGCGGGTTACTTCGTGTTCTGCGCGCTGCTCACGCTGGGCGCGGTCTTCTTCGTCGAGGAGACCAAGGGCATCGAACTGCGGGTGGACTGAACGCGTCGCCGTCGCGGGGCGACCGAGGTCACCCGCGGCGGCGACGTGCGCCCACCTTTCCCAGATCCACATCCGTTTCCACGAGGAGGCAGGTCATGGCGTACTACCGCCAACTCGGCAATGTTCCGCCGAAACGCCACACCCAGCACCGCGACGACAGCGGGCGGCTCTACTACGAGGAGCTGATGGGAGAGGAGGGTTTCTCTTCGGATTCGTCGCTGCTCTATCACCGCGGGATCCCGTCGGCGATCTCCGGAGCCGATGTGTGGGAGGTCCCCGACCAGACCACCACGCCCAACCATCCGCTGAAGCCGCGACACCTGAAATTGCACACGCTGTTCCCGGTCGGGACCTGGGCGGATACCGATGTGGTCACCGGCCGCCGGCTGCTGCTCGGTAATTCCGATGTACGGATCTCCTATGTGGTCGCGGCGAAGGAGTCGCCGCTGTACCGCAACGCCCTCGGCGACGAGATCGTCTATGTCGAATCCGGTGCGGCGCGGGTGGAGACGGTATTCGGCGCCCTGGAGGCCCGGCCGGGCGACTACGTCGTGATCCCGACCTCCACCACCCACCGCTGGATTCCCCAGGGGGGCGAGCCGCTGCGCGCGTACGCGATCGAGTCGAGCAGCCATATCGTGCCGCCCAAGCGGTACCTCTCGCGGTTCGGGCAGCTGCTGGAGAACGCACCCTACTGCGAACGCGACCTACACGGCCCCCGGGAGGTGCTGCTCGCGGAGGGCACCGAGGTGGAGGTGCTCGTCAAACACCGCACCTCCCGCGGTATCGTCGGCACCCGCATGGTGTACCCGCGGCATCCGTTCGATGTGGTCGGCTGGGACGGCTGCCTGTACCCGTACACCTTCAATATCGACGATTTCGAGCCGATCACCGGCCGGGTCCATCAGCCGCCGCCGGTGCACCAGGCGTTCGAGGGCACCGGGTTCGTGGTGTGCAATTTCGTCCCGCGCAAGGTCGACTATCATCCGCTGGCCGTCCCGGTGCCCTACTACCACTCCAATGTCGACTCCGACGAGGTCATGTTCTACTGCGGCGGGAACTACGAGGCGCGCAAGGGTTCCGGTATCGGCCTCGGCTCGGTGTCGGTACATCCGGGCGGCCATGCGCACGGGCCGCAGCCCGGCGGTATGGAGCGTTCGCTGGGTCTGGAATCGGTCGAGGAGACCGCGGTCATGGTCGACACCTTCGCCCCGTTGGAACTGGGCGAGGGCGCGCTGGCGTGCGAGGACCCCGAGTACGCGTGGTCGTGGCTGGGGGAGGCGAGCGCGTGATCCCCACTCTCCTGCGTGGGCTGTGCGACGACGCGGCGCTCTTCCCACCCGGTAACGCGCCGCTGCCCGGCGCACTGACCGCGCACGCGCGCTATCGGGACAGTGATTTCGCCGCGCTCGTCGGACCGCTGATCTTCCCCATCCCGCGGCTCGCCGAACTGGCGGAACGGGCACCCGGCCCGTTGGCCGTGATGTTCACCGCCCCGGAGGGACCCGGGACAGTGGTTCCGGCGCTGGAGCAGGCCGCCGCGCTCGACGGGCCGGCTGTGACGGGCCTGGAGATCGCTGCCCCGGCGCAGCTGTCCGCGCCGGAATTCTTTACGGCGCTCGATTCGATCGCCGGCCCGACCGCGGGTCTCGAGCTGTATGTCGAGGTACCGCGGGACGACCGGCGGCCGGCCTTCCTGGAGCGGCTCGCCGGCTCGCCCTACGCGGCGAAGTTCCGCACCGGCGGCATCATGGCCGCGGCGTATCCGGACGAGCGGGAACTCGCGGCGGCGGTGCGGTCGGCCGTCGCCGCCGGGATCCCGTTCAAGGCGACCGCCGGACTGCACCACGCCGTTCGCAATACCGACCCCACCACCGGATTCGAACAGCACGGCTTCCTCAATCTGCTGCTCGCGGCCCACCTGGCTCTCGCCGGCGCCGATACCGGCGCGCTCGAGGCAGTGCTGGCGAACCGGAACGGCGCCGCGATCGCCGCCGAGCTGGCCGCGCTGTCGGAAGCCGAGGCGAAAGCCGCGCGGGGCGCGTTCCGCTCGTTCGGGACCTGCAGTATCCGCGACCCCCTCACCGAACTGGTGGATCTGGACCTGCTCCCGGCCGCACTGCGGCCCGTCTCCGAAAGATCAGCGTCATGACCGTCATCGATATCCCCGCCGATTCCTCGTTCGGCATCGACAATCTGCCGTACGGCGTTTTCTCCACCCCCGGCACCGCGCCGCGCGTCGGTGTCCGGGTCGCGGACACGGTGGTCGATTTGGCCGCCGCGCTGGGGGACGACGTATTCGCGCGCCCGTCGCTCAACGATTTCATGGCTCGCGGCCCCCGGCAGTGGGCCGCCGCCCGTAGCCGGATCACCGAACTGGTCCGGGGCGAAATGCCCGCGGACGCCGTGTTCGACCTCGCCGATGTCACCATGCATCTGCCCATCGAGGTCGCCGACTACGTGGATTTCTATGCCTCCGAACAGCACGCCACCAATCTGGGCAGGCTGTTCCGGCCCGGTTCGGCGCCGCTGATGCCGAACTGGAAACATCTCCCGGTCGGCTACCACGGCCGGTCGAGCACCGTAGTCGTATCCGGCACCGATATCGTCCGCCCCTGCGGACAGCGCAGATCACCCGCCGAGGAGGTCCCGAGCTTCGGCCCGTCCCGGCGACTGGACATCGAGGCCGAGCTGGGGTTCGTCGTCGGGGTGCCCTCCGCGCCGGGCACCGTGATCACGCCGGACGAATTCGCCGAGCACGTCTTCGGCGCGGTGGTGGTCAACGACTGGTCCGCCCGCGATATCCAGGCCTGGGAGTACGTGCCGCTCGGTCCGTTCCTCGGGAAGAGTTTCGCGACCTCGATCTCACCGTGGGTGGTGCCGCTGGCCGCCCTGGAAGCGGCTCGGATCGATACCCCGGTCCAGGACCCCGAGCCACTGCCGTACCTACGCGGTGAGCAGAAATGGGGCCTGGACATCGACCTCAGCATCGAATGGAACGGGCAGCTGGTCTCCCGGCCGCCCTATGCCCAGATGTACTGGTCGCCCGCGCAGATGCTCGCCCACACCACGATCAACGGGGCCGCGGCGCGCACCGGCGACCTGTTCGCCTCCGGCACGATCTCCGGTGACAACAAAGATCAGCGCGGCGCCTTCATCGAACTCACCTGGGGCGGGGCCGAACCGGTCGAGGTCAACGGACAGACCCGGACCTTCCTCGAGGACGGCGACGAGATCGCCATCGCGGCCACCGCCCCCGGCCCCGGGGGCGCCCGGATCGGTTTCGGCGAGGTGCGTGCCCGGATCCTGCCCGCCACGCAGGCCCACCGATGAGCGCGAAGGTGGCGGCGTCGGCCGCCGCGGCGGTCGCCGATATCGCCGACGGTGCGACGCTGGCGGTCGGCGGTTTCGGGCTCTGCGGTATTCCGGACGCGCTGATCGCGGCGATCGCCGCGGGTCCGGCGACCGATTTCGAGGTCTACTCGAACAACTGTGGCGTCGACGACTACGGTCTCGGAATCCTGCTCTCCGCCAAACGGATCGCGCGGGTCACGGCGTCCTATGTGGGAGAGAACAAGGAATTCGCCCGGCAGTATCTCGCGGGTGAACTCGAGGTGGAACTGACGCCGCAGGGCACGCTGGCCGAACGCCTGCGGGCCGGCGGCGCGGGCATCCCCGCCTTCTATACCCCCGCCGGAGTGGGGACACCGATCAGCGAGGGCGGTCTGCCCTGGCGGTACCGGGCCGACGGCTCGGTGGCGGTGGGGTCGCCGCCCAAGGAAGTGCGGGAATTCCACGGTAGGCGCTACGTCCTGGAAGAAGGGATTCTCGCCGATTTCGCGCTGGTGCATGCCGTGGTCGGCGATACCGAGGGCAACCTGGTGTTCGACAAGACCGCGATGAATTTCAATCCGCTCGCCGCGATGGCCGGGAAGGTGACCATCGCACAGGTGGAACAATTGGTCGAACCCGGCGAGCTGAATCCTTCGCACATCCATCTGCCCGGCGTATTCGTCCAGCGCATCGTCTGTACCGGGCCGCAGGACAAACGGATCGAGAAGCGCACGGTCCAGGAGGCATCGGTATGAGTTGGACCCGGCAGCAGATGGCGCGACGGGCCGCCGCCGAAATGCGTCCCGGCGAATACGTGAACCTGGGCATCGGTCTGCCGACGCTGATCCCGAACTACCTCCCGCCGGAGGTGAAGGTCGTCCTGCACTCGGAGAACGGCATCCTGGGCACCGGCCCCTATCCGACCGCGGACTCGGTCGATCCCGACCTGATCAATGCGGGCAAGGAAACCGTGACGGTGAACGCCGGGGCGGCGTTCTTCGATTCGGCGCTGTCGTTCGGCATGATCCGCGGCGGGCACATCGATACCGCCGTACTCGGCGGTATGCAGGTATCGGCGACCGGTGACCTCGCGAACTGGATGGTCCCGGGAAAGATGGTCAAGGGCATGGGCGGTGCCATGGATCTGGTACACGGCGCCCGCCGCGTTCTCGTCGTCATGGAGCACACCGACCGCGCCGGCGGCGCCAAGATCGTCGAGAAGTGCACACTGCCGCTGACCGGGCAGGGCGTGGTGCAGCGGATCATCACCGATCTCGCCGTGATCGATATCGAGGACGGCGGGCCGGTGCTGCGCGAACTCGCTCCGGAGGTGGAGGTGGAGCAGGTGCGGGCGGCGACCGGCACCGAGCTTGCTGTGGATCTTCTCGGCGCCGGCACGGGTGACGCGCGGTAACGGTCTTCGGTCCGGTTCACCGGGCGTGGGCATCGGCGGTGCTGCCCGATCGGGCACTCGAGGGGCCCACGTCCGTTCGACCCGCCGACGCTGTAGCGCGGCGAGGAGCGGCGGCGTTGTGCGGAATTTCGCCGGCCATGCGCCGCGCGGAACCGGCGCGGCCGGTCGAATCGCACACTCGATTACTCCGGCTCGGCTCGGACGGCGGTGATCTACCTCGCGTGAGCGCGACGATCGGGCCCGCCGCGGGGTGACTTCGGAGTGTGCGGCGGGAGTAGCATCCAGTTATCCCTCGACGAGTCGAGAGCATGATGCACGAACTCGCGATTGCGCAGAGTGTTGTCGACGCCGTGTGTGACCACGCGGCGGGTCGTGCGGTGTATCGCGTGACCGTCGAGGTGGGCGTGCTGACCGCCGTGGTACCCGATGCGCTGCGATTCGCTTTCGATATCGCCGCCGAGGGCACCGTCGCGGACGGCGCGAGTCTGGATATCCGGTGCGTACCGGGTGCGGCGCACTGCCGTGACTGCGGTGCGGACTTCACCGTCACCGAGCTGCTCCTGCTGTGCCCGTGCGGAAGCGCGGATGTGGCGATAGGAGCGGGCCGGGCGCTGCGGATCCGCTCGATGGAAGTGAGCCGAGAATGTGCGCAACCTGCGGATGTGGAAACGACACGGTAGGCGTGATCACGGTCGGGCACGACGGGCCGGCCGATCCCGGACACGAACACGGCCGGGACGGTCCCCCGCATACGCACGGTCCCGGCGACGAGCACGTACCCGGCGGCCATGAGCATGGACACGACGGCGGGGCACCGCACACCCACCCGACGGCGACCGAAACGGTATCGCTCGAGCAGAAAGTGCTCGCGCGCAACGACCACCTCGCCCAGCACAACCGGGAGTGGCTGCGCGAGCGCGGCATCGTGGCCTTCAATATGACCAGTTCTCCGGGCGCGGGCAAGACCACGCTGCTCGAGCGGACCATCCTCGCGTTGCCCGGTACCCCGATCTCGGTGATCGAAGGTGATCAGGAGACGGTCCGTGATGCCGAGCGGATCGCCGCGACCGGTGCCCGGGCGGTGCAGGTCAATACGGGGGCCGGCTGTCATCTGGATGCCGAGATGACGCGACGCGCGCTGCACGCGCTGGATCCCGGGCCCGGCACGTTGCTGTTCATCGAGAATGTGGGCAACCTCGTGTGCCCGGCGTTGTTCGATCTCGGTGAGTCGCGGAAGGTCGTGCTGATCTCGGTGACCGAGGGGACGGACAAGCCGCTGAAGTATCCGCATATGTTCGCGGCGGCCGGACTGGTGCTCGTGAACAAGATCGACTTGCTGCCGTATGTCGATTTCGATCTCGGCGCCTGCACCGACTACGCGCGTGCGGTCAATCCCGGCCTCGAATTCCTTCCGGTCTCGGCAACGACCGGCGCGGGGCTCGACCGCTGGTACGAGTGGCTGACGGTGCAGCGCCGAGCGGCCGCGACGAGTCTTGAGGGTGCAGGTCACCCCGTCTAGACTGTTGTGATCAGAGTCACAATCCGTGGTCTATGAGCCGGAACGGCCAGTCCCCGCTTCGACTCCGGAAGGTGGCAGCGTATGCCAACTCAGGAAGCGGTCCGAGCCGAAGAGACATTGATCCATGTGCTCTGGATCAATGCCGGTCTCAGTTGCGACGGGGATTCGGTGGCGTTGACCGCCGCCACCCAGCCCAGTGTCGAGGAAATCGCCCTCGGCGCCCTCCCCGGTCTCCCGAAGGTCGCGGTGCACTGGCCGCTCATCGACTTCGAGTGTGGTCCCAATGGTGGTGCCGACGATTTCCTCGAATGGTTCTTCCGGGCAGATCGTGGCGAAATCGACCCGTTCGTCTTGGTCGTGGAGGGGTCGATACCGAACGAACAATTGCACGAAGAGGGGTACTGGTGCGGATTCGGCAACGATCCCGCCACCGGCCAGCCCCTGACGACCAGCGAATGGTTGGACCGTCTGGCCCCGAAGGCCACGGCCATCGTGGCGGCCGGCACCTGCGCCACCTACGGCGGTATACATGCCATGGCCGGTAACCCGACCGGTGCGATGGGCGTGCCCGACTATCTCGGCTGGGACTGGAAGAGCAAGGCCGGAATCCCGATCGTCTGTGTCCCCGGCTGCCCCATCCATCCCGACAATCTGTCGGAGACGCTCACCTATCTGCTCTACACGGCCACCGGTCAGGCCCCGATGATCCCGCTCGACGAGGCGCTGCGCCCCAGATGGCTGTTCGGCGCGACCGTGCACGAGGGTTGCGACCGCGCGGGCTACTACGAGGAGGGCGATTTCGCCACCGAGTACGGCTCCCCGAAATGCATCGTGAAACTGGGGTGCTGGGGGCCCGTGGTCAAGTGCAATGTGCCGAAGCGTGGGTGGATCAACGGTGTGGGCGGCTGCCCGAACGTGGGCGGTATCTGCATCGGGTGCACCATGCCCGGCTTCCCCGACAAATTCATGCCGTTCATGGACGAACCGCCCGGCGGGAAGTTCTCCTCCGCCGCCTCGGGCCTCTATGGATCGGTGGTCCGCAGCCTCCGTCACATCACCGGTCGTACCGTCGACAAAGAGCCACGCTGGCGGCACAGGGGCGAAGAGCTCGAGACCGGCGCGACCCGAACCTGGTAGGAGGGTCCAGGCGATGACCCAGATCATCCCCGAGCCGTCACATCGGACGATCGAACCGGACAGCCTCGTCGAGATGGCGTGGGATCCGATCACCCGCATCGTCGGCAGCCTCGGGATCTATACCAAGATCGATTTCGACAACAGCGAAGTCGTGGAGTGCCACAGCACCTCGTCGATCTTCCGCGGCTACTCGGTGTTCATGCGCGGTAAGGACCCGCGCGACGCCCATTTCATCACCAGCCGTATCTGCGGTATCTGCGGCGACAACCACGCGACCTGCTCCTGCTACTGCCAGAACATGGCCTACGGCGTGCAGCCGCCGCACCTGGGCGAGTGGATCGTCAACCTCGGCGAGGCGGCCGAGTACATGTTCGACCACAACATCTTCCAGGAGAACCTGGTCGGCGTGGACTTCTGCGAGAAGATGGTCGCCGAGACCAATCCCGGAGTGCTCGCGGTGGCCGAGCGGACCGACGCCCCGCACGCGCAGGCACACGGCTACCGCACGATAGCCGACATCATGCGCGCGCTGAACCCGTTCACCGGCGAGTTCTACCGGGAAGCCTTGCAGGTGAGCCGGTACACCCGCGAGATGTTCTGCCTGATGGAGGGCCGGCATGTGCACCCGTCGACGCTGTACCCGGGCGGCCCGGGCACCGTGGCGACGGTCCAGCTGATGACCGACTACATGACCAGGCTGATGCGCTATGTCGAGTTCATGAAGAAGGTCGTGCCGATGCACGACGATCTGTTCGACTTCTTCTACGACGCGATACCCGGCTACGACAAGGTGGGGCTGCGGCGCACACTGCTGGGCTGCTGGGGGTCGTTCCAGGATCCGGAGTTCTGCAACTTCTCCTACGCGGACATGGAGGACTGGGGTCGTAAGATGTTCGTCACCCCGGGCGTGGTGGTCGACGGCAAGCTGATCACGACCTCCCTGGTCGATATCAATCTGGGTCTGCGGATCCTGCTGGGCAGTTCGTACTACGAGGACTGGACCGACCAGGAGACGTTCGTGGCCACCGACCCGCTGGGCAACCCGGTGGACCGGCGGCACCCCTGGAACCAGCACACCAATCCCCGGCCGCAGAAACGCGACCTGGAGGACAAGTACAGCTGGGTCATGTCGCCGCGCTGGTTCGACGGCAGCGACCACCTGGCCCTGGATACCGGCGGCGGGCCGCTGGCGCGGCTGTGGTCGACGGCGCTGGCCGGACTGGTCGATATCGGGTACGTGCAGTCCACCGGTCACAGCGTGCGGATCAACCTGCCCAAGACCGCGCTCGCGGGCCCGGTCACGCTGGAATGGAATATCCCCGCGCACGGCAGCAACACCATCGAACGTGACCGCGCCCGGACCTACTTCCAGGCCTACGCCGCGGCCTGCGCGCTGCATTTCGCGGAGAAGGCGCTCGCGGAGGTCCGAGCCGGGCACACCAAGACCTGGGAGGAGTTCGAGGTGCCCGAGGAGGGCATCGGTTGTGGTTTCACCGAGGCGGTGCGTGGTGTGCTCTCGCATCACATGGTGATCCGGGACGGGAAGATCGCGAATTACCATCCGTATCCGCCTACCCCGTGGAACGCCAGTCCGCGCGACAGCTACGGCACGCCGGGTCCGTACGAGGACGCGGTGCAGGGCCAGCCGATCTTCGAGGAGAACGACCGCGAGCATTTCAAGGGCATCGACATCATGCGCACCGTCCGCAGTTTCGATCCCTGCCTGCCGTGCGGCGTGCACATGTACCTCGGTAAGGGGCAGAGCCTGCGGACACTGCATTCGCCGACGCAGACGGCCACACCGGAGTGAATCCGGTACCGGCGACGGGAGAGTGAGGTGGACGCACCCCCACACGGACAGGACGACACAGCACCTGACGGGCAGCGCTGGCGCGCGTCGGGCGACCGGATAGAGACACTGCTCGACGCCAGTTCGGCGGGCGGCGCCGTCGCCCGCGAACGGGCCGAGGAACTGGTACGCGAGGTGGCCGGGTTGTACGGCGCGGGACTGGCCCGCGTGGTCGAGCTACTGGACCCGGGGTCGGTCGAACGCCTGGCCCGCGACGATCTGGTCGCGAGCCTGTTGCTGGTGCACGGGCTGCATCCGCACGACGCGGCGGCCAGGGTCCGGTCCGCCCTCGACAGTGTGCGGCCTTATCTCGGCTCGCACGGCGGCGATGTCACCCTGGTCGGCATTGTCGACGGGGTGGTCCGCCTGGAACTGACCGGCAGTTGCCGTAGCTGCCCGTCCTCGTCGGTGACCCTGGAACTGGCGGTGGAGGACGCGGTACGTACCGCCGCCCCGGAGATCGAGGCCATCGAAGTCGTGGCTGCCCCACCGGAACCGGCGGGATTGATCTCCACCGATTCGCTGTTCTCCCGGGTGCGCGCCGACGACCGGGCGGCGGGCAGCTGGGTCCCGGTCCCCGAACTGGCCGAACTCGTTCCCGGCGAAGTAGGCGGTTTCGCGGTCGCCGGATATACGGTGCTGGCCTGCCGGGTGGGTGAGCAACTGTTCGCCTACCGGGACCACTGTCCGGCCTGCGGGCATCCGCTCGCGGGGGCCGCCCTGCATCGGCGGGCCGGATACCCGGTCGGTGACGCGGTCCTGCGCTGCCCGACCTGTCGCGCGCATTTCGATATCGTCCGGGCCGGTGCGCGTCTCGACGGCGACGGTCACCTCGAACCGCTTCCGGTCCTCATGCGGTCCGGGGAACTGTCGGTGGCCGTGCCGGTGGGGGTGCCGGGGTGAACACACCGTCGCGAGTGCTCCGGCGGATCACCGCCGAACGCCCGCCCACGGCGCGGGCCGGTGAGCGCTGCGAGATGTGCGCCGAGCCCATCGCCGCCGAACACCGGCACGTCGTGGATATCGAGGGCAGGCAGCTGATGTGCGTCTGCCGCGGCTGCTATCTGCTGTTCGTGGACCAGCAGGCGGCCCTGCGGTACCGGGCGGTGCCCGATCGCTACCTCGCCTTCCCCGGGTTCACGATCGGCCCGGCGGAATGGGACGCGTTGGAGATACCGGTGGGCCTGGCCTTCTTCTTCCGCAACTCCGCGGAAGACCGGACCGTGGCCTTCTATCCGGGCCCCGCAGGCGCGACCGAATCGGAACTACCACTGGACCGATGGCACACGATCCTGCGGCGGCACCCAGAACTGGATATGCTCGCCGCCGATGTCGAGGCCCTGCTGATCCGCGTTCCCGACAACGGTAGCGAGCGGGCGAGCTGTCTGCTCCTGCCGATCGACGCGTGCTACGAATTCGTCGGCCGGATGCGCCTGCTGTGGCGCGGTTTCGACGGTGGCCAGGATGTGCGTGACTACCTGAACGAATTCTTCGCGGCCGCCTCGGCCCGGGCCCGGGACGCGCTATGAGCCCGGTGCACTCGACCACGTTCGCGGTGCTGGAGATCGCACCCCAGCCCTACTCCGTCGCGCCGGTCCTGACCGCCCGGGTCGGCATCGCCTCGCTCGCGGACGAACCCGTCCACGCGATCGCCCTCCGCGCGCAGGTGCGGATCCAGCCGTCGCGCCGCCGGTACTCCGACGAAGAGGGCGCCGGGCTGACCGACCTGTTCGGCGCACGCGAACGCTGGCGGGAGACCCAGCGATCCTTCCTCTGGATGCACTGCGCCACCATGGTGCCCGGGTTCTCCGGCGGCGCCGAGGTGGATATGCCGATGCCGTGCACCTACGACTTCGAAGTGACCGGATCGAAATACCTGCACGCCCTGCGCGACGGCTCGGTGCCGCTGCTCTTCCTGTTCAGCGGCACGGTTTTCATCAAGGGCAGCGGTGGCTTCGCGATCCAGCAGATCCCGTGGGACCGCGAGGACACCTTCGATATGCCGCTGTCGGTGTGGCGGGAGCTCATGGCCGCGCATTTCCCGAATACCGGCTGGGTCCGCCTGCACCGGGACACCCTCGACGCGCTGGCCGCCTACAAATCCGGTCACGGTCTGCTCGGCTTCGACGACGCGGTGACCCGGCTGCTGGCGCGCGCGGAGGAGCTGCCGTGACCGCCGACCCGCTGGCCCGGGCCCGCGCCGTCGCCGACGCGGTGCTCTACGAGGGCTATCTGCTCTACCCCTACCGGGCGACCACGCGAAAGAATATGGCGCGGTGGCAGTTCGGGGTGCTGGGACCACCAGGGGCGGCCGCGGCGGGATTCGGCGAGGAGCCGTCGTTGTCGGCCGGGTTCCTCCTGGACCCGGCGGCGGACCCGGTACTGACCTGGACTGTTCGGTTCCTCCAGCTCCAGCGGCGGCAGGTGATGGGCGACGACGGCCGGCCGCGTGCCGAACTGTCCGTCGGCGCGCGCTCGTGGCTCTCCTGGGACGAGGCCGTCACCCAGGAGATCGTCGTCGGCCCGACGGCCGCGGTATCACTCGTCCGTCCATTGACCGTCCCCGCGGGCGTCGATACCGAGGAGATCGCCGATGCCGCGGGCCGGGCGGCCGGGACTCTGGTGCGGGCCCGGCAACCGCTCGCCGGTGAATTCGCCCTCGCCGTCGAGCGTGCCGGCGGGTTCCTGCGGCTCACGGCGGAGGTCCGCAATGTAGGCGCCCCCGCGACCGGCAGCCAGGACGCTCTCGCCCGTTCGCTGATCGGCGCGCACGTCCTCGGTCAGGTCGGCGGCGGACAGTTCGTCTCGTCCCTGGACCCACCGGCGGCGGCCGCGCCGGCGGTCGGACACTGCGCGTCGCACCGGTGCTTCCCGGTGCTCGCCGGCCCGCCCGGTGATCACAGCCTGCTGCTGATCTCGCCGATCATCCTCTACGACCATCCCGAGATCGCCGCGCAGAGCGCGGGTGAGCTATTCGATTCCACCGAGATCGACGAGATCCTCACCCTGCGGGTGATGACGATGACCGAGGAGGAGAAGGCACAGGCCCGGGCGACCGACCCGCGCGCGGCCGAGATCATCGACCGCTGCGAGGCCGTCTCGCCGGAAGCGATGCGGCAGCTGCACGGTGTGCTGCGCGAATCAGGCACCGACCGGCCCCACCCGGTACCGGAGGTTCCGGAGGGGATCGATTGGTGGGACCCGGTGGCCGACCGCGCCGTCCGTCCCGAGAGCGACGCGGTGCCGGTGGCGGGTGTGCTGGTGCGCCGGGGCAGCCGGGTCCGGCTGCACCCGTCCCGGCGGGCCGACGCCCAGGATCTGTTCGTCGACGGTGCGCCCGCCCGGGTCGTCTCGGTGCACCAGGACGTGGACGGGGAGTCACACGTCGGGGTCGTGCTGGACGACGACCCCGCGGCCGAACTGCACGAATGGTTCGGCCGGTACCTCTATTTCGCGCCCGACGAACTGGAGCCGCTCGACGAGCCCGAGAAGTGAAAGGAAGTACGTGATGCAGACGGTGGGAGTTGTCTCGACAGCGGTGGTGGCGGTGCTGGCGGCCGCGGCTGTCTACCTCGGTGTGCGCTCGTTACCGGACCTCCGGAGATATCTGAAGATCCGGCATATGTAGCGGCGGATCGGAAGGAGCCACGATGCAGGACCCGAGAGAAGAACCACAGCAGGAACGCGGTGCGCCGGGATCGCGCGATACCGGCGCCGACACCGTGGCCGGCGGACCCGCCGAACGCGAACCGGGCGATATCGGTCAGGAGGAAGTGACCTCCGCGCACGGCGAGGACGCCGAGCGGGAGGCCGAGTTCACCTCGGAGCCGCCCTCCGGTGGCGAACCGGCTGTTCCGCCCTACGAGGGGCGCAAACCGACGGCGAACGAACCGGAGGAGACGGCGACGGGGAAGGTCGACGACCAGGATGTCGGCGGGGCGACGACGCCGACCGACGGAAAGGGCTGAGCCTACGGATACCGTGCTGGTCGCCGGGATCGGCAATATCTTCCTCGGCGACGACGGTTTCGGACCAGAGGTGGTGCGGCGGCTGCCGGCGCACCCGGCCCCCGGTGTGCGGGTGGTGGACTACGGCATCCGCGGCATGCACCTGGCCTACGACCTGCTCGACCCATGGGATGCGCTGGTGCTGGTCGACGCGGTGCCCGATCGCGGCATGCCGGGGCGGGTCGAGGTGATCCGGGCCGAACCCGGCCGCGCCGAGACCGCCGCGCTGGACGCTCACGCGATGGATCCGGCGGCGGTGTTCGCCGGTGTCCGGGCGCTGGGCGGCACGGTGCCCCCGACCGTGGTTGTCGGGTGCCAGGTCGAATCGGTCGACGAGCGGCTCGGGCTGTCCACCCCGGTCGGTGATGCGGTGGACGCGGCCGTGACGGCCGTGGACCGCATCGTCGCCGAACTGCTCCGCCCACATCAGGAGGTGTGACCATGTGCCTCGGTATCCCCGGCCGGGTCGTCGCGGTACCCGCCGGCTACCACCGCCAGATCGCTGTGGTGGACGTATCCGGTGAGCATCGGCGGGTGAACATCGGCCTGCTCGAGGACGATCCGGCGGGTCCGGGTGACTGGGTGGTCATCCATATGGGCTTCGCGGTCGAGAAGACCGACGCGGCCGGCGCGGCCGAGGCGATGGCCGGATTGCGCCTACTCGGCCGGGGTGAGCAGCCGTGACGGGCGGCCGGGCGCGGCGCCGCTTCGTGGTGCGCGGCGTGGTGCAGGGTGTCGGGTTCCGGCCGTTCGTCTACACCACAGCGGCGGAGCTGTCGCTGAGCGGCCGGGTGTCCAACGACAGCAGCGGGGTGTTCATCGAAACCGAGGGGACGCTTGCCGACCTCGCGGAGTTCGAACGGCGCCTGCGGACCGCCCCGCCGCCGCTGGCCGTGGTGGAATCGATCGAATGCCGGGAATTGCCGCTGCGCGGCGGTACCGGATTCCGGATCGCCGACACCACCGCGGGCGGCGGGCGTACGCTCGCCTCACCCGATATCGCGATCTGCGCGGCCTGTGCCGCGGAACTGCGCGATCCCGCCGACCGGCGCTATCGCCACCCCTTCGTCAACTGCACCAACTGCGGTCCGCGATTCACCATCATCGCGTCCTTGCCCTACGATCGGGCGCGCACCTCGATGGCCGATTTTCCGATGTGCGCGCGCTGCGCCCGGGAATACCACGATCCCGGCGATCGCCGTTTTCATGCCCAGCCCATCGCCTGCCCGGAGTGCGGTCCCCGCCTGTACTACGCCGGGCCGGGCGGTGGTGCACCGCTCGCCGCCGCGCGTGCGCTGCTGCGCGCGGGCGGCATCCTCGCGGTGAAGGGCGTCGGCGGTTATCACCTGGCCTGCGACGCCACGAACGAGACCGCGGTGGCCGAGTTACGCCGCCGGAAACGCCGCGGCGGAAAGCCTTTCGCCGTGATGGCGCCGGATCTCGCGGTCGCCCGTGGGATAGCCGGTGTCGACGGTGTCGCCGCGACACTGCTGACCGGACCCCAGCGCCCCATTGTGCTGCTCCCGCGCGGTGCCCGGCAGGTCGCCGGATCCGTCGCACCGGGCAATCCGGATCTCGGTGTGCTGCTGGCCTACACCCCGCTGCACATCCTGCTCTTCGGGCTCCCCGGCGACCCTCCCGGTCCCGATGCGCTGGTGATGACCTCCGGCAACCGCAGCAGCGAACCGATCTGCTATCAGGACGCGGACGCCCGCGAACGCCTCGCCGGGCTGGCCGACGGATGGTTGTGGCACGACCGCCGGATCCTGGTGCCCTGCGATGATTCGGTGGTGCGCGTCGTCGACGGTGTCGAGACACCGGTGCGCCGGTCGCGGGGATACGCGCCGCTGCCACTCGCGTTACCCGTGCCGGTGACACCGACGCTCGCGGTGGGGGCCGATCTGAAGAACGTCTGCGCCGTGGCCGACGGCCGATACGCCTGGTTGAGCCAGCACGTCGGCGATATGGACGATCTGGCGACGCTGCGGGCCTTCGACGCCACCGAACGGCACCTCCGGGAACTGACCGGTGTGCGCCCGGCCCAGCTCGCCGCCGACACCCACCCGGGTTACCGCTCCACGGAGTGGGCGCGCCGCGCGGCCGGCGACCGCCCGGTACGCACCGTGCAGCACCATCACGCGCATATCGCCGCGGTGATGGGGGAGCACGGCCTCGGGCCGGCCGACACCGTGCTGGGAGTCGCGTTCGACGGCACCGGGTTCGGCCCCGACGGAGCGGTCTGGGGCGGGGAGTTCCTGGCCGCCGGATACAAGGGCTACCGGCGGCTGGCGCATCTGAAATATGTGCCGCTGGCCGGTGGTGATACGAGCGTGCACCGGCCGTACCGGATGGCATTGGCGCATCTGTGGGCGGCCGGTATCGACTGGCGGCCCGCGATCGCCTCGGTACGGGCCTGCCCGGCGGCCGAACGCGCGGTGCTCGCCCACCAGTTCGAGACCGGCCTGGGATGTGTGCCGACCTCGAGTATGGGCCGGCTGTTCGACGCGGTGGCCTCGCTGGCCGGGGTCCGGCACACCGTGGACTACGAGGCTCAGGCGGCCATCGAACTCGAAGGTGTGTCCCGGCGCGGTGATACGGGCGATGTCGAGTACCGGTTCGCGATCGACACCGGCCGCGACCCGGTGTCCATCGATCCCGCCCCGGTGCTCGCGGCGGTGGTCGCCGATACCGCGCACGCGGTACCGGCCGCGGTGATCGGCGCGCGTTTCCATGCCGCGCTCGCGCGGCTTGTCCTGGAGACGGCCCTGGCCTACCCCGGACCGGCCACGACCGTCGCCCTCTCGGGCGGTGTGTTCCAGAACGCGTTGCTGTTGTCGACCACCCGGCGGCTGCTGCGGGCGCACGGTTTCACCGTGCTCACCCACCACCGGTTGCCCCCCAACGACGGCGGTCTCGCGTTCGGTCAGGTGCTCGCGGTGGCCGCGGGCTGAGTGGAGAAGGAGGACGATTATGTGCCTGGCAGTTCCCGGAAAGGTACTCAGCCTCGAGGAGCGCGACGGCACGCTGATGTCGGTCGTCGATTTCGGCGGCGTGCACAAGGACGTATGCCTGCAGTACATCCCGGATGCCGCGATCGGCGACTACGTCGTCGTGCATGTGGGATTCGCCATCAACCGGCTGGACGAGGAATCGGCACTGCGGACCTTGGCCGAATTCGAACACCTCGGTGTGTTGAACGAGGAGTTCGCCGACGGTTTCGCCGTCGCGGCGGCCCAGGCGGGAGTGGACAACCCCGCGGCGCCACGGCAGCGCGACCCCGAGGAGGAGCCGTGAAATATCTCGACGAATTCAGTGACCCGCAATTGGCGAGGAAACTTCTCGACCGGATCCGCGCCACCACCGACCGCCGGTGGGCGATCATGGAAGTATGTGGCGGCCAGACACATTCGATCATCCGGCACGGAATCGACCAGTTGCTGCCGGACCGGATCGAGATGATCCACGGCCCGGGCTGCCCTGTGTGCGTCACCCCGCTGGAGGTCATCGACAAGGCCCTCGAGATCGCCGCCCGGCCCGGGGTGATCTTCTGCTCCTTCGGCGATATGTTGCGGGTTCCGGGCAGCGAAAAAGATCTCTTCCACGTCAAGAGCGAAGGCGGGGACGTCCGGGTGGTCTATTCGCCGCTGGACGCGCTGGAGCTGGCCAAAGCGAACCCGGACCGCCAGGTGGTCTTCTTCGGGATCGGCTTCGAGACCACCGCCCCGGCCAACGCGATGACCGTCTACCAGGCCCAGCGCCTCGGTATCGAGAACTTCTCGCTGCTGGTGTCGCATGTGCTGGTGCCGCCGGCGATCGCCGCCATCATGGAATCGCCGCAGTGCCGGGTCCAGGCGTTCCTGCTGGCCGGGCATGTGTGCACGGTGATGGGTACCCGGGAGTATCCGCCGCTGGCCCAGCGCTACCGGGCCCCCATGGTGGTCACCGGGTTCGAACCGCTGGATATCCTCGAGGGCATCCGCCGTACCGTGGCGCAGCTCGAGGCGGGCCGGCACGAGGTGGAGAACGCCTATCCCCGCGCGGTATCGGAGGCGGGGAATCCGGCGGCCAAGGCCATGCTCGACGATGTCTTCGAGGTCACCGACCGGGCCTGGCGGGGGATCGGCGTGATCCCGGACAGTGGGTGGCGGCTGTCGTCGCGCTACCGCGACTACGACGCCGAACACCGGTTCGCGGTGGGCGAGCTGCACGCGGCCGAATCGGCGATCTGCCGGTCCGGAGAGGTCCTGCAGGGTCTGATCAAACCCAACGAATGCGCCGCGTTCGGCACGCAGTGCACGCCGCGCAACCCGTTGGGCGCCACCATGGTCTCCTCCGAGGGCGCGTGTGCCGCCTACTACCTGTACCGCCGGCTGGACCAGCCCGCGGAGGTGGCCCATGCGTGAGGATCCGATGACCCCGGCGGTGACGATCGATGCCGATGCGTGGGTGTGCCCGATGCCGCTGCGCGACGCACCGAACATCGTGATGGGTCACGGCGGCGGCGGGGCGATGTCGGGGGAGCTGATCGAGCACCTGTTCCTCCCGGCCTTCGGGGCCGCCGCCGACGCCGGTCTGGGGGATTCCGCGGTCGTGCCGGTCGACGGCACCCGCCTGGCCTTCTCCACCGATTCCTTCGTTGTGAAACCGCTGGTGTTCCCCGGCGGTTCGATCGGCGAACTCGCGGTGAACGGCACGGTCAACGATCTGGCCATGGCCGGTGCGCGGCCCCTGGTGCTGTCCACCGCGTTCATTCTCGAAGAGGGCACCGCGCTGTCCGAGATCGCCCACGTGGCCGAGGCGCTCGGCACCGCGGCGTCGGCGGCCGGTGTCTCGCTGGTGACCGGCGACACCAAGGTCGTGGACGCCGGGCACGGCGACGGCATCTTCATCAACACCGCCGGGATCGGTGTCCTCGCCGACGGCGTCGATATCCGGCCCGAGCGCGCGGCCGCCGGCGATATCGTCATGGTCAGCGGTGAGATCGGGGTGCACGGTATCGCGGTGATGAGCTGTCGCGAAGGCCTGGAGTTCGGCACGACGGTGCTCAGCGATACCGCGCCGCTCGCCGGCCTGGTGGCCGCCATGCTGCAAACGGGTGCGGATCTGCATGTACTGCGCGACCCGACCCGCGGCGGGGTGGCCGCCACGCTCAACGAGATCGCCCGCGCCGCCGGTACGGGTATCGCGTTGGACGAAACGGCACTGCCGGTACCGGCCGCGGTCCGAGATGCGTGTGGCCTGCTCGGCCTGGACCCGATGTATGTCGCCAACGAGGGCAAACTGGTCGCCTTTGTCCCTCCCGCGGACGCGGAGCGGGTACTCGCGGCGTTGCGCGCCCATCCGCTCGGGGCGCACGCGGCGGTGATCGGCCGCTGTGTCGAGGAACATCCGGGCATGGTGGTGGCACGCACCGCGCTCGGCGGGACGCGGGTGGTCGATCTGCCCGCCGGTGAACAGTTGCCGCGGATCTGTTGACGCGGCGGGTCCGCGGGGACCGCCGGCCGGAAGGAACGAGGTACACCGACGGTGCGGAAATCGGTGGCGGCCCTGCGCGCGGGCTGGTCGGGTCTGGACCCCGCGCAGCGGCGCAGCGTGGCCGGGATGATTCTCACGATCGTCGCCCTTCACCTCATCGGCTTCGCGACACTGTTGTTCCTGGTGGTTCCGGGCGGCTATCTCGTCGACGGCGCCGTCTTCGGTGCGGGTCTCGGTATCACCGCCTACACCCTGGGTATGCGGCACGCGTTCGACGCCGACCATATCGCCGCGATCGACAATACGACCCGGAAACTGGTGGCCGAGAACCAGAAACCGTTGTCGGTCGGTTTCTGGTTCTCGCTCGGGCATTCCACCATCGTGTTCGCGTTGGTCGCCCTGCTGGCGGCGGGGGTGAAGGCGCTCGCGGTCAATCTGCAGGACGACAATTCACGGTTGCAGCAGTGGACCGGCGTTTTCGGCACGGGTGTCTCGGGGACCTTTCTCATCCTGATCGGCTTGCTGAACCTGATATCGCTGATCGGGATCTGGCGTGTGTTCCGCGGTATGCGGAGCGGGGTGTACGACGAAGCCGAACTCGAACGCCGGCTGGACGACCGCGGCGCGCTGAACCGCGTCTTCGGACCGCTGATGCGCGCGGTGCGCCGACCCTGGCAGATGTATCCGGTCGGCTTGCTGTTCGGACTCGGTTTCGACACCGTCACCGAGGTGGGTCTGCTCGTGATCGCCGGTGGCGCGGCGGCCACCGATCTGCCCTGGTACGCGATTCTCTTACTGCCCGTGCTGTTCTCGGCGGGGATGTCGCTGTTCGACGCCCTGGACGGGACGTTCATGAATTTCGCCTACGGCTGGGCGTTCGCGGGCCCGGTCCGCAAGATCTACTACAACTTCGTGGTCACCGGTCTCTCGGTCGCGGTGGCCCTGTTGATCGGGGCGCAGGAGATCATTTCCATCCTGACCGAGAAGCTCGACCTCACCACCGGCCCGCTCGCCTGGATCGGCGCGCTCGATCTCGGCGCGATGGGGTTCATCATCGTCGGGCTCTTCGTCCTGACCTGGGCTGCTGCCGCGGCCGTCTGGCGATTCGGTGACGTCGAGCAGCGGTGGCGGCGCGAAGTGTCGGTGGACCCGTGAGCATGCCCGCCGACGCCCGCACCGCCCGGGGAACCGAGATGTTCGCCCGGTACGCCTACGCGCCCAACCGGCTCGGCTATTGCGGCCCGGCCGAGCCGTCGGCCCTGCGCGGCGGCACCGCGGACCGGGTGCGGGCCGCGGCGCGCCATTTCACCGGGGCCTGGCCCTACCTGCGCGTGATGTCGCGTATGACCGGTATCGATGATCCGCTGGATCATCGGCTTGTCGAGTCGTACTGGATCGGCGGCGGCGTCGGCGTGGGACTGGATCCGGACGCCTTCGTCACCGAGCTACTCGCCGTGATCGGCCCGGCCGCCGGGCACTATTGGCAGTACCTCGCCGAGGAATCGCTGGCCGGTGAGGCAGCGGCCAATCACTGCTTCCATGTCTTCGGCATCTACCCCTGGACCCGGTTGCTCGGTCGCGGCGGGGAGCAGCCGATCCGGGTGCTCGACTGCTGCCGGATCAGCTGGGGCGCAGTGACGGCCCGGCACGGCGACGAACTGACGGTGCGGCGCCGCCGGTTGCGCTTCGATGAGGGCCGGTTGCTGCTGAGCGCGCCGGCGGCGCTGTCGGTGCCCGTATGGGAGGACGGGTACTCCGCCGTGCCCGACGTGGCGCCGGGGCAGTTGGTCGCCCTGCACTGGGACCGGCTGTGTGGCCTCCTGACCCCGGTACAGGTACGCACGCTCGCCGTGACGACCGCTCGGCAACTGCGGGTCACCAACCGGAGACTGGCGCATCAGCCGACCGGCGTGGGCCACCGCCGGTGATCATCGTCGATGACGAAGGTGTGGGTGTGCCGGTAGCTGTTCGCGCCCACCGGTATCGCATCGTGGACATGCCCGGGATCGGTCCGGCCGTCGTGGACGTGACCGAGTGCGGCGGGATCGTGCCGGGGCCAGTACCGCACCGCCGCGGCCAGACCGGCGCCGGCAACAAGGGCCAGCACGATCCAGGTGGTGGCGAATCCCGTCGAGGTGGCGAGCCGGCCGGCGAGCGGGTAGGTGATCAGCCAGCACAGATGCGAAAGCGAGAACTGGGCCGCGAAGAGGGCCGGGCGGTCCTTGGGATGCGCGGAGCGCCGCAGTACCTGCCCGGCGGGAGTGATCGCCAGTCCGGTACCGGCACCGATGAGCGCCCAGACCGCGAGGGCGGCGGTCCGGCTGCCGGCCCCCGACAGCGCCATCGTGATCGCCATCGCGATGCCGAGGACGAGGGTCCCCGCCCCGGCGAGCACGATCGAGCGTTCCCCGACCCGGTCCAGCACCGGGGGCAGTACCAGGGCCGCGAGCATCGTGCCGAATCCATTGGCCGCCAGTAGCACCGCGACATCGGCGGGCGAACCGCCCAGTACATCGCGGACGTAGTTGACGGTATTGACCATCACCACCGATCCCACCGCCGCCACCACGAGGTTCACCCCGAGCAGGCCGCGCAGTCGCGGGGTGGCGGCGAAGATCCGCATACCGGCGGCGGTCCGGTCCCATATCCCGGTCACTGCGCGCCGGACCGGATCCGGAATCGCTGTACCCGCGACCAGTATCGCGGAGGCGAGGAAGCCCAGGGCGGTGCCGGCGAACAGCCGGTGGAAATCCAGCACAGTGAGCAGCAGCGCCGCCAGCAACGGACTGAGCAGGCTCTCCATCGTCGCGGCGAGTTGTGACGCGGACAGCGCCCGCGTGTACTCGCGTTCGGTGGGCAGGATATCGGGCAGCGTGGCCTGGAAGGCCGGGGTGAACACGGCCGACGCGGTCTGCAGCACCGCGATCGACAGGTAGACCTGCCATACCTCGTGCACGAACGGCAGGGTCAGTGCCGCCGCGACGCGCACCAGGTCCAGGGTCACCAGCACGCCGCGTCGCGGCAGCCGATCGGCGTAGGCCGCCGCCACGGGCGCGACGGTGACGTACACGGCCATCTTGATCGTCAGAGCCGTGCCGAGGACGAGACCGGCGTCCTTGCCGGCCAGCTGATAGGCGAGCAGTCCCAGCGCCACGGTGGCCAGACCGGTACCGCACAGGGCCGATACCTGCGCCGCGAACAGGCGCCGGTAGGCGCGATGGGCGAACAGTGACAACCCTCGACTCCTCGATCTGTGCCGAACGGGCAGAATATGTGCTCGTGTACGCACACGATTCTAGTAGCCATTGGTCCGAGCTGCCGCCCCCGGATCTCGTGGACGCGGCATCGACGGCACTGCGGATGCTGTCCGATCCGACCCGGCTGCGGCTGCTGTGGCTACTGAGCGGCGACGACGAACTGGATGTCGGTTCGCTGGCCGCCCGGGTCGCGCTGGCCCGGCCGGCGGTCTCGCAACATCTGGCCAAGCTGGAACTGGCCGGGCTGGTGGTCCGGAGGCGGGCCGGCCGGCGCATGCTCTACCGCACCCGGGGCGGCCATGTGCGCCGTCTCCTGGTCGAAACGTTGAACGCCGCCGAACATCGGGTACGCGGAATACCGGACCACGACTGAGCTCCCACGGCCACCGGCGGTGGCCGGCCGCCCGTTCCGGTGGGAATCAGCCGGCCGCTTCGGGGCGGTCGGCGAGGCCCAGGCGGAGGTGCTCGCTGTGATAGATCGCCTCGTCGAGCAGCTGGGCGACATGACTGTCGTAGAGGCTGTAGACGATGCTGCGCCCGCTACGGGCGCCGGTGACCAGGCCGAGATTGCGCAGGAGCCGCAGTTGGTGCGATACCGCCGACTGCTCCATCCCGACCGCCGTCGCCAGCTCGGTCACCGGGAGAGGGCCCTGGCGTAATTCGCTCAGGATGAGCAGCCGGCTCGGTGTGGCCAGTGCCTGCAGTGTGGTCGCGACGCGGGCCGCCGCGTCCCCGTCCAATCGCGCGATCGGGCGGTCCCGGCCTTCGACCCCGTGTCCCATAAGCAGACAGCATATCAACCAGCATAAATGAAGACGTCTTCATGTGTTCTGTTATGGTCGGTGGATCGTTCGTTCCCGCTGTGGAGGTGACCTGTGGCCGTTCCGACGCGTACGCCCACCGATTCGACGCTCGCGCGCGCCGCGGTGACCGTGCGTCGGACGAAACTGTTCGAACTGCCCGAAACCCGGTGGGCGGCAACAGCGGTGGTGCTTTTCGCGGCCGGAGTCGCGACGCAGCTGGCCGGTGGCCCGGCCTGGTCGTGGTGGGCGCTGTACCTGGCCTGCTACGCCGCGGGTGGGTGGGAACCCGCCGCGGCCGGACTGCGGGCGCTGCGGGAGCGAACGCTGGACGTGGATCTGCTGATGGTGGTCGCCGCGCTGGGTGCCGCGGCGATCGGTCAGGTCGGGGACGGCGCGCTGCTGATCGTCATCTTCGCCACCTCGGGCGCGCTCGAGGCCTTCGCGAGCGCGCGGACCGAGGATTCGGTACGCGGCCTGCTGGATCTGGCGCCGGATACCGCGACCCGGGTCGCCGTGAACGGCGAGGACGAGACGGTCCCGGTCGCCGAACTCGAGATCGGCGATACGGTCGTGGTCCGCCCCGGCGAACGGATCGCCGCCGACGCCACCGTCGTAGCCGGCGGAAGCGAGGTCGATCAAGCCACCATCACCGGAGAGCCGCTGCCGGTGGACAGATCCGTCGGCGACGAGGTCTTCGCCGGCACCCTCAACGGCACCGGCGCCCTGTGGATACGAGTCGACCGCCGCGCGCAGGATTCGGTCGTCGCCCGGATCGCCTCCCTGGTGGAGCAGGCGAGCCGCACCAAGGCCCGTACTCAGCTGTTCATCGAGAAGATCGAACAGCGCTACTCGGTGGCGATGGTGGCCGCCACCCTGGCGATATTCGTGGTGCCGCTGCTGTTCGGGGAGCCGCTGCAGCGGGCGCTGCTGCGCGCGATGACCTTCATGATCGTGGCCTCCCCGTGCGCGGTGGTGCTGGCGACCATGCCTCCGCTGCTGGCCGCCGTCGCGACCGCCGGGCGGCACGGGGTACTCGTCAAATCCGCCGTCGTCATGGAGCGACTCGGGACCACCGACCTGCTCGCGTACGACAAGACCGGAACCTTGACCCGCGGCAATCCGGAACTGGTCGAGATACGGTGCACCACCGAGTCGTTCGACGCCGACGCGGTCCTGCGGCTCGCGGCGGCCGTGGAACGGCCCAGCGAACACCCGCTCGCCGCGTCCATCGTCCGGGCCGCTCGCGCGCGCGGGCTCGACGTGCCCGCTGTCGGCGAATTCGCCGCCGAACCGGGTCGCGGAGTGAGTGCACGCGTCGGTGACCACCGGGTCCGGGTCGGATCACCGGCGGTGCTGGTGGCGGAGTCCGCGCCCGGTGCGGATACCGAGACGGCCGCGGCTGCCGTGGCGGCCCTGCAGGCGCGCGGCTGCACCGCGGTCGTGGTGACCTGCGACCAACGGCCGATCGGCGTACTCGCTCTGGCCGACGAGATGCGCCCGGAAGCCGTCGCCGCGATCACGGCGTCGCGGCAGCTGACCGGGGCGAACCCGGTGCTGCTGACCGGTGACAACCGGCCGGCCGCCGAGCGGTTGGCCGCCCGCGTCGGCATCACCGATATCCGGGCCGAGCTGCTCCCGGCGGACAAGGTCGCCGCCGTCCGGCAGTTGCGGGCCGCCGGCGCCGCGGTGACGGTGGTGGGCGACGGGGTCAACGACGCCCCCGCCCTCGCGGCCGCGCACGCCGGTATCGCCATGGGCGGCGCCGGTGCGGATCTGACATTGCGGACTGCCGATGCCGTGGTGGTCCGCGACGATCTCACCGCCATCCCCGCGGTACTCGCGCTGGCCCGGCGAGCCCGTCGCATCGTGGTCGCGAATCTGGTGATCGCCGCGTCCTTCATCGCGGTGCTGGTGGTGTGGGACCTGGTGGGCACCCTGCCGCTACCCCTCGGCGTCGCCGGACACGAAGGCTCCACGATCATCGTGGGTCTCAACGGCCTGCGTCTGCTGCGCGGTGCCGCGTGGCGCCGCGCCATGGGAGCCGGCCCGGCCACCTGACGGGTGGCCGGGAACGCGCTGCGGGCGGATCGCCGTCCCCCGGCGCATCGCCGGGGCGGGCACCTCCTCCGACCCGGTTCCGGAACCCGGGTCCGGCCGGACTCAGCCCGGAAGGGGCACGCGGAAATGGCTCGGTTCGGCGTCGGCCGGTAGATCGGCGGCGGTGGCGAACGGTTCGACCTCGGCGCGCAGGTCCACGAGGTGACGGGCATGGGCCGCCAGGGACCGGTCCTCGTCGGAGACCGGTGTCCACTGCTGGATGGGCCGCGCTTTGCCCGCGGGGTCGACGGCCACGACCACGGCCAGGCCGTGCGCGGCGAGGGCCGGCTCGTCGGAATGCGGATCGGTCGCGGTCACGTGCACGCTGATATGCATACTGCGCGGGCCGGTATGGATCAGCCGCGCGGTGACCTCCACGATATGGCCGATGACGATCGGCCGGTAGAAGCGGATACCACCGAAATAGGAGGTGATCACATGCTGGCCGGCCCAGTCGGCCCCGCAGACATAGGCGGCTTCGTCGATCCACCCCATCGTGCGGCCGCCGTGCACCTTGCCGCCCCAGTTGATATCCGAGGGCGCCGCCAGGAACCGCAGGGTCGCGCTCGGCGCGGTGCCGGCGGCGGTGTAACGCTGCGCGGCCATGGCCTCCTCGATACGCTTCCGGACCGAGATCCGGGCCCGGGCCTGCCGGTGGCGCCGCAGTTCGAGAATTGTGGCCGGTTCCCACTGAGGCACCGCGACCGTGCGCCGTGCCTCGTCCACGGCGACGAAGATCGTGAGGCACTGCGCCGTCTGGACCGGTTTCTGCCGGGTGGGGTCGGTCGAGTAGACGCTGACCAGAATGTGCATGCTCGTCCGGCCGGTGTACACGAGGTTCGCGTGCAGCTCGACCAGTTCCCCGCCTGCTATCGGCCGGTCGAGATGGATATTGCCCACATAGGCGGTGACACAGTAGTGGCCGCTCCACTGGGCCGCCGCGGCATAGGCGACCTTGTCGATCCATTCGAGGAGCTTGCCGCCGTCCACCGCGCCCGCGATTCCCGCGTCGGCGGGTTTGACGAGGAAGCGGTGGATCGCCTCGGATCGTCTACCGGACGCGGACGGGGTCGGGAGGGGGTCGATGTTTGTGGCGTTCACGGGCCTGCCGATCTGCTCAGGGGTTGGCGGTACGGTTCCCGACTCCGTTGTCGTCGGAGCAGAATAGGCAGGTCCGGCGCTACGGGCGAGTAGGACACCGCCCGCGGCCGGGAACTCGGCGATTCGCGTGGTGTACGCAGGTCCTGGTCGGTCGACGGGTGCGCCGCGGTGGCCCGGAAGCGGCTCGGAGTGGGTGTTTGAGGGGGCGCGCGGTGGTTATTCGCCCCACGATCGGCCGGACCGCCGGCCGATCACATCCGACGAGAGGGGACAGGCGATGGGCGCGAAGGACAAGTTCGACAACAAAGCCGAAGAACTCGCCGGTCAGGCCAAGGAAAAGCTCGGGAAGGCCACCGGCGACGAGGAGACGAAGAACGAAGGCAAGGCCGACCAGACCAAGTCCAACCTGAAGGACGCGGGCGAGAAGGTGAAGGACGCCTTCCGCGACTGACCGAGCCGTCGAGCGGGCGACGCCGGGATATCGGCGTCGCCCGCTCCGTGTTCGACAGGGTCCGGGTAACGGCCCGGTTCCTGGACCCCGGAGTAGCCACCATGGGTCATGTGCCGGAGGAGACCGACCCGTCCTGGCGCCCGGTCGCGCCGCGGACCGCGTCCGGCGACCGCGGGGGTGGCGGGGAATCGAACCCGGGTAAGCGGCCGGCGACCAGCGGGATCATGAGCTGGATCAGCGGGCCGATGGTCACCGCGTAGACCACGGTGCCGAGACCGACGCTGCCGCCGAGCAACCAGCCGGTGCTCAGCACCGTCACCTCGATGATCGTCCGGACCCGTCGGATGGACCATCCGGTCCGGCGGGCGAGCCCTGTCATCAGGCCGTCGCGCGGGCCCGGCCCCAGGCCCGCGCCGATGTAGAGCACACTGGCCAGTGCGTTGAGCACGACCGCGAACACCATCGCCCCCAGCCGGACCGGCATCGACCCCCAGTGCGGGAGTAGCCAGAGCCCCACATCGACCGAAACGCCGACGAGCACCACATTGCTCACCGTTCCCACACCGGGCCATTGGCGCAGCGGAATCCAGGCCAGTAGTACCACCGCGCCGGTCAGCACGGTCACCGTGCCGAAGCTCATCGGCGCCTGCCGGGTGACCCCCTGATGAAAGACGTCCCAGGGATCCAAACCGACTGCGGCGCGGATCATCACGGCCATCGAGAAGCCGTACAGCCAGAGCCCGGTGAACAATGCGGTGAGACGTCCGATCACGGCACGAGCCTTCCCTTATCTGGACCCTTCGTACAGAGCCACCTGCGCGCAACTGGATACTTGCTTGCCCGGGTGAGTGGCTCGTGGCGCTCCTTCCGCCCGATCGATCCGGGGCCCCCGACCTGAGCGCCGAATATGCGACCACATCGCGACGGCCGTCCGCCGCACCCTCTCCGTTGTGATCTGGGCCGAGCCGTCTCTCGCGTGCGCCGCACGGGAGCCGGGTGCCGGGTCCGCGGGGGGTGGTCGGCGCGTCGATGGGCAAAACGCCGGACCCGGTTGCACGGCGCGCGGGCAGTGTGCATAAATTGTCCGGCGCACGATCTGATAGCTGTTTGCTCTTAAAGGTGTTCGCGTGGCAGGGGCGTGGACACCGCTTCGTCACGACGAAGTCGTACCCAGGCTCCGAGCGCAGCAGGGGGCATTTTCTGCTGTGCGCCGGTGCCTCCGAGTCCGAGCGAGAGGTTGGAAGATGAATTCGCGATCGGCCACAGCTGTCGACCACGATCTTGATCTCATTCCGTTGTCGCGGGCGCAGTACAGCATGTGGCTGGCCGACAATCTTCCGGGCAGGCCCAACGTCAATATCGCCCATTACGTCGACATCGAGGGCGAAGTCGATATCGACCTGCTCACCGAGGCAACGAATATCACCGGGCGAGAAACCGAGTCACTCGTCGTGCGGGTTGTCGAATACGACGGACGCCCTTACCAATTCGTGGACCGCAGCATCGTTTATGACGACGCGCTGCTGGACCTGTCCGGTGCCGACGACCCCTTCGCCGCGGCCATGGAGTGGATGCGTCGCGACTACAGCACCAAGGCCGTCGATCTCGGTCGTGACCGGCTGTCGGTCGCGAAACTCATCAAGATCGGTGAGCGGCGGTACCTGTGGTACGCACGCGCACATCATCTGATCATCGACGGATACGGCGCGTTCAATTTCATCGGCCGGGTCACCGAGCACTACAACGCGGCCATCGAGGGCAGGCGACCTGCGCCGTTGGTGGCGGCGAGTCTGCGGGATATCGCCGAAGCCGATCGCGCTTACCACGCGAGCCAGCGCTTCGAATCCGACCGGGCGTACTGGTACGAGAAGATGTCCGGTCTCCCCACCCCGGTGAGTCTTTCGGGGCGCGCCGCACGCTGGAGCGACAACGATCATATGGCCGGCCGGCAGTTGCCGGACCGGCTGACCGAGCTGCTGGAGCGGTTCGCGGAGAAGCAGGGGGCCTCGCCGGCGCAGGTGGTGATCGCGGCGTTCGCCGCGTTCCTGGCCAGGATGACCGGGTCCGACGATGTGGTGTTGTCGATGCCGGTGAGCGGCCGGGTGACCAGGCGCCTGCGGCATGCCGCCGCCATGCTCGCGAATATGGTGCCGATCCGGTTCGCGGTGACTCCGCAGACCACGGTCGAGGGCTTGGTCGGTTCCGCGGTGTCCGAACTCGTTTCGGCGATCCGGCATCAGCTCTACCGCTTCGAGGACATGCGGCGGGATACGAATATCTCCGAGACAGCGGCCAATTCATTCGGTCCGGTCGTCAACATTCTGTTCTTCGACAGCGAGATCCGCCTCGGGTCCGCCGTGGGGCGGTATCGCGCCCTCACTTCCGGCGCCCTCGACGATATGCAACTGAACCTCTACCGTCCCGGCACCGAGGGACCCCTGCTGCTCGAATTACACGGTAATCCGAATTTGTACGGTCAGGACGAACTCGAGCTGCACACCACGCGGTTCGTGGAATTCCTGCGGCGATTGCTGGAGTCGCCTCTGGAAACTCCCGTGGTCGAGATCCCGCTTATCGGCTCTGTGGAGGAACGGCGGATCGTCGGCGAACTCGCGGGCCGCGACGGTGTGATCGCGGACACCACGTTGGTCGGCCTGTTGACCGATCGGGCCGCGGCAGCTCCCGGCGCCGTCGCCGTGACCTGTGGCTCGACCGCTCTGACCTACCGGGAACTGGATGAGCGGTCCAATCGGTTCGCGCGCGCGCTCATCGCGCGTGGAGCGGGGCCGGAAACCCTGGTGGCGGTCGCGATGCCGCGGGACGCGGACCTGATCGTCGCCACTGTGGCCGTGCTGAAATCGGGGGCCGCCTACCTGCCCCTCGATATCGCCCATCCCGCCGACCGCATCGACTATGTGCTCGCCGATGCCGGCCCGGTGCTGGTGGTCACGAACGAGGCCCTGCGGGAATGGGTCCCGGGCGACCCGGCCCGGGTCGTGGTGTTCGACGACCGCGGCGGGTCCGACGCCGACTCCGCGCCGGTCACCGACACCGAGCGGTCCCGTCCACTGCGGCCGGACAATATCGCCTACGTCATCTACACCTCCGGCTCGACGGGCCGCCCCAAGGGCGTGCCGATCGGTCACCGCGCGGTGGCCTCATACCTGATCAATGCCTGCGCCGAGATCGGAGTGCGGCCCGGCGATGTCTGGACGTTGTTCCACTCCTTCGCGTTCGACTACTCGGTGTGGGAAATCTTCGGACCGCTGGTCTCCGGCGGCCGTGTCGTCGTGGTGGACACCGCGACCACCCGTTCACCCGACGAGGTAGTGCGTTGCGTGGCGCGCGAAAAGGTGACGATCTTCAACCAGACACCCTCGGCCTTCCAGCAGTTCGCGGCCGCCCGGGAGCGGTACGCGGCAGACGGGGAGGCCGAAGGCCCGCTGGCGCTGCGGACGGTGATCCTGTCCGGAGAGCGCCTGGATCCGGCGGGACTGGCCCCCTGGTACGAAAACCATCGGCAGGTGCCGGTCGTGGCCAACAGCTACGGGATCACCGAGACCACAGTGTTCGTCACCTATCTCCCGTTGACCCCGGACATCGCGGTGCCGGGAGCCGCGAGCGCGATCGGCACGGCCCTGCCGGGCCTGCGCACCTATGTCCTGGACGAACGGTTGCGGCCGGCGCCGCTGGGTGCCTGGGGTGAGGTCTATGTTTCGGGAGCGCAGCTGTCGCGCGGATATCTCGGGCGACCCGCGCTGAGCGCGGCGCGGTTCGTCGCGGACCCGTTTGGCGCACCGGGCACCCGCCTCTATCGCAGTGGGGATATCGCCCGCTGGAACCACCGGGGTGAACTGGAGTATCGCAGCCGGTCAGATCATCAGGTCCAGTTGCGCGGCTTCCGGATCGAACTCGACGAGATCCGTAATGTGCTGCTGGCCGACGATGCGGTGGCGACCGCGGTCGTAATCGTCCATCGGCCCGGTACGGAAGCGGCGCGGCTGGTCGCCTATGTGGTGCCGGCCGGCGATCCGGCCGTCGGTATCGCCGACGCCCTGCGTGGCCGGGTGGCCGAGGTCCTGCCCGAGTACATGGTGCCGGCGACCGTCGTCGTGATCCCCGAACTTCCGCTGACCGTCAACGGCAAGATCGATTACCGGGGCCTGCCCGAGCCGGTGTTCGATTCCGCCGCGGCCTATGTGGCACCGAGCACGGTGGTCGAGGAGACGATCGCCGATGTATTCGCCGAGGTTCTCGGTGTCGAACGGGTCGGCGTATTGGACGACTTCTTCGATCTGGGCGGTAATTCGCTCACCGCGACCAGCGCCGCCGTCCGGATCGGCGAAGTGACCCGCTGCGAGGTTTCGGTGCGCGATCTGTTCGGTGCACCGACCGTCGCCGGCCTCGCGGCGCATATCGCGGCCGGACACCGCCCGCCCCGTCCCGCCCTGCGCGCCCGGCCGCGGGTTGACCCGGTGCCGCCGGCTCCCGCCCAGAACCGGATGTGGTTGATCAACCAGGTGGACCCGGATTCGGCGGCCTACAACATCCCGCTGGTGGTGCGGCTGACCGGCCACCTCGATGTGGCGGCCCTGCGCACCGCGCTCACCGATGTACTGGAGCGGCACGAGGCCCTGCGCACCGTCTATCCGGCCGTCGACGGCGCGGGCTCGCAGATCGTCCTGCCGGCCGAGGAGGCCGCCGCGGGACTGGATCTCGTGCCAGAGATCGCGGAGGGAGCGGAGGTCGAGCACCGGATCCGGGAACTCGCGGCCCGCGGGTTCGACGTCAGCGTTCGGCCGCCGCTGCGCAGCGCCCTGTTCGCTTCGGCCGATCGGCGCCGGCACGTCCTGGCGGTCATCCTGCATCACATCTGCTGTGACGGATCGTCGCTGCGGCCGCTGTCGGTCGATCTCGCGACCGCCTACGAGGCCAGAGTGCAGGGTAAGACGCCGGACTGGCCGCCGCTGCGGGTGCAATACGCCGATTACAGCCTCTGGCATCGTGAGCTGCTCGGAGACGAGGAGGACCCGGAGTCGCCGGCCGCCCGCCAGCTCGCTTACTGGACAGGCCGTTTGGCCGGTAAACCACCGGTGCTGGAATTGCCCGCCGACCGGGCGCGGCCGGCCCAGCGCTCACTGCGCGGAGACCGCACCGAGGCCGTGATCCCGGCCGAGGTCTTCCGTGGGATCGAAGAGCTGGCCCGATCGGCGAACGTCACCACCTTCATGGTCGTGCACGCCGCGCTCGCCGTGCTGCTCGCCCGGTTGTCGGGCTCCGGCGACATCACCGTCGGCACCGCCGTGGCCGGTCGCGGTGAGCCCGCGCTGGAACCGCTCGTCGGAATGTTCGTCAACACCGTGCCGTTGCGGACCGAGGTCCGCCCCGCCGAGTTGTTCACGGACTTCCTGGCGCGCGTGCGTGCCATCGATGTGGACGGCTTCGCCAACAGCGACCTGCCCTATGAACGGGTGGTGGAGGAGATCGATCCCGGGCGGTCGGCCGCGTATGCCCCGCTGTGCCAGGTGTACCTCGCCTTCGAGAACATGGAACGGCCCAGTCTGGAACTGCCCGGCCTCACCGTGGAGGTCCTGGACCCGGGAGCGGGAACGGCGAAGGTGGATCTCGTGGTCACCGTCGCGGAGAATGCCTCCGCCGGCGGAGGCGTCGCCCTTCGCGTCGAGTACGCGACCGATCTGTTCGACCGGAGCACCGTCGCGGAATTCGCGGCCCGGCTCAACCGGGTGCTCGACGCCGTCGTCACCGATCCGGGTATCCGGGTCGGTGCGGTCGATATCCTCTCCGAGACCGAACACGCCGGGCTGGTTCCGGCCGCGGGGCCCCCGGCCGTGGCGCCGCGATTGCTGGCCGATGTCCTGGCGGTGGCCGACAGCGACGCGGTGGCGGTGATCGCGGGTGCGCGCACGGTCACCTACGGCGAATTGGACGCATGGTCGAACCGGATCGCCCGCGAGCTCATCGCGCGCGGTGTGGGCCTCGGTGATCACATCGCGCTCGTGATGGGGCGGTCGGTCGAATTCGTGGCCGGTATCCGGGCGATCGCGGCGACCGGGGCGGCTTTCGTTCCGGTGGACCCCCGGAATCCGGCCGAGCGGATCGCGCTGATGCTCGGCGACGCCGCGGCCCGGGTCGCGGTAACGGTCGAATCGGCCCGTATGCTGCTGCCCGGGTCGATCGCCCCGCTGGTACTCGACGATCCGGACACCGCGGCCGCGCTCGACGCCCGATCGCCGGCGCCGGTGACAGACCGGGACCGGATCCGGCCCGGCCGTGTTCTCGATACGGCATACGTGCTGTACACCTCCGGCTCGACCGGTACGCCCAAAGGTGTCGCGGTGACGCACGAGGGTCTGGCGAATTTCGCCGCCGAACAGCGTGACCGCTACCGGGTGCAGCCGTCGTCACGGGTCCTGCAAGTGGCGGCGCCCGGATTCGACGCGGTCGTTCTGGAACTGCTGATGGCGCATGCGAACGGTGCGGCGCTCGTCGTCTCGCCCCCGGATGTCTTCGCCGGCGAGGAACTGGCGGAACTCATCCGGACCCAGCGCGTCTCGCACGCGTTCGTGACACCGAGTGTGCTGGCGACAATGGCCCCGGCGGGTCTGGACACCCTGCGGGTGCTGGTGGCCGGTGGCGAGGCGGTCCCGGCCGAAACGGTGGCGGCATGGGCGCCCGGTCGCGAACTGTTCAACGGATACGGCCCCACCGAAACCACGATCATGGTGGCGATCAGCGATCCCTTGTCCGTGGGCGAGCGGGTGACGATCGGCGGACCGATCCGCGGCATCGACGCGGTGGTCCTCGACGCCGAGTTGCGGCCGGTGCCGGTCGGGGTGACCGGGCAGCTCTTCGTCTCCGGCGTACAACTGGCCCGCGGATACCTGCGCCGGCCCGCGGCCACGGCGGCCGCGTTCGTGGCCGCGCCCTTCGGTCCGCCCGGGACCCGGATGTACCGCACCGGCGACCTGGCGCGCTGGACTCCCGAGGGGACGCTGGAATACGTCGGCCGCACCGATTTCCAGGTCAAGATCCGCGGCCAGCGCATCGAACTCGGCGAGATCGAGGCCGCGCTCGCCACGCATCCTTCGGTGGCGGTCGCGCATGTGGTGGGTGTCGCCGGCGAGCACGGCGCCCGATTGGCCGCCTATGTGGTGCCCACGGGCGCCGGGGTGGATACCGCGGAGCTGTTGGCCTACACCGCGCAGCGGCTGCCCGCGCATATGCTTCCGGAAGCCGTGCTGGTGCTCGAGACGCTGCCGCTCACACCTGTCGGCAAGATCGACCGTGCCGCGCTGCCCGAGCCCGTGTTCGGCGCCGCCGGAACCGAGTTCGTCGCGCCACGCGACAGTGTCGAACAGACCGTGGCGGCGGTATGCGCGGAGGTGCTCGGTATCGAGCGGATGGGCGCCTTCGACAGTTTCTTCGACCTGGGCGGCAACTCGCTGTCGGCCACCCGGGTGGCCGGTCGGTTGAGCGCCGAATTCGGTGTCGATATCGCCCTGCGCACGGTGTTCGACGCACCGACCGTCGCGGCTTTGGCCGACCGGATGCGCACCAGCGGCCCGGCCGGTCGGCAACCTCTGGTGCCGCAGCACCGTCCCGGGCGTATCCCGCTGTCGCCGGCGCAAACGCGTATGTGGTTCCTCAATCGATTCGACCCGGCTTCGCCGCTGTACAACATTCCGCTGGTGCTGCGGCTGTCGGGCGACCTCGATGTGGCGGCCCTGCGGGCCGCGATCGCCGATGTGGTCGGCCGGCACGAAGCGCTGCGCACGCGCTACCCCGACAGCGACAGCGGGCCACACCAGGTGATCGTGCCGGCGGTCGAGGCCGGTACGCCGCTGGAGCCGGTATCGGTCGCGGCCGAGGCGGTCGAGGCCCGGATCGCGGCGGAGACCGCGGCCGGGTTCGATGTGACGCGGGAGATCCCGTTCCGGATAACCCTCTTGCGCAGCGCGCCCGGCGTACACACCCTGGTGCTGGTCGTGCATCACATCAGTTTCGACGGCTCGTCGCTCGCCCCGCTCGCCGGGGACCTGATGACCGCCTACCGGGCCCGGCACCGCGGCCACGAGCCGCAGTGGGCGCCGTTGCCGGTGCAGTACGCCGATTACACGCTGTGGCAACGGGAACTGCTCGGCGCCGAGGACGATCCGCACAGCCCCACGGTCGCGCAGACAGAGTACTGGCGTACGGCCCTCGCCGAGCTCCCCGAGGTACTCGACCTGCCCACCGACCGGCCCCGTCCGGCCCAGCAGAGCTTCCGGGGCGCGACATACTCCACCACCCTGCCCGCAGATCTCCATCGCGACGTGGTCGGCCTGGCTCGGCGGCACGACACGACCGTGTTCATGGTGATGCACGCCGTCTACGCCGCGCTGCTGGCCCGGCTGTCCGGGACCGGTGACATCGCCGTCGGGACACCCATCGCCGGCCGCGGCGAGCCCGGACTCGACGGTCTGGTCGGTATGTTCGTCAACACGCTGGTGCTGCGGACGCGGGTTGCCTCCGACGCGTCCTTCACCGCGGTGCTCGACCAGGTCCGTGCCGCGGATCTGGCCGCTTTCGAGAATGCCGATATCCCGTTCGAGCGCCTGGTCGAGGTGCTCAATCCGACTCGATCGACGGCACACGCGCCGCTGACCCAGGTGGGATTCTCGTTCCAGAACATCGAGATCCCGACCCTGCGGATCGACGGACTGACTGTCACCGCCCGGATGATCGATCCTGCCGTGGCCAAATACGATCTGCACCTGAATCTGGTCGACACCGTGTCCGCCGAAGGCGGAGCCGGCGGTATGGCGGTCGAATTCGGCTATGCCACGGACCTGTTCGACGAGTCGACGATCAGCACGATCTTCGATCGCTACCAGTTGCTGTTGCGTGCGGTCATCGCCGATCCCACCGCGCTCGTCGGCGATATCGATCTACTGACCGGGTCCGAGCGTTCGGCGCTGGCCCAGCGGTCGGCCGGTGCGAGCACTGTCATCGGTCCGGCGACTCTGGCGGACCTGTTCGCGGCCCAGACCGCGGCCACGCCCCGGAACACGGCTGTCATCGATGCCGTGACCGGCGAACGGCTGGACTACAAGGCTTTCGGGTGCCGGGTGAACCGGCTGGCCCGCGCGCTCATCGAACGGGGCGCGGGGCCGGGAACGGTGGTCGGGGTCGCCATGCATCGCTGCGTCGACCTGCTCGCCGCCCTGTACGCGATCCACGCGGCGGGTGCCGCGTACCTGCCACTGGATCCGGATCATCCGGCCGACCGGCTCGGCGCGGTCTGCGCGACCGCCCGCCCGATCGCCGTGCTCGCCCGGGGTGACGAGGCGGATCTGCCGGCCGAGGTTCCGGTGTGGCCGCTCGGTGAATTGTCCGCGCCGCAGGGTGGTCCGGCGCCGATCACCGACTCCGACCGGCTCCGGCCATTGCGTGCGAACGATCTGGCCTACGTTATCTACACCTCCGGCTCGACGGGTCTTCCCAAAGGTGTGGCCGTCACCCACCGGTCGGTGGTGAACCAGCTGTGCTGGATGCGCGACCACTACGGTCTCGACGGTTCCGATGTGATGGTGTGGCGGACGCCGGTGACCTTCGATCTGTCGGTGTGGGAGCTGTTCTCGGCGGCTACCTGTGGTGCGGCCCTGGTGGTGGCGGACGCCGACGCGCACCGTGACACCAGAGCGCTGGCCCGGCTGCTGGCCGAACACCGGGTCACCACGGTCGATTTCGTCCCGTCGCTGCTCGCCGCGTTCCTGGCCACATCCCCGGTCCGCGAACTGCCGGACCTGCGGCGCGTGCTGTGCATCGGTGAGGCGCTTCCGGCCGAGACGGTCCGTCGTTTCACCGAGTTCAGCACCGCGCGTATCGATAATCTCTACGGGCCCACCGAGGCCACGGTCAGCGTCACCTCCCACCACGTCCAGGATGTCTCCGGCACCGCCGTACCGATCGGCGTGCCCGAGGCGAATGTGGTGGTCCGGGTGCTGGATGCCCGGCTGAATCCGGTCCCGGACGGCGTGACGGGCGAGCTGTACCTGGGCGGGGTGCAGCTGGCCCGCGGATATCACGAACGCCCGGATACGACCGCGGCCACCTTCGTCGCCGACCCATTGGGCGGTGGTGCCCGGCTGTACCGGACCGGCGACCTGGTGCGCTGGGACACCACCGGCAGCCTGCGCTACGTGGGACGGTCCGATACCCAGGTGAAACTTCGCGGCCTCCGGATCGAACTCGGCGATATCGAGGCCGCGCTGGTGGCCCATGCCGTCGTGGACGCCGCGGTGGCGCAGGTACGCACCGATCACGGCGAACAGCGCCTGGTCGCCCACGTGGTCGCGCCACCGGACTGCGATACCCAGGAGATTCGGGCGTCGCTGCGGGAACGACTGCCCGCCTACATGGTTCCGGCCACGGTGATCCGGATCGATACGATCCCGCTCACCGCGAACGGCAAGGTCGATTACCGCGCGCTGCCGGCACCCGACCCGTCCGTGCGTGCGGCCGAGTTCCGGGAGCCACGGGGCCTGGTCGAACAGACGGTGGCCGATGTCTTCGGCGAGTTGCTCGCCCTGCCGGAGATCGGTGCCCTGGACGATTTCTTCGAGCTGGGCGGCAATTCGCTGCTCGCGACGCGAGCGCTGAGCCGGATCGGCGATATCCTCGAGGTCGACGTCGCGGTGCGGATGATCTTCGAGGCGCCCACGGTCGCCGACCTCGCCGAGCGCATCACCCGCTTGCGGGCGGTCCCGACCCTCCCGGCGCCGGCGCCGCGCCCGCGCCCGGAACGAATACCGCTCTCGCCGGCGCAGTCCCGGATGTGGTTCCTCAACCAGTTCGACCCGGCGGCCGCCGGATACATCGTGCCGCTGGCGATCCGGCTCGATGGTGTCCTCGATCTCGCGGCGCTCACGGCGGCCGTCGGCGATGTGGTCGAGCGGCACGAGAGTCTGCGGACGGTCTACCCGGCCGTCGACGGGGTGCCGGCCCAGGTGGTGCTGCCGGTCGCGGAGGTCGCCGCGCGCGGGGACCTGGTACCGGAACCGATCGCCGAGGGCGAACTGCCACGGCGGCTGACGGAGTTCTTCGGCCGCACCTTCGATGTGGCCGCGGAGGTGCCGCTGCGAGTCGGGCTGTTCCAGCTCTCCGAATCGGTCTGGGTGCTCGCGCTGGCCGCGCATCACATCAGTTGTGACGGTTTCTCGGTGGCACCGCTGGCCGCCGATCTGATGACCGCCTATCGAGCGCGTTCGCTGGGGGTCGCGCCGGAGTGGGCCCCGCTGCCGGTGCAGTTCGCCGATTTCGCGCTCTGGCAGCGGGAGGTACTCGGGTCGGCGGACGATCCGCGGTCGCGTGGTGCGCGCGAGATCGCGTACTGGAGCACCCGGCTCGCGGGTATCCCCGATGTCCTCGAGCTGCCGGCCGATCGGCCGCGGCCGCCGCGGCGCACCCAGCACGGCGCGTCCGTGCGGGTCACCATTCCCGGTGACCTGCACCGGCGGGTACAAACGCTGGCGCGTCGCGGCGGTGCCACCACGTTCATGGTGGCGCACACGGCGCTGGCGGTCCTGCTGGCCCGGCTGTCCGGCGGCGACGACATCACCATCGGGGTACCGCACGCGGGCCGCGGCCACCGCTCGCTCGACGGTCTCGTGGGCATGTTCGTCAACACCCTGGTGATGCGGACCCACGTCGCGCCGGATCGGAGCTTCCGGGAACTGCTGGAACAGGTCCGGCGGGGCGATGTCGAGGCGTACGACCATGCCACCGTGCCGTTCGAACAGCTGGTGGAAGCATTGAATCCGGTGCGTTCGGCGGCGCATACGCCGCTGTTCCAGGTGATGCTCGCCTACCAGAACATGGACCGGGCCCACGTCGAACTGCCGGATCTCACCGTGGACGATCTCGATCCCGGTGACGATGCCGCGATCTGCGACCTGCTGCTGATGATGTCGGAGGGCCACGGCGACCGTAACGAGCCGGTCGGTATGACACTGCGCCTCACCTATGCCACCGACCTGTTCGACGAGGACACCGCCGCGCGGTTCGCCGCACAGTTCGTCCGCGTGCTCGAGGCAGCCGCGACCGAGCCGAACGCGGCGGTCGGCGATATCGAATTGCTCGACGAGGCCGATCGGACAGTGCTGCTGCACCAGTGGAACGCCACCGGCGGCCCGGTCGTCACCGGCCGGACCCTGGTCGATCTATTCGACGCCCAGGTGGCCCGCACCCCGGCCGCGCCGGCACTGCGCGATCAGGCCGGTGGCGTGCTGACCTACCGGGAATTCGACCGCCGCGTGAACCGTCTCGCCCGCCGGCTCACCGGCCGCGGTGCCGCACCCGAAACCATTGTGGCGGTGGCGATCCGCCGGTCCACCGATCTCGTCACCGCGTTGTACGCGGTGGTCAAGACCGGGGCCGCGTTCCTTCCGATCGACCCGGACCATCCGGCCGCGCGGATCGACCGCGTGCTCGCGGCGGCCCGGCCCGTATTGGTGCTGACCTCGTCCGCGGACGACGCGAATCTGCCGGCGGAGTACGCCACCGAGCCGATCGACCGGGTAGACCTGAGCGGCCACGACGACGCCCCGCTCACCGATGCGGACCGCCGGGCGCCGCTGCGCCCGGACAACACGGCCTATGTGCTGTTCACCTCGGGGTCGACCGGCCTGCCCAAGGGTGTCGCCCTGACCCATGCCGCGACGGCGGCGCAGCTGGCCTGGGCCCAGCGGCAGTGGCCGCACGACGGGTCCGATGTGGTGCTGTTCAAGACCCCGATCACCTTCGATATCGCGGTGTGGGAGCTGTTCTGGCCGTTGCAGACCGGCGCGCAACTCGTGGTCGCCGCCCCGGACGGGCACCGCGATCCGGCCTATCTGGTGAAGGTCTTGGCCGAACACCGGATCAGCACCGTGCATTTCGTCCCCTCGATGCTCGATGTCCTGCTCGAGACGACCGCGGCGCCCCTGCCGTCGGTCCGCCGGGTGTTCGTCGCCGGGGAAGCGCTGGCCCAGCGCACCGTCGACGAATCGGTGCGGGTCTTCGGCAATGCGGAGGTCGTGAACTGGTACGGGCCGGCCGAGGCCGAGGTCGTCACCAGCCACCGCTGCCTGCCCGGGGAGAGCCCGCGCCCGACCGTGCCGATCGGCCGCCCCGTCGCCGGTATGCGCGTTCACGTCCTGGACGCCCGGCTGCGCCCTGTTCCGTTCGGCGTGACCGGCGAACTCTACGTCTCGGGTGTGCAGACGGCGCGCGGTTACCACGGCCGCCCCGACCTCACCTGCGGTGCGTTCGTCGCACACCCCTTCGGCGCGCCGGGGGAGCGGCTGTACCGCACCGGCGACCTGGTCCGCTGGACGCGGTCCGGTGATCTGGAGTTCGCGGGGCGCGGTGATTTCCAGGTGAAGGTGCGCGGCCAGCGAGTGGAGCCCGGCGAGATCGAAGCCGCGCTGTGCGCGCTGCCGGAGGTCACCCGGGCCGTCGTCGTCGCGACGACGGAACGGATCACCGGCTACGTGACGCTCGTCCCCGGCGCCGCGGCCACGGGCCGCGACCTGCGCGAGCGGATCGCCCGGACGCTCCCGGCCTATCTGGTGCCGGCCGCGGTCCAGGTGCTGGCGGCGATACCACTCACCGCCAACGGCAAAGTGGACCGTGCGGCGCTGCCCCGGCCGGTGGTCGAGGACGATGCCGAATTCGTGGCCCCGCGCACCGAGCGGGAAACCGTGCTGGCGCGGATCGTCTCCGATCTGACCGGAGCCGATCAGGTGAGCGTGACGGCCGAACTGTTCGAGATCGGTGTCGATTCGCTGTCGGCCGCGCGGCTCGCCGCCCGCGCCGAGACGGCTCTGGGCCTCGAGGTCGGGATCCGCGATATCTTCGACGAGCCGACGATCGCCGGCCTGGCCCGACTGCTCGCCACTCGCACCCGCGCTACCACCGGCCCGTTGACCGCGCGTGAGCGTCCGGCCGTGGTTCCGCTGGCGGCGGCGCAGCGCCGGATGTGGTTCCTCAACCAGTACGACACCGGGTCCGCCGCGTACAACATCTGTTTCGCGGCCCGGTTGAGCGGTGCGTTGGACGTCGAGGCGTTGCGGGCCGCGTTCCAGGACGTGACCGTCCGGCACGAGCCGCTGCGGACGATCTACCCCCTGGTCGACGGCGAACCGTGCCAGGTCGTCCTGGACGCCCGGGCCGCCGGAACCGATCTGCTGCCGGAGGCCGAATCGGTTACCGACGACACCGAACTCGCCGACCGGATCCGGCGGGTCGCCGAAACCGGGTTCGATGTCGCGGTATCGGTACCCGTCCGGGCCGCGCTGTACCGCACCGGGACCGGGGAACACGCGCTGGTGCTGGTGGCGCACCATATCGCCGCCGACGGTGCCTCGATGCCGGTGCTGGCCCGTGATGTCTTCACCGCCTACGCGGCCCGCACACATCAGCAGCCGCCGCAGTGGGAACCGCTGTCGGTCCAGTACGGCGACTACGCGCTGTGGCAGCAGGAGCACCTGGGCGCCGAGGACGATCCCGAATCGCTGATCTCCCGGCAGATCTCCTACTGGACAGATGTGCTCGGCGACAGTCCGGAACTGCTGGATCTGCCGACCGACCACCCGCGCCCGGCCACGATCACCACGGCCGGTGGCCGCGTGCGCTTCGATATCCCGCCGCGACTGCACGACGCGATCGTGCGGCTGGCCCGGCAGGAGGGCGTGACCACCTTCGTGGTGCTGCACGCGGCGCTGGCGCTCCTGCTCGCCCGGACGGCGCACAGTGACGATGTCTCGGTCGGCACCCCGGTCGCGGGCCGGGGGCATGAGGCGCTCGACGATCTGGTCGGCATGTTCGTCAACACCGTGGTGCTGCGTACCCGGATCGCCGAGGATCGGTCGTTCCGTGAACTGCTCGCGGCCGTGCGCGATGTCGACGTGGCCGCCCTCGCGCACGCCGATATCGCCTACGAACGGCTCGTCGATGTGCTCGATCGGCCGCGGTCGACCGCGTACACCCCGCTGTACCAGGTGATGTTCGGGCTGCAGAACACCGGGCCGGCCCGGTTCGACCTGCCCGGGGTGGACATCACCGTGCTCGACCCCGGGATAGCGGAGGCCAAAACCGATCTCACCGTGCTGCTCGCCGAGCAGGCCGACGGTGACCGGCCCGCGGGTATCGAGGGGGAGATCGTCTACGCCACCGATCTGTTCGCGGAGCCGACCGCGGCGGCGTTCGCCGAGCGGTTCGTGCGGGTCCTCGAGGCGGTCACCATCGACCCGGTCCGGGCGGTGGGTGGGATAGATCTGCTCGACGCGGCGGAGACCGCACAGCTGGTACCGGCGGTCGGCGGCGCGGAGGAGACCCCCTACCTGCTCCCGGATCTGCTGGCCGCGGCGGTCGCCGCGCACCCCGGGCAGATCGCGCTCATCGGCGAGACCGAAACCCTGACCTACGCCGAACTCTACCGGCGCGCCGACCTGCTGGCCGGATATCTGCTGGCGCGGGGCGCGGGTCCCGGTGTCCATATCGCGCTGGCGGTGCCGCGCTCGGTGGACTATCAGATCGCCATGTGGGCGATCTCCCGGACCGGCGCCGCCTTCGTCCCGCTGGACCTGCGGTATCCGCGAGAGCGGATGGCGCATATGGTCGCCGACTCCGGCGTCGTCCTCGGCCTCACGGTCGCGGATGCGCTGCCCGCGCTGCCGGAGGCGGTCGAGTGGGTGGTGCTCGACGAGCCGGCCACGGCCGCCGATATCGCGCGGGAGCCGGGGCTTTCCGCGAGCACACCCGCGCCCCGGCGGGCCCGGACCGGGGATGCGGCATATCTGATCTACACCTCCGGTTCCACCGGCACGCCCAAGGGGGTGGTGGTGACCCACAAGGGGCTCGCGAACTTCGCCACCGCCCAGCGGGTGCGGTATCGGGTGGACCGGACCTCACGGGTGCTGCATGTGGCGGCACCGGCCTTCGACGCGGTGCTGCTCGAGGCCTTGATGGCCTGTGCGGCGGGCGCCGCGCTGGTCATCTCGCCACCGGATGTCTTCGGTGGCGCGGAGCTGGCTCGGCTCATCCGGAGCCATCAGGTCTCGCATGCCTTCCTGACCCCGAGCGTGCTGGCGACGGTATCGCCCGCCGATCTCGAATCGGTGCAGGTGCTGGCGGTCGGCGGGGAGATGGTACCGGCCGAATTGGTCGCCTCCTGGGCGCCCGGGCGCCGACTGCACAATATCTACGGTCCGACCGAGACGACGATCGTCATCACGATGAGTGCGCCGGTGCGCGCCGGGGGTCCGATCGATATCGGTGGCCCGATCCTCGGCGCGCAGGCCGTCGTCCTGGACGCGCGGTTGCGGCCGGTACCGGTCGGTGTGCCGGGTGAGTTGTACCTGGCGGGCGCAGCGCTGGCGCGGGGATATCTGAATCGGCCGGCGCTGACCGCCGGCGCGTTCGTGGCGAATCCGTACGGCGGTGCGGGCACGCGGATGTACCGGACCGGCGATATCGTGCGCTGGACGCCCGGCCACACCCTGGAATACGTCGGCCGCAGCGACTTCCAGATCAAGATCCGCGGCCAGCGCATCGAACTCGGTGAGATCGACGCCGCGCTGGTCGCGCAGCCCGGGGTCGCGTCCGCGGTCACGGTCGCGCGCCCCGGTCCCGACGGCCGGACGATGCTCGCGGCGTATCTCGTGGCCGAGCCCGGCGCGACGATCACCGCGACGTCGGTACTGGACCGGCTCGCGGGCGTGCTGCCGGCCCATATGCTGCCCGCGACGGTCACCGTCCTGGACCGGATGCCGCTGGCCTCGACCGGCAAGGTCGACCGCAGGGCACTGCCGGAACCCGTATTCGAGGCGCGCGAAACCGACGCGGTCGAACCGGCCACCGACCTGGAACGCACCGTCGCGGCCGCCTTCGCGGAAGTGCTCGGCGTGCCGTCGGTGGGAGCGACCACCTCGTTCTTCGCGCTGGGTGGCGATTCCATCATGTCCATCCAGCTCGCCGCGCGGCTGCAGGCCGCCGGGGTGGTCGTCCGGGCCCGCGATATCTTCGAACGACGTACCGTCCGGGAGCTGGCGCAGGTCGCCGGGAACACCGGCCGGGTGACGCTGGAGGAACTTCCCGGCGGCGGTGTGGGAGATATCCCGACTACGCCGATCGTGTCCTGGTTCGGCGAACGGCTCGGCGCGGCCCGGGGATTCGCCCAGTCGATGCTGGTGCGGCTGCCCGGGGACGCCGCGGTCGCCGAGATCACCGCGACGGTGCAGGCCCTGCTGGACCGGCACGATATGCTCCGCGCGCAGCTGCGCGACGGCTGTTTGCGGGTGCTGCCGGCGGGCTCGATCGATGCGGCGGACGCGATTCTCGTACAGACGTTCCGGGCCGGGGCCGCGCCGGGCCGGGCCGGTTTCACCGCGGCGGCCGAGACCGCGCTGGCCACGGCCACCGCACGTCTCGATCCGGCCGCCGGCCGGATGGTGCAGGTCGTCTGCCTGCTGCCCGCGGCCGGAGTCGAGGCGGAGGGCCGGGCTCTCGTCGTGATCCACCACCTGGCGGTGGATGGCGTCTCATGGCGGATCCTGCTGCCCGATCTCGCCACCGCCTGGCAGCAGATCGCCGAGGGCCGGCGGGCGGATCTGCCCGCCCCGGCGACCTCCATGCGCCGCTGGGCGCACGCCCTGGTCGACGCGGCGGCGGAGCGGACCGGCGAAACCGGCCTGTGGCAGCGTATGAGCACCGCCCCCGACCCGCTGCTGGGCCGGGCGGCACTCGACCCGTCCATCGACACCCAGGCGACCGTCCGGCAGCTGGCGGTCTCCCTGCCCGCCGAGGTGACGAGAGTCCTGCTGGAGGTGGTGCCCGAAGCCGCCCGGGCCACGGTGGACGACGCACTGCTCGCGGGACTCACGGTCGCGCTGGGCCGCTGGCGCGCCCGCCGCGGCAGCGCCCATCGGGGCGCGAAGATTCTGCTCGAGGGGCACGGCCGCGAAGAGCAGCTCGTCCCGGGTGCGGATCTCTCCCGCACCGTGGGCTGGTTCACCAGTGCCTACCCCGTCGCACTCGAGCCGGCCGGCCTCGACTCCGGTGATATGCGTGCCGCGGTGAAAGCGGTCAAGGATCAGTTGCGCGCGATCCCGGACAAGGGGATCGGCTACGGCCTGCTGCGCTATCTCCATCCGGATGCCGGCCGGCAGCTGGCGGGCGCGCCGGAGCCGCAGATCGCTTACAACAATCTCGGCCGGGCCGGGGTCGATCTCGCCGCGCTGTCGGGACTGGCCTGGGTTCCGACAGGTGAGCAGTTCGACCAGCGCGGGGCGTTCGACCCGGATATGCCCGCGGCGGCGGTGATCACGATCGATGTGCACACCGCCGAGACCCCGGCGGGCCCCGTGCTGTCGGCGCAGATCGGCTACGCGACACGGTTGCTGGACGAGGCGGAGGTCACCGAACTGGCCGGGGACTGGATCGATGCCGTCCGCGAGATCGCCGCGGCGGCCCGCGCCGACGACGACTGGGGCCTGTGCCCCGCCGATGTTCCGCTCGTCGCGCTCGGCCAGCCCGATCTGGATGCCTTCACCGACCGCTACGGTCCGCTCACCGATGTATGGTCACTGGCGCCGCTGCAGGCAGGCCTGCTCTTCCACGCCGAGTTCGCTGCGGGTGAATTGGACGTCTACACCGCGCAATCGGTGCTGACTCTGGCGGGCATGGTGGACGAGGCCCGGCTCGAAGGGGCCGCGCGAGCGCTGCTCGAGCGGCACCCGAACCTGCGCGCGGCCTTCACCCGGACGGCCGACGGTGTGGCCGCACAGGTTGTTCCCGCGGCCGTGCCGCTGCGCTGGTACCGCGCCGGAACCGGCGGAGACGCCGCCGAACTCGATCGGCTGATCGAAGCCGAACGGGCAGTGGTGTTCGATCCCGCGGATCCGCCGCTGCTGCGCTTCCTCGCGATCACGGTGGGGCCGGGGGACGTCCGGCTGGTGCTGACCGCCCACCATCTGCTGCTCGACGGATGGTCGCTGCCGCTGCTGTGCCGGGAACTCATCGGTCTCTACGCGGTGGGTGAGCGCACCGAGCTGCTGCCGGCCGTGTCGTCCTACCGTGACTATCTGGTCTGGCTGGGGCAGCGCGATCGTGCTGCCGGTGTCCGGGTGTGGCGCGAGGCACTGGGCGGGTCCGCCGAACCCAGTCTGATCACCGACCCGCAGACGGCGACCGTCGCCGATATCCCCGTCGACCTGCCGATCGTTCTCGAACGTGCCACGACCGAGCGGCTGACCGAGTTCGCCCGGGAACACGCGGTCACCATGGCTACCATCGTCCAGTTCTCCTGGGCGGTGGTGCTGGGCAATCTACTGGGCACCGAACGAGTTGTCTTCGGGAGCACCGTCTCCGGCCGACCGGCCGATCTGCCCGGTGTGGAGTCGATGATCGGTCTGTTCATCAATACGATCCCGGTGTCGGCCGAGGTGACGCGCACCCGGACCGTCGCCGACCTGCTCACCGGTCTGCAAGCCGACAGCACTCGGCTGCTCGACCACCACCATCTCGAACTGTCCGAGATCACGGCCGCGGCGGACAGCCCGCACCTGTTCGACACCCTCGTGGTCTTCGAGTCCTATCCGGTCGACAGCAGCGGTCTGGGAGACACCGATATCGACGGAATGCGGGTGCTCTCGGCCGAGGGCCGCGACGCCGCGCACTACCCGCTGCTGGTCCAGGCACACCAGACCGAGGAATTGCATATCCGGGTTCGCTACCAGCCCGCACGGATCGACGATCGGACGGCGGCCGATCTCGCCGGCCGGCTGGCCCGTGTACTGCGCGCGATCTCCGGCAACGCGCACAGACCGCTCGAGACGATCGATCTGCTGTCGGCGGACGAACGCGCGGAACTGGTGCCGGCCTCGGGCGGCAGTGCCGAGGCGCCACGCTCGCTGCCGGAACTGCTCGCCGCGGGGGCGGCGCGTGAACCCGCGGCGGCGGCCCTGATCGCCGACGGGCAGACCGTGTCCTACGCCGAACTGGAGGCCCGGTCCGACCGGCTGGCGCGGATGTTGATCGGCTGGGGCGTCGGTCCGGGCGACCGGGTGGCGCTGGCGCTGCCCCGGTCGGTCGAGTTCGTGACCGGTCTGTGGGCGGTGACGAAAACGGGCGCCGCGATCGTGCCCATCGACTCCCGCAACCCCGCGGAACGGGTCGCGCTCATGGTCGAACACGCCGATATCCGGGTCGCCCTCACGAATGGATCGGCGCGCGCATTGCTGCCGGAGTCGGTGCGGCCGCTGGTGCTCGACGACCCGGAGACCCTGGCCTGCCTCGCGGCGTATCCGCCGGACCGGATCTCGGAGGCCGACCGCGTGCGCACCCTCCAGCTGCGGGATACGGCCTATGTGCTCTACACCTCGGGCTCGACCGGAGTGCCCAAGGGGGTCGCGGTCACCCACGAGGGGCTGGCGAATTTCGCTGCCGAGCAGCGGAGACGTTTCGACGTCGACAGTGGGTCACGGGTGTTGCAGGGTGCCGCGCCCGGGTTCGACGTCCTGATCCTCGAGATACTGCTGGCGCACAGCCACGGTGCGGTGCTGGTGCTGCCGCCGCCGGAAGTATTCGCGGGGGCCGAACTGGCCGAACTGATCCGCGCACAGCGGGTCTCGCACGCCTTCCTGACCCCGAGCGTGCTGGCGACGATGTCCCCGGAGGGGCTGGATTCGTTGCGCGTGCTGGTGGCGGGCGGCGAGGCGGTGACCCCGGAGACAGTGGCCGTCTGGGGGCCGGGCCGGTGCCTGCTGAACGGGTACGGGCCCACCGAGACCACGATTCTGGCCTGTATGAGCGGGCCGCTGCGGCCCGGTGCCGCGGTGACGATCGGTGCGCCGCTGCGCGGAGTGGAGGCGGTGGTACTGGACGCGTGGTTGCGCCCGGTGCCGCCCGGTGTGGTGGGTGAGCTGTATCTCGCGGGCGTCCAGCTGGCGCGCGGGTATCTGAGCCGGCCGGCGACTACGGCGGCCGCGTTCGTGGCGAACCCGTTCGGCGCGGCGGGCACGCGGATGTACCGCACCGGCGACCTCGTGCGCTGGACCCATGAGCGCACGCTGGAGTATCTCGGGCGCCGGGATTTCCAGGTCAAGATACGCGGCCAGCGCATCGAGCTCGGTGAGATCGAGGGCGTCCTCGCCGGTTGTCCCGGTGTCGATCAGGCGGTGGTCGTCCTGCGGCCCGACGAGCGGGGCCGCGACCGGCTCGCCGGGTATCTCGCCGGTGCCGCGTCGGTGGACCTCGCGGCGGTCCGCTCGGCCCTGGGCGACCGGTTGCCGGCGCATATGGTGCCCGAGGCGCTGACACTGTTGCCCGAACTGCCGCTCACCACGAGCGGCAAACTCGACCGTATGGCGCTGCCGGCGCCCGATTTCGGCGCTCGCCGCGCGTGGGTGGCTCCCGGTACCCACGCCGAACGGACGGTGGCGGAGGTCTTCGGCCGGGTCCTGGACCTCGACGAGGTGGGTGCCACGGACAGTTTCTTCGAGCTGGGTGGCAACTCGCTGTCGGCGACCCGGGTGGCGGCGCAGTTGAGCGCCGCGACCGGAGCCCGGGTCGGGGTCCGGGAGCTGTTCGAAGCGCCGACGGTGGCCGCGCTGGCCGCGCAGCTTACCGGTCTCGACCGCGAACACCGGGCGCCCCTGGTCGCGCGGACCCGCCCCGCGCGGGTGCCGCTGTCCCCGGCCCAGCAGCGGATGTGGTTCCTCAACCAGTTCGACACCTCGGCCGGTGCCTACAACATCCCACTGGTGATCAGGTTGACCGGCGAGCTCGATATCGACGCGCTGCGCCGGGCCTGCGCCCTGGTCGTCGAACGCCACGAATCGTTGCGCACCGCGTTCCCCATGGCCGAAGGCGTCCCGTATCAACTGGTGGTACCCGCCGCCGACGTGGTACCCGAGCTGCGGCCGGTCCCGGTGGCGGAGGATCAGTTGATGCGGCGGGCCGTCGCCGCGGTCAGCACCGGGTTCGACGTGACCCAGGCGCCGCCGCTGCGGATCGAGCTGTTCGAACTGGGCGCGCGTGACCACGTCCTCATGGTCACCGTGCACCACATCTGCGCGGACGGGCAGTCGATGCTGCCGCTCGCCCGTGATGTGACGGTGGCGTACGAGGCGAGCCGGCAGGGTGGCGCCCCGGACTGGCCGGCGCTGCCGGTCCAGTACGCCGACTACGCCCTGTGGCAGCACGAGACCCTCGGGGACGAAAACGATCCGGACTCCCTGATGTCGCGGCAGTTGCTCTTCTGGAAGCAGACGCTGGGCGGGCTTCCCGAACTGCTCGAGTTGCCGACCGATCTGCCCCGGCCGCCGGTGGCGTCGCTGCGCGGACGCGCCGTCGAGTTCGAGATCTCCGCCGACCTGCATGCCCGGATCGGTGCGGCGGCCCGCGCGGGGAACGCGACGATCTTCATGGTGCTGCACGCCGCGCTCGCGGTTCTGCTGGCGCGGCTGTCGGGGACCGGCGATATCGCGATCGGTACCCCGGTGGCCGGCCGCGGTGTGCGCGAACTCGACGATCTGATCGGTATGTTCGTCAATACGCTGGTGCTGCGGTCGCGGGTGGCGCCGCGGCAGGGCTTCGCCGAACTGCTCGCGGATATCCGGGAAGCCGATCTGGCCGCGCTGGCGCACGCCGATGTACCGTTCGAACAGGTCGTGGAGGCGCTGAACCCGCCGCGGTCGACGGCGCATCTGCCGCTGTACCAGGTGACGCTGGACGTGCAGAATTTGAGCCGGGCCGCGGTCCGGCTGCCCGGCCTCACTGTCGAACCGGTCGAGGACGGTTTCGAACAGGCCCAGGCGGATCTGAATGTCAAGCTCGCGGAACGGTTCGACGAGGCGGGCCGTCCGGGCGGACTCGTGGGCCGTTTGACCTTCGCGACGGACCTGTTCGTCGAGGCGACGATGCACCGGTTCACGCGAGCCTATGTGCGGATCCTCGAGGAGGTGACGGCGGATCAGGACGTCGTCGTCGGCGATATCGACCTCGTCGACCCCGCGCAACGGCGCGCGCTGCTGGACGCGGCCGGACACACCGGCGCCGCGGTTCCCGAGACCACCCTCGCGCACCTGTTCGCGGCCCGGGTCGCGGACCGGCCGGCGGCCATCGCGGTGACCGACGGCCGCTCGTCGCTGACCTACGCGGAATTGGATCGGCGCGCCGGCCTGATCGCCGCCCGGTTGGCGCAGGCCGGTGCGGGCCCGGAAACCCTGGTGGCCGTGGCCCTGTCCCGATCGGTCGACCTGGTCGCCGCGCTACTGGCCGTGGTGCGCACCGGCGCCGGATATCTGCCGCTGGATGTGGCCTACCCCGAGCAGCGGTTGCGGTTCGTGCTCGACGATGCCCGCCCGGTCGCGGTGCTCGCCTCGGCGCAGACGGTGTCGGCGGTACCCGGGGTCCCGGCTCCGGTGCTGCTCGTGGAGGAGTGCGCGGCCACCACCGCTCCGGCTCCGGTATTGCCGGCCGCCCGGCCGGACAATACGGCCTACGTGATCTACACGTCCGGTTCCACGGGCCGCCCCAAAGGGGTGACGGTGAGCCATCGCGAGGCGGTCACCCTGTTCACCCGGATACCCGGGTGTTTCGACTTCGGCCCCGATGACGTGTGGACCATGTTCCACTCCTACGCTTTCGATTTCGCGGTGTGGGAGATGTGGGGCGCGCTGCTGACCGGTGGCCGGCTGGTCGTGGTCGACTACGAGGTGTCCCGGTCGCCGGAGGCCTTCGGCGAGCTGGTGGCCCGCGAGGGTGTGACGGTCCTGAGTCAGACGCCCTCGGCGTTCTACGGATTCGCCGAGGCGGACCGGGAGCGCCGGGCCGCCGCCGGGCCCGGCCTCGCGCTGCGGTATGTGGTGTTCGGCGGTGAGGCGCTGGATCCGACGCGGTTGGCCGGATGGTTCGCGGCGCACGAGCCCGGATCACCCCGGCTGATCAATATGTACGGGATCACCGAGACCACCGTGCACGTGACATTCGGTGAGATCACCGGACCCGATACCGCGGGCATCGGCGCGCCGCTGCCCGGGCTGCGGGTCTATGTGCTCGACGAGCGGCTGCGCCCGGTGCCCATCGGGGTCGCCGGCGAGATCTATGTGGCCGGCGGGCAGCTCGCGCGGGGCTACCTGGGCGCGCCCGCGACGACGGCGGGCCGGTTCGTGGCGAACCCGTACGGACCGGCCGGGACCAGGCTCTACCGTTCCGGCGACGTCGGCAGCTGGCAGGAGGGTGAGCACGGACTCGAACTGCGCTATCTCGGTCGCGCCGATGCCCAGATCCAACTGCGCGGCTACCGTGTCGAATTGGGCGAGGTCGAATCGGCACTGCTGCGGCATCCCGGTGTGGTGCGCGCCGCCGCGGCGGTGCACCGGCCCGCACACGGGGTCGATCAGCTGATCGGTTATGTGGTGGCCGCCGCGGGCGAGCAGCTCGATCCGGCCGCGGTACGGGCGGCGGCCACCGAGGTGCTCACCGGCTATATGGTGCCCGCGGTGATCATGGTGCTGCCCGATCTGCCGTTGACGGTGAACGGCAAACTCGACCGCGCCGCCCTGCCCGCACCGGATCCAGCCCCCGCCCCGAGCGAATTCGTCGCCCCCCGGACGGCGACGGAGAAAGCGATCACCGAGGTGTACGCCGAGGTGCTGGGAGTCGGGCGCGTCGGGGCATCGGACGGGTTCTTCGATCTGGGCGGCAACTCGCTGCTGGCCACCATGGTGGTGCGCGAACTGAAAACGCGCGGGGTGACGATCGCGCTGCCGTGGATGTTCGACGACGCCACCCCGGAGGCTCTGGCCCGCCGGGCCGACGAGGCGGAGGGCGGATCGGGTCTGCAGGTGCTGTTGCCCCTGCGGGCCGGTGGATCGAAGTTGCCCCTGTTCTGTGTGCATCCGGCGGGCGGGCTGGCCTGGTTCTACGGCGGTCTCGTCGAACACGTGCACCCGGACCGCCCGGTCTACGGTCTGCAGGATCCACATGTGGTGGCCGGTGAACCACCGGCGGAATCGGTGGATGAGCTGGCCGCACGCTACGCGAGCGAAATCCGCCGGGTACAGCCGGAGGGCCCGTATCACCTGCTCGGCTGGTCGCTCGGCGGGCAGATCGCGCACGCGGTGGCGGTCCGGCTCCGGCGCGACGGGGCGGAAGTCGGGCTGCTGGCACTGCTGGACAGTGCGGTGGATCTGTCCGGCGGCGACCCCGCCGTTCCGCCGACCGGCGACCGGCGGCCGGGACAGCTGATGGCGGATCTGCTCGGCGGCTGGCGTGAGCTGTTCGGCCTCGGCGACGATGTCCGGGCAGACACCCCCGAGCAGGCCTGGGCGGTGGTCCGGGAACAGGTCCTCGGCACCGCGCTGTTCACCGCCGAACAGGTGGATCGGGTGATGACGAGTTTCGAGACCGCCGGTGCCATCGCCGACCGGTACCGGCCGGCGGTCTTCGACGGTGACCTGTACTTCTTCACCGCCGGAAAGGACCACACCGATCACGAGGCGCTGGCCCGGTCGTGGCGACACCATGTGACCGGGAAGATCCACAACCAGGTGGTCGATGTCCGGCACCTCGAGCTGAGCCATCCAGAAGCACTGACCGTTGTCGGTGCGGTAATAGAGAGGGCCGTAGCGCGATGCTGAACACGCAACAGACCCTGAAGCTCGACGACGGCAGAGTGGTCGACTGCCCCAGCCCGGCGGAGGCGAGGTTTCTCTGGGGTGAGATCACCGCGGCGACCGGTTTCTACCGGCAGGCCGCCACCCGGCTGCGGGACGGGGACACCGTCCTCGATATCGGCGCGAACATCGGCCTGGCCGCGATGCTGTTCGCCGATGTCCGGCCCGGCGTCCGGGTGATCGCGGCCGAGCCGGTGCCGGCGACCTTCCGCTGTCTGCAGAGCAATCTGCTCGCTCACGTTCCGCACGCCGTGCCCGTGCGGACCGCTGTCGGTGCCGAACCCGGTGTCCTGCCACTCACCTGGTATCCGCAGGCTCCGGCCAATTCGGGTCTGTACGCCGATCGCGCCGAGGACGACGAGGCCACTCGGATATTCCTGCGTAACAGCGGGCTCGACGACGAGGCCATCGATCTCATCACCGCCGAACTGCACCGGGGCGAACAGATCGACGTCGAAGTGACGACGGTGTCGGCGATCCTGGACGAATACGCGCCGGGCGCCGAGATCGGAGTGCTGAAGGTCGATGTGGAACGGGCGGAACTCGATGTGCTGCGCGGGATCTCCGCGCGGGACTGGCCGCGCATACGCATGGTGGTGGCGGAAGTGCACGACACCGCCGGGCGCCTAGCGCAGTTCCGCGAGCTGCTGGACACCCACGGGCTGACCGCCCGGATCCGGCAGGACCCGAGTCTGCGCGGGACCGATCTGCACGAGGTGTACGCGAGCCGCGACGCCTGACCCCGCGGTGCCGCACCTCCGGGTGCGCACCGGACACCAACCACTATCTGGGAGAGATGATATGAGCGCGAACCCGTTCGACGACGAGGACGGCCGATTCTTCGTCCTGGCCAATGACGAGAACCAGCATTCCCTGTGGCCGGCTTTCGCCGAGGTGCCGCACGGCTGGCGGACCGTTTTCGGTGAGGACAGCCGGGCCGCCTGTGTCGAATACGTGGAGCGGAACTGGACTGATCTGCGGCCCAGCGGTTTGCATGACACGGCCGATCCGGACCCCGCCACCTTTCGCTGACGCGCCGCCGCCCGGCGGTGCGGGCAGCGGGTTCGCTCGGTCGGACGGGTCGATGCGGACGGTGAGCAGGTCGGTGCCCGGTGCGCGCACCACGGCACTGCTGAAGCTGGGCGACCCGTCAACCGGTCGGCACGGAGGACGCGGTTTCCGGCCGAGGCCCGGATCGGGCCGACCGGAAACCGCGCTCGGTATATAGGGCCCCGGCCCGCCCCGCCGGGCCGGGGCGCGGCCGCCGCTCAGCAGTTCGACGGCGCGGGATCGCCGCGGAAACGGCCCTCCAGCCACGTCAGCACGGCAGGCAGACCGAGGACCGCGGCGGACAGGTGTTCCGGTGACGCGGTGAGTTCGGCTTGCAGCGGTACCCCGGCCGCGCAGTATCGCTGATTCGTGCGGACGATGGAATCCACCGGAATCAGCGGATCGGTGGCCGAATGCCATTCGAAAATGGGTATATCGGGTACCCCGTCGAACAATTCGAGGCTGTTCTCCTCGAGCACCCCGCGGGCGTCCGGACTGTCCGCCAACGACATACTGCTGGCGAATTCGGCCACACTGCGCCCGGCCCCGGTGGCCAGTATCTCGTTGACGCATCCGTTCGCGAGTTCGTTACGGGTCAGCAGCCCCCGTGTGTTCATCGACTCGCTGATCGGAAATCGATCGGGGTATTCGCGTTCGAGGCCGATTCCGGCCGCCATCACGAGGCCGAAGGCCGGATGTGGGCCGGTGTTCACGGCTTCGATCATGCGCACCAGATTCATCGGCACACCGCCGATCGCCGCACCCGCGATCTTCAGCTCGGGCGCATACTCCGGGGCGAGCGCGGCCGCCCAGGCGGTGGCCATGCCGCCGCCGGAGTAACCGGCCATGGCGACGCGGCTGTCGCGCAGGCCCAGGCCGGCCGCGCGTACCGCGCGGATTCCGTCCAAAGTGATCTGCCCGCCCAGCCGGGCCGCGCCGTAGGCGGATGTCGGGCCGAGATGGTCGGGCAGCGTCACACTCCATCCGCGGACCAGTACCGCGTTCAAGGCCGCGGCCTCACGGACCTGCAGGGTCGGGTCGGAGGTGTAGAGCACCCGGGAGACCGCGCAGCGGGTGCCGAGCCCGTTGATGATGTGCTGATAGGACAGCAGCGGGCCGCCCGGAGCGCGCCCCTGTGGGGTGAGCACGGTGGTGGTCGCCGCGATGGGCCGGCCGTTCGAATCGGCCGAGCGGAATTTCACCAGGGTCACCGTGGCCCCCGGGAATATCGACAGCGGCGGCATCACCCGGGTTTCCAGCACCTCCCCGGGCGATTTTCCGGAGATATCGGACGGCGCGGTATAAAAGGGATCGGGATCGGGTAGGGGATAGATGGGCACGGCCGCCGCGGGGCTCGTGCCGATCACGGTGACCACGGCCATACTGCCGAGGAGTGCGGCGCCGAGGGCGCGCACCAATAGATTTCGATCTGATCTCGGAATCTGCACGCGACAAGTATCACGATTTTTCGCGCGAAATCGGGAACCTGCGCATTCCAGTCCTGTTGTGTCGCGTCTTCTTACGGATCACCGTCGCCGTGCGCCGCCCGGATCTCGGCGGCCGCGAGCCGGCGGGCACCGTGCGTGGCCCGGCGGCTCCGGTTCACCAGGCGACGTTGATCGGGCCGGGACTCCACAAACCGGAATGTATTTCGCCGGTGACACGCGGCGCGGCCGGGCGGGCCGAGGTGTCCACGGGTGTCAGCCGCTGCAATTGCCCCCAATCGTGGCTCCAGTCGTCCTTCAGATAGGTGGCCAGGGTCCGGGAGCGCAGCAATTGCCGACTCCAGCCCAACGGGCCGCCGCCGTCGTGGCGTTGCCAGAGATTGGTGGTGTTCGCGGCGGGACGGTCGGGCAGGATGCGCCAGCCGGGAGCCTGGGCGATGCCGTCCTTGTGGTCGAACGGGCGCTGGCACGGGAACTGCAGACCGACCGCCCAGTCGAGCAGCACCGGCCGGTCGGAGCCGATCAGCTCGTTGAGCGTGCGTGTCTGTGGAATCCGCGGCGGGGTCAACGCGATCCACTGCTCGGGATCGAGGGTTTTGTCCTTCGCAACAATCCGGACCACATCGGCCCGGTCCGGGATCTCGTCCAGGGGCACGCGCAGATTGCGCCACGACGGCGTCGGGCCGATATCGATCGGGATCACCTGTCCGAGCGAACGGGTCCCGGACACCGGGTCCGCGACACCGTACTCGACATCGACGGGTTGGCCGGGCAGCACGTCGCCGTCCTGGGTGATCGCCCGGAACCGGCCCGCCGCGGTGATCGCCATGATCCCGGCGCGGTCGGCCGGGTCGGGCAGCCGGTACCAGCCGGTGGTCAATTCCGCCGATTCCTGCCGACCGGCGGTACCGAGTACCGGAGTGGTGGGCGACAAGCCGAACGGCAGCGGCGCGCCGCCGGTCTGGGTGACCGAGGTGCCGTCGGAGGTATCGCTCAGGGCATCGGCGATGCTGTTGTCGTCCGCGGGCTGATCGTCGTCGGAGGTGACGTCGGCGACCCCGCCGGGGACGAAGCCGTCGGCGTCCGCCGCGAATGTGGTGGCGGCGTCACCGGTCAATGGCGGCAACATCGAGGTGTTCGGATCGGATTCGACCAGGACATCGTTGGCCAGCCCGCACGGCTGCCCCAGCACGGCATCGACATTCGAGCGGGCCAGCGAGAAGGCCGGATACTGGGTGGCCGCGGCCGTGGCGAATGAACCCACCTGGAAGATCACGATCACGGCCGCCGCCACGGTCAGCGGCGGTATCCTCACCAGCCGCCAGGCCCGCGGCGAAACCCGGTGCGGGATGCCCGGTTCCGGTGCCCGCAGATGCCACCACCCGGCGAGCGCCAGGCACGCGACGGCGACGGTCAGGCATATCTCGCTCATCCCGACGCCGCCGATCGCCGGAGCCGTATCCCACCACGGAATACCGTGGCCGGACGCGTAGAACCATTTGTTGACGCCGGTGAAGATCTGCGCCAGCGCGATCGCCACGATGGCGGCGAACAGCGCGCGGTACCGCGGTGCCCGCATCACCTTCGGGCCCACCGCCACCGCGGTGACCACGGCGACGGCGCCGGCCAGGCCGGCGAAGACACCGTTGTGGTGCGTGAATTTCGTGGGCACGGTCGCCATCAGCAGCATCGCCCCGAAGGTGATGCCGAGCAGGCGTTTCGCCGGGCCCGAGGCGACGAACGGGATCCGGCCGCCCTTGCGCAGCAGCACGAAGGCGCACACCAGCAGCCCGAGCCACATCGCGACGACACCGAAACGGCGTCCGATGGAACCGTCGGCGGTGGCGGTGAACAGCCGCTGATAGGCCTGGTAGTCGTCGAACCAGGGCACCGAGGGGCCGACCGCGTTGTGTACCCGGGTCATCTCGAACATCGCCGACAGCGGCTGGACACCGAAGGCGAACACCAGCACCAGGGTTGCGGCCGCGGCCGGCGGGGCCAGCAGGGCACCGTAGGCGAAGAGACGCGCGGGCCAACCACGGTCCGGGTCACGCCGCACGGTGGCCGCCGACAGTGCGCGGGCCCGCCGGATACCGAACCGCACCACCGAGCGCGCGCCGGCCGCCAGCGGGGCGAAACAGATCACCCCGGACGGCGCCGCGGTGAGACTGAAGGCCGCGATCATGATCGCGGTCGCGTACGGGAGCAGGCGTCTGCTCGCAATGGCGTGTTCGACGAAAACCCAGGTGAGCAATACGGCGACCGCGATCACCGGCTCCGGACGCAGTCCGTTGTTGTAGGGCAGCCAGATGGCGAGGAACCCCAGCGCACCGGTGCCCACCACGATGCGGTCCCGGCGCAGCCCGGCGCCGAGCCGGGGGATCACCTCGCGGCTCAGGGTGAGCCAGGCGAGCACCCCGGCCAGCAGGGTGGGCAGGCGCACCCACGGACTGGCGATGCTGATCTCGGTCATCTGCGCGATCACGTCGTAGGGCGGCGAGCCGACGGGGTTCTCCGGCACCCCGAAGAACCGGAAGTAGTTGGCCATATAACCGGAGACCAGCGAGGTGCGGGCCATCCCGAACTGGTAGCCGTCGTCGGAGGTGGTGGAGCCGATGAAATGCCACAACAGCAGGGTGGCGAGGACCCCCGCGTCGATCCCGGTGAAGGTGCGCCAGCGCCGCGGTATCAGCCGTCGTATCCGGCGCCCATCGGATCGGTCGAGCCGTAGCAGTGCCGCCAGCGCGACCGCTGTGAAGATCACCGCCAGCACGGTCGCGGCGCGTTTGGCGAGGGTAGGGGTGACCGAGAACCGGCTGTCGACCTCCACCTCGACACCGGCGCCGGCCGAACTCGTCAGATCGCTGAACACGCCGACCACCTGGGGCCGGAAGTCTCCGGCCAGGAAGAGCGGTTCGGTGTCGGTTCCGGTCAGCTCGGCAGTTGTCGCGGCGCTGTCGGAACGCACCGTGAGCGTGGCTTCGTGGAGTCGATCCAGCGGCACGCTGAACATCGACTGACTGCGTAACACCACCTCGAGCCGGGCGGGCCTGCCGTCCTGCGCGGGTTGTACCCGGGCGACGAAGCCGTACTTCTCGAGGTCGGGTGCGCCCGCCGGCATGGTCGCCGCGACGACCCCGCCGGTACCGGCCAGCTGGTCCAGCGCCGCGCCGGGAACGGTGACATCGAAGGTGAGCGGTGCGTAGGACACCAGGGGCGCGGTGATACTGCGGGTCGATCCCTGCTGCGGCCAGCTGAGCGTCGTCTTGTCCACCCGGACCGGAAGCAGCGGCACCGCGACCGCGAGCACCGTCGCGAACAGCCCGGCGACCAGGGCGATCCACTTCGCCCATCTACCGTGTGCCGGCCCCGGTGGTGGTGGTTGCTCGCCCGTGGGCGCCTCGTCCGCCCGCACCATGGTGTCCGTCACGGGGCGCGATCGTATCGTGACGCATTCGTAACTGGAGGAATCGGGCGCGGGTTTCTCAGCCCGTGCTCAGGTGGGGAAACTTTCGCGACCATGTGAACAGCGAGGACGGCGATTGCGGGTGTCGGCGGATCCGCCCGGTCATGGTGTTCGTTGTCTCCGAGGTCGCCCGGGGACCGTGCTTCGGCGGGTCGAGCGCGGGCGGCAGAATGCGGGGATGCTGTTGTCGCGACTCGACCGGTTCAACCACCGTCATCCGTGGAGTCACAACGACCATTACGGCCGCTGGGTCGCCGGGCGGGTGGTCGCGTCGGGGGCCCGTGAGGTTCTCGATATCGGCTGCGGTACCGGTAATCTCGCCGCCCGGCTGCGGGGTCGCGGACTCATGGTCACCGCGCTCGAACCCGATACCGCGACCGCCGAAATCGCGGCGCGGCGGTTCGCCGGCGACCCGGCGGTGCGGGTGGCCCGGGCCGGGTTCGCCGAGCGTGAGCCGAATCGTCGCTGGGACGCGGTAACCCTCGTGGCTGTGCTGCACCACCTTCCGCTGGTATCCACCCTGCGGGAGTTGCGGGAGACCCTCGCCCCGGGCGGGCGGTTGGTGGTCGTCGGCTGTTTCCGCGCGGCCGGGCTCGTCGACGGATTCGCCGCCCTACCTGCCGTGGTGGCCAATCCCGTACTGGGCATGATCCGGCATCCGGTGCCCGCCGCGGCACCGCCTCCGCATATGTCGGCGCCCGTGGCCGACCCGCGGGAGACGCTGGCCGAAATCCGTGCCGCAGTCACCGCGGAACTGCCCGGTGCGCGGATCAGGCGCCGGCTGTTCTGGCGCTACAGCCTGGTCTACGACGCCCCCTGCAGGTGAATGAGCGGTGCGGTGTCTATTCGGGCCAGGGGCCGGCTTCGATGGCGTCCACGAAATCGGTGCGGGTGAAGCCCGGCTGGAAACGGGCGAGCACATCGGCATTGATGGTGCCGAACGTGGTGTCGGGTCGATCGGCGAAACCATGGGCGAAGGCGGCCAGGATCTGCTTCTTGAAATCGGGTCGCGGATGAGCCGCGACCACCGCGCGTATCTCACCGGGGTCCAGGTCGTGGTAGCCGAGACCGAGGACATCGGTGGCGACGCCGGCATTCACCAGCGCGATCTCCGGTTCCATGTGTTCGGGGATACCGGGCGTGGTGTGCAGGGCGATGGCCGTCCACACCCGCTGGGCCGCGGTGGTGTCCAGGCCGTGGGCGGTGAGGAAACGGCGCGCCTCGTCGGCACCGTCGACTTCGAAGCGCTGGTGGGTGGTGCGATAGGCATCGGTCAACCCCAGATCGTGGAAGAGTGCGCCGACGTACAGCAGTTCGGGGTCGGGATCCAGGCCGCGTCGCCGGCCCCACAGCATCCCGAACAGGTACACGCGCCGGGAGTGGTGGAACAGTAGCGGCGATGCGCTGTCGCGCACCAGATCGGTGGCCTCGGCCACCATCCGGCTGTCGGGTATCACAACTCCTGCGATGGACTCGCTCATACCGATCCCTCCTGTACACGCGGTGGTCGCTGTCGTCGCGCGGGTGTCGAGAGCCGGCGCCATCGTCGGTTTCTCGGTGCGCTGGTGGTCCCGTGCGGCGGGTGCGCAGTGCCCGGCTCTCGGAGAACATGCAGGCCGAGGGGCGGAACGAGCATAGATCGCGAGCGGGGCGGGGGAGTCGTGGCCGATCGGCGTGTGACCGGAAGGTTGCGAGAACCGCATTTCCGATTTGAGTATTAAAAGTTTTCTAAAGAGGTAACGTTATTATCGCCGAATCGGCGCGCGCGGCCTGTGCGCCGCGGGATCGCAGATCGAAGGAGATCGCCGTGGGTGAGGACGAGTCCGTCTACTGGGATCCCTTCGACTCCGCGATCGCCCGCGACCCGTACCCGATCTACCGGCGGCTACGTGCGGAATCGCCGCTCTACTACAACGATCGGCACGACTTCTACGCGCTCGGCCGCTACGGCGATATCGATCGGGCGCTGCTGGACTGGAGGACCTTCTCGTCGTCGCGCGGCCCGATCCTGGAAATCATCAAATCGGGGGTCGAGATACCGCCGGGCACACTGCTGATGGAGGATCCGCCGGCGCACGATATCCACCGCGGGCTGCTGGCGCGAGTGTTCACACCGCGGCGGGTCCTGGCCCTGGAACCGCAGATCCGCGCGCTGTGCCACCGCGCGCTCGACCGGCTCGCCGGGGCCGGCCGCTTCGACCTCATGGCCGAGTTCGCGAACGAGGTGCCGATGCGGGTCATCGGAATGCTGCTCGGTATCCCGGAACAGGACCAGCAGGCGGTCCGTGACCGAGCGGACGCGAATCTGCGGACCGAGCCCGGCCAGCAGATGCGGGTCTCCGAACGGGCGATTCCGAACGCGGACCATTTCGCGGAGTACATCGACTGGCGTGCCGAGCATCCGTCCGACGACCTGATGACCGAACTGCTGCACGCCGAATTCGAAGACACCCGGGGCGTACGCCGGACCCTGACCCGGCAAGAGATCCTGACCTATGTGTCCGTTGTGGCCGGAGCGGGTAACGAGACCACCGCCCGGCTCATCGGCTGGCTGGGCTGGGTGCTCGACCATCATCCCGATCAGCGCGCCGAACTGGTCGCCGACCCGCGGCTGATTCCCGACGCAATCGAGGAGACGCTGCGGTTCGAACCGACCGGCCACGCCATCGCCCGCTATGTCACCACCGATACCGACTGCTACGGCACCACCGTGCCCGCCGGAAGCGCGATGATGCTGCTGGTCGCGTCGGCGAACCGCGACGAGGATCGCTGGCCGGATCCCGGCCGCTTCGATATCCATCGCCGGATGGCGAATCTGCGGACCTTCGGGTTCGGCACCCACTACTGTCTCGGCGCGTCGCTGGCCAGGCTCGAAGCGAAAGTGGCGCTCGAGGAGTTCCTGCGGCGCTTTCCGCGCTGGGAGGTCGACCGGGACGCCGCCGCGCTGTCCTCCACCTCGACCGTCCGTGGCTGGGAAACCCTGCCGATCACCGTGGGCTGACGGCTTCTGCCCGCGCCACGCCCCGACGACCCGAGGAGAAGAGATGGGAAAACTCGACGGCAGAGCCGCTTTCATCACCGGTACGGCCCGCGGGGTCGAGCCGCTCGGCGTCTCCCACGCCATCGCCTGGTTGGTCTCCGACGAGGCGCGCTATGTCACCGGTACGGTCGTGCCCGTCGACGCCGGCCAGCTGAACAAACGGTAGGAGCCGGGGCCGCGCCCGGCGGTCACCGCGCGCTCGGCTGTCCCCCGGCCGCGACCGGTGTCCCGGTGTCGATGAGCCCGTGCAGTGCCGCCGGCAGCGGCTGCCGGTGCAACACACCGAGTCGCTGGGTGGCCCGGGTGAGGGCCACGTACAGCTCGGCCGCGCCCCGCGGTCCGTCGGCGAGGATCCGTTCCGGCTCGACGACCAGGACGGCGTCGAACTCGAGGCCTTTTGTCTCCGACGCCGCGACCGCGCCCGGTACATCCGGTGGGCCGATCACGACACCGGTGCCTTCGCGGCCCGCTTCGGTTCGGACGAACTCGGCTACGGCGCCGGGCAACTCCTCCTCGGTCACCTGCCTGGACCACGGCCGGACGCCGCAGGCACGCACCGACTCCGGTGGCGCTATCCCGGGCGCGAACTCGGCCAGTACCGCGGCGGCGACGGTCATGATCTCCGCGGGGGTGCGATAGTTCACTGTCAGCGACCGGTACACCCACCGGCCCGGTACGTACGGCCGCAATACCGCGTCCCACGACCGCGCACCCGCCGCCGACCGGCGTTGCGCGAGATCGCCGACAATGGTGAAGGACCGGCCCGGGCAGCGTCGCATCAGCACCCGCCAATCCATCTCGGACAGTTCCTGGGCCTCGTCGACCACCACGTGCCGGTAGGTCCAATTCCGGTCGGCGGCAGCGCGTTCGACGAGTTCGCGGGTATCGCGTTCGAGGAAGCGATCCGCCAGATCCTCGGCGTAGAGAAGGTCCTGCGCGAACAGGTGGTCCTCGTCGTCCATCATATCGGCGCGGTCGATCATGATGTCCAATACGCCCGCGGCGTACTCCGCCTCGGCGGCGCGTGCGCGGTCGGCGGCTCGCTCGTCCGGACCGCCGCCACCCAGCAGGTCGGCCAGCTCGTCGAGCAGCGGCACGTCCGAGACGGTCCAGGCCGCGCCCGCGGCGCGGAACAGAGCGGGGTCGGCGCCGGCCGCGCGCAGCCGCTGGGGGGACGAGTACAGCGACGACAGCAGGTCCTGCGGGGTGAGGACCGGCCAGAGCAGGTCCAGCGCCGCGGTGAATGCGGAGTTGTCCGCGAGTTCGGCGGTCAGATCCTTGCGCATGTCCTCCCATGCCGCTTTGTCGTCGCGGGTCAGCCATCCCCGGCCGATCCGGCCGATGGCCCGTTCGGTGAGCACATAGGTGACGATCTCGCGGAACACCGCCCGGGCCTCGTTGTGCGGCAGTTCGCTCGCCCGCGCCTCCTCCCGGGCCCATTCGGCGGTTCCGGCATCGATGCGCACGGTCACATCCGCCAGTTCGATCGGTAGCGGTTGTTCCGGTAACCGCTGCCGGTCCGCGATCGCCGCCGCGAGTACGTCCAGGATCCGCAGCGACCCCTTGACTCGCGCTGCCTCCGGGGCATCCTCGGCCGTGACCCGCAGGCCGGGCACGAAGTCGCCGGTGGTCATGAAGACCACATCGGATTCGCCGAGCGAGGGCAGCACCCGGCCGATGTGGTTCAGGAAGGCAGGGTTGGGCCCGACGACCAGTACACCGTGGCGCTCGATCCGCTCCCGCTGCGTATAGAGGAGATACGCGACACGGTGCAGCGCGACCACGGTTTTCCCGGTACCGGGACCACCTTCGATCACCAGCACGCCGGGATGGTCCAGCCGGATGATCTCGTCCTGTTCGGCCTGGATCGTGGCGACGATATCGCGCATCCCCTCGCCACGCGGCGCGGCGACCGCCGCAAGCAGGGCGGCGTCACCGCGCGCGTCGCCTCCGGGAAGCCCCAGTACCTCGTCGGTGAACTCGACCAGCTTGCGCCCACGGGAATGGAACTGGCGGCGCCGCCGCATGCCCTCCGGGCTGGCGGCGGTCGCGACATAGAACGGGCGCGCGGCCGGCGCCCGCCAATCCAGCAGCCGGGGTTCGTACTCGTTCGCTTCGTCGTACAGGCCGATCCGCCCGATATAGGAGACCTCGCCTGCCACCGAGTCCAACCGGCCGAAACACAGTGTGTTGTCCGCCACGTCCAGTCGCTTCACCTCTCTGGCCAGCGCCCGGGCCTCGGCATCGCGTTCCAGCAGTGTGGTGCCGTTCCCCCGCAGGGCGGCGTGGTACCTGCCCTTCGCCCGGACACGTTCGGTATCGAGCCGGGCGTAGAGCTCGTCCACGTAGGCCCGTTCGGATTGGAGCTCGTCTTCGTATCCCCGGTCCGCCATATGCCCTCACTTCGTTCGACGATCGCTGCGTAGTCGGGCCGGCCGGGTGTGCTTCCCGGCTTCCGACCGGACGATTCTGCGGCCTCCCCCGGGCCTTGCCGCAAGGCCCCGGGTGCGCTATAGATTGATGGTGGAAGGGGCTGGAATCGTCTCTTCCACCGTCGCCTCGGTCCGCGGCAGTCTTACCGGCGGCCCGCCCACCCGGATTCGAATTCCCGCACTCCGCCCGTGCGATGTCGTCCCGAACCCGGCGGAGGACATCGGGGGGTTCCACGGCGCAGTCCCGGAGCGCGAGGCGCCCGCGTATATCGAACCTGTGGCATCGGGAACATCTCGCCGGTGTCGCACACCTCGCCGAGCCGCGTGGCCGACTGCCGCGCCGCACCGTGTGTGCTCGCTCGCGGTCTACTGTCCGGCGGCCCGCGGTGGCACCAGGCGCAGCGTCTGCCCGGTGGCGGGGGCGCGGTCCACGAGCCAGACCACCACGCTCTGCTCCTGGCCACTTTCCAGCGTTTCGAACGGTACATCGACCGCACCCAGCTGGGGATGGTCGAAGCGCAGGGTCGGCGTCACCGAATGCCCCGCACCCTGCGGACGCCAGCGCGCCGCGAACTCCGGAATCGTGTGCAGGATGTCGATGGTCTCCCGCAGGCCGGCGTCGCCGGGCCAGCGCAGACTCGCGCGGCGCAGGGTCTCGGCGAAGGTATCGGCGGCCTCGGCCCAGTTGCGCAGCGCTTTCCGTGCCATCGGATGCGCGTAGACGTAGCGGGCGAGATTCACCGTGTCCCGGTCGTCCAGCAGACCCAGCGGAGTGACGAAATCCTCCCAGGCCGCGTTCCAGCTCAGCACATTCAGGCGTCTGCCCAGGACGAACGCCGCGGTGGGCGCCAAGGCCCGCAGCACTGCCTCGATCGTCTCGGGTACCCGCTCCTGCTCATCGGTGGGCTCCGGGCAGCGCGACTCGTTGCTGCTGGTCAACGCGAGCCAGCCGAAGGTGCTGCGCTCGCGCTCGTCGAGCAGCAGGGCGGTGGCCAGCGCTTCCACGACCGCGATCGAGGGATTGGTATCCCGGCCCTGTTCGAGCCGGGCCAGATAATCGGCACTGACGCCCGCCCGGACGGCGACTTCCTCGCGCCGCAGCCCCGGGGTACGCCGTCGCCCGCCCGGGGGCAGGCCGATATCGCCGGGTCGCAGCTCGGCGCGGCGTCTGACCAGGAACTCCGCGAATGCGCTTCGGGTCATAGGACCATCGTGCCCTGTTCCGGGCCGCGTAGCCGCGCCGTGTCAGGTCCAGGATAACCGGGGTCTGGCAACCGGACCCGGGACCGGCGATGGTCGATGGCATGACCACACCACCGGAAACCACCAGTACCACCACACTGCGGCCCGGCGCCTGGGCGCTGGACACCGCGCACTCCTCGGTCGCCTTCACCGTGCGACATCTCGGTATCGCCAAGGTGCGCGGCGGCTTCACCCGCTTCGAGACCGAGTTCGTCGTCGACGAGTCCGGCGCCGTGACCCTGGGCGCCACCGTGCACCTCGACTCGTTCGATACCGGCAACCCCGACCGGGACGCCCACGTACGCACCGCCGATTTCCTCGATGTCGCCAACCGTCCGACCCTGACCTTCCGGGCCGTCGAACCGGTTCGTATCGCCGAAACATTCACCGTGGTGGGCGAGGTCACTCTGGGCGATGTGACCCGGCCGGTAACCCTGGACGTCGAGTGGGGCGGGGTCGGCGATTTCGGCCCCAGCGGCGAACGGCACGCCGGTTTCTCCGCGACCGGCACCATCAAACGCACGGAGTTCGGTGTCGGGGGGCCGCTTCCCGGGATGCTGAGCGATGCGGTCAAGATCGAACTGGAGATCGAGCTCATCGAGCCGAAGTAGGCCGGACCGGCGCGGAGTCGCCCCGCCGCCCCGGGCCGGATGTGGTGGGTGTCCGGCTTGCGGCGGTTCCCGCGCGCCGCCTGTGCTCGCTGCTCGCTCTCCTATGGGACGCTCGACTCCGGACCGAATCGAGGATGCGCGTGGGCATCGATGACGAGCGGGAGGAAGATATCAGTGCCGAACGGTGGCGAGCAGGGGCGCTGGCTGCGCGAACTGAAGCCGGGCCGCGCCGGATATCCGGCGCTGGTCTGCTTCCCGCCCGGCGGTGGTTCGGCCACGAGCTACCGCGACCTCGCGGCGAGTTTCGGACCCGGCCCGGCGGTCTACGCGGTGCAGTATCCGGGGCGGCAGAACCGGATCGGGGAGGAGTTCGTTTCCTCGATCACCGAGCTCGCCGACCACAGCGCCGCGGCCACCGCGTCCCTTGTGCCCGGGAGCCCGGTGTTGTTCGGGCACAGTATGGGCGCCACTGTCGCGTTCGAAACGGTCCGGCGGCTCGAGGCGCGCGGGCGGACGGTTGCCGCGCTGTTCGTCTCCGGGCGCCCGGATCCGGCGTTCGCCGACCAGGGTACGTTGCATCGCGGGGCCGACGCAGACTTGATCGGCGAGCTCGAGCGACTCGCGAATGACCCGGCCACGGTGACGATCCTGCGTAACGAGCCCGCCCTCGCCGAGATGGTGCTGCCCGTGGTGCGCAACGACTATCGAGCGGTCGAAACGTACCGGTATCGGGAAGGTGAGCGACTGCGCTGCGATCTCGTCGCGCTGCTCGGGCGCTCCGATCCGACGACGAGCCCGGAGCAGGTGGCGCGGTGGCGCGAGCACACGAGCGGTGACTTCGCAGTCCGGTTGTTCCCGGGCGGCCATTTCTATCTCGACGAGCACACGCGCGAGATAGCGGATCTCATCACCTCGGTCATCGCTTCCGGCGGCTTGCCGACGACCTGAGGCTCGGGGTCACCCGAGCACGGTCCGCTCCCGCCGCAGCACGGCCCGCGCCAGTTCGGTGGGGGTCCCCGTGGTGGTGTCCACCACGGTGTCGTAGGGGTGGCCGTGCGCGTGGACGGTCGGCAGGTGGCCGCGCGCCAACCCGGCCGGGTGGCCGCGGGCCAGTTCCCGCCGGTCGGCGACAGCCGGCGGGCAGGTGACCCGGACCAGCTGGACCTCCAGGCCGGACAGGGCGTCCAGCCACATCGGTAGCAGATCCGGGGCCAGCAACATCTCGTCGACGACGAGATGATCGCCGCCGTGGGCGAACGCGGCGGCCGCGGCACACGCCGAGCGCAACATCCGGCGTCCGACGCCGCCGTAGCGGATGACCACCGTCGGCCGGCCCGCCGCGTCGTGGCCCGTCCGGTCGTACCAGAAGCCGTCGCGGCTGCGCGGGCCGTCCCGGCCGCCGCCCCAATTCGGTGGCACCAGCCCGAACAGAGTGTCGATTCCCCAGTAGACGAACGGAATATCGCTCTCGTCCTGAATGGCCCGGGCCAGCGTCGTCTTTCCGGAGCTCGATGTTCCGTTGAGGAAGACGACCCGGCAGGGGAGTTCGGGACTGTACACCGGAACACGGTAACCGTGCGGCAGACGATGTACCCGGAGCGACTGCCGACCCCACCGCGGGATGAGGACGGTCGAGCACCACCAGGCCGCCTGCGCGGGCAAAACGGGCGGGCGCCGGGCGTGGTCCGGTGGTGTTGCGGGGCCGGAGGAGGATGATGGCCCCGTGGCTTCCGAATCGAATGCTCCCGATATGAAACCGCGCAGCCGTGATGTCACCGACGGGTTGGAGAAGACCGCGGCCCGCGGCATGCTGCGCGCGGTCGGCATGGGCGACGACGACTGGGGTAAGGCCCAGATCGGCGTGGCCTCCTCGTGGAACGAGATCACGCCGTGCAATCTGTCGCTCGACCGGCTCGCCGGCGGCTGTAAGGACGGCGTATTCGCCGCCGGTGGTTTCCCGATGCAGTTCGGCACCATCTCGGTCTCCGACGGTATCTCGATGGGGCACGAGGGAATGCACTTTTCCCTGGTCTCGCGCGAGGTGATCGCCGACAGTGTGGAAACCGTGATGCAAGCCGAACGGCTCGACGGGTCGGTGTTGCTCGCGGGCTGCGACAAATCGCTGCCCGGCATGCTCATGGCCGCGGCCCGGCTGAACCTGGCGAGCGTATTCCTCTACGCCGGTTCCATCCTGCCCGGTATCGCGAAACTGTCCGACGGCAGCGAACGCGAGGTGACCATCATCGACGCCTTCGAGGCGGTGGGTGCCTGTTCGCGCGGCCTCATGAGCCGAGCCGATGTGGACGCGATCGAGCGGGCCATCTGCCCCGGCGAGGGCGCCTGCGGGGGAATGTACACGGCGAATACGATGGCCAGCGCGGCCGAAGCGCTGGGGATGTCGCTGCCCGGCAGCGCGGCACCGCCGGCCACCGACCGCCGGCGCGACGGCTATGCCCGGCGTAGTGGGCAAGCCGTGATCGAACTGATCCGGCGCGGTATCACCACCTCCGACATCCTGACCCACGAGGCGTTCGAGAACGCCATCGCGGTGGTGATGGCGTTCGGCGGGTCCACCAATGCCGTACTCCATCTGCTGGCGATCGCGCACGAGGCCGGCGTGGCGCTGAGCCTCGACGATTTCGCCCGGGTCGGCCGGCGCGTCCCGCATCTGGCCGACGTGAAACCGTTCGGCCGGCACGTGATGACCGATATCGACCGGGTGGGCGGTGTACCCGTGCTGATGAAAGCCCTACTGGACGCCGGACTCCTGCACGGTGACTGCCTCACCGTCACAGGCCGGACGGTGGCCGAGAACCTGGCCGATATCGCGCCGCCCGATCCGGACGGCAAGGTGGTACGCGCGCTGTCGGCGCCCATCCACCCGACCGGCGGTATCACCATCCTGCGTGGTTCACTGGCGCCCGGCGGCGCCGTGGTCAAATCGGCCGGGTTCGAATCCGATGTCTTCGAGGGCACCGCACGGGTTTTCGACCGGGAGCGGGCCGCGATGGACGCCCTGGAAGACGGGACCATCTCGGCCGGCGATGTGGTGGTCATCCGCTACGAAGGACCCAAGGGCGGCCCCGGAATGCGGGAGATGCTGGCCATCACGGCGGCGATCAAAGGTGCCGGACTCGGCAAGGATGTCCTGCTGTTGACCGACGGACGGTTCTCCGGCGGCACCACCGGACTGTGTGTCGGCCATGTGGCCCCGGAGGCGGTCGACGGCGGCCCCATCGCTTTCGTCCGCGACGGTGACCGGATCCGGCTCGACGTCGGCGCGGGAACCCTGGACCTGCTGGTGGATTCGGCAACGCTCACCGGCCGCGGTGAGGGTTGGGGGCCGTTGCCGCCCCGCTACACCCGCGGGGTGCTCGCCAAGTACGCGCGACTGGTGGGTTCGGCCTCGAACGGTGCCGTATGCGATTGAGCCCGTAGCGGATTCGGCGATGGGCGGAGCACGGGGAACGCGGCCGGGGGTAGGCTCGTCGTGGACGCTCCGAGACATCACGAACCGGGGGTGACCATGACGACGAAGACCGCGAACACAGTAGGCGAACTGATGTCCGCGCTCACCACACCGGCCGGTCGGGCCGACCCTTATCCGCTGTACCGGAGGCTACGCGAACTCGGTCCCGCCGCGTACACTCCGGACGGGACACTCGTGGTCAGCGGATACCGGCTCGCCGCCACCCTCGCGCGCGATCACCGGCTGCTGAAGCGACCGGAACACGGACTGGTCGCCGCCGGGTTCGTCGACTGGCGCGAGCGCCCGGGCCTGCGCCTGATGTTCACCAGCATGCTGGTGCGTAATCCGCCCGATCACACCCGGCTGCGCAGGCTGGTCTCCGGTGCTTTCACCGCGCGGCGAGTGGCCGGGCTGCGCCGAGCGATCGCCCGCACCGTCGACCGCTTGCTCGGCGATCTGGCCGGGCCGGACGCGGTGGATTTCGTGGACGCTTTCGCATTCCCCTTGCCGGTCACCGTGATCGGTGAGCTGCTCGGGGTGCCCGAAGCAGACCGGCTCCGGTTCCAGCCGCTGGTGCGGGACTGGGCGGGGGTGCTCGATCTACTAACCGGCCCGGGCGTCGCCAGAGCCGACGACGCGGCCACCGAGATCGGCGAATACCTGCGCGATCTGGCCGCGCGGCGGCGCCGGGAGCCACGCGACGACCTGCTGTCGGCCCTGGTCGTCCCGGCTGCCGACGGTGCGCGTCTCGACGACGACGAGTTGATCACCATGGCGGCCCTGCTGTTCGCCGCGGGGTTCGAGACCACCACCGGTCTGCTCGCCAACGGCCTGGTCGCGCTGCTCGAACACCCGGACCAGGCGGCATTGCTGCGGGAGAACTCCGAGCTGGCCGGTACGGCGACCGAGGAACTGCTGCGTTACGACTCGCCGGTGCAGCTGCTCACCTCCCGCACCGCGCCGGCGGAACTGCACAGCGGTGGTCTCACACTGTCCGCCGGGCAGCGCGTCGTGCTGCTGCTGGGCGCGGCCAACCGGGATCCCGAGGTCTTCGCCGAACCGGACGTACTGCGCCTGGACCGGGCGGGTGAACCGCCGCTGTCGTTCGGCGGCGGTGTGCACTACTGCCTGGGTGCGCCGCTGGCCCGGCTGGAAGCCCAGCTGGCTTTCCCCGCGCTGCTGCGCGCGTTTCCTGGGCTGACGCAGGCGGGGCCGGCGGTGGCGCGAAAGGGCCTGGCGCTGCACGGCCTGACCGCCCTGCCCGTCACCGCTGGACCACGGTCCCGCTGAAGACCGCCCCGAGCCGGAAGCGGCCGCGTATGCGGGAGCCGGCTATCCGGAGCGCTCGGGCCCGGCCGCACGGCCGACGGTGTGCAGGTGCCCGAGGGCCCGGGCATAGGAGTCGAACAGACCCGTCTCGCAGTAGGGCACGCCGATATCCGCGCAGTATTTCGCGACGATCGGCTGGGCCCGCCGCAGGTTCGGGCGGGGCATGGAGGGGAACAAATGGTGTTCGATCTGGTAGTTGAGGCCACCGAAGGCGGTATCGATCACGACGCCGCCGCGGACGTTGCGGGAGGTGAGGACCTGGCGGCGCAGGTAGTCGGTCGAATCGCCCGCCGGGAGTACCGCCATACCTTTGTGGTTGGGTGCGAACGTGGTTCCCATGTAGAGCCCGAACAGGCCCTGCTGTACGGCGATGAAACCGAGTGCGTGCAGTGGCGGAAGCACCAGGAAGACGACGGTGAGGTACCCCACCGCGTGTGCGGCCAGTAGCGCGACCTCCAGGCCGCGCCGGGGGATATCGCGCTGCACGATCGCCCGGACACTCGAGAAATGCAGGCTGAAACCCTCCAGGAGCAGCATCGGGAAGAAGAGCCACCCCTGGTAGCGGAAGATCACCCGGCGCAGGCCGCGCCCGGCGCGCGCCCGGACGGTCGAATGCGCCAGCACACCCATGATGTCGGGATCGGCGTCTTCGGTATTGGGATGCGCGTGGTGCCGGTTGTGATTGCTCGTCCACCAGCCGATGCTCACGCCGATGGCGAGATTGCCGAAAATGGCTCCGAGTAGGTAGTCGGCCCGCCGGCTGCCGGCGATCTGCCGATGCCCCGCATCGTGGCCGAGGAAGGCGAACTGAGCGAAGAGCGCGGCGAGGAAGGCGGCCGTGGCCAGCTGCCACCACGAGTCGCCGATCAGGACGAAGGCGGTCCATCCGCCGGCCAGTGCCAGCAGCGCGGCCCCGCCTTTCCAGAGGTAGTAGCGGGGCCGCCGATCCAGCAGGCCCGCGTCGCGCACCTGCCGCAGCAGTACCGCGTAATCGCTGTGGCGTGCGGGACGGGCCGGGGTTTCGGGAGGTGCGGAGACCTCGGTCCGGTCGACAGGAACAACATGTGTGGCGGCGTTTGCCGTCATTTACTCACCGATCTGTGCACGGGTGTCGCTTCACCGGTCGACGGGCCGGCGCCACGCGCCCGCCGTCCTTGCCGACTGTCGCGTTCACCCTACCTGCGTCCCGGGCGTCCGGTTGCCCGGCCGGGGTAATCGGGTGAGGGTGCGCGCGGCCCCGGGTGGAGGGGGTACTCCCGGGACGGTCCGGCGACGTGGAGAACGGTCCGACCGGCGATTCGCCGAAACCCACCGCGGGATTCCGTGCGGTCGGAGAGGTTCACCGAGATCTGTTGCGGGGTAGCCTCTTCTGAGGTGGATCGACCACCCCGGGGAGGTACTGTGCTGTTCCTATCGGCTGCTTCGGCGGTTCTCGTCGGCCTCGTACTGACCGACCTCTTCGGATTCGGGGTGGGCGGCTGGTTCTTCGCGATCGGTGTCGTGCTGGCCGTCACGGCCGCGGTGCGCAGCTTCCGGCGCAGCCGGGCTCCGCTGCGTGCCCCCCGCCGACGTGGTGCCACCGGCGCGGCCGCGGCCGGCGGGTGGTATATCGGCAGTGGGGGCGGTAGTGGTGACAGCGGCGGGGACAGCGGTTGCGGAGGGGGTGGCGGCTGCGGTGGTGGAGGTGGCGGCTGCGGTGGTGGTGGGGGCTGAGCCGGGGCTGCTGCGGCGCCGGCTCACGGAAAACTAGAACCTGTTCTTGCTAAGCGGGCTCGGTTGCCCGATGCTGGGGCGATGGATATCGGGATCGCACTACCCACCATGTGCCGCGGGTACGACCGGGCGGCCACCGTCGATTGGTGCCGGCTCGCCGAGCAGGGCCCCGTCGCCAGTATCTCGTGCGGCGAGCGGATGACCTTCCACAATCAGGAGATGTGGACGACCCTCGCCGCGGCCGCCGCGGTCACCGAACGGGTGCGGATCTTCGCGAATCTGTCGGTGCTACCGGCCCATCCGGTGGCGTTGGTCGCCAAACAGGCCGCGACGATCGACGTGCTCTCCGCGGGACGTTTCGCCCTCGGCGTGGGAGTCGGGGGCCGCGGCGACGACTATCGCAGTCTCGGCTCGGGTACCGAGCGCCGCCACGATCGGCTGGATCGCGCGGTCGCGGAGTTGCGCGCGCTGTGGGCCGGGGAACCGGCCGTCGCCGGAGGTGATCCGCTCGGGCCGCCGTGCGTGCAGCCCGGCGGCCCGCCCGTGCTCGCCGGGGCCCTCGGCCCGAAATCGCTCGCACGCGCCGCCCGGTGGGCCGACGGGGTCGTGGCGTTCAGCGTGGGCGGAGTGCCCGCGGAGATCCGCTGGTCCGCCGAGGCCGCGCGCCGTGCCTGGACCGAGGCGGGCCGGGAGGCGCCGCGCCTGGTGAGCGGATGCTTCTACGCGCTCGGTGTACCCGAGCCCGAGGAGGTTCTGCGTGATTTCACCGCGGAATACCTGGGCTTCCTCGGCGGCGAGGCGGCCGCCGGAGCGGCGTCCTCGATGAAGACCTACGACGCCGCGGCACTGCACCGCACGCTGGACGCCGCCGAGGAGGCCGGACTGGACGAGTTCATCCTGGTCCCGAGCGCGGTACCGCTTTCTGTCCTGGAAGAGACGCTGGAACTGATCGCCTCCCGCGGACGCGGGGACGATCAGCCCGCGGGATAGAAAAGGAACAGCACACAACCCGTCACGGTCCGCGGTACGTGCCATGACCCGGCCGGGGCATGGATGAACGATCCGGCCGGGTAGTCACGGACTCCGTCGTTGAAGGTGCCGGACGCCACGAACACTTCTTCTGGTCCGGGCCGATGCACATCGATGCCCTCCCACCGGCTGCTGGGCGTCATCTCCAGAACATGGGCCGACGCACCGTCCGGGCCCGACCACAGTGAGCGCAGGCGGATACCGGGAAACAGTTCCCGGACGGGTGCGTCGGTCTGGAGTATCGCCCACCTCGATCGGTCCATCACACTGTCCGATCTGGCCGGCCGGGCGAGGGTCTCGCCGCGGACCCTGGCCCGCCGATTCGAGGAACAACTCGGCACCAGCCCGGGGCGCTGGCTGCTGACCCAGCGGGTCACCGCCGCGCGCCGGCTGCTCGAGGAGACCGACTTGCCCGTCGACGCGATCGCCGCCCGGGTCGGGCTCAACTCCGCCACCAACCTGCGGCGCCGGTTCCATACGTTGCTCGGCACCACGCCCGCGGCCTACCGGCGCGCGTTCCGCGGCTGACGGGCCGGGCGGCAGGCCGACCGGCCGCTCCCACGGGCGGGAGGGCGGATCGGGGCGGCGGCTGGGCTAGGCTCGAGCGCACGCCCGCCAGGGGCGGCACACCCGAAACACCGCTGTTCCGGAATCACCGTAAGTAGCCGGGCCGCACGGCTCGGGCGTCCGCCGCCGAATGAAAGCGAAGCAGGGTATGTCCAGCCAATGTCGGGCGCGGTCGAAATACCTCGTCGTTGTCCTCGCGGCTGTTTTCCTGGCCAATACGGCGGCCCTGGCCGGCGTGGTGCGTGCCGCGGCGTCCGAGCTGGATACCGCCTGCGGCACACCGCTCTCGGCTGCGGAACTCGCCGAAATCGTCGAACTGTCCAATACGTCCACGGATTACGACGAGGGTTCCGGTTCCGCACTGGACCGGCTGGAACGGGCGGTCGAACGGCACCGGCGGATCACCGAGATCCTGGTGGCGCACCGCGATCGGCGCGGTCTGCTCGCCCTCGGACTCGACGCGGTCGAACAGGCCGCGGTGATGCCGCTGCAACGCGATCCGGCCGCATTCGACGACCCGGAGTGGGCGCATCGCATCAGTCTCGATCTGCTGCTGCGGTTCCTGCGCACGGTGCACGCGGAATTCACCGGAACCCCCACCGAACCCCAGTGGGACCACTATTTCCGGCTCGCCCACCGCTGCGAGCTGTCACCGGCCCGAGTCGCCATGGCGGGCTACAACGCCCACCTCACCGTCGACCTGTCCCATGCCGTCGCCGCCACCCGGGCCACTCCCGCCAACGCACCCGACCACTTCCGGATCGTCGACGCGATCGCGACTCACGGGTCGCTCATCGTCGCTCTCACCAAAGAGCTCTACGGTGGCGATCTCGGTCCGCTGTGGCGGTTCTATTTCCTGGGGGAGGGGCTCGATGCGGTACTGGGCGCGGGTGTGGCCACCGGTCCGCTGTTGCGGTTGGCCGATCTGGGCGCCAATGTGGTGATCTTCGGCAATGGCCTGGCACTGCAGGATCCGGCGGCCGCCCCCACGGTACGCGTGGAAATGGATGTGTTGTGGCGCAGTGCCGACGCCGCGTTCGAGGTGCTCGCCGCGAACGGCGGCTTGTGAACGGCCGTGCCGTGCACACCATTCGGTGCGCGCGGCACGGGGTACGGCCGGGAGCGCGGAACCCCGGGTGGGTCAGGCGCCGACCTCGGTGAGCCGTCCGGTGGCGACATCGAAGACGAAACCACGCAGCGACGAGGTCTTGGTGATGAAGGGACTGGTTTCGATTCGCCGGAGCGACTGCTGTACGTCCTCGTTCAGATCGGAGAAGGACTCGGCCGACCAGGCGGGTTTGATACCCGTCTCGTCCTGGATGCCGCGTTTGAAATCGTCATCGGTGAAGGTGAGCATGCCGCAATCGGTGTGGTGGATCAAGATGATCTCGGTGGTGCCCAGTAGCCGCTGGCTGATCGCCAGTGAGCGGATCTCGTCATCGGTCACCACTCCACCCGCATTGCGGATGACATGGGCTTCGCCTTCTCGCAGACCCAGGATCCGGTAGACGTCCAGACGGGCGTCCATGCAGGCGACCACCGCGACGTGCTTGCTGGGCGGCAAGGGGAGCGGCCCGCTGAACTGTTCCGCGTAGCGCGCGTTGTTGGCCAGATAGTCATCGGTCACCGTCATGGGTACCGTTCTCCGTTCGTCGACGTCTCGATATGCGAATGTCCGCATTCACATTCCCAAACTGTCGTTCGCGATCACGACCGATAGAACCGGGCGGAGTCCAACCCTGGCGTGTCGCGAACTGTCCGCGTCGCGCCGAGCGCGGCGAGCCCCACAGTACGTGGCCACCGGCGCCGGATCCGCTCACCGCACCGTGGGCCCGCCGGGGTGAGTACGTGGTGAACGTCGTCGCGTGTCGGCGTGCCCGGCGGCTATGCCGCGCCACGCCCGCCCCCGCGGCACGGCGGCGTTCGAAACCGTTGCCGGGCGATGCTCCAGCAGATCGGGGCCGGGATTCGGTGATGCGGTGGACGGTGCGTTCCGGTCGGCCTCCGGCGCGCACGTTCGTTCGGCAGCGATGGGTAACGTCGTCCGGTTCGCGTGGCCGCCGGTCGTTCCGGTGGTGCGCCGTGCCGAGAATGCGGGCTCTACTCGGCCCTGCGGCGTTCGCCTTCGGTCTCCCGCAGGAAATTCTCGACCACGGAGGTGATCTCGGCATGGCCGGTGTCGATGCCGAACGACTCCTCCATCCGCAGGAACCGGGACACGCTGGACATGAGCATCACCAGGGTGACCGGGGTCCAGTTGCCCGGCTCGTGCTCGGCCAGCGCGCGGGTGACGATATCGAGTTGTAGCGCGCGGAACCGTTTCGAGGACTGCGCGATCTCGGACCGGATGGACGGGCGGTGGGTCGCCATGGAGACGAACTCCATGGTGAGCGAGGTGCGGGACTGATCGTGGACGGCCTCCCAGAGCGACCACAGGGGCTGTTCGGAATCCACCACGTCGAGCAGCCGCCGATAGCTGCGTTCGGATCCGCGGCGGAACAGCTCGACGAACAGATTGTCCATGGTGCCGAAGTAGTAGTAGACCAGGGCGGCGTTGACGCCGGCCCGCGCCGCCAGGCGGCGGGAACTCACGGCGGCGTAGCCCTCCTCGAGCATCACCTGTTCGGTGGCGTCGAGCAGCGCCGAGCGGGTGGACAGGCTTTCGGCATCCGCTTCCGCCCCGGGCGGCTGATCCGCGGCTCGCTGGGTCATGGCACCTCCATCCGCGGGGTCGCTGTCGGCTGGCCGAACCGCTCCGGCGCTCGGGCGTCGAGACGGCTTGCTCGATCCGTCGATCATAGGGAAACCCCGCGCCGGTGCCGCTGCCGGTCCGGCGCAGGTCGTCGCGGCAGAGCCGCTCCGGCGCGGAATTCCGGCCCTTGACAGCCTCTTTCATTCACCCGTATAACTTTAACCACTCGATTAATTAATCACTCGATTAAGGCTGTGGAGCGGCGGAGCTGTCCGTCGGTCGAGCCCCGGCCGGCCCGCGTCCGAAGCGGGCCCGCCCGTGTCGCAGGTGAGTAGAGGAGCGTCTCGATGAAGAGTCCGGCGAATCGTCCGCGGCCCCTCGACGACCCGGCCCGATCGGGCGCCGCCGGCCGAGTCGCGATCGTGACGGGCGGAGCCTCGGGAATGGGCCTGTCGGTGAGTCGCCTGCTGGCCGAGCGCGGCGACCGGGTCGCGATCCTCGACCTGGACGGGATGGGCGCACAACGGGCCGTCGAGGAACTGAACGCGGCCGGCGCCGCGGCCATGGCCTGCGAAGTCGATGTCAGCGATCGCGCGGCGGTCGACGAGGCGCTGCGCAAGGTACGGGCGGAATGGGGCCCGATACAGGTACTCGTCACCAGTGCCGGCGTGTTCGCGTTCGAGCCGTTCACCGAGATCTCCGCCGAATCGTGGCGGCGGGTCATCGACGTCAACCTCAACGGGACGTTCCACTGTGTCCAGGCGGTCGTCGGCGATATGGTCGCGGCGGGATGGGGCCGGATCGTCACGATCTCCTCGTCCAGCGCCCAGCGCGGGTCCCCGAAAATGGTGCATTACACCGCGTCCAAGGGGGCCGTGATCGCCATGACCAAGGCGCTGGCCCGCGAGTACGCGGCATGCGGGATCACCGTGAACACCATCCCGCCCTCGGGAATCGATACGCCGATGGCGCGCGGCTCCCAAGCGGCCGGCCATCTTCCGGACAACGAGACCATGGCGCGGGCGATCCCGGTCGGTTACCTGGGGACCGGCGAGGATATCGCCGCGGCCTGCGCCTTCCTGTGTTCGGAGGAGGCGCGTTTCATCACCGGTCAGGTGCTCGGCGTCAACGGAGGTTCGGTCATATGACCACGACGGGACCGCGGATCCAACCCGTGCCGCTCGAGCAGTGGAGCCCCCGGGCCCGGGAGATGCTGCTGGGCCGGGTCCGGCGCGCCGACAAATACCTTGCCGCCGAGCCGGGCACCATACGAATGCCGAACATTCTGGGCATGCTGGGCCACCACGAGGAACTGGGCGCGGCGTGGCTGGCCTACAGCGGAGTCCTGCTCGACCGTCCGCTGCTCGAACCGCGGCTACGCGAACTCGCCGTGCTGCGGGTGGCGTGGCGCACACGGTCGGCCTACGCGTGGGGCCAGCATGTCCGGCTGGCCCGTGAGCTCGGTATCACCGAGGAACAGATCGAGGACGTCGCCTGCGGTCAGACCGCACACTGGCCGCGGCTGGAGCAACTGGTGCTGGCGGCAACCGACGAACTCGTCGACCGGTATCGCGTCGACGACCCCACCTGGGCCGGACTCACCCGGTATCTCGACACCCGCCGGCTGCTCGAACTGCTGTTCGTCGTCGGGTCCTATCTGTGCCTGGCCTTGGTGTGCAACAGCGTCGATCTGCGGCCCGACCCCGATACCGATACCGGAGTGGCGCCCGCAGTACCCGATTGGGAGGAATGACCATGGCGCAATGGCCGAAACCGGCGGAAGGCAGCTGGACGCGACACTATCCGGAACTCGGGACCGGACCGGTATCGTTCGCCGACTCCGTCTCGCCGGAATTCTACGAGCTGGAGCGGAAAGCGATCTTCGAACGGGCGTGGCTGAACGTGGGCCGGGTGGAGCAACTGCCGACGATCGGCAGCTATTTCACCAAGGAGATCCATATCGCCCGTACCTCGGTGGTCGTGGTGCGGGACCGGGACCGGCAGGTCCGCGCGTTCTACAACGTGTGCCGGCACCGGGGGAACAAACTGGTGTGGAACGAGGTACCGAGCGCGGAGACCTCCGGGACCTGCCGGCAGTTCACCTGTAAATATCACGGCTGGCGGTACGGGCTGGACGGAGCGTTGAACTTCGTCCAGCAGGAGGGTGAATTCTTCGACCTCGATAAATCGGAATTCGGGCTTGCGCCGGTGCACTGCGAAGTGTGGGCAGGCTTCGTCTTCGTGAACCTGGCCCCCGAACCGCAGCAGACCCTGCGCGAATTCCTGGGACCGATGGTGACGGCGCTGGACACCTATCCGTTCGAGAAAATGACCGAATGGTACGAATTCCGCGCGCACAATCAGAGCAATTGGAAACTGTTCGCGGATGCGTTCCAGGAGTACTACCACGTACCCGGGCTGCATTCCCAGCAGGTGCCCGGCGAGGTCCGCAACCCCGAACCGAGCTTCGAATGCGCCCATTTCCAGCTGGACGGCCCGCATCGGGTGGTGAGTACCGGCGGCGCGCGGCGCTGGACCCTGCCGGCGGAATTCATGTACCCGATCGAACGGGTCACCCGTAGCGGTCTGGTGGGACCGTGGGAGTCGCCGGATATCGGTGACCTGCCGTCCGGACTGAACCCGGGACGGGTCGAGCCCTGGGGGATCGATAACTTCCAGATCTTCCCGAACCTCGAGATCCTGTTCTATCGCGGCTGGTATCTGATCTACCGGTACTGGCCCACCTCCTACAACTCGCATCTCTTCGAGGCAATCCTCTGCTATCAGCCCGCCCGGACGGTCCGGGAACGGGTGGAACACGAAGTGTCGTCGGTTGTCTTCAAGGAATTCGCGCTCCAGGACGCCGGGATGCTCACCGGTACGCAGACCGCACTGGAATCGGCCTATCGCACGGCGGGGATCACCGGCTACCCGGTCAACGATCAGGAGGTGCTGGTCCGGCATTTCCACAAGGTGGTCGCCGAGTGGGTCGGCGAGTACCGGGGCGAACGAGTGGGGGCGTGAGGCGCCGTGCGCGAGAACCTGCTGCCGCCCGCGTTCGCGGAATTCGAAAGTTTCGCCCGCGCCTGGTCCCTGGCCACCGAAACCGAGCGGTGGGAGCAACGGCTGAACAGCTCCATGGCCGAGATGACCGAGTTCTACGAGGCGTTCTTCCCGCGTCTGGACGACGCCATCGTCTACTGCGACAAGTTCCCCCTCGACGATCTGCCCGAGGACGCCCTGCACCTGCTCCAGCTGACCTATTCGCTGGTCATGGTGGCCATGGCGATCGAGATATTCCTGCAGCCGCGGCCGGTGGACAGTGCCGACGCCGTACTCGAGCGAGTGCGGGAGCCGTGGCCGTGACCGGTGTCCCTGTACTGCCATTCCGAAGGGAGTCGCGATGAGCACACTCACCGTGGACCGGCTGAATCACGAGATCGGCGCCGAGATCGCCGGCCTGGACGCGGACCGCCTGCTGACGGATCCGGAGTTGCCCGCAGCGGTCCTGCGGGCGCTGGACACGCACGGCGTGCTGGTCTTCCGTGGCCTGCACCTGGAACCCGAAGCGCAGGTCGCGTTCTGCCGGAAACTCGGCGAGATCGACACCTCGGCCGGCCACCACCCGGTCCGCGGTATCTACCGGGTGAGCCTGAACACCGCCAAGAACTCGTCGGCGAGTTATCTGCGCGCCACCTTCGACTGGCATATCGACGGATGCACTCCGCAGGAGGACACCTACCCGCAGATGGCCACGGTGCTGTCCGCGAAAGCGGTCGCCGCCCGCGGCGGCGAAACCGAATTCGCCAGCACCTACGGCGCCTACGAGCGCCTGACCCCGGAAGAGAAACAGGAACTGGCCACGGTCCGGGTCCTGCATTCGCTCGAGGCCTCGCAGCGGCTGGTGACACCCGATCCCGCACCGCAGCAACTGGAGTACTGGCGGCGTCGGCCCACCCGCGAGCATCCGCTGGTCTGGACACACCGGTCCGGCCGCCGCTCCCTTGTCCTGGGGGCGTCCACTGATCACGTGGTCGGACTGGACCGGGCGCGCGGTCGCGCGCTGCTCGACGACCTGCTGGCCAGGTGCACCGCACCCGAACACGTCTACCGGCACACCTGGTCGGTAGGGGACACGGTGATCTGGGACAACCGCGGCGTGATCCATCGCGCCGCGCCGTACGCGCCGGATTCCCCCCGCGAGATGTTGCGGACCACCGTCCTGGGCGACGAACCGATCCAGTAGCAGCCCAACCCAAACCCTTCCCGCAAGGAGCACCACCCATGCCGCGTTGGCCCAAACCCCCCGAAGGCAGCTGGACCGAGCACTATCCCGAACTCGGCACCGCCCCGATGTCCTACGAGGACTCGATCTCTCCCGAGATCTACGAGAAGGAACGGGAGGCCATCTTCAAACGGGCGTGGCTGAACGTGGGCCGGGTGGAGCAGGTACCCCGGGTCGGCAGCTACTTCACCAAGGAGATCCATGCGGCCTGGTCCTCGGTGATCGTGGTGCGTGACAAGGAAAAGCAGGTCCGTGCCTTCTACAACATTTGCCGCCATCGCGGAAACAAGCTGGTGTGGAACGAGATCCCACGCGAGGAGACCTCCGGGACCTGCCGGCAGTTCACCTGCAAATATCACGGCTGGCGCTACGGGCTCGACGGGGAACTGACCTTCGTGCAGCAGGAGGGCGAATTCTTCGACCTCGACAAATCCGACTACGGGCTCGCGCCGGTGCACTGCGAGGTATGGGCCGGTTTCATCTTCATCAATCTGGCACGGGAACCGGAGCAGACGCTGCGCGAATTCCTCGGCCCGATGGTGACGGATCTGGAGGGCTATCCGTTCGACCGGCTGACCGAGCGCTATTCCTATCGGTCCGAGGTGGGCGCGAACTGGAAGCTGTACATGGACGCTTTCCAGGAGTTCTATCATGCGGCGGTCCTGCACGGTAACCAGACGCCGGACAACTATTCCGCCGCCGCCCAGGCCGCCGGGTTCGAGGCGCCTCACTATCAGCTACAGGGCCCGCACCGCCTGGTGAGCACCTCCGGGGTGGTGACCTGGGAACTCGACCCGTCCATGCGCAAACCGATGGAGGACATCACCCGCGGCGGCCTCTTCGGGCCTTGGGACGTACCCGATCTGGGCGAGCTGCCCAGTGGCGTGAATCCCGCGAAATGCGATCCATGGGGGCTGGATTCGTTCCAGCTGTTCCCGAATTTCGTGATCCTCATCTGGTCGGCGGGCTGGTACCTGACCTATCACTATTGGCCGACCTCGCACAACACCCATATCTTCGAGGGCAACCTGTATTTCGTGCCGGCCCGGACCCCGCGCGACCGCGTCGCCCACGAGATGACCGCGGTGACCTTCAAGGAATACGGCCTGCAGGACGCGAGCACCCTCGAGGCGACGCAGATGACACTGGAATCGCGGGCGGTCACCCATTTCCCGCTGTGCGATCAGGAGATCCTGCTGCGGCATCTGCACAAGACCGCGGCCGACTGGGTCGAGAGTTACGACAACGAGACGACGGGAGCGAACCGGCGATGACCCTGCTACCCGAAGAATTCGCCGACCTCGAACCTTTCGCCGCGAAGTGGTGCCTGGCCACCGAAGGGGAGCGCTACGCGAAGCGGCTGGCCTCCACCATGGCAGAGATGCAGGAGTTCTACAACGCCGTCACCCCGCGCGCCGAGGCCGCGCTGACCCATCTCGACCATATCGGGCTCGACGATATGGCTGACGACGCACTGAACCTGCTGCACCTGATGTATTCGATGATCATGGTGTCCTTCCCGGTGGAGGTGTGGAAACAGCCGTGGATCCCGGACGCGAGCCAGGCATCGATGGACTGTGTGATCGAGCCGGCGCCATGACCGGCGCGACGGCGACCGGGAGCGCCGCGGTGAGCGTGCTGCGGGCTGCGCGCTGGTTGGATATCGAAGCGGGGGTGGTGCGCATGCCGGCGGTGATCGTGGTGCGCGACGGCTTGATCGAGGCGATCGACCCGCCCGAGATGCCCGCGGCGGCGACTGTGTTCGACCTCGGCGACTGCACCCTGCTGCCCGGGCTGATGGATATGGAGATCAACCTGTTCATCGGCGGGCCGGAGAACCCCACCGGGCTCCCGCAGCCGATGCACGGTGTCCAGGACGATCCCGTCTACCGGAGCCTGCGTGCCACGGTGAACGCCCGTACCACGCTCATGGCCGGTTTCACCACGGTGCGCAATCTCGGCCTGATGGTGAAAACCGGCGGTTACCTGCTCGATGTGGACCTCGGGCGCGCGATCGAGCAGGGCTGGTTCCCCGGTCCGCGGATCGTCTCCGCCGGTCACGCGATCACGCCGACCGGTGGCCATCTCGACCCGACCATGTTCCAGCGGCTGGCCCCGCACATCATGCCGATGAGTGTGGAGGAGGGTATGGCCGACGGTGTCCCGGCGGTTCGCCGGGCCACCCGCTACCAGATCAAGTACGGCGCCGGGGTCATCAAGATCTCCGCCTCGGGCGGGGTCATGTCGCACAGCACCGCCCCGGGCACCCAGCAGTACTCGGACGAGGAACTCGCCGCCATCGTCGACGAAGCACACCGCGCCGGCCTCAAAGTGGCCGCACACGCGCACGGCGACGCGGGGATCCGTGCCTGTATCCGCGCCGGCGTGGACTGTATCGAGCACGGTTCGCTGGCCGAGGACGACACCGTGCAGATGATGGTCGATCACGGCACCTTCCTGGTCCCCACCAGTTATCTGTCCGAGGGCCTCGACGTCTCCAAGGCGCCACCAGCGCTGCGGCGGAAAGCCGAGGTGGTTTTCCCGAAGGCCCGCCGCATGCTGAGCCGGGCCATCGAGGCGGGGGTGCGGATCGCCTGCGGCACCGACGCTCCGGCGGTATCGCACGGGAAGAACGCCAAAGAACTGTGGGCGCTGGTGGACCGGGGGATGACGCCGGTCCAGGCACTGCGCGCGGCCACCGTGACCAGCGCCGAGCTCATCGACGCCGACGATCGCGGCCGGCTCGCGCCCGGTCTGCTCGCCGACATCATCGCGGTCCCCGGCGATCCGACCACCGATATCGGCGCGCTCGAGGAGGTGTGCTTCGTGATGAAAGACGGGGTCGTGCACAAGAACGAGCCGGTCGGGTCCGCCCGCCCGGCGCACGCGCCCGCCCTGACGAACGGAAAATAGGATGTCCAGAGGAATTCTCTACGTCGAATCGTGGCCGAACTCGCCGGCGGAGACCGCGGAATACCACCGCTGGTACACCGACGTCCATATCGGCGAAATGCTCGCGATCGAGGGCATCGTGAGTGCCCGCCGCCTCGAACCGCTTTCCGGCGACGGCGGTTTCATCGCCCTGTACGAGATCGAGGCGGATGACCTCGAGGCCGTGCGGGACGGAATGACTGCGTGGGCCCGCTCCGGGGAGATGTCGAAACCGGTGGGGGTACGGTCGGATCCGCCGCCCACCGTGCGGCTGCTCCGCGAGATCAGCACCCATAGGCCGTGAACGGAGCCTGTCGTGCGTGAACACCGGCAGCTCTTCCTCGGTGGCGAATGGCGGCCGCCGAGTACCGACCACACCTTCGAGGTGGTCTCGCCACACACCGAGGAAATACTTGCCCGAGTGGCGGCCCCCGCGCCCGCCGATATCGATCGCGCGGTCGACGTGGCCCGGTACGCGTTCGACGAGGGACCGTGGCCCCGGCTCGACCCGGCCGAGCGGATCCGGATCGTCCGCGATCTCGCCCACCGCTACACCGGCCACCAGGAGGAGATCGCCCGGCTGGTCACCGCGCAAATGGGGGCCCCGATCACCTTCTCCCGGTCGGCGCACGCCCAACTGCCCGGAGTGATGATGCGGGCGCTGGCCGATCTCGCGGAAGCGCACCCCTGGGAGGAGTACCGGCCGGGATACTACGGTCAGGATGTCCTGGTGCGTAGCGAGCCCGTCGGTGTCGTCGCCGCCATCGCGCCGTGGAATATGCCGATGCTGATGGCGGTGGCGAAACTGATCCCCGCGCTGCTCGCGGGGTGCACCGTCGTATTGAAACCCTCGCCCGAGACGCCACTGGACACCTATTTGCTGGCCGGGCTGATCCAGCAGTGCGAGATACCGGCCGGGGTGGTGTCGATCGTGCCCGGCGACCGCGATATCGGCGAGTATCTGGTGGCCCACGACGGTATCGACAAGGTTTCCTTCACCGGTTCCACCGCAGCCGGGCGCCGGGTGGCGGCAGTGTGTGGCGCCGCGCTGAAACGGGTTAGCCTGGAACTCGGCGGCAAATCGGCGGCCGTGGTGCTCGACGACGCCGATCCGGAAACCGTCGCCGCCGGAATACAGGTGGCCGGGTTGATGAACGGCGGCCAGGCCTGCGTGGCCCAGACCCGGGTGCTGGTACCGCACCATCGCGCGCCCGAATTCGTCGACGCGCTCACCGCGATGGTCGCGGGTCTGCGCGTGGGCGACCCGTTCGACGAGGACACCCGGGTCGGCCCGCTGGCCAGTGCCCGGCAACAGCAGCGGGTACGCGGGTACATCGAGAGCGGCCTGGCCGAGGGCGCCCGCCTCGTCACCGGCGGTCCGGACCGGCCCACTGGACTCGACACCGGCTGGTACGTCCGCCCGACGCTGTTCGACGACGTCGGGCCCGATATGCGCGTGGCCCGCGAGGAGATATTCGGGCCGGTGCTCACGGTGATCCCGTATCGGGATATCGACGATGCGGTACGGCTTGCCGACAGCACGGACTACGGCCTGTCCGGATCGGTGTGGACCCCGGATATCGACCGGGGACTGGCCCTCGCCCGCCGGATCCGCAGCGGCACCTTCGGCATCAATCAGGCCTACCGGATGGATCCCCACGCGCCGTTCGGTGGTGTCAAGGCCAGTGGGATAGGACGTGAGTTCGGGCGGGAGGGATTGCAGAGTTTCCTCGACACCAAGTCGATCTCGGTGCTCTGAAGACGCCCGGAACCCGCGGCTCCGCGAGAAGGGGGGAGTCCCGCGACCCCCGCCCTCCGCGCCCCGATCAGCCGACGGGTGCGGGCACGCTGTCGCTGGGGGCACTGCCGGCGGTGCCCGGACGGGCGGGGAGGAAATCCCGGCTCCGGATGAGCAGGACCGCGCAGACCGCACCGAGTACCGCGACCGCACCGCTGACCACGAACAGGGTGTCGAGTGCCTCGGCGAATGCCGCGTGCATCGCCCGTCCGGCGATCGCGCGATCCGCGCCGGGCAGCGACATCAGCACGGCCGGTGCCCGGCCGTCGTGGACCGCGTCGGCCAATTGCCCGGCGCGGTCGGCGAAGCCTGGCCGATCGGCGAGATGATCGGCCAGGCCGTCCCGCAGCCGGGCGGTGAACAAGCTGCCGTAGACGGCGATACCCACCGCGATCCCGACCTGACGGCAGGTGTTGTTGAAGCCGGAGGCCATACCCGAGTGCTGGACGGGCACCACGCCCACGGCCGTGGAGGCAAGTGGCGGGTTGACCAGGCCGCTACCGATACCGCAGACGATCAATCCGGGGATAAGCCGTGTCCAGGCCGAGTCGGCGTCCAGCCCGCCCATCGTCATCAGTCCGACGCCGACCAGCAGCAGCCCGGGTCCGATCAGCCCGCGCACCGGTACCCGTCCCGAAAGTCGGCCGGAGACAGTGGCCACGACCATGGTGAACCCCGACACCAGCAGCAACCGCACGCCGGTTTCCAGAGCCGAGAACCCCTGGTCCTCCTGGAGATACAGGACCAGATAGAGCAACATGGCGAACAACGACCCGTTCATGGTGAAGGCGGCGATCGACCCGCCGAGGAAGGTCGGGGTGCGCAGCAGCGAGAGATCGAACATGGGCTCCGCCGTTCGCTTCTCGATCAGGACGAAGGCGATCGCCAGCACCGTCGCCAGTCCGAGCGAACCCAGTACCACCGGGTCGCCCCAGCGGCGTTCCCCGGCCGTGATGACACCGTAGACCAGCGCCAGCAGACCACAGGTGAAGGTGACCAGGCCCGCCCGATCGAGCCGGCGGGCTTGTGGAGCCCGGGACTCGTCCACCCGGTACCGGGTGGCCAGCAGGGCGAGCAGCCCGATGGGCAGGTTGACCAGGAAGATCCCGCGCCAGCCGATCGAGGTGGTGATGAGTCCGCCGAGGATCGGGCCGAGCGCGGTGGATACACCGGTGATCGCGCCCCACGCGCCGAATGCCGTCCCCCGGTCCCGTCCGTGGTATGTGGCGGCGAGCAGCGCCAGCGATGTGGCGAACAGCATGGCACCACCTACCCCCTGTAGCGCGCGGGAGACGATCAGCATGAGCGGGCCGGTGGCGAGTCCGCACAGCAGCGAGCCGAAAGTGAACACCACCAGCCCGGCGCCGAAGACGCGCCGGCGCCCGAAGCGGTCGGCGAGCGAACCCGAGGTCAGCAGGAGTGCGGCGAGCGCCAGGGCATACGCGTCGGTGACCCACTGCAGGGCCGAGAAGCTCGCCGAGAGCGATCGCTGGATATCGGGGAGCGCGACGACCACGATCGTGACGTCGAGCAGCAACATGAACGTGGCCGCGCAGACGACGACCAGCGTCCGCCATTTTCTGTTCACGGGAACTCCGGACCTTCCTATCCGATGTCGCGGGCCACCGTCCCGGTCGCGCCGCGTCGTCTCCGAAGTGTGCGACCGGCTCCGCGACGAAGTCTTCTGCGGGCCGCCCGCATGTAGGATTCCGCTGGTGTCACAGACTCCAGTGGGGAAATCCGCCGTCATGGACCGGTTGGACGAGCAGATCGCTCGATCCGTGCAGTTGTCACCCCGTCTCCCGTTCCGCGCGATGGCCGAAGTGCTGGGCGTCGCCGAACAGACCGTGGCGCGCCGGTATCGCCGGTTGCGGCGGGAAGGGCTGATCCGGGTCACGCTCAGCCTCGACCCGCGGGCGCTCGGGGTCACCGTGTGGTCGATCCGGGTCCGCTGCCGCCCGGAGCACGCCGACGCGCTCGCCGAAGTCCTGGCCCGCCGCGACGATGTGTCCTGGGTGTCCATCCATTCCGGCGGCTGGGAGATCGACTTCAATCTGCGTGCGGTACGCGAAGCCGATACCGAGGATCTGCTGACCCGGGTCCTGCCGAAGGTGGCACCGGTCTCGAGTGTGGCGCCCTATGCGATCCTGCACACGTTCGTCGGCGGCGCGTCCACCGACTGGGAGGGCTGGCGGGACGCGCTGACCCGCGAGCAGGTGGCCGCCCTACGCGCCCACGCCGCCGATCCCGTCGTCGCGGGTGGCGAGACGGCGGACCTCAGGCCCGCGGACCGGCCGTTGCTGGAGGCCCTGTCCCGGGACGGCCGTACGGCGTACGCGACACTGGCCCGCGCCACGGGCAGTACCGCGGGCCGGGTCACCCGGCGGGTCGAGGCCCTGGTGCGTTCGGGCATCGCCTATTTCGACGTCGATATCGCACCGGCGGCCACCGGGCACTACCACTGGACCACGCTGTGGATGACCGTCGAGCCCCGGTACCTGCAGGAAGTGGGTCATATCCTGGCCGGGCATCCGGATATACCGTTCGCCGCCGCGGTCACCGGCCCGGCCAATCTCACGGCCAACCTGACGACAGTGAGCCTGGACGCGGTCTACCGGTTCGTCACCACCACCCTGGCGCAGGCGCCCGGTATCACCGGGTACGAACTCGTCCCGCTGACCCGGCGCACCAAGTACGCGGGCGCACAGGTCGTCGGTGACCGGCTGGCGCCCCCCTCCGTCCCGGCCCGGCGCCGCCGGTGACGCCCGCGGCATGCGCCCGGTGGGGCAGACCAAACGAGATCACACCGCCACGGCCGGCGTTCCGAGCCGGGCGCTGCCGAGCGCGTCCGTGAGAAGAGAGATCTGCGCCGGATCGCCCGAACAGGGGAGCAGGATCAGATCGTCGGCGCCGGTCTCGGCGATCCGGTCCACTTCGTCGCACAGATGCGCCACATCGGTGAGCAGGTCGGGCCGGACCTGCTCGAACATCTCCGGACCGTAATAGTTCCGCGCATAGGCCTGCGCGGCGGTGGACGCATCGGCTCCGAGCTGGAAATAGCGAACGGCCAGCACCCGGGGTCGGCCGGGGCGGACGAGCCGGGCCCACTCGGTGCCGACGATATCGAGGCCGGTCCGCAGGAGATCGACGCTGAACGCGGGAGCGACCCAGCCGTCGGCGAGCGCGGCGGCGCGCACGATCCCGGCGGGTACCAGGCCCGCGAGCAGTACCTGTGGGCGCCCCGGTGCCAGCGCCGGAACCGGCCCGGCCGCCCCGGCGAGTTCGCCCCACCAGGCCCGTCTCATCTATGCCAACGCGCTCTCGAAGCGGGCGCCCCGGGTCGTCATGGCCATATCGCTGACCGCGTAGTCGTCCGGCCAGGCGCCCATCCCCAGACCCGCGGTGAACCGGCCGTCGCCGAGCCGGTCGAGGGCGGCGATCTGGCTCGCCACCACGAACGGGCTCCCGCGATAGCCGATGTTCAGCACGGTGCTCACCAGTTCGGCGGTGGTGGTGTGCGCGGCGGCGACCGCGAGTGTCACCAGTGGGTCGAGGCTGTCGTAAACGAGCCGATCGGTGGCTCCGAGTGCGGCGAACCCGGCGCGTTCACCCTGAGCGGCCCAGATCCCGATCGTTTCCGGGGTTACCCCGGGTACCGCCGAGGGCAGGCCGATTCCGATCCGCACCGTTGTCTCCTCCGAAGCTGCGCACACTCGTAACATCCCGTCGCGCAAGCAATCTCGGGTGTCACCGGGGTGCTCACGCTAACATGCGGAGGACGCTGTGTCCGGGTTCCGGCGACTGCGGTCACCGGACCTCTACCGGTCCTGGTGGCGCCGGCCGGGTGAGCGGCGCCGGACACCGCCCGTTCACCGGGGTGGACGGCCATCCGTTACGATCGTGACTGCCTCTCGGTCCAGCAACCGGCCGCTGAGTCTGCGGGCGTGCGCTGTGTCGCCGCCGTTTCCTGTGTGATCGGAGGCTGGGTGTCGATGCCTGCTGGCGAATTCGGCGGTGACCTTGCGCGGTGATATTGCCGGGGCGGACCTCGGTCCGGCCGACAATGCGGGCTGGTTCGAGCGGGAACCCCTCGTACTGCTGGTGGAAGACGATCCCGGGGACGCCCTGCTGGTCGAGGAGCTGGTGGCCGACGCCGAACACGGGATGCGCCTGGAATGGGTGCGCACCCTGTCCGAGGCGGCTGCGCGGCTCAGTGTCGAGGTGCCCGACTGCGTCTTGCTCGACCTGCGGCTACCCGATGCTCGAGGGCTGGAAGCAGTCGCCCGGATCCGCGCGCACAACGAGCGCGTAGCCGTGGTCGTGATGACCGGGCTCGACGAGGAGAGTACCGGGCTGGCGGCCCTGGCCTCGGGAGCACAGGACTATCTGGTCAAGGGCCGGGTCGAGCCGGAGCTGTTCGCCCGCGCGGTGCGCTATGCCATTCAGCGTAAGCAGGCCGAACGCACCAGCGCGGCCCTACAGGCCAGCCAGATGCGGGCCCAGGAGAACGCCCGCCTCGAACGCGGGCTGCTGCCGACACCGCTGCTCGGTGCCGACCGCGCGGTCGACGTGGTGGCGCGGTACCGCCCGGGCCGGGACCATTCGCTGCTCGGCGGCGATTTCTACGATGTCGTCCAGGATCCCGGCGGCATTGTGCACGTCATTATCGGTGACGTCTCCGGACACGGACCCGACGCCGCCGCGACCGGTGTCGCGCTGCGCCTGGCCTGGCGCACTCTGGTCCTCTCCGGCGTGACCGGTTCGCGGCAGTTGCGCCTACTGGAGCAGGTGCTACTGGCCGAGCGGGCCGACCGCCAGACCTTCGCCACCGCGACCAGCCTGACGCTCGATCCGTCGACGCAACGGGTCCTGGTGCGGCGTGCCGGGCATCCGGGCATGCTGCACCACAGCGACGGGGGCCTGTGCTGGCTCGAGGTGCCCGGTGGCGCGGCGCTGGGCTTCATGCCCGGCCGGGCGGAATGGCCGGCCGCGGAGATCGAGTTGGCCGCGGACGCCGGGCTCATGCTGTTCACCGACGGTTTGTTCGAGGGCCGGGTCGGCCTCGACGGCGACCGGCTCGGGGAATCCGGTTTGCTGGAAGTCGCGCGGGCCGTCCCGGCGGGCCGTCCCGAGGCCTTCGTCGACGAGCTGATCGAACGGGTCGAGGGACTGGCCGGGCCGGCGGGCGGTCTCGACGACGACCTGGCCATCATTCATGTGTGCTGGAACAACGGGCGAAAGGGTGAACTCCGGTGACGAACGCCGACTCCCGGGTGGTGGGCCGGCTGACCGCGCAGGCGTGGTTTCAGCTGGTCTTGGCGTTGATGATCCTGGTGGTATTGATCGGTGCGGTAGCGGGTGCCCAGGTAATCTCCAACACCAACAAGGTCACCGACCGGCTGGCCCGGCAGACCCTCCCCGCTTCCGCGGAGGCGTACCGGTTGCAGAGTGCGCTGATCAACCAGGAAACCGGTCTGCGCGGTTATGCCATCGCCGCCGACCCCCAGTTCCTCGAGCCCTATATCGAGGGTTCGCGGGAACAGGACCGCGCGGCCGCGCGGCTGCGTGAACTGCTGTCCGACCGGCCCGAACTGATCGCCGACCTCGCGGTGATCGAACGCGGAGTGCAGCAGTGGCGCACCGAATACGCCGGTCCGCTCGCGGCCACCACGTCACCGGAGCAGGCCCGGGCACTGACCGCGGTGACAGCGGTGCGCGCCAAGGGCGTTTTCGATCAGCTGCGCGCCGAGTTCACGGTGCAGAACGACGGACTGGCCGCCGCGGTCGCCGCGGACAACCGGGCGCTGGAACACGCCCGCACCATTCGCGATGTGGTGCTGGCCGGCATGGTGGTCGTCTTCCTGCTGACCGGGATCGTGTTGACCGTCCTGTTGCGCCGGCTGGTGGTACGTCCGCTGGCCGGACTCACCGCATCGTCGCTGCGGGTGGCCGACGGCGAGTTCGACCATCACATCGACAGTCGCGGCCCGGCCGATATCCTGCAGGTCGCCGCGGCTGTTGAGGATATGCGCACCCGGATCGTGGCCGAGCTGGGTTCTTCGCAGTCCCAGAGCACCCTGCTGCGGCAGCAGAAGGCGGAGCTGGATCTGCAGGCCGACGAACTGCGCCGGTCCAACGCCGAACTGGAACAGTTCGCCTATGTCGCCTCCCACGACCTGCAGGAGCCGCTGCGCAAGGTCGCCTCGTTCTGCCAGTTGCTCGAGAAGCGCTACGGTTCCCAGCTCGACGAGCGCGGTAAACAGTACGTCGACTTCGCCGTCGACGGTGCCAAACGGATGCAGGTGCTCATCAACGACCTGCTCACCTTCTCCCGGGTGGGTCGGGTCAGCGAAGGGGCGCAGCCGGTCCGGCTCGGTGAACCGCTGGACAAAGCACTCGCCAATCTGTCGGGCGCCCTCGAGGAGGCCGACGCCGTGGTCGAACGGCCCGACGAGCTTCCCGAGATCATGGGCGAGCCGACCCTGCTGACCATGCTGTGGCAGAACCTCATCAGCAACGCGGTCAAGTTCCGGCGGCCCGACCACGCACCGGTCGTTCGCATCGAGACCGGGAACTACGGCGACGATCCGGCGCTGCGGCTGTTCTCGGTCACCGACAACGGTATCGGCGTCGCACCCGAATTCGCGGAAAAGGTGTTCGTCATCTTCCAGCGGCTGCACGCCCGCGACGAATACACCGGAACCGGTATCGGTCTGGCGGTCTGCAAGAAGATCGTCGAATACCACGGCGGAACCATCTGGCTCGACACCGAGAGCACGGCGGGGACCCGGATCTGCTTCACCCTCCGCGCCGTCGAGGACGACCCGGGCGCCGAAGCCGCGGCAGCGCCCGCTGCCGCTACGAAACCCGTACCCGAAGGAGAAACCGTATGACCGTGCCGGGCCAGCCGATCGATATCCTCCTCGTCGAGGACGACCCGGGCGACGAGTTGATGACCCGGGAGGCCTTCGAGGACAATAAAATCGGGAATACGCTGCACGTGGCCCACGACGGGCAGGAGGCGCTGGACTTCCTGTATCGCGCCGGCCCCTACACCGACGCCCCTCGCCCCGACCTGATCCTGCTCGACCTGAACCTGCCCAAATACGACGGCCGGCAGGTGCTGGAGAAGATCAAGGCCGATCCCGACCTGGCGCATATCCCGGTGGTTGTCCTGACCACCTCCGCTGCCGAAGAGGACATCCTGCGCAGCTACAAACTGCACGCCAACGCCTATGTCACCAAACCGGTCGATCTCGACCAGTTCGTGGCGGCGATCAAACAGATCGACGATTTCTTCGTCCAGGTGGTCCGGCTGCCCCGCGCCCGCTAGGCGTGGGACGGCCGGCCGCGGCTCAGGACGCCGCGGGGTTCGCGCCCGCGGCGAGCGCGTCCGCCAGCGAGTCGTGCACCGACAGCAATTTGTCGAGACCGGTGAGCTCGACCGGACGGCGGACGGCGTCGGAGACCACCACGCGCAGGCCGGCACCGGGCTCGGCCGCCTCGGAGATCACGAGCAGCACGCTCAGCCCGGCCGACCCGAGGAAACCGACCTCCGACATGTCCACGACCAGTGGGTCCCCGCCGCGCTGGGCGTCCTCGAGGGCGGCTTGCAGCTGGGGCGCCGAAGCCATATCGACCTCGCCCTGCACCGTGACGATCGCGGTTCCCGCCTCCGCCCGCACCGCTACATCGAGCAGGCGGGGCGCGCTGTCGCCGCTCATCGCTGCTCCTCCGGCTCGCACTTCGTCACTTTTCCACCTCTGCAGTATCGAGGCCCCGCCGCGCGAAACGCGACCGGGGCCGGCACAGATCTTCGTAACGAAATCTACCCGATCGCGAAATAGTAGTCACCGGCGCCGGCCGGGCCGGCGAATACGTAATCCATGCCACGTTTGAGCCGGGTGCAGTGGTGACCACCGGGCGTGATCGACAACGCCTCGGGCTGTTGTGACCGGGCCGGGAACCATCGCGGGAACGCTCGAATGCCTCGGGGACGAATGGGTATGGCTAGCAATGAGCACAGAGTCCCGAAAGGACAGCAAGCCGAACGCCACGGACCCGGTACCGCCTACGCCGTCCGTCCGGCGAGACCTACAGGAGGCGATCAGGTGACGACGACCCGCCCGTCCGGGCTGGACAGTCCGCCGACCCGATGGGAATTGCAGTTTCCGGCGAAAGCCGACCGGCTGGCCGAGGTGAGGCATCGGACCCAGGAGTGGCTGACGCGCTGCCCGCTCGGTGAGGATCAGGTCTATGACGTGCTGCTCGCCGTGGGGGAGGCCTGCGCGAACGCTGTCGAGCACGGGCACCGCGGTGACGGCGGCACCATCCGGTTGCGATTCGAACGCGAGGCCGACGGCCTGCACATCACGGTGGCCGATCACGGCCGCTGGAAGAGTCCTGACCCCCGGCCGGATCAGGTCCGGGGGCGCGGGATGGCCATCATCCGCACGCTGGTTCCCGAGGTGGAGGTCATCATCTCCGCCAGCGGTACGACCGTGGATATGCGGATCCCGCTTCCCGGGTGAACATGGCCCCGGGCTGCCTCGGTCGAGGCGGTAGAAGCGACGTCAACGAGACCGTCGAGGCGATTCCGGCCGGTGCGCAACCGATCCGTCGCTGGGCCTGCTAGGCCGAGCGGTGACGACGCAGGTTCGGCCGGCGGCCGTGGCAGGGGCGGGCATCGCACGCTCTTTCGTGTCCCGGAGCCCAGGCCGCCGAGGTCGGGGCTCCCCAGCAGCGTACGCACGTACCGTGACAGCGTGCCGTGCCGGAACATGGGCAGGCCCGGGGACTCGCACGGATTCGGCGGCGGGGTTACCGGGATCGGCGGCGGCGCCGGGGTGAACTCGTATCTCGCGTCCGGGAGTGGACCGGTGTTACGGGAGTCCACGGTCGCGGCCACCACAAGGGTGGCGGTGGGGAAAGTATGAGCCTGCACAGGGATCGGCCCGGCCGTGGCGCGATCGGGCCCGATGGACGAGGATGAGCCGGAATCGGAAGGACCGGCCCGGTGCGGCCGGATCGGGACGGGGATGGATGTGCGACGCAACAGGGTGGCCCGCCGGAGCGGGCGCTGATGGCGGCGGGCTGGGATCGGTTCCGGCTGTTCAATATCGGTGATCTGCTGGTCCATCGCGGGCGGAGCCTGCTGTCGCTGACGGTGATGGCGGTCTCGGCCGCGCTGCTGGTCGCGGTGTTCGGTATCTCCGGCTCGGTCACCGGTTCGGTCGACAAACTGGTGGCCGGTCTCGGCGGCCGAGCGGTCCTCGAGGTCAGCGGTATCACCGACGCCGGATTCGGCCAGGACCTGCTCGGGCCGGTCGCGGCGACTCCGGGCGTGCGGACCGCGGTGCCCATGCTCCGCGCGCAGACCGGGGCGGATGCCGATCGGGCCCTGCTGGTCGGCGCCGACGCCCGGATCGCCGAACTGGGCAGCTCGCTCACCGGTTCACTCGGCGGTGACGCCGCGAAACTGCTGACCGTACCCAATGGCGTGCTGACCGGCGCGGCCATGGGCTATCGGGAAGGGGACACCTTCGCGCTCGGCACCGGTACCGCCACGGTGGCCGGAATCCTGGATGCCGCGGGCGCCGGACAACTCAACGGCGGCTATCTGGTCGCCACCACCCTGGCGACCGCGCAGCGGCTCACCGGCCGGGCCGGGCAGCTGGATTCGGTGCAGATCATCGCCGAACCGGGCGTCGATATCGACCGGTTGCGCGCCGCGCTGACCGATACCGTGGCCGGGCGGGCGGTGGTCGCCGACCCCGGATTGCGGGCCGCCCAGGCCGGCGGCGCGGTGCTGATCATCCGCTACTCCACCCTGATGGCGGCCGCGGCAGCCCTGGTGGTCTCCGCCTTCCTGATCTACAACGCCATGGCCATGGCGATCGCCCAGCGTCGCCCCACCCTCTCGCTGCTGCGGGCCGTCGGCGGGCGGCGCGGCCCGATGGTGCGCGATCTGCTCGCCGAAGCCGTACTGGTCGGCGTGATGGGCGGGGCGATCGGCGCCGGTGCCGGGATCCTCATGGGACGGGTGGCCATCGGCCAGTTGCCCGCCGCCATCGTGCACTCGGTGGAAGCCCGCACCGAATATCAGGTGCCCGGGTACGCCGTTCCGGTGGCGATCGCACTGTGCGTCCTGGCGAGTGTCCTGGCCTCGGCATTCGCCGCGCGCGCGGTGTACCGGGTGCGGCCGATCGAGGCGCTGGTCCCGGTGGGGGCGGCCGGTACCGATACCGTCCGCCCGGCGCTGCGCCGGGCGGCGGTGGTGCTGGGGCTGGCCGCGGTCGCGTGTGCGATCTATCTGGCCGAAACGGACCTCGGTCTGTGGTCGCTGGCGTCGATCTCGCTGTCCTTCGGTGCCGCGATCGTCCTGTGTTTCGCCGCGACCGGACCGATCGTGCGGGCGGCGGGTGCGATCGCCCGTTGGTTCGGCGGGCCGGGCGCGCTCGGCGCCACCACCCTCGAACGCGCCCCACGCCGGGTGTGGGCGACCGCCATGACCGTGCTGATCGGTGTCGCGGCGGTCGTATCCACCGGCAGCGCCACCCGGAATGTGGTCGATTCGGCGGGGGCGAGTTTCGCGAATCTGGCCGCCACCGATTTCTGGGTCACCCCGGGTTCCATGGCGCAGTTCCCGACCGGGCCGCTGCTGCCCGCCGGCCTGGCCGAACAGCTCGCGGCGGTGCCCGGTGTGGCGTCGGTGAATCCGGCCCAGCTGGCGTTCGCCGGGGTGGGCGCGGGCCGGGTACTGCTCCAAGGCTTCCCGGCCGCGGCCGACAACACCCGGCTCAGTTCGGCGATCACCCCGGAGGTGGGCCGGCAACTGGTCACCGGCCGGGGCGTGGTCGTCTCCCGTGATGTCGCACGCTCACTGGGGGTCTCGGCGGGCGATACCGTGACCCTGCCGACGCCCACCGGCCGTCACGACGTCCGTGTGCTGCAGGTGATTCCGTATTTCTCCGCGATCGCCGGTGTCATCATGATGGATCTGGAGCGGATGCGCGCCTGGTACGAACGCCCCGGGGAGACCACCCTCGCGGTCGATCTCGCGCCCGGCGCGGACCCGGAAACCGTCCGCGCCGCGCTGCGTCGGGTGGTACCTCCGCAGCTCTACATCGATTCCGGCGCCGAGGCCGTGGCGGCCACCTCGGGGAGTTTGCGCCAGGGCACCGCGCTGGCCACCAATATCCTGTGGATCGTGGTGCTGGTCGCCACCATCGCGCTGCTGAACACCCTCATGCTGTCGGTTCTGGACCGGCGCCGCGAGATCGGGGTGTTGCGCGCCATGGGCACCAGCCGTCGTTTCCTGCTCCGATCGGTGCTGGCCGAGGCGGCCGGTATCGGATTGATCGGCGCCACCCTGGGGCTGCTGGTGGGTGCGGCGGTGCAGTATCTGTCCGCGATCGCCATCGGTCACGCCATGACCATCGATGTGGTGTACGCGCCGAGTCCGCTGCTCGTGGTCTACGGCGCGGTGGCCCTGCTGCTCGCCCTGCTCGGCTCCATTCCGCCCGCGCTACGGGCCGAGCGGATGCCGATCGTCGAGGCGCTCGCGGTGGATTGACGCGGCCTCTACCGGTGCCGGGCGGCTTCCCGGAAAACGCGGCCGAGTGTGGCGAGGTAACGATCCACGGATCCGTGCGCGATCGCATTGTCCGGATAGATCACGCTGAGGGTGGTTCCGGTGGGCAACCGGTTGATCCAGATGAGGGCCTCCTCGCTGGCGGCGCGGTTGCCGTACAGCCCGCCGCGGGCGATATCGAAGTACTCGCTGCCCGCGAAATCGCGGGCGTCGACATAGGAGATCATCGGATTGGACCAATTCGGCCCGACCTGTATCCCGCTGTCGGGGGGCGCCAGTTCCATGACCCGGTGGATGCTGGCCGATCTGAGTCGTATCCCGTTCTCGTAGGCTCGCTGCGCCCGGGCCACGGTCGTATCGAAGACCGCGCGGGCACCGATGGGGAACGCCACCGGAACCAGCGCCACATACCAGCCGATCGAGGTCATCTCCTCGATCGTCGACCGGGTGTTGAGCGGGGTGATGCCGAAATAATAGTCGCTGCCGATGAGTTCGCGTTCGGCCAGCGCGGCCGCCGCGAAGACCCCGCCGGCGAATTCGCCGCCGTGGTCGCGGCACACCTTCTCGAAACGGGCGGCCTCGTCCTCGTCGAACAGCGCGACCGTGCGATGGGCGCTGCGATCGGAGTCACCGCCGCGCAGCCCCAGATCCAGCGGAAACGAGGGCAGTTCGCCGTCGTTGCCGCGGAGCAGGCGCAACCAGGTCGCTACCTCCGGTGAGGCGGCCGTCAGGCGTGCCGAGGCGGCCCGTTCCCGGACGCAGTACTGCGTGTAACTGGCCGGTCGCGGCATCGGCGAGGTCTGGCCCCAGGCGTGCTCGGCGTACAGGCAGGCCAGTTCGAAACACGAGATGTGCTGCCCCACACCGTCGGTGTGCAGATGGTCGACGGCCAAGTACACGGTGGTGGATTCGTCGTGCTCGATTGTCCAGAAGGTGAAGCAGTCCCACTGGGATGGCGGCGGGGTCTGTTCCTGGACCAGATCGCGGACGGCTTCGGCATTGTCGATATGGCCGTGCTCGACCGGGGCGAATTCGATCTGCCCGGGTTCGAGCAGGTGGCGGCGGACCGTGCCGTCGGGTCCCTGGGCGAACCAGCTACTGAATGTGTCGTGCCGGGCCAGGAATTCGTTGATCGCGCGGGTCATGGCGTCCTGGTCCAGGACGGCGGGCACCTCCGCGGTCACCAGGCAGAGACCGGAGGTGCGGTAGTCGGTCCCGGTGTTGCGGCGGGACCGGCGCAGATAATGCTCCTGCTGATGCGACGGCGGCGCCTCGTGCGCGGGCGCGGCCGCCGCGTACGCCAGGGACTGCGGTGTCGCCACCCAGCTCACGACCCGGCCGGGCGCCGGATTCCATTCGTCGATGAGTCCGAAATCGACCATTTCTCGTTCCTCAGTTCACCGCCGGCGCAGGCGCCGGTTCCGAGCGGCCCGGCGTCGGTGCCGGGTCGGGCAACGCCGTCGTGAGCACGGCCAGCACCAGGGCTACCACCGCGATCGCCGACAGCATGGCGGTGCTGCCGCCCAGGGTGTGGGCGCGGAAGAACACCGCGGACAGCAGCGCGAGACCGACCCCGTTGCCGATCTGCTCGATGGTGGGCAGCACCCCGGAGGCCTCGGCGAGCTGCCCGTCGTCCAGACCGGCCAGCATGATCGGTTGCAGCGGCACCGCGAAAACGCCGGCGCCGAAACCGCACAGGAGAACCGGTGCGGCGCACAGCAGCATGTTCACCCGGCCGTCGACGAAATTCACGTACGCGACGCCGATCGTCACGCACACCGCGAACAGCGCCAGCCCACCCGCCGGTGCGCGAACGCCCCAGCGGTGGACCAGCATCGGTGACAGCAGGGCACCCGCACCGGCGCCGAGAGCGAATGGAGTCATCGCGATCCCGGTGCGCAAGGGGGAGAACTCCAGGACATCCTGCAAGGTGAGAGAGATGGCGAAGACGAACGCGGTGAACAGCCCGAAGAATCCGGTGACCACGACGGATCCGATCGCGAAACCGCGGTCGCCGAACAGATCCAGGCGCAGCAGCGGCCCGGCGCCGCGGCGGGCGACCCGGCGTTCGTGCAGTAGTGTCACCGCGCCGAGGGCCGACGCGGCGACGATGATCAGGCACGGCATCGGTTCCCACCCGCGCAGGTGGATTTCGGAGAGCGCGTAGAGCAGGCCGAACAGGGTCGCGGCGGAAAGGACGACACCGGTGAGGTCCAGCGGTGCGCGCTGCCGTGGGGTGTCCGGGCGCATGAACCACCAGGCCAGGGCGAGGGTGAGGGCGCCCAGCGGCAGGTTCATCAGGAAGATGCTGTGCCAGCCGAAACCGCCCGGGTCGGCGGTGACCAGGGTGCCGCCCAGGACCGGGCCCAATAGCCCCGCGAAGCCGGAAGTGGCTCCGTAGAGCGCGAACACCCGGGTATGCAGATCCCGGGGGAACAGGGCGGTGAGGATCGCGATGGTCTGTGCCGCCATCCCGGCCCCCGCCACACCCTGTGCGACGCGCGCCGCGACGAGTTCGTTCGCGCTGTCCGCCATCCCGCACCAGACCGACGCCGCGGTGAACGCCGCGACCGCGGCGAGGAACATCGGGCGGCGCCCGGTCAGCGCCCCCGCCCGGGCGGCGGGCAGCAGGGTGCACGCGAAGGCCAGCGAGTACCCGGACACGATGAGCAACTGCTGGGCCGAGGACGCCCGCAGATCCGCAGTGATGGCCGGGAGTGCGGTGTTGACGATGGTCACGTCGATCATCTGCATGAACACCGACAGCAGACAGCCGGTGAACGCCACCCAAGCGCCCGGACCGGGGACGGTCCGGGCCGCCGCGGTACCGGAGGTCACGGACGCGCCTCGTCGGCGACCAGGACATCCCCGGCAGATACCGCCGGACGCGCGTCCACGGCCCCGTTCGCCGGCACCGGGCCGCCACCGCTGCCGTTCCCCGGCGCGGTGGGACCGTCTCCGTTCGTTCCGTTCTCGCCGCTCCCCGGTGCGGTGGCGACCCCGGCGGTGCCGTTGCTGTTGCCGTCTGCGGCGGGCAGCGCGGCCGCGAACCCGGCGGCCGGATCGGTCGCCAGGATCAGCTCGGCTACTTTCGGCCCGGCCTGCTCCAGACTGAACGATCGGCCCATCTGCAGCGACATGAGTTCGATACCGAGCTGTTTGCTGACCCGCGAACCGAATTCGACCGCCATCAGCGAATCCAGTCCGAGCTCGGTCACCGGGACAGTCAGATCGATGGAGTCGGGTTGGACACCCATCACGACAGCCAGCTGATCCGCGAGCATCCGAGCCACAGCCTGGCCGCGTTTACCGTCCTCCAGCGCCGCCAGCTCGGCTTTCAGTTCGGCCAGGACCGAGTTGTCCTGTGCCGACGCCGCGACCAGCGCGGCGAGCCGCCCGGTGTGGCCCATCTGCGGGAACGCCGCGGTCAGTTTCGACCAGTCGGTCGGAATGACGGCTGCCCGGATGACCCCCAGCCGCAGGGCCTGTTCCAGATAGGCGGTGCCGTCGGCCATATCGATCGCGCCGAATCCGGCCAGTTCCAGGTATTTCGCGACCTTGTCGTCGGCGGCCATCCCCCCGTTCGTGCCGGACATATGCCCCCAGCCCACGCACAGCACCCGTTCCCCGGCCCGGGACCATTCCTCCGCGAGGGCCTCCACGGCCAGATTCGCGGCGGTGTAATTATACTGACCGAAGATACCGAACATGGCACCGCCGGAGGAGTACAGCACGAACATATCCGGTTCGGCGCCGGTCGCCCGCACCGTATCGTGCAGGATCCGAGCCCCGTGCACCTTGGACCGGTACACCCGCGCCAGCTGCTCTTCGTCCAGCTGCTCCACCCGGTTGTCGGCGACGGCGCCGGCGGCGTGGAAGACGCCGCGCAGCGGATGCGCCGGATCATGTGCCCGGGCGACCACCGCGGCGACCGCGTCGGCGTCGGTGATATCCGCGCGTTCCTCGATCACCGTGACCTCGGCCGCTCGCCAGGCCGCGAGCTGCTGACGGGCCGCCGGGGTGGTGGCGCCGCCGCGTCCGAGCAACACCAGCCGCCGCGCACCCTTGGCGATGAGCCAGCTGCCGGTGGCCATACCGAAGCCACCGAAACCGCCGGTGATCAGATAGGTGCCCGCCGGGTCGATCCCGAGTTCGGGCAGCATCGGCCGGACCGGGGGCGCCGCGTCGGTCATCGACAGTGCGACCCGGCCGATCCTGGTGGAGCGGATGGTGTCGTCGAAGGCTTTCGCCACCTCGTGGGTGCCGTACAGTTCGTAGGGCAGCGGCCGGTACTCTCCGGAGCGGAACTTCTCCACCACCCGGCGCAGCAGATCGGCCAGCTGGAGCGGCCGGACCCGGCACATCCGGTCCAGGTCCATGGAGAAATAGGACAGGTTCTTGTCGAAGTTGGCGAGTTCGAGCAGGCCGCCCGTGTAGATATCGGCCTTGCCGACCTCGACGATGCGGCCGAATTCGCGGACGGCCTTGAAGTTCTGGCGCAAGATCTCGCCGGGCGCCGAACTCAGGATCACGTCCACACCCGCACCCTCGGTGAGACCCAGTACCTCGTCGGCGAAATCGAGCGAGCGCGAGTTCAGCGCCTGATCGGCACCGAGTTCGAGGATATGCGCCCGCCGCTCCGCGGTGCTCGCCGTACCGATGATGCGGGCGCCGCGCGACTTGGCGACCTGGATCGCCGCCGATCCCACTCCGCCCGCCGCGCCGTGGATGAGCACGGTTTCCCCGGGCTCCAGGCGGGCCAGATCCAGCAGGGAGTACTCGGCGGTGCCGAACGCGGTGGTACTGGTGCACACCGCGGGGTCGGTACCCTCCGGCAGCGGGATCACCGCGCCGCGGTCGACGACGTGATAGCGGCGCATCATGCCCTTGGCGGCCAAGGCCACGATATCGCCGGCCGAGAGATCGGTGACGCCCTCGCCCACCCTGGTGACCGCCCCGACACCCTCCATACCCGGACTGGTACCGAAGAAGGTATCGGCGAGTTCGCGTTCACCGAGAACCCCCATGACCTTCAGCGGGTCCTTGTAGTTGAGGCCGATGATCCGCAGCCCGACCTCGACCTCGCCCGGACCGGGATCGCGGCGTGGTGCGCGGCGCCACGCCAGCGCCGACAGCAGCTTCGATTTCGGTACCTCCAGCGCGAAATCGGCGTCTGGATCGGTGAGGGGTTCGGCAGTCTCCAGCGCCTCGATGCGCTCCGGCAACGGCTGGATGATCCGCGGCAGCAGGCGCCCACCCGCGCGCAGCAGCACTTCGTCGGAATTGTCGTACCGGAACGCACCCGGTACGGCGAGCTCGCCGCGCAGTTCGGCGACCGTGGTGGCGGGTTCGGTGTCGATCAGCCGCCAGCGCAGCACCGGCTGCTCGTTGAGTAGAACGCGGCGGGCGCCGGCCAGGGCGGCCTGCCGCGAATCCGGTGCTGCCGCGTCCCCGGGCACGGCGAAAGCGCGTTCGGTCACCAGGGTGACGTGGCAGGAACCGTCGCCGATTCCGACCATCGGGGCCGCGCTCTCTCCGGGCGCGACGAACCGGTGGGCGGCCACGGCGATCCGTTTCAGGGTCCACAGATCCGCCAGGTCGTCGTCGACCCGGCCGGCCACCACGACCAGATGCACTCGTGTGGTGTCCGGGTCGTCGGCGCCTTCCCGCAGCAGGGCGGTGAGCTCTGTTTCGAGGTCGGGATCCGCGCCGCCGGTGAGCCGGTATCGCGCTCCGGGTGACGACGCGGCGAGTTCGCGCGCTCGTGCACTGTCCCCGAGTGCGAGCACGATCGTGGTAGGGCTGCCGGTATCGCCCAGAACCGTCGGATCGATCGGTTCGGCCTGCTCCACGGTCTCGGCGTAGTAGAAGTCCGCCATCCGCTGCAGCGGGCTCCCGCCCGGGGTGAGCGCACCCAGTCGCACACCCCGCAGATGTAGGCAGAGGGTGCCGTCGCCGGCCAGCAACCGCACATCGGCGAGATGGGCGGCCGCGGGGTCGCGCCGCGCGACCACGGTCACCGTCGCGGGCAGCGGCCGGTACATCCGGACAGCCGCGACTCCGACCGGGACCATGGCGCCCTCGCCGGGACCGTCCTGCGCGAACAGCATGGCGACGGTCTGTATGGCCGCGTCGACGACGGCCGGGTGCGCGAAATGCCCCGAGTCCACAGCGATACTGCCGTCGATCGAGGCGACGACGGCGTCCCGCCCGGCCCGGACCGCGGTGATCCGGCGGAACGCCGGACCGTACTGCAGCCCGCGCGAAGCCAGCGCGGCGTAGAAGAGATCGGGTGCGATATCGGTCGCCGACTCGGGTTCGGGCACGGTGTCCACGACCGGTTCGTAGGTACCGGAGAGTATCCGGCCGGTGGAGTGCACCGTCCACACCGATCCGGTGGCGCTGCGTGACCGGATCAGGAACCGCCCGCTGGCGTCCTCGACGCCCAGTTCCAAGAACGGGATATCGGGCTGGGCCATGACCAGCGGTGCGACGAAGCGGACGTCCTCGAGCGCTACCCGCTTGTCACCGGCCCGGGTTGCGGCGGCGCTGAGCGCGGCATCGAGGTAGGCCGCCCCCGGCATGATCCGCATCCCGCCCACCACATGATCGGGCAGCCACGGCAGCAGTGCGGTACCGACCTGCAGCAGCCACCCCGGTCGGCCTTCCATATCGGGGTCACCCAGCATCGCGTAGCTACCGGGGCTGCCGAGGCGAAGTTGTTCGAACAGCGGCAGCGGGTTGTGCAGCCGGGTGTTCTGCCATGGATAACGCGGAAGCGGCAGATGTTCGGTGGTCCGCCGGCCGGCCGGGAACACGGCACCGGTATCGAGTACACCGGCGGCGTAGAGACCCGCGACGGTCCGGTGGAGGCTGTCCCGGTCGTCCTGTTTGCGGTTGAGGGTGGCGACTGTCGCCCCGTTCTCGCCGGCGGCCAGCAGGATCTCCCGGATATTGCCGGACAGCACCGGATGCGGGCCGACCTCGAGGAACACCCGGTGCCCGGCCGCGACCAGTCCACTGATCGCGTCGGCGAACCGCACCGGTTGCCGCACATTCGCGCACCAGTACTCGGCGTCGAATCCGTCCTCGGCGCCGACCACCGCCGCGGCGGTCACCGTCGACACCAGCGGAATCCGCGGGGCAGCGGGCCGCAGCGCGGCGAGCGCAGTACGCAGTTCGTCGAGGATGGGATCCATGAAACGGCTGTGGTAGGGCACCTCCACCCGCACAGCACGCGCGAAAGCGCCTTCCTCGGTGAGTTTCTCGGCGATCTCGTCGAGGCGATCCACATCACCGGCGAGGGTGAGCGAACCCGGGCTGTTCACCGCCGCGATATCCACCGCGTCGTCGGCGCCGAAATATTCGCGCACCTTGTCCGGCGCGGTGCCCACAGCCAGCATCCCGCCGGTACCGGCGGTGCGCGCCTGCAGGCGCGACCGGTGATAGGCCACCGTGACGGCCTCGTCGAGCGTCAGCATCCCGGTCACGTACGCCGCCGACACCTCGCCGACACTGTGTCCCACGATCCGTGCCGGGGTGATCCCGTATTCGGCCAGTTCGGCCACCAGACCCACCTGGACCAGGAAATTCGCCGGCTGGGCGACTTCGGTCGTGCCGACTCGCGACTCCTCTTCCGGGCGCAGCAGTTCCTCGATGATCGACCACCCGGCCACCTGTGTGAACGCGGCGTCGACGGTGCGCGCCGTCGCGGCGAAGGCACCGTCGGTGGCGAGCAGATCCCGGGCCATACCCCACCACTGCGGGCCCATACCGGAGAAAACGAAGACGGGTTCGCCGACGCGCGGCGAAACGGCGCGCACCGGGTCTCGGCCCTCGCCCGCAGCGTACCGGCACAGCTCGTCGATCAGCTCCGCGCGGTCGCGCACGGGTACACCGGTGCGGAAGGCGTGCTGGGCGAGCCGGGTCCAGGCGGCTTCGGCCAAATGGTCGGGGTCGGCCCCGGCGACGAGCAGATCGGCGAACCGTCCCGCCATGGCCCGCACTGCCGGGGCGCTGCGCGCGGAGACGGGCAGGATGCCGAGATGTACTCTTTCGCGCGGCGCCGGTGGTCCCACGACAGGCCGGAACTCCTGCAGAATGGTGTGCGCGTTGGTCCCTCCATAGCCGAATCCGTTCACCGCGATCGACATCGGGCCGGCGTCGGCGGGCAGCGGCTGTGCCTCGAGCTGGATGTGCAGATTGAGCTCGGCGAACGGGATATCCGGATTGGGCTCGTTCAGCCAGCCCTGCGGTGGAATCGTGCGATGGTGTAGCGCCAGCGCGGATTTGATGACACTCGCGATACCGGAGGCCGCTTCGGTATGGCCCAGGGTGGCCTTGAGCGACCCGACCCCGAGGGTTCGCTCCCGTATTGCCGCCGCGCCGTAGACGCTGCCCAGCGCGCGCAGTTCGATCGGGTCACCGACCGGTGTACCGGTACCGTGTGCTTCCACATAGGTGATCTGCTCGGGCGCCAGACCGGACCGAGCGCAGACCGTGCGCGCCAGTGCCTCCTGCGAATCGGCGTTGGGCACGGTGATGGCCGCGGTGCGCCCGTCCTGATTGGCTCCGGTGGCCTTGACCACCGCGTACACCCGGTCGCCGTCGCGCAGTGCCTCGTCGAGATTCTTCAGTACGACGATGCCGCCGCCTTCGCCGCGCCCATACCCGTCCCCGGCGGCGTCGAAGGATTTGCAGCGCCCGTCGACGGCGAGGAATCCGCCCTTGCACATCATGACGAAGGTTTCCGGCTGGAGCATGACGTTCACGCCACCGGCCAGTGCCATGGTGCAGTCCCCGTTGTCGATGGCCTGGCAGGCGAGGTGGAAGGCCACCAGCGACGACGAGCACGCGGTATCGACGGTGAGTGCGGGCCCGACCAGGTCGAGCGCGTAGGCGATCCGGTTGGACAGCATGGTGTAGGAGGCGGACGCGGCGGTGTGCATATCCACATGTGCCAGCGCCGGACCCACTACGCCGACCACGGACTGGTCGACCACGAACCCGCCGATGTAGACCCCCACCGAGGCGCCGGCGGTCCGCCCGGCGACTCCGGCGTCGTCGAGAGCCTCCCAGGCCACTTCCAGCAGCAGGCGCTGCTGGGGATCGAGGCCGGTGGCCTCGCGCGGGGAGATGCCGAAGAAATCCGGATCGAACTCCCACGGATCGGTGGTCAGGAATGCGCCGTGCCGGGTGTAGCTGCGTCCGGGAGTGCGCTTCTCCGGATCATAGTAGCGTCGGTAGTCCCAGCGGTCCGGTGGTATTTCCACGACGGCATCGCGTTTGTCGACGACGAAATCCCAGAATGATTCCGGGGAGTCGATTCCCCCGCCGAAGCGGCAGCCGATTCCGACGATGGCAATGTCCGACATCTGTATGTCCTCCCGAATCGCGGGTGAGCCGCGGCTTCCCGCCGGGGAAATCTGAAAGCAGGGTTGCGCGCCGCGTACGTCACCGGAACTGCTGGATGTGATAAAAGTACGGTCGTGATGCCCAAGGATCGCAAAATATCCGGTGCCGCTGCGACGTTGGGGCCGACACTACCGATGGGTCGCCCGTGGCTGGAACGGGTTGTTGACAACCTTCCGTCACCGCACAACATCGCCGGTGCTCGATTGTGAGGTAGCCCAGCCGTTTCGAATGCCACTTCTCGGCCTCGGCCACGGGGATCATTTACGCAGTGCCGCAGCGAAAATGGGCCAGGAATCGTGCAGGTCGCGCTGCCAATAACCCCAGGAATGGGTGCCGCCGGGCCGCAGGGTGACGGTCGCCGGTATATCGAGTTCACGCAGTCTGTTACGCAGTCGTACCGCGCAGCCCACCGCCACCGTTTCCAGTAGTCCGCCGATGAGTAATTGGTCGGCGAGCTTACCCGGATCATGATGGATCCCCGGCCCGTCCAGGGTGTCCAGCGGCCCGGGGGCCCCGGTCCCGGCAGACAGGTAAAGGGCGGTGCCGCGCAGCGCCTCGGGGTGCAGGAACGGATCGTTGTCGGCCCAGGCGCGGTCCTGCGGCGGACCCCACATATTGCGTGGGTCTCCGCCGCCGGCCCGGACCACCAGCTCGACGATGGCGCGGCCCTGCGGATCGCTGGTCCGGACGCAGCCGCTGTAGGACCCGAGTGCCCGATAGTGACCCGGCGCGGCCAGCGCCAGCTGCAGCGCGGACGCGGCGCCCATGGATATCCCGGCGAGGGCGGCGGCGCCGGTGCCGCGGAAACGGCTGTCGATCAGGGGCGGGAGCTCGCGGGTAAGGAAGGTGGTCCACCGTTGCCGGCCCAGCACCGGATCGTCGGCCCGCCAATCGGTGAAGTAGCTGCCCGCGCCGCCCAGCGGATTGACCACCGTGACCTGTTCGTCCCGGAAGAACTCGGTGAGATCGGTGCGCTCGAACCAGTTTCCCCCGTCGGCGCCGCCGGTAATTCCGTTGAGCAGATACAGCGTGGGTGCCGGCGCAGCGGGATCGGCCGGCGGTAGTACCCGCACGGGGACGATCCGGTTCATCGCGGCGGAGTACACCGCGAGTTCCACCGCCCGGCCGCCGCGCGGCGCGCTGTCGACGATCACAGCCGCCTGGGCCACGGTGCCGGGCGGCCCCGCGGTCGGTGGGGCGGCGGTCCCCGGACCGGAGGTCACAAGCATGAGGGCGGCGACGGTGGCGGTGACGAGCAGGGCCCGCCCCGGACGGCGCGACCGGCGAGGGTGTGGCATCGCCGGAAGCTAATTCTCGTGGTGTGCGCGGCGCCGCCGAACCGGTGGATTCTGTGAAACGGGCCAGCGCGGCCGGTTCCTCCCTGCTCCCGGTCCCAATACTGAGCCGGGCACCGAGCGCTATGGACAGATGACTGGACAGGTGTAACCATCGGTGTACAGCCGGGACGGCGTGGCTGTACCGACCGACGAGAGGATTCTGCGCATGAACAACCGGAAACAGGTGGGCGGCAACGGCGGTGGCCGGCGATGAGCACCCTGCGTCCGTGTGAGCGCGTCGGTCTGGAATTCATCGACAACGCTCCCTCGCGGTTCCGCAACAGTGTGGATCTCGCGATCACACCGGCCCAGCTGTTCGAGGTATTGGCCGACGCCGAATCCTGGCCGCACTGGGCGAGCGTGATCACCAAGGTCACCTGGACCACTCCCGAACCCCGGGGGGTCGGTACTACCCGGGTGGTGGATATGCGCGGCGGAATCGTCGGCGACGAGGAGTTCCTGGTCTGGGAGCCGAACACACGGATGGCGTTCCGTTTCAACAGCAGCTCCACCGGGGCGCTGGCGGCGTTCGCCGAGGACTACCGCATCGTGGAGACCCCCGAGGGTTGCCGGCTCACCTGGACGCTGGCCCAGCGACTGGCCGGTCCCGCCCGGTTCACCGCGTTCCTGGCCACCCCGGTGATGAATCTGGCGTTCCGGCGCTTCCTGGCGAACCTGCGCCGCTACACCGATCAGCGCTTCGCGACCGCGCCATCGTGAGCGGTCCAGTCGTGGGGGGGGCCGGGACGTGGAGCCCAAACCACCCGCGCCCCCCAC
>JBFARE010000018.1:0-142328 GCA_040674215.1 Nocardia sp. NPDC050193 | reverse complement strand
AGCCGGTAAACTCAACGCCCTTGTTATGTCGATGGCTCGGACCCGTTCGGGTCCGAGCCATCGACATATCAGCGCACCATAAGCGGCAGGCTCAGGCGAACACCTGGGTGAGGTCGCCGTAGAGCCGCTGCTCGGTGCACTGGGTGTCCGCGTCGAAGCTCGCGTACACCGCCCCGGGGATATCGAGCTCCTTGCCGTTCTTCAGCCAGTAGTGGATACGGATCTCGAAGGTGACCTCGGCCGTACCGTCCGCCGCGGTCTGCGGCTCCATCCAGTGGAAAATGGTGTGCCGGATCTTGGTGGTCTGGTCGAGCACATACTGAATGGAGGCGGCGGCCGCTTCACGGCCGGTCACCGGGTCGGCATTGGCGAAGGTCAGCTTCACGTCGTCGGTCATCAACTGCACGGCATCGGCCAACCGGCCGGAGTCGATGTGCTCGTAGTAGTCCTCCACGGCCTTCCGGACGGACGTCATCAACCCACTCCTTGCTGAGTTTCCCGAAAAGGGAACGATTTTCGATTACTGCGAGCACACAGTAGTGGAAGTTCACATCGCCCGCCGGGGATCGCGAGGCACGGTAGTTCACGGTCCGGCAACGGTTTTCGGGGCCGACGGCGCGGAGTCCGCCGGCCATGTATCACCGGGTCTCGGCCGGGGCCGGAAGCGAGCCGGGTACAGCCGCCCGGATCGCCACGGCTTCGTGCTCCAGCAGCACATCGCCACCCTGCGTGGAGACGATCGGGCTGTACGGGTCCGCCTGGTAGGAGTCGCCGAGCAGTTCGCGCAGCACCGCCAGTCCGCAGAACGGCACATAGTGCGGGCTGTAACCGCCCTCCTGGACGAAGGCGATCCGCCCCTCGCAGAGTTCGGCCGCCACATCGAGCACGCGCCGGGTGAGCCGGGCGAATCCGGCACTGGTGACCATCTGGCGGGCCAGCGGATCCATCATGCTCGCGTCGAAGCCGGAGGCCACCAGGATCAGCTCGGGCCGGAACTCGCGCAGCGCCGGCAGCACGACCTCCTCCATGGCGTGCACATAGGCGGCGTCACCGCTGGCGGGCGGCAGCGGGATATTGATCGAGTAACCCTCGCCCGCACCGGTGCCCCGCTCCTCCAGGTAGCCGGAGTTCGGCGGGAAGCACAGATGCTGATGCAGCGAAATGGTCAGCACCGACGGATCGCTGTACCAGATCTCTTGGGTGCCGTTGCCGTGGTGCACATCCCAGTCCACCACGGCCACCCGCTCCAGACCGAGGACTTCCTTGGCGTAGGCGGCGGCTATCGAAATATTGTTGAAAATGCAGAACCCCATCCCACCGGCCCGGTACGCATGATGCCCCGGCGGGTTGACCAGCGCATAGCCGGTATCGATGGTCCGGGAGACCACCTGATCCACGAGCTGGATCGCACCACCGGCGGACAGCGCCGCGATCTCGTAACCACCGCGCCCGAACGGTGAACAACCGTCACCGGCGTCGCCGCCCTTCGGCTGGAGGCTTTCTTCCTTGATCCGGGCCAGATGTTCGGCGGTATGGACGCGGAGGATATCCGCTTCGGTGGCCGGGACGGTCCGCACCGGCTGCAACCGGTCGAGCAACCCGGAGACGGCGACCAGTTCGTGGAACCGCCGTTTGGTATCGGGGTGGGCGAGATGGTGACCTATCGGCTGGAGTCCGGTGGTCGCATCGGCGGGGAACAGACTCCCCGAACCGGTGTCGGCCCATCCGTAGACCGTGTTCCAGACATATCCGATTGTCATGGTCGAACTCCTTGGTGTCCCGCTACCCGTTCCCACGGGCGCCGGACGGCAAACCGCGCGCAATCGATCGACAGCGCCAGCTCATCGAGCCACAACCGGTACCCGGCCGCAACCGGAACGCGAGCACACCGATCGCTCGGCCGGGACGGCCCCCGCCGGTGGATGGGAGCCGCCGTGTTCCCGGTCCGTGCCGGTGGTCGACCCGGCTCGGCGCGGCCGCATCATCGAGCCGTGTAGCAGGTGAAGGTGATGCCGGACGAGAACGATTTGCCGCCGGCCGGGCGCAGCTTCGGGTACGCGTATCCGTCCGGAAACAGCCGGCGGCCCGCTCCCTGGACCACGGGGTAGGTGAACAGGCGATACTCGTCCACCAGGCCCGCCTCGATCAGCGCGTGACACAGGGAGATGCTGCCGGTGACGACGATATCGCGACCCGGCTGCTGTTTCAGTGCGGTGACCTCGGCGATCGGATCGCCGGAGAGGATCGTCGAGTTCTGCCATCGCGGGTCGGTGAGGGTTCGGGAGACCACGTACTTCCGCACACTGTTCAGGTAGGCGGTGATACCGGTCGGGTCCTCGGTCTGCCGGGGCCAGTAGCCACGCAGATCCTCGAAGGTGCGGCGGCCGACCAGGAAGCCGTCGGCGGTACTGTCCTGGCGGTGCAACTCGTCCATGAGGTCCTGGCTGTCGCCCTGGTCCTGCGGGTCGAACCAGTCACCGAGCATCTCGATGCGGCCATCGACGGTGATGTTCTGGGTTATCGCGAGCGTGCGCATGATGCCTCCGGGCAGTCGTCGTACGTCCGGGCCACGGGGCGGCGGCCCGGTATCTCGGTTTACGGACCGCCACCCCTGCACGTATCGACGAGCCGGGTGACGGAAACTCATCGGTACCGCGGGAGTTTTTTCGAAAGTACAGGTGGGAGCAGAATTCATCGCGCCGTCGCCCGGTATCCGCCCGGGAGTGTCGGAGTCGGACAGTATGAGTGTTCTGCGTCGGGCCGCGGCCGGTTGCGCCGCCGGGCCGAGTCTCATACCGCCGGCCGCGTGCACCGGCTCCGGGGAGCCCGCTTCCGCGCCGGCCGGGGCGATTCCGCTGGTCTCCACGGGTGACCTGCCCGCCGCCGGACCCGGCGAGGTGCATCTGTTCGGATTCAGCGATCCGCACGGTCATCTCGAGCCGCCGGAGGCGAGCAACGGGCTGGTCGGCGAGTACACCGCGAGCGGGGCGGCCTATCTGGCGACGCATCTGGACCGGTTGCGCGCGGCGTACCCGGACAGTGCGGTGCTCTCGGCCGGGGACAATGTCGCTGGTGTCGTCGCTGTTCCACGACGAGCCGACGGACGATCACGTTCCTGAACGACGCAGGGGTGGCGGCGTCTGCGGTGGGCGTCGCTGAGCGGGCACCGGACGTCGCGCAACACCGGATGAGCCGCCTCCGACCTGGGGTATCCGCAGGTCGGAGCGGCATCATCGGACGTACTCGCCGACCCGACCGACCTGCCACGGACCGCGCGCGGCTGCCCGTATGGTCCGGAGTGCTCGATCCGCACGCGTACCACTTCCCACCCGTTCACCGAGAGAGAAGGGGTTACACATGTCGATCCGCACCACCACCGCCGCCGCGCTCGCCGCATTGGCTCTTCCCACCGCGGTCGCCCTCGCGGCTCCGGCGGCCACGGCCCAGCCGGCCGAGGGAGCCCAGGAACAGCAGGACAGCCAACCGGGCCTGCTCGGCATTCCGGGCCTCGGTGACCTCCTCGCAGGCCTCGGCCTGCAACTCCCGGAGGGCGAGGAAGGCGAGCCGCAGTCCGACGACCAACAGCAGCCGGGCGGGACCGGTCAGCAGGCCCCGGGCGAGACCGACCAGCAGTTCCCGGGCGAGACCGACCAGCAGTTCCCGGGCGAGACCGACCAGCAGTTCCCGGGCGAGACCGACCAGCAGGAACCCGGCAACACCGACCAACAAGCCCCCGGCGGCGTCGACCAGCAGGCACCGGGGATCGACCAGCAGCAGGCGCCCGCCATCGATCAACAGGGCGCCGCGCAGTACTACGGCCCCACGGCGTAACGCCGGAATCGGGATCGGTCCGGCCGCTGCCACCGGGCGCGCGGGGGGCCCGCCCGGTGGCAGCGCCCGCCGCGACAACGGTGAGAACCAGAGCCCTCTGCCAAGTGCAGTCGATCGGCGGGAAGGCTCCCGAGGCGGCCTCGGGCGGCTGTGCGTACCGGATCGGCCGGACCCGTCCGTCCGCGCGGCGCCGCACCGGCTACTCGGCGATGACCACCCGCGAGGCGCGCGGCGGATCAGCGCACCGGCGCCCGCCTACCGCGATCAGGTCGGCGATCCCGCCGCCGCTCCCGTTGCCAGGTCCGCACCCCAGCGCTCCACGGCAGCGTCGAGGTCCAGCGGGCGTGGCCGCATGTCCTCGGTCTCGGGCCAGTCGGCGTGGGGGACCCGCCACATCACCTCGAACTCGTTGCCGTCCGGATCTTTCGCGTAGAACGATTTGGACATCAAGTGGTCGGAGGCACCGACCAGCGCGTCCCGGGAGCGCAGGAGGCGCCCGGTTTCGGCGAGCTCGCCCAGGGTGCCGACCTCCCAGGCGAGGTGGTAGAGGCCGACGCTGCCGGACTGCGGGCCCGGGGCGCGGTCACCGAGCGCGAAGAGCCCCAGGTCGTGGTCGTTGTCGGTACCCGGGGCCCGCAGGAAGGCGGCCCGGCCGGGGATGAGATGGGCGACGGTGAATTGCAGGGTGGAGGTGTAGAAGTCGACTGCGCGGTCCACGTCGCGGATATAGAGGACGGCGTGGTTCAGCCTGCGTACGGGCATGGCGGACCCTTCTGTGCTTATCGCCGGAGTCAGAGCGCGGCGACGACGGCGTCGTGCAGGGATGTGGCAGCCCGGCCCAGCAGCTGGGCCAGATCGGGCGTGACGGTGGCGAGCGCGCCCTCGGCGATCCGCGTGTCGGCGTCGACCAGGAGTTCGACCAGGAAGCCGGGGAGGCCCGCACCGGTCAGGATTTCGGCGTACTGCGCGGCGGGGAGGTCGGTGTAGGACACGTTCTTACCGGAGACCGCCGCGGCTTCGGCGGCGAGATCGGCCAGTGTCCAGGCCGCGTCGCCGGTCAGCTCGTAGATCCTACCCGCCTGGTTCTCGGGCGCGGTCAGGACGATCGCGGCGGCCTCGGCCAGATCGGCGCGGGTGGCCGCGGCGATGGCGCCCCGGCGCGCGGCACCGACCAGGGTGCCGCGCGCCACCGAATCGGCGAGGGTGGCGGTGTAGTTCTCGGTGTACCAGCCGTTGCGCAGCAGAACGGTCGGCAGACCGGCAGCGGCGAGCCGGACCTCGGTATCGCGGTGGACCCGGGCCAGGGACAGCGGATTGGTATCTGCCCCGACGATCGAGGTGTAGGCCACGAGCCCGGCCCCGGCCTGTACCGCGGCGTCCACCACGGCGGCGTGCTGGACGAGCCGGAGGTCGTCGGGACCGTTGGCGGAGACGAACAGCAACTTGTCCGCGCCGGCGAACGCGGGAGCGAGGGTTTCGGGCCGGTCGTAGTCGGCGACGCGCACTGTCACGCCCCGGGCGGCGAGATCGCCCGCCTTGGTCTCGTCGCGGACCGCCACCGCGAGTCGATCGGCCGGTACACCGCGTCGCAGCAGGGCGTCCACCGCGAGGTGGCCGAACTTTCCGGTGGCACCGGTGACGACGAACATGACGAACTCCTTCGGGGTCGGCTACGCGGATCCGTCCACCAAAGTACACGGTGAAATAGTTAGCGCGAACTATTGGTAAGTACTTTCCCCCGGTTACCATGGCGGCATGGACGTAGCGGACCACTCCCCCTCGGAAACCCCGACCGCGGCGTTGCCCTTCGATGTCTTCGCCCGGGCGTGCCCGTCGCGGCCGGTACTCGAGCACCTCACCGGACGCTGGGGCACCCTGGTTCTGGCCGGCCTGGCCGACGGCCCACTCCGCTTCGGTGACCTGCGCCGCCGGATCGACGGTGTGAGCGAGAAAATGCTCGCCCAGACGTTGCAACAGCTGGAACGCGACGGTTTCGTCCACCGCGAGGTCCGCCGTGCCATCCCACCCCATGTGGAATACAGCCTCACCGGGCTGGGCGCCGAGACCGCGCCGCGGCTGCTCGACCTCATCGGCTTCCTCGAAGCACGTATGCCCGAGGTACTCGAGGCACAACGACGCCACACCGAGTCGCACACCGACACCGCTCCCTGACCGGCGCCACCCGAGCGGGATCGCCGGACCGGCCACAGCCGGAAGACCACGCACCGGGCGAACTCCGGACGTCGAGCGCCCACCCGTGCGCGGGGCACGCACGGTGAAGCACCTTCTGGAGTCGGTCGTGCCGAGCCGGACCGCCGAGCGGCACGAGCATGTTGACCCGGCGTGTCAGGCCAGGTCGTTGCGCATCTCGTCGGCCCGGATCTGCTTATCACTCATGGCCGGGTCCGCTCCACCAGCGTCGCGATCGTCCGACGGGCGCGAACCCATCACCAGATCACCTTCCCAATGGCCGGCGACCTGCCGGGTTTCGACCTCGACCGGCCGCTCACTGATCGGTACGAGTTCTCGGATCGCACCTCGCCCGTCGGGTGCGCTGGCCCATTTCGGGTGTCGCATCGGGCGTCCGGTGCGCAACCGCTGCGTCAGGGTGCGGTCGATCGCCTCGCGCCGCGGGCAGATGACAACCCGTAGTCCCACACCGAACCCGCCACGCCGACATGATCTTCCACGCGGTGATGCAGTGACCGATTGAGCCCGAGATCATTCAATGAACAGAACGGAGCGGGGGCAGTCGGGCCCTCGAGATCGAGTTGGCAATCGGCTGTGGAGCCCGGGCGGTTTCGCCCGGGCCCCACGGCCGGTGGTGTGGCCGGTCAGGCCGACACGGGGGTCCATTGTTCGGCCGGGGTCCGGCCGGGCAGTGGCTGTCCGATCAGAGCCAGGGGGACGAAGAAGTTCACCTGGCCGATGGCCATGGCGAGGGTGGCCAGGGCCTTGTCGTCGTAGTGCTCGGCGGCCTCGGCATAGAGGCTGTCGGGCACCCGTTCACCGTGCGCGGCCGACTGTAGAACGGCTTCCACCAATGCGAGCGCGACACGTTCGGCGGCGGTGAAGTAGGGGGCGTCGCGCCAGGTCGCCACGGCGGCGAGCCGTTCCTCGGATTCCCCGGCCTTGCGCAGGTTCCCGGTGTGCAGGATGGCCAGGTAAGTGCTGCCGACGATCTGGCCGGCGCGCAACTGGACCAGGCCGACGGTGGTCCGGGGGATCGCGCCGTTTCCGGTGGCTTTGAACAGTGCGGCGCCGATCTCGCCGAGTTCGGGAACGAGCTGTTGGGGGTTGGGCATCCGGGAGCCGTCGCGCTGCTGGGTAGTGATGTTCGCGGTCATTGTGTGGGTTTCCTTTTCTCTTCTTCTGCTGATTGCTGGTGGATATCCGGTCGGTCAGGCGTGTTGGGGCCGCGCGCCACCGGGCGCGCGCAGGGTTGCGGCAGTGGATTCGCCTTGGGGCAGCCAGGCGCGGGCGGCGAAGGTGGCGGCGGCGAAGAACAGCGGCATCGCCCATTTGTCGGGGCCGTCGCCGGCGGCCATGTGTGATGTGGCGGCGCCGCTGTAGACGAAGACCAGGCCGGCGTAGGCCCATTCCTTCGTTCGGGGGTGGCCCGGGGTCAGGATCGTGGCGAGAGCGGCGGTTTTGGCGACGCCGAGGATGGTGGCGAAATACAAGGGGTAGCCGAGGTGATCGAAGGAGTCTCGGACGTAGGAGATGCGGGCGAGGTCCCAGTAGGCGCCGACCGCGGTTTCGGCAAGCACGGCGGTCACGGGAACCCAGCGGGCGAGCTTCAGGCCGCGGGACAGCATCGAGGTGGTGCGAGTGGACATGGTCGTGTTGCTCCTGGAAGTGAGAGGGTTTTTCCCTGACGGGTCAGGCGACGGTCGCGAGCCCGGTGGTAGTCGCGGCGTGGTGCAGGGCCGCGGCGAGCCGCGCGTTTTCGGGGGCATTGAATGCGAAGGCGGCGCCGCGGCGGGTGTAGCCGTAGGCCAGGCCGCTGTGCGGGTCGGCGAATCCGTCGGAGCCGGCGGAGCCGGTGTGTCCGAAGGCGTGGGCGCCGAGGAACGAGTACAGCAGGCTCTTGGCTTCGAAACCCAGCGTGTAGGGGGCGCGATCCCCGCGCACCAGATCCGGACCGTGGGAATGGATGGCGGAGATGGTGGCGACGGTTTCCAGTGACAGCAGCGGTTCCCGGTCGTCGATGCCGGTGGTGGCCGCCGCATACATCGCTGCCACACCGTTCGCACTGCCGACGCCGCCGGCCGAGCCTTGGCCGAGGCGGCGCACGGTCGTGTTGTTGGGCAGGGCCATGACGTCGGCGGCGGTGAAACCGCGGGCGTTGAGGTTGTAGGAGATGCCCGCGATGCCGTGCGGGGCGGGTGCGTTCGCGGCGAAGGCCGCTTCCATCTCCGGCGTGGCCTGCCAGGGCAGGATCGGCAGGTAGCGGTGGTCGAGTTCCGAGGGCAGGCCCAGGTACAGATCGAGGCCGTAGGGGGCGCGGATCCGGTGCTCGAACAGCTCTTGGATGGTGCTGCCGGTGAGCGCGCGCACCACCTCGCCGACGATGGCGTAGGTGACGAAACCGCCGTAGCCGTGCACCGACCTCGGTTCGAAGAAAGGCCGCTGACCCACCAGGCGTTCGGCGATAACACGCTCGTCGGCGAGTTCGTCGACGGTGAAACCACCGTCGACCCCGATGAGCCCGGACCGATGCACCAATACGTCCCGCACGGTGATGCGCTCTTTGCCCGCCGCGGCGAATCGTGGCCAGTAGTGGGCGACCGGCCGGTCGATATCGAGGCTCGCGTCTTGGATCAGCAGCGCCACCACCAAGCCCGCGGCGCCCTTGGTCGTCGAGTGCAGACCCGTCAGGGTGGTGTCGGATACCTCGCGCCCGGCCCACAGGTCCACGACCTTCCGGCCCCGCACGTACGCGGCCAGCTGCGCGCCGGATTCCCCGGCCACCTCGGTGACGACGGCGGCGAACTCGGCGTGCACCCGCTCGTATCCGTCGGCGACGGTGCCGTGTACTTCGATCCCGTTCACAGTGGTGTTCCCTTCGATAGCAGCCGAGGTGGCTTCCGCGGCGGGAGATCTCGGGCTCCGAACCTCGCCGCGGTTGGTGGTCTGGTGCACTGACGGACGGCGGTGAGAAAACGTGACCGCAGTAGGGAAACCAGCAGTTAGGGACCCTGGAAGGTCATATCCCGGCGCCGCAGGGCCCGAGTGCGGGCGATATGTCGGGCAGCCGACCGGGCAGACGGGCACGACGAACGGGCGAAGGGAGAACCCGGCGAAATCGGGATAGGGTCACGTTTCCCGCCGCTCGTTCGTCATCGGTACGGGACGAGATCGAGGAGGACCCGTGCACGATGCGCAGTTTCTGGCCGACCGGTTCGAGGAGCACCGCACCCACCTGCGGGCGGTCGCGTACCGGATACTCGGCTCGCTCACCGACGCGGACGACGCCGTACAAGAAGCATGGCTACGACTGGCCCGCACCGACACCACCGGCGTCGGGAACCTCGGCGGCTGGCTGACCACCGTCGTCGGACGGGTCTGCCTGGATATGTTGCGCACCCGCAAAACCCGCAGTGAAGAACCACTGGAAGTCGAGCACCTGCCCGACCCGGTGATCACCAGTGAGTCCACCCCTGACCCGGAACACGAGGCGCTGCTCGCCGACTCGGTAGGACTTGCATTACTGGTCGTGCTGGAATCACTGAGCCCGGCCGAACGCCTCGCCTTCGTCTTGCACGACATGTTCGCCATGCCCTACGAGCAGATCGCCCCCATCGTCGACCGCACCCCCCAAACCGCGAAGAAGCTGGCCAGTCAGGCCCGGCGCCGAGTCCAAGGGGCCACCCCGGACCCGGATCCGGACCTGCCTCGGCAACGCCGCGTGGTGGATGCCTTCCTGACCGCCGCCCGTGGCGGTGACTTCGACGAACTACTCCAACTCCTCGACCCCGACGTAGTGCTGCGCGCCGACGCCGGCGAGGCGATGCGCGTGATCCGCGGCGCGACCGCCGTCGCCGGGCAAGCCGAAACGTTCCAGCGCATGGCCACCCTCTGCACCATCCACCCCGCCGTGGTCAACGGCGGCGCGGGTCTGGTCAACACTGTCGAGGACGCCCCGTTCTCCGTGATCGGCTTCACCGTCGCCGACGATCGCATCACCGCGATCGACATCCTGTCCGACCCGGGCCGTCTCGCCCGCCTCGACCTGACCACAGTCCTGGGTTGACCACGGTCGGAAATGACACCACCGACCGTAGGGCGAGCGCTACCCAGCGACCTTGCGGCTGAGATGCTCCCAGGCGCGATACTGCCCCGCCCGGTCCTGGAGGTCTTGCTGGACCACGTCGAACGATCCCGACCCAACGATGAGGCGCCGCGGCGGATTCGGCAGATCCACCAGTTCCATGATCACGGGAGCGGCGGTGTCCGGTGCGGGACCTGCCTCGTCACCCCACATCTCGATCAGTTCGTCGCGCAGCTTCTGATAGTGCGGCTCGGGGGTCGTTGCCGTGGTGCCGGTGGTGAACAGGCCGGTGTCGTAGCCGCCCATCTGGACGATGGTGAGCTTGACGCCGAACTGCTCGGCCTCCATTGCCACGGCCTCGCTCACCGAGTCCAGCGCCGATTTACCGGCCGCGTACAGACCGACCATGGGGAAACCGCCGCCGGTGCCCATGGTGGTGACCTGCAGGATCCGCCCACTGCCCTGAGCACGCAGATACGGCAGCACGGCCTGGGTCACCCACACCGCACCGAACAGGTTCACATCGAAATGGGCCCTGATCTGTTCCTCACTGGCCTCCTCCACCATCCCCAACAGCATCGCCCCGGCGTTGTTGACCACAATGTCGAACCTGCCGAACGCCTCGTACGCTCGCTCCACCGCCGCGAACACCGCGGCACGGTCGGTGACATCGAGAGGCAGCGGTACCAGGTCATCGGGATATCGCCGGGCAAGGTCGGCCAGCGGCTCGACATTGCGCGCGGCCCCGATCACCCGGTCGCCCGCCTGCAGCGCCGCCTCCGCGAACGCTCGGCCCAAACCTCGTGACGCGCCCGTAACGAACCACACCCGACTCATGGGCTACCACCTCTTCCTGCTCGATCCACCGTAACGAGACAAGACGGTACGTCTCACTGAAATCTCTGTCAAGACGGACCGGTTCGTCTCGTGATGTGGTATCATCGAGGCATGGTCAAGCAGCCTGATCCCGCCCGCCGCAGTGAGCGTTCCCGGCAGGCCATCCTCATCGCCGCCCGCGACCTGGTCTCCGACATGGGTTACGCCAAACTGTCCATCGAGGCCATCGCGGCCAGGGCCGGCGTGGGCAAACAAACTATCTACCGCTGGTGGCCCTCCAAAGGCGCGGTAGTCCTCGACGCATTCCTCGCACTCAGCGAAGAGGGCCCGGAACATAGCATGGCACTGCCCGACACCGGCGACCTGAAAGCCGACCTACAGACCGTGATGCGGGCGACGGTGGCCGAATTCGCCGATCCCGCCTTCGAGGCCCCGATCCGCGCGCTCAACACCGAAATCATCAACGACCCCGCCCTGGCCGCCCAATACCAGGCCAAGCTGGCCGGCCCGTTGGACGAGGCCAAAAAGGACCGGCTACGCAGTGCGCAACGGGCCGGTCAACTCGACGCCGACGCCGACCTCGACCTGGCACTCGAATTGCTCTACGCGCCCCTCTATCAGCGCTGGCTGCTCCGATCCGGCCCCCTCACCCCCGAATACGCCGACACCCTCGTCGAGGCATTCCTCAAAGCCATGCGCCCGGACACCACTGGATGATCCCGACGCGGCCACAGAAATTCACCACCGTGCGCATCCCGCGCGCGTTGTCGGGCGCTCGGTCGCTCGGCTCTTCCGCCGGGTCACGTTTCCTGGCTACGGCGTGCCCCGGCCGGCGGCCGCATCCATGGCGCAACTGGAGGCCGAGCCGGGTATCGATGAGTACGAGATCGCGAAACGACTGCGATATCTCGGTTTGACGGAATCGTTCTCCGAAGTCGCCGACCGTCTGGGCGCTTCCCCGGCGGGTGCGCTCACGGCCAGGGCGCGCTTGCAGCCGGAACGCGAGTCGGTGACCCTGCACGTTCTGGCGGCGCCCACCGGCTGTTCGCAGTACAACCCGGCAGTACCGCGAACCCCTTCGGGCCCGGGGTGTCACCGCGGTGGCGGATTCACGGAGCGACAGACGCGCGCAGTGTTCCTCGTGGCGCAGGCTTCAGGACGGTGGTGATGGCGTCCAGCCCCACCGGCTCGGCGATCAGATCCCGCCAGGGCAGGGCATCCATGGTGGCGGTGAGGAATTCGACCGCGCGGGTGAGGTGCCGAGGTTCGTAGTTGTGCACACCGGTGACGGTGAGCCAGCCGCGGACCACGGCTTCGGGGTCGAAAGGCACGCTGGGGGCCGGGGTCACCGAGCCGGCGAGTACGAGTCTTCCACCGAGGTCCAGCCGGGGTAGCGCCGCCGCCACCGCGGGGGATGAACCGGAGAAGTCGAACGCGATATCGACCGGGCCCCCGTCGTCCGGGCCGGCGCCGAACCGGACGGCGAGTTCGCGCCGCTCCGGGTGGGGGTCGCTGATCCGCACCGAGGCACCGCTCGCGGAGCAGGCGGCGACAGCGGTGACACCGAGCAGGCCGGCGCCGCAGACCAGCACGCGTCGCCCGGACAGCTCACCCGCGGCTTCCAGGGCCGCCATCACGGTGGCGGTCGCGCAGCCGGCGGGCGCGGCGACGGCGTCGGGGACCGAGTCCGGTACCGCGACCGTGGTGACCCCCGCGGGCAGCAGGATGTGTTCGGCGTATCCACCCGACAGCGGCCAGTCACCGGTGAATGCCTCGTGCCCGACCTTGCGCACTCGTTCGCATTTGGCGGTGAAGCCGCGCCGGCAGCGGGCGCAGTGACCGCAGGCCGCGGTCACCGACCAGACCACACGCGCACCGATCTCCCGGTCGGTGCCCGGCCCGGCCGCCAGCACGCGGCCGACCGCTTCGTGTCCGAGGATGGACGGCGACGGGGACGAGCGGCGGCCGGAGACCGTGTGCAGATCACTGCCGCAGACGGTGGCGAGGTCCACGCGCACCAGCAGTTCCCCGGGACCAGGTGCGGGGAGTTCCACCTCACGCAGTTCCACGCCCGCTTCCGACCAGATCGCCGCGCGGGTCAGACGACGAGTGAGCGTATCCATCCGGACAGCCTTTCGATGGTGTAGACGATGACGAAGACGACGATCACAATCGCGCCCGCGATATCGAAGTTCAGGGTGCGAATGGATTCGAAGAGCAGATAGCCGATTCCGCCCGCGCCGACGATGCCGAGCACGGTCGAGGTGCGAATGTTCACATCGAGCAGGTACAGCCCCGCGCCGATCAGCGCGGGCACCGCCTGCGGGATCACCGCGGCGAACAGTGTCTTCCACCAGCCGCCGCCGACCGCGCGCACCGCCTCCAGCGGCCCGGGATCGATCTCCTCGACCGCGTCGGCGACGAGTTTGCCCAGGAACCCGATGGATCCGAGGGCCAGCGCGCAGGTCCCGGCGATGGGTCCCAGGCCGAGTGCGGCGACGAAGACCACGGCGATGATCAGTTCGGGTACCGCGCGCACCGCCAGGATCCAGGCGCGGGCGAACCAGTAGATCACCGGGTCCGGGGTCACGTTGACCGCCGCCGCCAGACCGAGCGGGACGGAAAGCACAACTCCGATCGCGGTCGCCACTACGCCGATCGCGACGGTTTGCAGTGCGGCGTCGAACAGTTCGGTGCCGAGGGCAGCGAAATCCGGCGGGATCATCCGGCCGAAGACCTCCAGCGATTGCCACGGCCAGGCGAACAGTGCCCACGGGTCGATTCGCAGGACCAGCAGCGAGGCCAGGCAGGTTCCGGCGGCCAGCGCGCCGAAGACGAAGCGGGTGCGGCGGTCCCGGCGCGGTCCGGAGCGCGAGGGGGTGAGCAGCGTGCGGCGGATGACGATGGTGAGCACTTCCATGGCGGCGATGATCACCAGGATCACCCCGACAATGCCGAGCGCCCGTGGATAGATCAACCCGCGCAGGGCGTCCTGCAGGGCGAACCCGATACCGCCGGCACCGACGAAACCGAGCACCACCGACATCCGCAGATTGATATCGATGCGATACACGAAGGCGCCGATCCAGGCGGGCACCACCTGCGGCACGACCGCGTTGAGCATTTCGCGGAAGTAGCCCGCGCCCGTCGCGCGGACCGCTTCGCGTGGCCCGGGATGGGTCTGCTCGATGGCGTCGGCGAAGAGTTTGCCGAGCATGCCGATCGAATGCAGGGCCAGCGCGAGTACCCCGGGCAGGACACCGATCCCCAGTGCCCGTACGAACAACGCGGCGAACAGCAGGTCGGGCATCGCCCGGCAGAAGGTGATCACCGCGCGGGCCGCGCCATGGACGGCCGGGTGGGGTGTGGTGTTGCGGGCGGCCAAGAAGGCCAGCGGCACCGAGACCGCCGCGGCCAGCGCCGTGCCGAGGACCGCCATCAGCAGCGTCTCGACGGCCAGCACCGATACCCGGCCGGGGTCGTCGAGCCGCGGTGGCAGCATCCGGTCCAGCAGCGCGGCGATCTCGTCCAGGCCGTCGAGCAGGGTGGCGGGGGCGAAATCGATGTACCAGGCCCCGGCCAGAGTGGCCAGCACCGCCGCCGCGGCCAGGGTCCGCAACAGTACGCGGCGGATCGCGTCCGCGACGGGCGGTTTCATACCGGCGTGTTCGGTGCGCAGCAGCATGCTCATCGTGACTCGGTCGCGTTCGAACCCGCGGTGGCCGGTTCCACCCGCCGGTAGATCTCCATGACCTCGTCGCGGGAGAGCCCGACGGCGGGGCGGTCGAGCACCTTGGCCCCGCCGCGCAAACCGACCAGCCGATGCGCCCAGCCCATCGCCAGATCCACCTGGTGCAGGGTGCACAGCACGGTCAGTTTCTCCTCGATGCAGACCCGGAACAGCAGGTCCATCACCACCGCGGCGTTCTCCGGGTCCAGCGAGGCGACCGGTTCGTCGGCGAGCAGCACGGTGGGCCGCTGCATCAGCGTCCGGGCGATCGCGACCCGCTGCTGCTGCCCGCCCGACAGCGTGTCGGCCCGGCGTTCGGCCAGGTCGGCCAACCCGACCCGGTCCAGGTGCGTGAGGGCTTCGGCACGCATCCGCGCGGGATAGGTGAGCGCACCGTAGCGCGGCAGCCGGACCCGGCCGAGCCCGCCGATGAGCACGTTTTCCAGGCAGCTGAGCCGGCCGACCAGATTGAACTGCTGGAAGACGAATCCGACGTCGCGGCGCAGGTCCCGCAGCCGGGCCCCGGAGGCGAGGTCGACGCGGGTGCCGTCGACCTCTATCCGCCCCGAGGTGACCGGATGCAGGCCGTTGAGGCAGCGCAGCAGGGTCGATTTGCCGGAGCCGGAAAGACCTAGCAGCACCACCATTTCGCTGCGGTGCACCTCGAACGAGACATCGTCGAGCGCCACGGTGTCACCGAATTTTTTGGTGACCGACTGCGCCGAGATGACGGTGTCGTCTCCGGCGACAGTCGGCCGGTGGGGCGCGGGAGGCATCGCGGGCTCAGCCCTTGCACTTCTCGGAGCCGGTGACCTCACAGACATGGCGCACGCCGTCGTAGTCGGCGTCGGTGGCCGGTGCGACACCCCAGATACGTTCATCGGTGATGCGGCACTCGCCGGTGCAGAAACCCTGTTCCGTCATGTATTCGGCATTGGCCTTCTCGATGAAGATCGTCTTCAGCTTGTCCACGACCTCGGCGCCCAGCTCGTTGTTCGCGGCGAAGAGCGACCCGGCGATGGTTTCCGACTTCCACACCGTCTTCAACTGACCGGGTTTCAGGTCGCCCTTCTCCACCAGTGTCTTGTCCACCATCGTGTCGAAGGCGAACCCGGCGTCGCAGTCACCGGCGGCGATGGCCAGCGCCGACGCGTCGTGTCCGCCCGCGTAGATCGGCTGCACACCGGCGGACAGATCGGCCTCCGAACCCGAGGCGATCACCTTCGATTCGATCAGCCCGGCAGTGGGATACAGGAATCCGGACGTCGAACCGGGATCGACGAAGCACACCTTCTTGCCCCGGAAATCCGCCAGCGTGGACACGGCCGCGTTATCGGCCTTCGCGAGCCCGTAGGACTGGTAACCGGGTTTGCCACCTTTCTCCTGTACGCCGGCACCCAGTGGGGTGAGCTGGGCGCCGTTCACTCCGGCGACCACATAGGCGAACGGGCCGAAGAACGCCAGGTCGACATTGCCGGCGATCATGCCCTCGACCACGCCCGCGTAGTCGGAGGCCTGTACGAAGTCGACCTCGGAACCGGTTTCCTTCTCCAGCAGCGCGATCAGCGGGTCATAGCTGGCTTTCAGGTCGGTGGAGTTCTCCGCCGGGATCGCGGCGAGAGTCAGCTTCTCGGGGAAACCCTGTTCGTTGACGGCGCCGGAATCGCCGGAGCCGGAACAGGCGGAAAGGGTGAGGGCCAGGCCGGCGAGCGCGGCGACCACGGCGTGACGACGACGGAAGAACATGGAAGGTCCTCGGGGAGAGAGTGGAACGGGATCAGGCGGGCAGGAGCAGGGCGGGCAGATCGGCGACGGAGTCGAGTACATGGGTGGCGCCGGCTTCGCGCAGGGTGTGCGCGTCGTGTGCGCCGGTGAGGGTGCCGACCACGATCGAGGCGCCCGCCCGGAGTCCGGTCGCGATATCGCTGGCGGTATCGCCTACCACCGCGACGTGGCGGACATCGTCGGCTTCGGCGCGCAACAGCGCGGTGAGCACGAGGTCGGGGTAGGGGCGGCCGCGTCCGGCGTCGGCGGGGGCCAGGGCCAGGTCGGCGAGGTCGGTCCAGCCGAGGGCGGTGAGGATGCGCTGCTGGGTCGCCGAGCTGAACCCGGTGGTCAGCGCGACTTTGATACCGGATTCGCGCAATCGGGTGATGGCCTTCTCGGCCCCGGGGATCGGCGCGATACTGCCTTCGTCGACATGGCGCGCATAGGCGGCCTCGAAAGCGGTATTTGCCTGGGCGGCGCTGTCTTCGGAGCCGAACAGGGTGCGGAAGACCGCGATCTTGGACTGGCCCATGGTGTCGAGGACATACCGGCGCGCGGCGTCGCGTTCGGGCCCGCTTCCGGGCACGCCGACCGCGGTGGCGGCGTCGTCGAAGGCGCGGATCACCGCGCCGTCGTCGGCCACCGTGGTACCGGCCATATCCATTACAACCAGGGTGATATCGCTGATGTCTTGCACGGAATCGAGCATGCCCCCTGGTATAGACCAGGAGAAAGGGCCTGGGGGCGAACCCTTGGTTAACAGCTGGTATAGACCAGCAGGGCGGTAGGGTTGGGCTGTGTCGTCGACGGTCGAACCCCGGGTTCTCAAACATCAGATCGTGCGCGCGAGTATCGAAGAGCTCCTCGACGGGCTGGAGGTGGGCGCCACTGTGCCCTCCGAACGCGATCTCGCGGTGCGCTTCGACGTGGCCCGGGAAACCGTGCGGCAGGCGCTGCGCGAATTACTCGTCGCCGGCCGGATCGAACGCCAGGGCAAGACCACCATGGTCGCGGGCCCGAAACTCGTGCTGCCGCTGGCGCTGGGCTCCTACACCGAGGCCGCGCGTTCCGAAGGCCGCAGCGCCACCCGCATACTCGTCGGCTGGACCCGGCAGACCGCCGATCCCGAACTGGCGGCGATGCTCGCCATCGAACCGGGCGATACGGTGATTCAGCTCGAGCGCGTACTCACCACCGACGGCGTCCGGCTCGGCCTGGAAACCACCCGCCTACCCGCCTACCGCTATCCCGGGCTGCTCGAAACCTTCGACTACACGCAGTCGCTCTACGCCGAGATCGCGAGCCGTGGAATCGTATTCGCCGAGGCGGTCGACAGTATCGAGACCACGCTGCCGGACGCGCGCGAAGCGGCCCTGCTGACGGTCGACACCCGCACCCCGATGTTCCTGCTCAAACGCGTCTCCTACGACCCCGGCCGCGTTCCCATCGAGCACCGCCGGTCGCTCTACCGCGGCGACCGGATGACCTTCACAGCGATTCAGACCCCCTGACATTCCGTATGGAGAACCCGGCCGTGCATGGGCGAGGACAGCGGGTCGGCCTCCGCACATCTCCTTCCTCTCCGGAGCGGTTCCGCGCGCCATCGATGCATACCGATGAAGCGTTGATAGCTTGCGCGCATGAAACCGAGAGGAGTACGCGGCGGCCCGCTGTCACTCGTCGCCCTGATCGCCGGCCTGCTCATCGCGACCCATCCCGCGGCACCGCCCGATATCGAGTTGACCGGCAATGAGCCACCGAAGCGAAGCCCACCGGCGATCGCCAACGGCTTTCCGGGTGGCAATTTCGTGCTCCGTAACGAAGAAGCCCGGCTGTGCCTGGCCAGCGAGCCCGGCCGGTACTACGAATTCGACGGCACCTGGCAGCAGCGGGAGTACTCCCCGCACAGCAACCGGGCCGGCGTCACCACCGCCCCCGCCCTGCGAATCCTCGGCTGCGACGGAACACCCCGCCAGCGCTGGTTTTTCGACTCGAGCGGCGCGGGCAGCCTTTCCGGTGTACACAACCAGCTCGTCAACGCCGTTCCGGAGGGCTCGCGCGGATACTTCGCACTCGCCTATGACAGCGTGCCCTCCCAGGGCGGGACCGACGCACTGCTGGTCGGCACCGAATCGACCCGCGCGGTGAAGTGGAAGTTCGAGGACGGCTACCTGTTCGAGGAGGGCTATCCGAAATCGGTACTCACCTACGTGCCCGGCAGCGCGACATCGAAGATGTCCCCGCGCGGCGGCCCTTACCAGCGGTGGCGACTACAGGCGATGCTGTAGCCGGGGCCATTCATGCCCGCAGCCCGGCCAGGACGAGTTCCAGACCGTCCCGGAATTCTGTTTCCGGATCGGTGAGGGCCGCCGCGTCCGCGATCTCGATCAGTTTCGGGAACCGATCGACCGGGAGCCCCGCGACCCGGCCGGCGACGGCGGCCCGGTCCTCGCCCGCCCGGGCCGCGAGCGGGCTCGTGAGTTCGGCCTGCGCAAATCCGGTGACGTAGCCGGAAACCACCCGGAAGGCCACCAGTAGTTCGACTCCGGACCTGCCGGAATGGGCCAGCGCCCGCAGTAGGGCCTCGGCGGGCGCGAGCGTGGGGATATCGGAACTGCGCCGGGTCAGGATCAGCGGAATGGCATGCGGATGCGCGCGGACGGCCCGCCACATCCCCGCCGCGACCGAGACCACCTGCGCCGGCCAGTCGTCCGGCGTCTCGGTCCAGCATGTTTCGCCCATGACGGCTTGTGTCACCAGTTCCTCGAGTCCTTCGCGGCCGTCGACATAGTTGTAGATCGTCATCGCGCCGGTACCGAGTTCGGCGGCGAGATTGCGCATGGTCAGAGCGGCGAGCCCCTGCTCGTCGACCAGCGCCAGCGCGGCCGTGCGCAGTTGTTCCCGAGTGAATTTCCGGGGCGCGGGCATAGCCCTCCCTTGTTCAAGTACGCCGTACGTGATTAACTTTCCTTCGTTCACGTACAACGTACCTAAAACGAGGTTCCATGACGATAAGCACTACCTTCCCGTCCGGCCGCGACCACTGCGCGGCCTGGCTGACGCTGCCCGACGGCCCCGGCCCACACCCCGCCATCGTCCTCGTCCACGGCGGCGGCGCCACCCACGAGATGATGCTCGGACAATACGAACAATGGTTCGCGCAGGCGGGACTGGCCGTGGTGGCGTTCGACTTCCGTCATCTGGGCGCCTCCGGCGGGGAGCCGCGGCAACTGGTCTCCCAGCGTCGTTACGCCGAGGATGTCGACGCGGCACTGGCCTTCGCCCGCTCCCGCCCGGAACTGGCGGCCGACCGGATCGCCCTGTGGGGCACCTCCTTCGGAGCCAGCCATGTCCTGGCCGCCGCCGCCCGCCACGACCTGCGCGCGGCGGTCGTCCAGTGCCCCGTCTTCAGCGGTCGAGCCGTCGTCGCCCGGGCGGGGGTACGGCATCTGCTCCGGTTCACCTTCCCGATCGTCTCGGACCTGGCGCGGGCGGCGCTGAGGTTGCCCCGGCGATATGTGCCGCTCGTGGGAGAGCCCGGTTCGCGGGCCTTCGTCACTGCGCCGGGGGCGCTGGCGGGATGGGGATCGGTGACGCCGCCCGGTTACCGCTTCGACAACCGGATCACCGCCGCTTCCGGACTCGGCATGCTGTTCTACAACGCGGCCTCGGCGGCGCCGCGGGCGCGGTGCCCACTACTGGTCTGTGCCTGCGAGCGGGAGAATCTCATCGACCCCGCGATCGCGGGACGGGTGGCCGCCCGCGCCCCCCGAGCCGTGCTGAAACACTACGACGCGGACCATTTCACGGTCTACCATCCGCCGGCGGTGGACCGGATCGTCGCCGACCAGATCGACTTCCTCACCGAGCACCTCGCACCACGTTCGGCCGCGCGTAGCAGGTAGCGCGGGGAGTCCGCGCAACTCACCGTTCCCTCGGGCCGGATACGAAAAAGCCCACGGCAGGCCCGTGAAGACGATCCGGTCAACCGCCGGACTCCCGTGTCGCCGCCAGTGCGTCGAGGGTGCGCGCGTCGGTGACCTCGAGATCGGCCCACACCAGGTGATGGTCGGTATCGGTGGTCACCACCCCGCGGTCCACCGTCCGGAAATCCGCGGAGGAATAGATCTGGTCCGGTGCGCCGTCCCAGCCCGGGACCGTCCTGGCGTCGGTGTCCAGCGCCGAACTCAAACCCATCTCGTCGAAGACCCGCCCGTACACCACAGCCGGGCGATCGGTGTTGAGGTCCGCGGCGACCACTGTCGGTCCGTCGACCAGTTCGCGCACCGCGGAGCCGATCTCGCCGGCGTGGGTGGCTCCGGCGCCTTCCTCGTAACTGTGCCCGAAGAAACCCAGCGGGGTCGGATGCAGATTCACCACATTGATGCCGCCGACGGTGACCCGCTGCGCGTACCGGTCGTAGGGTGGCACGGACCTGCCACCCACGCGTAGATCGAGCCGAGTGGCCGGCAGCTGCTGTGCCCGTTCGCCTTCGATCGGCAGCCGGCTGATCACCGCCAGGCTCAATGTCTTGCCCTCGCTGATATGCGACGGGCACATCGGGGTTTCGAAGATATAGGGGAGGTCCAGCAGTTCGGCCAGCTTCCCGGCGATCGAGCCGTCCCCGCCGATCTCGGATTCCTGCACATTGATCACATCCGGCCGCAGGCGTCGCAACTGCTCGGCGAAGTACGGCAGGTCGACCTCATCGTAATCGAACGCATCCGACGACAGCGAACGCCGGCCGCCCGCGATATTCCAGGTCACCATCCGGAAGGGGCGGCGCGGGTCGGTTCCGAGTGGTGGCGTACCGAGGCGGTGATCCGGCAGCGGCGCCGCCGGATCACCCGTATCGAGAGTGGGCAGCTTCCCCCGGTCCGCCTTCTGTATTTCGCCGGCTCCCGTCCCGGTGCGCCGGCCGAACAATCGAATACCGCTTTCGGCTGCTTCGGCAACCCCTTTGACGGCGCGCCCCACTTCGCGGAGCAGCCGGAGCCGCAGCTGCGCCATATCGGGCCGGATCGACAAGAGTGCTCCTCGAACCGATCACCGCCGACGGCACAACAGTATTCCGTACCGGGAACCGAACTCGCGGGGATTCTCGACCCTTGGGCGGATGCGGAGCCATTCAGAGGCTGCCGGACATCCTCCCGTACACGATCAGCAGGATCACATTGAACACCGAGATACCCAACAATGCCAGCCACTGACGCGCCCGGAACTTACGCATCACCACGAACGACGCCGTCACGCCCAGCGCCCCGGCCACGCAGTAACCCGCTTTCCAGCCGAAACCCTCCGAGGTCAACCCGAGTACACCGGTGAACGACGACAGCACCAGAGCCGCTACCACCAATTCGTTGCGCAGCATTCCCTCGTCGAGGAGCGCAGCGATCCGGTCGATCGCGGCACCGGCACCACCCGAACGCCTCGCGCGATGTATATCCCCCATGAGCACCCCTTCCGCCTGCTGCCGCGTCTCACGCGACAGGTCTGTGTCTGCCTTTCGGTCCGGAATACGAGATATCGCCGCGCGATGCGGCGCCCACGCCGCCGGTCACAGCACCGGGCAGGCGGAGCCGAGGTTCAGGCCGGAACCGACCTCCACCCGAACAGACTGTTCGCTGCCGATGTTCACCGCGTGCAGCTCATGCGTGCCGGGGACCTCCGGAGTCCATTCCGCGGTGACGGTGCCGGACTCGCCGACGAGGATCGCGCCGGGCGGATCGAACGAACCCTTCTGGCTGTCGTAGAAACTGACGTACTCCCCGGGTTCCGCGGTGGCCGTCGCGGTGTAGGTGCAGTGGGTACCGTAGGGCGCCGGCGAACTGCCCGTGCCGCTGCCCGGCGCCAATTCGAATTCGGTGATCGCGGCGGATGCCGCGGGTGCGGTGACCACGAACGCCACCGTCAGCGCGCCCATAGTCGACGCCGCGATTGTCACAGTCCTGCGAAAGCGATGCATCAACGACCCTTTCCAGTGCCCACGGATCGAACGAACTGCTGGTACCACCTGGCCGAGAACGCTCGACCGGAACGAGCGGAATGCCGAGCCGGATATGCCGCGCGCGTACGCGACCGGCGGAAACGCGACCCTCACGCTACCCGCCCGACCCCGCGGCATTCGGCGCTTCGGAACATTTCGTCCCCACTGGATCGGTGAGGGCCCTCGGCGTAACCGCAGGCACCGCACTATTTCCCCGGTGTCCGCGCCCCGCGGGGGCACCCACGCTACCGTCTGGACATGAGCTCTTCGCACTGGACCGCGGCCGACCTGCCCGCCTTCGACGGCCGCACCGTAGTGGTCACCGGCGCCAACAGCGGCGTCGGATTCGGCACCGCCACCCTGCTGTCCCGGGCCGGCGCGCATGTGGTGCTCGCGGTCCGCGATATCGGCCGCGGTAACGAGGCCGCACGCCGGATCGGCGGCAGCAACGAGGTGCGGCGGCTCGATCTCGCCGATCAGGAATCGATCCGCGAGTTCGCCGACGAATGGGCGGGTGAGATCGCGATCCTGGTGAACAATGCCGGGGTCGCGATGGTGCCCGAGGGCCGGACCAAGGACGGCTTCGAGATGCAGTTCGGCACCAACCATCTCGGCCATTTCGCGCTCACCAACCGGCTTCTGCCCCACATCACCGACCGCGTAGTCAACCTGGCCTCGGGCGCACACAAAGTGGGTTCCATCGATTTCGACGACCTGGACTACGCAAAGCGCGGCTACGGTCCCGTGAAGGCCTACGGCCGTTCCAAACTCGCGAACCTGCTTGCTGTTCACCCTCGAACTCGAACGCCGGCTCCGGCAGGCCGGGTCGGCGGTGCGGGCCATGGCGTCGCATCCCGGGTACGCGGCCACCGAACTCGGTACCGCGAACCGCAACAAATTCCTCGTCGCCATCGTGCACCTGGCCGGCCGCTATCTCGCCCAAACCCCGGAGAAGGCAGCCCTGCCCACGCTCTTCGCCGCGACGCAGGACCTGCCGGGCGCGAGCTACGTCGGGCCCGACGGGCGCGGGGAGATGCACGGGTACCCCACCCTGGTCGGCCGGTCGGCGCAGGCCAGCGATGTCCACCTGGCACAGCGGCTCTGGGAGGTTTCCGAGGAACTCACCGGCGTCCGATTCGGTCTGTCCTGATCCGCTCGAAACTTTTCCACGGTGCCCGGTGCGTTGCGCCCGGGCCGTGGCGGCGACCCGGGAAATAATCGTGGCCTCGACGATGCCGTGCGGGATCGATCAGCACGGGATCTCCGGACTCGTCACGAGGAGGTTCCCGATGTCGTTCACCGAGGAAGAGGCCGCCTATCTACGGTCCCAGCCGCTCGCGCGGGTGGCCACCGTGGGCCCGGATGGGCAGCCCGACGTAGCGCCGGTGGGCTATGAGTTCGACGGCACCCATATCTACATCGGCGGTCACGACCCGGCGCGGACCAGGAAGTACCGCAATGTCGAACGCGGCCACACGAAGGTCGCGGTCGTGATCGACGACCTCGTGTCCACGGACCCCTGGACCCCGCGATACCTGCGTGTGTACGGGACCGCCGAACTCGTGGAGCGTGCCGGACAGTTCGGGACCGCCCCGTATATGCGGATCACACCCACCGTGTCCTGGAGTTTCAACCTGGCCGGGCGCGCGTTCTCACCCGGCGATGCCCAAGTGCGGCGCACCGTGCACACTCCGGCCTGAGCGCCACCGCCGGCGCGGGCGCAACACCCGTTCACCGGGCCTGCGGGGCAGGTCACCGTTGGTGCGGACCGGCTCGTGTTCCGCCACACCCGAGGCGACGCGGCCGCCCGTCGGCGGCCGGGCACACCGTGCCGGATTCATCGTTCCCGTGGTGTCCGGCGCAGCACCTCTAGGTAAGCCGCCGCGGCCGCTCGCTGCACCGGCACGGCCAGCGGCCCGGCCAGGCGCATGTACCGGGTCGCCGGGCGGGAGAACGCGGTGACCACGCCGTACACAGTGCCGGTGTCCCGGTCGTACTCGACGGCGAACAACTCTTCCCCGCTCATCGGGTGGCCCGGCAGGGTGCCGTAGGCGAACCCGATCCGGCCCGGCTCGTCCAGGACATACACCACCCGGCACGGCGCACGCAGGCCGAATCGGCCGATACCGAGCCGGACGGTCACCGCGGTGCCCGGCTCGGCCACCGGCGTCCCGGCCTCCCGGAGAATCCCCAGCCCGCGCTGTATCCGATAGCGCAGAACCGCCGCCCCGAGCCGCCGGAATTCGGCCTCGCCGGAAGCCAGCGGACGACGCACCCGTAGGTGCCGGTATCCCGGCGGCAGCTCACGCCGGGTCGCGCCGATCTCGGAGTAGGTGAACGCGGGACCGTCCGGCGATTCGCTCATACCCCGATCCTCGTCGCCGTGGGGCGTCGACGCGAGACCGGCACTCCGGATCGACCGACTGCCCCGGAGGCCGCGCGACCCTTCCGCTCGGACGGTTGGTGCAGCGATCTGCCGCCCGGGCAGCGCGCGGTCGCGATCGGCCGACCGCGGGAGCAAGCTATCGGACGGGCAGCGCGACCGACTCCGATCAGCCGACCGCGGGGGCGATCGGCGCGCTGCTGCGCCCATGCCCCCGGCCACTGAGTTCGGCATCGAGAGTCTCCTGGGCCACCCGCATGACCTCGGCATACACCGGTTCCCGCAACCGCCGCCACATCTCGTCCTCGGGGACCTCCTCGACGGGAGCGATCACCCACCAGATATTGCCGAAGGGATCAGCGATCCGCCCACCGCGCTGCCCGAACGCATCGTTCGCGGGCGGGGTGACGATCCGTCCTCCGGCCGCCGTGGCCTTCTTGATCGCCTCGTCCGCGTCGGGCACGAATACACGCAGCAGACTCGGCAGCACGGGCCAGTCCTCGTGCCGGTCGAAGGCGAGGACGACGGTGTCGCCGATCCGTATCTCGCCGTGCCCGATCTTCCCGTCCTCGGTCCGCACCCGGCCGAGTTCCACGCCGTCGAACACCTGGGTGACGTAATCGAGGAAAGCCCCGGTGTCCTCGGTGACAACCCACGGCGCGACGGTGGTGTAGCCCGGGGGCTGGGTGTGTTCCGGCATTTCGATCCTCTCGCTGACATTCGGTACGACCGTGACGGTAGAGGCGATAGCGGTCGGAAACCGTCCTCAATAAGGGACTCGGGGGACCGATTGCGGTACCTGGCCCTATGGGTTCAAGCCCGCACCTCGGGAAGCGAATTCGGTACGGAGCTCGGCCAGGATGCGGGTCAGTTGGTGGATACCGGGGGATTCGACCGGGTAGTGACCGGCGCCGGTGAGGACGGTGAGTTTCTTCGGTGCGGCGATACGTTCGAAGAACCGCTCGCTCGACGGCAGCGGCGTCCAGGTGTCGGCGCCGGGATGAACCAGCCACACCGGGCAGGTGGTGAAGTTCTCCGGTTCGACGTGCGGCACCGAGGTGAGATAGCTCCGTAGGAAACCCAACGGCATACGAACTCCCCTGCCCCGGGGATCGGTGGCGACCGGATCGGTCAGCGCCGAATTGCCGGATGGCCGACATATTCGCCATCCACCGGATCGGAACCCGGAGGTTGTCGAACGCAGGGAAAAGCAACCGGGTGCCGTAGCGGCCGAGCCACGGGTGGCGGGCGATCGCGCTACGTACCTGCGGTAATCGCGGATCGATCAGGCAGGTCGCCACGACCACGGCGGCCAGACCGGTGCGTGCCCGCTGGGCGGCTCGGCCGGTGAGCGGACTCGATCGAGCACGCCTGACACCCCGGGTCGTGTTCGCCCGACTCGCTCGCCCGAACGGTTCCCGAACATCCGCGGCGCATAAGCGCCGGTCGCGCACTGGTAGTGCGCTATGAAGCGAGCGATTATTCGACAGTACTCAGAGAAGTCGGCAAATACACTGCTGAAGAGCAGTTATTCTGAATAGGCATCAAAGCCAGCGGGGCGTTTTCACTCGGAACCTTCCGAGGATTTGTAACCATCAGTTAGCAACCTCAACTTGAAGCCTCTACTATCCACCCAGAAGCCATAAGGAAGGGGAGAGGATGTCCGAAATTCTGACCGGCAGCACAGCGGTCGTCGTACTGATACTGATTTGGGTAATTCTGACGAGCAGTGCCGCCATCGGTGTCGCACTGTTCCATTCCGATGCGGACAGGCGGGCGGAGGGCCACCGGATCCTCGCCTTCCTCCGTGAAACCTTGCTCGGATGGAGGTCCGGGCGCCCGTGACCGACTTCTTCAGCCCGGAGTTGTTGAGCCGAGCCGAACTGGCACACCGGCTCGGCATCAACAAATCGAACCTCGCGGTATGGCAGGGCCGGTATACCGATTTCCCCCGTGCCGCCTCGGTAGATGAACGCGGAGTCCAGTACTACCGCCACGCCGAGATGGTCCGATGGCTCGATCAGCGGCGTATTCCGCGCAATGCGCTGGATGCCGACGAGCCCTATGGGAGTTCCTATGGCCGGCGGCTCCTCCGACGCACCGCGGCCTTTGCTGTCCAAGCCGTCGCTGCGGTAGAGGAGCGGCCCGACACTCCAGCGGGAGTGGACCAACTGATCGACTTGCTCTGTCGCTGGTGGCCTCCCCAGCGGCCGAGCACCGATATCGTCCTGGCCGCTCTGTGCCTGGTTTTCGTGCGCATCTGCGCGCCCCGACCCTGGGCAGAATTGATGGCGTCATCGCTCAACGAGACCTGGGCGGAAACGTGGTCCGAACTGCTTGAACATCTGAACACTACCGCTCGTCGACATGGGATAGCGGCCGACCTGTCACCCTTACTGAAAGAAATGCGGCCGGAGCGGGGGCCGGCTCACCGCGATGTCCTCCGAGCCGTCGACCGACTCGGACGGCGAGCGGCGGCTTTGCTGGTGCAGCGCTACGACGAGGTAGCAATGCTGGGACCACACGACTATTTCACGCCGCCCGCTATCCAGTGTCTGATGGCAGGGCTGGTCGCGCATCCAGCCGGCGATCACACAGTCGTCTACGATCCGTGCGTTCGAGGGGGTGAATTGCTGAGCGCGGTCGCCGACCGGCTGCCGCCGGAACACACGGTCACCGTGCGCGGGACCGGCCGGCAATCCTTACTCCTCCAGATCGCGGCGTTGAACCTGGCGACCACAGGTCGATCGGCCGATTTGCGGCTGGACGCCGCCGGGCCGGAGATCCGTGCTGAGCTGACCGAGTTCGCCGACGCGGTTGTCACTAATCCGCCGTTCACCGGGTCTCGTTCCGAACCCAACGCCTCAGTACAGCAGGAGCGAGCGTCCGCTGCACCTCCAGCGAGTAACGGTCGATACGCGTGGCTGGTGCATTCGCTCCGCGCGCTGCGCCCCGGGGGGACGGCCGCAGTTCTCATGCCGGCCCGGGCGGGTCTGTCCGGTGACCACAGCGAGCGAGAACTCCGATACGAACTGCTCGAGCGCGGTGCGGTTCGCGCTGTGGTCGCCTTACCAGAGAAGCTCGTCCGCCCCACCGACGTCGGCGTGAGTGTCTGGCTTTTGCAATACTCGAAAAACGAGCCCGGCCCAGTAGCTTTCGTCGACGCGCGCAACGCCGGAGAGCCGACTCGGGAAGGCCGCCGAAGATTGGACAAGGCCACCGTCGACGCGATCATCGACAGGCTACGCAATCCGGAGGATCTCTCCACTGAGGAGCCGGCCACTTTGGCGCAGGGTTGTACCGCGATCCTGGCCCCGGCGAGCCGGATCAGCCTCAACGACTCCGCACTCGATCCTTCCGTCTACGTTCAGCACAACCCAGAGCCGCCACGCAACGCATTCCTGACAATCGAAGAAGCTCGTGATCAGGCATTCGCGGCCGATCGCGCTGTCCGGGGGATGACAGATTCGGTGGAGGGGATCGAATTGCGACCCTCATCCCCGACCCAGCGGCAGCGCTACCGGCTAGGGGATCTGTGCGAGATCCAACCGGGTCCGTCACCCGGGCTGGTCGGTAAGAAGCAGTTGCATCCGCGCGGTATTCCAATCGTGGTCAACAAGCACCTGGAGAACGGGCGGATACGGCTGTCCGATTACCAGTGCCTGCGCGACGAACTGCGCGAGCCGATGCAGCGATTCATTCTTGAAACCGGCGATATTCTGCTGGTTCGCACCGGGGCTCCGAAAAATCCGGTGATGGTCACCGAGGCGAACCGCGGGCAGGTGGTCGGCCCCAATCTTGTCCGGCTCCGCGTGGGCGAGACGAAAGATCTCGACCCACACTACCTACTCGCTTTCCTTTCCCGCCCACGTCTGAGGCAGTGGATGCGCAACAATTCCAGCGGCAGCGTGGTGCATTCGATCGCCGCGCAGACTCTCGCGAGACTCGAGCTCGTACTACCCGATCTGACAGAGCAGAAGGCTGTCGGCGCCGCCTTGCGCGTCTATGACGAGCAGGTCGCCGCATACGAAGACGGTTTACAGGCAGCGCTGCAGGCGCGTGCAGCTGTGGCCGAGGGGCTGCTCAACGGGTCGGCGACACTGGCGACGCTCTGATCGACGATATTGCTGTCGACGACCGGGTATCGCCGGTCCCGAGCACCTCGGGAGGTTCGAGCGAGCGCGACTCTCCCTTTGCGGCGCGCACAGTGGCGACCGTGCGCGCCTGACGCAATCATCGGCGACCTTCGGCGGTCCCATGGGAGCCACCGTGAAACGAATCGGCGATGCCGCGTGTGACCCTACGGACGCGGGCTGGGGGCGACGATGCGCCATGCCCTTCGAAGGCTCTCCATGCATTCGTCCGACCCGGTGATGTCCGCACCCGGCTGGCCTGCGACGATCTGGCTGTGCTCCGCGCAGTACTCAACCCACCGCTGGGTGCTCGACCGCAGCAGCGTATGGGGACCGCACAGCGTCACCAACGGCCAGGGCTCGAATGCCGGCAAAGTCGCGCGAACAGCATCGATCCGGCCCAACGCCCACAGGATCGTGAACAGATGACGGATGAGTTTCCGCCGCTCGTCCTCATCCTGCGGCTCAGTCTTCCCAGAATGTTCCTGCTCGACCTCGGCGCGGTTTCGTTCGGTCCGGCGATCGACGCGACCGGCGCCAAAGGCACCAAACGGGAGGCTGTGCCGTACGACGCGGTGCTGGCCACTTCGATGCTGCAGGTCGGTGTCGACGTCACCCGGCTCGGGCTGATGCTCGTGGTCGGTCAGCCGAAGAACACCGCCGAATATAGTACGAACCGGTCCGGTCGCGACGGTGACGGCTGAATAGGGGGCTCGTGGGCCTGGTTGGAACGGAAGCGACCGCGCGGTCAGCGTTCGTGATCTTCGCGGTAGTCACGCAGGGTGCGCTCGAGCAGGCTGTTCAGGTGGGCGGACAGTTCAGCGGTATCGGTGGGGATGGCGTGGACCGTGGCGGTGGCACGGACGCGGTAGCGGCCGTCGGGGTAGTCCATGATGTGGAAGTCCCGGGCCGGGGCCGGCCGGTGGTCGTAGGCGCCACCCGGGTAGACAGCGATATGGGCGACGGTTGAGCGGGGGCGTTCGAAGAAGCGGTGGGCGGCGGCGCGCGAAGGTGGGGCCGCGTCGTCGAAGAATGCTGTGAACGGCCGGTCGGCCGGTTCGTCGACTTCCGCTCGATCCATTCGAATCTCCGGGCCGCTGCCGCGGGGCATATCGGGGAAGGCGGCGAGGATGCGGCGAGCGAGGGTGTGTGCGGAGACGAACGCTATCCGGACTTGGCCGCCGCGGTCGGTGTCGGCGGTCGGGTCCTGGGTGAGCAGTACAGCACCTCGACCGGCGACGGCCGCGTGCATGCGCACCTGCGCGGCAGCATCGGCTTCGGCGCGTGGCAATACGGGACAGGCGGCGCCCGCAAATCCGGCGATCTCGATCCGCGCCTCCGGTTGCACCAGTGTCCGAAGTGGGCCGTAGAGGTCTTCGTCGAATACAGTGCGCAGCCGCGCGGCCGCGGTCTTGTAGGCGTGCTCGTAGGCGGCGGCGGTGTCCTCGACCGACCGGTAGCGCAGCGGATAGGGCAGCACATCGCGGCCGATGGCATGCCAGAGCACCGTGAATTCGAGCGCCGAGAGGTTCCAGGCGCTGCGGGTGGAATCCACTCGCTACTCCCCCAGGACCGGCGGGACGGTTTTCGGGCGGTGCGCCGGGTCGAGACCGGCCAGCTCGTCACCGTGCTGCTGGGTGACCAGCGCTTCGGCTATCACGGACTTCTGCTTCTCTTTGTCGTCTTCCCCCTTCCCGCGGGCCCCGGGCGGCATCATCGCACCCGGCGTCGCACTGCGCCCCGATGAGGTGCCGGCGCCGGTACTCGTGATCGCTGCGCCGGGCCGGGCCACTCCGGGACCCTCGACCGTACGTCCCGGCATCGGTGCGGCCGGGACGCCGGGACCGCCCGGGGAGGTACCGACCGGACCGCCCGGACCGCCGAGAGTGGTGACCGGGGTGCCGAGCGGGCTGCCCGGTCCGGTGGGCACGCGGGCGCCGGGGTCGGTTGTGGACGCGGTGGTCGTATCGAGTCCTGCCGGACTGTCGGTCGTGGCGCCCGGGTCCGGCTGTGCCGGGGCCGGGGTCGAGGTTTCGCCGGGGTCCTGTTCGCTGGTTCCGGGCGTGGTCGCGGATGGTTGGGTGCCGTCGTCGGAAGTCGTCGAAGGCTGTGCCCCGGTCGAGGTGGAGCCGGGCGGGACCGAACCCGGCGGAACCGAGCCGGGAGCGTCGGGTTCGTGAACCGGGTTGTAGGCCAGCGGGATACGAGGCTGTCCGGTGTCTCCTTCCCGGATCCCGGGCTGGTAGACGCGTTCGAGCACGGAATAGGTGGCGAGTTCGGCGGCGCTGATGCGGTCGCTGTCCATCTTCCAGCTGGGCCCCGGCACCCAGCTCGCGACGGTGCTGGCCCAGCCGGTGTCCGGTGCGGGCTGCACATTCTGTTTGGTCACCTCGACCGCGGATTTCACGACGCCGACCTTATCGGCCACGATTTTGGTCCCGGACACGAGATTCTGCGCCTTCGTCACATAATCGGCGATTCCGCCGGCCGCCGCCGCGGCGGAAGCCCCGCTCCACGACTCGGCGATGGCTTTGCCGATAGCGGGCCCGAACTCGTTCAGCCCGGTCTCGAGTTTCCCGGCCCGCGCGATCCACATCTGATGCAGGGTGTCCATGGCAGATACGTCTATGGACTGAGCTTTCCGATACAGATCGTCCAGATTTTCGCTGCGGACATTGCCGAACATCTGTTCCGGGATTCGAGGGTCGTGGAATTCGCCGTCAAAACTATTATCGGTGAGATCCTGAATACGATTCCGCGCGGCGATCGCCTCGGGACTCTGGTCCCCATACGCGGCGGCCAGCGCCTGCGCGGCGGCATCCATATCCGCGGAACCGGCGACCACGGCGCCCAGCGGCCCCCGCAACGCCAAGGCCCCCAGATTCACGATCACTTCACCGAACGACGGCAAACCGAACATTTCGCTCCCTCTCAGCCGACCTGGCTGTAATCCTGCGAGTTACTGGAGTCCTGCTCCTGCACCCGATCCAGCGAGTATTGGATTGTCTCACCCATCAATTTCAGGACCTCGATGTGGTCTCGTAACGAGGTCGCGAGATCACCATCCCCGGCCGAATCGACCGCCTTCAAGCCAAGCAGCCGTGCCAACTCAAGACCACAATCGAACTCACCGAGACCGGTTACGTTGGCCATCGCCTCGATGCCTTCAAGGACTTCCACGTACACACCGATCTGCTCGTCGATCGCTGCACGGCAGACTTTGGCAACACCATCCTCGAGATACAGCTGACCGTCTTGGGCCTCATCCGCGAGGAATCGCCAGAGTGTGACGTCGTCCTGAACACTCATAATTTCACCCCACACTAATTCGGAAAATGAGCGACCAGCACTACAGCGGCCGAGTCGGCCGTGCGACATGGATCTTGTTCCAGATCCGATGCCGCTGAATTGAACACCGAAATCTCAAGGGCTCCATCGGAAAAAGGAAACGCTAAATAGCATACTGAATTCTGAGTATCGTGGGCCTTTTTGAACCGAACACCCGCGCGCCCCGACACTGATACATCTGTGAATTCCACATTGTTTACGTCCCCCCTAAGCTCTTCGATTCTATGGGTCGTCGACCACACACCGAGCGTGTAATCCCATCGGGAGGCTTTGTCATGCCATGAACACAACTTCCACCCTTCAACGTTCTCCACACCCGAAATAGTATTGTCTCGCGTCGACGGATCCACCCCCACCTGCCGCAACACATCGTCGCTGATCTCCGTGCAGGGGTCCCACAGCGCTTCGGTCACCGCTGAATTCGTGGTCGTCTGCGGTGCCGCCAATCCGCCGGTGGGCGCGTCACATCCACTCGCCGCCAGTAGTGCCCCAGCAAGTACTGATACGGCCGCTACTGCCGTCTGTCGTCCCACCACTGCTCCCATCGGCCGTCAGCACTACGCTCGTAGTGTATGACGCGCCTCAGCACACGGCGGTTCCACAACAGACGCCGACGAAAAGTGCGGTGCGCACGGTTGCGACTGTGCGCACCCGACAGAATCATCGACGACCTGCGGCGGTCCTCTGGGAACCACCGTTAGACATCTCAGCGATGATGTGTCATGACCGAGAGATGAATCCGCCTGTTCGGAGGCCGATTGCGAAGGCATCCCACGCTCGGGGTGCGAACACCAGGGCAGGTCCAAGCGAGTTCTTCGAGTCCCTCACCCCAACCTGACCATCCGTCAGCCAGGCAACCTCGACACAATCGGTTTGCCCGCCGCTGTGACTGCTCTTGAACCAGTTGGCCCCGGATAGATCGGTATTCACGCCTCGTACTCCCTTGCAGCTTGCCTGAGCAGTTCTCGCGAACGAACTTCATCGTGCGCGTTGCTTCGGATCACCGACGCAAGCTCATCGTAACGCCGTACATCGAAGTCACTTTCGAGATACAGATCAGGCTTGCCGTGACCTTCGAAGTAAACAAGGGGCGGCTCCAGCGTCTTCCCTTTGCCATCGGTACCAAATTCGAGGATTACGAATGGACCATGCAACAAGCCCCTGGCATACCCGGCGCTGTACGGATGAATCCTGATATCCACGTTCGGACGCTTGCCGACCTCCGCCAGGTACCGGAGCTGTTCCGCCATCACCTTCGGACCGCCGACCATACGGTGCAGGGCCGATTCGTGCAGCAGCAACTCAAGCCGCACCGGGTCGGCCTTACGGGTCACGATGGACTGGCGCTTCATCCGCAACTCCACCCGGCGTTCGATGTCGTCCGGGCTTTCTTCCCGGTAGAAACTGCTGATCAGCGCCCGCGCGTAATCGGGTGTCTGCACCAGGCCGAATACGATCTCCTGATACGAGACCAGTTGCCGCGCTGACGCGGACAGCTCCACATACATGTTGAACGTCGGATCACTGTAGAGCCCCGCGAACGCCGTGTACCACGACGTCACCTTCGCCTGTTCCGCCAGGTCCAATGCCCGCGCCACCTCCTCGCGCGGTACTTCGTACAGCTCGCACAGCGCCCGCACGTCGACCGCGCGAACCTTTTTCGTCTTGGCGGCCTCGATGCGCTGTAGCGCCGCCTGACTCAACTCCACCAGAGCGGCGGCCTTCGCCAGGCTCAGTCCGATGGCCTCCCGCTGTTCGCGTAGGAACCGGCCCAGCTGCCGACGCGGCAGGGTCGACGGTTCCGCCCCCTCGTCAGTGGTCATGCTTCTGCCTCCGTTCGAAAAATCGAATCATCGAGCACCCCGAAATCGAATCATCACCGGACCGGGATTCGAATCTCGTTCTGGGACAGCGCATCAATTGCTTCGGACCGGCCGATTCGGCTTGGACCAGCGTATATCTCGTGGTTCGCTGAGTCAGGCGTTCGGATGACAACGAGAAACCGGGCCGCCCTCACTGTTCGAGCAGAGCCGCGACGGGCTCTACCCGCGACCACCTTCGCACCGCACACACACCGTCCGGATGGTCGCGGTCGCACGCATACCCATCGACCACTGCATCTCCGGGAGGACCGATGCCGTACCCGCATGCCCACACCCCACCACCGCAGCGCGTAACCGTCGCCATCGGTGTCGTGCGCACCGAGATCTCCGGGGAACACGCCCCGCGCCACGCCTACGAAATACGACGGCACGCCCGCGTATCCGGCTACCGCTATCTCTACACCGTGCGGCCACCCTCCGACGAGCCCGACCCGCTCACCTATGTGCGTGCCCTGGCCACCGCCCTCGGGGCCGAGGTGATCATCGCTTTCGACCTGGGCCAGGTCGACGATCGGCCGGGATCGCTCTGTGACCTCGGTTACCGGCTGGAGACCGTCTGCCCGCCCGCGGTGTGGGCGCCGAGTGTTCCCGCGTCCGGCACCGGGGGCGCGCCGAGATGACGCCCTGGCATGTTGTGTGCACCACCGCGCTCATCGTCGCCCTGTGCGGGTTGGTGTCGATCGCACTGATGTGCGTATTGCCCGCCGAACCGCCACCGCCACCGCGACCGCGCACCCACCCACACCACCGGGTCGCCACCGTCCCGGGTCCCATCGATTGGACCTGTGCGCTGCCCCGGGCAGCCCTGAGCCCGGAAGACGCGCACAATGCCGCGCGCCGCCACCTCGAACACGACTGTCCCCGCAAACGCGCGGCGTTCGCCACCCTGGTCGCCTACGGCTGCATCGTTCCCGACAGCAACCGTCGGCCGTATCGGCGGAAGGTGCCGACGTGAACCACGTAATCGTCACCGGCGGTGCCGGTTTCCTCGGCGCACACCTGTGCCGCCTCCTGCTCGCCCGCGGCGATCGGGTCACCGCCGTCGACAATTTCAGCACCGGACGCGCCGCAGCCGTCGCCGATCTGCTCGACCACCCGCGTTTCGTCCTGCGCACCGCCGATATCACCGCCGTCGGCGTATTCGCCGGACTCGACAAGGTGACCCATATCGCGCACCTCGCCCACCCCGGCAGCCCCACCGCCGCCGGCCACCCGGCCCTGCGCGCGGCGTGCACCGGAACCCTCGCCGTACTCGACCTCGCCGCTGCCCACGAAGCCCGCATCGTGCTCGCGTCCGGACCCGACCCCCGAGCCGGATCGAGCCCCGGCCGCCCGGCCACACAATTCGATATCCAGCGGGCCGGCCACCACCTGATCGAAAGCGCCGCCCACCACCACCGGCACGCCGATACCGGCATCGCCCGTCTCTTCGAGGTCTACGGACCGGGCCTGAGCCCGGGCGACGGGCGCGCCACCGTGACAATCTGCGCTGCCGCCCTCCGCGCCCAGACCCTGTACCTCACCGACAACCCCGCACTGTCGTTCGTCTTTATCGCGGACGCGGTCGATGCCCTGGTCCGGATGCTCGACACCGGCATCCCCGGCCCGATCGATATCGCCGGTCCCGCACTGAAGGTCAGCGAATTCGCCCGCACAGCCATCGCGCTCGCCGGTTCCGGCTGGCTGGAATCCACCGCGGCCGTCGCAACAACCGGCACCGCCGTCGCCGACCTCACCCGCACCCGCACCGGCCTCGGCTGGCAGCCCGCCACCGACCTACCGACCGGCCTGCACCATACCCTCGCCTGGATGCGCACGCTCATCACCAAATCCCACCCGCCCCGCCCATGCTGACCTGTCCGGAAATTCCCGCGCCCGCAGCCGCGACCTCGGCGGACGCGGGCACGACGACGGCCGCGACTCGGCCTGCTGCGCACCGGGACCAGATCTCTGAATATGCCCGGCGCCGTACAACATCAAGTCGGGTAGTAGCCCGGGTTGGACACCCCTCATGTTCAGAGCGATACCTACTCACGGCCTCGGAGCCTCTCGAGCTGCTGAAACCCGATAAGGCCAAAGTCCGTCGAGTGTCGATCTCGCCGGACCGTCAAAACTTTTGAGATTCAGCAACGGAACGCTCGCACAAGATCAAATGATCGGATCCAATGACTGTGGATCGGATTCCACAGTCCATTCTGGTCCGAGTTCGTTTCGTAGCCTTTCAGACAATCTTTGACCCCTACGCCAAAAGTCACGTTCCGCATCATCCGATGGGAACTCAGGATTACCGGGATCGTTCTCCAGATCGTAGGTTGCATCCCATTCTCTCGACCAGAGGCACAGTGCAGCGGACAGATCTGACGTGATATGCAGAGAATCCGGAGCAACATTTTCAAATTGCTTTCCATTTCGAATCCATGTAGGCCAGCACTGAATCTCCGGCAGGAGCCTCAGATAGCTCACAACGCCTCCAAAAGCCAAGAAATCGGGTTGGCCCCGACCACAAATCCATTCGACCACCTTCTCCACCGCCGCATTGAACCAAGGATCGGCATCCGACTCCGTGAATCGCAGACCGATCGGTGACGTTATTTTTCTGGTTTTCAGGGTACACAATTTTCTGGACCTCGACAGCATGCGGCATCGGCATATACTGTTCTGTCGACTGCCGTCGAGAAATCCAATAAAATGCGCGTCGCGCGGTAGGGTCAAGAACAGGAACGATCATGTTGGCCGATGAGCTTCTGGAGGTCAAACACCAGAATTCCACTGATATTTCCCCTTGCCGTCAATCCATCGAACAATCGCTTTGCTGTCGCCTCCTCCCGAAGCTTATCGGAATCAAGGTCTCTCACCGTGATCATCACCGGGTAATCGGAAAATGGAATCCCGAAATCATCTTCGTACTCGTGAAACATTTCCAGGTCCACCACCGCATGGCCGAAAAAGAAACTCTGCACACTTACCCCACTGGACAGAACCTGCTTCCGCGGCGCACAGCCTGTGATCACCGTGAGCGCCTCGGCGAGTGCTGGCCCGTCGGCAGACCCTTTCAGAAAAATCTGATGATACGAGCTCATACCGCCTCCTAGGGCCAATTGATTTCCCAGCCATCGCCGATTATTCGTACCGCTGCCATCTTATCCGGGTTGGTTGGCCCCTAAAAACCTATTCAATCCGCGCTGCGCCTCATCTTGAGAAATGCCACTATCCCTAGCGTTGATCACAACATTCTCGGCCTGGCCTTTCGCAGAGTTCAGGGCGTTCTTTACTGTGTTGTTCGAAGCACCCTCATCCAAGGTCTTGAACTCTGTAGGAACACCGTTGACTTCAGCATCCGGCGTCCTCTCGGTCGACTCGGGAATCGCTTTCACATCGTTCCCTTCGCCCGCGAGGATCTCAGCAATGTCTTTTTCGGCCGCATTGAACGTCTTTTCGGACTCGTCAATCTTTCCGGGTTTGGGCCCGGAAGTTACATCGACGGCGTCTTCGATAGTTTCGATGAGATCGTGGATTCGCTCGAGTTTGGCGCGGGTGTCGCCGGTAGAACGGGTCACGGCCACCACTGTCCGCAACCCGGCCGCGGCGACGATACCGCGCAGCGCTTTCACCAGGTCGTTGACCAGGTCTACGGCTTTGCCGGCGCGGATGGCCGCCACGGCGCCGCCACCGATTCCGAAACTGACCACTGAGGCGGCGACGGCGAGTGCGAGGGTGATGGCGACCTGCTTCTTCAGTTCGTCGGCGAACTGGGCGAGCATGTCGCGTAACTGCACTTTCATGTTGTCGTGCGCGGTTTTCTGGGCCGCGCATGAGGCGGCGATATCGGCGAAAATGGCCAGCAGGTCTTCGGCGGCGGTCTTGATCTCTCGGAGGTCTTCGTCTATCGAGGCCACCTCGGGTGCTGTGACCTGCTGGAACATCGCCGCCGCCCGTTCCAGTTCCACTGGCAGGTTGGTGGCGCCGGGCGCGTGAGCGAGGCTGTTCCATACAGTGGCGGCGCTGTTGAGTTTGTCGGTGTCGCCGTCGGGAACCGGGAGGGCGACGCCGATCTTCTTCGCGAGTTCCAAACCGTCGTCGATCAGGCCACTACCCGGGCCTCCTGCGGAAGGCGGTGGTTGGGCGCAGCTGACATAGGAGAGGTGCGGATCGGCCGGCTTCTGCGGCGCGGGGGTTCCGGACTTGGGGTCGTGATCGCTACTCGCGTAGACGTACCCGGCCTGATTCAGCACTCGGGGATACTTGTCCAGCGCCAGCATCAAGGTGCTGACGAGATTGTTGGTTTCGCGGACCTGGTTGTCGTAGGACGTCGCCCATTCCTTGCCCGGCCCGGCACTGCCCGCCATCGCGCCGGTGCCCTTCAATGACTGCAGGTGCTGGTCGTAGGCGGTGAAGAAGGCGCTTGCCGCCCTGTTCACGATGGTGGCCGCCTCGTAGTAGACGGCCGGGTCCACATTGATGAAGTTCATCTACCGGGCTCGGGCTACCGGGGGCCGAACATGCGCTGCACGGTCTGGATGGCGGTCGTATAGCGGGTATGGGCGTCGACCGCGGCCTGACGCATGGCATCGACGCCCTCTTGGACGTCGGTGGCCCCCGCGGACCACTGACGGAATGCGTCGGCCTGCGCGATCGCCGCGTCACCGGACCAGGTCTGGTGCAGGGCGGCCATCCGCTGCTCGAGTCCGGTGAGGCTGTCGTTGAGAAAACCGATGAAGTTCGCGGCGCGCGCGGTGAGGTTGTCGAGCTCGTCGAGGTCGACCTGGAAAGCCTCGGACGGCTCGGGCATGGTGGTTCCCCCTCGGTAGTTCAGAGATTGAGCGATGGGTAGCTCTGCGAATTGCTGTCGTCTTGCTCCACGAATGTCTGTGTGGTGACACCGAGCAGTTCGGCGATGGTGGCCAGCGCCTCGAGGACCTGCACCGCGCCCTGTTTGGTCTCGTCCCAACCCGCGCGGTAGGCGTTGGCGGAGTTGCCCTTCCACACCTCCAACACGGCATCGATATCGGTATCGAGGTCACGCAGGGCTTCGACCAGGCTGTCGGCCGTCAGCTGCACGTACTTGCCGGCGTCCAGAACATGGTCCGGTACGACCTGGATTGCCGGTGATGAATCCGCCGAGTCGGCCACGATGTCCCCCTCGATGATCGAACCACAGCCGTGCTGACAGTACCGATGTGCGCGAAGGTGTCAACCGAGCCGGTAAGGACCGCTCACGCTGGACGAGCCGAGTCCTCCCGCCGGAGCCGCGCCGCGCCGGTGGCGAGCGCCACCACCACCGCGGCACCCACCGCGACACCACCCACCACCGCCGACTCCGGCGCATCGGCGAGCCGGCCGACCGCGATCCACCCGAGCCCCCAGATCATGGCGAGGGCGAACGCCGCCCGACCGCCGCTGACGAAGGCCAACCCGGCCCCGACAGCGGCCGCGAGCACCAGCACCAGCACCGCCCACGGCTCCGCGCCGAGTCCGAGGCCACCGACGTCCCCCGCTTTCAGCGCAGCGGCGATATTCGCCACCGTCGCGACGATGACCCACCCGAGATACAGCCCCATCACGCCGTCGAGCAGCACGGCCTCGACCAGGCTCGCGGGACGGCTGCGCAGGCAGCGGGCGAAGACCACCGCCAGCGTCGCGAGCAGCAGAAGAATCACCACGGCGCTGATGTACACCCAGCCGAGCTGCACGGTCGCGATCCACAGCGCGTTCAGCAGCAGCGACAGGGCGATGAGCCACCACAGGTCGCGTACCCGCGGATTCCCGCGCTGCGCCGGCAGCGCCTGCCATACCGCGAGCGCGAGAAAGCCGATGTACAGCAGTGTCCAGATGGCGAAGGCCGGCCCGGCGGGAGCGACGAAGGTGGCGTCGGCCGCGAGCGCCCCGTCCGCGGCCTCGGCGATCGGCGTACCGCCCAGCGCGCCCGAACCGATCACCGCGACGACCGCCGCGATCACGGCAGCCGCCGCGAGCAGTAGCTGCCTGGAAATATCGGATGTCCGGCCGGTCATGGGCCACGTATGCCCGTTCGCCGCGTACCCAATCACCGGTGTCGGATATCTGCCGGCTACTGCGAGGACATCCGTCGCCGAACAGGTGCCGCGTCAACGGTATCGGCGCGAGCCGGGCCGCAGTGGGTCAGTAGTGGTACCGGGCCTGAGCGATGAGAACAGTGTCTCCGGAGACCGCATAGACCAGGCGGTGTTCGTCGTTGATCCGGCGGGACCAATACCCGGATTTATCACCTTTCAACGGCTCGGGCTTACCCAGCCCGGTGAATGGATCGCGGTCGATATCGTTGATCAGACGCATAACGCGTAACGCCATCTTTCGATCGGTTGAAAAGAAGTGATCGAGGTCTTCGAACGCGACCTTCGCGAAGGTGACTTTCACTCGAGATCTTCCGCGAGCTGCCCCATGTCCACCTCGACAGAATCACCGGCTTCGAGTTGGGCGATACCCTCGGCAAGGCGGGCGGCATTGGCGGGAGAACGCATCAGGTACAGGGTTTCGCGTAGTGAGTTGTACTCGTCTTCGGAGATGAGTACCGCATTGCCTTTGCGGCTGGTGATGTGGACTGCGACAGCGTCGTCGTTGACCTGTTCGATGAGTGGATACAGGTTGGCGCGCGCTTCACTGGCGGACATGCTGGTCATCTGGCGTTCCTTCCCTATCCCACCTGAATGGTACCGGATTATGGTACGAGTACGCACGACCGTGCCGTAGCACCTGGGTACCAACCCGGATGACTTCAGAGGGCCGGACGAGCTTGTCACGGTCGTAGCCGTCGCTCGGCCCGGAGTGCCGCACGAGAGCAACGCCGTATAGGCCGGCTCACCCCGGCCCCGGCCTGGCTTCCAGTGCCTCGTGCAGCGTGACCGCCCACTGGTGGACGATCTGTTTGCGGCGGGCCGAATCATCGGTGAGGACATCGGCCAGACCCAGGCCGCGCGCCAGATCGAGGGTGGCCTGGACCAGGTGGTGGGCCACCGGATCGGTGTCGTCGACCCCCAGTGCCCGGACGGCGCGACGGTGGGCGCCGCGGCCGAATCGGGCTTCCAGCGGGACGATGCGTTCGCGCAGCGCCGGGTCGGCGGCGGCGTGGGTCCAGACCTGGAGGGCGGCTTTGAACAGCGTGCTGGTGTAGGACTCGACCAACCCGGCCACCACGGCTTCGGTGCGGGCCAGGCCGGGTTCGGTGACCACCGTCGATACCGCCTGGTCCGTGCGGGTGTCGAACATGTAGGTGAGGGCGGCGGTGATGAGGTCTTCGCGGGTCGGGAAATGGTGCTGGGCCGCGCCCCGGGACACCCCGGCTCGTTCGGCGACCACCGCCACCGTCGCCGCTGCCCAGCCCTTCTCGGCCAGGCAGTCGATGGTCGCCTCGAGGAGCCGCTGCCGGGTGGCCCGGCTGCGGTCCTGTTTGGGTTCGTGGGGTGTCGCCATAGCGGCCTATTCTGCCGAGGGCGTCTCGGCGGCCCGGACGGCCCAGCGAGGTGGGCGGCGCTGCAGGAACGCGGTCATCCCCTCGATCACTTCCTCGGTACCGAAGAAACTGCCCGAGCGGGCCGCCAATTCGTCTGCGGAGCGGTCGAATTCGGCCAGGATCGGCGCGGTGGTGAGACGTTTGCTCTCCGCGAGGCCCTGCGGGGAGGCCTTGCGCAGTTCGTCCAATAGTTCGGCGGTCCGGGCGGCTGGGTCGTTCGTCGCCAGGGTGATCAGGCCGATCCGTTCGGCGGTATCGGCGTCGAACTTCTCACCGGTCAGGAAGTAGCGGTCGGCGGCGCGGGGGGTCAGCCGGGGCAGCAGGGTGAGCGAGATGACGAACGGGGCCAGACCGAGCCGCGCCTCGGTGAGCGCGAAACTGCTGGACAGGCCGGCGACGGCGATATCGCAGGCCGCGAGCAGGCCCATACCTCCGGCGCGCACATTCCCGTCCACCCGTGCGATCACGGGTTTCGGGAGTTCCAGGATGGTGCGCAGCAACCGCACCATCCATTGGGTGCGGATATCGGAGGCCGCGCCGGGGTCGGCGTCCACCGCTTCCTTCAGATCCGCTCCCGCGCAGAAGGTGGTGCCGGTATGGGTGAGGACCACGGCGCGGACCTGCGGGTCGGCGGCGGCGCGTTCCAAGCCCGCCAGGAGTTCGGTCACCAGGCGCGCGGAGATGGCGTTGCGGTTGTGCGGGGAGTCGAGGGTGAGGGTGGCGAACCCGTCCTCGACGGCGTAGTCGACGACCCGGGTCTCGGTTCCGGTCACGGCGGCCCTGCCTTTCTGGGTGGGCCGGGGACAGCGCCCCGGCCCACCGGTGCTCAGTAGGACTTCGGCAGGCCCAGCGAATGCTGGGCGACGAAGTTGAGGATCATTTCCCGGCTCACCGGCGCCACCCGCGCGATCCGGGCCGCGCCGAGCATGGCGGCCAGACCGTATTCGGAGGTCAGGCCGGAACCGCCGTGGGTCTGGATGGCCTGGTCGAGGGCCTTGATACTGGCTTCGGCGGCCGCGTATTTGGCCATATTGGCGGCCTCGGCGGCACCCATCTCATCACCGGCGTCGTAGAGGGTGGCGGCCTTGAGCATCATCAGCCGGGCCAGTTCCAGTTCGATCTTCACCTGCGCCAGCGGATGCGCAATGCCCTGGTGCGCGCCGATGGGGGTCTTCCAGACGGCACGCTCATTGGCGTATTCGACCGCGCGGTCCAGCGCGTAGCGGCCGACGCCGACCGCCATGGCGGCGCCCATGATCCGTTCCGGATTCAGGCCCGCGAACAGCTGCATGAGCGCGGCGTCCTCTTTACCGACCAACGCGGTCGAGGGCAGCCGGACATCGTCGAGGAACAGGGTGAACTGGTGGTCCGGTTCGATGATGTCCATGTTTTGCGGGGTCTTCTCGAACCCGGGCGCGTCGGTGGGGACGATGAACAGGGCGGGCTTGAGTTTGCCCGTCTTGTGGTCCTCGGTGCGCGCGACGATCAGCACCGCCTCGGCCTGGTCGACGCCGGAGATGAAGATCTTGCGGCCGGTGAGCAGCCAGTCGTCACCGTCGCGGCGGGCGGTGGTGGTGATCTGGTGGGAATTGGAACCGGCGTCGGGTTCGGTGATACCGAAGACCATCTTCGCCGAACCGTCGGAGAGCTTGGGCAGCCATTCGGCTTTCTGCTCGTCGGTGCCGTACTTGGTGATGATGGTGCCGCAGATGGCGGGCGAGACCACCATGAGCAGCAGGCCGGCGCCCTGCGCGGACAGTTCTTCCATCACCAGCGCCAGTTCGTACATTCCGGCGCCGCCGCCCCCGTACTCCTCCGGCAGGTTCACGCCGAGGAAGCCCAGCTTCCCGGCCTCGGCCCACAGTTCGTCCAGCGGTTGATTCTTCCGCGCCCGCGGCAGTACGTAATCGCGGTAGTTGTACTTGGCGGCCAGCGCGGCCACGGCGGCGCGCAGTTCCTTGCGTTCGTCGGATTCGATGAAGCTCATTGCCTACTCCTGGTCTTCGGTGGCGGGATCCACCACGGCGAGAACGGCACCCACGTCGACCTGCTGGCCGACTTCGACATTCACGGCACTGAGCACACCGTCGGCGGGCGCGGCGATGGTGTGCTCCATCTTCATGGCCTCCAGCCACAGGATCGGCTGGCCGAGGGTCACGGTGCTGCCGACCTCGGCACCCAGCCGGATCACGCTGCCCGGCATGGGCGCCAGCAGCGACCCGGTGGCCACCTGGTCGGCGGGGTCGGTGAACCGCGGCAGGCGGCGCGCCGACACGGGACCGAGCGCGGAATCCACGCAGATCAGGTCGTCGTAGCGGGCGACGGTGAACTGCCGCCGGACCGGCCCGTGCGCACCGGGCACCGTCAGCACCACCTGATCGGGAGCGGCGGAGATCAATTCCAGGCCGTCGTGCCCGGTGACCTCCACCCCGCCCCGGGTGAACCGGTAGTCGATATCGTGCGTCCCGGTGGCGCGGCTCTCGTAGGACTTGCGCTGCGCCTGCGACGGCAGGTTGCGCCAGCCGCTCGGCACGCCCGCGACCACACCGGCCCGCGCCCGGTTGGCGGCCGCCTCGGCGAATGCGGCCGCCACGATCGACAGTTCCTCGTCGTCCGGGCCGGCCAGAGGCGCGGCCAAGGCGTCCAGGCCGTGCGTGGCGAAGAACGCCGTATCGGTATCTCCGGCCAGGAAGGCGGGATGGCGCAGGACCCGGACGAGCAGGTCGCGGTTCGTGACCAGACCGTGGATCCGGGCCCGGTGCAGGGCGCCTGCCAGCAGCCGGGCCGCCTCCTCCCGGGTGCGGCCGTAGGAGATGACCTTGGCGAGCATGGGGTCGTAGTGCACCCCGACCACCGAACCGTCGACCACACCGGAATCCAGCCGGACCCCGGGGCGGTCGAGCAGGTCGAATTCCGCCGCTACCGAGGGAATCTCCAGCCGGTGCACCGTGCCGCTCTGCGGCTGCCATTCCTGCGCGGGGTCCTCGGCGTAGAGCCGGACCTCGATCGAATGGCCGTGCGGGGCCGGCGGTTCCGGGGCGAGCCGAGCGCCCTGGGCCACCTCGAGCTGTAACTGGACCAGGTCCAGCCCGGTGGTGCATTCGGTGACCGGATGCTCCACCTGCAGGCGGGTGTTCATCTCCAGGAAGAAGAACTCACCGGACTCGTCGGCCAGGAATTCGACCGTACCGGCACCGGTGTAGCCGATGGCGGCGGCGGCCTGCCGGGCCGCCTCGAACAGGCGGTCCCGCATACCGGGCCCCGAATCCGGTCCGCGTCCGGCATCGATACGTTCCACCAGCGGGGACGGCGCCTCTTCCACGACCTTCTGGTGCCGGCGCTGGATCGAGCACTCGCGTTCGCCGACGGCCCAGATGGTGCCGTGGGTATCGGCCAGCACCTGGACCTCGATATGACGGCCGGTCTCCAGATAGCGCTCGCAGAAGACGGTGGGGTCGCCGAACGCCGATTCGGCTTCGCGGCGGGCGCCGTCGAGCTGCCCGGGAAGTTCGGCCAGGCTGCGCACCACCCGCATACCGCGGCCGCCACCCCCGGCGGACGCCTTGATCAGCACCGGGAGCTGCGATTCGGTGACCTCGTCCGGGTCGAGTTCGGCCAGCACCGGCACCCCGGCGGCGTCCATCATCTTCTTGGACGCGACCTTGGAACCCATCTCCTCGATGGCGGCGGCGGGCGGCCCGATCCAGACCAGTCCGGCCGCTTCCACCGCCCGCGCGAATTCCGCGTTCTCCGAGAGGAACCCGTAGCCGGGATGGACCGCGTCGGCACCCGCGGCACGGGCGGCCGCGATGATGAGATCGGCGCGCAGATAGGTCTGCGCGGGCGTGTTCCCGGGCAGCCGGACCGCGGCATCGGCCTCGGCGACATGCGGGGATCCGGCGTCGGCGTCGGAATACACCGCCACAGTGCCCACGCCCATCCGGCGGCAGGAGGCGAAGATCCGGCGGGCGATCTCACCGCGATTGGCGACCAGGACGCTGGTGATGGGCTGCTGCGAATTCGTCACGACCGGCCTCACATTCGGAAGACGCCGAAGGATTCGGCGCCCTGGACAGGTGCAGTGTGGATGGCCGAGAGGGCCATGCCGAGCACTGTGCGGGTATCGCGCGGGTCGATGACCCCGTCGTCGTAGAGCCGCCCGGACATGAACATGGCCAGCGATTCGGCCTCGATCTGTGCCTCCACCATGGCACGCATCCCGGCATCGGCTTCTTCGTCGAAAGCCTGTCCGCGCGCTTCGGCGGCGGCGCGGCCGACGATGGAGACCACCCCGGCCAGCTGCGCCCCGCCCATGACCGCGGATTTGGCGCTGGGCCAGGCGAAGACGAAACGGGGATCGTAGGCGCGGCCGCACATGCCGTAGTGACCGGCGCCGTAGGAGGCGCCCATGAGCACGGAGATGTGCGGGACCTTGGAATTGGAGACCGCGTTGATCATCTGGGCACCGTGCTTGATGATGCCCTTCTGCTCGTATTCCTTGCCGACCATGTAGCCGGTGGTGTTGTGCAGGAACAGCAGCGGGGTGTTGGTCTTGTTGGCCAGCTGGATGAACTGGGTGGCCTTCTGCGATTCCTCGGAGAACAGCACACCGCGGGCGTTGGCGAGGATGCCGACCGGATACCCGTGTAGCTCGGCCCACCCGGTGACCAGACTGGACCCGTAGCGCGGCTTGAACTCGTCGAAATCGGAACCGTCGACGATCCGGGCGATCACCTCGCGCGGATCGAAGGGGATCTTCAGGTCGGGCGGCACGATCCCCAGTAGTTCGTCCGGGTCGTACAGCGGTTCGAGCACCGAGGTGCGCGCCGCCGGTCCCTGCTTCTTCCAGTTCAGCCGTTTGACGATGCGGCGGCCGATGCGGATGGCGTCCTGTTCGTCGAGCGCGAAGTAATCGGCCAGACCCGAGACCCGGGCGTGCATATCGGCGCCGCCCAGGGATTCGTCGTCGGATTCCTCACCGGTGGCCATCTTCACCAAGGGCGGGCCACCCAGGAACACTTTGGACCGTTCCTTGATCATCACCACGTGATCGGACATCCCGGGGATGTAGGCGCCACCCGCGGTGGAGTTGCCGAAGACCAGGGCGATGGTGGGGATACCGGCCGCCGACGCCTGGGTGAGATCGCGGAACATCCGGCCGCCGGGGACGAAGACCTCTTTCTGCGTGGGCAGATCGGCGCCGCCGGACTCCACCAGCGAGATCACCGGGAGCCGATTCTCCCGGATGATGTCGTTGACCCGCAATGTCTTACGCAGCGTCCAGGGGTTGGAGGTGCCGCCGCGCACGGTGGGGTCGGGCGCCACGATCATGCATTCCACACCCTCCACCACGCCGATACCGGCGACAGTGCTGGCGCCGACCTGGAATTCGCTGCCCCAGGCCGCGAGCGGGCACAGTTCGAGGAACGGCGAGTCCTCGTCGATGAGCAATTCGATGCGTTCGCGAGCGGTCAGTTTGCCGCGTGTGCGGTGGCGAGCGAGTTTCTCGGGTCCGCCGCCCGCGATGACCTTCTCGAATTCCGCCTCGACCTCGGCGAGTTTGGCGGTCATGGCCGCCGCCGCGGCGGTGTAGTCGCCGCTGGTGGTGTCGAGGGTGCTGCGCAGTGTGGTCATCTCGCGCTCCCAACGGTAAAGGCGCACGACTTCGTCCGCACACAGGAATGAGAGCCTCGCATACGGGAAGCACTGAGTTTCTCCATTGTCCTCGACGACCTCCGAGATGGCTTGGATGATTGGGGCATCAGGCGTTCCAACTCTGACATCGGCGCATGAGGGCACTCGGGCTGATCAGCACACCGAGGACTCGTGGGGATCGCGTCGCTCGGGGAGTTGGGCGAGGCCGGGCCTGGCACCAGGTTGCTGACCGACCGGCCAACTGGCTTTGGTCGGCCCTGATCAGCTGGTTTACCCTGGTCCAAGGTACGCGTACCTGTATCGTTGCCGACATGGGGGAAATAGTTCGCTACAACTATCGGCTGCGCCCAGGTGTGACCGCTGAGCGAGCTCTCCTCAGCGAATGGCACCGCTGCCGCTACCTGTGGAACGAAGCTGTCCACCAGGACAAGTTGGGGAACCGGCCGACCAGCGCCAAGCTCGGCAAGCTGCTGACCGCCGCGCGTGCAGCAAACGCATGGCTGAAAGATGGATCGCAAAACGCACAACAGTGCACGTTGAACAACTACGCCCACGCTTTGGGCCGATCGTTCAAGGAGAAGGGCAGCGGCAGCCCGAAGGCGAAGTCTCGCAAAAAATCGTTGCCGAGCCTGGAGTACACCACCCGCGGATTTCGTCTTCGTGACGGTCGACTCGTCCTGGCGAAAGGCGTGTCCATACCGGTGGTGTGGTCCCGGGAGCTTCCGTCCAGACCCACCAGCGTGCGAATCTACCGCGACAGCCTCGGGCACTGGTATGGATCGTTCGTGGTTCGACGCAAGAGTGCGACAGCCCCCGAAATCGACGCAAGTATCGGTATCGACTGGGGCGTATCCACAATCGCCACCACTACTCGAGCCGAATACGACTTGCCGTACCGCGGGCATCGTAAGCGGTGCGCCGCCGAACTGGCCAGAGCACAACGAAAGATGTCGCGGCGACGGCGCAAGAGCGGCGTTCAGTCGAATGGCTACCGTCGAGCGAAACGCCTTGCTGCCCGCCTGTACAAACGAGCCTTCCGCCAAACTCAGCATGATTCGCGAGTGTGGGCGAAACGCATCGTAGAAGACCACGAACTCATCGCAGTCGAGGACTTCAAACCCAAATTCCTGGCCAAATCGACGATGGCACGGAAGGCATCCGATGCCGCGATCGGTGCGGCGAAACGAGAGTTGATCCAACGTGCCGAGCGGGCCGGAAGACGGGTAGTGAGCGTCACACCCGCCTACACAACCATGACGTGCGCCGAGTGTTTCGGGAGAATCAACCAGAGACTCGGACTCACAAACAGAAACTTCCGGTGCGCCGCTTGCGGACACCGTGACAACCGGGACCGGAACGCTGCCAGGGTAATCCTGGCCGTGGCAGAGCGGGGCCACGCCAGTGTCGAAGATATGAGACATTCACGGCTGCCTTTCCAGGTGGTTGCGGTGCGTTCTGAGCTGGAAATCCCGACGGTTGATCCGTCGGGAGCCGCTAAGACTGGTATCCCAATCGTTTCGCGGCCAGGCCGGTGAGGATTTCGGTGGTACCGCCGCCGATACCCAGGATCCGCATATCGCGGTACTGGCGTTCCACCTCGGATTCGCGCATATAGCCGAGTCCACCGAAGAGTTGCACCGCCTGGTTCGCCACCCACTCACCGGATTCGACGGCGGTGTTCTTGGCGAAGCAGACCTCGGCGATCAGATCGGTCTCCCCGGCCGCGGCGCGGGCGGCGACGTCGCGGGTGTAGACGCGGGCGATATCGACCCGGCGGGCCATCTCGGTGACGGTGTTCTGCACCGCCTGACGACTGATCAGCGGGCGGCCGAAGGTTTCCCGGGTGCGCACCCAGTCCAGGGTGAGGTCCAGGCAGCGCTGCGCGCTCGAATACGCCTGCACGGCGAGTCCGACCCGCTCGCTGACGAATGCCGCGGCGATCTGCAGGAAGCCGGAGTTCTCCGGCCCCACCAGGTTCGACACCGGAACCCGGACATCCTGGTAGGACAGTTCCGCGGTATCGGAAGCGCGCCAGCCCATCTTGTCCAGTTTGCGGCCGACCGTGAAACCGGGGGTGTCCTTTTCGACCACGAGCAGCGAGACCCCCGACGCGCCCGGGCCGCCGGTGCGGACGGCGGTCACCACGAAATCGGCGCGGCAGCCGGAGGTGATGTAGGTTTTGGCGCCGTTGACGATGTAGTGGTCGCCGTCGCGACGGGCCGAGGTGGTCAGATGTCCCACATCGGAGCCGCCGCCGGGTTCGGTGATCGCCAGCGAACCGATCTTGTCACCGGACAGGGTCGGCCGCACCCAGCGGTCGAGCTGCGCGGGATCACCCGCGGCGATGAGGTGCGGTACCGCGATACCGCAGGTGAACAGCGAGGCGAAGACGCCACCCGAGACCCCGGCGTAGTGCAGTTCCTCGCAGACGACGGCGCCGTCGATACCGCTTCCGCCCGCTCCACCCGCGGCTTCCGGGAACTGGATCCCGAGCAGGCCGAGTTCCCCCGCCTTCTTGTGCAGTTCCCGCGGAATCTCTCCGTCGCGTTCCCAATCGTCCTGGTACGGCAGGATCTCGCGCTCGGCGAAAGCGCGCACGGTGGCGCGCAGTGCGCGGCGCTCGGCGGTGTTCCAGACAGTGCTCACGGCAGCAGCTCCAACGGTATGTCGAGATAACGGGACCGCAGCCATTCGCCGAGTCCCTTGGCCTGCGGGTCGAACCGGGCCTGGTAGGCCACGCCTTCGCCGAGCAGGCCGGAGATGAGGAAGTTGAGTGCCCGCAGATTCGGCAGCACATGCCGGGTGATCGGCAGCGGGGCGGTCTCGGGCAGTAGTTCACGTAGCCGCTCGACGGTGAGAGTGTGCACCAGCCAGCGCCACTGGTCCTCGGTGCGCACCCAGACGCCGATATTCGCGTCACCGCCCTTGTCGCCGCTGCGGGCCAGTGCGATCTCGCCCAGCGGTACCCGTTTCGTGGGGGTGGGTGGAAGCGGTGCGGGGAGTTCGGGTTCCGGGACCTCGGCCAGTTCACGGGTCTCCGACGGTGCCCCCACCAGGACCTTGCATCCGGCCGGCGGGTGGGCGGTATGCGGGACCTCGGCGGCGTCGACGAACCCCGGCCGGTAGACACCGTAGGGCGAACCGTTGCCGGGCGGGGCGGTGAAACTACAGCCCGGATAGCTGGCCAGCGCGAGTTCGACGGCGACGCCGGAGAACGCCCGGCCCACCTTGTTCGGGTCGGGGTCGCGGACCACACAGCGCAGCAGCGCGCTGGCCTGCTCCTCGGTTTCGGCGTCGGGGCGGTCCAGCCGGGCGAGGGTCCAGTCCAGTTCGGCCGGACGCTCGGGCAGCCAGGACTCCAACTGCCGCCGCGCCAGCTCGGCCTTCGCTTCGATATCGAGACCGGTGAGGATGAACTCCATTTCGTTGCGGAAGCCACCGAGGGTGTTCAGCGAAACCTTCAGCGTCGGCGGCGGCGGTTCCCCCACGACGCCGCGGATCGACACCCGGTCCGGGCCGTCGGCGGCGAGTTCGACCGTATCGAGCCGGGCGGTCACATCGGGACCGGCGTAGCGCGCGCCCTGGATCTCGTACATGAGCTGGGCCGCGACGGTATCCACGGTGACCACGCCGCCGGTGCCCGCGTGCTTGGTGATGACACTGCTACCGTCCGCGCGGATCTCCGCGAGCGGGAACCCGGGGCGGCCGAGATCGGGAAGCTCGCGGAAGAACGCGAAGTTGCCGCCGGTGGCCTGGGTGCCGCATTCGATCACATGACCGGCCACCACCGCGCCGGCCAGCCGGTCGTAATCGGTGCGTTGCCAACCGAAATGGGCGGCGGCCGGACCCACCACCACCGACGCGTCGGTGACCCGGCCGGTGACCACCACCTCCGCGCCCGCGGCCAGGCATTCGGCGATACCCCAGGCCCCGAGGTAGGCGTTGGCGGTGAGCGGGGAGCCGAGGCCGAGTTCGGCGGCACGGCCGGTGAGATCGTCGCCGTCCACATATCCGACCCGGACCTCGAGGCCGAGCCGGGCCGCCAGCCCGCCCACCTTCTCCGCCAGCGCGGCCGGATTCAGGCCACCGGCATTGGTCACGATCTGCACATTGTGTTCCAGCGCCAGCCCGAGGCATTCCTCGAGCTGACGTAGGAAGGTTTTGGCATAGCCGAGGCCGGCATCCTTCATCCGGTCGCGGCCCAGGATCAGCATGGTGAGCTCGGCGAGATAGTCACCGGTCAGCACATCGAGCTGCCCGCCCTCGAGCATTTCGCGCATCGCGCCGAACCGGTCGCCGTAGAACCCGGAGCAATTGCCGATCCGGATCAGGTCGGGATCGGCCGCCAGCCCACTCATCAGCGGTTTCGCCTCCTACCGCGGCATCGGGCGGGGTCGCCGGTATGCGCCCGTGGCTGTCCGCGTACCGCCCCAGCATCACAGGCGACCGGTAAAAAATCAAGCACGCGTGCTTGTTAATCTCCGGACGCCGGGGCCCGACCCGAGGCAGCGCCGAGACCAGGCACAATAGGGCGCTGTGTCCACCGACGTCGCCGTAGTTCTGCTGTTCACCCTCACCGGATTTCTCATCGGCGGGGCCTACACCACCTGGAAGACCGCCCGGCCACTATCGATCGCCCTGGGCGTCTGCGCGGCACTCGCGGCAGTGGGCGCAGTGCTCTGGCTGCTCTGAAGCCGCCGCCGAGCGCTGGCCCCGGCCGAACCGCAGCCCGCTGACCACCCCCGACGAGAACCGGCACCGGGCATGTTTCCGAAGCGCCACCGGGGGCAACACTCAGGGCACGGCGCGTTGCGCGACAGACGGGAAGTCGCGGTGAAACAGAGTCCGGGAACGCGACCGGACTCCACGGGACACCTCCCCTGGCACCGCCGGAACACGCGCCGGCCCTGCCCCTCTGCGCCGGGCACGGCCGGCGCGCTTTCCCTCCGTATCAGCGGCTCTGTTCCGCCCTGCGGCGGCAACCATGTACGGCTCCCCCGCTACAGCCAGCCCATCCGTTCGGCGGCACGTACCGCTTCGGCGCGGGTACTGGTCGAGGTCTTGCCGATGGCGGCGGACAGATGATTGCGCACCGTCCCCTCGGACAGGTGCAGACGCTGGGCGATGACCGCCGCGGTGGCGCCCTCCGCCGCGGCGGCGAGAACTTCGCGTTCCCGCGGTGTCAGTGGCGACGTACCAGCGACCAGCGTCTCGGTTGCCAGCGCCGGGTCCACCACCCGCAGCCCCAGGTGGACCCGCCGGACAGCGTCGGCCAGTTCACGGGCGGGGGTGTCCTTTACCACGAACCCGCCTGCTCCGGCGTCGATCGCCCGGCGCAGATAGCCCGGCCGGCCGAAGGTCGTGACCATGAGTATCCGCACCTCGGGGTGCTTCGCGTGCAGCTCGGCGGCCACGGCGATCCCGTCGGCTCCCGGCATCTCGACATCGAGCAGCACCACATCCGGGTTCGTCCGCGCGACCGCGTCGAGCACTTCGTCCCCGCGACCCACTTCGGCGACCACTTCCAGGTCCGATTCCAGCCCGAGCAGCGCCGCGAGCGCGCCGCGCACCAGCGCCTGATCGTCGGCCAGAAGCAACCGGATCACCGCCGGACCGCCTCTCGCGATACATGAACGCGGCGGCGAGGCGTGGCGGGACCAGGGCTTCTCGTCGCCGGACTCGCCGGGTCGCCCATCGCGGGGCTCGCCCACGACAGCTCATTCGGCAACGGTGACGGCGACACGCACTCCTCCTCCTACCGGCTCCGACACTGTGAGTACAGCACCGACTGCCGCGGCCCGCTCCCGCAGTCCGGTCAGTCCCGATCCGGGCGGGGCCGCGCCGAGTCCACGGCCGTCGTCGGTGACCGCGATACCGGTCGGCGTCACGGTGACAACGCACCGCCGGGCGCCGCTGTGGCGCACCATATTCGTCACCGCCTCACGCAGCACCCAGCCGAACAGTTCGTGATCGCCGGCCGGCAGGTCTTCCGGATCGGGCAACTCGGCCGCGATACCGGCGGCCTCCAGCGCAGTGCGCGCATTGGCGAGCTCCCGGCGCAGGGTCACCTCGCGTAGCCTGCCGACCGTATCGCGCACCCCGGCCAGGGCGTCGCGCGCGAGGTGTTCGATATCGGCCAGCTCGGACCTGGCCCGGTCGAGATCGATATCGATCAGCCGTCGAGCGAGCTCGGTCTTCACAGTGATGACGGTGAGCGAATGACCCAGGATGTCGTGCACGTCGCGGGCCACGCGGTTGCGTTCGGCCGCGATGGCCAGCTCGGCCTGCTGACGGCGCGCCAGCTCGGTCAGCCGGGCACCGTGCAGGCCGAGCTGCCGCAGCGTCCAGATGACGACCGGCAGGAAGGCGACGTACCAGGGCACACCGGACAACCCCGGCACGACCAGCATCGGCAGCAGTATCCCGACCGTCACCGCGACGCAGACCCAGCCCGACGCGCGGGCGGGCAGCCGGAAGACGGCGACGATCCCGATGTAGAGGGTGCACGGCACAGCCGGGGTACCGAGCAACAGCACCAGCACCACCGCGCACAGCACCATGGCCGCCAGGATCGGCCACACCAGGTGGTTCACGGGGCCGGCGGCGAGCAGGTCACGGCGGCGGGGCTCGCGTCCACGCAGCCCGGCCAGCGACCAGACGATCAGGGCCGCGTACCCGGCCAGCGCCGCGGTGGCCACCAGCGCGGCCGGCTGATCGTGTTGCCGCCAGCTCTGCAGGACCGGTGTCGCCAGATACCCGAGCCAGACCACCGCCAGCAGGGCGCCGAGCCAGCCGCGGCCGCCGCCGTCGGTCGCGAAGACTCCGGTGCGGGCCAGACGTTCCAGGAAACCGTGCGCGCGGGCGCTGGGCGATTGGGCGGACGGGATTTTCATGCGCGGACTCGGCAACGCTCGTGGACACCGGCCCGGGCGCGGAGCCGAAGGCCGCCGCGGCGATCGATCACGAGCACCGACCGTACCGAAGGCCGCCGTCTCCGTGACGGCGGCACCGGCATCTCGGGGCAGGTCACCGGCTCAGCGCTCGGTGTCGCGGCGGAACATGAGCGCCGCGCCGCCCACGAACACGACGGTCCAGACGGTGATGTTCACAATCGCCAGGACAGCCGAGGAACCGCTCGTATCGCCGAACGGCATCCGCACCACAGTGGCCACCCCGTGGGTGGGCAGCACCGCCGAAACGGTGCCGAACCAGCCGTGCAGTGGAATGAACAGCCCACCACCGAACGACAATGCCGCCAGCACCGGACCGAGCAGCTGCATCACGTTCTCCGAGGGCAGGAGGTAGCCGGCGAACAGTCCGAAGGCCGCGAAGACCAGCGAGCAGATCCAGGCCAGCAGGAAACAGAGAACCCAGGCGGTCGCGGTGAGCCGGGCACCCACCACTGCGCCGACCGCGAAGACCACGGCCACCGATATCAGCCCCAGCACCATCGCGACGACAGCTTTGGTGGCGATATAGGTCACCGGGCGCAGCGGGGTCAGCCGCAACTGGCGGCTCCAACCCTGGGCGCGTTCGATCGCCACCATCGCACCACCGCTGGTCGTCGCCACCATGGCGCCGTAGACGGCCAGCGACACCATGACATAACCGGTCATGTTGCCGGACCCGAAGGACTGCTCCCGGAAATCGGATTGCAGCCCGAAGACGGCGAAGAACACCGGCGGCATGATCAGGGTGACCAGCAGGGTGCGCCGATTGCGCAGCAGACGCAGCAGTTCCATCCGGAGGAAACCGAGCCGGAACCCACCGGGAGGCCGGCGTGCGGCGGGGGACGTGGCCGGGGCGACAGTGGTCATCTCAGTTCTCTCCGGTGGTCAGGGCGACGAACGCCGATTCGAGGTTGTGCGAGGTGATCTCGATATCCGATGCCGAGGTCTCGGTGAGCAGGAAGCGGGCCAGCTGATCGGAATCCCTGGTGCGCACGGTGATCCGCGCCCCGGCCAGTTCGACATCGTCGACACCGGGGACGGCCAGCAGCCGCGCGGGGTCGGCGCCGGGCAGCGTGGCGGCGACCGTGCGGCCCGCGGCCAGGTTCTTGATCTCGGCGGCGGTACCGTCGGCGACCACCCGGCCCGCCCGCACCAGCACGATCCGGTCGGCGTAGGTGTCGGCCTCGTCGAGATAGTGCGTCGCGAAGACGACCGTGCGGCCCCGCCGGGAATCCTCGCGCATCGCGTGCCAGAATTCCCGTCGCCCTTCGACATCCATCCCGGTCGTCGGCTCGTCCAGCACGATGAGGTCCGGGTCGGGCAGCAGCGCCAGCGCGAACCGCAGCCGCTGCTGCTGGCCACCGGAGCATTTCCCGACCCGCCGCCCGGCGATATCGGTCAGACCCGCCCGATCGAGCACTTCGCCGACCGGCCGCGGCCGGGTGTGCAGACTCGCCACCAGCCGTACGGTTTCGGCCACGGTCAGATCGGGCAGCAGCCCACCGGATTGCAGTACTGCCGCGATACGACCCGCCGCGACGGCCCGTGCCGGGGGCACTCCGAACACCCGTACCGTTCCGGAATCCGGTGCCGCCAGACCGAGCACCATATCCAGAGTGGTTGTCTTACCCGCGCCGTTGGGGCCGAGAAAGGCCACGATCTCCCCGGGCGTGATCACCAGGTCCAGCCCGTCGACGGCCCGGATCTCACTGCCGTCGGGATGCCGGAAACTCTTGTGCAGGCCCCCGAGTTCGATCGCCGCCCGCGTCTGGGCCGAGGCGCCGTCCGCCGCGGCCGATGCCTCGGTCGCCACTGTCGTTTTCATGACTACACGGTCTCCCGGGCAACGGCTCGAGACCCCTACGCGCTGTCACCGAACGGCCATGACGATCGTCATGGCCGTTCGGTGACCGAGACCGGATGTCGGGGTGCGCCGATACGGTCGACGGGTGCGAGCTGAAGCAACATTCACTGTCCGAACATTCGTCCCGCTCGAAGCGGAACCGGGCCCGGCCGTGTCGACCGGTCTTCCGGTGGGAGTCACGACCATGGAGAAGCGCTTCGAGGGCGAGGTCGCCGGCCGCTCGGCGACATTGTTCACCGCCGCGTTCGATCGAACGACCGGTACCGGCACCTATGTGGCCATGGAGTCGTTCGAAGGCACGCTGTGCGGGCGCTCGGGCGCCTTCAACTTCGCCCACTCGGCGACCACATCCGGCACCGACCGCACCGCGGAATTCTTCACCATCGTGCCCGGGAGCGGTACCGCGGAACTGTCCGGGATCTCCGGCACCGGCGGGATGGGCATCGATACCGACGGCACCCATCGGATCTGGTTCGACTACGGGCTGGAAGCGGGGCCGGGGGCCGGCGGCGCTGTCGGCTGACGCGAAGCGCGGCTCAGGCTTCCAGCAGCGCGGTCTTCAGGTCACGCGCGGCGGCCTCCGGGTCCGCGGCGGCGGTGATCGCCCGCACCACGACCACCCGTTCGGCGCCCGCCGCCACCACCTCGGAGAGGGTCTGGGCGTCGATACCGCCGATGGCGAACCACGGCCGGGTCGGCGCCGCTTCCGCGGTCGCGCGCACCAGAGCCAATCCGGCGGGCGTCCGCCCCGGTTTGGTCGGGGTCGCCCACACCGGGCCCATGCAGAAATAGTCGAGGTTCTCGTCGCCCGCGGCCAGCCGGGCCTGCTCCCGGTCGTGGGTAGAACGCCCGAGCACCACCTCGGGGCCGAGGATCTTGCGGGCGTACCAGGGCGGCAGGTCCTGCTGACCGAGGTGCAGCACATCGGCGCCCGCCGCCAATGCGATATCGGCACGATCGTTGACCGCGAGCAGTGCGCCGTGCCGGCGGGTCGCGGCCTTCAGTTCGGCCAGGGCCGCGAGTTCGCCCCTGGCCTCGAGCGGACCGAACTGCTGTTCCCCGGGCGAACCCTTGTCCCGGAGCTGGATGATGTCCACACCACCGGCGAGGGCCGCTTCCGCGAACTCGGCGAGATCCCCCTTCTCTCGGCGGGCGTCGGTGCACAGGTACAGCCGGGCGGTGGTGAGGCGGTCGCGCGGGGGCAGCGGTCGGCGAGCGGAGGACGGTTGCACAACTGCCACGGTAGCCGCGCTAACGTGGAGAAGTTGCAGGAGGTGGAACGTAGTGCGAACATCCGCGCGCGCGGCGCGGGCGGCGAGCCGGACCCGACCGGCGCGATGCGGCCCGGCGTCGATCCATCGATCCGGCCCTACCGCCGACGCGATCCACCGTGCACCCCGGAGGAGGTGGCGCAGGTGAGCGAACCGGCCACCGATACGACCCTCGCCGTCGTCGGCGGTGGGGTGATCGGACTGGCCGTGGCCTGGCGGGCCGCGGAGGCGGGCTGGACGGTCACCCTGTTCGATCCGGCGGTGGGCAGCGGCGCCTCGTGGGTGGCCGGGGGCATGCTCGCGCCGCTCTCGGAGGGCTGGCCCGGCGAAGACGCGGTTTTGGAGTTCGGTGCCGCGGCGCTGTCCCACTGGCCCGGCTTCGCGGCGCGTCTCGAGGCCGTCACCGGCGTGGAAGTCCTCGTCGCCACCGAAACCCTGACCATCGCCCAGGACTCCGCCGATGCCGCCGACCTGCGTACGGTCGCCGAATGGGTCGGCGAGCGCGGCCACGAACTCCGGTTGCTGGACCGGGCCGGGGTCCGGGAACTGGAACCGGCGCTGGCCCGTACGGTGCGGGCCGGGCTGCTGGCGCCCACCGAACCGGCCATCGACAACCGGCGGCTGCTGGCCGCGTTGCGCAAGGCCGGGGCCGAAGCGGGGGTGACCGTGCACGCCGACCGGGTCCGCGATCTCTCCGAACTGCGTCAACGGCAGGTGGTCCTGGCCGCGGGCGCCGCCTCGGCCGAACTGTGGCCCGGGTTGCCGGTCCGGCCGGTGAAGGGTGAGATCCTGCGGCTGCGCCACCGTCCCGGCGCACAACCGCCGCCCACCCGGGTGGTCCGGGGGCGCGTACACGGGCGGCCCGTGTACTTCGTCCCCCGCGCCGACGGCCTGGTGCTCGGCGCCACCCAGTACGAGGCCGGTTTCGATACCGCGGTCACGGTCGCCGGGGTCCGCGACCTGATCGGGGACGCCGAAACCGTGCTGCCCGGTATCGGCGAATACGAACTGCTCGAAGCCGCCGCGGGCGCGCGCCCCGGCAGCCCCGACAACCTCCCCGTCATCGGGCGGTTGTCCGACCGCGTGATCGCGGCCACCGGGCACGGCCGCAACGGCATGCTGACCAGCGCCCTCACCGCCGAGGCGGTGGTGGCCGAGCTGAGCGGGCAACCGCTGGCCGCGGCCGCGGCGGCCGATCCGCACCGGTTCACGGCATCCACATCCTCAGGAGGTAGTCGATGACACAGTCGTCCACACCAGACGCACCGGCGCACGGATCGTCCGTGCCGATCGGGGTCACGGTGAACGGGGTCGACCACGAGTTCACCGAACAGCTCACGGTGCGCCAACTGCTGGAACGCCTCGAGCTGCCGTGTCAGGGGGTGGCGCTGGCGGTCGACGGCGCCGTGTTCCCGCGCTCCCGCTGGGACGAGCCGGTGGGGCGCGGTTGGGAGATCGATGTGCTCACGGCGGTCCAGGGTGGCTGACGAAGCGCTGCGCATCGCCGACCGGACCTTCGGCTCCCGGCTGATCATGGGCACCGGCGGCGCGGAGAACCTGGCCGTGCTGGAGGAAGCCCTGCTCGCCTCGGGTACCGAACTGACCACGGTCGCCATGCGGCGGGTCGACGCCGCGGGCGGTACCGGTGTGCTCGACCTGCTGAAACGGCTCGATATCGCGCCGCTGCCCAATACCGCGGGCTGCCGCACCGCCGCCGAGGCGGTGCTCACCGCCCGGCTGGCGGCCGAAGCGCTGGATACGAACTGGGTCAAACTCGAGGTGATCGCCGACGACCGGACCCTGCTGCCCGATCCGATCGAACTGATCGACGCCGCCGAACAGCTGGTGGACGCCGGTTTCATCGTGCTGCCCTACACCAACGACGATCCCGCGCTGGCGCGGCGGCTCGAGGACGCCGGGTGCGCGGCGGTGATGCCGCTGGGCGCCCCGATCGGAACCGGTCTGGGGATCGGCAATCCGCACAATATCGAGATGATCGTGAGCCGCGCCCAGGTGCCGGTGATCCTGGACGCCGGTATCGGCACTGCCAGCGACGCCGCGCTCGCCATGGAACTCGGCTGCTCCGCGGTACTGCTGGCCACCGCGGTGACCCGGGCCAGGCATCCGGCCCTGATGGCGGCCGCCATGGCCGATGCGGTGCGGGCCGGTCACCGGGCCCGGGAGGCGGGGCGGATCCCCAAGCGGTTCTGGGCCCAGGCGTCCTCACCCGGGCGGTAGATCCCCGAGACCGGGCCCGACGCGAGTGGGTGCCGAGCCGGGGCCGGGTCATCCTCCAGGATGAGTGCGGATGGCGACCATCGGGCGACGCGAGCGCTCCGCGGATAGGGCATGCTGGTCGGCATGATCGAAGTCCGGGGCTTGACCAAGCATTACGGGCAGACCGTCGCGGTCCAGGACCTGACCTTCACCGTGCAACCCGGTCAGGTCACCGGGTTCCTGGGACCGAACGGCGCCGGTAAATCCACCACCATGCGCATGATCCTCGGCCTGGATCGCCCGACCGCGGGCAGCGCGCTGATCAACGGCAGACCGTACAGGCAGCTGAAGCATCCGTTACGCGAGGTCGGCGCGCTGCTGGACGCGAAATGGGTGCATCCCAACCGGTCGGCGCGCGCCCATCTGGAATGGATGGCGGCCTCCAACGGGTTGCCGAAGTCCCGGGTGGAGGAGGTACTGCGGCTGGTGGGCCTGTCCGAGGTGGCCGGTAAATCGGCCGGCGGGTTCTCCCTGGGTATGTCGCAGCGACTCGGTCTGGCGGGCGCCCTGCTCGGCGATCCGAAGGTCCTGCTCTTCGACGAGCCGGTCAACGGCCTGGACCCGGAGGGCATCCTCTGGATCCGGCGGTTCATGCAGCGGCTGGCCGCCGAGGGCCGCACGGTCCTGGTGTCGAGCCATCTGCTCTCGGAGATGTCGCAGACCGCCGAGCACCTGGTGGTCATCGGCCGCGGCCGGCTCATCTCCGATTCCACGACCGCGGAGTTCATCGAACGCGCGTCGGAGTCGTCGGTGCGGGTGCGCAGCCCGCAGCTCGACGAACTGCGCAGTCTGCTCACCTCGAACGGAATGACCGTGAAACAGAATGAGGGCAACGCCGACGGCGCGGCACTCGTGGTCAACGGGGTCACCAGCGACGCGGTCGGTGCCCTGGCGGGTGAACACAACATCACCCTCTACGAACTCGCCCCGCAGCGGGGCTCGCTGGAGGAGGCGTTCATGCGGATGACCGGCGGGGACGTCCAGTATCACGGTGAGGTCGGGCCACAGGGCGATGTCGCGGCGGCCCCGCCCGGGGCCCCGGAGCCCCGGCCGGTCGCGACCGAGGTGCTCGGAGGTGTCAAGTAATGGGTGTGCTCGCCGCGGAACGCATCAAACTCACCTCGACCCGCTCGCCGTGGTGGTGCTCGCTGATCGTGGTGGCCCTCGCGGTCGGCTTCGCCGCACTGTTCGGGCTGATCGGGCGGATCGCCGCCGACGACCCGCAGGCCTCGGGCGCCCCCGCCCTGACCGTGGACACCGCTTTCCTCGGAATCAGCGGCTTCGGAGTGATGGTGCTGGCCATCATGGCCACACTCACCGTGACCAGCGAGTACCGGTTCGGCATCATCCGGACCACCTTCCAGGCCGTACCCAACCGCATCCTGGTGATCGGCACCAAAGCGGGGCTGGTCGGGCTCTACGCGGCCGTGTTGACCACGGTGCTGGCCTTCGCCGCGTACGCGGTGGCCAAGGCGGTCGCCGGGGACGCCGGGTCCACCCTGATCCTGGAGGGCAACTGGCGTGCCCTGTACTCGATACCGGTCCTGGCCTTCCTCAACGTGGTGCTGGCCATCGCCATCGGTGTGCTGGTCCGGCAGTCGGCGGCGGCGATCTCGTTGATCGTGCTCTGGCAGCTGATTATCGAACCGCTGGTCGGGGCACTGGGTAAAGTAGGACGTGAGATCAGCGCGTTCCTGCCGTTCCAGAATGCGAGCCGCTTCGCGCTGATGGACGAGTCGATGGCGTCGGGTAACTGGCACTGGGGCGTATGGGGCAGCCTCGTCTACTTCATCGCCTTCGTCGCACTCGTCACCGGTGTCGCCCTGGTGGTTGTCAACCAGCGCGACGCCTGACCGAATCGCCCGAGCCGCTTCCCTCGCCGCTCGGGTATGGGGTGAGCGCGGCCTTGTCGGGAGGATCGCGCGCCCCGCACGCCGGCGGCCACTGCCCGGTCGTCGGAGTGCACTTATCACCGGCCCGGTGCGCAACGCACCGGGCCGGTGGTCGTGATCACGCACAGGTGGTCGTCCCAGAGCCACCGGTGGTGGCAGCGGACTCTTCGCGACTTGCCAAATATCTGTAACCAAGCGTTCACCGGCGACCCACCGCTCGTCGCTACGATCGAGAGTCAGGCACCGAACGTTTTCCATCGGCGGACCCAACGGCGTGCCGCACTCCTCCGATAGAGAGGCGACAGGTGACTATTATCAGCGTTCCCCTCACGTCCGATTCCCTGAGATACCCTCGGGGCGTGAACGAAAAGCCCTCCGGCCGAGCCGTACCGGAGCCGGAGGTCGACAGCGCCACCGCGCCGGGCGCCGATCACGCGAACACCGACGAGCCGGCGGCCGGGCCGGCCACCGAGAACGGTGCGGCCGTCGGCGCGGTACGCCGTGTCCATCCGCTGTCGGCCCTGATGAACGCCGCCAACCAGCGACCGGATGTGATCGAGGTCCTGCGGCGGGCCCGCCATCAACTTCCCGGCGATCCCGCCTTCGGTGATCCGCTCTCGGTCACCGGCCCCGGCGGCGCCCGCGCGGTCGCACGAGCCGCGGACCGGCTGGTCGGCGACAACCCCAGCGCCGCCCGCGAGATCGGGTTCGGTGCGCTGCAGGTCTGGCAGGCGATGCTCGAACGCCTCGGTCGCGGTAAGGGCACCGAGGAGATGACGGTGATGTTCACCGATCTGGTGTCGTTCTCCTCCTGGTCGCTCACCGCGGGCGACGAAGCCACCCTGGACCTGCTGCGCAAGGTGGCCAAGGCCATCGAACCCCCCGTCGCCGAACGCGGCGGCCAGGTGGTGAAACGGATGGGTGACGGCGTCATGGCGGTGTTCCCCTCCGCCGACCGGGCCGTACAGGCCGCGATCGCCGCGAAACGCAATCTGGCCGAGGTGACCGCGGGCGACTACCGGCCCCGGATGCGGATCGGCCTGCACACCGGTTCACCGCGGGAGATCGGCGGCGACTGGCTGGGGGTGGACGTCACCATCGCCGCCCGGGTCATGGAGGCCGGCGGCAACGGCAAGATGATGGTGTCCCACACCACGCTGACCGCGCTGCAGCCCGAGACCCTGGCCGAGCTGGGGCAGATCGCCCGCCCCTACCGCCGCAGTTTCTTCGCCGCGCCCCTGAGCGGGGTACCGGAGGATCTGCGCATCTACCGGATCAGCTCGACCTGATCCACCGGGTCGTCCGCACCGGCCGGCGCGCAGCGTGCTCGGCGGTTTTGCTCGATCACACGAACAGGGGCCGGTCGATCTCCGGGATCCAGCAGTCGCGCGCGATATCGCGGTTGTAGTTGTCGCGGAAATAGGCGACCAGATCCGCGATGCCCGGATGCGGATCGGTCCTGTCCCACAGCAGCGCGTGCGGGTAGGCGGGGGTCGGGTCGACGATCGGCACCCGGCGAATATGTGGATGCCACGGGGATTCGAAACCTTCCGCGCTGAAGGTCGCGAGGGTGTCCGAATCGGCGATGTGCTCGATCACCGTCGCGATCGGCGCCGGCCCGCGGCCGGTGGTGACCTCGGGGAACAGCTCGGACCGGCGACTGCTGTCGATCACGACTCGGCTGTACCGGCTCAGTTCGCGGTAGTAGTCGGTCCACTCCGATTCCACCGATGTCCCCGGCACCCACACCGTCGTCCCGGCCAACTCGGCGAGCGAGACCGCCGCGCGTCCGGCCAGCGGATGACCCTTGCCGACCAGCAGGTGCAGCGGGTCCAGCAGGAACGGGACGGCCGCGATCCGCGCCGGCAGGGGCCGGGGCCCGCCCGCGGCGCGGGCGACGGCCGCGTCCACCCGGCCCGCGACCAGCGCGTCCCGAGAAGTGACGAAGGCGTTGGTCAGCACGATCTCGGTATCGCGGTCGGGGTGGCGGCCGAGATAGTACCGCATGGCCCGCATCTCGGTCGCCCGTTCGCCCAGTACCGCCACCCGCAGCGGCCGCGGTCGCCGTACCACCGTGGCCACGGCTTCGTCGGCGACAGCGAGCAGGGAGCGCGCGTGCGGGAGGAATCGGGCGGCGGGCGCGGTGAGGGCCGCGCCGGTGGGTGCCCGGTCGAAGAGGGCGAGGCCGAGTTGGTGCTCGAGCCGGGCGATACGTTTGGACACCGCCTGCTGGCTGATCCCGAGCAGCGCCGCGGCCGCGCCGAACCGGCCTTCGTCGGCGACGGCGACAAAGGCTCGGACCGTCGCCAGATCGAGCTCGGGCACCCCACCTCCTGATACATCCATCAGTTGTTCCCACTGTCCTGTCGATTGTTCGACTCAGCACCCTTGAACTGGTCATATGTAGCCGAACTGACCTTATCGACCACCGGTCCGACAACCGAATCGACTGTGGGGCCGGTTCTACGGCACGGGGTGATTCGATGACGGGCGCGTCTTTCGTGCATCTGCACAACCACACCGAGTACTCGATGCTCGACGGTATGGCCAAGGTGGGTCCGCTGTTCGCGGAAGCCGAGCGCCTGGGGATGCCGGCGGTCGGGATGACCGATCACGGCAATATGTACGGGGCCGCGGAATTCTTCCGCCGGTCCCGGGATTCGCCGGTGAAACCGATCATCGGTATCGAGGCGTACATCGCCCCGGAATCCAGGTTCTCCGGCAAACGGGTCTTCTGGGGCGAGCCCGGCCAGAAATCCGATGATGTGTCGGGGTCGGGCGCGTATCTGCATATGACACTGTTCGCCGCGAACGCGGTGGGTCTGCGCAATCTGTTCCGGTTGTCCTCGCGCGCCTCGTTCGAGGGCCAGTTGGGGAAATGGCCACGGATGGACGCCGAACTCGTCGCCGAATACGCCGAGGGTGTCCTCGCCACCACGGGTTGTCCGTCCGGCGAGGTCCAGACCCGCCTGCGGCTGGGGCAGTTCGACGCCGCCTACGCGGCCGCGGGCCGCTGGCGCGATATCTTCGGCCCGGACAACTTCTTCCTCGAGGTGATGGACCACGGGCTGACGATCGAACGCCGAGTCCGCGACGATCTGCTCGCCGTCGGCCGCAAGGCCGGGCTCGCCGCACTGGCCACCAACGACTGTCACTACGTACTACGGGAGCAGGCGGCAGCGCACGAGGCGATGCTGTGCGTGCAGACGGGCAAGACACTGTCGGATCCGACCCGGTTCCGGTTCGACGGCGACAGTTTCTATCTCAGGTCCGCGGCGGAGATGCGCGAGCTGTGGGACGAGGAAGTGCCCGGCGCCTGCGATACCACCCTCGCGGTGGCCGAACGTATCGAACCGTACGACGAGGTGTGGGAATTCCACGACCGGATGCCGGTATTCCCCGTCCCGGACGGTCATACCGAGGACAGCTGGTTGCGCCGCGAGGTGGACGCGGGTCTGCGCTGGCGTTTCCCCGCCGGTGTACCCGACAGTTACCGCGACCGCGCGCAGTTCGAACTGGACATCATCCGGGACAAGGGCTTTCCCGCCTACTTCCTGGTGGTCGGCGATCTGGTGGCACACGCCCGCCGGGTCGGCATCCGGGTCGGGCCCGGGCGTGGTTCGGCGGCGGGTTCACTGGTGGCCTACGCGCTGGCCATCACCAATATCGACCCCATCGAGCACGGACTGCTGTTCGAGCGATTCCTGAACCCCGAGCGGCCGTCGGCACCCGATATCGATATCGATTTCGACGACCGCCGCCGCGGCGAGATGATCCGCTACGCCACCGAGCGCTGGGGCGCGGACAAGGTCGCCCAGGTGATCACCTTCGGCACCATCAAAACCAAGGCGGCCATCAAGGATGCCGCCCGCGTCCAATTCGGTCAGCCCGGGTTCACGCTCGCCGACCGGATCACCAAGGCGCTGCCACCCGCGGTGGCGGCCAAGGACATCCCGGTGGCCGGAATCACCGATCCCGGCCACGAACGCTACGGTGAGGCCGCGGAGGCGCGGGCCCTCATCGAGGCCGATCCGGATATGCGCCGCATCTACGACACCGCGGTCGGACTCGAGGGGATGGTCCGCGGTGCCGGGGTCCACGCCTGCGCGGTGATCCTGTCCAGCGAACCACTGCTCGATATCGTGCCGCTGTGGAAGCGCCCGCAGGACGGGGCGATCATCACCGGCTGGGATTACCCGTCGTGTGAGGCCGTCGGCCTGCTGAAAATGGATTTCCTGGGGCTGCGCACCCTCACCGTGATCGGTGACTGCCTCGACAATATCCGTGGTAACCGCGGTATCGAAATCGACCTGGACACTCTCGCGCTCGACGACGAACCCACCTACGCCATGCTGGCACGCGGCGACAACCTCGGGGTGTTCCAGATGGATTCGGCCGGTATGCGGGAACTGCTACTGCGGATGGCCCCCACCGAGTTCAACGATCTGGTGGCCTCCAACGCCCTCTACCGGCCGGGGCCGATGGGCGTAGGAGCGCACTGGTCCTATGCCGATCGCAAGAATGGGCGGGAAGCGGTGACGCCGATCCATCCCGAACTCGACGAAGCCTTGCGCGCGGTCCTCGCCGAAACCTACGCGCTGATCGTCTATCAGGAACAGATCATGCAGATCGCGCAGCAGGTCGCCGGATACTCCCTGGGCCAGGCCGATCTGCTGCGCCGGGCGATGGGTAAGAAGAAACCGGAAGTACTGGCCATGGAGTTCGAGAACTTCCGGGACGGTATGCGCGACAACGGCTACAGCGACGCGGCGGTGACCGCGCTGTGGGAGGCGGTGCTGCCGTTCGCCGGCTATGCCTACAACAAATCGCACGCCGCCGGTTACAGCCTGGTGATGTACTGGACCGCCTACCTCAAGGCCAACCATCCGGCGGAGTTCATGGCCGCCCTCCTCACCTCGGTCGGTGACGACAAGGACAAATCGGCGATCTATCTGGCCGATTGCCGCAAACGTGGGATCCGGGTGCTGCCGCCGGATGTGAACCAGTCGGCGGCCACGTTCACCAGTGTCGGGCCCGATATCCGCTTCGGCCTGGGCGCGGTCCGCAATGTCGGTGAACCGGTGGTGCGGGAGGTGATCCGGGCACGGGAGTCGGCCGGTGCGTTCACCTGTTTCTCCGACTATCTGGCGAAAACCGACAGTGTGGCCTGCGCCAAGAAGGTGGTCGAATCACTGGTCAAAGCGGGTGCCTTCGAATCCCTCGGCCATCCCCGCAAAGGTCTGTACACGATCCACAGCGAAGCGATCGACGCGGTGGCGGTCACCAAGAAAGCCGCAGCACGCGGACAATTCGACCTCTTCTCCGGCGATACCGCCGACCCCGCGGCGGCCACCTCCGTTTTCGCGGTACCCGTCCCCGACGAGGAATGGGAAACCCGCGAGCGATTGGGCTACGAACGGGAGATGCTCGGGCTCTACGTCTCCGGGCATCCGCTCGACGATATCGCCGCCGCCCTGGGCGCCGCCGGTGACACCCCGCTCGCCGCCCTGCACGACGGTCGCGTCCCGCACGGCCGCCGGGTACGGCTGGCCGGCATCATCGCCGCCGTCGACCGTCGCGTCACCAGGAAGGGCGAACCCTGGGCGGTCGTACGCCTGGAGGATCTGGAGGCCGGCGCCGAAATCCTGTTCTTTCCCGCCGCCCACGCCACCGCCGCCGGCCAGCTCACCGAGGACGCGATCGTGGTGATCACCGCGACGGTCAGCGTCCGCGACGGGCGCCGGTCGCTGCTGGGCGATCAGGTGAGGGCACCGGATCTCACCGCCGGTACCGCCGGACGGCCGCTCACCCTCACCCTGCCCGTGGCGGCCTGTACCCCGCACTCGATCCGTGCCCTGCGCGAAACCCTGCAGCGCCATCCCGGCCCCACCGACCTGCGCATCGACTTCATCGGCGCGCGGGGGCCCCGGCTGCTCGCGCTGGACCCCCGGTTCCGGATCACCTCCTCGCCCGCGCTGATGGGCGAACTGAAGGCGCTGTTCGGACCGGGATGCCTGCGCTGACCGGACGGTCAGGACAGATCGAGGTGACGGTTCACCGCCATGGCGGCCTCGGCCAGTTCCGGGAGTTCGATCACCCGTACCCCGTGCTCGCGCAACTTCTCCACTCCCACACAGTTCTCGACGAACGTGGACGGTTCGCGCCACGCGATCACCACTACCGGGATACCGGCGGCGAGCACGCGATCAGTGCAGGGCAGCCGCGTTTTGGTCGCCCGCTCCGAACAGGGCTCCAGAGTGCTGTAGAGGGTGGACTGCCGCAGCCGTGGATCGTGCGGATCCAGTTTGTCCAGCACGGATTCCTCGGCGTGCACCTTCGGATCGGTTTCCCGGGAGTAGCCGGTGGCTATCTCGGTGCCGTCGGCGACGAGCACGGCGCCCACCGAGAAGGCACCGGGTGCCCGCGGACTCCGCCGCGAGAGTTCGATCGCCCGGTTCATCCAGTAGTGGTGGTCGGGTTCGGGCACCGGGCCTCCTGAGGTCGATATCGCAACACTGCCACATCCCCGAGCCGCCCCACCTCCGCCAGGCGCATCCGGTGGGTGGAACCGCCGGGGAACCGCGCGGGATGCAGGAAACGCGGGGCGGCGGGATCGCCGACGAGCGTGGGCCCGATCGCGAGCACCAGTTCGTCGGCCAATCCGGCGGCCAGGAACCCGGTGTGGATCCGGCCACCGCCCTCTACCATCAACCGCCCGATGCCGCGGGCGCCGAGATCGTCGAGTAGCGGCCCGAATCCGAGTTCGGGGCCCAGCGCCACAATCTCGGCCGGGGCGGTCAACCGGTCGCGCAGCCGCCGGGCACCCGCATCGGTGGTGTAGACGAGCGGGGCGTGTTCGGCGGTACCGCAGTGCCAGAAACGCGCCTTCGGATCCAGTTCACCGCGCGCGGTCACCGTCACCTTGCGGGGATACTCCGGCCGGCCCGCGGCAATCCGCTGCGCGCGCCGCGTTTCGTCGCGTACGAGCAACCGCGGATTGTCGCGCCGCAGCGTCTCTGCGCCCACGAGGATCGCGTCCGACCAGGCACGGATACCGTCCACCCGGTCGAAATCGGCATCGTTGGACAGCAGCAGGCGGTCGGGCTCCGTATCGTCGATATAGCCGTCGACACTCATCGCGACCGACAGCAGCACATACGGCCGCCCGGTTTCCGCCGCGCAGTTTCCCAACTCAGCGCTCCGATCCCAGCACCGCGCTGCGCGGAATCCCCAGCACCCGGGCCTCCGCGTGCGCGACCCCACCGAGCTCCGCGCCCGGATCGTCCGCCTCGCCCGCCGGATTCGGGGAGCCGCTCGGTTCCGGGTCCTCCGGCGGGTACGGGGGGTCCAGCAATACGGCACGGTCACCGGGCCCATCGGGTTCGGCGTGCAACCAGACGAACTCCGCACCCAGGTCGACCGTGCGCGGCAGGGTCGCGGCCAGCTCCGCCGCATCCGCCGCCGGGCACTCACCCGGGTCCATCCAGGCGAACGTGGCCCGCAACCCGGGCCACGCGTGCGCGAACCCGGCGTGCAGCGGACGCTGATCCACCTCGTCCTCCGGCACCCAGGCCAGTTCCACACTCTCCATGTTCGGACGTACCGGCAGCGGTTTGCCGGCGTCGGCGATCACCGTCGTATAGGTCCAGCCGCTCGGCGCGATGGCGGTGACCCGTTCGGCGCGCACCCGGATATCCGCGGCCTTGATACCGGCCTCCTCGTCGGCTTCGCGGACCGCCGCGTGCACCGCCGACTCGTCGCTGTCGCGGGCGCCGCCGGGCAACGCCCAGGTCCCGCCCTCGTGACTCCACAGCGCGCGATGCTGCAGCAGCACCGCCGAACCACCGCAGCCGAGCGGGGCGCGCAGCAGTAGGCCGGCCGCACCGAACAGCCCCCAGTGCCGCACACCACCGGGGCTTATGGACCACCCGTCACCGTCACCACGCATCTCGCACCGCCCTCGTCGACCGTTGCCTCCATCCTGCCCCACCCGTGGTGGTGGGTGGCGGGTTGTGGAGGTCGGGGCGCGCGCGTGGACAATACCGAATACGCTCATGGCAGCGGTGTGAGCGATCTCGCGCGGCACCGGCGGAGCGATACAGCGCACACGGCGCCCAGAGTTGGAGGGTGGACATGACGCGGTTGGCGGAGGATCGGGTGGTATCCGAACCCGACCCGGCCCACCCGGAACCGGCGCCCGCCCCCGGGCAGGCGGGGCTCGTCCGCCCCCGGCTCGCGCAGGCCTGGAAGTGGTTGAATCCTGCACGGTTACGCCTGTTCGCCCAATCCTCGCCCGGGCGGCTGCTCGGCGTCGGGCTCCTGCTGATCGTGCTGTCCCTGGGGTCGGGGGTGATCACCGCGGGCGCCGTGCACGACCGCCAGCGCGATCTCGATGTGCTGCTCGCCCACACCGAACCCGATGCGAACGCGGCACACCGGCTCTACACCGCGCTCTCGGTGGCCGACGCCGCCGCGGCCACGGCATTCATCTCCGGCGGCCTGGAACCCGAGCAGGTACGTGATCGCTACAGCCAGGCGCTGGGGGAAGCGGGCGCCGATCTGGTGACGCTGTCCGGTGACGACCCCCAGGACGTGCTGCAGCGGATGGGTATCGGGTCGGGACTACCCGTGTACTCGGGTCTGGTGGAGACCGCGCGCGCGAACAACCGGGAGGGTCATCCGGTCGGGGCGGCCTATCTGAGCGAGGCGTCGTCGGAGATGCAGACGGTGCTGCTGCCGACCGCCGAACAGCTGTACGTGCGGCGCGCGGCCGCGGTCGATACCGCCCAGGACCGGCACGTCCGGCCGCCGTGGTCGGCGATCGTGCTGCTCGTCGCCGCGGTGATCGCACTGGTGTGGGCGCAACGGCTGCTGGCCCGGCAGTGGCGCCGCACCTTCAATCCGGGGCTGCTGCTGGCCTCCGGCGCGTTGCTCACGCTGATGCTGTGGACGGTGATCGCCGGATCTGTTTCCTCGGTGGCGATGTCCAGCGGCCGGGCCGACGGGACGGTGCCCGCCGCCCGGCTCACCGAGAGCCGCATCCTGGCGCAGCAGGCGCGTTCGGCGGAAACACTCAAACTGGTGCGCCGCGACACCACCGGTGACTACGACCACGCGTTCGACGCCAACATCACCCGGCTCAACGAACTCCTCGCCGGGCACACCGACCGGGCGACCACCGACGCGCGCGCCGCGCTACTGCACTGGCTGGCGGCGCATCAGCGGATGAACGAGGCACTCAACCGCGGTGAATTCGCCCGCGCGGCCACAATCGCCACCGCACCGGGCACCGAGAACGCTACCGTTCATGTGGAAGCCCTGGACAACGCGCTGGGCAGCGGGATCACCGAGACCCGGGACACGCTACGCAGCAATATTTTCCACAGCGCCCGGGTACTCGACTATCTGGCACCAGGTGCGTTGATCCTCGGCTTCGCCGCCGCGGCGTATATCGCCTTCGGCATCTGGCCAAGACTGCGGGAGTATCGATGAGGTTTGCGCGAAACCCGGTCCGACCGGCGGACCACCGGCCGTCGCGGCGATCGTGGCCGCTGCGGGTCGGGGTGGCGTGCACCGCGCTGCTCCTGGCCGGTTGCGCCACCGGTCCGGGCCCGCATCACGAGGTAACGCACAGCGACTACTCCGAGCCGCCCCTGCCCGCGCAGGCGACGGCGATGGAGGCAGACGGCCCGCTACCTCTGCCCGACGAGCCCACCGACTGCGGTGATCCCACCGCCGGCCTGCGTCCCACGGGTCCCGGGGCGACCGGCCCGGTGCTGGACCGGATCCGGGCCCGCGGCCGGCTGGTCGTCGGGTTGGACACCGGCAGCAACCTGTTCAGCTTCCGGGATCCCGAGAGCGGGGTGATCGTCGGCTTCGACGCCGATATCGCCCGTGAGGTGGCCCGGGACCTGTTCGGCGATCCCGACAAGATCGAATACCGCAGCCTCGGTTCCGAGGAGCGGGAAGCGGCGCTGATCGAGCACCGGGTGGACATGGTGGTCAAAACCATGACCATCACCTGCGCGCGTCTGGCCAGGGTCTCCTTCTCCACCGTGTACCTGAAGGCACACCAGCGGGTGCTGGCCGTCCAGAATTCCGGAATCCAGAGTTTGAAGGATCTGGCGAACAAGCGGGTGTGCACGATCCGTGGCACCACCTCGCTCGAACAGATCAGCCGGATCCAGCCCCAGGCATCCATTCTCACCGTTCCCACCTGGGCCGACTGTCTGGTGGTCCTGCAACAACGGCAGGTGGACGCGGTGAGTACCGACGACGCGATCCTGGCCGGACTGGCCGAACAGGACCCATACACCGAGTTGGTCGGTCCGAGTATCAGCGAAGAACCGTACGGGATCGGCATCCCCAAGGGCGATGACGACCTGGTGCGCTTCGTCAACGGCACCCTCGACCGGATCCGCGCGGACGGTACCTGGAGCCGCCTCTACAACCAATGGCTCTCGGCCCTCGGCCCCTCCCCCGGACCCCCGCCGGCGACCTATCGGGACTGATCACCGTGACGACGGACGAGTCGGTCGACCGGTCCGGCTCCGGGGATTACCCGGAGCCGCCACCGACCGGTGCCGTCGACGCCGCCCGCCACCGGCAATCGGACGAGCAGCCCGGTGCGGCCACTCGGCTCGGGGCTGGGCGCATGCGTGACGATCGAGACACTGCCGGGACCGTCGCGGGCCGGGGAGTGACCGCCGCAGCGGGTGTCGCCGCTTCCCCGGAAACCGCTGAGGGCACGGGCGCGGCCGAGCAACCGGGAACTGCCGCAGCCGGGGAGCGATACCCAGAGGCCGCTGCCGAAACGGGCACGGCCGACTACTCGGAAACCGCCGCGGGTTTCGCGGCGCACTCGGGAACCGCCGCCGTCGCGGATGCGGCCGGATACCGGGAGACCACGACAGGCACCGGCGCGAATTCGGGAACCGTCTCCGGTACAACCGCATACGCGGAAACCGACGCGGAGGCGGGTACGGCCGACTCTCCGGGAACCGGTGCCGTCGCCGGTACGGCGGCATACGCGGTAACCGGTGCCGGAGCGAGTACCTCCGGTTACGCGGAACCGGCGACAGGTACCGGCGCGAACCCGGAAACCGCCGGCACCGGGACCACCGCTTCTCCGGAGACCGCCGCCGCGGGAACGTCCGGCTCCCCGGGCACCGCCGCAGTAGTGGGTACCGCCGCATACCCGGGCACCGCGGCGGCCGTGGCACCCACCGGCACCGGTGCCCGGACGGGTTCGGAGTCGACCGGGAGTTCGGGGCGTGGCAGCGGTTCCCAGCTGCGCACCGGCCGCAGTAGCCGCACCGTGCGATCCCGGCCCACGGTGCGCACCCTGGTCGCCGGCCTGGTCGAGATACCACCCGTCGAAGCCGCCGACCCGGTCGCCGCGGTCCTCACCGATCCGGTGGTCGCGGAAGGCAAACGGTTCTGCTGGCGTTGTGGCAAGCCGGTCGGCCGGGCGAGCGCGAGCGGTCCGTCCACCACACGCGGGATCTGCCCGAATTGCGGTGCCGCCTTCGATTTCCGGCCGACGCTGAGCCGCGGGGATATGGTGGCCGGGCAGTACGAGGTCCAGGGCTGCCTCGCGCACGGCGGGCTGGGCTGGATCTATCTCGCGGTGGACCGCAATGTGAGCGACCGCTGGGTAGTGCTGAAGGGTCTGCTGCACGCCGACGATATCGAGGCGCAGGCGGTGGCCGTGGCGGAGCGGGAGTTCCTGGCCGAGGTCGCCCATCCGGGCATCGTGAAGATCCACAATTTCGTCGAACACCGGCCGTCCGACGAGGAGCCGATCGGCTTCATCGTGATGGAGTACGTGGGCGGCCGTTCCCTGCGCAGCATGCTCGACGATCACAAGCGGCCCGAACGGATCCCGGTGGCGCAGGCCATCGCCTACATCCTGGAGGTGCTGCCCGCGCTGGACTATCTGCACGCGACCGGGCTCACTTACAACGACCTCAAACCCGACAACATCATGGTGACCGACGGTCAGGTCAAACTGCTCGATCTCGGGGCGGTCGCACCGATCGAGGCCTACGGGAACCTGTACGGCACCCGAGGTTTCCAGGCGCCCGAGATCGCCCGCACCGGCCCGACGGTCGCCTCCGATATCTACACGGTGGGTCGCACACTGGCCGTGCTGACCCTGAACATGCCGACCGAGCACGGTGCCTACTGCGACGGTCTGCCCGCTCCGGAGGATGAACCGATCCTGGCCAGGTACGAGTCGTTCCACCGGCTGCTGCTGTGCGCTACCGATACCGACCCGGATCGACGGTTCCCATCCGCCGGGGCCATGGCCGATCAGCTGTCCGGGGTGTTGCGGGAGATCCTGGCCTTCGATACCGGAGTGGAGCGGCCGCACCGGTCCACTGTTTTCGGTAAACAGCGCAGCGCGTTCGGCGCCGAAGAACTGATCGGCCAGACCGACGCCTACGCCGACGGGATCGCGCGCGACACCCTGCTCTCGGCCACCGATATCGCCGCCGCGCTGCCGATCCCGCTGCTGTCCCGTACCGACCCGGCCGCCGCCCGGCTGACCGAGACGCTGCAATCCGATCCGGACCAGGCATTGGCCGCGCTGCACGAGGTACGCGAGCAACTCGCCGAGGACCCGGCCGCGGCACCGGAGAACCTGGAACGCGAACTGCGCCTGGCCGAGGCCCGAATCCTGCTGGATTCGGACCGCGTCGCCGCGGCCACCGATCTGCTCGACGCCATACCGAACACGGGCCGCCGGGATTGGCGGATCGACTGGTACACCGGTATCGCCGGGTTACGCGAGAACGATTACGAGAAAGCATATTCCGCGTTCGATTCGGTCCTGCGGGTACTTCCGGGTGAACTGGCGCCGAAACTGGCCCTGGCCGCCACCGCCGAACTGGTGCTCCAGCACTGGGCACCGGACGAGACACGCGCTTGGCGCGATTACGCCGAGAATTTCTACGCCACCACCTGGCGTACCGATCACGGGTTGGTGAGCGCGGCTTTCGGTTCGGCCCGCCTGCTCACCGCTGCCGGCCGCCACCGGGAGGCCGTCACCGCCCTGGACGAGGTGCCGGGTTCCTCCCGCTATTTCACCACCGCCCGGATGACCGTGGTCCTGCTGCTGCTCACCAGCGCCCCTGTGGCGGAACTGCCGGAGCACACCCTGCGGGAGGCGGCGGCCCGCGTGGAGGCCCTGCCGCCGGAGGAACGCCGGGCCGTGCAACTGCGGGTGATGGTGCTGGGCTGCGCACTGGCCTGGTTGCAAGCCGGGAATACGCCGCGGCGGCCCCGGCCACCGCTCCTGGGGGTCGCGTTCACCGAGCACGCGTTGCGCGACGGCACCGAATCGGGGCTGCGCACCCTGGCCCGCTTCGCGCCCGGCCGCCGCCATCGCTACGCACTGGTGGATCTGGCCAATTACATCCGGCCCAACACCTGGTTCTGAACCGCCGTGCCCGAGGTTTCCCGGACCACGCGTCCGGCCGGTCCGGCGAGACGTCGACCCGTTTGTCGAGCGCGACGTTGCACGTTCCGGCGGGTCGCCCGGGCCGCCTGGCGCGCCACCGAGAACAGGGGCGCACTCCCCGCCGACTCGTCGGCACCGAAGACACCGCCGACCTGAGCGTTGCCCAACGGCGCGGTGTGGAGCACCGGTGCCCACGCGGCTGCGTGCCGCTGCTTCGGCGGTACCCCGTTGCAGCCGAGCCGACAGCCGCACCGGTCGGACGATCCACGCGACCGTGGTGGCGGACCGGTGCGAACCGCCCCGCCCGCGGAATTCAGTCCGCCCAGACGGTTTCGATCGGGGTCGCCTCGGTGGGCGGCGGGGTGGGCACGCCGTTGGGCGTGCGGGAGAATCGGGGCGCCGGGGCGTGCTGGGTGACATTGTCCAGCTCGATGAGCGAACCGCGCGCGGCGATATGTTCGTTCTCGCCCGCCTCATCGAAGGTGAGCACCGGGCTCACACAGGCGTCGGTACCGGTGAAGATCGCGGCCCATTCGTCGCGGGTCTTGCTGCGGAACTTCTCGGTGAACAGCTTCTTCAGCGTGTCTTGCCCGGCCGGATCCATCTGGAACGGCAGGCCCTCAGGATCGATTCCCAGACCGGCCAGCAGCTGCGCGTAGAACTGGGGCTCGATCGCGCCGACGGCCATGTACTTGCCGTCGGCGGTCTCGTAGGTGTCGTAGAACGACATACCGGTGTCGAGCAGGTTCGTGCCGCGTTCGCAGGACCAGGCACCGGTACCGCGGAAGGCCCAGATCATATTCGACAGCGCCAGTGTCCCGTCGACCATCGCAGCATCGATGACCTGGCCTTTTCCGGAGTTCTGGCGTTCCACCAGGGCCGCCAGGATGCCGAACACCAGGAACATGGAGCCGCCGCCGAAATCGCCGACCATGTTCAGCGGGGGCACCGGTCGTTCGCCCTTGCGGCCGATGGCGTGCAGGACACCGGTGAGGCTGATGTAGTTGATATCGTGCCCGGCCCGGTCCGACAGCGGGCCCTCCTGGCCCCAGCCGGTCATCCGGCCGTAGACCAGCCGCGGGTTGCGTTCGAGCAGCTCGTCGGGCCCCAGGCCCATCCGTTCGGTGACACCGGGCCGGAAGCCTTCGATGAAGACGTCGGCTTTGTCCACCAGCCCGAGGACCTTCTCGATATCGGCCGGGTCCTTGAGGTCGGCCTCCACGACCGTGCGGCCGCGCAGCTGCGGCCGGTCGGCGCCGCCGGGCAGTTGACCGGCGCGCTGGATCCGCACCACATCGGCGCCGAGATCGGCCAACAGCAATGCGGCATGCGGCCCGGGCCCGATTCCGGCCAGTTCGATCACGCGAATGCCCGCGAGCGGGCCCTGCTTGGTGGCGGTGGATGGTGTACTCACGCCCTACCTCGGTTCGTCGTCGATCCAGTGTCAGCCCCGCGGGGCATATTGACAGTATGACAACAGCGGCTCCGAGTCACGGGGTCGGTGCGGTCCGCCCCGGGGCCGGTGGTTGTCGGTGGGTGCGAGCAGACTGACGGTATGCCACACAGTGCGGTCGCGCCGCTGGACGCGACGAATTTCGACACCGCGATCGGCCGCTGTGCCATCGCGTGGCGGGCGGACGCCGTGGCCCGTTTCTCTCTCCCCGGCTACGACCCCGGTGCCGGGGTCCGCGGCGGCGACACCCGCCCGGTTCCCGAGCCGAGTACCGGCCCGCGCGCCGAGGCGCTCGCCCGCATCCGCGCCCACCTCGACGGCGATCTCGACGATCTTCGCTGGATACCGCTCGACCTCACGGAACCACCGCAGTTCCACCGCGCGGTGTACGCGGTCACCCGCGCCATCGACCCCGGGCATACGCTCAGCTACGGGGAGGTCGCACGCCGCTGCGGCGCGGCCGGGGCCGCGCAGGCGGTCGGTCAGGCGCTCGGCAGCAATCCGATTCCGCTCATCGTGCCCTGCCACCGTGTCCTGGCCGCCGACCATTCCCTGCACGGTTTCTCGGCGCCGGGCGGTATCGATACGAAATCGAAGCTGCTGGCGATCGAACGCACCCCCGGTTTCGGCGAACCGACCCTGTTCTGATCGGACACGGGACGGGAGCACGCCGGGCGCGCCATTTCCGGCCGGGAACCTCTACGTCGTGGATATTGGTCATGAGACCGAGCACATTGCCGAACGGATCCACCACCGAGCCGGTGACGAAACCCGGCCCGCGGGTGGATCGGTTCGTATTCGGTGGCGCCGAGTTCCAGCAGCCGCTCGTAGGTGGCCGTTAGATCGTCCACATGCCAGTACAGAATCGCGCCGCCCGGACCGGGCTCGGCGCGCCCCGGCCGGTACGCGCCGTCGATGAGGCCGAATTCGTGCTCGTAATCGCCGACACGGCACTCGTAGTACCCGGGCACCACGAAATAGGGCGGCGCCCCGAAGAATTCTGTGTACCGGTCCCGGGTCGCCGCCAGATCGTCGGCGGAGAAGTTCACGGTGGTCATTCCCCGCAGCATGGTCGTTCGCCTCGGTCGTGGTTCGAGCTGGTGAAACCATCTTCGCGGGCAAAGTGCTCAACTTCTGAGCACTTCCCGGGAAAGAATCGGAGGTCGGGGATCATTCGCCGGAAATCCGGCGCTAAGAATAAGGGGGGTCTCGCGGGGTGTCTCGAAACCTTGCGCGTCGCTCACCGTGCGGAAACGTCACCTGACACCGACTGTCCACGGCCGACAGGTGATTCGCTCTACGGTGACCAGACCACCGCCGATGCTGTTCACATTGTCACGGTGGCTGCATGTATCCGCAGCGTGATCCGTTGCGGCGGTGTGCGGTTGGCACAATAGACGTTGTGACATTAGGGGACGGACAGCGCGCGATCGAAGGCCCGGGCGAGGCACCACAGCCTAGGCCTGACGAGAGAAGGGATCGGGAGGTAGCTCTGCCCCCGGGAGAAACGCCACCCACATCGTCCCAGTCGCCGCCGGACGTAGACATCGCAGACACCTCACCTGTCTCGACACGGCAATCAGAAGCGGCTCGGCCCCAGGACTCGCCGACAACGACGTGGGTGAAGCTGGCCACGGTAGCGACCGCCGCCGGTACCTTGATGGCCGCGCTCGCCGCCGTGGGCGCGCTCTACTTCTCCAACAGCACCCTGAGCGCAACCAACGAACAACTCGGCCTGGCGCGCCGCACCGCGCAAACCGACCAGATCAAAGCCGGGGCAGAACAGCTGGACTCGGACAAGGAAAGCGTTCGCCTCAGCGGTGTCTACCTGTTCGAACGCCTCGCTGAGGATTCCGAAGTCGACCGGCCCGCCCTCCGCCGACTGCTCGAAGCCTTCATCCGCACCGAGACCACGACCGGCCCCTGCGACCTCCCCGAACATGAAGCGCCAACCGACATACAAGCCGCCTTGGCTGTCATCACCAAATACGATGCCCTGCCCGCCCCCACGCCCAGCGTAAGTCTCGAGGGGGCCTGCCTCGCCCGCGCAAACCTGGAGAGCGCGAACCTCACCAACACAAACCTGCGCAGCACGAACCTCACCCACGCAAACCTGCGCAGCGCAAACCTCACCAACGCACGCCTGCTCGGCGCGAACCTCACCCACGCAAACCTGAACGGCGCGAATCTCACCAACGTACACCTGGTCAACGTGAACCTCACCGATGCATATCTGGGCGGCTTGAACCTCACCGATGCAGACCTGGCCGGCTTGAACCTCACCAACGCATATCTGGGCGGCGCGAACCTCACCAACGCAGATCTGACCGGCTTGAACCCCGAATACCTGGCCGGCGCGAACCTCACCGGAATCATCTACAGCGACAGCACGCGCTGGCCGGAGGGATTCAGCCCTCCGCCCTCTGCATGACCATCCGGCGTGGATCCGTTCTTTGCCCTGACATCAACCTTCCAGGGTCCGGCATGTATCTGTACAGCGTTGTCCGCGCCAGCAGCCGCGCAATCGAGGACACCGACTCATCCGGCCGGGCCAGCAGCGCGCGGGCCTGCCGGGTCTGCTCCTCGCTCGTCGCCGGTGGCCGGCCGAGCCGCTGACCACGGGCCCGGGCCGCGGCGAGGCCTTCGTGGGTGCCGTCGACGATGAGCTCACGGATGAACTCGGCCGGCGCGGCGAAGACATGGAAGACCAGACGGCCGCCGGGGGGTGGCGGTGGCGAGCGCTTCGTGCAGGAACCGGAACCCGAACCTGCGGCGGCGTAGATCGGCCACGATCGAGATCGGGTCCGTTAGGGGCGGCTCGCGCATCCGGCCCCGGCAGGGCGCCGGGCCCGCGATATCGCCTGCAGTGTGTATCCTCCGGTTCCCGGCGCGGATATCGTCCACTCGCGATCGATCGGCGCGATATCAGCGACGACTGTTCCGTGCCCCACGGTGCCGGCTACACGCGGGCGGGCGTTCCGGCCCTCTCTCGCGGGACCTGTCCACCACTGTCCGCTCCCGGTCCCGCCGGACGCATCCGGCCGTCCGCCGATGGCCGTCGCATCGGATACCGCGCACTGCGGCCGCCACCCACCGCAGACCGCGCACCCGATGCGCGGCCCTGATCGCGCCGCACGCGCCCGCCGAGACCGCCGCCAGCAGCACCAATCCGAGCAGATACGGAGCGAAGCCCTGTAGGGGTCGCTGGGACACGGGGCCGGCCACCCCTCGCGTCCCGGGTGTGTCGGTGCCGACCGCGACATTGCGGATATCGGGCTCGGGAACAGGCGGGGCCGGCTGCGGCACCGGCTGCTGCGGCGCCGGCGCGGGGCCGGGCGCCGCGGGGGCGGGGTCCGGTGCCGGCTGCGGCCGGGACGGTGCGGGAATGCGGTTGGTGGCGAGGTCTTCGGCGACCGCGGTGAACCATTTCAGCACCAGGTCGGCGGCGGGCCGGCCGTCCGCCGTGTAGCCGGTGCGGAAGTAGTCGCCGTGTTTGCGGACCGTATCCGCGTAGCGCAGCCACAGCCCGGGATCGAGAAGTTCGGCGTTCTCGGCGCTCAATCGGCCGAGCGCATCGAACGATTTGCTGATCAGGTTGAACACGGTGCGGCGGGGCAGCGGGCGACGGGCGGCGGCGATGAGCGCGTCGGTGGCCCGTTCGATACCGGTCAGCGGGTCGGGCGCGGTGGCGATACCGGCGACCTCGGCGGGTTCGAGGGCGATACCGATGATCGCCAGCAGGGTGTTGAGTGCGCTGGTCCCCAGTTTCAACAGCGCTTCGCGAGCCTGCGGGTCGCTGTCCGAGCGCGGGTCGGCGGCTTCGGCCAGTCGGACGCCGAGCGGTTTCTCCGGTGTCAATGACAGTGTGCCCAGCGAGTATCCACGCAGATCGTGGGTGACGACCGCGGCCGCGGTACGCGAGAGTGTCGAGGTGAGACCGTCGCCGATCGACGCCAGCGCCGCCACCGGATCCGACGGGAGCAGTTCGGCCTGGCCGAGGATGTTGACCACCATATGCAGCAACGGGGCATCGGCGGGGGCGTCGCAGGCGAGGTCACCGGGCAGGCACAGCGAGGCGACCCGTCCGGTGAGTTCCCCGAAGTCCGGCGCGATATCGCGCAATGGCCCGATACCGCCGCCCGGTGCGGGATGCTGCGGAAACTCCGGTAGAGAGCCCAGTTCCGCACCCGTGGTACCGGGTGCCGGTTCCGGACGCCCGGAACCCGGCAGTCCGGGAAACACCGGCGCTCCGGGGGCACGGGTGGGGTCGGCCAGCAGTGCCACGGCCGCGACCCGATCGGCCGGCACGGCGCCCCGGCCGGCGCCCACCTCGCGCGCGAACATCGAAACGACATGCGCGCCCTGCGAGTAACCGATCAATCCGAGCCGAGAAATCGGGCAGCGCTGGGCGACCTCGGCGGCCATATCGCGCAACCGTCCCAGCCCCTCACCCGCCGAAACGGAATACGGCGCCGTGGTGGCACCGGGTAGCGCGCCGCCGAAACCGGCCAGGTAGGGAACATAGGCTCGGCCGACTGCGGGTCCGCTCATCATTTCGGTCAACGGCCCCAGCACCAGCGCCAGCAGACCGGCATCCGCGGCCACCGGGGAAGTCGGCGTGGACTCGCCGGTTCCCTGCACGCCGAGCACGAAGAAGCCGGGGCAGCCCCCGGCTTCCGCCAGCGCCACTTCGACACCGTCCTGCGCTCCGGCGACCGCGGGCGGTCCCATCGAGAGCGCGGCAACCGCGACCGTCACCGCACCGGCGACAACGCGGAGCAGTCGTTCGAACCCCGGGCGAGCGCGGCTCATCCAGACCTCCGAATTGATCAGAACGGCGCGTCCCCGGACAGCGCCGCGCAGCAGTCGACCTCGCGCGGGCCGGTCAGGGAACGAGCAGCGCGATAACGAGATCCAGCACCGTGCCGACGAGCTGTCCCACAACACTCAGAAGCAACTGAACTCCTCACAGCGAATGCGAACGATGTGCCGGTACGAAAAGAGTTGCTACGTCGGAATGCCCGCTCCGGCCGTCACCGCGCAGCGACGGACCGGAGCGGGCATCCCACAACGAATTCGTCCGCGCGGAAATGCTCGTCAGGTGTAGTGTTCACGAGCACATCCGGCGACGGGGCGACCTATTCAGAAGAGGACGTCGCCGAGGGCGCCGACAACACCGGCGAGACCCGTGACGACGCCACCGACGAGACCGAGCAGACCATCGAGCAGACCCATTTCAATCCTCGTTTCTCTGATTTCGTTGTCCATCCGGGCGGCCGCCCGGACTCTTGCGGTTGCGCTCTCACCCAAGCCCTCGACAGCCGATGGGCGAGACCTTGCATAGCACCCCAACAGCAGTTATGGCTTGTAGCTATGACACATCCATCTTGGATTCGACACTGGTTCACAAATGGATGGGCGGGATTTGTAACGAATTCCGCGCTCGGAACGATGATCCCCGCCGCTCTCGCGCGCATCGGGGCCGCGCAGGTGGCCGATCACCTGATTTCCCGGGTGTATCCGGGGGTGAACCGCCACCGCGCCCGGCGCTACGGTGTGCCGGTCGGTCCACCCCGAGCCTTCCCGAACCAGGAGCCCGGGCCCCCGCGGAGCCGACGCCGTAGGGTCGCGGTACGGGGCAATTCGTCCAGACCAGGAGTGGTGTGATGAAGATTCGATTCGGCGTCGGTACCGGCTCCGGCAGTGATCCGGCGGACCTACCGGCGCTCGTGGATCGGCTGGAGGCCGAGGGGATCGATTCGCTGTGGTTCTCCGAATTGATCTACGCACCCGCCGTGGACCCGACCGTCGGCATGGCGTTCGCGCTGTCGCGCACCAGCCATCTGAAGGTCGGGACGTCGGTGGCCATCCTCCCCGGACGCCACCCCGTTCTGGTCGCCGAACAGCTGGCCTCGCTGGCGGCACTCGCACCCGAGCGGGTGTTGCCGGTGTTCGGGTTGCAGCCCGCCGACCCGCGGGAACGCGATCTGTTCCCGGTGGCCGGGCGGCGCGGCGATGTCTTCGACGAATCCCTGCGGCTGCTGCGCGCGGTACTGCGCGACGACGATGTCGACTTCGACGGCGACTACTTCACCGTACGTGCGGCGCGGGTGGGCAGACGTCCGGCCCGGCCCCTGGACATCTGGCTCGGCGGGCGCGCACCCGCCGCGTTCCGACGGATCGGCCGGTACGGCGACGGCTGGCTGGGCAGTTTCCTGACACCCGCCGAAGCGGCCGCCGGGGTGGCGGCGATCAACACCGAGGCCGCGGCGGCCGGGCGGGAGATCGAAGCCGACCACTTCGGGATCACCCTGCTGCTGGCGCAGGACGGTATCCCCGCCGGCCTCGCGGCCGGGATCGCGCACCAACGTCCCGGCACCGACCCGGCCGACCTGGTCGCGGGCAGCTGGCCGGACCTGCACCGGCTGATCGACGGTTATCTCGACGCCGGGCTGAGCAAATTCGTGGTCGTCCCGGCGGCCGGCAAACCGCTGGACGGCTTCCTGGATCGTTTCGTCACCGAACTTCTGCCACGCCAGAATTGAGATAGCCGCCGGGCACGGGCCGGTCGCGCCGGCGCCGAGTGGTGATCGCCGCCCGGAAACCGCGAGGCCTGCCGGGCGGCGTCTCGTCCGGTCCGGAGCCGACGATGTCCCCACCCCCTCCGCCGGACCGGCGACCGCGTCCGATCCGGGCTACTTTGGTGCTGTGAGCGCTTGGGGAGAAGTCGTTGTCGGCCTGGTGATCCTGGTCGGCCTCATCGGCATCGTGGTGCCGATCCTGCCGGGGGTGATCCTGATCTTCGGGGCGATCGCCGTCTGGGCCTTCGTCACCGGTGGAACGACCGCGTGGGCAGTACTGGCGGTGAGCACCGTCCTGCTGGTTATCTCCGGAGTCGTGAAGTACACCTGGCCGGGCCGCAAACTGAAGGAAGCGGGGGTGCCGAACCGGACGCTGCTGCTGGGCGGTCTTGCCGGGATCGCCGGGTTCTTCCTGATACCGGTGGTCGGCCTGTTCGTGGGCTTCGTTGCCGGCGTGTATATCTCGGAGCTACAGCGGCTCCCCGACAATCGGCAGGCCTGGGTGTCGAGCAAACACGCGATCAAGGGCGTCGGGCTCTCGATCCTGGTGGAGTTGCTGGGCGCGCTGCTGGCGAGCGGGGTATGGGTCATCGGCGCGATCGCCGCCTGAGCCCGACCCTCGGCCGCGGGCAGCCGACTTGTAGCGCGGCGCCCGCAACTCCTCCGACAGCAGAGCACTATCGATCGGGTTCTCCGCCGCCGCGAGCGGCTCTTGCACGGCGGTGCTCCCCCGCCCGATATCGGCCAGAGCTCGGTGCCGATCGGCCGCCCGGGCGGGTGGTCGGGGCCGAATCAGCCCGGGCCGGGGCGTTTTTGGAGGATGGGCAGCGGACGTGTCGTCCCGTCGTGCGCCGAGTGCCGGTCGTCGCGTGGCGGCACGTACAGCGGCAGTGTGGGAGTGGGATCCTCGGTGGTGCGATCGATCGCGGGCAATCCGTAGAACGCGCGGGCATTGTCCTCCAGCACCGCGTTCATATCGGTGCCGACCACATCGCAGATCAGCTCCACATCCGATTCCCGGAACGGCCGGCCCGCGCGGGTACCGGGCAGATCGCTGCCGAACATCAGCGCCGCCGGATCGACCGCGTGGATCCGGCGCAACGCCGTCGCGACATCCATATCGACCCGCCCGAAACCGGTCGCCTTCACCCGCGCACCCCGGTCGACGAGGTCCAGCAGATAGGACAGGCCCTCCTCGGACATTCCGAGATGGTCGATGGACACCTTCGGCAGTTTCAGGATCACCGGTTGCAGCGAGGCCAGCATCTGGCCGTCGACGTAGATCTCCACATGCCAGCCCGCCAACTCGTAGGCGCGCAGGGCCTGCCTGGTCATACTGGCGATATCCGCGGCCGCGCGTTTGAGGTTGAACCGGACCGCGCGCACACCGGCCTCGTGCAGGTCGAGGATCTCGGCGTCGGAGGCGTCGAGGTCCAGCCGGGTCACCCCGACCCAACCGGGGCCGAGCTCGGCCAGGGCAGCGCGCAGATAGCTCTGATCGTTGCCCTGGAACGAGGCGCTCACCACCGCCCCGCCGGAAGGCCGGAACCGGGACATCCGTCGCCGGTAGTCGGCGACGGTGTAGGGCTCCGGTAGGTAGCCTTCGTTCTCGATCAGCGGAAAGCGCGGATCGATGATGTGCACATGGGCGTCGAACACTGCTACAGCATGCCTGATAGATCGGGGCGCCCGCCGCTCTCGACCATCGACCGGGAGCAGCGAGCGGTGGATCAGACCTTGTGGGGTTCGCTCGCGCGCAGCATATCTTCGCGCTCCACGACCTTGACCCGCTCGCGGCCCTCGGGCTCGCCCAGCGACCGCTCGTGCGCATCGAGGCGGTACCAGCCGGCCCAGGTGGTGAACGGGATCCCCCGGCCCTCCAGGAACTCCAGCACGGCCTCGGGCTCCGGATTCTCGGCCGGCACGAAATTCGTGCTGTCGTCCACGAGGCAGGCGACCGTTTCGTTGGCGTCGCCCTTGGTGTGGCCGATGAGCCCGACCGGACCGCGCTTGATCCAGCCGGTCACATAGGTGCCGGGCATATAGCGCGCGCCGCCGTCGGCGTTCTCGTCGACCAGGACGCGGCCGGCCTCGTTCGGGATGACCCCGGCCTGATCGTCGAAGGGCAGCTCGGAGATGTTCTGGGACAGATAGCCGACGGCCCGGTAGACCGCCTGCACATCCCATTGCTTGAAGGTGCCGGTGCCCTTCACATTGCCGGTGCCGTCGAGCTGGGTGCGTTCGGTACGCAGGCCCACGACCTTGCCGTCCTCACCCAGGATCTCCGAGGGCGATTCGAAGAAGTGCAGGAACAGCTTGTGCGGGCGATCGCCCTGGTCGCGGATGGCCCACTGCTCGAGGGTGTTGGCCACCATATCGACCTGCTTGGAATGGCGGCGCGCGGCTTCCGAACCCTCGTCGTAGTCGATGTCCTCCGGATCGACGATCACCTCGATCGTCGGCGAGTGGTCGAGTTCGCGCAGCTCCAGCGGGGTGAACTTGGCCTGCGCCGGGCCGCGACGGCCGAATACGTGCACCTCGACGGCCTTGTTGTTCTTCAGGCCCGCGTACACGTTCGGCGGGATCTCGGTCGGCAGCAGTTCGTCACCGGTCTTGGCCAGCACGCGCGCCACATCGAGGGCGACATTGCCGACACCGAGCACCGCGACCTTCTCCGCCTCCAACGGCCAGGTGCGCGGCACATCCGGGTGCCCGTCGTACCAGGACACGAAATCGGCCGCACCGTAGGAGCCGTCCAGGTCGATACCCGGGATGGGCAGCGCCCGGTCGGCGTTGGCACCGGTGGAGAAGATCACCGCGTCGTAGAAGCAACGCAGATCGGACAGCGTGATATCGGTGCCGTAGTCGATATTGCCGAGCAGGCGCACCTGCTCCTTGTCAAGCACCTTGTGCAGGGCGGTGACAATGCCCTTGATCCGCGGATGATCCGGCGCCACGCCGTAACGGATCAGTCCGAACGGGGCGGGCATCCGCTCGAACAGATCGATCGAGACGTCCGCATCGGATTTCATCAACGCGTCGGCGGCATAGATACCGGCCGGCCCGGCCCCGACGATCGCGATCCGAAGCGGGCGGTTCGCTTCCTTCTGCTCGGTCATCTGTTACGCGCACCCTTATCGGTCGAAAGAATCACTGGCGTTGTTGTTAGCTTAGGCTAACTTGACGCGCGGCTCGTATGCACCTGCATCGCGCCGTCCGTGGGTGGCTGTTCACCGTTCGTCGTCCCACGTCTCCGCGGGTAGCGCTGTGCTGCGGTACCCGCCGCACCCGCGATTCTATCGGGGTGCGGGCACCGTGCGATCCGGGGACCAGGGATGATCGTCGGTATGAGCGATCCCGGAGCGGCCGACGAGCAGCCCGCCACCGAATCGGGCGAGGACGAACGACCACGCTCGATCACCCCGTTCGTCGTGGCCGCGGTGGTCGCGGCCCTGGTCCTGGCGGGTGTACTCATCGCCGGCCTGGTGGCGCCCGCTGAGAAAAATGTCACAGATTCCGACCGGATCGCGGGCGCGGTCCGGGACTTCGCCGATGTGAGCAACCGCTTCGGGCCCGAACCGCCCCGCGAGGCGGTCTGCCCCGGTTTCGTTCCCGCCCGCTCCCCACTGGCCGGACAGCTGAAACCCGGCGAAACCGGGAAAGATATCGAGATCACGAGATTCGGCCCGGTCCACATCACCGGAGATACCGCGAATATCGAAGTGACCAGCCGTGTCGAAGGCGAGGAGCGGACCGCGACCTGGTGGTTGTTCCAGTCCGACGGCGACTGGCTGGTCTGCAACCAGCCGGCCGAATGAGCTCGTCGAAGGCGTCAACCGAGGTTTGACAGCACCCGACTCGCCGGGCAATCTTTTCGGTTGGGTCATGAGTACCAGTGCCAAGCCCCGGCTCGCTGGTCGGCAACCCTCCTCCGCGGTGGGGTGCTCCGGGTGACGACCTGGCGCGCATCGATCGGATGCGGCAAGTGCGGTTTCGCAGGAGGTGCCACGTATGAGTTACGCAGGGGATATCGGCCCGCAGCAGGCATGGGACCTGCTGACCGAGAATCCGGACGCAGTCCTGGTGGATGTGCGGACCGAAGCCGAATGGAAGTTCGTCGGAGTACCCGACACCAGCTCCATCGCCAAGCCGACACTGCTGGTCGAGTGGGTCGACGGCACCGGCACCCGCAATACCGAATTCCTGGCGCAGCTGCGGAGCGCGCTGTCCGACCGCCCCGCGGACGCGCCCGTACTCTTCCTGTGTCGCTCCGGGCAGCGTTCGGCGCACGCGGCCGACGCCGCGACCGCCGCGGGTATCGCACCCTCCTTCAACATCAGCGACGGTTTCGAAGGCCCGCTGGATGAACTCGGGCATCGCGGCGGCTCCGGCTGGCGCGCCCACGGACTGCCCTGGCGGCAGTCGTGATCGGCGGTGGTTCGTTCGAACGGCCATTACCCGAAGGAGTCGGTCCGGCGACACTGGGTGTCCGCGGCGGCCTGAGCCGCTCGGGGTTCGACGAAACCTCCGAGGCCCTCTACCTGAACTCCGGGTTCGTCTACGCCAGTGCCGAAGCGGCCGAGGCCGCGTTCACCGGGGACAACCCGCACTACGTGTACTCCCGCTACGGTAACCCGACGGTGACCACCTTCCAGGAACGGATGCGGCTGCTCGACGGCGCCGAAGCCTGTTTCGCCACCGCGAGCGGTATGGCGGCCGTTTTCGTCGCGCTCGGTGCGCTGCTGAAGGCGGGTGACCGGCTGGTGGCCGCGCGCAGCCTGTTCGGCTCCTGTTTTGTGGTGTGCAACGAGATCCTGCCCCGCTGGGGTGTCGAAACCGTTTTCGTCGACGGCGAAGACCTCGCCCAGTGGGAAGCGGCGCTGTCCGAACCCACCGCCGCGGTGTTCTTCGAGACTCCGGCCAACCCGATGCAAACCCTGGTCGACGTGCGCAAGGTCTGCGAACTCGCGCACGCCGCGGGCGCGCAGGTGGTCCTGGACAATGTGTTCGCTACCCCGCTGCTACAGCGCGGCTTCGAACTCGGCGCCGACGTGGTGGTCTACTCGGGCACCAAACACATCGATGGTCAGGGCCGGGTCCTCGGCGGCGCGATCCTCGGTACTTCCGAATACATTGAAGGCCCGGTCAAGACGCTCATGCGCCACACCGGCCCCGCCCTGAGTCCGTTCAACGCCTGGACGCTGCTCAAAGGTCTGGAGACCATGCCCCTGCGGGTCCGCCGGTCCACCGAGTCGGCACTGCGGATCGCGCGCTACCTCGACGAGCATCCGGCCGTGAGCTGGGTCCGGTATCCGTTCCTGAAATCGCATCCGCAGTACGAGCTGGCGGCCGCGCAGATGAGCGGCGGCGGCACCGTGGTGACCTTCGAACTCGCGGCCGCGGCGGACCTCGCGAAGAAGCGGGCCTTCGAGGTGCTGAACAAGCTGCGGATCATCGATATCTCCAACAACCTGGGCGACGCGAAAAGCCTCATCACCCATCCGGCGACCACCACCCACCGGGCCATGGGCCCGGAGGGCCGCGCGAGCATCGGCCTCTCGGATGGGGTCGTCCGGGTCTCGATCGGCCTGGAGGACCTCGAAGATCTCCTGGGCGACCTGGACCAGGCACTGAGCTGATCGCTCCGGCGGATCGCCGGTACGTGCACCCCGACCGGCAGTCACGGCTCCAGCACTCCCACCACCCATCTCGTGCCCGACCGCCTTTGCGATCGGCCGCACTCGCTCGGCGCCGAGTTCAGCGAGGCCCATAAAGGGTCGAGGTCCCATCCACCGGCGCCGCCCGAATACCGGCCGCTCAGGTCAGCGGATTCGCCGCCGCCTCGGTGAACGGGGTGCGCACCCGGCCGACCAGGTCGGCGACCGAGCTCAGCACAGTGGTCGGCCGGTAAGGGTACTGCTCGACCGATATCTTCGTCGAGATACCGGAGGTCACCAGGATGGTGCGCATACCGGCCTCCATCCCGGAGATCACATCGGTGTCCATGCGGTCGCCGATCATCACACTGGTCTGGGAGTGCGCGTCGATGCGGCGCAGCGCCGAGCGCATCATCAGCGGGTTCGGTTTGCCGATGTAATAGGGGTCGCGGCCGGTGGCCCGGGTGATCAGCGCCGCCACCGAACCGGTCGCGGGCAGTACACCGTCCCGCGAGGGGCCGGTCGGGTCGGGGTTGGTGGCGATGAACCGCGCACCCCGCTCGACCAGCCGGATGGCCGTGGTGATCGCCTCGAACGAATAGGTGCGGGTCTCGCCCAGCACCACATAGTCGGGGTCCACCTCGGTCAGCACGTAACCGATCTCGTGCAGCGCGGTCGTGAGTCCGGACTCGCCCACCACATAGGCGGTACCACCGGGCCGCTGCTCGTTGAGGAAACTGGCGGTGGCCAGCGCCGAGGTCCAGATCGAATGCTCCGGGATCTCCAGCCCGGTCTGGCGCAACCGGGCCTGCAGATCGCGGGGTGTGCGGATCGAATTGTTGGTCAGTACCAGGAACGGGATCTCCTCGGCCCGTAATTCGGCGAGGAACTCGTCGGCGCCGGGGACCATATGGTCCTCGTGCACCAGCACCCCGTCCATATCGGTGAGGTAGGAAAGAATCCGGTCGTCTGGGCTCACGCCATCAATTCTGCGCCCCCGGGGACTCGCGAGCCGGGTATGCCGCGCCCGGGTGAGGAACGTGACACAAGAAGACACCACCGTGGACCTGTGCGCGTCCACCTGTCGGTTCCCGGCCACCGCAGCAGACGAGGCGCGGACCTCGGCGCACCTCCGGCCCCGCGTGGGCTGCGGGTGGGCTCGGCCCAACTGCGCCTATTAGTGTCGAATCCGGGCCGGGGACGGTCCGACCACAACGCGACAGGAGTGGGCGCACATGGGTGAACTGAAGCTCGGATACAAAGCATCGGCGGAACAATTCGGACCCCGGGAACTGGTAGAGCTGGCGGTACTGGTCGAGGAACACGGCCTCGACAGCGCCACGGTCAGCGATCATTTCCAGCCGTGGCGGCACAAGGGCGGCCACGCGCCGTTCTCCCTGGCCTGGCTGGCCGCGGCGGGTGAGCGCACCGAACGGATCCTGCTCGGCACCTCGGTGCTCACCCCGACCTTCCGATACAACCCCGCCGTGATCGCGCAGGCGTTCGCGACATTGGGCTGCCTGTATCCGGGCCGGGTGATGCTGGGAGTCGGCACCGGTGAGGCGCTCAACGAGATCGCCACCGGTTACTCCGGGGAATGGCCGGAGTTCAAGGAGCGCTTCGCGCGGCTGCGTGAATCGGTGGACCTGATGCGCGCCCTGTGGACCGGCGCGCGCACCGATTTCGACGGCACCTACTACAGGACGGTCGGCGCCTCCATCTACGACGTCCCCGAAGGCGGGATCCCGGTCTACATCGCCGCCGGCGGCCCGGTGGTGGCCCGGTACGCGGGCCGCGCCGGGGACGGGTTCATCTGCACCTCCGGTAAAGGCATGGAGCTTTACACGGAGAAACTGATGCCCGCGGTGGCCGAAGGCGCGGCGAAAGTGGACCGCGAGGTCGGCACGATCGACCGGATGATCGAGATCAAGATCTCCTATGACACCGACCCGGAACTCGCGCTGGAGAACACCCGCTTCTGGGCGCCGCTGTCGCTGACCCCCGAGCAGAAGCACAGCATCCACGACCCGATCGAGATGGAAGAAGCGGCCGACGCGCTGCCGATCGAGCAGATCGCCAAACGGTGGATCGTCGCCAGCGACCCGGACCAGGCCGTCGAACTGGTCAAGCCCTACGTCGACGCCGGACTGAACCATCTGGTGTTCCACGCACCCGGACACGATCAGAAGCGCTTCCTGGACCTGTTCCAGCGCGACCTGGCCCCGCGGCTGCGCGATTTGGGGTAGCCGGGCAGCCCGGGGGATTTTCACCCCTGGGCCACCCAACCCACAGCGGTAAACGTGTTCTCGGGAGGCCTACCGGTGGCTGCGGGGCGCGGACCCCGCGGTTTCCCGCGGATTCCACGTGAACTACCCGATATCGGGGCCTGGACTTCATACCGATCAGGTTGACCGCCGGGCCGTCACGGCCACGGCGGTTACACGGGTATTCGACCGCCCGGACGCGACCCGACCACCGATTTCGGCCGCACACAAAGTGTGGTGGAATTGCCGACGATGCGGATATCGCTCGGCCGGGACAACTGCCACCACGATTATCTCGCCCGGCTTACGGCCGGCATCGGCGGAGGTACGTGGGCATCGAGATCTGCCGCGGTCATGATCACCCGTAGGTGCCGGCCGTCTTCTATTGTGGTCTTTCGCGACATATCCGGCATGGGCGCCGCGTAGGCCATCCCGGCAATGCACGCGCCCAGAAAGGCTGCGGTCGTAAAAAGTATCGAAACTTCGATCGAACGCATTATCGGCGTCCTCCGGACATTGCGCTCCTGCGCTTCCGGCAGGGAACGCCACCCGGTCCGCATATGAAGCAACAGCTCTGTGCGCGCAGTGCTCGATCGCGGCGGGCGAGATCTATGAAACTGTCGGCGTTCCGGGATCTTTCGATCGGAGTCGTTCGCGGTGCCGCCGAAAAGTCACGGCCAATTCACCGACGACGTCACTACTCAGGGTATTTCCGGTAACCCGGTTCGGATAGTAGGGGACTCCCTACATCAGCTGACGTATTCGACCGGGTCGTCGCGGAATGCCTTGTTGCGGTCCGTTCGACTGGACAGCCATAGCGCATTCGCCGGTGGTCCCGGTGCATGCGATCCCGGCGAAGCGCGGCCGGCTCGGCCGGTGAAGAGACGCCGAGTTCGGTGCACTGGCGGGTGAGATGGCCCTACGCCGTTGTTCGTTCACGTACAGCTCTTCGGAAATATGCCCATTCGTATGCAGCAGCCATTGATTGTAGGGAATTCCCTACTGTTGATATGTACGGACAGTGGACACACTTGAACTCCCAGCCCATTCGGCAATTACCGAATTCGATATCAGATCGTAGGTGAGAAGTGTTCCATCACTACCTTGGCATCGCCGGTGCCGTCATGGATGATCGGCGGAATTCGCGATCACGCGTGTGGAACGAAAGTCCGCGGCTGTCCGGGGTGCCACAGCGATGACAGGTGAGCGGCATACCCAGAGTCAGCATTCAACCGATCTCGGTGAGCACCGTCCGCGACAGACCCTTGGGACCTGTTTCCCGGCGTCCACCGAGGATGTCCGGCAGACAGTGGTCTCGGCGACGCGTGCGGGTATCCCGGTATTCCCGCTGAGCACGGGCCGTAACTGGGGCCTGGGATCACGGTCGCCGGTGTACGACGGCTGTTCGGTGCTGGACGCCGGCCGGATGACTGCGGTCCGGACACTGGATCTGGATATCGGCTACGCCGTGGTCGAACCGGGTGTGACCCAGCGACAACTCGCTGAACTTCTCCACGGCACACCATGGATGCTGAATGTGACCGCCGGCTGCGCCGATGCGAGCATCGTCGGAAATACGCTCGAGCGCGGCGACGGCACGATCCGATCTCGGATCGACGATCTCCTCGGACTCGAAGTGGTGCTCGGTACCGGCCGGGTGATGACCACCGGCGGCCTGGACCGCAACGGCCGACGCCCGGGACCTGTGGCGGGCCCCGATCTGACCCGCGCCTTTGTACAGAGCAACCTCGGTGTGATCACCGCCATGGCGATCGGTCTCATACCGCGCCCGCAGACGACCACCTTGGTGCACGCCACCTTCGCCAAGTCATCCTTTCCCGAGGTGGTGGAGGCGATGATCCGCGTCAGCCGATCGCGCAACGCCAGTGACGGACTGCTGCGTTTGAAAGACCTCTTCGTGGTGCCCGAAGCAGGCCGCGCCGCGATCCCTGCTACCGCCGACGTAGACGCTGTGACCGTCCAGCTGCCTCTGCTCGGCTCGCGTGCGGCCGTCGAGCACACCGAGACGATCATCCGCGAAACCTTCTCCGGCGTCCACGGTCTGCTGTCCTATCGGTCGCTGGATACCGCGGAGACGGCCGCAGATGACCCGCTCTATCCTCGTACTCTGTTCGCGCGCGGCATTCCGTCCTGTACGAACGTCCTGGACGGGCTGGGCGTCACTTCCTGTTCACAGGTAGACCGATCCCGGATCGGCCGGTTGATGTTTCTGCCTGTGGTGCCGTACCGCGGGACCGATCTCGGTAAGGCGATCGAACTGTTCGAGGTCGAGGCCGAGCGGTACGGCACCGCGGGCATGCTCGAGTTCAACGTGATTTCGCAGCACTCCACCAATATGGTCACCCAGATCCCGTTTCTGCGGGACCCGAGTGGTATCGAGCGGGCGCACGAACTGCGCCGCGCGGCGCGTCGATCGTTCTTGCGCGCGGGATTTCTGCCGTACCGCTCCGATATCGATCACCAGCCGTGGGAGTTGCCGGATCGTTCAGCAGACTACGACGACGAGCCCTTACACATGCTCAAAAGACTGTACGACCCGGCCGCGATCATCGCCCCCGGCCGATTCCTGGCGTCGGACCGATGAGTACGACCCGGGCCTCGACGTCCCCCACGCCCCCGGTTCTGGATTGCGTCATCCTCGGCGCCGGAGTCGGCGGTGCGCTCCTGGCTTTGTTGCTGGGCCGCAGCGGTCGTCGCGTGCTGTTGATCGAACCCGGTGCCGGGATGCCCCGACGCGGTGCCGACATACTCAAACCGCGTGGCATCCGGATTCTCGCCGAACACGGCCTGCTCGATCGATTGATGCTCCGGGACGCGTTGAAGCGCGATGTCATCGACTTCTACCACGACGGGTCTCTGCTGATCTCCTATGATTTCGTCGAGCATACCGATATCGGCTACTTTCTGACCGCCCCGTACGCCGAGACGCTGGGTACGATTCTCTCGGCGTGTGGCGAGCTGTCGAATATCGATATCCGATTCGGCAGGCGGATGGTCGACATTCGGATCGCAGATTCCCGGGTCGCCGGGGCAACGCTGGACGACGGTACATCGGTGCGGGCGCGCATGTTCGTCGATTCCGGCGGATCCCGCTCGCCCCTCAGCGACTTCGTCGCCGCGACTCGCCGTATGAGCCGGCACGATCACGTCCTACGGATGGCAACGGTCCCGGTCACGCCCAGTGTCCTCGCGCGTAACCGGCTCTATTTCGACTCCAGCGGCTGGTTCGCCTACTTCTACCCGGTGGACACCGAACTGGCCAGGGTCTTCGTCGGCCTCCCGGAGGCATTGGATGTGCCGGTGTTCCACGATTTCAGCACCGACCTGAACCTGCGGCTGGCCGGCTTCGTCACCCACAGCCAGGACGTGCTCGCGCAGCTCGACCCGCGCCGGTTCTCCCGCGCACCGGTATCCGTCTATCACAGCACGCCCTATCACCGCGGCAACGTGATCCTGCTCGGTAGCGCCGCGTTCTCGCCACATCCGATGACCGGTCAGGGCATGAGCTACACCATGGAAGACGCGACGGTGCTGGCCGAGATCCTCACCGAGTCGCGCGATGGCTACAGCTGTGAGCAGTTGATCCGGCAGCGCTACCAGCTTCGGAGTGCAAGGCACTCCGCTCTGATCGCTTATGGCGATGCCCTGGCCGGCTCCTATTGCGATCGTGACGCCTACCTCCGGGCGCACCGTCCCGCCCTCCACGGTGGTGACCGTTGATGCCGTGGAGCCCGAAACCTGCGGGGGAGAAGGAAAGTCCGATGCCCGGACGCAACCCGTGGCTCGCGCACTCGGCGCTGGTTGTCGGCTTCTTCATGGTTCTGGTGGATATGACGATCGTCGCGGTCGCCAATCCGGCCATCATGCGCAGCCTGGGCGCGGATATCCCGGACGTGCTGTGGGTGACCAGTGCCTACCTACTGACCTATTCCGCGCCGCAACTGATCACCGGACGGCTCGGTGACCGTTTCGGCCCCAAGAATATCTACCTGCTCGGCCTGACGGTGTTCACCGCCGCCTCGCTGTGGTGCGGGGTGGCCGGGACCATCGGAATGCTCATTGCGGCCCGCTCCATTCAAGGATTGGGGGCGGCACTGCTGATGCCGCAGACGATGGCGGTGATCACCCGCAGGTTCCCGCCCGGGCGCCGTGGGGCGGCCATGGGCGTGTGGGGAGGGTGCGCGGGCCTGGCCACGCTGATCGGCCCACTGCTGGGCGGCGTGCTCGTGGACAGCCTGGGCTGGGAATGGATCTTCTTCGTCAATGTCCCGGTCGGTATCGTGGCGCTGGCGCTGGCCGCGCGACTGGTTCCGGCCCTGCCCACCAGATCGCCTACCTTCGACCTCCCCGGTGCGGTTCTGAGCTCGCTCGGTATGTTCGCGCTGATTTTCGGAATCCAGGAGGGCTATCACCAGGAGTGGTCGGGGTGGATTCGGCTTTTGATCGGCGCAGGTGTCCTGCTGCTCGTGGCATTCATCATGGCCGAGGCCCGTGGCGTCGACGAGCCGCTGCTCCCACTGGGTTTGTTCCGTGATCGCAATTTCGCCCTGTCCACTGTGGCCATCGCAGCCATGAATGCTGCGACCACCGCATTCCTTGTGTCGATCTACTTCTGTCTGCAGTCGGTATGGGGGATGTCGCCCACCGACTCGGCCCTGGCGATCGCTCCTATGGCGATCGTCACCGCGATCAGTGCACCGCTCATCGGCCGGCTCGCCGACCGGCTGCATCCCCGCATCGTTCCCACGTTCGGCTTCGGCCTCTTCGCGCTGTCGGTGACATGGTTCGCGGTGCTGATGCGGAATCCGCAGGCCTCGACAGCCGCTCTCCTGATCGCCTCGGCAGTGGCCGGCGTGTCCAACTCCTGTATCTGGGCTCCGCTGGCGACCAATGCCACCCACAACCTGCCCACCCGGCAGGCGGGCGCGGGCGCGGGTATCTACAACACCACCCGGCAACTCGGCGGTGTCCTGGGTAGCGCCGCCATCAGCGCACTGGTTGCCGCTCGGATGAATGCCCAAGGCGTCGGCGACGTACCGATGGTCGAGCGGCTCGACACCGCCTCGACCCAGGATTCGGTGCGGCACGCGCTCGGTTCGGCGCTCCGCGAGTCCACCTGTCTGCCCATCGCAGTCCTGGTTGTGGGCACCGCTACCGCGGCATTGTTCATCCGGCATACCGGCCCGGCCCTCGCCGGGGAGTCGGCAAAAGCGGATGTTGGACGGCGCCGCACCGAGCCGGACCCGACATCCGACACCCAGTGGAGCGGTCCCCGACCGGTATCGGTGCTGCTACGCAGCAGCGGGTGGGTTCGAGGACCCGATGAACACCGCTAGGCTCTGGCTATGGCCGAGGTTGCTGCGTCCAGTGTGTACATCGCATCGCCGGAGGGTGATACCGGTAAGTCGACCGTGGCGCTCGGCGTACTGCAGATGCTGTGCGCGACCACCGCGCGGGTGGGGGTGTTCCGGCCGATCACCCGTTCGGCCACCGAACCCGATTACATTCTCGAGCTGCTGCTCGAGCACAGCACCGCCGATATCGAGTACCAGCAGGCGGTGGGGGTCGGCTACGAACAGGTGCACGCCGACCCGGATGCCGCGATCTCCGAGATCGTCATGCGGTATCACCAGGTGGCCGCGGTCTGCGATGCCGTGGTCATCGTGGGCAGCGACTACACCGATGTGGCCAGTCCGAGCGAGCTGCGGTTCAACGCGCGGATCGCGGTGAATCTCGGGGCGCCGGTACTGCTGGTGGTGCGGGGTGCGCAGCGGTCGGTCGAGGAGGTCGAGCAGCTGGTGGAGCTGTGCACCGCCGAGCTGAAATCCGAGCACGCGCAGCTGGTGGCCGTTGTCGCCAACCGCTGTGCGCCCGATGAGCTCGAGGTGGTCCGGGAGGCGCTGGCGCCCTTCGGGGTACCGTCTTGGAGTCTGCCGGAGGTGCCGCTGTTGATCGCGCCCACCATGGCGGAGTTGTGTGAGGCGCTGGACGGCGAGGTGTACAGCGGCGACCCCGAACTGCTGGATCGGGAGGCACTGGGGGTGATGGTCGGCGGGATGACCGCCGAGCACATCCTGGAGCGGCTCTTCGACGGTGCGGTGGTAATCGCTCCCGGCGACCGCTCCGATGTGCTGCTCAGTGTGGTCAATGCCCACGAGGCGGAGAGTTTCCCTTCGCTGGCCGGGATCATCATGAACGGCGGGCTGCTCCCACACCCGGCGGTCGCCCGGCTGATCACCGGACTCAAACCGCGATTACCCATCCTCACCACGGATCTGGGCACCTACGAGACGGCCGGGATGGCGCATCGCACCCGCGGCCGGATGTCGGCGCACAACCCGCGCAAGGTGGATACGGCGCTGGCGCTGATGGAAACCCATGTGGACGCCGCGGATTTCCTGCGCCGGCTGGAGGTCCCGCTGTCCAGCGTGGTGACCCCGCAGATGTTCGAATACCAGCTCATCGAACGTGCCCGGGCCGACCGCAAGACGATCGTGCTGCCCGAGGGCGACGACGACCGCGTGCTGCGGGCGGCGGGCCGGGTGCTGCAGCGCAAGATAGCGGACCTGATCATCCTCGGTGACGAGACGGCGATCCGGGCCCGGGCCGCGGAGCTCGGCGTCGATATCGCCGGCGCGCAGGTGCTCGACCCGCGGACCTCAGGACATCTCGACGATTTCGCCCGCGAGTACACCGAATTGCGCAAACACAAGGGGATGACCCTGGAACGGGCGCGGGAGACCGTCACCGATATCTCCTATTTCGGCACCATGATGGTGCACCGGGGGATCGCCGACGGCATGGTGTCAGGGGCGGCGCACACCACCGCACATACGATCCGGCCCTCGTTCGAGATCATCAAAACGGTGCCCGGGGTCTCGACGGTGTCGAGTGTGTTCCTCATGTGCCTGGCCGACCGGGTCCTCGCCTACGGTGACTGCGCGGTGGTCCCCGATCCGAGTTCCGAACAGCTCGCCGATATCGCCGTCTCGTCGGCCGCGACCGCGACCAGGTTCGGGATCGACGCCCGGGTGGCCATGCTCTCCTATTCGACCGGTGAATCCGGTAGCGGCGCGGATGTGGACAAGGTACGGGTCGCGACGGGGCTGGTCCGGGAGCGGGCACCCGAACTGCTGGTCGAGGGCCCGATCCAGTACGACGCGGCCATCGAACCCACCGTCGCCGATGCCAAACTTCCCGGCTCCGAGGTGGCCGGCCGAGCCACGGTTTTCATCTTTCCCGACCTCAATACCGGCAACAACACCTATAAGGCGGTGCAGCGCAGCGCGGGAGCGGTCGCGATCGGCCCGGTGCTGCAGGGGTTGCGCAAACCGGTGAACGACCTGTCCCGCGGTGCCCTGGTCACCGATATCGTGAACACGGTGGCCATCACCGCGATCCAGGCGCAGGAGCTGTGACGGCGCCGCGGCCCGGGAAGAAGGAGGCGGTGGTGGTGGGCGGCGACAACCTGGTGCTGGTGGTCAATTCCGGTTCGTCCTCGATCAAATACCAACTGCTCGAGCCGGATTCGGGCAGTGTGGTGGCGGCCGGGCTGGTGGAGCGGATCGGTGAGGGCGGCGGTGCGATCGAGCACACCACCGACGGCCGGACCCTGTCCGACCGGGTCACCATTCCCGACCACACGGCCGGGTTGCGGCTGGCGTTCGAGAAGTTCGCCGAGACCGGGCACGATCTGGCGGGGGCGGGCGTGACCGCGGTCGGGCACCGGGTCGTCCACGGTGGTGAAGTGTTCCACCGGCCCACGCTCGTCGACGACCGGGTGCTGGCCACCATCGACGAATTATCGGCGCTGGCACCGCTGCACAATCCGGCGAACGTGCGCGGGATCGAGGCGGTACGCACCCTGCTGCCCGAGGTCCCGCAGGTCGCGGTGTTCGATACCGCGTTCTTCCACGGATTGCCCGACGACGCCAAAACCTACGCGATCGACGCGCAGGTCGCGACCGCCCACGGTATCCGCCGCTACGGCTTCCACGGCACCTCGCACGAGTACGTCTCGGGTCGCGTCGCCGAATTCCTGGACCGCCCGGCCGAATCACTGAATCAGATCGTGTTCCATCTCGGCAACGGCGCGTCCGTCTCGGCGCTGCGGAGCGGACGGCCCGTGGACACCAGTATGGGGCTGACGCCGCTGGAAGGCCTGGTGATGGGGACGCGGCCCGGAGACCTGGATCCCGGAATCATCCTGCATCTCATGCGCACCGCCCAACTGGACGTCAACGGCGTCGACCGCCTGCTCAACCGTCGTTCGGGCCTGCGCGGGATGGCGGGGGTGAACGATTTCCGGGAGCTGCGGCGGCTCATCGGCGAAGGCGACGAGGCGGCCCGGCTGGCCTACGACGTCTATGTGCACCGCCTCCGCCACTACCTCGGTGCCTATCTGATCGAACTCGGTGGGGTCGACGCGATCACGTTCACGGCCGGTGTCGGCGAGAACAACCCGGATGTGCGCGCCGACGCGCTGGCCGGCCTGTCCGGGTTCGGGATCGCGGTGGACCGCGACCGCAATACGGCGCCGGAGCGGACCGCGCGACGGATCTCCCCGCCGGACGCGAAGGTGGATGTCCTGGTGGTGCCGACGAACGAGGAACTCGCCATCGCCCGCGCCGCCGCCGCGGTGATCGAAACCGTCCGAGCCGGCACGTTTCAGTAGCAGGTGAGCGGCTGGAGCGAATCGCCGGCCTGCGGCCCGAGCGACGCGTAGGCCGTCGCGATGGCGGTCACCGCGCGGCGCAGCTCGGGTTCGGGGCTGGTGTAGGGCAACCGCAGGAAACGTTCGAACGCGCCCTGGACCCCGAATCGGGGGCCCGCCGCCAGCAGCACTCCATGATTCGGCGCGGTGGCGGCCAGCGCCGTGGACACCGGCGTGGGCAGTTGCGCCCATACCGACATCCCGCCGACTCCGGGCAGTACGTACCAGCCGGGCAGTTCCTCGGCCATGGCCGCCAACAATGCCTCCCGCTGGCTGCACAACTGCGCGCGCCGGCGTTCGAGGATCGGGTCGGCGTGCTCGAGCAGATGGACCGCGGCCAGCTGATCCATCACCGGGGTACCCAGGTCGACGGTCGCCCGGATGCCGAGCAGCCGGGTGATCAGCGATTCCGAGGTCCGGATCCAGCCCACACGCAGACCACCCCAGAAGGATTTCGAGGCCGAACCGATGGTGACGACCTCCGATCCCTTCGCGAACGCGGCTACCGGCGATACCGGCGTCTGCGCGCCCAGCGACAGATCGGCCATGGACTCGTCGATGATCAGCGTCATCCGGGTGTCCCGGGCGATGGCGGCCAGTTCGGCGCGGGCCGTGTCGTCCATCAGGAAGCCGGTGGGATTGTTGTGGTCGGGTACCAGATAGGCCAGTGAGGCGGCGGTCTGCCGGGCGGCGCTGCGCAGTCCGTCGAGATCCCAGGCCGCCGCCGGATCCTCCAGACGCAGCGGGACCGGAACCGGGCGCGCACCTACATCCCGGATGGCTTCGATGGCGTTGGGGTAGGTGGGGTGATCGATGAGGACCCGGCCGGCGGTCGGGGCGAGCACATTCAGCAACAGCCGGAGTCCGTGCTGGGCGCCGAGGGTCACCAGGATCTGGTCGGCGCCGGTGGGCAGACCGCGTTCGGTGTAGCGGCGGGCCAGCGCTTCCCGCAACGGCAGGATGCCCACCGGGTCCATGCCGTGGGTGCCCAGATACGACGGGATACCTTGCAGCGCTATGGAGTACGCCTCCTCCATCTCCGGGGGTGCGGTCATCGCCGCGTAGGTCAGGTCCACGGCCGGCGCGGCGCCGGTGGACATGGTGGCGATGATGCCGCGGGCGGCCCGGATGCCGTCGTGCGCGACAGCGGGTGGCAGCGCGACGGTGCTGCGCGAGCCCTGACGGGTGATGAGATAGCCGTGTTCGCGCAGTAGCGCGTAGGTGGAGGTGACGGTGGTCCGGCTGACCCCCAGGGTGGCGGCGAGATCGCGTTCGCTGGGCAGGGCGATGCCGAGGGGAGCGCGCCCGTCGTGGATCAGCAGCCGGATCCCCTCGGCCAGCGCGAGGTAGGCGGGCCGGGACGAGTTACGGGCGCCACCATCTACCGCCGCGTCCGCACTACGCCAGTGCCCCAGATCGCGAGCCAGACCCGTCGCACCGATCACCCGTGTTGCCATAGGGTCCAGTATTAGGCGATTGGCTCTTTCGCGGCAAGTCCAGTTACCGGATGCTGAACGTATGACACTCTTTGTGGCACTCGTGGGAGTGGGAACTTTCGGCTTCATCGCATACGACTATGTCGTGCACGAATCCAGGATCGCCGAACTACTGGACCGGTACCGACCACTCGGTCCCGTCACCGAGGATCCGATCAACCGCTACGAACTCGAGCGGATGTACCGCGACCTGGACGCCGCCCGCTCCTACCGGGAACGGGACGCGGCCTGACGCCGAACCGATCGCGGCAGTCGCCGCGCACCGACCAGTCCAGTTCCGGAACTGGACTGGTCGGTTGTCAATTCAACGGATGCGTGCGGTAGAACTCGCACGCCTGCCCGGAGAGCAGACCGTCCGCACAGGCGAAATAGGTCTGGATACAGGAATTGGTATCGCAACCCAGCCGGACCAGTTCGTCACGCACCCGGAGATTGCGTTCCTGTGGGCTTTCCGGCTGCGACGACGCGGCGGCCGGGGCCACCGGTACAGCGGCGCCCTCGGTGTCCGCACACGCCCCGAGCAGCAGCGTTCCGGTGCACAGCGCCGCCACGGCGGCGAATCGACCAGCGAATTTCGGAACCATGCGCACCTCCACATCCCCCGGAGTGTTCGATGAGCGGCCAGCGTAATCGATACCCGGACCGATGTGTACCGGGCGTTCGGCCACCCGGCCCCGCAACGGTCCGGCAGGAACCGGGAAAACCGCAGGCAGACCGCAGTGCGGCCGTCGGGAAAAGGGTTTTCCGACCGGGAACGCAACCGGGGATTCTCGATCGGTCCGGTTTCACACGTGCCCGGTGGCGAGGACACTCTCCCATCCGCACCGAAACGATCGACCGGTCGGCGCGCTGCCGATCGCCGGCCCGGCCGCGACCGGATACGCGATCTCACGTGCCCGGGCCGGAAGCGGCAGCGCGCAATGCCGGGGTCGCGGCGCCCCCGAGGGTGGCAGCCGGGCGGTCGACGGCCGGCAGAGCGCCGGCTACGGACCGCGATGGGAGGTCGCTCGCCCACCCGGCGGCGACGAAGCGGTGCGCACCGCGATCGAGCTGTCGCTATGGGCCGCCGATGCGGCCGGCCGAACCGAGGAGCGAAAGCCGCACGCCCATACCGGTTCCCCGGCGCGCGATATCAGTACTCCCCCACCTCGCAGGCCACGCCGTCACCGTCGGCGTCGAGTTGCCACGAGTACCCGGGCTGACCGCCCAGCAACGGGGTATCGGATTCCCGGCGGGCATGCGGGCAATCGATGTAATAGGGCTGCCCGTCCTTTTCGAATTCGGCTTCGGCCCGGTCGGCGGGCAGCGGATGGGAATCCTGGCTTCGATTCGACGACTGCGTGGTATCGGCGGCGGCCGGGGCGGCGGCGAGCACCGACAGCGCACATCCGGCGATCACGAGGCGGGCCAGGGTTCTGTGAGTTCTCATGGCGAAAGTCCTTGGAGCGAGGCGATACCACCATCCTCACGCGGACCCGCCGATTGCGAAAGACCTTTGTTTCGCGCACCCCGTTCGCGCGGCGATCCGGGACGGTCGCACGAGGGTGCGGAGGAACGCGGTGCAGCCTGCTGGTACCCGGTCCAGGCATGTTCACCACCGGCCGCCGGTGAACGAGTGCCGGTCGAACGGAGAATGACCGGCCCGGGCGGGAAAGGCGCGTTCCCGCCCGGGGCGGCACTGCGGCGCGGCCCGCGACGGGCCCTGCCCGGTACACCGGCCACCGCGTGGTACAGCGGATTACGGAGTGCCCGACGGCGGATCGCAGACCTTCCAGCCCTCGTCGGTCTCCTGCAGATCGAAGGTCCGGGTGGTCTGCTCCGAATCCGCTTCGGTCTGCACAGTCACCTGGGCCAGCGCGGTCCGATCGGTGATCTGTACGGCGTCGACGCCGGTCACGTCGGGAATATCGCCCCCATCGACGGCCTGCTGGTGCACTGCGGCGAACTGCTCCTCCGACAGCCCCTGGTAGTAGTCGTGCAGCCCGCCGCAGGTGATATCGCGCAGAGCGGCCAGGTCACCGCTCTCCAGCGCGCCGGTGTAATCGCCGATGGCCGTACGGATCCGGGCCTGCGGAGAATCGTCACCGGAACCGATGCCGGCCACGATCGCGATCAGCGCGATCACGACCACCACGGCCGCCCCCGCGGCGATCAGCCACTTCCGGTTACCCGCGGGCGCCGCCGGCGCGGCCGCCGGCTCCACCCGCTGCGGTTTCGCGATCTGCCCGGGCGCACCGTACTGCGGCGACTGCGCGACCCGGTGTTCGGCCACAGTCGGTTTGATATCGGCCGGTGACGGCGCACCGGCCGGACGCGGCGCCCCGGACTGCGTCCGACCGGGCCCCCCGGCCGGACGCGGCGCGCCCTGCGGCCCGCCGGCACCCTGCGGTGCGGGCGCCGGCCCGCCCGGCCGTTGCGGTGCGGCCTGGTCCGGACGGCTCGGCGCCTGCGGGCCGGGCCCCTTCGGGCCCGATTGCGGACGGGGTGTGTTCGGCGGTTTCGACAACGGCCCCGCCGTACCCGGCCCCACCCGGTCGGTACGGGCCGGACCGCCCGGTTGTTTCGTTCCCGGACGGCCGGGACTGCGCACCTGGCTCATATCGATGCGCTCGGTGGCGTTCGGGTCGGGTTTGCGCACCGAAATGGATTCGGTCGGTGCTTCCTCCGGTCGCTGCGGCCGGGGGATCACCACTGTCTTCGCCTCGGTGCCCGTCCGCGCCTCCAGCTCGACCGTGGGGTCGGTGTTCGCGGCATCGTCGGTCGCCGCGCCGGTATCCACGGCTTCGACCGGTGCTTCTTCCGCGACGGTGGCATCCGCGTCCGACCCGGCTTCGGCCGCATCGTCCGCGGTCCCTCCCCTCGCATCGGGGTCCGGCACGGTTCCGCTCGCGGTGATCTCTGCGGTGGCATCGTCTCCGGGTGCGGCCCCGGCATCGGACGCGGCAGTCTCCTCCGTGCCGCCGTCCGGCGTGTCGGTCTCCTCCGCGCTACCGGCGGAGGCGACCGGTCCGGCGGCGGCTGTCTCCGCTTCGCCGACCGGGCCGGCCGTTCCAGCGGTAGCCGCCTCGTCTTCGGCCGAAGCAGCAGCTTCAGCGGTAGCCGCCGCGTCGTCGGCCGAAGTGGTAGTCTCCTCCGCGCCGCCGCGGGGTTCGGCGGTCCGTTCGACCGCGTCGGCGGAAGCGTCCTCGCCGGCGTATCCGCCCTCCGCGGATACCGGTGCCGCAGCGCCGGACGCCTCTTTCGCGTCCACCTCGGCCGACGCCGCCGGAACCTCGGCGCTCACCTCGTCGGGAGAGCCGGCTCCGGTCTCCCCGGAATCGCCGCCGGACCCGCGGTCGGCAGTTGGCCGCCCCGATTCCTCGCCGGCCGAGGGTGCCTTCGCGCCGGTTTTTCCGGCGGGCGCCGTTTCGGTGGACGGACCGTCCGCGGCAAGCACCGCCTGCTCATCCGATCCGGCACCTGCACTCTGCGTGGTCTCGTCGCCGCTCCGGGCCCCGCTTCCCGCAACGGGCACCACGACCTCGGTATCCGCGTCCGAGCCCCGAGTCGCCGCTGCCGGGGGCTCGCCGTCCGCACTGTCGGGGACGCCACCCCGCTCCGCCGGAACACCGGACTCCGTGGCCGCCCCTGACGCGATGTCCGCGGTCTTCCCGTCACGGACTGCCGACATCCCGTCCGGGTCCCGCGAGGGACGTTCGAGTTCCTCCGTCGGCGCCCCGGCCTTCTCGTCAGAGCCCGCTTCGCCGGCCGCCCCCGCTTTCCCCGTCGCCTCCCCGCCGGTCGCCTCCCCGCCGGTCGCCGCATCCGCTGCCCGCGACGGCTGCGATCCGGTTTCGGACGGCCGCGACTTCGCCGCGGCGGAAGAATCCGCGCCGGATTCGCCGCCGGTGCCGGAGTCGGATTCGGAGCGGATCGGTTCCTTGTCGTCGGTCGGGTGCGACACCTGTACCCCTCGTTGCTGGCTCAACAGAATGTGACGTAGATGGCCAGCCTATCGAGCATTCCCGATACCCGTGCACAATGAAGCCCATGACCTCGTTCGGTGATCTGCTCGGCCCGCAACCGGTACTCCTACCTGAACTACACGACGCGGAGGACGCGCTCGACGCCGGCACCGATCCGGTGCGCGTCGCGGCCGATAACCCCGCCGCCTCGATCGCCTGGGCGGCCCTGGCCGAAGCCGCGCTGGAGCGCGCGGCCGACGCCACGGAGCCGGTCAATCACGATGTCGTCGCCGCCTACGCGTTCGCCCGTACCGGCTACCACCGCGGGCTGGACCTGCTGCGCCGCAACGGCTGGAAGGGCTTCGGCCCGGTCCCGTGGGAGCACGAACCGAACCGCGGCTTCCTGCGCAGTGTCGCGGCCCTGGCCAAGGCGGCCAAGGCCGTCGGCGAGTCCGACGAATACGCCCGCTGCCTGGACCTGCTCGAGGATTGCGATCCGCGAGCGGCCGGCGAACTGGGTCTGGGCTGAACGAACCCGGAGCCTTGATCGACCCGAAATCCCCGGTGGGCCGGGCCCGGACCAGGGGTGCCGACCGGATGCGGCGGTCCTGGAAGCGGCTCCGCCTCTCGGCGATCCCGATTCTGCAGTGCTCGCTGGCGGCGGCGCTGGCCTGGTTCCTGGCCAAGGACGTCGTCGGCCACGCACTGCCCTTTTTCGCGCCGACTGCCGCGGTGGTGTCCATCGGCACCGCCTTCGGCGCGCGGCTGCGCCGCTCGCTGGAACTGGTGGTCGGCGTCGCGCTCGGTATCGGCGTCGGCGATCTGTTCATCTCGCGGGTGGGTACCGGGGTCTGGCAGATCGCCCTGGTGGTGGCGGTGGCCATGGCTCTGGCGGTATTCCTCGACGGCGGAGCCATCATCGGTATCCAGGCCTCGGGTTCGGCCGTGCTGGTGGCCACCCTGATGCCGCCGGACACCGGCGCCGGCCTGTCGCGCATGGTGGACGCACTGATCGGCGGACTGGTCGGCGTGGTGGTCGTCGCCGCACTGCCGTTGCATCCGGTGCGCCGGGCCCGGGAACAAGCGGCGGCGATTCTGGGTGTGATGGCCAAATCGCTCACCGACGGCGCCCACGGGCTGCTCGAACAGGATCCCGGCAAGGTGCATAACGCGCTCACCGCGGTACGGGCCACCCAGGCGCAACTGGATTCGCTGCGCAAATCGCTCGAGGGCGGCCGCGAGGTGAGTCGCATATCTCCGCTGTACTGGAATTCGCGCGGGCGGTTGGAGCGCTTGCGCGCCGCGGCCGATCCACTGGACAACGCGGTCCGCAACACCCGGGTGCTGCTGCGCCGCTCGCTGACCCTGGTACGCGACGACGAGATCCTCAAACCGGGCCTGATCGAGGAAGTGGAGCAGCTGGCGGCCGCCGTCGAGGTGGTCCGGCGCATGATCCTCACCGATCCGGGCGAACAACCCGACCGCGCGGAGGCCGCCCGCGTGCTGCGCTCGGTGGCCAAACAGGCGCGCCCGGAACTGGTTGCGGGGGCCGGTCTGTCGGCGCATGTGGTCTTCGCCCAGATCCGGTCCACGCTGGTAGACCTGCTGCAGGTATGCGGGGTCCAGCGTGTTTCCGCCCTGGCGCTGCTACCGCCCACTGTGCCCAATCCCTATGTGACACCGACGAATCGGCCCGCCGATACGGTCGGTTAGGTACCGGGTGGGCGGCATCGTTCGCTACCGGGTTGCCCGAGCCGGCCGGGCATTGCGATCGTGGACCGCACTCGCCTCGTCGCCCGGCCACGGCCGGTATTCGAGTGGTCGACCGCCTGTGCCACGGCGGCCGGTCTCCACTAATGTGAAACAGGACCGCACCGGCCCACAGCCGGTTCGGTCGGACCCCTTCCGTGTGCCGCGTCGCCGACGGACGGCGCGACTGCGCCGAATGTTTCGGATACCCGGACGCCGGCCCGGGCGGGGAATCCGGGCCCGTCCGGCCGGCGCCGCGCCGGACGGGCCCTCTCGGACGGGCTACGCCCAGAACCTCGTCAGGTATCCGCCGTAGCGCGACCACTGCTCCGATACCCCGGACAGGTCGTAGAGCGCGTACACAGCGTCGAAGAAGACCTGATTGATCGCCGGGGTGAACAGCAGGGCGAACAGGATGAGCATGCCGAAGGGTTTGAACTGCTCCAGCCCGCGCCGGGTCTGATAGCTCAGGGAGGGCTCCACCACGCCGTAGCCGTCCAGGCCCGGGATGGGCAGCAGATTCAGCAGGGTCGCGGTCACCTGCAGGAAGGCCAGGAAGCTGAGCCCGAACCAGAACGCCGGATGTTCCTGCGCGCTGCCGAAGAAACGCACGACCAGCAGCAACACCACCGCGCACACCGCGTTCACGGCCGGACCCGCCACACTGATCAACCGCTGTGTGCGGGGTGGCACCTGATGGGTGTGCACATAGACGGCACCACCCGGCAGCCCGATACCGCCGAGTGCGATGAAAACCATCGGCAGCACGATCGACAACAGCGGATGACTGTATTTGAGCGGGTTCAACGTCAGGTAGCCGCGCAGTTCCACTTCACGATCCCCGGCCCTATAGGCCATATAGGCATGAGCGAACTCGTGCAGGCACAGGCTCACCACCCAGCCGAACACCACCAGTACGAAAACACCGGCCTTGGCCCGGACCGAATCCAAGTCCGCGCCCCAGGCGAGCACACCGCCGGCCACCGTGAGCGCCACGACCAGCAGGAACACCGGGCTGGGACGTATCGCACCGCGCCGCAGGGCCGGGACGCCAGGGGTCACTGCCGCCTGCCCAGGGACACGCCGGGACCGATCCGCCGCCACCGGCGCGGGTGCCTGCCCGCCGTAACCGGCCCGGCCCGGCCGGCCGCTGGACGGTGAAGGCCGAAGCCTCGGCGGAGGTACGGCATCAGCGGACCAGCAGCCAGGGTTCGTGATGGCGGTAGAACGTCGACCGCGGCACCACCCGGTCGCTCTGGATACCGTCACGGTTGACCACCGCGCCCGGGGTGCCGAGTTGCGCGGCGCGCCCGTGGGTCCAGCGACGGCGCCGGAACCGGCGCGGATAACTCGCTCGTACTCCGGGCAGTTCCAGCGTCGGGGTGACGAACATGGCCCGGATCGTGCCGGTGAACAGGCGGGTGTCGTCGACATAGGCCTCACCGGTCAGCTGGCCGCCCTCCGGCCCGGTGATCTTGGCGCGGCCCACCAGGACGGTGCCGGTGTCGTCGCGGACCAGCGGGGTCCGGGTGGCCGAACCCTCGAGCGCCCGTTTCGCCGCGGCATTTCCGGTATCGAGGTCATAGGCCTGGGCGGCGTAGGTCCGCTCCAGGGGTACATAGCCGACCTCCACGTGCAACCGCTCGGTGCGCATCAGATGGGTGAGCACAGCGGCCAGCGCCGCGTCGCCGCCCAGCACGATCAGACGCGGCAGGCTGTCGGCCGCCAGCACCGGCAGCAGCTCGTCGATCAGCCCGGTGTCCGGTATTGCCCCGGTCTGCGCGGTGGGCTGCGCGGCGAGGGCGATGGGTACCGGTGCGTCGGCACAGCGGAGAACCTGGGTACTCAAACGCCCAACACCCTCCCTCGGACCGGTCACCCATGAGTGTAAAGGGTGCCCGGTCGCGACCCGCGCAACGGCCCGCCCCCGGCGACCGTTCCCCGGCGCCCACGCGGCCTCGGCTAGACTGTGCTCCCGGCTTCCTCCGCATTACGGCAGGTAGCTGCAGCACTCGGGTGTTGCGCGTCGAATCGTAGGAGACACGACCATGCCGGCAATCGTCCTCATCGGAGCCCAATGGGGTGACGAGGGCAAGGGCAAAGCCACCGATCTACTCGGGGGCCGCGTGCAGTGGGTAGTGCGGTATCAGGGCGGTAACAATGCCGGCCATACCGTGGTGCTACCCAACGGCGACAACTTCGCGCTGCACCTCATTCCGTCCGGCATCCTGACCCCCGGCGTCAAGAACGTCATCGGCAACGGCGTGGTCGTCGACCCAGGCGTGTTGCTCGATGAACTCGCCGGGCTGGAGGATCGCGATGTCGACACCTCGGGCCTGCTGCTTTCCGCAGACGCGCACCTGATCATGCCGTACCACGTGGCCATCGATAAGGTCACCGAACGGTTCCTCGGCAACAACAAGATCGGCACCACCGGCCGCGGTATCGGCCCCTGCTATCAGGACAAGGTCGCGCGGGTCGGCGTCCGGGTCGCCGACGTCCTGGACGAGAAGATCCTCACCCAGAAGGTCGAGGCCGCGCTCGAGTTCAAGAACCAGGTGCTGGTCAAGATCTACAACCGGCGCGCCCTGGACCCCCAGCAGGTGGTCGAGGAGGTGCTCGGCCAGGCCGAACGCTTCGCGCACCGCATCAGCGATACCCGGCTGGAACTGAACCTTGCCCTCGAACGCGGCGAGACCGTGCTCCTGGAGGGGTCGCAGGGCACCCTGCTGGACGTGGACCACGGCACCTACCCCTACGTCACCTCCTCCAACCCGACCGCCGGCGGCGCCGCGGTGGGCGCGGGGATCGGGCCCAACCAGATCGGTACGGTGCTGGGCATCCTGAAGTGCTACACCACCCGGGTCGGCTCCGGTCCGTTCCCCACCGAACTGTTCGACGAATCGGGCACCTACCTGGCCAAGACCGGCGGCGAGGTCGGCGTCACCACCGGCCGGGCACGCCGCTGCGGCTGGTTCGACGCGGTCATCGCCCGCTACGCGACCCGGGTCAACGGCATCACCGACTACTTCCTCACCAAACTCGACGTGCTGTCGAGCCTGGAGCGGGTGCCGATCTGTGTGGCCTACGAGGTGGACGGCGAACGGGTCGAGCAGATGCCGACCACCCAGACCGGCTTCCATCACGCCAAACCGATCTTCGAGGAGATGCCGGGGTGGTGGGAGGACATCTCCGCCGCGCGGACCTTCGAGGAGCTGCCCGCAAACGCCCAGGCCTACGTACGGCGGCTGGAGGAGCTCTCGGGCGCCCGGATCTCCTGTATCGGGGTCGGACCGGGCCGCGAGCAGACCATCGTCCGCCACGACGTCCTGGGCTGAGGCCTCAGCGGACGGCCTGGAAGGCCAGCACGGTATTGCCGATCCGGATCGAATCGCCGTCGGCCAGCAGCGCGGAATCGATCGGCTGCTCGTTGACGAACACCCCGTTGGCCGAGCCGAGGTCCTCGATCAGCAAACCGGCCCGGCCCAGTTTGATCTGGGCGTGGTACCGGCTGGCCTTCGGATCGTCGAGGATCAGATCGTTGTCGGTCATCCGGCCGATCCGGAAACCGCCGTGGACGACCGGTACCGTCCGCCCGTCCGGTAACCGCAGCTGACCGCTGCGCACCGTGCGCGGCACCTCGGTGACCGTATCGGTCATCGCCGCGGCCATCCGCTCGACGCTTTTCATCTCGACGGTGCTCAGCGGTTCCTGCCGCAGCACCCGCCGTTCCAGTTCCACCAGTGCGGGTCCGGGGTCGATACCGAGCTCCTCGGCCAGCACCGCCCGCACCCGCCGGCACGCCTCCAGCGCGTCGGCATGGCGTTCGGACAGATAGAGCGCGGTGATGAGCTGACCCCACAGCGGTTCCCGCAGTGGGTGCTCACTGGTGAGCGCGACCAGTTCGCCGATCACGGCGGCGGCCCGGCCGCACGCGATCTCCGCGTCGAACCGGGCCGAGACCGCGAGCAGCCGCTCCTCCTCCATGGCGGTGGCGAAACTGTCGGCGAAACCGAGTCCGGCGAGGTCGGACAGCGCCCGGCCGTTCCATTCCCGCAGGGCGGTGGCGAACAGCCGGGATGCCGAGGCGTGATCGCCGGCTCCCGACGCCTGCGTGCCCGCGTCCCGGGCGGCTTCGAACCGGCCCAGGTCACAGGCATCGTCGGCGATCTCGAGCCGATAACCCGAGGACTCCGTGCGCAGGACACCCGCCGGGTCGACACCGGAATTGCGCAGCGCCTTGCGAATATTCGATACGAACACTTGCAGGCTGGCCGCGTAGGCATCCGGCGGCTCCTCGTTCCAGACCATATCGGCCAGGGCGGAGGAGGACACGGCCCGGCGCCGGTTCACCGCGAGTGCAGCCAGCAGCGCCCGTGGTTTGGGCCCACCGACCGGCACCGGCTCACCGCCGACCAGTAGACGCACGGGCCCCAGCACGTGGAGATCGAGTGTCATCCGGCTACGGTCGGCGCGCAGAGATCAGGCACTGATGGAACGCCCGGCGGACTGCAGATCGTTGCACGCCTGCACTACCCGCTGGGCCATCGACAGCTCGGCCTTCTTCAGGTAGCTGCGCGGATCGTAGGTTTTCTTGTTGCCGACCTCGCCGTCGATCTTCAGCACACCGTCGTAGTTGCTGAACATATGGGCGGCGACCGGCCGGGTGAACGCGTATTGGGTGTCGGTGTCGACATTCATCTTCACCACGCCGTAACGCAGCGAATCGTCGATCTCCGACTTCAGCGAACCGGAACCACCGTGGAACACGAAATCGAACGGCTGGGCGTCGCCTGCCAGGCCCAGCTTGGCCGCGGCCACCCGCTGCCCCTCGGCCAGCACCTCGGGCTTGAGCACCACATTGCCCGGCTTGTACACACCGTGCACATTGCCGAAGGTGGCGGCGAGCAGGTACTTGCCCTTCTCGCCCGCGCCGAGCGCATCGATGGTCTTCTCGAAGTCGGCGGGTGAGGTGTAGAGCTTCTCGTTGATCTCGGCCTCGACGCCGTCCTCTTCACCGCCGACGACACCGATCTCGACCTCGAGGATGATCTTCGCGGCGGCCGCGGCGGACAGCAGCTCCTGCGCGATGGAGAGGTTCTCGTCTATCGGCACGGCCGAACCGTCCCACATATGCGACTGGAACAGCGGATTCTGCCCGGCGTCCACCCGCTCCTGCGAGATGGCCAGCAGCGGCCGGACGAACCCGTCGAGTTTGTCCTTGGGGCAGTGGTCGGTGTGCAGCGCGATGGTGATGTCGTACTTCGCGGCCACCACATGGGCGAATTCGGCCAGCGCGACCGCACCGGTGACCATATCCTTCACTCCCTGACCGGAACCGAATTCCGCGCCACCGGTGGAGAATTGGATGATCCCGTCACTACCCGCCTCGGCGAAGCCCTTGATCGCCGCGTTGATCGTCTCCGACGATGTGCAGTTGATGGCCGGGAAGGCAAAAGAGTTCGCCTTGGCCTGACCGAGCATCTCGGCGTAGACCTCCGGAGTCGCGATCGGCACTGTGAAGACCTCCGTGTTGTGCGGCAGACGTGGGATTGTCTGTTTCTGCACATACCCTAAGGCAGGCGGGTTTCATCCGGTATAAGGGGATTGTTTGCGCCGCCGCACCCTACGGCAGTCGATGTAACCGGTACTGTGGGCCGGGTGATTGCGCTGGCAGCTACCGACGCGGTGACGAGCAATCTGGCTCTGACCGAACTGCTCGACCCGATGCACCTGTTGACCGAGACCTGGCTGAAGAACGCGGTGCTACCGGCCATTCTGGTGATCGTCTTCATCGAGACCGGCCTGCTGTTCCCACTGCTCCCCGGCGATTCGCTGCTCTTCACGGGTGGCCTGCTGGCCGCGCAACCCAACCCTCCGGTATCGATCTGGGTACTGGTTCCGGCCGTCGTCTTCATCGCTTTCGCCGGTGATCAGTGCGGGTATTGGATCGGCCGGGCCATCGGTCCCGCGCTGTTCAACAAAGAGGACACGCGCTTCTTCAAGAAGAGCTACGTCACCGAAACGCACGAATTCTTCGAAAAGCACGGCCCCAAAACGATCATCTTGGCCCGATTCGTCCCGATCGTCCGGACTTTCATGCCGGTGCTGGCCGGCGTCTCCAAGATGAGCTACCAGCGCTATGTCGCCTTCGATATCGTCGGCGCCGTCGCCTGGGGTGGCGGGGTGACCGTGCTCGGGTACTTCCTCGGCAATGTCGCCTTCATCCGCGACCATGTCGAGGCCATTTTCCTGCTCATCGTGTTCATCTCGATCCTGCCGGGTATCAGCGCGGTCGCCAAGAAATTGCTCGGCCGTAAAGCGGACAAAACTGTCGCCAACGGCGCCCTGACCTCGACCGCGGAGCTTCCGGCCATGGACCTGCCCGGCCAGTTCGACAGCACCGTGCCCCTGCCGGTGGTGCATCACGCCGGCCCGGTCGGCGCGAACGATTCTCCCGTTCGGTAAGTGGTGAGCGTCCAGGCCGTGCCCCATGCGATGGGCAGCTTCGAACCCCTGATCTCCGCGGGACCGGCACTCGTCTGGACCGTGGTCCTGACCTTCGTCTTCCTGGAATGCGCGTTCATTCTCGGACTGTTCCTGCCCGGCGATTCGATGCTGCTGACCGCGGGCATCGTGATGGCCTCGCACGCCACCGGCGAAACCCAGGTCTGGCTGCTCGCGATAGGCGCGATGATCGCCGCCATCGCGGGCAACCAGGTCGGCTACATGGTCGGGCGAAGAACCGGCCACCGGCTCGTCGCCCGCAAGAACGGGCGCTATATCAACACCCGCAACCTGGCCCGGGTCGCCGAACTGTTGCAGCGGCACGGCTTCCTGGCGGTCCTGATCGCCCGCTGGATCCCCTGGGTGCGCACCCTGTGCCCGATGGTGGCCGGCGCGGCCGGCATGGACCATCGCCGCTACACCGTGGCCAGCACCATCGGCGCCATCATCTGGGCCCCGGTCCTGCTGCTCATGGGGTACTACGCCGGTGGTTTCATCCAGCGGATCACCTGGCTGATGCCCATCGTGATCGGTTCGCTGGTGGTGTGCCTGATCGTGGGCACCATCATCGGTATCAAGCAGTACCGGCAGGAGATGTCCCAGCCGATCGAGGACTTCGAACTCGATCCCGCGACCGCCGACGCCGACACCATGCCGCTGCCCGGACTCGGCCGGGCGGGCCACCACCCCGGCCACGGTCACGACCGGCGCGAACTACAGACCGGCCGCGGTGACCATATGAGCGGCTTCCATGAGCATCCATCCCGACAGCTGTACCGATAGATCCCGTTCGGGAACCCGGGAGGAGCTGATCGCCCCGTTGGCGGTGAGCCCGCCGGCGCCGCGGCTACCGCTGGGCAGCTGAGCGGATACCGTCCAGTCGTGGCCGAAGAGGGGCTCGCCCTCCACATCGAGCCGGTTCTCCCAGGCCGCGGCCGCCGATTCCTTCACGATGCGCGCGGCCACGCGCCGGTCGGCGAGTTGTTCGTGTTCGTTGCCGGGCAGCATCAGCGCGACCTGGGCGAGATAGCGCACGAGAATACCGTTGAACAGCCCGCCGTCGCCGCCGGTACCGCCGCGCACCACACAGTCGACGGTGAGATGGCCCTCCACGGCATCCAGTAGGCGGTGCACCCGGTCGAGATGCGCGTAGTCGCCGGTGTGTACCGCGAGCTCGGTTTCCAGGCCGAGCACGACGCCCTGGCAGTAGGTGTAGATCGGACGCTCCAGCTCACGGGCGGGGAGATGGATACCGTCGAAGATCAGCCCGGTCTCCGGATCGCGCAGCGTCTCGTCGATCCAGCCCGCTATTTCCGCTGCCCGCTCGTAACGGCCGAGCCGGGCCAGCGCGATACCGGCGGGACCGTTGGCCGGGGCGTTGTAGAAATCCGCCCCCACCCGCCAGGGGATGCCGCCGCCGACGGCGGGGTTCCACGCCGTGTACAGCTTCTGTTCCAGCGGGCCGAGCGCGCCGACGGCCTCCTCGTTGTCGTGGATCCGGGCCGCGCGTTCCAGGGCGATGGCCAGCCAGGCCATATCGTCGTAGTAGCGGTTGGTCCACCCCGACATATTGCGTAGCCGGTGCGACCGGACCAGGGTGGCCACGCGTTTGCGGCGTTCGATGGTCGGTGCCCGGTTGGCGGCGTCGACCGCGCAATCGATGAGATGCGCCTGCCACCAGTAGTGCCAGGTGAGGAAGAATCGTTCGCGCCGGATGGACGGCCAGCCCACTACGCCGAGCGCGGTGCCCGGCAGCAGCCACATCGGCCGCAGATGGCGGGACAGGATCGCGGCCTCGGCCCGGTCGGCGCGCTCGGACCAATGTGTCGCGGGGTCGCCCAGCGGCCTGCGCTGTTGCCCGGCCGAGCGCCGGGGAACGTCGAGATCGTCGCTGGGCGGGGTCATGAAACCCATATTGCCAGGCGAATCGGCTTTTCTGCCGCTCAATTGTTATCGACTCGACGCGCAACCGTTCGACTCCGCCCGGATTCGGTCCGGACCTCGTGGAATTGCTGCCGGACAACGCCCGAAACGGGAGACCGCATTTCGTAAACCGGGGTTTACGCCCGGGCGTGTCGCGTCGGCCGCCGCGAGTTCCGGCGCGGCGCGCGGACGAGCCGTCCACAGAACCCACGGGCGCGCAAGAGGTTTCGATCGGACCGGACCGAACCGGACGACCCCGTTCCGCCCGCACTACGATTCATGCCGTGACCAACCCAGCGCTAGGGGCCGATCCGGGCCTCGCCACAGCGCGTACCCCGGACCCGGAGCCGGCAGCGCGACAGGAATCCGACGACACCGACCCCGAACCCGCGCCCGGTCCGACCGAATGGGGCGAGAGCCCGAACGGAGTCGGGCCGTGGACAGCCGAGCACGACGGACCACCGCCGGATGACGACCGGCTCGACCCGGTCCTGCTCGCCGAAGGCGACCGCCGCAATGTCGTCGACGCGTACCGCTACTGGACCCGGGAAGCGATCGTGGCCGATATCGATCGCCGCCGCCACCCGTTCCACATCGCCATCGAGAACTTCGGCCACGACGCGAATATCGGCACCGTCGTGCGGACCGCCAACGCCTTCGCCGCCGGTGCGGTGCACATAGTCGGCCGCCGCCGCTGGAACCGGCGCGGCGCCATGGTCACCGACCGCTACCAGCACATCACCCACCACCCGGATATCGAGGCCCTGCTCGAATTCGCCCGATCCGAGGACCTGAGCGTGGTCGCGGTGGACAATGTCCCGGGTTCGGTACCGCTGGAAACCGTCCGGCTGCCGCGACGCTGCCTGCTGCTGTTCGGGCAGGAGGGGCCGGGGGTCACCGAAAACGCCCGGGACGCAGCCGTACTCACGGTATCCATCGCCCAGTTCGGTTCCACCCGCAGTATCAACGCGGGAGTGGCGGCCGGTATTGCCATGCACACCTGGGTCCGTCAGCACGCCGATCTGACCACCGCCTGGTGAACGGATACGGCGCACCGGTACTGTAGTGAGCCGCTGCGGTCTCCATCAGCGAGGAAAGCTGAGCTAAGTCGCAGCCTGGCCGCCGCTCGTGTACAGCTTCCAGGAAAGCTCTTTGGCCCCGCCTCGAAAATCATATGTGAAGGGCTGCTCGGACTGCAGCGAAAAGACGCTGCTCTCATCCAGACGTTCCGCGAGGTCTACGCTCTTCACAGCGGCCTTCATCGGCGTCTGCGCACCCATCTCCGCCAGTTTGTTCGCGAACGTGCCCACCGCGTCCTTCCCCACGACAGAACCGAACGGTTCGAAAAAATAGGCGGCTGTGACGTCTGCGGGAAAGGGTTCCTCGAGTACGTCCTTGTTCAGGGTGCGTACATGATTCAAGCCCAATCCTGCTGCGTGCCGGTCGGCAAAGGCTGCCAAATCGGGTTCTATTTCCATCCCGTATACCTTCTTGGCGGGGGTGAACATCCCGAAGAAAGCGATGGCCTTGCCGGTACCGGAGCCGACGTCCATCAGGACATCATCGGGACCCAAGTTCAGGGCATCTTTGGCCCATCTCAGATACCTGAGATCTGAAGGCTGCGGGGGGTAGACATCCTCTCGCCCACCGAAATCTCCTGCGACCTTCGAATTCAAGCCGTCAGCGTCGAACTGATTCCTCGGTCGATCCTCCTTCGGAACACCGTAAGAGTTGTATCCGGGCAGGCCCAGGACACGTTCGAACTCACGGTCTGCCTGCTCATGGTGTCCTCGGTCCATCATTGCCTGGAGCTCGTCCCACCACTCTGCCCGCGCGGCGGCCCGCCTTTCCGGATTCTCGTCGAACAGGGCTTCACGCTTGGCTCGGTACGGATCATCGACATCAGGTTCACGGACCGCTTCCGGCAGCCGATGTGGCGTGTCGCCACCGCCATCGGCTCGAAGAATTCGACTCTCCGCTTTCGAGTCGGTCCCTTGTCCTTCCCGCGCAACAGTTCGCAGACCAGTAGCAGACCCACGCATAACCTTCGCCTTGACCCTCGCGACCTCTGCCAGCTGCGCAACCGGCTGGGCGACCCGCTCGGAAACGAGACGGGAAAGAATCTCACTGAACCTCAATTGTCTCCTCGTCCCTCCCACGACCCGCATGGTCGGCCGATGACACTATGCGCGACTCGGCGAGCTCCACTCGCACCAACGCCGAACACCATGCCCCCACCGCACGCTCGCTGAGCACTCGCCACCGCAACCGCGTAAGGGCCGTCGGGTGTTCTGTCTGGCCCGGACCGGCTCGGCACGACGAAGCGACCGAGCGCCGGAGTGAAGACCCCGGGCCCCCGACCACGCGGCACCGTAAGCGAGCACAGCATGCTCAACTGGACCCGGCCAACACGACGATCAACACGATGTAGGCGATCAACGCGAGAACCCCCAGAATCAGCAGTATCGAACCGATGATGCCCAGTATGTACCCACCATCACATTGTTGCGGCCCCCAAGGTGCCACCGGACGCGTCGATCTCGTTGAGCGTCCGGCGCCCGATCAACCACGCGAACGGAGCGACTATCTGGCAGAACATCATTCCGACGACACCGAGGATCAGCACCGTGGTCGCCTGTGGATGTTCGGGCGGCGGCCCTTACCCCGGGGATCCGTACGCGGGCGGCGGGTAGCTCATGCGTGGATCGTATCGGCTGCCGCTAGGGGCGACCAGCGGAAATCTGTTCGGTCCCAGCGGTACCGGCTCGGTCTCGGACGTGCGCGCCCGGATCGGCCAGCATGAACTGCGCGGCGCCGTAGGTCGCCAGGATCACTGCTTCGGTCACGCGCCGCGACCGTTCGCCGCGGACGAAGAGCCGCCGCAGGACGATCAGGCCGTCGGACACCGTGAACAACAGTGCGCCCACGCCCAGGCGACTGCGTGGACCGGCGTCCGGGATGTTCAGCCCCGCAATATCGTTCGCTTCCGGAGCCAGCGCCGGGTCGGATGCCAGTACGGCGGCGCTACCCAGCGTCGCACCGTAGGCGCTCAGCGGTGCCGCGAGCACCGGTGCCTTGGCGCGTAGCAGTGCGGCGGCTCCCGCCCAGGCCAGCACCCGCGGCACGGCCACAGCTGGTGCCGGGCGGGCACCGTAACGCCACCACAGCACCGAATACCCGGTCTGCATCACGGCGAACGAGGAGGCCCCGGCGATGAGGCGGCGATCGTCGTCGGGATCTATGAGCAGTACGTCCCCTACCGTGGCCGCACCGAGCGAGCTCAGTAGCAGGATCCGGTCGGCGGGGGCGATATCGGCGCGGCTGGTCGCGATATCGGCCGCGAGCAGCGGCATCATCAGCGGTTTCGCCATCCACTGCCAGCGGTCGCGTCCGGTGAGCGCACCCGCCACGGTCACCGCGGTGGCGGCGAGGTATCCGGCGCGCAGCGGTCGCATCGCTACAGGCTCGATTCGGCCGGTGCCGGCGGCAGGATGACCACTTGGCCCGCGTAGCTGAGTCCGGCACCGAAGCCGAGCAACAGCGCGAGCTGACCGCCCTTGGCTTTACCCGTGGCCAGCATCTCCTCCATCGCCAGCGGGATCGAGGCCGCGGAAGTATTGCCGGTGTTCTCGATATCGCCCGCCATGGGGATATCGTCGGCCAGGCCGAGGTTCTTCTTCATCAGCTCGTTGATCCGGGCATTGGCCTGGTGTGGGATGAAGACCTCGATATCGTCCTTGGACACCCCGGCCACATCGAGCGCGGTGGACAGCGCCCGCGGCAGCGTCACGGCGGCCCACCGGAACACTCGCGGCCCCTCCATACGCAGTGCCATCCGGCCCACCGGCTCCACCTTGGGATCGGTGCCCTGCAGGTCCTCGGCCCGCTGCATGTAGTCGATGAAGTTGACGTCCTGTTTGATCGCTTCGGCGTTCTCGCCGTCGCTGCCCCAGACCGTCGGGGAGATCCCGTTCTCCTCGCTCGGGCCGATCACCACCGCGCCCGCGCCATCACCGAAGATGAAGGCCGTACCACGGTCGGTCGGGTCTATGCCGATGGTCATGGTCTCGGCCCCGATGAGCAGCACGTATTCGGCCGAACCGGCGCGGATCATATCGCTGGCGACCCCGAGGCCGTACCCGAAGCCACCGCACCCGGAGGTCAGGTCGAAGGCGGCGATACCGTTCATGCCCAGGTCACTGGCGACGATCGGGGCACCGTGCGGGGTGAGCATCGGCCAGCTGGAGGTGGCCAGGATGAGCGCGCCGATCCGCGAGGGGTCGACACCGCTGTTGCGCAGCGCACGCCGGCCCGCGGCCACCGAGATGGACCGCAGCGACTCGTCCCCGCTGATCCAGCGCCGATTCCGGATACCGCTGCGTTCGAAGATCCATTCATCCGTGGAATCCAGGACCTCGCACACCTCGTCATTGCTGACCACGCGCGTCGGCCGGTAGGCACCGATGCCGAGCATTGCTACGTTGTCGTGCCCCTTCTTGCCGGCAATGCTCACCACGACTCCACGACCCTTCACTTACAGTACTGTCGGATTCTCAGGCTAACCGAGCGGGACGGACCGGTGCACAGCCGCCGTGATTCCGCAGCGGCGTTTCAGTTGAGCTCGAGGTCCCCGAGGCTCAGGATGGAGCGGTACTCGAGGCCCTCGTCGGCGATGACCCGGTCGGCGCCGGTTTCCCGGTCCACCACGGTGGCCACCCCGACCACCGTCGCGCCGGCGTCGCGCAGCGCACGCACCGCGGTCAGCGGAGAATTACCGGTGGTCGTCGTGTCCTCGACCACCAGGACACGTCTGCCCACCACATCGGGGCCCTCGATCTGCCGTTGCATCCCGTGGGTTTTCGCCGCCTTGCGCACCACGAACGCGTCGATCGGCCGGCCCGGGGCGTGCATCACCGCGAGCGCGACCGGGTCGGCACCCATGGTGAGGCCACCGACTGCGTCGAAGTCCCAGTCGGCGACGAGGTCGCGCAGGAGTTTGCCGATCAGCGGACCGGCCCGGTGGTGCAGGGTCGCCCGGCGCAGGTCGACGTAGTAGTCGGCCTCCTTACCCGAGGACAGCGTCACCTTGCCGTGCACGACGGCTAAATCGCGCACCAGTCCGGCCAAAACGTCCCGGTCGGTCGTTGCCTGGTCGATCATCGGTGTCCTTCCGCCCACGTAGGCGAGTCACGGCAGTAAATGTCCCGGCGCGCGCTGCAGCGCCCTGCGAAGCAGGATACGGGGGCGCTCCGCGCGGAGTTGTCGCAGGTCGCGCGGAGTGCGTATCGGGGAAATCTACTGCGGGACCGGACCCTGGTAGGGGCGGAATCCCGGGTGGAACGGACCGCCGGGACGGGGCTGCTCCTGATCGTCGCCGGGGGCGGGTTCCCGGCGCTCCCGCGGGCCGGAGTCGCGGTCGGCTTCGGCACGTGCGGGCCGGTTCGCCGGCCGGGCATCGGGGACCACGGCCAGGCTCGGGCGCCGCGGCGGGGCGTCGCCGGTATCGGGATCGCGGGGGCCGGGTTCGTCGAGATCCTCGGGCTCGTCCTGGCGATACCGGACATTGGGGGCCGGCCGGCCGTAGCGACCGTTTTCGCGGTCGTCGGCGAAATCGTCGTAGTCCTCGTCCCGGTCGTCGTATTCCGCCGAGCGGATACGGGCGCGCGGGCGCCCGCCGCCGGGTTCCGGATCGTCGGAGCGGGGCTCGGTAACCGGCGGCAGCACGTGCAGCAGGCCCGACAGCCGCAGGACGGCGTCGATACCGGTCTCCCAGTCCTTGGCCGCGGTGCCGACCGGCAGCATGCCGAGGGTCCAGTTGCCCTCGCTCCACAGCATCTGCACGGTATCGGCCAGCGATTCGATGAACGCGACCATCCGCTGATCGACCGCATGCCGCGCGATCTCGGGATTGGTCGCGAAAACGACGCGGTCGCCGATGGCGCCGAGCAACTCGAGGTCGGCGTCCTTGGGCGGGTTCATCGTCTTCAGCCGCATATCGACATCGATATCCGAACCGATCTGCCGGCGGACCGCGACGAGGGTCGCGGAATCCTCCAGGTCCAGCAGCACGAATTTCTCGCCCTTGCGGATACCGGTCACCACGTCCACCGCGGTCAGATACCCGAGCTTGGCCAGCGCACCGCGCCGCCACGTCGAAGCGAGCGCCGGTTCCACCGACACATAGGTGTATCCCTGGGCTTTCGCCCACACCTGGCGCGCGTGACCGGTCCGCTGCCGCTGGCGCCGGTCGAAGTAGAGCAGCACTATCGCACCCGCGAGGGTGATTGCCGCCAGCCCGAACCACATTGCCGTCATCGTCGCCTAGCCTATCGACCCGCCCGGCGTAATGCCGGGCACCCACACTGCGCGCCGCGGTTTTCTCATCGACCGCCCCCTTCGAGGGCGGTGCTGATGATGACATCGGCCTGAATGGATCCGTCCGGACTCTTCTGACCCTGCACGATCACCAGGTCGCCGGTCGGCAGCGCGTCCACGGTGGCGCCGGCCAGTGAAATCACCTGAGTGGACGGGCTGGTGTGCACCGTGACCTCGGCTCCGGTGAGTGTACTGATCGTGAGCGTACCGCCGGAATTCGCGCTGATGGTGCCCATGGTGGTACCACCGGCTTCGGGGTCACCGGTATCCGGCATATCCGGCAGACCGGGCAGGCTGGGGAGCGCGGGACCCGAATCGCCCGGATCGGCCGGTAGTCCCCGACTCGTCGGACGACTACTGGTCGTGGTGTCGCTCGCGGTGGTGCCGGAGTCACCGCCGAAGAGCATCCCGGCGGCGATACCGGCGAGCCCGATCAGCACGATGACCGCGAGCGCGATACCGACCCACATCCCGGTCTTCCTCGGCGGACGCGGCGGTTCCGGCGGCATCTGGCCCGGCGGGCCGTACCCACCCCACTGGTTCTGGTAGGGGTCGCCCGGATAGAGCGGCATCTCCCGGGTCGGGTTCGGACCCGCGCCCCAGCCGCCGTAGGGATCGTTGCCCGGATAGGCCGTGGTCGACTCCCCGTAACCCGCCGGGCCGTAGCCCGTGGACAGCTTCTCGGTGGCCGATTCCCCCGGCTGACCCAGGTGCTGGGTCGGATCGTCGTCCGGCCGCCTCGCCCAGGGATCGTTCGGGTTGGTCATGCCACCCAGACTAGGCGTACCTCCGCATTCGCTCCGGCCGTGCGCGTCAACATGCCGACGATCCGTTTCCGACATCAGCGTCCGGAACTCGACCGGCCCGGGCCCGGGCGACCGCGGCCGTCCGGGCCCTGCGCCGTCATGCGGCGCCGACGGCGAGGCCGGCGCCGCAGCGGCGATGACGCAGTGCGGGGGTTACGGGCCCGCGGTGACCGCGGCGGGGTCGCGATCGCGCGGCCCGACGACGAGCCCGTCACCGCCCGGACCCACGCCCACCTCGACCGTATCGCCGTCGGTGACCTTTCCGGCCAGCAGTTCCTTGGCCAGGGTGTCGCCGATGGACTGCTGGATGAGCCGCCGCAGCGGGCGGGCGCCGTAGACCGGGTCGTATCCCCGTACCGCCAGCCAGAACCGGGCCGAATCGCTCACCTCGAGGGTCAGCCGCCGCTGCGCGAGCCGCCGCTGCAACTGATCGAGCTGGATATCGACCACATGGGCGAGCTGGTCCTCGTCGAGGGCCTGGAACATGACCACATCGTCGAGCCGGTTCAGGAACTCCGGTTTGAAGGCGGCCCGCACCGCGTTCATGACGAATTCCGCGTCGGCTCCGGCGCCGAGGTTGGAGGTCAGGATCAGGATGGTGTTGCGGAAGTCCACCGTCCGGCCCTGGCCGTCGGTGAGGCGGCCCTCGTCGAGTACGGCGAGCAGGATGTCGAAGACATCCGGATGCGCCTTCTCGATCTCGTCGAACAGCACCACCGTGTACGGCCGCCGCCGTACCGCCTCGGTGAGCTGACCGCCCTGGTCGTAGCCGACGTATCCGGGCGGGGCCCCGACCAGGCGGGCGACCGCGTGCTTCTCGCTGTACTCGCTCATATCGATGCGGACCATCGCGCGTTCGTCGTCGAACAGGAAGTCCGCGAGCGCCTTGGCCAGCTCGGTTTTACCGACCCCGGTGGGGCCGACGAACAGGAACGAGCCGGTCGGCCGGTTGGGGTCGGCGACTCCGGCCCGCGCCCGCCGCACCGCGTCGGATACCGCGCGCACGGCGTCGTGCTGCCCGACCACGCGACGGCCTAGTTCGGCTTCCATCCGCAGCAGCTTCTCGGTCTCGCCCTCGAGCAGGCGGCCCACCGGGATACCGGTCCACGCCGAGATCACCTCGGCGATATCGTCCGGCCCGACCTCTTCTTTGAGCATGACCTCACCGTCGGCCGCCGCACCGGAGGTCTTCTCGGCCTCGGCGAGTTCCTTCTCGAGGGTCGGGATCCGGCCGTACCGCAGTTCGGCCGCCTTGCCGAGGTCACCGTCGCGTTCGGCGCGCTCGGATTCGCCGCGCAAGTTCTCGAGCTGCTCTTTGAGCACCCTGACCTGGTCGATCGCGGTTTTCTCGTTCTGCCAGCGGGTGGTGAGCTGGTTGAGCTTCTCGCGGTCGTCGGCGAGTTCGGCGCGCAGCCGTTCCAGCCGCTGCTTGGACGCCTCGTCGGTCTCCTTCGTCAGCGCCACCTCTTCGATCTCGAGCCGCCGCACCGCGCGTTCGACCTCGTCGATCTCCACCGGCCGGGAATCGATCTCCATCCGCAGCCGCGATGCCGCCTCGTCCACCAGGTCGATCGCCTTGTCGGGCAGGAACCGGGAAGTGATGTAGCGGTCCGAGAGCGCGGCCGCCGACACCAGGGCGGAGTCGGTGATCCGCACACCGTGGTGCACCTCGTAGCGTTCCTTGATGCCGCGCAGAATGCCGACGGTGTCCTCCACCGAGGGTTCGCCGACGATCACCTGCTGGAAGCGGCGCTCGAGCGCGGCGTCCTTCTCGATGTGCTGCCGGTACTCGTCGAGTGTGGTCGCGCCGACGAGCCGCAGTTCGCCGCGGGCCAGCATCGGCTTGATCATATTGCCGGCGTCCATGGCCGATTCACCGGTCGCGCCGGCGCCGACGATGGTGTGCAGTTCGTCGATGAAGGTGATGATCTGCCCGGCACTGGATTTGATCTCCTCGAGGACGGCCTTGAGCCTTTCCTCGAATTCGCCGCGGTACTTCGCGCCCGCGACCATCGCACCCAGATCGAGCGAGATGACGGTCTTACCGCGCAGCGATTCCGGGACGTCGCCGGCCACGATGCGCTGGGCCAGGCCCTCCACTATCGCGGTTTTGCCGACGCCCGGCTCGCCGATGAGCACCGGGTTGTTCTTGGTGCGCCGGGACAGTACCTGCACCACCCGGCGGATCTCGGTATCGCGACCGATCACCGGGTCGAGTTTTCCGGCGCGCGCGGCGTCGGTGAGGTCGGTGGAGTACTTCTCCAGCGCCTGGTAGCTGCCTTCCGGATCCGGACTGCTCACGCGGGTGTTACCGCGCACGGTGGTGAACGCCTCGCGCAGTGCCGTGGCCGTGGCGCCGTACTTGTCCAGCAACATGGTCACATCGGAGTCGCCGGAGGCCAGCCCCACCATCACGTGTTCGGTGGAGACGTACTCGTCGCCGAGTTCGGTGGCCAGGTGCTGGGCCGCGGTGATCGCGGCCAGCGCTTCGCGGCCCAGCTGCGGAGTCGTGGTGGCGCCGGTGGCGCGCGGGAGCCGGTCGACGATGTCCTGGGCCTCGCGTCGCACTGTCGCGGGGTCGGTGCCCACCGCTTTCAGCAGAGGCGCGGCGATACCGTCGGTCTGGTCAAGCAGTGCCACCAGCAGATGAGCCGGCCGGATCTCCGGGTTACCGGCGGACGAGGCCGCCTGCAGCGCGGCGGTCAGCGCGGCCTGGGTCTTGGTGGTGGGATTGAACGAGTCCACGAAGCACCTTCCTGCTAGTCGATATCTCATCCGGCATCCGCACCGATCCCGGTGTCTCGTGCCGTCCTGCCCGATTCAACGTTCGAAAGGTTGAGTCTGTTCCGCTCAACTTCAGTTTTTTCTACGGCTCTACCCGGCCGCCGGGTTGCCAGAAAAGTGCTGGGTCACGGCTCATAACGACGCGTCGTTACCCGCCAACAAGATCGGTCAAACCCGGTAACCGTATTTCACACCCACCATCATCACCTTTTTCGGGGATACTGGTCGGGTGAAGGACCGCCGGTAACGGCTACGTCCCTCCGGGTCGGAATTCAGGGAAAGGAAGCTCCACGCCGTGGATGCGCGTTCGGCAGCGCTGGTCCGCGCCAATTTCCAGTCGGTGATCGATGCGCCGAGTGGTCCCGAGCGGTTGGTCAGCGCGTTTTACGGTCACCTGTTCGCGGAGAACCCGCGGCTGCGGGAACTGTTCCCGCCGGCCATGGATATGCAGGCGAAGCGGATCGTCACCGCGGTCCAGTACATGCTCGATCACCTCGAGGACTGGGACCGCGCCCAGAAGTTCCTCGAGCAACTGGCTCGCGATCACCGCAAGTACGGCGTCGAGGCCGCGCACTACGACCAGGCCGGCCCCGCGCTCTACGCCGCCTTCCAGACCTACAACGGCCCGTACTGGACCAGAGAACTCGCCGAGGGCTGGCGCGATGTCTGCCTGCTCATCTCCGCCGCCATGGCCATCGGGGCCAACTCCGATGATTCACCGCCCTACTGGGAGGCCACCGTCGTCGGGCACCGGCACGTCCTCGACGACCTCGCCATCGTCCGGTTGCAGTCCGACGACCCGATCCCCTACCTGGCCGGGCAGTACGTCCCCGTCTCCGTCCCACAGCGGCCACGGATGTGGCGCTATCTCTCACCCGCTATCCCGTCGAACCCCTACGGCGAGATCGAATTCCATGTCCGCAAGGTTCGCGGCGGATGGGTGAGCCCCTCCATCGTCAACGAGACCAAGGTCGGCGACCGCTGGCTCATCGGCGGACCACTCGGCGGCCTACAGGTCGACCAGGACAGCGGCCGCGATGTACTGATGATCGGATCGGGCACCGGCGTCGCGCCGCTGCGCGCCCAGCTGATCGAGATGGGCCGGCGCGGAATCAATCCCCGCGTGCACTTCTTCATCGGCGGGGTCTACCCCTGCGACCTGTACGACGTGGAGAACATGTGGCAGCTCTCGCAGAGCAACCCGTGGCTCACCATCGTCCCGGTCTGCGAGCACAAGACCAACCCGTGGTGGTACCCGCATCCCACCGAAGATGCGCCCTACGGAATGCACCGGCGTCTGGTCGGCAACCTCGGCGCCGTGGTGGCCAGCTTCGGCGCATGGGAGGATCGGCAGATCCAGATCGCCGGTTCGGCGAAGATGATCGCCGACACCCGGCGCGCGCTGCTCGCGGTCGGCACGCCGGAGGAGATCATCAGTACCGATCCGGTCTGATCGGTATCGGCACATCGAGCGCCGGGCGGTATACCGTCCGGCCCGACCTGTCAGCGGAGTGAGGTATGACGAACGACCCGAGCGCGTCCCCCGCCCATTCGTCCCAGCGGTCGTACTGGCTGGCCGATGTCGTCGAACATCACCGGTTGCGCCACGATATGGCGGTTGTCCGCCTGATCGGCGAGTACGTACCGTTCCATGCGGGCCAGTCGGTGCAGGTGGAGGTCCCGCAATTCCCGGGCATGCGCCGCCGGTTCTCCCCCGCGCTGCCGCCGTCGCTGGACGGCAAGCTCGAATTCCATGTGAAAACCGTGGCGGGCGGCTGGTGCAGCGGCGGTATCGTCGCCGACACCGCGGTCGGGGACCGATGGAAACTGTCCGCGCCCGAGGGACTGTTCACCGTCGACCCCGACGGCGACGAGGTGGTGATGATCGCCGGCGGTACCGGCCTGGCTCCGCTGCGGGCCCAGGTCCTGGAACTGGCCCGGCACCAGAACCCGCCCACCACCTATCTGTTCTTCGGCGGCTCCTCCCCGCGCGACCTGTACGCCGCCGATATGCTCGTCCTGCTCGCCGCCGACCTGCCCTGGCTCACCGTGGTGCCGGTGGTGGAACGGCTCGATGACCCGTCGTGGCCCGACAAGTGGTACGAAAGTCACCGGGTGGGCATAGGTTTCGACGAGGACGACCTGCTGCAGGGCACCCTCGCCGAAGTGGTCGGCTCCTACGGTTCGTTCGACCGGCACCAAGTGCTGGTCTGCGGTTCACCCGCGATGACCAGGTCCACCGTGGAACGGCTACTCGACGCGGGGACCCCGGCCGAACGAATCCAGTTCGAAGGAGCCTGAACCTCCCCAGGCCGGTCCGGCCGCACGCCGGCATGCACCCTATGTCTATTCCGGATGGTCTACCTCAGTGGTCGGGGCCCGCCCCCGATTCTGGACTGACGGAGCGAGGAGCGCAGCGACTGAGCGGAGGAGGGAAGAATCGGGGTCACAGGGCCCTGACCCGCCCCGCCGGAGGCGGGGCAAATGAACACTGCCGCCATCAACGCTGCCGCCGGTTCCGCGGCTGCCACACCACCAGGGCGGTATTGCGCTGCGGCGGAATCAGTTCCGGTCGATAATCCGGCCGGGCCCGCTCCCGTTCCAGTTCCGCGGTCAGTTCGACCACCCGCTGCTGGAGTTCGGTCACCTGATTGGTGAGTTCGATGATCCGTTTGATACCGGCGAGGTTGACGCCCTCGTCCTGGGAAAGCCGCTGCACCTCGCGCAGCAGCTCCACATCCCGTTCCGAATAGCGCCGGCCGCCACCCGACGTGCGCTGCGGTGTCACCAGACCCAGCCGGTCGTAGGTGCGCAGGGTCTGCGCGTGCATACCGGCCAGCTGGGCGGCCACCGAGATCACGAAATATTCAGTGGTCGATTGGCGCCCCTCCCGGGGCCCTACGTGGTCACGCTGCGCTGCCGCCTCCGGGCCCATCGCTCGGTGCGCTGAGCGAGCCGACCCCTCGGATGCCCGTTTCGAATCCATTACGCACCTGCCCATCCCGCTCTCGGATCGAAGCCACTGGCCTTCTCCGCCTCCTGCAACGCGCGCAGCGCGGCAACGGCATCGTCGTCCAGCTTCGGCGGCACGGCGACCTTCACGGTGACCAGCAGATCACCGGCTCCGCCACCACGTTTGGGCACTCCGCGGCCGCGCACCCGCAGGATGCGTCCGTCCGCGGTACCCGGCGGCACCTTCACGCCGACCCGGCCCTCCAGAGTGGGCACCGATACGGTCGTACCGAGCACCAATTCACTGTAGCTGACCGGCAGGGCCAGGGTCAGGTCGTCGCCGGCCCGGCCGAAAACCTTGTCCTGGCTGACGTGGACCGTGACGAACAGGTCGCCCGAGGGCGCGCCCCGCAGGCCCGCCTCGCCCTGTCCGGCGAGCCGGATCCGTTGCCCGTCCGCGATACCCGGAGGGATGCGGACGTTGATGGTGCGGGTGCGGTTCTGGATACCGCTGCCGTGGCAGTCCACGCACGGGTCGTCGATGATCGACCCGGTGCCGCGGCACTCGTCGCACGGTTCGCTGAAACCGAAGGCGCCCTGATTGCGGCTCACCACACCGCTGCCGTTGCAGATCGGGCACACCCGCGGGCTGGTCCCCGGCTTGGCGCCGCTGCCGTGACAGGTGGTGCAGGGCGACGGGCTGGTCAGGTGCAACGGCACCGTGACGCCCTTGGCCGCCTCCCGGAACCCGAGGGTCGTCTCGGCCTCCACATCGGCGCCCCGGCGGGGCCGGCCGCCGCCGCGTGTGGCACCGCCGCCCCGATTGAACAGGCCGCCGAACAGATCACCGAGCCCACCGTCCGCGCCACCACCGGCCTGGCCGAAGATATCGCCCAGATCGAAACTCTGGGAGAACCCGCCACCGGCACCCGGGGTGAAACCGCCGCCCCGCCCGTACCCGCCGCCGGAGAACAGGCGCCGGGTCTCGTCGTACTCCGCGCGTTTGGCGGGATCCGACAGGACGGTGTGCGCCTCGCTGACCGCCTTGAACCGTTCCTCGGCCTTGGCATCGCCGGGATTGGCGTCCGGATGCAGATCACGGGCCAGTTTGCGGTATGCCTTCTTGATCTCTTCGGTGGACGCGCCGGCGGAGACACCCAGCTCCTTGTAGAAGTCCTTCTCGATCCACTCCCGCTGGCTCACCGGGCATCTCCTCCTCTCGATACTGTTCCGCGGCCCGCGCGGGGCCCTGTGTGTTCGTACTTTCCTACCGCCTGCAGGCCCATCGCGCGCGGCGTGACAGGAGCGCGGCGCGCGCGGATCGCTCCGTGCGCGCGCCGCGCCACCCGGTCCGTGGCTGTCGCCGCGGAGTCGTTACTTATCCGAGCCGGCATCAGCATCCGATGCCTCCGCCCGAGCGGGTTCCGCGGTATCCGCGGCACCCTGGTCCGCCCCGGGGTCGCCGACACCGTCGGTGACGCCGACCAGCGCGTGCCGTAGCACCCGCTCACCGAAGCGATACCCCTTGCGCATCACCACGCCGATCACCGGATCGTGTCCGGAGCCCTCGTGCTGGACCGCCTCGTGCAGGTTCGGGTCGAAGGTCTCGCCCTCGGCCCCGAACTCCTCGAGCCCCTGTTTGCGCAGGGCCTCGGTCAGCTTGTCGGCCACCGAGCGCAGCGGCCCGGATTCCAGGTCGCCGTGCGCCCTGGCCCGGTCCAGGTCGTCGAGGACACCGAGCAGTTCGGTGACCACGGCGGCCTTGGCGGAATCGATCGCGGTTTTGCGATCGCGTTCGACCCGGCGCCGGTAGTTGGTGTACTCGGCCGTCAGCCGCTGCAGATCGGCGGTGCGCTCGGCGAGTTCGTCCGACGCCGGGGCCGCGGCCGGCGCCGCGTCGACACCGTCGCCTTCGAGACCGGCCTGGGGCGCCTGGGGGGCTATGCCCTCCTCGGCCCCGGCCGGGGCGGCGCCGTTGGCCGCCCCGGCCTGTTCGCGGACCTCACCGGTCTCCGGATCGATCTTGCGCTTGTCGACGAAGCTGACCGGTTCCTCTGAATTTCCCTTGTTTCCCGAATTCGTCACTTCTTCTCCGTGTCGACCGGCTCGTCCACGACCTCGGCGTCGACCACCTGGTCGTCGCCGGCGTCCGCACCCGCGGCGCCGTTACCGGAGGCCGCGCTCTCGGAGGCCTGGGCCTCGTAGATCGCCTGACCCAGCGCCTGCGATTCGGTGGCCAGCTTCTCCACCGCGGCCTTCACCGCGGCGGTATCGGTGCCCTTCAGCGCCTCGTCGGCCTCCGCGATCGCCGCCTCGACCTTGGACTTCACATCCGCCGGAACCTTGTCCTCGTTGTCCTTGATGAACTTCTCGGTCTGGTGTACCAGCGATTCGGCCTGGTTGCGGGTCTCCGCTTCCTCCCGGCGCGCCTTGTCCTCGGCGGCGTGCGCCTCGGCGTCCTTGACCATCCGGTCGATCTCTTCCTTGGACAGACCGGAGCCGTCCTGGATCTTGATCGTGTTCTCTTTACCGGTGCCCTTGTCCTTCGCGGTCACGTGCACGATGCCGTTGGCGTCGATATCGAAGGTCACCTCGATCTGCGGCACTCCGCGCGGAGCCGGCGGGATACCGGTCAGCTCGAAGGAGCCGAGCAGCTTGTTGTGCGCGGCGATCTCGCGCTCACCCTGGAACACCTGGATCTGCACCGACGGCTGGTTGTCGTTGGCCGTGGTGAAGGTTTCCGAACGCTTGGTCGGGATGGTGGTGTTGCGCTCGATGAGGTTGGTCATCACGCCGCCCTTGGTCTCGATACCCAGCGACAGCGGGGTCACATCGAGCAGCAGGACGTCCTTGACCTCACCCTTGAGCACACCGGCCTGCAGGGCGGCGCCGACGGCGACAACCTCGTCCGGGTTCACGCCCTTGTTGGGCTCCTTGCCACCGGTCAGTTCCTTGACCAGTTCGGAGACCGCAGGCATCCGGGTGGAGCCACCGACGAGCACGACGTGGTCGATATCGGAGACCTTGATCCCGGCGTCCTTGACCACGGACTGGAACGGCGCGCGGGTGCGGTCGAGCAGGTCCGAGGTGATCTTCTGGAACTCGGCGCGGGTCAGCTGCTCGTCGAGGAACAGCGGGTTCTTGTCCGCGTCGACGGTGATGTAGGGCAGGTTGATCGAGGTGCTCTGCGAGGAGCTCAGCTCGATCTTGGCCTTCTCGGCGGCCTCACGCAGCCGCTGCATGGCCATCTTGTCCTTGGTCAGGTCGATGCCCGAGCTGGACTTGAACTTGTCGACCAGCCACTTCACGACCCGCTCATCCCAGTCGTCACCACCGAGGTGGTTGTCACCGGAGGTGGCACGGACCTCGACGACACCTTCGCCGATCTCCAGCAGCGAGACGTCGAAGGTACCGCCACCGAGGTCGAAGACCAGGATGGTCTGTTCCTTGTCGCCCTTGTCCAAACCGTAGGCCAGGGCGGCGGCGGTGGGTTCGTTGACGATACGCAGCACATTGAGGCCGGCGATCTGGCCGGCTTCCTTGGTGGCCTGACGCTGCGCGTCCTCGAAGTAGGCGGGGACGGTGATCACCGCGTCGGTGATCTCCTCGCCCAGGTAGGACTCGGCGTCGCGCTTCAGCTTCATCAGCGTGCGCGCGCTGATCTCCTGTGAGGTGTACTTCTTGCCGTCGATCTCCACGGTCCAGTCGGTGCCGATATGCCGTTTCACCGAGCGGATCGTGCGGTCGACGTTGGTCACGGCCTGATTCTTGGCCGGCTGACCGACCAGTACTTCACCGTTCTTCGCGAACGCGACGACAGAGGGCGTAGTGCGCGAACCCTCGGAGTTGGCGACGACGACCGGCTCACCACCTTCGAGAACGGCGACGACCGAGTTCGTGGTCCCGAGGTCGATTCCGACCGCACGAGCCATTTGTTCCTCCTCATTTTCGACTGCTTGTGTCTGTCCGGGCACTGTGCCCATTGCGCCGTGGGCCCGTAGGACCCACCGCATGGACCAGCTCCAGGCAGAACATAGAGCACGGTCCCAGCAATACTGAGCGTGGTCGGCTCAATCCTGCCTCGCTTCCGAGAGGCCGTCAAGTCAAACTTGAGCCGGTATCACTCAACATTGTCGATCAGCTCAACTCCCGGCCCTCGCGATCTATTCCCGCCCCCATCGCACCGGCGCCCGCCCCATTCTTCCCCGGCCCGCCACCCCGAACCGGCGCGGCGCGGAATCGTGACCCAGGCGTATCGCCCCGGCACCCCCCACCGCGACCCGCGCCCCGATCCCCACGACCCGCTCCTCGGCGCTATTGTCGAAGCCCCGCCCATGGTGACCGCGCCGTCCCGCGTCGCGGTACGGCGACGTGCGGGTGAACCCGTACCGTGATTTTTGGATGAGGAAGTCGAAGCGAGGATCCGAGAATGGCCACTGGGGTGGGCCTGCACATCGCCGAGTATGCGTGCACCGCGGCGGTCGTCGACGACGAGGGAGATCCGCGCTTCATCCTCCGTGAGCCGGTGCTGTACATGTCCGAGGAGGGGGACGCGGCCCTCGGCGGCGCCGTCCCCCCGCCCGGGCACAGCCATACGATCACCGGTTTCGTGGCGGCCGTGGGCGACCCGGCAGGCGTCGTCGTGGACGACGGCGAGGCCTACCGCGGCGAAGACCTACTCGCCACCGCCCTGTTCTGCCTGATCAACCTGACTGCCGAACACCTCAACGGCCCGGCCGAGTTCTACGCCGCCCACCCCGCCGGATGGGACGCCGTACAGGTGATGGCCCTGCGCGGCGCACTCGACTATCTGGGCCTGAAATCGGTGGCCCTGGTCGGCGAGGACGAACTCCCCCCGGGCCCCGCCCACCTCACCCCCGCGGATACGGGCCGGTACTTCGCCGAGAGCGCGGGCCGGGCGGCGCTCGCGGCCGTCCTCGAGACCCCGGCCGGCGCCACTCCGCCCGACCCCTCTACCGCTCAGAATTCCGCGCTGGACACCGTCGTCATGCCGAAACTGCGCGACGGCGACACCCCGGCCAAGGCGTACTCCGCGCTGGTTCCCGCCCTGGATCCCGAAGCCACCTACGGCGGCCCGAGCCTGGCGGCCATAGCCGCCGGGCCGGCCCCCGCCACCGGATCACGTCCGGCCACCGGATCGGGCCCCGCGGCCGGCCCCCGGCTCGCGACCGGTACCGCAGCAGCGGTTTCCACCGCCACTCCCGCCAAGCCCGCGACCGAAGCCGCGGCCACCGACCCGAAGCAAGGCACCCGGCGTACCGTCGCCCTGGTGGCGGCCGCAGCGTTCGGCGGCCTGTTGATCGGCGCACTCGGGGTCACCGCCATCCTGCGGCCCGGTGCCGCGGAGCCGGGCGAACCGGCTACCACCTCGGTGACCGAGGCGCCGCCGCCTCCCCCACCGATACAGCCGCAGCCGGTCGCCCCGGCTCCCGAGATCCCGTCCTACACACCCGAGCCGACCTACGAGCCGGAACCGACCTACGCCGAGGAACCACCGCCCGCCCCGCCTCCGGTCACCGTCACCGAGACAACTCCGGCGCCCACCACGGCCCCCTCGACGACCGCTCCGGAACCCAGCGGCCCGACCCTCATCGAGCCGACCACCGAGCCCACGACCACGACCACCCGGACCCGGCCGCGGTTCTTCCCGTTCCCCGTTCCGTTCCGCACCGAGGACCCGGAAATGGACCTTCCCGACACCGGATCCAAGGAAGGTCGTCAAGAAGAGGCCAGATAGTGTTTTGTGCCTTAGAGTGATCCGCTGACCGGTGTTATTCCGGCCACCCCGGCAACTCGGTCGAAGCTCGAGCAAACCTGTGCGCCAACGGATTCGCTCTCGTGGCCACGGATTATCTGGCACACAGTGCCGACGAAGGGACTCCATGCGCAAGTCGGTGGCGCGTCGCGCCGCGGTCAAGGCTGCTGTTATCGGCTCGACCGTTCTCCTGGCTCCCCTGTTCGGCGCGACCGCGGCGATCGCCGCCCCCGAACCCGGGCAACTCGAAGCCGAGGACCTGCCGGCCGAACTGGTCGAAGCGCTGTCCCGCGATCTGAATATGACCCCGACCGAATATCTGGACCGTGCCGCGCGCGCACAGCAGCTGCAGACCTACGCGGCCGAATTCCGCGCCGAGCGCCCGGAGGTCTTCGCCGGCGCGTGGATGACCCCGGAGGGTAAGCCCACCGTCGCCGTGACCTCGCCGGACGCTGCCAAGGTCGCCAGCGACGACGGGTATTCCACTCGCCTGGCGCCGGTCTCGGCGGCCGCGTTGGAAACCTCGCTCACGCAGATGAACCAATGGGTCGCCGCGCAGCCCCGGGATATCTCGCAGCTGATCAATTCCATCGCCATCGACTTCCTCAACAGCCAACTGGTCGTGAATGTCGCGAATACGCCAGTGGCCCATATGCTCAACCTGCCGACCCTCATCGCCAACATCAAGGTGGTCCTTTCCCCGGACGGCGGCGGCCCGGTGGAGCATCATCCGATGGGCGGGGACACCTACATCAGTGCCCCCGGCCCGCTCGACGACGCGGAGCTGAAGAGCGTCGATGTCTGCTCGTTCGGTTTCAACAGTGTCGATTCCGCCGGAAACGCGCTGAATATCAGTGCCGGGCATTGCAACCCGAATATCGGCAAAGGTGACGGACGGGCCGCTGTTTACGGTCCGAATATCCGCAATATTCCGGCGAGCCCGCAGCTGGGCACCTTCGTACGGTCGGAACTCGGCGGCCCCAGCACGCTGGACTATTCGGTTATCCAGTTGAACGAGCGCGCGGTCGGCGCGGGAATGGACCAGCCGTCGGTGCGCGGTGCCAACGGCACCACCCTGACCATCACCGGCACCGCCGATCCGGTGATCGGCGCCCCGGTGTGCAAATCCGGACAGTCCTCCACCTTCACCTGCGGGTTCGTGGTCGCCGACCGGGTCGAGACCCAGCTGTTCACCACCGAAGGCGACTCGAAGATCATCCGCGGTTTCGCCAGCTCGGCCTGCACCCTGGGCGGCGACAGCGGTGGCGCCATCGTCACCGGCACCCTGGCACTGGGTATCACCAGCGGCTCCAATGCCGCCGACGCGCCCGATTGCGAGAAGGCCAATATCGCCCTCGCCCAGTACGGCGGTACCGCTACGCTGGGAATTCCCATCCGCAGCATCCTCTCGCACGCCGACGCGGCGGCCGGTGGCGGCATCGGCAGCGGTATCGCCGTACGAACCAGGCCGAATGCCGGGTGAGCCCGATATAGTCTTCGCATGCTCATGCCACGCATAGGTAAACGAAGGTCGGCGCCGACCAGAAAACGCATGCAACGTGTCGCGGTTGCCGCCTCGGCGGCAGTTCTGCTGTTCGGCCCGACCGCGGCGCTCTCTTCGGCCGCCCCCGACCCGGGTGTCGGCCTGCCGGCCGACCTGGTGGCGGCGCTGAACCGAGATCTGCACATCTCCCCCGAGGAGTACTTGGCGCGCGCCGATACCGCGCAGCAGGTGGCGGCCTTCGCCACCACCGCCCAGCGTCAGTTCCCCCAGGTGTTCGGCGGCGCCTGGCTCGACGAGCAGGGCCGCGGAGTGGTGGCCCTGGCCAACGGCCCCGGCGGCGACGAAGCCCGCGGCGCGGCCGAATCGAGCGGATTCGTGGTCCGCAATGTCGCCAAGAGCGAAACGACGCTCCGTGGCGAGAAGAGCGCCTTCGAACGCTGGCTCGACGGCCAGCCCGAAGCGGTGTCCGCCCTGGTGCGCGGTGTCGTCATCGATACCGTGAACAACAGCATCGCGGTGCGGGTCGACAAGGTCGGTCTGCCCATGCCGAACTTCATCGATCCGGCCCGCGTCATCGTCATGGCCCCGCCGGTCGCGGCCGAAACGCTGCCCCAGGCGTCCGCGGTCGCCGAGGCGGGTGCCGCCACGGTCGGCGGCGGTGACGGTTTCGCCGCCATCGCCGGCGACGGCTCGCTGCGCTGCTCTTTCGGCTTCAACGGCATCGGTCCGGCGGGTAACACCGTCAACATCACCGCCGGGCACTGCAACCCCGATCTGAATAATGTCGGCGCCGCCACCGTGCACGAATCCCTCGGCGGTAACAAGGTCGGCCCGCAGATCGCCACCTACCAGAAGTCGGTACTCGGTGCCCAGGACTACTCGATCATGAGCATTGCCGACGGTGCCGCGAGCCGCTTCCAGAACAACCAGGTCAAGGTGCCCGGCGCGGCCCCGATCGCGGTCGACGGTGTGGCCACCCCGGTGGTCGGTGCCCCGGTCTGCAAATCGGGCTCCCGGACAGGTTTCAGCTGCGGTGTGGTGAACGCCGTGGACCAGACCGTCCAGGTCGGTGACCGGCAGCTCACCCAGAGCTTCTCCGCCAATATCTGCGCCCTCCCCGGCGACAGCGGCGGGCCGATCGTGACCGGACGTCAGGCCCTGGGCATCTCGAGCGCCTCCTCGGTCGCGGATTACCCCATCTGCGAGATCCCCAATATCCTGGGCGTGCTCACCGGTAACGCCCCGCAGTTGTTCGCGCAGCCGGTGAGTGTCGTGCTCTCCGACAACCCGGGCCTGCGCATCCGCACGAGCTAGCGGTCGTTCCGCTCTCCGCACCGGCCGCACCCGGCCCGGGGCGGAGAGCGGGTATATCGGCTACGCCCCCATGGGTGCGACTCGCATCGAGCAACGAGCATCGAGCAACGAGCAACGAGCATCGAGCAACGAGCAACGAGCAACGAGCATCGAGCAACGAGCAACGAGAGGGCCGGCAGCGTTATGCTGCCGGCCCTCTCGCCTGTCCGGGGCTCCTGCCACCGGTCTGCCGCCATCGACGCTGCCAACCGCTCCACAGCGAGGCTTCTCCCCGGATCTACGCCCGGCCCCACCGGGCCGGCACACACGCCGTAACCGGCACAACACCCGGATACACATAGAGCGCCGACGGTCGCGTCGAGCGGCGGCTCGGGACATCTGGTGGAATCGGGCCGGCGAAGGGTCGACAGCTCGCCGCCGGCGGCCCCTGCATTCGTTTCGGGCACGAGGGTCGAACCCGGCGGCCGAGGGGTTGGGGTGCGGAGGCTCACCGGCCGCCGCGTTGTCACCGCGCCCGAGGCAGGGCATGCTGTGCTTCTTCATTCACTGCGCGCACAGCGGAGTCCGATGGCCCGGTCGGCGGGTGACGGCCCGGACGGATACACCCCGTCCGGCAACTTCCGTCGCGCGATGACAGCAGTAGGCCACCCCGCTACGGATATGTTGTACGCAAACAGACAAAAAGGCCGACAGCGGCAAGCTGTCGGCCTTTTTGGTTGCTCCGGTGACCGGGGGCCTACTTCTCCGCGGGAGCGGGTGCGGGGGCGGGCTCCTCCTGGGTGACGGGCTTGCCTTCGTTGGCCCACTTGGTGGTGCCCGCCGGTGCCTGCAGCGTGTTGATCAGCTCAATACCCGCAGCGACCAGCGTCGGGCCACCGACAGCGATGGTGCCGAGAATTCCGCCTACGCCCGCACCGGTGAGCAGTCCGGGAACACAGCCGGCCACGATCGTCACGACGCAGCCGATAACGGCACCGATCGCGGTGCCCACGAAACCGCCGATCGCCGTCGCAACGCTGAAGTTGCTCGAGAACTCATTCTGGGCCTGCTGGTTTTCCATCGGCGAGGCAATCGCCTTCACCGCCAAAGGCTGGTCCGTGGCCAGTCCGGCAGGCTTCTCCGGAGTGATCTCGACGACGGTGCCGTCCTTCTTGACCTCTGATTTCACCGGAATTGCGATGCCGTTGGCGGTGAACTCGAGCGGCATCGAGACGACGACGTCGCCGACCTTGTCCTTGATCTCGAGCACCTGGGTCTTGGCTACTTCCGCGACCGGCTCGGCCTCCGGAACGGCGCCTTCCTGCGCTACGGGCTCCTGCTCCTTCTCGACGATGGAGAAGGTCCCGCCACCCAGGGTGGCGACAACCGTCTTCTCGACGAGTTGCACGGCATAGTTGACCGGCTCTTTCGGCGCTGGAGCGGCCGGCTGTGCGTGGGCCGTGCCCCAGCCCAAGGTGAGCGAACCAATGACCGTTGCCGCAATCGCAGTAGGTCTCGCGAGTTTCATCCAGTTCCAATCCGGGTATCGACGTCACATCCGCACGCGAGGGGCCCGCGACGGGACGCGACCCGAAATCCTCACCCGAGCGTTATGAGATGTCACGCTTCCTGATAGATCGGCCTGAGCGTAGTCGAATCCACTGCCAAAAGGCGAGATTCGTTTCCCAAGAGCAAGAATCCACCTGGGTAAGCCTGGCCTTATCACCGCCTGTTACAGCTGGCCCTTTACGGTGTTAATCAGCCTTTATGCGCTTTGGGCAGCAAAGTGAAAAGAGTGATATTGATCACGCCGCGATCCGTGCGGATAACCCCAGGCAGATAGGCCCAGGGGTCAACGCGAATCGCACAGTGGACACTGCTAGTTACTGGCGGGTAACTTACTGACGGTTACGATACGAGCCGGACGGGGTACTGCACAGTTCCCCATACCTCGTGTTGCTTCGAAAGAAAGGTCGCGACATGAATGCCCTGACAGTGACGCTGGGCACCCTCGGAGCGGCGCTCAGCCTCCTGTGTTGGGCGTCGTTCTTCGGCGGCGTCCGGGATATCGTCCGCGCAATCATGCTGGGCCAGCCCGCCCCCGACCGCTGGCGGCCGTTCTTCCCGCGTTTCAAGCAGATGCTGGTGGAGTTCCTGGCGCACACCCGGATGAACAAGTTCCGGACGGTGGGCTGGGCGCACTGGCTCGTGATGATCGGCTTCCTCGGCGGCGCGATCCTCTGGTTCGAAGCCTACGGTCAGACCTTCGATCCGTCCTTCCACTGGCCGCTGATCGGCAACACTGCGATCTATCACCTGTGGGACGAAATCCTCGGCATCGGAACCGTCGTCGGCATCGTGGTGCTGATCGTCATTCGCCAGCTGAATCATCCGCGGGTGCCGGAGCGACTCTCCCGATTCAGCGGCTCCGCGTTCGGGCCCGCCTACGTGATCGAGGCCATCGTTCTGCTCGAGGGCCTGGGCATGATCTTCGTGAAGGCGGGCAAACTCGCGACCTATGGCCACGCTCACGCCGGTACCGACTTCTTCACCATGCAGGTGGCCAAGCTGCTGCCGGCGAGCCCGACCATGGTCTCGCTCTTCGCCTTCGTGAAGCTGATGTCCGGTATGGCCTTCCTCTACTTCGTCGGCCGCAATATCACCTGGGGCGTGGCCTGGCACCGGTTCTCGGCCTTCTTCAATATCTATTTCAAGCGTGAGGACGACGGCGATGTCGCCCTCGGCGCGGCCAAGCCGATGATGTCCAAGGGCCGCGCCCTGGACATGGAGAACGTCGATCCGGACACCGACACTCTCGGCGCCGGCCGGGTCGAGGACTTCTCGTGGAAGGGCTGGCTGGACTTCACCACCTGCACCGAATGCGGTCGCTGCCAGTCGCAGTGCCCGGCGTGGAACACCGGTAAGCCGCTCTCGCCCAAACTGCTCATCATGTCGCTGCGCGACCACGGCCGCGCCAAGGCGCCGTATCTGCTGGCCGGCGGCAGCAAGGATATGGGCGGCGACGAGGTCGGCCTGGTCGACGGCGAGGGCAACCCGGACGAGAAGAAACTGGCCCGGATTTCCGAGGCCGCGCGCGCCGAGGCCGAGCGTCCGCTCGTCGGCGACCACGAGATGAACGGCATCATCGACCCGGAGGTGCTGTGGAGCTGCACCACCTGCGGTGCCTGCGTCGAACAGTGCCCGGTCGATATCGAACACGTCGACCACATCATCGATATGCGCCGCTACCAAGTGCTCATCGAATCGGATTTCCCGTCCGAACTCGCGGGTCTGTTCAAGAACCTCGAGAACAAGGGCAACCCCTGGGGCCAGAACGCCAAGGACCGGCTCAACTGGATCAACGAACTGGACTTCGATATCCCGGTCTTCGGCCGCGACGCCGACAGTTTCGACGGCTACGAGTACCTGTTCTGGGTCGGCTGCGCCGGCGCCTACGAGGACCGCGCCAAGAAGACCACCAAGGCCGTCGCCGAACTGCTGGCGACCGCCGGGGTGAAATTCATGGTCCTCGGCCAGGAAGAGACCTGCACCGGTGATTCGGCCCGGCGCGCGGGAAACGAATTCCTGTTCCAGCAGCTGGCGATGCAGAACATCGAACTGCTGAATTCGGTGTTCGAGGGCGTCGAGCAGAAAAAAAAGAAGATCGTCGTCACCTGCGCACACTGCTTCAACGCGCTCAACAACGAATACCCGCAGGTGGGTGGCACCTACGAGGTGGTGCACCACACCCAGCTGCTGAACCGGCTGGTGCGCGGTAAGCAACTGGTCGCGGTGGCGCCGGTATCGCAGAACGTCACCTACCACGATCCCTGCTACCTCGGCCGGCACAACAAGGTCTACAACGCACCGCGCGAGCTGATGGCCGCCTCCGGATCCACCCTGGTGGAAATGCCCCGGCACGGCGAACGGTCCATGTGCTGTGGTGCCGGCGGCGCCCGCATGTGGATGGAAGAGCAGCTGGGTAAGCGGATCAATATCGACCGCGTGGACGAGGCGCTGACCACCTCACCGGCCAAGATCGCCACCGGCTGCCCGTTCTGCCGGGTCATGCTCACCGACGGCGTGACCGCCCGCCAGGAGTCCGGTCAGGGCGAGGGCGTGGAGGTCGTGGATGTCGCGCAGCTGATGCTCGAGTCGATCGAGCGACAGCAGCCCGACCAGCTGACCGCCAATCTCACGGTGGTCCAGGAGCCCAAGGCCGAACCCGAGCCGGAACCCGAACCCGAGCCGGTGGCCGCCGAAGCCGAGGTCGCGCCCGCAGCCGAGAAGGCGGCACCCAAGGGTGGCGGCCTCGCCATGAAGGGCCCGGCCAAGGCACCCGGCGGTAAGGGCCTGGCCATGAAGGGCGCCGCCAAGGCACCCGGCGCCGAAGCGGCCGCCCCCGCGGCCGAGACCGAGGAGAAGACCGCACCGGCCGCGAAAGGCCTCGGGATGAAAGGCGCCGCCAAGGCACCCGGCGGCAAGGGCCTGGCCATGAAGGGCGCGGCCAAAGCGCCCGGCGCCAAGGCCGAATCCGCTCCGGCGGAGTCGGCGGAGACCACCGAGGCTTCCGCCGCGCCTGCGGTGAAGGGCCTCGGGATGAAGGGCGCCGCCAAGGCACCCGGCGGTAAGGGCCTGGCCATGAAGGGCGCGGCCAAGGCACCCGGTGCGAAAGCGCCGGGCGCGAAGGCCCCCGCCGAGGCTTCCCCCTCGGCCGCCGAACCGGTGACCGAGGAATCCACCGCGGGCTCGGCGCCGGCCGAAACCAAACCCACGGTCGCGGCCAAGGGTCTGGCGATGAAGTCCGGATTCAAACGCCCCGGTGCGAAAGCGCCGGGCGCGAAGGCCGCGGCGGCAGCACCGAGGGCCGAGACGGCTTCGACGGAGGCCCCGGCCGTGGAATCGGATGCGGCGAACGCCGAACCGGCCACCGCGGCGGCTCCCAGCGAGAGCAAACCGTCGAAACCGGCCAAAGGTCTGGCGATGAAGTCCGGATTCAAGCGTCCGGGTGCCAAGGCGCCCGGCGCCGAGGCGCCGGCTCCCGCGCCGGAGTCGGCGGCCACCGCGGCATCCGGGCCTGCTCCGGACGAGGCCATCGGGGAATCGGCACCGCAGCCCACCGCCGAGCCGGCTGCCGAGGTCACCGCGGGATCGGGCGCGGCGGCCACTGCGGATTCGTCTTCGGAAACCGCAGCCGAAGCGGCGCCGGTGAGCACGAGCGAAGCGGCACCGACGGCCGCGACCGAGACCGCGGGAGCCGCCGGTAACGGCAGCGAGGGCAACGGTTCGGGGGTCACCCCGCCGCAGGCCAAGCCAGGTGCGCTCGGCTTCAAGTCCGGAGCCAAGGCGCCGGGCCGTAAGGGTTGACCGAAGTAGGAAACGCACAGCAGGGCCCGGCGGAGTCTTGGGTTCACACGGTCGTCGCAACACTCTCGATTCGAGAGGTTGCGGCGATCGTGTCGTTTTCGGAGGATATGGCCCAGTTCGGTGAGCGACTG